>NZ_LT985808.1:1684852-2200150 GCF_900291465.1 Bacteroides sp. Marseille-P3684
TGCCGGTAGTAACACCGACCCCCCTGCATTGGCTTATGCCAACCAGTCATGCAGCTATGACGCCCCTTCAGTAGGCTATTCCACGGTTTATCCGTTGGCGATGTTCCTGCGTATTCTGACTGCTCAGTTGCTCATTCTGCTGATGGCTGCATAGTTCAAAGCACTATCAGGATATAAATAAAATAAAGCGAGGTCTCTGCCCGAAAGCAGATGCCTCGCTTTATTGTTTGCAGGAGAGATTGGGGATATGCCCCGCTTATTTCTGAATACCGAATTCAGACTGCTGACGGTCTACCTCCTCCAGCATCTTGCGCTTTTCTTCTTCAGTGAACTGCTGTTTGCGGGTTCCGGTTGTGGGTTGTGAAGTCTGGACCTTTGCCGCAGCCTCCTCTTCGCTGTAGCAGAAAGGCATGCGTGCAGGAATGCTCTCAAACTCCAGTTCGGTAGGGGTAGGAGCCTGTGTACCTTCAAACTGTACATGCGCATATACCTTGATTTTCCCGGCTTTACGGGTCGAACGTACCAACAGGGGAGCCGAACCCCATTCCACGGCACGTGGATTGGCATTGATGGAGGCATCGCCCACAATCTCGCCTTCCCCTTCTACACGGAAGACAATGTTGTCCTTGGCAAGGCGGCGTACATGTCCCAGGTCGTCGGTTACTTCGGCAATGACAACCACGAAATCCGAACCGTCGGCTATCAGGTCATGCTGCTTCTCGGCCAGACGCAGACGCAACTTGGTAGAACGGCGTGAAGGCATCTTCTTGGTGCTGCATACCACTCGTCCGTTGATGATTCCCTCGGCATACATGTTCACCATCTGCCAGTTGCGCTCGGTGTAGCTGTGGCTGCGGGCTTCCCAGAAATCCCATACGTTTTTGAATACCACGGGGGCATTGGGCAGGTGTCCCTTCTCGTGTTTGACGGGGAGTATCCATTCCTTCGTCCCGTCGTACATTGACAGGCGGACGGAGTCGCAGTTGCTGAACACCACCACGTCCGGGTCGGAGAAGGGGCCCATCTCATGCATGATGTAGACCATCGGTCCGCTCTCTGCCGTCGGGTGTTTCAGGTCGGCAGGCGACTGGCTGCGGAACATGTAGTAGGCATACTTGGGCTGGCGGAAGCAGTCGAAGATACCTCCCCAGTATGGGTCGGGGTGATAACCGCGCTGGTGGTCGAAGGGATGCCACTGTGCTCCGCCGATGAACTTGCCCGTCGTGCGGAACAGCCCGTCGTAGGTCTGTGCCAGCGACAGTGCCTGTACCTTCTGCGGACGTTCTCCCCAGCTGCGGGAAGCGCGGTTGTTGTTGTTGTGTGCATACCAGTCGTCTACATTCTCGCCCCATTCGCGGGTGAAGATGCATTGCTTGGGTGCATTCGCCTTTTCGTCATCGCCGGGCCAGCCATAGACCACGTCATAGTTGTCTTTCACACCGGCAGAGTGCACGTCGGCAGCAGCCACCGGACGTCCCGGATAGGGATATTCATCCTTGGTAATCTGCAGGGCCTGAAGAGCGAAGTCGAGCGGATAGGAGGTTTCGTTCAGGATGGGTTCCCACATCAGTACCGAGGGATGGTTGCGGTCCCGACGGATGATGTTGCGCGTGTTTTCGTGCACACGTGCAGCAAATTCAGGATTCTTGTTCCAATATTGCCATCCCGGCGTAGCCACGATGACAAACAGTCCCAGCTCATCGCACGCATCCATGAACGAGGGGTCCTGCGGATAGTGTGCCACGCGGATGATGGTGCATCCTGCATCACGCAGCAGACGGGCATCGCGCCATTGCTGGGAGTTCGGCAGGGCATTTCCCACATAGGCAAAGTCCTGATGACGGTTGGCGCCCACCAGTTGTCCGTAAGGTTTCCCGTTGAGGAAGAACCCTTTTTCGCCGTTGAACTCAAACCAGCGGATGCCGATGCGGGTCATGCCGCCGTCGATGGTCCGGCTGCCGTTCTTGATGCGTGACTCCACCCTATATAAATAAGGTGAGTCGGGCGACCACAGACGGGGGTGCTTCACTACGAGCTTCTGCATGGCAGTCTCGTCCTTTCCGGCAGCGAGGGTCAGTTTCTGGCTGACGCGACGTACCAGGCGTCCGTCTGCATCGGTCAGTGTCGTTTCGACGGTCACCCGACGCGAGGTGGCAGCACTGTTCTTCACATGGGTGTTGACGTAGACCTCCGCACTTTCCTCCGACAGGTTGTCAAAGTGGACGAACACTCCGCCTCCTGCCACCTTGCCTGCCTCGATGGCGTCCGTGATGGCTACAGGTGCCTTGCCGATCATCCACACATCCCGGTAGATGCCGCCGTGATAGGCGAAGTCGAGCGTATACTGCGTCTTGCCGGGAGGGTAGGTCTTGTCATTGCTGTTGTCAGCCATCACGGCAATGACACACGAGTCACCCGCCTGCACACCTGCTTCGGTCAGTGAAACGTTGACAGGCAGATAGCCGCCCAGGTGCTCCTTGACCAGCCGGCCGTTGACATAGAACTTCTGCTTGCCCATGATGGCCTCGAAGTGGATGGTCACGTTCATTCCCTTCAGCGAGGCAGGCACGGTGAAGTGCTTGCGGTACCACGCGATGCCCTGATAGTTGCGGCATCCGCTGGCCTCAGCCGGCATCAGCTGGACGGAGTGAGGAGTGGAAACCACCTCCCAGTCGCGGTCGTTGAAATCGGCAGCTTCGGCTCCTTTCACATCTCCACGGTAGAAACGCCATCCGGGATTGAAGTTATACACTTGCCGTCCGCTTCCCTCCAGGGGGAAGAAGCCGGCGACAGAAATCTCTTGGGGAGAAGACACACTCTGTGCCAGTCCCGGCAAAGAGAGTAACAGTAAGATTAAAGTTAACGCAATGTTTTTCATAATGTTCTGCTTAATTCCCGCAGCTGCCCAGCTTATCAGTCCATAGTCTGCCGATTGCGACTGGAGCTTGCGGAAGTTGAGTCATTCTGTAATGGATTGCTTTGTATTTGTCGCAAAAATAGGCATTTTCGTGAGTGATTACAAATCCTGTGTCCGTAAATCAGGGAATGTGTTGAAGTTGGCTTTTTGGGGGGCTGATTGATAGCTTATAATGTTTGCTGCTGAACGAAAAGGCGCGACTACCGGGGTAATCACGCCTGAAAAAGAGTTCGGCAGGAGTTCATACCCCCAGCACGATATTGGCATCAATATTCAGCTTCCGGCTTATCTCTCGGGCAACCTTCAAGGTCGGTTCGCATTTGCCGGACATGTAGTCGCTCAGTCGCGATGGACTGACGCCGACCAGCTTAGCAAGCGATTTTTGATTAAGCCCCATTTCATACATCCGGAGTTTAAGGACATCTACGAGGGTCGGTTCTCCCAGTGCAAAATGTTCTTCCGAATAGTCAGCGACAAGGTTGGAGAGCAACTCCAGCTCGATGCTGTTCGGGTCATTCAGAGGAGTGTCATCCTTCACCAACGGAAGGAGTTCCTCCACTCTTTTCACAGCCCATTCGTACTGAGCTTGATTTTCTATCTTTGTCATAGTACTAAATATTAGCGCAATCTATTTTGTCATATTCCTTATGAGTCCCAATAAATCGAATGTACACAAACTGAATGGTAAGCTTTATCACTGCCACCAGGCGGTAGTTATTACCTTTGATGTTGAATACATAGTGTTGGTTGCCGACATTGTCGACGCTGTTGAACGTTTTCCTGACGTCGGCAAAGCAAGTCCACTTGCTCCTCTTCACAATGGTAGCCCACTCTTGCAGGGCAACCTTTGAATCCGGGTGGTTCTCTACGTATTCCTTCAATGTTTGTTCGGTGAATATTCTCATGGGTCACGCGATTATCATGTGACAAAGATAGGTACATAATTCTATTATTCAAAATTGTATTCCAATATTTGTAACCATGTGTGAGAAAATTGCGATTTGTCAATTTGTCAAATTGTCAAATGAACCGCCCGGAAAATCCCTTCCTCGCACCAAAATACGAGTTGGTGAGTAGAAAGGGCCTTCTCGGGCGATTTACAAAATACAGATTGCTGCGTTTTGTTTCTCAGAATGTGATTCTGTCTGCCGTATACCGCTTCCCGACGGACGGATGAACAGCATATACCCGAAGATGTGTTCAAAATAATAGCTTCCAAAAGTACGCGCTGTCGTACAAACTAGAGGTGAATGAACGCAAAATAACGATTCATAATCCTAAATGAAGTCTTTGAACGTGCTAACAAAATTGTTCGGCGGACGAAACAATATTGTTTGGGTCGTCAAACAATATTGTTTCACGCACCAAACACAAGTGTTTGACATCTCAAACAATATTGTTTGAGTGCATAAACATGCGAACTTGAGGTCCTAAAGGAATATGTATGCACTTAATCCTGCATGAATATTCTTAAAATAGCCTACTTTGGCTGATTTTTCAAAAGTACGAGTTAGCCGGAAAGTTCATTTGGAGAGATTCTGTCAAGGAGAAGAGCCTAAATTGTGGCATTCTGACAGGTCGTGCAGGGTGGGGCGGTTGGGCTTCGTGCCACTCCTCCCCGAAAAAGGACACGGCTTTCTATCCGTTTTTTCAGACGCTGACGAGGCATTTGCCTTTACGTATCCGGGAAGGCAGAATCAACGCGAACCGGTCTGTCGGTCCGCTACAATCGCGGTTTAGACGTAATGGTAATAAATCTGTATAGATAGAGCTGTGTTTATCGAAGTTTGGCCATTTTTAAAGCCTTTTGTTGATTAGCGGTAGTCGTGTAAAATCTCCTTTTACGGAAAATCGGGCAAAGGCAAATGAAATATTTCTTCATGAGAAATTCGTTTTTAACATAAAAACAGATTGATAAACGCTCTTTTCCTTTTAGAACCCCTGAAATGTTGATTATTCAGCTTTGATGCCCCAAAGTTTTCCGGTTTTCTCCTGTTTCGTATTTTTTGTACATGGATATGCACGAGGACTTACGCCCCTTTCTGGCTCGGAAGCTCTTTATATACGGAAGGAATCCCGACTCTTCTTGTCGGAAAAGGAATGGCTGTGTAACTAAATTTATGATACTTTTTTTATTGTCATCCTTGTTCCATGAGGATTCCTTCTTGTATGTATTATTGGAAGAATATACAGAAAATCAAATTGCTGCGATTTGTCATTATGATAAGTTGTGGGGGGAGGTAAATGTTTGTTAATTCGATTACAGCTTACTTTTTGTTATTGTATCCTTGAATATAAGGCACAAATGTCAGTTCAAAAAGCTTTGTTGCCTCGTAGAATTGTGCTAGCTTTCCATTAGAAGATTCTTATGCCGGTCGATGTGTCAGCATTGCGAGCACTCATTTGACTAAGAAAAAAATGAATATACTAATATTAAAATACCTATAAAAGGTTATGAAGAACAAAAACAATTTCATCCCCACTGCCAAGCAGCTGGCCGAACGAAGCCGGCTGTTGGTGAGCCTGTCTTTATGTCTGGCTACACCGTTTTCTGCACTGGTCGCTGCGAATGCCGTAGAGCATGCTTCCTCTATAGAAAAGGTATGGCAAGACGGGCGGAAACAAATCAAGGGTGTCGTAACGGATGAGAATGGCGATCCATTGCCCGGCATCAACGTTTATGTGAAAGGGACAACAATCGGCGTCCGTACTGATCTGGACGGTTCTTATGTACTGAATGTACCATCTAATGCCAAGATTCTGGTGTTCTCCTGTATCGGTATCAAGACCGAGGAAATTCAGATTGGTAAACGGTCAGAGATCAGCGTCGTCATGAAAGAAGACATCAACCAGTTGGGCGATGTGGTGGTAACCGGTATCTTTACCCGTTCCAAAGAGACTTACACCGGTGCCGTGACTTCGGTGACACAGGAACAATTGCAGAATTATCGCGGTCAGAACTTGATTCAGACCTTGAAGAATATCGATGCTTCCCTGAATATCCCGGTGAACAACCTGGCGGGTAGTGACCCGAACCATATCCCGACGATGAACATCCGTGGAGCCTCCACGCTGCCGACCGATATCCGTCGTGTGGCAACGGAGAGTTCCGTGAATAACCCGGTGGTGATGCTCGATGGTTTCGAAGTGCCGTTCTCACGCCTCATGGATATGAACGACAGCGAAATTGAATCCATCAATATCCTGAAGGATGCTTCGGCAACTGCCATCTATGGTTCACGTGGTGCCAACGGTGTCATCGTCATTGTCACCAAGAAACCTGCACCCGGACGCTTGAAGGTACAAGGTACGGCACGCATCAATTTGGAGTTCCCGGATTTGTCTTCCTACCACATGCTGAATGCGAGAGAAAAACTGGAGCTTGAAAAAATTGTCGGCGTCTACAAGTCGTCAAAGGACATGGACCAGCAGAGTCTCTATGACAGCTATTACAATGAACGCCTGAAAGCGGTGCTCGAAGGTACCGATACCGACTGGCTCAGCAAGCCGCTCCGCAACGGTATTGGTCAAGGCTACAATTTGCGTTTGGAAGGCGGTAGCGATGAGTTCCGCTGGAGTATGGACGGCAACTATAACCTTGTGAACGGTGTCATGAAAGGTTCCAAACGTCAGACCATCTCCAATAGCCTTACCTTAATCTATACGGTCAAGAACTTCCGTTTCCAGAACTATTCATACATCACCAACACAAGTTCTGCTGAGAGTAAATATGGAGGATTCAGCACCTTTGTCAGCATGCAGCCGTACAATGCCCCGTATGATAAGGACGGCAAGCTGGTGCGTTATTTCCCCACCACGCTGCACAGTTCTTCGTCGGTAGTGACCAACCCGCTCTATGAAGGCACGCTGAACAACAAGGATACCAGCAACTCGTTTACCTTCACCAACAACTTCTCTGTGGACTGGACCATCCTGCCGGAGCTGATTTTGCGCGGACAGTTGAGCATCTCGAAAGGCTATAACCGGACCGATGTTTTCCTTTCGGCAGAATCGGGTGCTTTTACCGGAACGAATTACCGTTCGGTGGAAGGCATGCGCAAGAAAGGTACCTACGACAATACCCGTCGGGAGAACTATTCGTTTGATGCCAACTTTACGCTCAACTATAACAAGATTCTGGCAGAAAAGCACATGGTTTACGTAGGTTTGAACTACATGGTACGGGATGCCTATGCGGACATCATGGGTGTGAAGGCGGAAGGCTTCAGCAACGAGAACCTGCGTCACATCTCAAACGCTACCCAGTGGTCTTCCTCCGATTATTACAAGAAGCCGACGGGTGGTGAAAGCACGAGCCGTCAGGTGGGCTTTGCCGCCAACTTGAACTACACGTATGACAACCGTTACTATGTGGATGGTTCCTATCGTCTGGATGGTTCGTCCGAGTTTGGTGCCGATAAACGCTTTGCTCCGTTCTGGAGTGTCGGTCTGGGATGGAATATGCACAATGAAAAATTCCTGCGTTCCAATTTCCTCAATACGTTGCGCCTGAGATTTTCTGTAGGAGAGACCGGTACGATGAACTTCTCTACGGCCAGTGTCATCACGACGTATGCCTACAACTCCAGCCGGCAATATCTGAACTGGAACACTGCCAGCCTGATGGGATGGGGTAACCCCTCGCTCACCTGGCAAAAGACCCGGGAATATAACGTCGGGACAGAGTTCGCCTTCTTCCAGAACCTCATCAACGGACGTTTTGATGTCTACAAGAAGACCACGACAAACCTGCTCTCCAAGATGGAATTGCCCAATGCCATGGGTTTCACAAGCTATGACAGCAATGTGGGCTCTATTGAGAATACCGGTTTCGAGTTGTCATTGAACGGTTACATCCTGCGCAACTATGCACGGGACTATCGTTGGAGTGTCGGGGTACAATTGGTATATGATAAAAACAAGATCGGCAAGCTGTCGGAAGCCTTGAAAGAGCAGAACCGGTTGTTGCAGAACTCCAGCCGTGACGTCAGCAACCTGCTGTACGAGGGCTATCCGGTGAATTCTATCTGGGCAGTCCGCTCTCTGGGTATCGACCCCAGTTACGGTAATGAAGTCCTGATAGACAATCATGGCAATGTGACCAGTGTCATGCGTGCCGAGGAAAAAGTCTTTCTGGGTAGCGGTGACCCGCTCTATCGTGGTATTGCCAACTCGCAGTTCTACTGGAAAGGCTTCTATGTGAATATGTCGTTCACCTACCGTTGGGGCGGCTTGGAGATGAACCAGACCCTGCATGACCGTGTGGAGGTGTCTGTCAGCCGTATCATGAACTCCAACGTGGATGAGCGTGTATTGAAGGCCCGCTGGATGAAGCCCGGTGACCTCGTTGAGTTCCGCAACTTTGATGCTTCCGCCAGTTCGGGTGTCTCTTCCCGTTTTGTGCAGAAAGACCGCACATTGGAACTGTCGAGCCTGAATGTGGGCTACCGTTTCGAGTCGGAAGCTTTCCGGAAACGCACGAAGTTGAACTATTTGAATTTCAGTATCAATATGTCGAACGTGGCCTATTGGTCGACCATCAAGCAGGAACGCGGTACGTCCTATCCGTTTGCGCGCAATGTGATCGGAACTGTGACGATTGCCTATTGATACCTGTTGAAACGAGCATTTCAAAACTTTAATATGAGCATTATGAACTACAATAAGATTATAACCGGAGTATTAAGTCTTTGTCTGGCAGCATCCGTGACCGGCTGTTCCGACTGGCTGGATGTGAAACAAGACACGGTGGTGGAGGAGAAGGACCAGTTTGCGACCTACTCGGGCTTCCAGGATGCCTTGACGGACTGCTATGCCAACCTCGCCAGCAGCAGCCTTTATGGCGGCGTGTTGACCATGGGTCTGCCTGATGTGTTGGCGAATATCTACCAGGAGCCGGACAAGGAACGTGCCACCTCAAACTACTACCTGTATCATCACGACTACAGCCAGCAGTCGTTGAAGAACTCCTTCGACAACATCTATACGGAGCTGTATCGCAACATTGTGCAGTGCAACATCATCATACGTCATACCAACGATGTTCCTTCGGTATTGACGGAAGAGCAGCGTGAGCTCATTGCCGGAGAGGCACATGCCGTGAAGGCGTTGTGTCACTTTGAAATCTTGCGCCTGTTCGGTCCTGTTCCGACTGAGGGGGCAACCTCAGACATCAAACTCTACTACACCGACGTGTCCGACATCACAACGCGTCCCGTGGAGTGCGATTATACGATGTTCGTAGACCGCATCCGGGCAGAGTTCAACGAGGCACGTACGCTGTTGGCGGGTGTGGACCCGGTGTTGAAGTACAACTTTGATGAGCTGAATAAATTCGGTACAGATGGATTTGAGTATGTGACCTTGAAAGACGAGAAGTATACCGTTCTCCGTCAGTTCCGCCTGAACTATTGGGCTGTCAGAGCTTTGCAAGCCCGTATGGAGCTTTACGTAGGCAATAAGGCGGAAGCAGGAAAGATTGCCCGTGAAATCCTGGCTGCCAAGACGGCTGAAGGCAAGCCATTGGTGGAACTGAGTACGCTGAAAGACATGTCCGATGCATGCTTGTGCAGTCCTTCTGAGGGCTTGTTCCTGCTGAGTGTTCCGGGAGTCGTGTCGACAGCCGATGGTTATTTTGGCTTCAAATCGACCACGGTGGATGGCGCCTCAATCAATACATTGCCGGAAGAGACTCTGAAAGATGTGATTTTCGACGACAAGCTGGTGGGCGAGGACAAACGCTATCTCGAAGGCTGGAAGGTCGTAGCACAGACCGGTGGCGGTGCCAAGGTACCTGTCCTGCTGAAATATTTCAGTGAGGAAGAGAAGGATGCCGAGGTCACGCTGAAGATGCAGACCAAGCAGCAGGTGGTGCCGGTGATGCGTCTGTCAGAGCTTTACCTGATGCTGATGGAGACATCGACAGACCTGGCTGAAGTCAACAGGCTGTATAAGGAGTACATGCTTGCCCGCAACGTCAACCTGCAGGCGGATGCCTTTACCACCCTGGATGCCGTGGCAGCCGCTTTGCCCCGTGAATACATGCGTGAGTTCTATGGCGAAGGTATCATCTTCTATTTCTACAAGCGCAGAGCGATGGAGAAGGATTTCCTGTATGGCATGAAGGACTTCAAGAAGGAAGCCTATGTATTGCCGTTTGCCGATGCTCAGAAGCGGGCTGAAGAAATCAAGAAAGCGGAAGAGGCCAAGAAAAATGGCAAATGAAAGACTGATTAGAAAGAACCAATAAAAACTGATTGATAATATGAATGCTAGAAAGTTTACATATTCCTTGGTCGCCCTGCTGGCTTTAACCGGAATCTTGGGAAGTTGCTCGGATGAGGGACTGCCGCTTTATAATCAGAAGAAGGGAATGCTCAGTTTCAATGCGTCGGAAACAGCCAATAAAACCTTCTCGTTTATGTCCCGGGGAAGAGCTGTGATGCAGGACACGGTGTGGTTCACACTCGATTTAATAGGTCCATCCGTGGATTATGACCGCTACTATGAATTGGAACAGATTATCCCGAAGGATAGTGTCGCACAGGACAGTGTGCCCAAGCCTACGGATGCTCCGAAAACGATTACCGCAGAAGCAGGTGTGCATTACCTGGCATTTGACAGCCCGGAAGCAAAGAAACTGCAACGCTTCCCTGCCAATGCCATTCGTACCAAGGTGCCCATCGTGCTCTTGCGCGACACGTCCTTGAAGACGAAGGAGGTTACCCTGAACTTCAAGTTGAAGGTTTCGGACGATTTTGATTTGGGTTATAAGGAATATCAGACACGTACCATCAAGTTCAGTGACAAGCTGGTGAAGCCTAACCTGTGGGTTAACTATTTCTTTGGTACATACGGACCGGAGAAGCATATGTTCATGATTGAAGCGACTAAGGATCCTTGGGATGACGATTATCTGAAAAAGTTGGGAGCCATCATTCAATATGGTTCTCCTACGATTGATATAGTTCGTCAAGCCTATGTACAGAATCTGGTGACCCGATTGGCAGGGATGCTGGAAAAGGAGAATGAGGCACGAAAGGCGCGTGGAGAGGATGTACTCCGTGAGAAAGATGGCACTCCTGTGACCTTCAAAACTTGGGGATAATCGCATATCGAGTGAAATGTATTTAACAGAAGAATGATTATGAAACAGACGATTTATATCTTGTTAGGCTTGTTCTTGACCACCTTCTATGCTTGCATCGAGGACAAGTCCACTGTGGCAGAGCTTGACATTGACGACCTGCACATCGCGGGGGTCAAACAGCACTACTCCATCAAGTCCTTGGGGTCTCTGAATGTTGAGCCAACGGTGTATTCCCAATATGCCGACGATAAGTTCCGTTATGAGTGGTACCTGTACGACCAGAAGCAGGACAACACCTTGACGGATGACATGGTGAAAGGCTTTCTGGTCAGCGAGGATTCCGTCCTGAACTATCAGGTGAATGTGAAGAGCGGTAACTATAACCTTCTTTTGAAGGTCTTTTCAGAGAAGACCGGTCTGATGGCACAGGCAAAGGCTTCTGTCGGTGTGGCAGAGACCAACGGATTCTTTATCTTGAAAGAGACCGAAGAGGGAAATACCGACATGGACCTCCTGGCTATCTCGTTCGATAATTCCAGACCGCAGTTTTATGCTGATCGCGTAAAATCCCTGATGGGAGAAAGCTTCAAAGGGAAACCTGTACACTTGGACATCATCTATGAACAGGCATTCCTGGACCCTGATAGTCTGGCTGTCGGTCGCGAGTTCCCTGCCATTGACAACACCTTCTGCGTAACTACCGATGCCGGTGATATGCACTTCGTGCGTTATGCAGACTTCTTGGATATCATGCCTAAGGAATATATGTTCTACACCGAGCAGCCCTCTTTGATTCCTTATCGTGTGATTCGCTCTACGGGATTCTATGTATATCTCTTTGCCAATACGGGCGTGCACTATGTAATGAAGGGAGATCGGCAGTACGTTGACCGGGGAACTTTTTCGGATGCCGTGTCAGGTTGTCCTCCTGCAAGTACGCATGTGATTGCTGAGCGGATGGGGTTGCTATTCATGTATTGGGATCAGGCCTCAAAGTCTTTTGGAGGATACAATAGCTATTTCTATTATCCTACAGAACTGTCATCGGAAGTCAAAGGGTATGATATGACCGATTTGCCTTATGAAATGCAGTTTATGGGACACACTGAAGGGGCGAAGGATGAAATCAATCTTGCAGTCCTTCGTGAAAAGGATAATTCAGCCTCTTACATCTATTTCTTGGATGCACCTTTTTCAGGTTTAACAGTGACTTTGGATTCGGTTGCAAAGTTTGATAAGAGCTCGCTCTTGAATCAGGCAACAGAATTTGCCATCAACTCCGGCGGGACTATTAACAGTGCTCCTTATCTCTATTTCATTGTAGATAATAAGTTCTATGCACACTCCCTGGTGACAGACCGTCCGGCTGAAGAGGTGCGGTTGGAAGGTATTGGTTCCGGTGAGACCATAACCTATGTATCCAATCCGTATTGGAAAGATAAAGATAGACCCGAAAGAGACTTTGACTATGTAATTGTCGGCACTCAGCAAGGGAATACCTATAAGGTATACTTCTACAACATCATTGGTGGTAAGCCTTTTGGAGCTCCCGTTTATACGGTGACAGGCAAAGGCAAGCTGAAGCAGGTGAACTATGTTTCTTCTGTCTACAGTAATCGTATATCGTATCCTTTCTTGGATCATTAATCCTTGCTCTCCAACGCACTACAAGACAAAGTGAAAGAGACAAACAAATAGTAATTATACCTTAAACCAACAAAGAGATGAAAAAGAAAACTTTTTTCTTGAGCCTCCTGGCCGCCTTATTGGTGCTGGCTGGCTGTAAACCGGAGTTAATCACAGAGGAGAACACCCTGCGTCTGTCGCAATACAAGGTGACCTTCGAAGCAGACAAGGGGAGTCAGACTGTGAAAGTGGTCACTTCGTCGGCTGCACCGTGGACAACCATGTCGGCCGAAGAATCCACATGGCTTGCCTTGGAAAAGGGAGAGGACGGCACCACCCTGACCATCACGGCAGAGACGAATACTACTGCTGCTGAACGTCGTGCCAAGGTCATCATTGTCTGCGCCGGACTGACAGAGAGCATCGAGGTAGTGCAGGATGCGGGCAAGGAAAGTCTGACTGTAAATAAAGACGTAGTCAGCTTCGACCGGATGGGTGGCACGCAGAAGCTCACGTATGCTGCCAACACCAGCGATGTGACTTGCGAACTGGATGACGAAACTCCGTGGCTGACCTTCACAACGGACAACATGCTGCACGAGGTGACTCTCCGCGCTGAACCCAACACCGGCAATGTACGCAGTGCCAAGCTGATTCTGCATAATGGAAATGCCGAATTGGAAGTGACGGTGACACAGGCAGGCATGGGACGTGTTTACATCCCCTTCATTCCGAAATCCGGAACCTCGAACTATCTGCGTGCTGCCATTGACTACGAAGCACAGAACGGAAGCAACCAGCTGAACTATACCGAGGAGCAAGGCAAGACATTGATGACATTCATGCCCGCTGCCCCGAGCTTCAGCAAGGTGACGTATGATGTGGCTGAGGATAACACCATCTTCAATACCATCTCGCAAGTATTCACGCCCGAAGATAAGGGACAGGTGAATGAGTTTGTCGAGGCTTTGATTGCATTCGGCTTTGAGAAGAATACGGATAAGAGCACAGAGGAAGTGGCTATCTACGGTTTGAAGTCTAACAAGTCCATCCGCCTGAATATGGTGAAAGAAGGTGCTGCTTACAACCTGACTTATTCCTATACGCTGGGCTTCCCCGAATTCCCCTTCGGTAAGGGATACGGACGTGCTTATGCCGATGTGAAAGGTGAGCTGGAAGCTGCCGGCTTGGCCTTCATCAAGGATCAGGATTGGGGTACGGAAGTCGACCACTATTACAAGACCACGATTTCCGGTATCGAGCACTACTATACCGAGAGCGCAGAAACACATCAGATCATTGAGGAAGGTCTTACCTTCTCAAGTGCCAGCAGAAACAACATGGTGGCCGTAGGAGATACCAATGGTTTTGAATTGAGCGACGAATTTGCCGAAATGTTGAAGACTGAAGGCTTTGAGTATGTGAAAGACAATCCGCGTCCCAATGGCTTGCAAAAGATTTATCAGAATGCGGAGAAGAAGCTGGAAATTCAGGTCGGTTATTATCGTTCAGGTCTGACTATCCGTTATCTTCCCATGAACTAATAAAGTACACAAATCATGAGCAAACATATTCTATATAGTTGCTTGGCTACTACGTTGCTGGCATGTGCTTCATGCACGGATACGTTGCTCAGTGAGCAACCTGTTCCTCAGGGAGAGGAGCAGGTGCTCATCGGAGAGGACGCTATACCGGGTGTGTTGAACATCGAGGTGACAGAAGAGTTAGCCGACCGACTGGAAGCTATGGCCGACCAGCCTGCCACAAGGGCGGCGGCGGTCTTTACACGTGCTGCCGATGCTATCGGTACAGAACGCTTGGAACAGGTCTTCCACATTGGAGGCCGTTTTGAGGCGCGTCAGCGCAAAGCTGGGTTGCACCTGTGTTATCGCATCCGCTTTGACAAGACGGTGCCCGTGGCTGAAGCAGCTGCGCAATTGAAGAAAGAGGACGGCATCAGAATGGTGGAGGCTGTCTATCCTCGGAAGCAGGAAGAGGAGGCTACATGGCCGCAGTCACTCCCCATACAGCCTGCACCTGCTACACGTGCCACGAAGAACCTGCCGTTCAATGACCCCCTGCTGTACCAGCAATGGGCTTTGCATAACGACGGTACGGTGGTGGATTATACTGGTAAGGTACTGAAGGATTTTGAACCGGGAGCCGATGTCAATGCTTTCGAGGCTTGGAAGATTACAACCGGTACACCCAATGTCATTGTCGCAGTACTTGACCACGGGGTCTATTGGAAGCATGAAGACCTGATAGATGCCATGTGGGTCAACGAGGCTGAACTGAACGGACAGCCGGGTGTTGATGATGATGGCAACAGCTATGTGGACGATGTCTATGGCTATAACTTTGCTGAGGACAAGCCGGATGTGGAGTCGGACAGCAATGACCACGGTACCCACTGTGCGGGCATCATCGGTGCGCGTGCAAACAATGGCAAGGGTATTGCCGGTATCGCCGGTGGTAACGGTCAGCCGGGAACCGGTGTGCGCATCATGAGCTGCCAGAATATCGGTGATGAGTGGTCTGACAGTGGTAAGTCCTTTGAATATGCAGCCGATATGGGTGCCGTCATAGCTTCTTGTTCATGGATGGACCCGTTTGATCCCTATGAACGCTTGTCGGCATTCACCAAACGGGCGGTTGACTACTTCATCCAGTATGCCGGTTGTGACGAAAATGGCAATCAGCGTCCTGACTCTCCGATGAAGGGAGGAATCGTGATTGCTGCTGCCGGTAATGACGGCTGGATCACCACGGAGCCGAAAGCATATCTCAAACATTATCCTGCTGGTTATGATCCGGTGGTGGCTGTGTCCTCCTTCGGTCCCAAACGGAAACGGGCCTGGTATAGCTGCTTTGGTGACTGGATTGATATCTGTGCTCCCGGCGGTGATGCCATGTATCAAGGTTCCGGTGGCGATATACTGAGTACGGTGAAACCTACTAAAGACAATGGCAATACTGCATACATGACTAAGTGGGGCACATCACAGGCGACTCCCTACGTGTCGGGTATTGCAGCGCTGATCGTGTCTGCCAAGGGAGGTCCGGGCTTCACCAATGAGGATTGCAAGCACCGGTTGCTGACCGCCTTGCGTCCCTTTGACATTGATGCCGATAATCCGGAGTTTGCCGGGAAGTTGGGTGCAGGCTACATCGATGCAGCACTGGCGTTGGCCGACAACAAGCAGAAAGCACCGGAGAAAACTGCATTGACCGTGGTCGGGACTACTGATCGCGTCACACTGACTTGGAATATTTGCAAGGATGAAGACGACGGCACCGCAGCTTTCTACCGTATTTATTATAGTAAAGAAGCCTTCACTGTTGCTGACTTCAGCAAAGCAAGGAACGTTCACGGTGACGACATCAGTTATGTGGATGTCCGTGCTGTCGGTAAGCCTGCCGGTGAGGAGATGAAGCATGTTGTGACGCAACTCACTTCAAACGTCACCTGGCATTTCGCCATCGTGCCTACTGACCGTTGGGGACTGACAGCCGAGCCTACGTTTGTCGAGACAACCACGACGAACCAGTTGCCGTACATCGAGAACATGCCGACGGATACCGTGAAAGTGAGCAACCTGAAGCCGACCGTGCTCACCCTCCATGTGGTGGAACCGGAAGGACACCGCTGGATCTGTGAGATTGAAGGCGATGACAACGGCTACAGCCTCAAGCGCGACAGCACCACGCTGCGCCTCATCATCCGTGCCGTGCGTCCGTTGGGCAAACATACCGTCGGATTGCACTTCCGCGATGAGCTGGGCGGTGAGGAGACCATCGAAATCCCTTACACCATCGTGCCTGCGGGAGATGAGACCGAGTCGGGGCTGTCGACGACCTTCACCATCCGCACGGTGGATGTGCCGAAGGGCATTCTCCTGCAGCCTTACTTCTCACTGGCGCAGGGACAGCAGATGACCTATACTTGCGAAGTGATGGAGACGGGCGTTGTCAAAGCCGAGGTCTTTACCGACATGCTGAAGGTGACCCCCTTGGGTGCCGGACAGACCCGGGTACGTGTCACGGCAAGGGATGAACGCAACAACCGTCAGGTGCAGGACTTCCTCATCCGCGTGACCGAGGCTGCCACTGCCGAAGAGCCTTTTGTCTACGGCACGTATCCCTCGCTGTTGCATGACCGCCTCTACATCCAGCTCTCCGAGAAGAGCCGTGGGGCGAAAGCCATCATCCGCACAACTTCCGGTCGTGAAGTGATGCGCACCGACTTGCAGCCCAATGACGAGCTGGTGGCTCCCGTCGAGGTCAGCCATCTGGCACCGGGCGTGTACAAACTGGAGGTTGTTTCGCCTGCCGGAACCTATAAACAGACCATCATGAAAGGAGCTTGACTATGAACCATCTTTGGAATATCATCAAACAGACAAAGCTTGTACCTGTGCTGGCAGCCCTTGCGCTGCCGGCCTTGGTGCAGGCACAGAGCGGTCCCGAACTGTTGACGGTGAACCCTGACGCACGCAGTGCTGCCATGGGTGATGCCTCGTTGGGACGCGCCAAACGGATGTACATCTATACCAACCCCTCGGCAATCTTCTCGACCGACTGCCTCGTGGACGCTTCCGTGTCCTTTATGGGCTATTCGAAGTTTGACGGCGTGGACGGACGTCAGTGGGGGACAGCTGTCGGACTGGCAGGCAGACTGGGTGAGCGGCATGCTGTCTTCGGAGGCTTCCGTTACATCGGGGGCTTGAAGTTGGAAGCTTTCAGCGAGCAAGGCATCGACCGCAACTACACCATCAAGCCGGCAGACTACACCATCGACTTGGGCTACGCCTATTCCATCTCCCGCCATTGGGCGGCACACGCCGTGCTGTCCTATGTCAACAGCCAAATCGGGCAGATGGGCGAGACCATGGCGGCAGCTGTCGGCATCAGCCGGATTGACGAACTGCTCTTGGGAAATCGTTTCTATTACTGGCGTACACAGGTACAGGTCTCTAATCTGGGTCCGGAGTTGACCTATGGCAAGGAGGCCAAAGTGAAGCTCCCTACGACCCTGGCACTGGGTACGGAGCTGGCAACCTCGTTTACTCCTTCGTGGAGTGCGGCGTTGGCGGTGGGTGCCCGTCATCAGCTCAAGGCTGGAGAGACCAAGGCGACGACCGACATCAATGTGGGTGCCGAGGCTTCCTTCCGTCAATGGTCTTTGCGTGCCGGTAGCGTGATTCGCACCGACGATTCCCCGTCGATGCTGACGGCAGGCTTGGGCTTTGATGGGTACGGTTTCGAAGTGTCGGCTGCCTATCAGGTAGCTGCCAGCAAGTCCGATGCCGGAGACCGCTTCGGTCGTATGCTGCTGGGACTTCGTTACAATTTCTGACCTGAAGTGGACGTATCGTTGAATAGCCGATACGTATTCAGCTGATAAGGAAACAAGGAGATGGGTGAACTGAGAGGTTCACCGGTCTCCTTGTTTCTTTTGTATGCATAAAAAGAGAGAGGGTGTGTCGCAATGAGCGATGCACCTTCTTTTTTTCGTCAATTACAAAAGAAAAGTTTGATATCTTCAAGCAGCGATATTTTGAAGATTTCTTTGATTTATGTGTTCCCTGCATCTGAAGAAAGCGGCTGTAAGCTCACAAAACAGTTTAATCAGCCAGTCTATGCCTTCTTTTCTCATCCTTGCACATAACTTTTTTATATTGAAGGCAATGGCAAGGAAGGAGAAGTCCATAAAGACCTTGTCCTTTCCAAAATGACGGAAACGTTTGTAGTTCATATTATATTTTATCTGCCCGAACACGGCTTCCGGTTCTATGCATCTTCGTCCCCTGTGTTTCAGCCCTTCCTCGGAGCAGAGCAACTCTTTGGCTTTTTGCTTGTATTTCCTGAGCCTGTGGTTCAGTTCTATCGTCCTGTCCCCTTTTGCTTTAAAACATAGACACCTTAGCGGGCAGCCTTCGCACCTGACGGCCCTGTATCTGGCACTTTCGCTCACATATCCGGATGCGGTTTTCACATGTCTGTTTCCTATCCTCCGCATCTTTTGTCCCATGGGGCATACGCAATAGTCATGTTCTTCATTGTAGTAGAAGTTTTCAGCCTTGAACGGGTCGGGTCTGAATCTCGGCCGTTGCTCCATGTGGAAGTAATTGTATTTGACGTAAGCTTCCATGCCGTTTTCTGCCATGAAGCGGTAATTTTCCTCGGAGCCGTAGCCCGAATCAGCCACTACGGTATGGGCCAGCCTGTCGTATCTGTTTGAGAAGGATTGCAGGAAAGGTATCATGGTCAGCGTGTCCGTAGGGTTGGGAAAAAGTGCAAAATCGGTAATGAACTGGTTCTCGGTGGCAATCTGAAGGTTGTAACCGGGTTTGGTCTGTCCGTTACGCATGGCATCCTCCTTCATCCTCATGAAAGTGGCATCCTTGTCCGTCTTGGAATAGGAGTTGCGCTCCTGCAGCGTGTCCAGATGATTGTCGTATTCCTGCAGCTTGTCCCTGTGCGCTTCCAGTTCTTTCAGCTGCCTGCGTTTCTTTCTTTGTGCGGCCTTCTCCTCTTTTGTGGAAGGCTCGGGAACCTGTTCAAGCGCATTGCGCAGTTCGCCCGCCATTTCGGTCAGCATGGCTGGGGTAAACTCAACTTCCTCATTGTTTTTCGATGATTTCTCCTGGGCGATGGCATCGTCTATCTGACCCAACAGGACATGGATTTTCTTCATCAGGCGTTCACGGTTCCGCTCGACGGTCTTTTTCCACACGAAAGTATACTTGTTGGCCTTGGATTCAATCTTCGTTCCGTCAACATATTCCACGTTCAGGCTGATGAACCCTTTGGCGGAAAGCAGAAGGACGATTTGGGTGAACACTTCGTTGATTTCCTTCTTCACACGGTTGCGGAAGCGGTTGATGGTAATGAAGTCCGGTTTCTCGTACCCGGCCAGCCATATATAATGGATGTCGCGGTGGAGGAGTTTTTCTATCTTGCGGCAGGAGTAGATGTTGTTCATATAGGCGTACAGGATAACCTTGAGCATCATTCGGGGATGGTAAGGGCTACGGCCGCATTCCTTATATAACTTCCTGAAACCTTCCAGATTCAGGCTCTCAACAAGAGCGTCAACCATGCGTACCGGATCGTTCTTTGCAATATCCTCATCGATTCTTTGAGGAAACAGCACTGTTTGGTTGGGAATGTAAGGACGAAAATGTATCTTTGTCATAAGATTATTATTGTTATAATGCTTAAAGATACAAAATCTTTAGGTAATAGCAAAGCCTCGGCTTGTGAAAGTCGGGGCTTTGTGCAATCGAGTAGGAGGAAAACGACGTAGTTTTCTTCCTACTTTCGTTTTCCGTCCTCTCACACCACCGTACATGCGGTTCCGCATACGGCGGTTCCTATTTTGGGTACCATTCGAGATATTCACCCATTAAAGTAGCATACCCTGCTTTGCGCAAGTTCTCATTTGTGATTGCCCTGTGCATTATGTGGCTGTCTGCTATGCGCCAGCAGCCCTTGCGAGTATTACCCCATTCATATGCCTTGTACTTATCGATACCGCATCTAATGAGGTTTGCCACTTTTGTCTTGACTTTCTTCCATGCTTTCCATATACACATACGTATTCTACGCCTTAACCATTCGTCAGTGGTAAGTAGAAGACGTTTCATATTGGCAAGATGATAATAGCCGACCCATCCTCTTATGTATTCTTTGAGCTTTTGCTTTCTCTTGGAATATCCCCATCCATTGCTGCGACTTGTCAGTTCTTTTAGTCTTGACTTCATCTTGGCTTTGGATGTCGGGTGTACCGTAAGTTGGCATTTACCTTTCATTACATTAAAGGAATAGCCGAGATATTTCACTCCGCGCACATACGACACTACGGTCTTCTCCTGGTTGACTTTGAGATATAGATTGTTCTCTATAAATCGGGTTATGCTCTCCTTCACTCGCATTGCTGCCCTTCGGGACCTGCAGAATATCATCGAGTCATCCGCATAGCGCACAAAAGGGAGGCCTCTGAGTTCCAGCTCTTTGTCCAGTTCATTGAGCATAATGTTGCTCAACAAGGGACTTAGCGGACCTCCTTGGGGAGTTCCTTCCTCGCTCGCTTCAAACAAGCCTTTATTCATTACACCGCTACGGAGATACTTATGTATAAGACTGACCACTCTGCCGTCTTTTATGGTACGGCTGAGGATTTCTATGAGCTTGCTGTGGCACACCGTGTCGAAGAAGAGTTCAAGGTCAAGGTCTACAACATATACGTAGCCTTCATTGATTATCCTCTGCGCTTCACGTAGTGCGTCATGGCATCCTCTTCTCGGACGGAAGCCGTAGCTTGTCTTGGAGAATTGGTTCTCATAGATGGGAGTCAACACTTGGTTTATGGCTTGTTGCACCAATCGGTCTATCACGGTGGGGATACCTAAAAGGCGCATCTTGCCATTGTCTTTGGGGATTTCTACCCTTCTTACCGGGTTCGGACGGTAAGAGCCGTCCATCAAGGAACTAAGGAGCATTTCCCTATTGGTCAGGAGCCATGGGAGCAATTGCTCGCACGACATCTTGTCGATACCACCACATCCCTTGTTTCTCACCACTGTTTTGTAGGCTCTGTTGAGATTTGACGGACTGAGAATTTGCTCGAAAAGGTGTTCCTTGTCGAATGGTACTTCCACGATGTTGTCTTCACACATCCACATAAAGGTCTGCACTCCCCCATATCTTTCGGTTTCCGACCTATTCCTTTGAGGGCAGCCATTAAAACGTGATAATGTTTTCTGCATTCTGTCCTTCATATGGTATGTTTCAATTACTATCGTTTAATTGTTAGGTTCTGCCCTTCATGCAACTCTATCGACAGCTGCACTACTATGGCGTCTGCTGACTTCTCACGACAAGCTTTACTCCACTTCTTTCGTAAAAAAAAAAACANTATGGTATGTTTCAATTACTATCGTTTAATTGTTAGGTTCTGCCCTTCATGCAACTCTATCGACAGCTGCACTACTATGGCGTCTGCTGACTTCTCACGACAAGCTTTACTCCACTTCTTTCGTAAAAAAAAAAAACTATTCGAAGTGTCCGTGAGACCTCCTCGGATAAGGGCGTTGTCTTTCCATCTTATACCTACTTCATCTACACCGACCGTTCCGAATAGCTATAGGGCTTCGATTTGTTTAGCAATCTTACCCACGGTCATATGCCTTGTATGAAGTTTCTGTTCGTTAGGCCAGATGTTTGCCGACGGCTTCCTTCAGATTTCACCTCGCGATGAACACCCTTGCCTGGGGCTATGTAATTCCCGCTATTAGGGCTTACTCGGGACTTGCACCCGTTAGACAACACTCATGCCGAGCGTACTAAAAAAAAAGAAGGTGCGCTTTTTGACACACCTTCTCTCTTTTTGGGATTTAAGGAAGGGTTACTTTACCCGGACGAACTGCAGGCGGAGCGGAGCTTCCAGCATGATGGGGTCTGACCCGTAATCCTTGTACATTTCGTAGACGCCGCTCAGGAAGTCCGTGGGTTCATAGTCGTAGATGGTGCATTCCAGCACGTCCGGGCTACCAGTCTCGCGGAGGATGCGGAAGCCTACGACAGCCTTGCGTATCCGGCTCTGCGTCGCGGAGAAGTTGACGTTGATGTGGTCGAACTCCAGCACGGCGATGTTGGCAAGTTCCCGTCCCATGCCGATTTCCTGGAACTGCTCTTCCCGTTCGTTCAGGAAGGTCACGGGGCAGGCTGCCGTGAAGTAGTTCTTCAAGCCGCCGGACAGCTTGGGTGTGAACGTGTAGGAGCGGTAGTCCGTTCCCTCGAATACCAGTTGGTCCTCTTCCGTTCCCGTAGGGAAGTTGGAGGTATCCTCGTACCACATGGTCTCCCACCACTCCTTGTTGGTGATGGACCGGAACGCCCATGTGCCGGAGATGTTGTAGGCTCCCTGTACATTGATTTGTATTGTCGGGTTGCCGCCGTTGCCATAGCCGGGCATCTCTCCCAGGCGGAGTACCAGTCGGTCCTTGCCCGGTTCGTGCTTCAGGAAGCGCAACGCGACGCTGCCTTCATACCGCCCTTTGGGTATCTTGGCGAAGGGACCGTTGACAAACTCGAAATGTACCCCTTCGACAGCCGTTGAAGAGGGGTCGACCTCAATGGGATAGGTGAGGGCGGCAGGCGTCTTGTAGACACCACCGCTCATCTTCTCCAGCTGGATGCTGAAGTTGCCGCTCAGCGTGAGGAGGTCGGTGTTCCTTTTAAAGGAGGCAATGACCGTGTTTTTCCCCATCAGCTCGACGACGGTGTAGTTGAGCAGTCCCAGGACAAAGCCTTGCGGGGCGGCGTGCCGGTCGAGGTTGAGCGTCAGTTCGCTCCCTTCATCGCCGATGCTCTCTTCGATGCGTGTGAAGGTGACCGTTGCTTCCTGTTCGCCGGGCTTGAAGGTGAAGGCATGAGCAGACAGCGTGTAGTCTGTCCCTTCCACTGCCTTGCCGTAGAGGGTGAACGGGATGACCACCTCCGTTGCTGTCGGTTCTTCCGCCACGAGTTTCACCTCGGTGCTTCCTTTCGCCAGTGCATAGTGCATCTTGTCCAGGTTGATTTGCGGGAGGTCTGCCGGACGTTTGTCGTCCGATGAGCATGCCGTGCCCAGCAACAGGCAGAGCAGCCAGACCACGAATGAGAGTTGTTTCATACGCTGTTCAGTTTTGAGGGTTGGAGATGCCGGCCTCGTATTCCGTACGGATGCTGTCGACGATGGCGTTTTCCTCGGCGTTCAGGAGGACCGGGTCGGGAATCTTATAGTTGGTCGATGCCGCTTCATCGCGTGGCGGCAGTTCGTTGATGTCTTCGCAGGCTGACAGCAGCGACATGCCGGCAGACAGGAGGACGATGCAGGACAGTATGACAGATGTTTTCATAAGCTTGTTTTATTAGCGTGTTGATAATCGGGTGGGAGTTCTCAGTAGCTGACTCGCTCGGTGTAGCCGGGGTTCTGCTTCAGCCCGTCTACAATCAGCAGGTCTTTGGCAGGGATGGGGAAGGTGTACATGTGCACCTGTGTGGTGTACTTCCTTCCGTTGTAGGCGGTCCAGTATTCGGGGGTGCCGTTCCGTTTCAGCTCAAAGAAGCGGTCGCTCTCCAGGTAGAGCTCCTTGCGCCGCTCGCTCAGGATGAGACCCAGCAAGGGGGTGACGGCTTTCCCGGTGGCATCCTGCCGTATGATTTCCAGGGAGGGAACGGGAGGCAGACTGTCCATGGTCAGGTCCCGGTAGTCGCTGATGCGGTGTCGGCGGAAGTTGTTGATTGCCTTGAGGGCTTCCGCTTCACGTCCCAGGTGATACTGGCATTCCGCTTCCATCAGGGCAAACTCGGCGGCACGCATGCCACAGAACACCGGCTTTGTGTTGATGCGCTTGGCGGTGAACCAGAGCTTATAGCGTATGTCGCGCTCGCGCTCGTCGGGAGGGAACTGGGAGATGAGCCGCTTGCTCACCGGACGGTACTGCAAGGGGGCGAGCAGGAGCTGTTCGTCGGAAGCGGCATCCTTCGCCATGAGTTGGTATGACTTGATGAGCTGGTTTCCCGTGAGCTCGGTCGAGGTGGCAATCATGTGAGTGTAGGCTTCCCCTTCCACCAGCGGATGGCTGCGCAGTAGCTCTTGGGCGAGAGGCAGTGCCTGTCCCCACTGTTCGCTCCAGAAGTAGAGGCGTGCCAGATAGCCTTTGCAGACATCCTCGGTGAAGCGGAAGAGCGGGTTGCTGATGTGGTAGCCGATGGCCTCCTTCAGGTCGCTCTCAATCTGTCCGATGGTTTCCTGCAGGGTGCTGCGCAACGGCTTTGCCTCCATGTCGAAGCTGGTGACCAGGGGGACTCCCTGCTGGCTGTCGAACTTCCCGGCTTCCGGCGCCTCGCAATACAGACGCATCAGCTGGTAGTAGGCGGTGCCGCGCAGGGCATAGGCGGTGCCACGTGTCAGGTTGGCTTCTTCGGTCCCGTCCTCCTTCATCTCGTGGATGGCCAGGTTACAGTCCCGTATGATGGCATACAGGTCGCGGTAGTCATATCCCCGGCTGACCGAGTAGGCGGCTTCACCCAGATAGATGGGCAGGGTGGAGCCGGCGGCGGAGGTCAGGCAGTTCTCGAAGTCGTCGCCGCATCCCGTGTCCCACATTGCCGTGGATGAGATGTTGCCGATGAGCAGTGCGTCATTGCCGATGTCGATGTTGTTCAGGTGGTTGTGTATCAGGGCGGAGAACTCCTCGGCGGTCTTGGGGATGGTGCGTCCGTAAGGCTTGATGTCGAGGTATCCGCTGCACGAGTAGCAGCTCAGTGCCGCCAGCAGGCAACCGATGTAATGTATGGCTTTCATAAGATGTTCAGTTTAGAATCCGACAGATACTCCCATCGTGTAAGTGCGCGGGATGGGATAGACCGCGCCCGGTGTCTCGGGGTCGATGCCCGAGTAGTTCGTCAGCGTGAAGAGGTTGTTTAGGGTGAACGACACGTTCAGCGAGGTGAGCGGGGTACGCTTCATCCACTTGCCTCCGAAGTTGTAGCTCAGCATCAGGGAGTTCAGCTTGAAGTAGGAGACGCTCTCCATCATCGAGGCACGGGTGATGGAACTCTGGGTAATCATGTAGTTGTCCAGCCCCAGGTCTTCGCCGAAGGCATCGATGATGCGGGGATAACCGTCCGTGACAGGATGGTCCGCAGTCCAACGGTGGACGACATCCGACTTGACATTGAGGAAGTTGCGATACAGGTCGTTCTCGGATGTGGGAGGATACTCCTGGGTACGTCCTGTCAGGAGGCCGTAGTTGGCAGGGCTTTGCACCTCGTTGACCACTTTCCCGTGGATGGAGTATGAGCCGCCCAAGTGGAGGCTGAAGCCTTTGTAGCCTGCCGAGAGCGAGTAGCCGCCATTGACGGGTGCTGTCGACGTGCCCAGGTAGAAGGCATAGTTCTCCGACTTCTTGCGGTCGGCGGCGGTGTTCAGTTCCACATCCGGACGCACCTCGTAGGTATAGATGCCCGTTCGTCGGTCAATGCCTTGGACCTTGCCGCTGACGATGGAGCCGAGCGGATAACCCACGTAGTTGCTCTGGAAGATGCTGGGATTGGGTGTGTCGTACCGCAGTAGCTTGTTGCGGTTGTATGCCAGGTTGGCGGACAGTGACAGGCGCCAGTCCTTGCTCTCGATGAGGCGGGCGTTCAGGCTCACCTCCGCTCCCTGGTTCAGCAGTTCGGAGGTGTTGTAGCTCTGGGAGGAGAAGCCGGTGGTGTAGGGGACATCGACCTGGGAGACGGCGTCGCGTGTACGGCGGTCGTAGATTTCTCCGGAGAGGTGCAGCCGTTCGTTGAAGAGTCCCAGGTCGACCGACAGCTTCATGTCCCGTGTCTTCTCCCAACGCAGGTGCGGGTTGGGGGCGTTCTTGATGTAGCCCAGCCGGTAGGCACCCTCTCCCGTACGGCGGAACTGGTTGAGGTAGTCCATCACCAGCTGCGGGTAGACTGACTTGTTGATGTTGCCGGTGTAGCCGAAGGCGGCACGCAGCGTCAGGCTGCTCACTGTCGGCTTCAATGCCTGCATGAAGGACTCCTGTCCGACGTTCCACCCCAATCCCAGCGAGCCGGTCGGGCTGAACTGTTCGTCCTTGCCGAAGTTGTTCGAGCCGTCCGTACGGGTGGTGAAGCTCAGGATGTAGCGGTTCAGCAGCACGTAGTCCATCGAGAAGTAGAACGAGGCGAAGGCGTCCTCCTGGATGCTCTGTCCCGACAGCCCGTCCATGATGGCGGCATAGGACAGCAGCTGTCCGTAGTCGGTCTTCTGGTCGGGTGGGTAGACCGGCATGGCGGAGTTGCCCGATACGGGGTCATAGCCGTAACGCTTCTCATAGATGGCCTTGGCATACTGTCCGCGTATCTCCGCACCACCCAGCAGGCTGAGGTAATGGGTGTCCCCGATAGTGAGGAAGTAGTGGAGCTGTCCGCGCAGGTTGTAGTTGGTGTTGTAGGCGGCGTTCTGGCGGATGGAGCCGTACCGGCGCTTCGACTGGTCGTTGTGTCCCTCGAAGGGGCGGTCCATCCATGCCGCGTAGGTGTTCTCGCCGATGTAGTTGTCGGCATGATTGGAGACGTAGCCGAAGGAGCCCAGTCCCTCGAACGTCAGGTTCTCCAGCAGCTTCACGCTCAGGCTGGCGATGAGGGAGGAGGTGAAGTTCCTGTCCTTTGCATACGTCTCATCCATCTCGCGCAGGATGTTGAACCCCTCTTCGGGCAGGGGCAGCTCATACTGCCGGTTCGTAATCCTCAGGTGGTGGTAGGTGCGGTCTGCCGCATACGAGCCGTCGTCGTTGTAGGGGCGTTCGTAGGGGTTGGCAAAGTAGGCATACTGGAACGGGTCGATGCCGGCAGCCGAGTCGTTCGCCTTCTGCATGCTCATGTCGAGCGACACGCCCAGCTTCACCCGTTTGTTGGGCTGCATGTCCATCTTGGCGCTGACGTTGTAGCGGTCGTAGCTGGTCTTCTTCACCAGTCCGTTGTTCCGGTCATAGCCGAACGACACGTAGTAGGTACTCTTCTCTGAACCGCCGGAGAGCGAGAGGTAGTGGCTCTGGGACACCGGACTGCGGAAGAGCTCCTTGAACCAGTCGGTGGAGTGTTCGCCCAGGGCGGCGATGGCGGCGTCCTGTTCCTCCCGGCTCATTCCTGCGTAGGTGTCATATCCGGAGCGTATCATGCCCACGATGCCGATGACCGGATAGATGCCGTTGTTGGACTCACGGTTGGCATAGCGTTCGGCGGAGAACTCGTCCCACAGCTCCTGTTCCCAGGCGAGCTTCTGTCGGGAGTTCATCAGTCCGGCATCGCGCGACGGCGCAGTGACCACCGACACGTTGGCGGAGTAGTTCACCTGCATCTTGCCTTCCTGACCGCGCTTGGTCGTTACCACGATGACGCCGCCTGCAGCCCGGGAGCCGTAGATGGCGGCAGCCGACGCATCCTTCAGTACGGTCACCGAAGCGATGTCGTTCGGGTTGATGCCCGCGATGCCGTTGCTGAAGATGTCGCTGAAGTCCTCTGCCCGCAGCTGGCTGCTGGCTATCTTGGGCAGGTCATGTTGCAGGGGGACTCCGTCGACCACCCACAGCGGGTCGGCGTTGCCCGTGATGGTGTTGGTTCCGCGGATGCGGATGCGGGCGGTCTGTCCCGGACGTCCCGAGACAGCCTTCACGTCGACGCCGGCAATCTTGCCTTGCAGCAGCATGTCGAGGTTGGCGGTCGGTGCGCCTTTCAGGTCCTCGGCGGTGAGTGTCTTCAGTGAGCCGGTCGTGCGGTTCTTGGTCGTCCGCGAATAGCCCGTGATGACCACCTGGTCAAGCTCCGATGACTCCTCGGTGAGCATGATGTGTCCGGTCAGTGCCCGGGTCACACGCATCGAGTACGGCTTCATGCCGATGTACTGGATTTCGAGCAGTGCGTTGTACCGGACCTGGATGTGTACCAGCCCTTGTCCGTCGGCGATGGCTGCCGGTGTCCCTTCCACTTTGACGGTGGCTCCGGGCAGGGGTGTGTTGTCGGCGCTCACGATGACGATTCGCACGGGAATCATTTGCTGCGTGTCCGGTGTCTGGGCATACAGTCCGGCGGCTGCCAGGTTGCAGCAAAGGAGCGTCAGTGTGGGTAGATGGTTGATTCTCATAAGCCCTCTCTATGGTTAGTGGTGATTAATTATGTCGATGTCTCGTCGCGCGGGGTGCAACAGGTGCTCCACGAAGTAGTAGCGTATCAGGTTCAGGTAGTAGTCGTCCATCACGCCGTGGTCCTTTCCCGGCAGGATGAAGAAGTCGAACCGCTTGTGTGCCTGTATCAGGGCGTGTGCCATCCGGTAGGTCGACGAGGGAGGCACGTTCCGGTCCATGTCGCCGGTGATGAGCAGCAGGTCGCCTTGCAGCCGGTCGGCAAGCTCCATGTTCGTGGGGATGTGCGTGTGGAACCGGGTGCGGTGGTCCACGCTGTCGGTCTCTGCGGTGACGCCGTGGAAGGTCTCTCCCCACCACTGGATGTAGATGTTGTTGTCGTGGTTGCCCGAGGCGGCGACGCCGACCTTGAAGAAGTGCGGGTAGGTGAGCATGGCGGCTACGGTCTGGAAAGCACCTCCCGAGTGTCCGTAGATGCCTATCCGGTCGAGGTCGATGAACGGGTAACGGGATGCCAGTTCCTCCACCACATGACGGGTGTCCGGGAGCGGATAGTCGCGCAGGTTGCCGTAGCCGTAACAGTAGAAGTCACGTCCACGCAGTGGGGAACTGCCGCGGACCGACACGTTGATGACCACGAACCCGAGTTCGGCAAGCGACTGGTTCCCGTTGTCGTCGACAACGAACGACAAGGGCAGCTGGTCGTCCTGCGGACCGGGATAGACATTGGTGATGAGGGGATACTTGCGTGCCGGGTCCAGTGTGGAGGGCACGTACATCACCCCGTACAGGTCCGTCACCCCGTCGGCAGCTTTTACCTTCACGAGGGTAGGCGGTTGCCAGCCGGCTGCCCGCAGGGCGGATTCGTCCATGCGGTCCACCTCGAAGCTCCGTGACGGATGGTCGATGGAGAGGACACGCACCGTCGGCGGACAGTCCACCCGCGAACAACGGTCGATGGCATAGCGTCCGTCGTGGGACAGTGACAGCTCGTGGTTGCCGTTGCCGGGGGTGAGCAATACCTGACGCGTGCCGTCCAGGCTTGCCTTATAATAATAGGTATAGCACGGGTTCACCTGCGTGTCCTCACCGTAGCCGGCAAAGAGCAGTTCGTTCCGTACCGTGTCCACGCGGACGATACGTCCTGCCACCAGTCGGTCACCCCGGGTGACACGGTGCAGCAGACGACCTTCGCCGTCGTAAAGGTAGTAGTTCCCCCGTCCGGTACGTTCCGACCACCAGAGGATGTTCCGTCCCTGGCGGAAGACCAGGTGGTTCATCAGCGTGAGGTTGATATGCGGACGGGTGGTTTCGGAAATCAGTTCGTCGACCGTGCCGTCGGCGAGGTTGACCCGGCACAGGTCAATGCAGTCGGCTGTCCGGCTGCAGCGGGTGAAGTAGAGCGCCTCTCCGGTGCTGAAGTGGTCCAGCTCCACGGTCTGGTCGGGATACTTGTCGATGGGGAGGAGGCGTGCCTCGTCCGTGTCGGCGTTGTACCAGAACAGGCGGTAGCGGCGTACCCCCTCATCGCCCGGCATGGGCATCTGGAAGGTGAGGGTCTGCGGACGTCCCTTGCCCAGGGAGTTGATGAGGCTGATGTCCTGTACCTCGCTCATGTCCTGCAACAGGCACACGTAGCGGTGCCCCATCCAGCTGCCTCGGGTGTTCGACGGCACGGTGTCCACACAGGCACGGTAGGTGTAGGAGGCTCCCTCCCTGCCGTCGGTTGTGAGGCGTCGTACTGTCCCGGTCCGGTTGTTACACACGTAGAGGTCATGCCCGCTCCCCAGCATGGTGAAGGCGGAGTCCGCCGAATGGCAGGTCTGTCTGAAACGGGGAGGCACTCCTTCGGTGTCGGGCTGTTCGTCAGTGAAGGCAAGCGTGCCCCGGCGGAGGTCATAGACGAGCGTTCCCTTCCGGTGACGGAGGAAGAAGCGGCGGACATCGCCCCGGTTGAAAGTCAGTCCGTGAAGGCGGAAGTCGTTGCGGTCGAGGCTGTCACCCGTCAGGGAGACATAGCGGGCGGTAAAGGCAGTGACATCCTTCACCATCGGAATCTTGCGCCCGTTGCGTGCATCCACGAGATAGTAGCGCGTGGAGTCGCCTTTCCGCACGTTGTAGTAGAAAAAGGGACAGCCGTTCATCCACGTCGGGTAGATGCAACGCCCTGCTATGCAAGGTTCCCAGGCGGAAGCGGAATGCTGCTCCACCCTGTCCCAGTCAATGGTCTGCCCATGGAGGCCGGGCAGGCAGGCCGTCATCACAAACAGGACGATGGCACGGATTACTCCTCTATACATATATGGGTGTTATTAGTTGTCGGTAGACAAGTGGGCGAGGGGAGTGGCAACTCGTTTTCCCTCATCCGCTAATAAAACTGCTCAAAGATAAATTTATGTTTTAATACTACTTATGTTTATACGTTATTTAACTAAATATTCCTTCCGGTTTCCTAAAATGGATTGCTAGTTGCTTGTTGTTTAGCGGAAGTTTCTTTGTGTTGGTGTCGCATTTGCTGTTTTCGTTTCTATTATACGGATGTTTTTGTCAGGAAAACGGAATAGTCAGAAAGCCGTTTGACTGTCCGGGTATCAATTTGTCAACTTGTCAAACGAAGGCGCTGAGAAGGCCCTTCGTTGCACCCGACGACGGGAGAGTGCGCAGAAAGGATATTCTCAGGCGATTCGCAAAATGCAGATGGATGCAATTTGCACCGGAAAGAGATGCTTTTGTTGCCGCCAGAGCGGATTGGATATCCGCAGGAAGGGTGAAGGTGGAAAATACCGCTCAAAAGAATAGTTTGCAAAAGTGTGTCCCGGCATACAAACTGGAGGTGAATGAAGATAAATAAATGTATCCAAATCGTAAAACAAGCGTTTCGCCTTCCGATAATTGGACTTCGACGGATGAAACAATATTGTTTGGGTCGTCAAACAATATTGTTTCACGTGCCAAACACAAGTGTTTGCCGAGTCAAACAATATTGTTTCGTGGTATAAATATTCGTCTTTGCCCTTGTTTTGGAATAAGTATGCGGTTTGGCTTGCATGAATATTCTTAAAAAAGCCTGCTTTGACCATTTTTGCAGAAATGTGCGTTAGCCGGAAAGGTCCTTTTCTCGGATTCTGTCAAGGAAATCGGGAAAAGAGTGTGCAGAATGACAGATTATGGGGTAGGCTCTGCTGGGCAGGCGATGAACCGGATCTGTTTCGTCGACGACGTGGGGACGCTTTGTTTTTTATCGGAAGTCCGGTGGGCATGACAATAAGTTCGTAGTAATAAATTTGTATAGAAATGGGTAGAGCGCAAGAACTTCGATAGTTTTTGGTGGTTTTTCCGTCTTAATGGTAATCAGGAAATGGCTATTTGAAAGAGAAGGCAAAGGAAGAGAAAATGCACCTTTTTTCAGGAAAAATTCGACTTTAACATTAAAATCAGATTGTTATCTCTTTCTTTTTCCCCTTCGGCGGTTGTATGTCCATATTTTTTGTTCGTTGGTTGGGCAGGGAGCCTGTCAATCTTGCCCGGTTGGCGATGTCCTAAAATTACGTATCCTTTCAATTTGTTTGTTTACAGTGGGTTGATACAGTTCTGAATAGATGTCTGACGAGCCGGATGTGAACGAATATCGTCACCAGCCCCTGTCAGCTTGCCAATTGGATGCATGTCAGTGGCATCTTGGGGGGATAAAGGTGAAGAATGTATCACCGGATTTATGGCGATGCCGTGAAGGCAGATGTGAAGATGAACTATGTATATTCCTTCGAAGAGGCGTTGAAGCGTTCGAAGCAGGAAGGGAAGCCGATCTTCTTCAATTGTTTTGCCGATTGGGCAGTTCCCTGCCACACGATGAATCAGGTGGTGTTCAGCGACGCGAAGTTCTGCGATTACATGAACAAGCATTTCGTGAACCTCTTCCTGGATGTGACGAGAAGCGAAGAAGGCAAGGCGCTGGCACAACAATATAAGGTGGAGACTTTCGCCCAATACCTGGTCCTGAATGAGAAGGGAGAGGTGCTGTTGCGTATCCTGGGAGGCAAGAAGCTGCCCGAGTTCCAGGAAGCCGTAGCGCTGGCTCTGAGCGACAAGACCTCGTTGCTGGGAACGGAAGCGAAATACAACACGGGTAAGTATAACAAGAAGGACTTGCTGAACTACCTCAATGCGCTGAGCCTGGCTCAGGACGAACGTTACGCTTCCGTGGCAAAGGTCTACCTGGGTATGCTCCCTGAGAAAGAGTATGCCAGGAAGGAGAACTGGGACGTCATCAGACAGTCGGTGGTGGACCGTTACTCGGACCTGTACAGCTACCTGGTGGCACACCGCAGCGACTTCGTGAAGAGCGTGGGCGAGAGAACAGTGAACACGTTGCTGGAGCGTTTGTACATCCCCGACCTGATGGACTACGCTTGCGGCAAGAAGGAATACGATGCCGGTCAGCTGCTGGCGTTGTCTACTGACATGCAGAAGGCGGAGATACCCGACGCGTCGATGTGCTACTTGCTGTACGACATCGCCAAGTTGCGCGGCACCAGGAAGTATCCGGAGCTGATAGAGCTGATGAAGACCCGCGGACGTGAGCTGGAGGGAAGACGACTGCCTGTCGAACTTTCCTTCGAATTCCCGGAGTTGTCGAAGAGCGAACGGGAGCTCATCGGTGGTTTCCTGAAGGAAGAGGCAGGACGTGAGAGCGAAGGCAGCAACTCGAAGAAGTACCTTTCCGCCCTTGCCCAGCACATCCTCGTCGGTCAGGAGGCGGGCATCTCCTTCGATGTCCATACGTTTGCCGAGGCGATGGAGAAGGCAAAGGCTGAAAACAAGCTGGTGTTCATGGATTGCTACACGACGTGGTGTGGTCCTTGCCGCATGATGGCAGCCCAGGTCTTCACGCAGCAGAAGGTAGGAGACTACTTCAACGAGCACTTTGTAAGCCTCAAGATGGACATGGAGAAAGGGGAAGGCATCACACTGGGCAAGAAGTACGGAGTGACAGCTTATCCGACCATGCTGATTCTGGACACGCAGGGAAATGTCATGCATACCATGGTGGGCTCCCGCAGTGCCGAAGAGCTGATTAAGGAAGCCCGTGAGCACTCGGACCCCACCAAGGGATACGCCGTGAGCAAGGCTGCCTATGAAGCCGGAGAGCGTACACCGGATGCGATAGCCAACTATATCACGGCGTTGGTTTCCGCGAAGGAACTCACTGCCCTGCAGGGAGACAGCCTGGCAACAACCTACCTGGACGGTTGGGACGATGCGAAGTTCTGCGATGCTTCCTCCTGGCCTCTGTTGGAGGCGGCTGTTGTCAATCCGCAGGGGAAGGCTTTCAGCCGGTTGCTGAAGCTGCACGACGGACTGACCAAGGCGGTGCCCGCAGAGAAGGTGAACAAGAAGATCGAACGTGTCTGCTTCCCCGTCGTCCTGGACTACCTGCAGCACAAGACGGAGAAGGATGCCGTGCTCCGACTCCTGGAGCCGTTGAAGCAGGGCATCTATCCTGCCGAATATACGTTGGTGCTGATTGAGGACCTGTTGCAACGGGAGAATGTGGACGATGTGCTGGCATTCTACCGTCAACGGGTACAGGGCATGCAGAACCCGCAGGACCAGCTGAACATGGACTCCCTGCTTCCCTACTTCCTGGAGAAGGCAACGGAGGCCCAGAAGGCGAAGTTTGTGGAGTACATGACAGACCGGGCAAAGAACTGCGACAAGCGGGCTGCCAGGAAGTATGCCGTGCTGCTCGAAGTAATCAAACAAGGTGGTTACAAAGGATAACGGGATGAAACGTTTCTGGCTGTTGTTCTTACTGCCTTTGTGCATTTGGTGCAGCCCTTCCAAGGGGCTTACACAGGAATCCGGACGCTTCCGCATCCGGATTCCTTATTTGGAAGAGAATGGGAAGTTGATTGTCACAGCCTTTGTCAATGGCGTACCGGGACGCTTCATCGTGGACACCGGAGCTCCCTGCTGCGTCTCTCACTCCTTTGCGGAGAAGGCGGGCATACGTGATGAAGGCAGGACGGCACAGGGCGTGGACTCCAATGGAGCCGCGGTCTCGACTTCTGTGGTCAACATTCCTTCGCTCAAGCTGGACTCTGTCTTCACCTTTACCCGTCTGCAGGCGATGAAGTGGGCGGAAGGGGACATGCTGGAGAACCTGCATATCGACGGAGTTATCGGCTACAACCTGCTGAAGCAGGGTATTCTCAAACTGGATGCCCGGACAGGCTCGATGACGTTTACCAACTATGACGGCGGCTTGGGAATAGATTACACCCGGGCAATCCCCATGTTGCCGGATTCCTACCTGACCCTGCTGCGTGTACAGCTGAAGGACGGTGCCTGCGACACGGTGATGTTTGACTCCGGTGCCAAGTCGTTCTACGAACTCTCCATGAAGAGCTTCTCCAACCTGCGGACGGCGGGTAAGGCGCTGGAGGTGAAGGGAGCGGGACAGGGAGTCCTGTCGTTGGGAGCTGCGGGGCTGGAAGGCAAATCGCAGAAGTACCGGGTGGTCATCCCTCAATTCAGGTTGGGCAACTTCCTCTTTGAGGAGGTGACGTCCGTCACGACGGATGCTGTCGACTCGCGCATAGGCTCTGACCTCCTGCGCTATGGTACGGTTATCGCGGATTACAGGAGCAATGTCTTCTACTTCATCCCTTACGACAACAGGAAGAAGCTCAACCTGTATGAGAAGGATTGGGATGTCGTCATCACCGTGATGGACGACCATCTCTGTGCCGGACTGGTCTGGGACTATGCCGGGCTGCCGTTGCACGGCGGTGAACGGATTGTGGCGGTGAACGGAGTCCGTTATGACAAGGTGGACTTGTACGAGGCAATAACCAAGGGACTGATTCACCTGCCGGGGGACAAGGCGCGTATTGTCTATATCGGTGAGGACGGGAAGGAGCATGAAGTGACTATCCGCAAACGTTGACTTCGCTGCCTGTATGCATCGTGTTCCGGACAGGTTGCGCTGAAATAAGTCGCGCATTCATGGCCTGTCGTCGCTGGAAAAGGGCTATCTTTGCCCCTTCGTGAACCAGAAAACTCTTGGGAGATATGAAGAAACAGTTGACGTTTTGTTCGAAGGATGAGGCTGTCCGGCGAATGAATGAATGGGGTGCGGTCCGGCGACCCTTCCTCTTTGTGGTTGACTATAAGCAGGAAAGGGTGTTGCTCGAAGAGCTGGGGACGGTCGATCCCTCCCTTTGCCGGTACAACTTCAACGGAGTGACGAATGTCGATGCTTCGGTGTCCGTTCCCGTGACGGAGACGGTCCGCTGGCAGACGTTCCCCGAGACCGAGGCGGAATATGCTGCCGCTTTCGAGGTCGTACACCGCCATCTGCTGGCAGGGAACAGCTTCCTGACGAACCTGACGCGGCGCGTCCCCGTCGAGACCAACCTTTCGCTGGAGGAGCTTTTCCACCGTTCGCGGGCACCCTACCGGCTGTGGCTGCGTGACCGCTTCACCTGTTTCTCCCCGGAGATTTTCGTACGCATCCGTCAGGGGCACATCTATGCCTACCCCATGAAGGGGACCATCGACGCTGAGCTGCCCGATGCACGTCGTCGGCTGTTCGAGGACGGGAAGGAGGCTGCCGAACATGCCACCATCGTGGACCTGCTGCGCAATGACCTGAGCATGCATGCCATCGGGGTGACCGTCTGTCGCTACCGCTATTTTGACCTTCTGCAGACCAACCGCGGGGCACTCTGGCAGACCAGCTCGGAGATTGGCGGACGGTTGCCCGACGACTACCGTTCCCAGCTGGGGACGCTGCTCTTCGACCTGCTTCCGGCAGGTTCCATCACGGGAGCGCCCAAGCCGAAGACCTGCGCCATCATTGCCGAGGCGGAAGGATACGAACGGGGGTTCTATACGGGCGTTGCCGGCGTGTTCGACGGCGACAACCTGGACAGCTGTGTGCTCATCCGCTTTGTGGAGCAGGAGGGCGGACGGCTGTGGTTCAAGGCGGGAGGCGGCATCACCTACCGCAGCGACGTACACAGTGAATACGAAGAAGTAATACAGAAAGTATATGTGCCAATTTATTGAATCCATACGGGTGGAGGGCGGACTCCCCCGTCTGCTCTTCTACCACGAAGAGCGCATGAACCGCACGCGTTCCCTCTTCTTTCCCGGAGCACCTGCCTTGCGCCTGGCAGACTATCTGCCCGAGGACATCGACGGACCGGGCGTGATGAAGTGGCGGCTGGTCTACGGACGTGACGGGGTGACGGAGTGCACCTGCACGCCCTATCGCCTGCGCCCCGTCTCCTCGCTCCGCCTTGTCGAGGCGGACAAGGTGGACTACGCCTATAAGTTCCTCGACCGTTCGGCACTGGAGCGATGCTTCGCCCGGCGTGGTGACGCCGACGATGTGCTCCTGGTGCGCGACGGACTGCTCACCGACACCTCAATCGCCAACATCGCCCTGTATGACGGACGGCAATGGTGCACGCCCGCCCATCCGTTGCTCTGCGGCGTGAAGCGGCGGTCGCTGCTGGAAAGCCGCATCATCACCGAGCGCGACATCCGGGCAGAGGAGCTGGGCAGGTATTCCCTCGTGCGGGTCTTCAATGCCCTCATCGACTGGGGCGAAGTGGAACTGCCCGTCTCTGCCATCCGCATGCCGGCATCCTGAGACACACGAACCCCGACACACAAACACCATCATCCGACTACTATCAACCGATTCACATGCAAGAACCATTCATACCTATTATAGAGAAGGCACTCGGGCTGGCAGCCTGGCAGGTGCGTGGTACGTTGAAGCTCCTCGACGAGGGAGCAACCATCCCTTTTATCAGCCGTTACCGGAAGGAGGCGACCGGCACACTCGACGAAGTGAAGGTGGGCGAGGTGGCAGACTGGAACGAGCGTCTCAAGGAGATTGCCCGGCGGAAGACGACCATCCTCAACACCATCGGCGAGCAGGGCAAGCTGACCGACGAACTGCGCGCACGCATTGAGGGCAGCTGGGACGCGACGGAGCTGGAGGACCTCTATCTGCCCTATAAGCCCAAGCGCAAGACACGTGCCGAGGCGGCGCGTCAGAAAGGACTGGAACCGCTCGCCGTCCTGCTGATGATGCAGCGCGAGCCTCACCTGGACCAGCGTCTGCGGACGTTCGTGAAGGGAGAGGTGAAGGATGCCGACGAGGCGTTGAAGGGCGCACGGGACATCCTTGCCGAACAGGTGAGCGAGGACGAGCAGGCACGCGCCATCGTGCGTTCGCAGTTTGCCCGTCGTGCCCTGATAACCGCAAAGGTCGTCAAGGGCAAGGAGGCGGAGGCGGTGAAGTACCGCGACTACTTCGAGTTCAGTGAACCATTGAAACGTTGCTCCTCACACCGGTTGCTTGCCATCCGTCGGGGAGAGGCGGAAGGCTTCCTGCGGGTCAGCATCGTGCCGGGGGATATCGACGACGAGGCTTCCGTCCTGCAACGGCTCGACCGACGCTTCGTCCGGGCACGCAACGCCTGTGGCGAGCAGGTGGCGGAGGCGGTGGCGGATGCCTACAAACGGCTGTTGAGGCCTTCCATCGAGACCGAGTTTGCCGCCGACAGCAAGCAGCGTGCCGATGCCGAAGCCATCCGTGTGTTTGCCACGAACCTGCGCCAGCTGTTGCTCGCTCCGCCCTTGGGGCAGAAGCGCGTGATGGGTATCGACCCCGGCTACCGGACGGGTTGTAAGGTCGTGTGCCTGGACGCACAGGGCAACCTGCTGCACAACGAGACCATCTATCCGCATCCGCCGCGCAACGAGCGTTCACAGGCGGCACGCAAGCTGACGGCGCTGGTGGAGCAGTACGGTGTCGAGGCGATTGCCGTCGGCAACGGGACAGCCAGCCGCGAGACGGAGGACTTCGTGACCAACCTGTCCTATCCTCACGCCGTGCAGGCATTCGTGGTGAGCGAGGACGGGGCGTCGGTCTATTCGGCTTCGAAGACGGCGCGGGAGGAGTTCCCCGACTATGACGTCACCGTCCGTGGGGCGGTCTCCATCGGACGTCGGCTGATGGACCCCCTGGCAGAGCTGGTGAAGATTGACCCCAAGTCCATCGGGGTGGGACAGTACCAGCATGATGTCGACCAGACGGCACTGAAAAAGGCGCTCGACCAGACGGTGGAGAACTGCGTCAACCTCGTGGGTGTGAATGTGAACACGGCGAGCAGGCACCTGCTGACCTATGTCTCCGGACTGGGACCGCAGCTGGCGCAGAACATCGTGGACTATCGTGCCGAGCACGGGGCGTTCGCTTCCCGGCGCGACCTGATGAAAGTGCCCCGCATGGGAGCGAAGGCATTCGAGCAGTGCGCGGGCTTCCTGCGCATCGCCGGAGGGACGAACCCGCTCGATAACACGGCGGTCCATCCGGAGAGCTATCCGCTGGTGGAGAAGATGGCGGCAGACCTGCACTGCACCGTCGGCGAACTGATTGCCAGCAAGGAGCTGCGTGCCCGCATCCGTCCGGAAGACTATGTGACCGGGACCGTCGGACTGCCCACGCTGACCGACATCCTGCAGGAGCTGGACAAACCCGGACGTGACCTGCGACAGACCATCCGGGTCTTCTCCTTCGACCCGAACGTGCGGACGCTGGCAGACCTGCATGAGGGCATGGAGCTGCCCGGCATCGTGACGAACATCACCAACTTCGGCTGTTTCGTCAACATCGGCATCAAGGAGAACGGGCTGGTGCACCTCTCCCAGCTGGCCGATCGCTATGTGGCTGACCCGAACGAAGTGGTGCATCTCCACCAGCACGTGCGTGTCAAGGTCCTCTCGATTGATGCAGAGCGTAAACGTTTATCGCTGACGATGGCGGGCGTGGAGCAATAAAGGACGATAAACTTGCTTGACACTCCGTAAAAGTATCTATCTTTGCACATCCTATCTTAGAGAGGTGTGTAATTATGAAAATACGTGCTTACATACGAGTCGTGCACAATTGGCTTTGGAAAGTATTTTCCGGTTACGTGGAGGACACGTTCATGGACAGGCAGCGTCTGTTGGTGCTCATCTATCTGATGATTATCAACACCCTCGTCATGGTGTTGAGGCAGCTGGGGCTGACTGGAATGGAAGGAGGATACTTCGACTGGGGCAACAACCTGTACTACGTGCTGTGTTGCGGTGCCTGTGTCCTGTTCCTGCTACGGCTCCTGTCGCTGACGCCCACGCTGGTCATCGTGCTGCTGGGCTGTCTCATGTTCAATATCTTCCACATGTTCTACATTGCCCTGTTCGGCATAGGCTATGCCTACCCGGCGCTTGTCGGCAGTGTCATGATGATGATGGTGACGCTCTTCCTTGCCATTCTCTCCTACCTGAAGAGGCTCACCCTTGTCATCGCCGCCCTGTCCGTGACTGCCTATGCCGTCTGTTGCCTGTTGACGCAGGACGAGCACATCACGGGCATCTTTGCCGGGGTGGTCGGCGTGTTCGTGCTGGTGTGGCTCATGGGCACCCGGCTCATCGAGCTGCTGACGGAGCTGTCGAAGACGAACGACGAGATGAAGGTCACGCAGCGCGAGATATTCTCCCTGTTCCGGATGGACAAGGCTGCCTTGCTGAGTGTGGCGCACCTGGCAGGGAAGCAGGACCTCTCTCCCCAGCAGACCGGGAAGCTCCTGGAGCGCATTGCCGACCCGGAAGACGAAGAGCAGGTGGACCGCGACCTCGCCGGCTGGTATGAGCAGCACCGCACCGACGCGTCCCTCCTGGAGCAGGTCTTCCCCATGCTGTCCCCCTCGCAACGGGAAATCTGCAAGCTCATCGTGGAGGGCTACAAGCTGCGCGAGATTTGCGAGGTGCTGGGCAAGACCGAGTCCAACGTCACCTGCCAGCGCTCGAACATCCGCGCCCGCCTGCAGCTGGACAAGGCGGACAACCTGCGCGAGGTCCTGCAAGCCCGTCTGGACGCCTATGTCCGTTCCCATTACCCAAAGTCTTAATACCTATTGTCGCTTATGAACTGTTATACCAAGTTCTTCCGTCCTCATGCCCTGGTGAGGCGGTGTTTCTCTGCCCACATATCCGATTCGTTCGTTGACCGCCAACGGCTGTTTGTCTACGTCTATGCGACCCTGGCAGCCTGGGTGCTCATCACGCTCAATCTGTTGGGCATCTCCGGTTACCAGGGTCCGTACTACTTTGCCACCAATGCCCTGCAGTTCGTACTGGTGACGGTGCTGTTTGTCCTGTTCTGCCGACGGAAGCTGTCGTTGCACAAGGCATTCAACCTGCTGGTGGTGGTGACGCAGGGCTTCTGCCTGACGGAGATGCTCTACAACGCCTGCATCGCTCACCAGACGGACGTGATGATGGTGGTGAGCAACCTCATCCTGCTGATGATTATCCTGCTGATGACCATCGTCGCCTACCTCCACTATGCGCCTTACTGGTGCGTGGGGACGGCACTGGCAACGTATGCCGTGTGCTGCTGGGTGATGGAGGAACCGATTCTCTACCGACTCTTCGGCGTGTTCGTCTTTGTGTTCCTGCTGATTGCCGTCCTGGGCAGCCACCTGGCGTACCAGCTGGAGGTGCTTACGCTGGAACACCGCAGCCTGGAGCGCACGGAGAAGGAAATCATCTCCCTGCTCCACACCGACAAGGAGAACCTGCGCGACTACATCAGCCAGGCGAAGCAGCAGGGACTGACCGCCGAACAGACCGAGCGTCTGCTGGGCATCCTGCTGAGCGGCGACGGCAAGGAGGCACAACGCAACCTGCAGAACAACATTGCCTACTGGTACGAGCAGTCGCAGATTGACTACGAACACCTCGACGAGCTGTTCCCCTCCCTCTCGGCGTCCGAGCTTTCCATCTGCAAGCTTGTGCTCCAGGGGTACAAGCTGAAGGAGATGTGCGAACTGCTGGGCAAGACGGAGTCGAACGTCACCTGCCAGCGCTCGAACATCCGTGCCAAGCTGGGGCTGAAACGAGGCGATGACCTGCGTGCCTGTCTGTTGGAAATGAGCAAGATAAGTGGGGGAGGGTAGACCCCACCTTACTCGTGGCAGACGTGTGGGACCCTGACGGCGGAGGCGCTTGAGCCGAGAAAGCCTGCGCCCGGTCTTGGCGCTTTCACAATTTCGTCTTACCTTTGCCGCGCGAAAAACGATTAGTATTAATCCGAGTGCTTGAACACCTCGTAAAAAACAAGAATCATGAAGAATCAATCCGTTTCGGTGTCCTTTATGCTGTTAGGGATACTGTTCTGCGTCTGCCTCATCGCAGCCAATCTCCTGGAGGCAAAAGTCGTGCAGGTAGGGTCCATCTCCATCACCGCCGGCTTCATCGTCTTTCCCATCTCTTACATTCTCAATGATTGCATTGCCGAAGTCTGGGGCTTCCGCAAGGCGCGACTCATCATCTGGTCCGGCTTTGCAATGAACTTCTTCGTCATCCTGCTGGCGAAGGCCGCCGTGGCACTGCCCGCAGCCCCCTTCTGGCAGGGCGAGGAACATTTCGACTTCGTCTTCGGACTGGCGCCGCGCATTGCCTTTGCCAGCCTCATGGCGTTCCTTGCCGGCTCGTTCATCAATGCCTACGTGATGAGCCGCATGAAGATAGCCTCGCAGGGGCGCCACTTCTCCCTGCGTGCCGTCGTGTCGACCCTGTTCGGCGAAAGCGCCGACTCCCTCATCTTCTTCCCCATTGCCTTCGGCGGGTTGATGCCCGTGTCGGAGCTGCTGAAGATGATGGTCGTCCAGGCGTTGGCAAAGACGCTCTACGAAATCATCGTCCTGCCGGTGACCATCCGCGTGGTGAACTACGTGAAGAAGCTCGACGGCAGCGATGTCTACGACACCGACGTCTCCTACAACATTCTCAAGGTAAAACAGCTGTAAGAGCCTGTGCGGACCTCGGTCAAGGTACGTCCCCAGTCTGACAGGACCCGGGGACAGACCTCGTAATCCCCCGGCATGTACGGACCAAAGTATAATACTTAGGCACCCTAAGTATAATACTTAGGCAGGCTAAGTATAATACTTTGCTTCGTCTGTACCGGGCTTCAACAACATGGAAACCTATCATCACTTACTTAGTTATGGACAATGAGAAAGCTTTGGTGGTATTCAGCGGAGGGCAGGATTCCACCACTTGCCTGTTTTGGGCAAAGAAACAGTTCCGTGAGGTGCATGCCCTGAGCTTCATCTACGGGCAGAAGCACGTGAAGGAAGTCGAGCTGGCACGGGCGATTGCCGCCAAGGCGGGCGTGCACTTCGACGTGATGGACGTGTCGTTCATCGGGAAGCTGGGACACAATTCGCTCACCGACACCACGATGACGATGGATGCCGAAAAACCGGCGGACGGTGTGCCCAACACCTTCGTGCCGGGGCGCAACCTCTTTTTCCTGAGCATTGCCGCCGTCTATGCCCGTGAACGGGGCATCCGTCACCTCGTGACAGGTGTGTCGCAGACGGACTTCAGCGGTTATCCCGACTGCCGCGACAACTTCATCCGCTCGCTTAACGTGACGCTCAACCTGGCTATGGAGGAGCAGTTTGTCATACACACACCGTTGATGTGGATTGACAAGGCTGCCACCTGGGCGTTGGCGGACGAGCTGGGAGTACTGGACCTCGTGCGGAACGAGACCCTGACCTGCTACAACGGCATCCCCGGTGACGGGTGCGGACACTGTCCCGCCTGCAAGTTGCGCCGGGAAGGGCTGGAGAAATACCTGCAGACCCGGAACACTCACGTATAGAATCAAGAACGCCCGGCGTGCGGTCGGCTGACTGACGGCATGCCCGGGCATAACCCGGAAAAAGTATCAATGAAGAACGAAGAATTGAGAGCGCAGCTGTCTGCGCTCGGACGCAAGACGGAGTACCGTCAGGACTATGCACCCGAGGTGCTGGAGACCTTTGTCAACAAGCACCCCGACAACGACTATTGGGTACGTTTCAACTGTCCCGAGTTCACCAGCCTGTGCCCCATCACCGGCCAGCCGGACTTTGCGGAGATACGCATCAGTTACCTCCCCGACGTGAAGATGGTGGAGAGCAAGAGCCTGAAGCTGTATCTCTTCAGCTTCCGCAACCACGGCGACTTCCACGAGGACTGCGTGAACATCATCATGAAGGACCTCATCCGCCTGATGGACCCCAAGTACATCGAGGTCACGGGCATCTTCACGCCGCGCGGCGGCATCTCCATCTATCCGTATGCGAACTACGGACGCCCCGGAACCAAGTACGAGGAGCTTGCCAACTACCGGCTGATGAATCACGACCTCAAGTGAACGGCGGGCAAAAGAAGAACCAGCAGTGGGTGGGTCTGTCAAGGGCTCACCCATTGCTGGTTCTATGAGGGTCGGATGTCGGGACATCCGTCGGTCTGCTTCCTTTGGAACGGATTGCCTTACCAGCTCTGGAAGCGGATGATGCGCTCCAGTGCCCGCTGGCAGACGGGGCAGAACGCCGGAGCCTCGTTGATTTTCATGCGGCACTCCATGGCGGGACGGTACACTCCCTTCGAACTGTAACCTCCGCCTTCATAGACTCCCACCTGCGTGTAGACCTTCTCCGGGTCCGTCACCGGAGGGGTGGGGACGGGGGTGCCTGCGGGCAGCAGGTCGCTCCACTTGGACTGGAAGTCCTTCAGGGTTGTGAGGTTCGGTTCCCACGGCTCGGTGTCCGACGGATACATCTCCGTGTACTGGTCGTCGTAGTAATACTCGTCCGCCAGTCCGCCGAAGCTGTGCCCGAACTCATGGACCACGACGGGTCGGAAGTCAGCATGGTGTGCCGTGGTGAGGGTGTAGAAGTTGTAGATGCCCCCTCCGCCGTAGGTCTCGGTGTTGGCAAGTACGATGATGTGTTCGTAGGGCAGACCGGCGAGCACGTTGTGGAGGTCGCGCACATGTCCTGTCGTCAGGTAACGGTCGGAGTAGAACGTGTTGAAGTGGGAGCTGAGTGCCGTGCGTTTCCAGGTTCCGGTCCCGGGGACACTGACGCCGCTGTCCGCTGACGGGACGCCGACGGCAATGAAGTTGAAACGGTCCTTCAGCCTGTCAAACGGGGCATGGGCGAGGATGGCGTCGCAGGCGGTACGGGCATCCCGGTAGAAGGTCTCCATCTCTTGGGCGGTATAGCCTTCCGCCACGATGGCAACGTCGATGCACCGCTCGCTTTCCCCTCCCTGATGGAGGACGCGGACGGGCGCTTCACTCCGGGCCAACCGTCGGATGAGGATGTCGTCCGGGTCAATCGTGTGCGTCAGCGTTGCCGTGGGACGGTGATGGTAGTCGCGCAGCTCGATGGTCACTTCGGCCTCCGCCTTCGGGTAGGGGAGCAGGAAGGTGTTCTCGAACGCCTTGTCCGTGCGGGTTGCCTCCTCCTGTCCCTGCCACTCCTGGAACAGGGTGGAGAACGACGTGCGGTAGATGACGGTTCCCGTCGCCTTGTCGCGCATTGTGATGTCGCCATTGCCCGCCAGAGGCAGCTCGTTCAGGTGGTGGCGGCGTCCGCTCCAGCCGGGGAACTGCAGCAGTTCGCTCACATGGATGTGTTGTTCGCGGGCGTTCCCCGCAAAGGTGTAGTCGACGCGCAGGGTGCGGTTGTCGAAAAACCGGTCGAAGTCCTGCGCCCGGGCGCTTCCGCTGAACACAGCCAGCCATAGCGCCAGAAGGAGAAAAGTGAAATGCTTCATATCAAGGTTCATTTGTAAGTGCAACAGTAGCAGTTGGCATCCCCGCGTCACATCGGGGGAGTCCGTCGCAAAGATACGAATACTGTTTAAAATGCGGATAAATATTAAATTTTATCATCAATGGGAACATGTACTTTAAGGATTCGTTTTTTTGTCTTAGTTTTGCACTACAAAATAATAGGAGAAACATAAATGGGACATCATCAAATTGATTCTTTGGACGAGCAGATATTGCGCCTCATAGCCGGCAACGCTCGCATTCCGTTCCTGGAAGTCGCCCGTGCCTGCAATGTCTCGGGCGCAGCCATTCACCAACGCATTCAGAAACTGACGAACCTGGGTATCCTGAAAGGCTCAGAGTACATCATCGACCCCGAGAAGATCGGCTACGAGACGTGCGCCTACATTGGCCTTTTCCTGAAAGATCCCGGGGACTTTGATGAGGTGGTTGCGGCCTTGCAGCGCATCCCCGAGGTGGTCGAGTGCCACTTCACGACCGGGCAGTATGACCTCTTCATCAAAATCTATGCCCGCAACAACCATCATCTGATGAGCATCATCCACGACAAGCTCCAGCCCCTGGGACTGTCGCGTTCGGAAACCATCATCTCTTTCAGCGAAGTCATCAAGCGCCAGATGCCCATCGAGCACCTGAGCGACGATGAGGAATAAGACGGACCACGGGATGCCGCGTTGCAAGGACGCGCAGCAAGAAGTAATAACCAATCGCATAAACGGCACGAAGACACAGAGAGTCTGTTCCCTCTGTGTCTTCGTGCCGTTTTGTTGGGGGAGGTCAGTCGGTCGCCTTGCCCTGCTCCAGCAGGAAGAGGTAGTTCTCCAGGTTGGTGTAGCCGTTGGAGGCGAGCTGCATGGCATCGGAAGCGTCCTCCTTGTCCAGCCCGTAGCAGTCTTCAAAGGCGTCGGGCATGCCGTCGCCGTCAGTGTCCCGGGGCAGGGTGCCTCCCCGGAGTTCGCCGACACCTCCCGTCGGCAGTTCACGCTCCGAGCTGAGAATCGTCCCTTTCCTGCCCAGCGACTGCAGCTCTTCCACCAGGTAGGTGTCCACCTGGTCGCGCTGCGGGAGCGAGGCTCCTCCGTGTGCCACAATCCAGGCGTATGCCTCGTCGGCGGTCTGCAACCCCTCGATGGTGGGGTGGACGACTGACGGACGGTCGAGGAACGTCGGGCGGTAGACCGTCTCCACCCCGTCCTTCTTCACCCGCTCGACACATTCCCCGCGCGTCAGGCCGCGTCCGTCGAGTCTGCCGTTCAGGTTGTCGTCCAGCAGGTTGCCCTCCATGTACACGCGGAAGTTCTCGTTGTAGCGCGAGAAGGGGACCGTGAAGCCCAGCGTCTTCCCGTCGTAGTTGAGCGTCGGTCCCGCAATGAAGTAGTTGTTCCGGATGTCGGCGTCGCACGTCTGCTGCGTCCGTCCGCCCATGATGTAGGCGCCCCCGTTGCCCCAGTTGTAGACCACGTTGTTGACGAACTGGTTGACGCCCTTCACTTTCGGATTGCGGGTCTTGTTGTCGATGTAGAGGTTGCGGTAGAGCGTGATGCCCCGGTCGGCGTCGGTCTGCATGAGTCCGCCACAGGAGTGGGGCTGCAGTCCCTGCCCGATGAACGAGTTCTGGATGGTGATGTTGCGCGGTGCTCCCTCCTTCCTGGCGGACGAGCCGTTGATGGAGAAGCACTCGTCGCGTCCCCAGGTGACGGAGAGGTGGTCGAATATCATGTTCTCCCCGTAGGCGATGCCTGCTGCGTCCTTGCCGCGCGGTCCGTTCTCGCCCATGCGGATACGCAGGTAGCGGCAGATGAGGTTGTCCGCTCCGGAGAAGGACACGTTGTTGCCGTAAATCACGATGCCGTCACCCGGGGCGGTGTGTCCTGCCACGGTCAGGTCGGAAGCGAAGCGGAGCGGGGAGAGCAGGCGGATGACGCCCGAGACGTCGAACACCACGATGCGTCCCGGCCGACTGACGGCGTCGCGCAGGGAGCCTGTGCCCGAGTCGGCAAGTGTCGTCACGTGATAGACTTCGCCCTGTCGTCCGCCGGTGGCATGTCTGCCGAAGCCCTCGGCACCGGGGAAGGCGAGCACCTCGCCGTAGTCGGGGAAGCGGTCGGTCAGTTCCCGGGCTTCCCCCTCAGTGGCGCACGCGGCGAGGCATGCGCCGATGAAACAATTCAGGATGGTCTGTAGATGCATGGTTGGATGGTTTTGTGGGGAGCCGGAGCTCCCCTTTAGTTTTTGAATGAACTGGAAGGTCGCGGGCAGGTCACTTCACGTCGGCATCCACCGGAATCCAGCGCGGGTCACCGTACTCCTGCTGGTAAACGACCGACGAGCCGTCGATGAGGGTGAAGTCGCCGGCGGCAGCATCGAGGAACAGCGCTTCGTCCGTCGTGTCGAGCGACACCAGGGTGAGGCCCGGCGACGAGAGCTGTTCGAAGTCCGTCGTGCAATAGTTGTTGCGGACGGTGGTGTTGCAGACGCCCGCATCGAGAATCTTGCCCGCGCTGTAGCCGAAGAGGCATCCGCTGACGGAGAGGTTCAGGGGGACGGCGAGCTCCGAGAAGTCGCCCACGGCGGTATAGGAAGTCTTCTTCGTCGCCCAGTTGTAGAAGGTACAGTTGCTGATGCTGACGTTGCCTCCTTCCGTCACGGTAGCGTCGGCGGTCAGGCTTCCGAAGACACCCGGCGAGATGTAGAACTCATGGAAGGTGGAGTTAGTCACCCGGACGTCGTTCCACACGTTGCCTCCCTTCTTTGGGGCATGGATGAAGCCGAACTGCTTCGTCACGAGCTTGGTGTCGTTGATACCCGTCACGCGGCAGTTGTCGATGCGGATGTGGTTGATGGTCGTGATCCCGTCGTTTGCCTCGTTCATCATGATGACGCCCGTAGGCAGCATGACGGCGGAGTTGACCAGTTCGAAGCGGTCGATGGTACAGTCGTTGCCTGCCGAGCGCTTGCCCACGCCGAAGAGGTAGGTCTTGCTGCCACGGCTGTTGTCCGGGACGTTCTCCTCCACGTCGACATTCTCCACGGTGAAGTAGTCGATGTGCGGGTCGGTGCCCACCTGGAAGCCTCCCTCACGGACGTAGAGTGTCGGGTGCTCGCCCGGTTCGGCAAGCAGGGCGATGCTCTTGGTCAGGGCGATGGTGCCGGTCTTGCCGTCGGCAGCCCCTTCCTCGTTCAGGTAGTAGTCCACTCCGTTTTGCAGGCAGAAGACCAGTTCGCTCAGCGAAGCGTCCTCCATGCCTGCCTTGATGCGCGCATAGAGGTCGGCACCGTCGGTCACACTGACGGCACCTGCGGGCATGCCTCCGGTGCGGAACCGGCGGACGTTGTAGTCTTCAGCCCCTTCGGGAGCTTGGCTGTTGGTCAGTGCCACGTAGTAGACCGTGCGGGGCGACAGTCCGCTGAGGCGGTAGCTGCCGGCAGCGACATCGGTGGCTGACAGGGACACCGCGCTGCCTTCCGTTCCGGCTTCCATCTCCTCCTCCGTCCAGACACAGAGACCGTCGACAGGGTTTGTCTCGTCTACGCCGGTCCATTGCAGCAGGACAGAGCCGTCGGTGATGTTCCTCTCGTCGACCGGATAGAGCAGCTTCGGCACGATGCGCGAGAGGGTGCTGACGGTCGACTCGTAGACCGTCCAGTTGGAGACGAGCTGCATCGCCTCGTTGTTGGCACGCACACGGACGTAGTAGGCGGTCTCATACTTCAGGTTGTCGAAGGTGCACTTCCCGCCCTCGACAGTCTGGCTGAGTGTGGCGGATGCGGCAAAGGTGGAGTCTTCCGAGAGCTCAGCCGTGTAGGAGGTCGGCTCACCCGAGGTGCGCCATGCCAGCGAGATGCTGTTCCCGTCCGCCACGCAGGACGAGGCGATGAATGAAGGACGGAACAGGCGGGGCATTGCCTCCTTGTCGTCGCTGCACGACAGGAAGCACAGGGAGGACACGAGGAGTGTCAGGTATAGTGTCAGGTGTAGTGTTGTTTTCATACGATGCATGTGTTTAATATCCGTAGTAGTTCTTCAGCAGTCCCTGGTGGCTCGACAGCGCGTCGGGCGGGATGGGGCAGAGGTAGCGCACGGGGTCGGTCTGCGGGTTCACCGAAGAGGCATTCGACTCGTTGATGTAGCCGTAGAACGAATAGAGGATGGCGGCAGCCGGTTCCCACTGTGCCGGGTTGGAGTTCTTCACCTGCGCACAGTACTGGTTGCACATGTTGAACTTGGTGTAGCCCGCGGGTGCCGATGACGGATAGGACTCCAGCGCCTGGTCGTAGGAGCTGATGCCGTTCTCGCTGTACCAGCCGATGGTCTGTGCCACGTAGTGGTTGACCGGATTGACGGCATCCTCCATCTTGTAGTAGGCGACGGCAGGATAGTCGTCAAAACGTTCGTCGTACGTCGGGTCGGCAAACGGCTTGGTCGTGTTGGCAAGCTCCTTGGTACGTGACACCTTGCCGAGCTGTATCCAGTCGTGATAGAGGTTGTAGAGCGTTTCCCCGTAGAGGTTCCAGCGTGCAAGGTCATAGCGGCGTATCTTCTCGCCTCCCAGCTCCCATGCCCGTTCCTGCACGATGGCATCAAAGAACGCTTCCTTGGTGGTGAGGGCGCTCACGTAGGCATCCACCTTCTCCGCCCAGTCTTCCGAGCTGAACGCCCGGCGGCGTACGGTGCGTAAGGCTTCGCGTGCCTCTTCGGTCGGTCCGTTATGGTTCTCGTTGACGGCTTCGGCGTACATCAGGAGCACGTCGGCATAGCGCATGTAGGGCCAGTTGATGCCCGTACCCTTGTTGGACGTGCTGCCCAGAGGATTCTCCATGAAGAGTCGGTTGAACTTGCCGCAGAACACCGTCAGTCCGGCAATGGGTTTCTGGGTGAGGCTCATGGTGCCGTAGTTCTCGTAGCGGAAGAGTTCGCAGGTGATGTCGCGGCGCAGGTCTTTCCGGTCGAAGGAGAGCATGTAGGTCAGGGCGAGCTTGTCACCACCCGAGGAGTAGCCGTAGGGAGCGTTGGAGGCGTTCTGTCCCTCGTCGTTCTTCTGTGAGACGATGTACGTGCCGAGCGAATAGCCGATTTCTCCCGAGCCGCCTACCTTGGCAGGCACGTCGAAGATGTTGTCGTCGTTCACCGGGACAATCCAGTTGCACTCGTCGACCCACACCTGACGGAACGTGCGGCTGAGGCTGTGCTTCCCCTCCTTGACCACCTTTCCCGCATACTCTTCGGCGATGCGGTAGTACTCCTGCCAGTCGTCGCTGCGCTTCATCGTGCCGATGGCGGAAGGGTCGTCGTAGTCCGGTCGCAGGCTCCATCCGCCACGGCACAGCGCCATGCGGGCAATGAGTGCCTGGCAGAACTCGCGCGATGCCGCCTCACAGCCGCGGTCGGACGACTCGGCATAGAGCATGGTCGGCTCTGCCTCGATGAGGTCGTTGATCATGTCGGTCAGGATGGTGTCCCGGTCGGTCGTCCCGATGAAAAGCTCATCCTTGTTGCCGGCAGGCTTGCGGCGGTAGGGGACGTCGCCCCAGTTGCGCACCAGCTCGAAGTAGTACATGGCGCGGAGCACCTTCGCCTCGCCGTAGTAGTGCATCAGCTTGGAGGGCTGTGTCTTGTCGGCTGACGCGAACAGGGCACTCTGCTCGATGCCTTCGATGACATCATTGGCGCGGTTGATGCCGTCGTACATGCCAGCCCAGATGTCGTCGTACGAGCTGATGTCTCCCGTGCTGGGGACGAAGGCACACTCCTTGAGATTCGAGGAGGTCGTGCAGGTGGTGAACTCCACGTCGGTGTTGAACAGCATCTTCTTGGCGAGTACGCCCACCCAGCCCTTTCCGCTGACCATCGGGACGTAGATGCCGTTGACGGCAGTTCCGATTTCCGATTCACTTTCAAAGATGTAGTTGCGGTCGAAGGTCGAGGGCGACTCCACGTCGAGGAAGTCATTGCACGACGCCAGGGCGACCGTCAGTAGTAGAAGTATCAGTTTTTTCATAATTCGTTCGAAGCAGTGTGTTAGAAATTAAGGTTGATGCCCACGGTATAGGTGCGGCTGCGTGGGGTCTGGTTGTTGTCGATGCCCGGGGTCAGTCCTTTCTGGATGTTCACTTCGGGGTCGTAGCCGCTGTATCCGGTCAGTGTGAAGAGGTTGCTGCCGGAGAAGTAGAGTCGCAGGCTCTTGACGCCGACGCCGCTCAGCCAACGTTCCGGCAGGGTGTAGCCGACGGTCAGTGTGCTCAGGCGGAGGAAGGAGCCGTCCTCGATGTAGTCGCTCATGGTGATGCCCTGTGTCACCGACATCCACGAGTAGGTCTTGGCGTTCCGGTTCAGCTCGGCGAGGGCGACAGGGTCTGAGGAGACGTTCACTCCGTTGTCGTCGACATAGCGCCAGCGGTTTGCCAGATTCATGTCGGTGGAGAGGTTGGAGTAGTTGCGCCGTATGGCGGAGTTCAGGTACGCCTTGTTGACGTTGAAGATGTCGAAGTCATACATGAAGTTGAAGAAGGCGGCGAAGTCCAGGTTGCCCCAGTTTCCCGTCAGTCCGAAGCCTCCGGTGAACATCGGGTTGGTGTCGCCTATCTGTGTCATGTCGTCTTCCGTGATGAGGTCGGAGCCGTTGTCCGAGAGGTCCTTCAGTTTCATGGCACCCGGCTTCATGCTGAAGTTGCCCGAGCTGAACGAGGAGTTGTCCGCCACGCCCGGCTTCAAGGTCCACTTCCGGGTGGTCTCGTCGAAGTTGAAGTCGTCGACGGTGTAGAAGCCGTCGTTGACAAAGCTGTAAATCAGTCCCATGCTCTTGCCCACCTCCATCTTGTAGTTGTAGGAGCCGTACCAGTTGGACAGGGACGCCTTGGTCTTCCATTCCGTCTCCCCGTTCGAGAGCTTCTCCACCTTATTCTTATTGAAGGCGATGTTGAAGTTGGCAGAGAGGTTGAAGTTCTTCGACTTGACGAGTTGTCCCTCCAGGGTGATTTCCACACCCCGGTTGGAGGTCTCGCCGACGTTGGTCATCTGACGTCCGTAGCCCGAGGAGTTGGGGATGATGGTCGGGACGAGCAGGTCCTTGGTCGTATTCCAGTACACGTCGAACGTACCGGAGAGCCTTCCCTTGAAGAAGCCGAAGTCCACGCCGAGGTTGCGGGTGATGGTGGTCTCCCACTTCAGGTCCGGGTCATAGAGGTAGGTCTGGTCGGCAAACTGGTAGTAGTTGTACTCCTCGTTGTTGAACTCCGGTGCCGTGCTGCCGCTCTTGACGGCATAGACACTGTGCCACAGGTCGTCGTTGATGCGGTTGTTTCCCGCCAGACCGTAGCTGGCACGCAGCTTCAGTTCGGAGATGAAGCGCACGTTCTTCATCCACGGCTCGTTGGACAGACGCCAGGCGATGGACCCTGCCGGGAAGACGCCCCACTGGTTTCCCGGTGCGAACTTGGTCGACCCGTCGGCACGCATGGTGAACGTGGCATAGTAGCGATTGCGGAAGTTGTAGAGTGCACGTCCGAAGTAGGAGGCAGTGCGGGTCGGGGCTTCCTTGGAACTGGTGCTCTGGTTGGGTGTACCCAGGGCGAAGTTCTCCAGTGCCGCTTCCGCCGTGATGGTGGCGGGGAAGTAGCGGGCGCTCATGAAGGTCTGTTCGCTCTGCGAGTGGTTGATTTCCTGACCCACCATCAGGTTGACGTTGTGCCGCTTGTTGAAGGAGTTGCGGTAGGTCAGCGTGTTGGCGAGGCGGTAAGTCTCCTTGTATCCCTTCGTCCGTTCAGCCGACGGCAGGTTGTTCATTCCCGAGCCGGATGCCTTGCTCGACAAGGCACCGTAGAACTTGTTGTCATTGGAATACTTGGTGCTGATGCCGTACTCCGAGCGGAACTGCAGCCCCTTCACGATGTCCCACACGAGGGCGGCTTTCAGGTCGACGAGCTGTTCGGTACGTTTGCGGTAGTTCTGCTCATTCTCTTCCAGCGGCGTGTAGCGCTTGTTCAGGGTGTTGCCTTCTTCGTCGAGGTTCTCCTCGTCGCTCTCCGCATCCTCTATCACGTCGCTGCTCAGTCCGTTGGTCGGACGGTAGCGCAGGGCTGTCAGGACGCTTGTGCCGGCTGTGCCCGCTCCGTCGATGGTCCGTGTGCGGTAGGTCGCGTTGGTTTCCAGACGGAGGTTTTTCACCAGTTCCTGATTCAGCTTCAGGTTGATGTTATGGCGCGACATGCCCGAGCCGATGAGCTGTCCCTCGTCGTCGTTGAACGTATAGCTCAGGTTGAACTTGGTCTTCTCCGTGCCTCCGTTGATGGTCACGTTGTAGTATTGCGAGATGGGGTTGCCTCCGAGAATTTCGTCCTGCCAGTCGGTGGAGTCGGTGTACTTGTACAGTTCGATGTCGTCGTAGTAGCCGAAGTTCTTGATGAATGACTCGTCCGAGCCCTTGCGTATCATCTCGTACTCATAGTCCGCCATGACGAACTCGTAGTTGTCCATCACGGGCAACTTCTTTGCCAGCGTACGCGTCTGCACGTAGCTGTTGAACTGGATGGAGGTTTTCCCGATCTTCGGGTTCTTGGTCGTGATGATGACCACACCGTTGGCACCCCGTGCACCGTAGATGGCGGTCATGGAGGCTTCCTTCAGGACGTCGATGGACTCGATGTCCGTCAGGGGAATGCCGCTCAGGTCGTCCACCGGAAAGCCGTCGACGAGGTAGAGCGGGGAGTTGTCCTGTGTGATGGAGCCTCCGCCACGTACCCGGACGCTGATTTCCGCGTCCAGCGCACCGTCGGCTGTGGTCACTTGCACACCGGCCATCTTACCGGCAATGGCGTCGGCGATGGAGCTGGAAGCTACCTTCGAGAGCGTTTCGGCTGAGACCGACGCGATGGAACCCGTGACGTCGCTGCGGCGGATGTTGCCGTAACCCAGGACAACCACTTCGTCGAGCAGCTCGGCATCTTCTTTCAACTCGACCCGTGCCAGTGCCCGGGTATCACTGGCCCGGATATCCTGCGACTGGAAACCGATGTAGGAGAATGAGAGGGCTGCCCCGTCGGGGACGTTCCTCAGGGTGTAGCGTCCCTCCATGTCGGTGATGGCACCCAGCTGCGTCCCTTTCACTTGTACGGTGGCTCCGATGATGGGTTCGCCCGACGCGTCAATGACCGTTCCCTGGATGGTCTTTCCCTTCCGGTCGGTCGTGTTCTCCTTCTTCCCCACCGTGATGGTCTTGTTGTTGCGGATGAACGACAGTCCCGTCTGTCGGGAGAGTTCCCTGAGGATGTCTTCCAGCGAAGCGTCCCTGAACTTCAGGGTCACCTCGTAGGTGGAGTTGACCAGCTCTTCGTCGTAGAAGAACTTGTAGCCGGACTGCCGGGTTATCTGATTGAATACATTTGTGATGCGCTCATTGCGCACGTTCAGTGTGACAGCGGTCTTCTCCTGCGCCATCAGCGAAGGGGCAGGGACGGTACATAGCAGTGACAGTCCCAACAGACAGGTACAGGTCTTCCGCTTGAATGGATGTGTGTGTTTCATTGGTTAATGTGTATTTGGCAATAGGGTATGATAAATGCGAGGTTGTTCTTCCGGGGGGGCGCTCCTGTCGGAGCCGTGTTTTCAGGTAGGTGCTTTGCGGTTCATGAGGTTGTGGGTTTTTGATGGATGTTTCAGTCTTTGTAGAGGAGGATGTCGTTCCCTTCCTTCCGGTAGTGTATGCCACTGGTGAACTCGATGGACTGGAGCACGGATTCGAGGTTGGGGTTGTCATGCTCTCCGGAGATAAGGTTGTCGAAGGTCTGACCGGGTGCCAGACGGATGCGGCAACCGTAGAGACGTTCCAAGGTCTTCACCACATCGCTCATGGGTGTCCGGTCAAAGTAGAGGAACCCTTTCCGCCAGGTCGCGGCTTCGTGCTCCATCCGCTGCTTGTTGAATACGTCGGACGAGGTGTTGCACACCATCTGCTCGTTCGCCTTCAGGCGCATCATGGCTTCCGGAAGGTCGACCTGCACCTTGCCCTCTTCCACTTCCACCGCGATAATCTCGTCGGTGGAGTAGGACTTGACATTGAAGCGTGTTCCCAGTACCCGGACATCCATGCGGCTGGTCTTTACCACGAAGGGGTGCGCTGCGTCATGTGTCACACTGAAGAAACCTTCCCCCTCCAGTTCCACTTCACGGGTTTCGGCAAGGAACTGTTCCGGATAGCGTACCCGTGAACAGGCATTCAGGGTGAGCCGTGTCCCGTCGGGCAGCATGATGTCGCGGTGTTCGTTGACAGCCGTGGCTACCTCCAGGTAGTCGACCGTTGCCTTCCGCCAGTAGTCCCACAGGTAGACACTGCCCAGTACGAAGCAGACCACTGCCGCCACTTGGAGCAGGCGACGCACGAACCGTGTCTTGCTGCGTTCGGGTTGCGGGGCAGGTGCTTGCAGCTGTTGCAGCAGACGGCGTGCCTCCGCACGGTATTGTTCCTTCTTCTGTTCGTCAGGAGTCAGGGCGGGAGAGGAGGACTCTTCCCACAGTCCGGAGTCGTCCGCTTCCGTGATGTCGGATGCGTCCTTGTCCTTGCTAAGGTCAAACAGCCGTTGGGCATCCTCTGTCGTATAGAGGTTGTCCCAGTAACGTTGCAGCCAGTCAGGTGTCTTTCTTGTTTTCATCGTTGCAGGTGAATGAAGGGGAGTGAATCTTCATTACATCAATTAATACACATAAGAGAAGCCTACCTGGGGTATGATTTGCTTTTATTAACAAAAAATGTAGGGGCGACCGGTCTGGTCGCCCGGTCCAATCAATCCTTATTGGTCCGTTATTCTAGGGGCAATTACAATTGTATATTGGGTGTTTGTGGATGGCTGTTGTTGAATCGGGTGTTGTTGGATCATTTATTATTGGACCAACCATTATTGGACCGGGCGACCAGACCGGTCGCCCCTACATTGGGATTGGTGGACGTTCCTGAATTGTGATTTGACAAAATGTCAAACGAAGGGGGCTACAATGTCTTTCCTCGCACCAAAATATGGTTTGGTGGATTCGGAGGCCCTTCTCGGGCGATTTGCAAAATACAGATTGATGCAGACAGGGGTGTTAGAACGACATTATGGGCGGGGTTAGAAACGGATGGGTGTCCTTTTTCTGTTTTCGGTTCCTAATGGTTCCCTATTTATTACCTTCCGATTTGTTGACAGCACCTTTCTTCTGGAGAGTGAAACTCACTTCTTTTTACTTCCGTTTTCCAAAGATTTGACTTCCGGGCACGAAACAATCGTGTTTGGCAGGTGAAACTATATTGTTTGACGCCTCAAACTATATTGTTTGGCTCGCGAAACAATATAGTTCCGGGCACGTTTTGTCTGTTTTCCGAAAATGAAATGTATAGTTTTCTAAAATCAAACCCTTTTTTCGCCGTTTTTGTTTGCATTCATTCACGGTTGACTCCTGATTGGACTGCTTATTGAAAAAGATGCGTTAGCAGGAAACAGGGATTCCGCTGAATCTGTCAAGCAGAATTGCCGAAGTAGTTTCTTTTTGATGTCTCCGCTTGGGGAGGGATGAAATGACGCGGAGGATGCGTGCGTCCGTTGGAACACGCATCCTCCGCGTTTCGTTGGCTATATCACCTGATATTATATATTACTGTTTGATATTTGCTTCTTCCAGTCCATAGCCTTTCTTCTTGTCTTCAGCTTTCAACATCAGGGCAATGATGAGAGCCAGCACACCGAAGCAGGCAAAAATGGTCATCGGGAGCGTGTAATCGTAGGCAGGTTGTCCCTCGCCGCTAAGTTTGCAATAGCGGTCGAGCACCCATCCGATGAGTGCAGGTACACCCATCAATCCCCAGTTCTGTACCCAGAAGATAAGGGCGTATGCCGTTCCCAACTGTTTCTCCGGGATAATCTTGGGAACCGACGGCCACATGGCAGACGGAACCAGTGAGAACGCAATACCCAGCACAATCATGATGATGGTTGCGAACCACCAGTAGTTGAGCAGCGGAAGGGCGAACAACGCATGTACGCCGATGAGCATCACGGCACCAATCAGCATGATGGTGGCTCCCTTTCCGTGACGGTCATAGAGGTTGCCGAAGAACGGAGTGAGGAAGAGGGTACCCAACGGAAGAAGGCTCGGGATGATGCCTGCCAGCTCGGGGTCTACCTCATATTTGTTCACCATCAGGTCGGTGGCATATTTCAGGAAGGGGAATACGGCAGAGTAGAACAACACGCAGAGCAGGGCGATGAGCCAGAAACCCTTGTTGCGTACAATCAGCATGATGTCACTCAGGCGGAAGGCGTCGTCGGCAGAAGCCTCGTCCTTGCCGATGGAAGCCTCCAGCTTGCGATCCATCAGGGTATAGATGAAGAAGGCAATCAGACCGATGCACAGCATGACAAGACACAGCAGGATGGGGGCTGAGATGCTTCCGCAGAAATTGGCAAAAGGCACGGTGACGGACATGGCAAGCATCGTTCCCAGACGGGCGGTAGCCATCTCCAGCCCCATGGCAAGTGCCATCTCATATCCCTTGAACCACTTGACGATGATTTTCGACACCGTGATGCCGGCAATTTCCACACCGACACCGAAGATGGCATATCCCAACGCTGCGATGGCAACCTGTCCTTTCATGCCGGCAATGACTGTTCCTTCCAACGGAATGAGTCCCGACACGGCACCATATTTGATGGTACAGCCGATCACCATGAGGATGCAGGCACCCAGACCGGTGAAGCGGACTCCCATCTTGTCGAGGATGATACCGCCGAAGATGAGCATCAGCAGGAACACATTGAACCATCCGTATGCACTCGTGAAGATTCCGTAGTCCGTACTGGTCCATAACAATTCTTTTTCAAGCATCGGCTTCAGGGGAGCCATCACGTCGGTCAGGAAATAACCGCACAACATCGTGAATGCAACGACCGCCAATGCTGTCCAGCGGGCAGCCTTCGAGTCGCGCAACGTTTGGTGAATTTTTTCTGTCATCTCTTTCTATTTAATAAATAAGGTTAGATTTATTGCGAGGCAAATGTACGATTATTCTATCTATAACCAATGAAAGAATGTTGCAAAATGCAGGGCAATTTGTCATTTAGTGTAAGTAAAACATGTTATAAAACAGGTTTTAGTCATAATAAGGCTAAAATTGCTAGCAATAATTCCGAGATTTCAGAATAAAGTCCTACTTTTACTGACACATATTTCACCTAACAAAAACCAACTATTATGAAAGGAATCAGAACATCTATCGTTTGCTGTGCCCTTGCCGGGGCAACGCTGACATCATGCATCGGTTCGTATGCCTTATTTAATAAAGTACGCGGATGGAACGAACAGGCTACCGGCAACAAGTTCCTGAACGAGCTGATCCACATCGGATTGTGGATTGTCCCTGTCTATGAGGTTACTTTCCTGGCAGACATTCTTGTGTTGAACTCCGTTGAGTTCTGGAGTGGTACGAACCCGATTGCCGCAGGTACGGTGAAAGAGGTGAATACCGAGAACGGCAAGTTCCTGGTGACTACCACCAAGGACGGTTACTCCATCGAGAAAGAAGGTGAAAGCACTCCCGTGGAACTCCGTTTCAACCAGGAAGAGCAGAGCTGGAACGTGGTATGCGACGGCAAGAGCTATGAAATCATGAAGCTCTGTAACGACGGGACGGTCGACCTGAACATGCAGAACGGACAATACATCAATGTCACTCCCGATGCACAAGGTGTGAGCGCAGCCCGCGACGCCATCATGGGTGCCACTTACTATGCGGCACGCTGACCGTCGGCAGACCATTGATTTTGCATAACACAGAGGCACGAGGTATCTTCGTGCCTTTTTGTTTAATCTTCCGGATTGAATTTTGACAGATAGGCGAAAAAGCGTAATTTTGCACGTCATTTTATTAAAACGAGAATCATGTTGAACATTGTTATTTTTGGCGCTCCGGGGTCAGGAAAAGGCACCCAAAGCGAGCGTATTGTAGCAAAATTCGGTATTAATCACATTTCTACCGGTGATGTGCTCCGCGCTGAAATCAAGAACGGAACGGAGCTGGGAAAGACAGCCAAAGGATATATCGACCAGGGACAGCTCATCCCCGACTCGCTGATGATTGACATCCTGGCAAGTGTCTTCGATTCGTTCAAGGACAGCAAAGGCGTCATCTTCGACGGTTTCCCCCGTACCATTGCACAGGCAGAAGCACTGAAAACTATGCTGAAAGAGAGAGGACAGGAAGTGTCTCTGATGCTCGACCTGGAAGTGCCCGAAGACGAGCTGATGACCCGTCTCATCAAGCGCGGACAGGAATGCGGACGTGCAGACGACAACGAAGAGACCATCAAGAAGCGTCTCGTGGTCTACCATTCACAGACCGCTCCGCTTATCGACTGGTATAAGAAGGAAGGCAAGTATCACCACATCAATGGTGTAGGAACAATGGAAGGCATCTTTGCCGATATTGTTGCCGCTATCGAAAAATTGTAAGCAAACTATAAAATCAGGAGGCGCAGGTTTCGCAAATGACATGAATTTGCGTAATTTGCGCTTCCTTTGTAAAGGCGCACGGGGCGTCGGCTGACATCCCGAAGCCTGCAGATTACCAATACAAACTTTTGAATATGGCAGAATCGAACTTTGTAGACTACGTGAAAATCTATTGCCGCTCCGGTAAGGGCGGACGAGGCTCGGCACACTTGCGCCGGGAGAAATACATCCCCAACGGAGGTCCCGACGGAGGGGACGGTGGACGGGGCGGTCATGTGATTTTGCGCGGTAACCGCAACTACTGGACCCTGCTCCACTTGAAGTATGACCGCCATGTGTTTGCCGGTCATGGAGGCAACGGGTCACGCAACCGCAGCTTCGGCAAGGACGGAGAGGACAAGGTAATCGAGGTTCCCTGCGGAACAGTGGTCTACAATGCCGAGACCGGCGAGTATGTGTGCGACATCACCGAGCATGGTCAGGAGGTCATTCTGCTCAAGGGCGGACGTGGAGGCTTGGGTAACTGGCATTTCAAGACTGCCACCCGTCAGGCTCCCCGTTTTGCACAGCCCGGTGAACCGATGCAGGAGATGACCGTCATCCTGGAGCTGAAGTTGCTTGCCGATGTCGGTCTGGTGGGATTCCCCAATGCCGGTAAGTCGACGTTGCTGTCGGTCGTTTCATCGGCTCGTCCGAAGATAGCCAATTACCCTTTTACCACCCTGGAGCCGAATCTCGGCATTGTATCCTACCATGAAGGGAAGTCGTTCGTCATGGCGGACATCCCCGGCATCATCGAGGGAGCCAGTGAGGGAAAGGGACTGGGATTGCGCTTCCTGCGTCACATCGAGCGCAACTCGTTGTTGTTGTTCATGGTTCCCGGCGATACGGACGACATCCGCAAGGAGTATGAAATTCTGCTCAACGAGCTTGCCACGTTCAATCCCGAGATGCTCGACAAGCAACGGGTGCTTGCCATCACCAAGTGTGACATGCTCGATGAAGAGCTGATGGAGATGCTGGCGGAGAACCTGCCGGAGAATGTACCCCATGTGTTCATTTCCTCTCTGACCGGCATGGGCATCAGTCAGCTGAAGGATATCCTCTGGACCGAGCTGAACAGCGAAAGCAACAAGTTGGAGGCGGTTGCCGGCGAACGCATCGTGCACCGCAACAAGGACGTCCGTCTCCTCCAAAGCGAACTGCAAGCCATGGGTGAGGACGAAGACATCACCTATGTCGATGAAGAAGAGGTGGAGGACCTCGAAGACTATGAATACGAAGAAGACTGGGATGACGAGAAACAATGAGCCGTTTGTCTGCAAATAAGGAACTGCTGGAGTATGAGCTTTTCAGCCGGCAAGCCGGTGTGACAGCCTTCTCGACCACACGCAGGGGTGGTTGCAGCGAGGGAAAGTATGCCTCGTTCAACTGTTCTCCTTATTGTGGAGACGACCCCATGTCCGTCTGTCAGAACCTGCAACATCTGTCGACACTCCTGCCTGTGATTCCCCTGGACTGGGTCATCCCCCATCAGGTGCACGGGACGCAGGTCCTGTCCGTCGGTGATGATTACATCAATGCGCCGTCGGTGAAACGTCGCGAGATGCTCGAAGGGGTGGATGCCCTGGTGACCGACCGGCATGGCTTCTGTCTGTGTGTTTCGACAGCAGACTGCATTCCGCTCATTTTCCATGATTCCTGCCGGAATGTCGTGGCAGTGGCACATGCCGGATGGCGAGGCACTGTCGGACGCATTGCCGGGAAGACACTCGACTGCATGAGTCGTATGTATGGTTCCCGTCCGTCGGATGTGTCGGTTGCCATCGGACCGGGCATTTCCCTCGAAGCTTTCGAAGTGGGGGTGGAAGTCTATGAGGCATTCCGTGAGGCAGGCTTCCCGATGGAGAAGATTGCGCGCTGGTACCGTCCGTCGTCGCGTTGGCACATCGACCTGTGGATGGCGAACTACTGGCAGCTGCTGGAAGTAGGCATCCCGAAGGAGCAGATCGAGTGTTCCGGTGTGTGCACCTATCTGCAGTGTGACGACTTCTTCTCCGCACGTCGGCTGGGCATTCACAGCGGACGCATGCTCTCCGGCATCATGTTGCTGGACTGAGCGTTTACTTGTCAACTGAAACCATTAAATACCCCTATCGCATGAGTATAGAACAAGCAATGACTGAAGGCATCGTGTTCCGTGGTGCCCCGAAGGCGAAGACCGAAAAGACCGGTGTGAAGACCAAGGCCAAGAAGAAGGCGTATGTCACTGGCGCACATGGTTCGGGTTCCGCCAAGATGAAGGCTGAATACCGTCGGCGGCGTGCAAACCGTCACCGGTAATTCCTGTGCGGCTGAGCGCAGAGAGACTGCATACGACAAGAGGCACGAAGACACGGAGTAGCGGGTGAGGTCCCGTCTTCCGATGGCTTCGTGCCTCTTGTCGTATATGCTCCCGTTCCGTGACGTCAGGCAGACGGGGCCTGGTGAAGACCTGTTTCCAGTTTCTCACGCAGGAACTGTCCGGTGTAGGATGCCGCACAGGCAGCCACTTCCTCGGGAGTTCCTGCTACGACCAGATTGCCTCCCCGACTTCCACCTTCCGGTCCGAGGTCAATCACATGGTCGGCACACTTCACCACGTCGAGGTTGTGCTCGATGATGACAACCGTATGTCCGCGGTTGATGAGCGCATCGAATGCCTCAAGCAGCTTCCGTATGTCGTGGAAGTGGAGTCCGGTGGTCGGCTCGTCGAAGATGAAGATGGTGGGAGATGCCTTCTCGATGCTGAGGAAGTAGGCAAGCTTCACGCGTTGGTTCTCACCACCCGATAGGGTCGACGATGACTGTCCCAGCTTGATGTATCCCAGTCCTACCGACTGCAGGGGGAGGAGTTTCTTCACGATGCGTGTCTGTTTGTGGAGCGTGAAGAACTCGATGGCTTCGTTGACCGTCATCTCCAGGATGTCGTAGATGTTGCGGTCGTGGTATTTCACTTCCAGCACTTCTTTCTTGAAACGTTTGCCGTGGCACGATTCGCACTCCAGCACCAGGTCCGCCATGAACTGCATCTCCACGGTGACCGTCCCTTCCCCCTTGCACTCCTCGCAACGTCCGCCGTCGGTGTTGAACGAGAAATAGCCGGCACTGTAGCCCATCTGTTTGGCAAGCGCCTGGTCGGCGAAGAGCTTGCGTATCTCGTCATACGCCTTGATGTACGTCACGGGATTGCTCCGTGAAGATTTGCCGATGGGGTTCTGGTCTACGAACTCGATGTTGCTCACCATTTTCACGTCTCCCTCCAGCGAGATGTGTTCACCCGGACGCTCTGATGACTCGTCGTAGATGCGCTTCAAGGCACGGTAGAAGATGTTGCGCACCAGGGTCGACTTGCCCGAGCCGCTGACACCGGTGACGACTGTCATCACGTTGAGAGGGAACTTGACGTCGATGCCGCGCAGGTTGTTTTCGCGTGCGCCCTTCACCTCGATGTAGTTGTTCCACGGACGGTGGCTGTGGGGGAGGGCAATCTCCTCTTCTCCCAGCAGGTAGCGGACGGTGTAGCTTTGGCTGCCGGGCTTCAGGTTATGCATGTCGCCCTCGTAGACCACTTCGCCTCCCAGTCGTCCGGCACGGGGACCTATGTCGATGATGTAGTCGGCGGCACGGATGATTTCCTCGTCATGTTCCACCACTACGACCGTGTTGCCCAACTGTTGCAGCTGGCGGAGCACCTTGATGAGTCGGTCGGTGTCGCGGCTGTGCAGACCGATGCTCGGTTCGTCGAGGATGTAGAGCGAGCCGACCAGGCTGCTGCCCAATGACGTGGCGAGGTTGATGCGTTGGCTTTCTCCACCCGAGAGCGTGTTGCTGGTACGGTTCAGGGTGAGATAGCCCAGTCCGACATCGAGCAGGAACTGGAGCCGGTTGTTGATTTCCGTGAGGATGCGGCGTGCCACGATGATGTCGTGTTCGTCGAGCTGCAAATGGGCGAAGAAGTCCTTCAGGTCCGTGATGGAGAGGTCCACCAGCTGGGAGATGGAACGTCCGCCCAACTTCACATAGCCCGCTTCGGGCTTGAGACGTGTCCCGTGACAGGCAGGACAGGTCGTCTTGCCGCGGTAACGTGCGAGCATGACACGGTACTGTATCTTGTACTGGTTCTCCTCCAGCATCTTGAAGAACGAGTCGATGCAGATTTTGTCGCGGTCGCCGTGCCAGAGGTAGTCACGCTGTGCCTGCGTCAGGTCGTAGTAGGGAGTGAAGATGGGGAAGTCCACCTTCGCAGCCTGACGGATGAAGGCGTCGCGCCATTCGCCCATCTTCTCTCCACGCCAACATACCACAGCCCCGTCGTAGACACTCAGGGCGCGGTTGGGGACGACGAGGCTTTCGTCGATGCCGATGACCTTGCCGAATCCCTCACACACGGGGCATGCACCCAGCGGCGAGTTGAACGAGAACATCTGGTCGGTCGGTTCCTCGAAGGTCATGCCGTCAGCTTCAAAACGTTTGGAGAATGTATGGATGATTTGCGAAGGGTAGAAACGCAGCATGCACGTGCCGTCGCCCTCATAGAAAGCGGTTTCGGCAGAGTCGATGAGGCGGCTGATGCTGTCCTTGCTGTCGTCGCAGGTCATGCGGTCGATGAGCAGGTTGACGGTGTCGCCCTTACGCGGCTGATAGTCTTCGATGCGGACAATCTCGCCGTTGACCTCGATGCGGGCAAATCCCTGTTTCAAGTCGATGTCGAGCTGTTCCTCCAACGTCCGTCCGTCACGCAGACAGAGCGGGGCAAGCACGGTGTAGCGTGTTCCTTTGGAATACGACTTCATGCATTCCACCACATCCTCGGTCGTGTGCTTCTTCACCAGTTGTCCGCTGATGGGGGAGTAGGTCTTGCCCACACGGGCATAGAGCAGGCGGAGGTATTCGTAGATTTCCGTCGAAGTGCCGACTGTGGAACGGGGGTTGCGGCTGTTCACCTTCTGCTCGATGGCGATGGCAGGCGGAATGCCTTTGATGAAGTCACATTCCGGCTTGCTCATTCGTCCGAGAAACTGCCGGGCGTAGGCGGAAAGGCTCTCCACATAGCGGCGCTGCCCTTCGGCATATAGGGTGTCAAAGGCGAGCGACGACTTGCCCGAACCGGAGAGTCCGGTGATGACCACCAGCTTGTTGCGGGGAATCTTGACGTCGATGTTCTTCAGGTTGTTGACCCGTGCACCTTTGATCTCAATGTAGTTGCTGTCTGCCATAGTAATCTTTGTTGTTTACTGAACCAAGCAACAAAGATAGTTCATTTCAGCCGACCTTTCAGTCTTCCATTTCCTTTTTTCCCTTAAAGAGATTGAAACGGTAGTTGAACGACAGCAGGCAGTAGCTGTTCACTCCTTCGGAACGCGACTGGGTGCTGCCCGTCGAGGTGGTGTAGGTCGTGATGTTCTTCGCACGGTTCAGGATGTCATACACCTCCAGCTTCAGGCTCGCCTGTTTCTTCTTCAGGAAGCTCCATGAGGCATTGGCGTTCCACAACAGTTCGGAGTGGTTCATGTCGTCCGACAGGAAGCCGTGGCGCGTGATGCAGCTGAAGGAGGAACCCAGGCGGATGTTCAGCGGGAGGTAGAAGTTGGTCTCTGCCAGGAACGTAAAGGTCTTGGTGAAGCTGTCCGACGAACGTTCCACCTTGGCTTTCGTCTTGTCCATGTCGAACCGTCCGGAGAGGATAAACTCAGCCCACTCCGGCGTGTAGATGCCCTTGAGGAGCTGGCCGAAGTTGTGGTTGCGCACGGCATCCTTGCTGATGCGGTCGCTCACCTCGACATAGTTGGGACGGTTGTTGTAGCTGTAGCTTGTCTCCGTTTCGAGCGAGAATTCCTCCCAGTCTTTGCTGTAGCCCACGTTGAGCATGGTCCCCCAGTTGCCGTTGATGTTGTCCGGTCGGTTGGTGCGCACACCGCTCACCGGGTCATAGAGGGTCTTGTAGGTGAGGTCGTTGAAGCTCTGTGAGAAGCTGAGGTTTGCCCACAGGCGGTTCAGACGGAAGTTCGTGTTGACGTTGTGGCTGTAGGAGGTCTTCAGGTCAGGGTTTCCCTCCATGATGTACAGCGGGTTGTCGTTGTTGATGACAGGCAGAAGCTGGTTGGCATCGGGTGAACGCGAGTTGCCCGAATAGCTGATGCTCAGCGAGAGCTTGTCCCTGGAGTAGAAAGCCATCAGGGCTGTGCCGATGTTGAGGCGGTGCAGGGTGGTGTCGGTCACACTCTGTTCGCGCAGCATGTAGATGTTTTGCGATTGGGGGATGAAGTGGATGCCGGCATTCATGTTCCATTTGTCTTTCGTGAGGTTAAGGGACAGTCCGAAGGTATGCTGGTTGTCCCGTCGGTTGTTCACGTTGCTCAGGCTGTCGATGCGGCCCGCTTCATATCCTTCAGGCAGTGAACCGATGGGGCGGTTCCCGTCGGGGAAGGAAAACCTGCCGAGGTCGAACACCTGCTCGTCCTCCTTGTTGCGGTTGGTGTTGTAGCCGTAGGACAGTTCGATGCCGACATATTCGCTGAGAGGTTCGTGGTAGGACAGGCTGGCGGACAGCATGTCCGACGAGGTGGGCGACAGGGTGAAGCGGTCCTGGATGAGCAGTGAGTCACCCAACTGGTAGTATCTGGTGGATGACTGTTGGTAACGTCGGCTCTCCCCGTCGTCCTTGCTCCCGTTCAGGTTGAGTGTCAGGTTCCGGCCCTCCTTGGCAAAACGGTAGGTCAGCATCAGTGTGCCTGTCAGGCTTTTCCGGTCACCCGACGCCAGCGATTCCTGGTTGATGCGGTTGATGCGTTGGGAGAGGGGGATGCCGTCTTCATCCTCCAGCGGGTCGGCAACGGAAGGGCGGGTGTTGAACGTTGCCTGACGGAAGCTGCTGCGGTTGTCGTTCCGGTAGTTCCCGAAGCGGAAGTTGCCCATGATGCCCAGCCGTTCACTCAGGTCGCCCATGATGTTGACGTTGGCACTGACGTTCTTGCCGTTCGTGGAGTTGAGCGACGACTGGTCGGAGTAGGTGTTTCCCGTCGGGAGATAGTTCTCCGTGACCGTATAGCTCTTCGTGTCGTTCCCGTCGCTGTTGTAGCTGATGTCTCCGTTGGTGTGGACCTTCCCCATCTTTTTGCCGACGCTTCCTCCCATGCGGCGCGAGAGCTGTCTCATCGGGTTTCCTCCTCCTCCGAAGAATCCGCCGGAGAACATCTGTCCCCCGAACATGTCCATGCCGATGTCGTTGGGGGTGTTGTGCTGGTTGGCATAGACGCTGGCATGGTCTCCTCCCGTCTTGAAATAGTTGAGCATGGCATTCAGTCCGTAGAGGTCCTGGTCGCCGATGCCTGCACTGGCATTTGCCATCAGGGCGTCGTTGACCTCCTGTTTGGTCTTCAGGTCCATCACCGTCTGGTGCTGTCCGTCGTCCACTCCCGTCAGTTCGCTTTTCTCCGACTTCTTGTCATAGATACGTACCTCCTTCAGCACTTCCACCGGCATGTTCTGCAGGGCAATGCTGATGTCGTTGGCGAAGAATTTCTCTCCGTTGAGCAGGATTTCCGAGATGTCTTTCCCCTGATAGGTCATTTTACCCTGGGTGATGCGCAGTCCCGGCATCTTGCGCACCAGTTCCAGCAGTACCGCCCCTTCCGACACACGGAAGGCATCGGTGTTGAAGATGGTCGTGTCGCCCAGGATACGCATCTTCTTCAGCTTGGCGACGATGACCGCCTCTTCCATCGTGATGGGTTTCTCGTGGAGTGTGATGGTGTCCAGCCGGATGATGTTGACCCGTGTCAGGCGGTGTTTGTAGGTGTCGGTCCCCAGGTAGGAGATGTGCACTTCGTAGTCTTTGGAGCGTTGCTGAAAGGCGTGCAGGATGAAGTTTCCGTCCTTGTCCGTCACCGTCATGCCACCGTTGTAGGTCGAGTCGGTCAGACAATAGACACGTATGCCGGCATTGGCAAGGGGCATGATTTGCTTGGATTCACTTTCTTCCATCTGCACATGTCCGGTTACCTCGGTGTCTTTCCAGTCCCCGTTGCCATAGCCATACGTGAAAATCCGTTGCGCCTGCACGTTCAGGCAGACACACATCAACACCAGGCACAATCCCTTCAACAAAGAGCTTGTCCCTGAAACCAAACGTAACTTTGAACGGCCTGATGACCGGCGGGTGTTCATCCATTCCTTACACATCGTCTCTACATTCTTTATGAGTCTGGAGTTTCCGGTTACAAAGAAACGTCTTTTTGCGGACATCAGGGCATATTGGGTGCATAAAGTTTCATTTGGTTTCCGGCAGGGCGTAAGTCTTCTTCCGCTCTACCTGTTCTCATGGCGCAGTGGCAAGACACGGCAACGGTTGAGGTGCGTCGGAAGAATGTCGTCCGACGTTCGTTGACAGATGGATGCTGAAATCGCATTTTCTCTTTCCTTTTTTCTCGATTTCCCCTTTTCCGGCTAACGCTACTTTTTGAAAAATCGGGCAAAGTAGGTTATTTTAAGAATATTCATTCACTTCCGTCCGTATAAACATTCCGTACAAGGGGCAAAGATGCATAATTATACCACGAAACAATATTGTTTCACTCGTCAAACAATATTGTTTCACGTGCCAAACACAAGTGTTTCACTTCCCAAACAATATTGTTTCATCCGTCAAAGTCAACTATTCGGAAGACGAAACACTTGTTTTAGGATTCGAAGACAATAATTTAATGATTTTCACCTCTGGTTTGTATGAGAAGGCACACTTTTGCGAACTATTGTTTTGTACACCTTACGCCGTGTACTCTTATTCTTCTGCCAGGGATTCGGAGGAATGCCCGACATTCGGTTCGTCAGTTTCTCCCATTTGCAGCAATGTGTATTTGGCAAAACGCCTGAGAATGTCTTTCCCGTTCACCAACTCGTATTTTGGTTCAAGGAAGGCCCTTCTCAGGCGATTCGTTTGACACTTTGACAAAATGACACGTGGTCATTTCCGGACGATCACGCTGCCGCTTGCCTGGTGCGTGGCCAGTATCAGCACTTCGGCAATCTGTACGTGTTCGGGCGCATTGGAGGCATAGACCGCCACGTCCGCAATGTCGTCACCCGTCAGCGGCTTGATGCCCTTGTAGACGTTGGAAGCCCGTTCCGCATCCCCATGAAAGCGGGTATTGCTGAAGTTGGTCTCCACGAGTCCCGGTTTCAGGTTGGTCACTCTGACGGACGTATCCGCCACGTCAATGCGCAGTCCGTCTGTCAGAACCTTGACGGCTGCTTTTGTGGCACAATACACGTTGCCTCCGGCGTAGGCGGCATCGCCTGCAACCGAACCGATGTTGATGATGTGTCCCCGGTTGCGCTCCACCATTCCCGGGACAATGAGCCGGGTCATGGTCAGGAGTCCCTTGATGTTGGTGTCAATCATCGTTTCCCAGTCCTGGAAATCCCCCGCATATTCCGGTTCCAGTCCGAGAGCCAGTCCGGCATTGTTGACCAGGACATCAATCTCTTTCCATTCCCGTGGCAGTCCGTTGAGTGCCTGTTCTGCCGCTTCCCGGTTTCTCACATCGAACGTCAGCGTCACCACTTCCGCACCCCGCGCGATGAGTTCCTGTCTGATGGCAGCCAGCTGCTGCTCTTTTCTTCCGGTGAGAATCAGCCTGTCGCCGTTCTCTGCAAACTTCCGTGCACAAGCCAGCCCGATGCCGCTTGTGGCTCCTGTAATCAGTACGATTTTATTCATTTCCTTATAAGGTATTAATCCTGGGGGCAAAGGTAGGGATTTGGAGGGAATAATAGCAGAAAGTTGGTTGCGGATGGGAAACTATTATTGAGGGGAACGTCGGAAGGAGGGATGCGTGAATGCACTTCTGGTTGCAAGAATTACGTATTTTATGTGTCTGATGTGAAGAATTTCAGATTTTTATCCCGAGTACTAAAAGTTAAAACCGTACATTAACATTCTTATTTAACATTTAAGAAATGGGAATTTATGGGTTCTTTCTATCTTTGCACACGAAATCATTTCCTTTTTACTAAACCTATTACTAACAACCTGACCTTATGATGAAAAACAAGGCAAGCAGTGAACGCTTCTCCAGCGTCACAAAGACTTCTTTTATCTGGGGACTTTCCAGTCTGTTGATAGCAGCTCCTCTTTCTGCCAAAGTGGCGTGGGAGGGGGTAAAAATGACTAATCCTCAGGAGGTTTTACAATCCAAGACCGTATCCGGTCAAGTGCTCGATGAGAAAGGCGAACCCATGATTGGCGTTTCCGTTCTGGTGAAGGGAACGAAAGTGGGTGCCATCACAGACTTCGAGGGAAACTTCAAACTCACAGCTCCGTCCGGAGCAACCGTTCTCCAATTGACTTACATGGGTTACAAAGCCCAGGATGTTACCATCACTCCCGGTCGCATGACCATCAGGATGGAACCTGACAACCAACTGCTGGATGAAGTGGTTGTCGTGGGCTATGGTACCGTGAAGAAGCGGGATCTCACAGGGGCGGTGGCTTCCATGAAGAATGAAGATATTGTGGTATCGCCCACTAATAATGTGATGGAAGCTTTGCAGGGAAAAGTGGCGGGTATGGACATCGCCAAAACCAGTGGCCAATTGGGACAGAAACCCACCATTCTGTTACGAGGCTCACGCTCCATTTACGGAAGTAACGAGCCGCTGTTTATCATCGACGGATTGCCCGGCAGCTATGACCAGGTCAATCCTTCCGATATTGAGTCGGTCGATGTGTTGAAGGATGCTTCCTCGACAGCTATTTATGGTTCTGCCGGTGCAAATGGTGTCGTCATTATCACGACCAAAAGAGGACGAGCAGGAAAGGCGACAGTGAATTTCGATGCTTATTACGGTTTCAGCGGTTCTCCGGAGTTTAAACATGGTATGGTCGGTGATGAATGGCTGGCTTACCAGCGTGAGGCTTATAAATATAAGAATGGAGACTATCCTGCCAATATTGCAGCACTGATGGGTGGTGATGAAAACTACATTGATGCTTATAATGCCGGCAAATGGATTGATTGGGTGGATGAAGTCTCAGGAGGAACTGCTACTACGCAGAAATACACCATGTCGGTGACCGGAGGAACGGAAGAAACCCAGGTTTTTGCTTCTGCCACTTACAGCCAGGATACCGGTTTATTGGAGAATGAGAAACAAGACCGTTATTCCGTGCGTCTGAACATTGATCAGCGTATTTTCTCGTGGGCTAAGCTCGGCTTTACTTCGAACCTGAATTATACCATAGCTGATGCCGGTGTAAAGAATACGTTCACCAGGGCACTGACAGCTTTTCCTTTGGGAGACGTCTATGATGAACAGGGAGAACTGCAACCGGAGTATATCAAGGACCAATATTCTCCGATGGGCGATTACATCAAGAATCAATATGCCAACAATACCCGTGCAACCTACATCAATACGAATGCCTATCTGGAGTTGTCGCCGGTAAAAGGCTTGACGCTGAGAAGTCAACTGAACACAACCTTGAGTTATTCCCGTCAGGGACAATATTGGGGAGCATATTGCAATGCCAACCGTCCGACCTATGCCGGAACCCCTCATGCCTCTATAACCAATAATCATTCCAACAGTTACACTTGGGAGAACATAGCCTCCTATAACATTACCCTGGCAGACGATCACGACTTGGGTATTACCGGTATTACTTCCTGGCAAAAGTCTCAGGATGAGAGTTCCTTGGCGGGAGGTAGTGGACAAGACCTGGATGTCTGGAGCTTCTGGAGATTGATGTCTACAACCAGTCAGCATGTGGAATCGGATTTTAAGCAGAAACAGAAGATGTCCTATGCTTTGCGTTTCAATTATGCCTATAAAGGGAAGTACCTTTTCACTTTCTCTAATCGTTGGGATGGAGTATCGTTCTTCTCGGATGGTAATAAGTGGGACTCGTTCCCTGCTGCGGCGTTGGCATGGCGTATTTCCGATGAAGAATTTATGGAGGGAAGCCGTGGATGGCTGGATAATCTGAAACTTCGCATTGGTTATGGTGTAACCGGAAATTCCGGTGGGGTGGATGCATACTCTACACAGACGAGGGCTTATAAGTATTCCGGTAATGGTGTGACTGTGAATGGAAATATTGTTTCTTTCACTCAATACACAGAAACTTACGGTAGCCCTTCGTTAGGCTGGGAAAAGTCATATAACTGGAATTTAGGTTTGGATTTTGCAATCTTGGGAAATCGTATAGATGGAACCATTGACATGTTCCGTACAAAAACGGATGGATTGTTATTCAAGCGTACGATGCCGGTAACCAGTGGTGCCACAGGATGGGGAAGTCCTTTGGACAGCTGGGAGAATATTGCCAAGACGAGCAATAAGGGAGTGGAAGTGACTGTCAACAGTCGTAATATCCGCACGAAGGATTTTACTTGGAACACGACTTTGTCGGCTACCTGGAGCAAGGAGCAGATCGATGAGCTTCCTGACGGAGACCTCATTAAAGAGAACCTTTTTGAAGGACATCCCATCAAGTCTGTTTATAGTTATAAATACTTAGGTATTTGGGGAACGGACAGTTCTCAGGATGAACTTGCTGTTTATGGTGTAAAACCTGGATGGGTCAAGGTGGAGACACTGGACAAGGATGGGGACGAAGGCAAACATAAATACAGCGAAGATGATCGTCAGGTACTCGGACATATCAATCCTGACTGGATTTTCGGTTTGAACAATACGTTTACCTATCGTGATTTTGACCTTTCGTTTTTCACAATGGCGCGTTATGGACAAACAATCAGCAGTGATCTTTTAGGCCGTTATACGGCGGACTACAGTTTGACGACCAATCAACTTGCCGGTGTAGATTATTGGACGGAAGAAAATCAAAAAGCTTATTATCCGGTGCCGGGTAGTGGTACGGAACAAAGTGTGATGGATGCTCTGCGTGTGCATGATGGTTCGTTCATCAAAATCAAGAACATCACTTTGGGATACACCCTTCCAAAGAAGATATCGCGTTATGCATTGATGGAGCGTTGTCGCATTTATGCTACGGCTTATAATCCTTTCATTTTTGTCAAGGACAAGAAGCTTAAGGGGACAGACCCGGAAATGAATGGTTCTGATGCCTTCCCTACATATAAGCAATTTGTCTTTGGTATAAACCTCACTTTCTAATAAACGGACAGATATGAAAAACAACATCAAAAAGATAAGTTTTGCTGCTGCTGTGTCAGTGGCAACCCTCTTCCAGTCGTGTTCCCTTGACGAAGTGAATCCCGGGGGATTTACGATGGACAATATGGCGGCTAACTCTGTGGAGTCTTATAACACGTTGGTCAATCAGTGTTATTTTGCCATGGAGAGATACTTTTATGGTGCAGAAAATTGGATGGCTTTGACTGAAGGAGATACGGATTTGTGGACTTATAGGGCGAATCAGTCAACATCGTGGACGCAATGGTTCTGGTTCTTTGCAGGAGCTGCCCCTAATACGACCTATACGAATAACTGGTGGAATGGTACGTATGATGGTATAGGCAGCTGCAATATGGCGATCTCATTGGCTGCCAAGGCTCCTTTCAAGACACAGGATGAACGCGATGCCAAAGTGGCGGAAGCACGTTTCTTGCGGGCTGTTTATTATTTCAATGCGGTGGAGCAATTTGGCGGTGTGACATTGCTGACCCAACCATCGGAAAAGATGGATTTTGCTCCGGTGCGAACTGATCCGATGACTATTTATCGGGAAGTGATTATTCCTGATTTGGAGTTTGCTGCCGTACATTTGGCAAAAGGAGATGATAAGACGACGACAGTGCCAACGCGGAAGGCTGCAATCGGCTTCCTTGCCAAGGCATGTTTGCAGACTTATGAATACGGTGCAACGGAGTTTCTGCAGAAAGGACTTGATGCAGCCAAAGAACTGATTGATGATTGTGAATCGGGTGGCACAAAGTACAATGCATATATGTATCCTGACTTTGGAGAGGTGTTTGCAGAGAAAAACAATTGGAATAACAAGGAAGCCTTGTGGAAACATCGTTGGTATGCCGGTGCTGACGGGCACGGTTCCAGCAACGGCAACTGGAAACTGAACCGTAATGATGAGTATTTCCTTTGTGACCTCAATCGATTTGGGGCACGGGAGGATACGCAGGCTTCGCGTCTGACATGGGAAGGAAGTCAGGCTGGATTGTTCATGCCTACTCAGCATCTGCTCAGTCTTTTTGTGCAGAAGGACGGTACGCTCGACCCACGTTTCCATCAGATATTCCAAACGGAATGGAAAGCCAATAAAGCCTATGAGTGGGATAAAGATGCGTTAACCAATTATGGAAAAGACGCATCCGTATTGGGGCAGTCGTTGGCTGTTGGAGATGAGGCTGTCAGGATTATCCTGCCTCAAGATACCGATTATGCAGAGTGGAAAGCCCGGAAGCGTACGGATAAGGTGCTGGTTGTTGATTATGCGGATGTATATGACGATGTCAAGCATAATGTAAAGATGCAATATGAAGGGAAGGAGAATCAGTTCCGTTATTTCTATCCGTCCCTTACCAAGCACAATAGCAGTAACTATTATGTGGCCAATCCAGCCAAAAAACGTAATGGTAACTTGAATGCGACCTTTATCATGCGTATGGCGGAGGTGTATTTGATAGCAGCTGAATTGGACATCTATTTGAACGGAGGTTCTCATGCAGCAAATTATATCAATAAAGTAAGAGCTCGTGCAGGAGCTGTCCCATTGACAACCAAGCCGACGGTACGTGACGTGCTGGATGAGCGTGGTCGTGAACTGTGTGGTGAGTATTGTCGCTTTTATGACCTGAAACGTACAGGCATGTTTAAAGATGCGACTTATTTGAGTGAGACGCATCCGGATCTGGCCCAATATTTCAAGCCGGAATATGCTTTGCGTCCTATATCAACGACATTTACGGCTACTATTACCAATAGTGCGGAATATCAGAATCCAGGCTATTGATAGCGATTGTAAACAAACAGGATGCACCGGACCATGCCTGGTGCATCCTGGAATCGCCTGAGAATACTGTTCTCGTAGATTATGGTATGAGTGGTATTCTCAGGCGATTTGTTTGTGTTTATAACTTGTCTGGGGCATCGTGTGGAGAACCTCATTCTCCCTTTTCCCGGTCAAACACAATACCCAGTAACGGATAGACGGCGTTGCTCAAGGTCGGTGCCTTATAAAAAGGCAAGTATGCCAGAGCCTGGTATGCTTTCCGATAATTGCCTGCACGTGCGTAGGCTGCAGCGAGATAAGACAATGTATTTTGGGAAGGAGACAGATGGAAAGCCTTTTTTGCCAGATGGAGTGTTGCGGAAAGCTCTTCAGTGCCGGGGTTGTAGTCGGGCTGGAAGAATTTGCTGATGATGAGTGTGTAGTAAAGCTCTGAGTAGAATGACGGATGCTCCTGCTCGTGTGCCTGGCACAATTCAACAGCTTGTTGAAGCCCTTCGCCATATTGTGCGCTGAAGAGTTTCTGCTCGATTTCCCTTATCTTATTATATAGTTCTTTATCCGGATAGTCCAATCTGTTGAGCAATTGCAAGTCTGCAGCATATAGGTTTTTGTCCGTATTGAAATGCATCATCGGAATGCGTACCAGAACCAAGTAGATTGCCTTGTCAACCTCTTCTTGTGTCAGTTGTTCTCTGTAAGAGGATGACTGTCCGAGCAAGGTACGCAGGATGAGATCGTCCTCCAGATTACGGGTGAAGCGCATCACCATTCTGCCTGTACTTGGGCTGCGGAGCTGTTCCGGTGTCAGTCCGGCAAGATATTGGTTCAGGAAAGGACGGACGCTGTCGGGATGGAACTGTGGCAGTACCTCGAAGAGATATTTTTCGACAAACGCCGTGTCGCGTTCTCCGCCTTTCCAACGTGCTGTAAATTCCTTCAGACGTTTCCCCTTCTGATTCTCTACCGCTTCGTGGACTGCTTGCAGGAATGTTTCTCCCGGCATATAGCCTGAACGACTGTCAAGCAACAGACCGTCGGCATCCAGCCAGTAATAGGTAGGATAGGCATTGGGCTTGAAGAGCCGGAAGAACGGATGTCCTGCCTGCTTCTCGGCATCAAGTTGGATGCAGACGAAGCGGTCATTCATGTATTTTCCTACGGCAGGGTCGGAGAATACTTCGCGAGCCATACGTTTGCATGGTCCGCACCATGATGTGTAGACGTCTATGAAGATGTTCTTCTGCTCCTGTCGGGCAGTCTCCAGTACGGTCTCCCAGTCGTCAGCGGTGCTGAAGTGGATTTGTGCTTGCAGCCGGGTGGAGACGGCTGCAAGCAGGATAAAACAGAGAGATAGGATGCGTGTCATATCAATATTTGCTTTCAAAGTCAACGATACGGTCGGCGAAATGCTCGTGGCGTATGCTCTCTTCCAGACGGAGACCACCATCGGTCTGAATGGTTAGTCCGACGAAGCCTGCCGGTTGGGAGGTAGCTTGTGTGTCGCGGAAGGCTACCCACAGCCGATTGCCTGCACGCTCGATTTCAATGTGGTCGATGGTGCATCCGCTACCGATATCATAAAGTGCCTGTCCCGTGCGGCTCAAAACATTGTAGACATAGATTTGATTGCCTGCGGCATAGAACAAGTAACCTGAGAAGTTGGCGGAGCAGGAGAAGCTGACAGCTTCGTTGATGGCAGGCGACTGGATGACATCGTTGCCCAAGTCCTTAAAGTAAGTGCTTGGTTCATCAATATTCGCGTAGAAGGCGATGCCCATACGCAACAAGTGACGTTCGCCACCTTCGGTCTCAAATACACCGATGTATTCACGCGTTTCATCGGCACTACGAGAAGACAGACCGGCATAGAGACAGTCCATTCCTACATTGTCAGGGTCAAAGAAGCCGCCTGAAATTGCCATGCCCGACGAGGAGACGGTCGTCAGTGATGACGAAGTGATGCTGAGCTGTGCATAGAAGCAATGATTCAGGTTATCGTAAAGCACGGTGCGGGAGACGCTTGATTCGTCGTCGCCGAAGTCTGCATTCTCAGCTATTTCGTAATCACCTCGCGGAGAGCTGAGATAGGGTTTCACAGTAGTGCTCGGCGGATTGGTATTGACTGCCCGGTCATACACCAATCCATTGTCGATGAGGTATTCACGCATGTAGTTCTTAAAGTACGCCTGCGGTTTTACGTCTCCGATGTCGTTGATGAACAGGCTCTTGTATTCGCGGCTCTCTAGCATGGTGATATTGTCGAGAATCTTTCCGCCTTCCTCGTCCTGACAGAGAACAAGGACTTCGCTACTGGCATCGGTCGTGTATTTGTTGAAGTACACCCGGTGCGGATTCGTTCCGAGACTTTTTCCGTCGTTGAGCAGTCCGAAGACATCGGTAATCAGTTCATCGCGTCCAGGTACCCAGAAGTTGAGTTCAGCCTGCCCGTTATTCTCGGCGAGGATGAGCAGTCCTTGGGTAAAGTCGTTCACCACGTTGATGATGAACTCTTTCTCATAGTATATGCCTGTGGTGCGGTCGAACACCTTGAACTTTCCGGTATGTTCTCCTGGAGTGAGCCCGATGATGGCGTCGAGATCTTTAGTACGTGCCAGGGTGTCTGCTCCGAGACGACTGTTGCGGTCGTAGGCAATCCAAAGATAGTCGAGCTGCGACTCGTCATTGAAGGTTGTGGTGAGCGTGGGATGGATGCTGAGCGTACGATTGATGTATACGTTTTCATATTCATCTTCGATGCCTTCAATGGTGACTTCGTTGAGTTCCTTGAAGACCGTCTGTGTATTGTCCTCGACACAGGATGCGAAGAGGTATATAATGCCTGAAAGGAGTATGTAGGTTATCTTTTTCATGTCGGTAATGTGTTTATGCGGTTAGAGAGGTGACCAGTCGGCGGTAATCCATTGTTGAGTCTCTTCGTCCCAAAGTGGTTCTTTAAGCAATGCCTGATAGACCAGACGTCCATAGGACATAAAATCATTGATGAGGTTCATGTCCATTTCAGCCGGGAAGTCAAAGCCTTGAATCTGGATGCACAGCTGGTGCTTGGCTTTCGAATAGCTTCCGTAGTAGAGTGACAGAGGAATGTCCCAATAAGTGGGTTTGACGAGTTGGTCAGTGATGTTGAGTTTGAAGCTGAGATGTTCAGGAAAGCCAGGGTCAAAGTTTTCATTGCCACGTAAATGCAGTATGAGCGATACCTGATTGTTGTCCAAGTGCTCGGCAAGTACAGTGACAGGCAGGTAGGCATTGACTGAATCCGGTTGAAGAGTGATGACTTCGGGCAGGTCGCGGTAATGTACGCCGGCTTGTGCTGTCGATGCCGGGTCAATGTCGAAAGCGATGGAGCGGGTTCCCTTGCTAGAGGCTCCAATGATACGGATGGGGATGTTGACTACGTCTTCAGTCTTTTCGCCCGATGCAAAGGAATAGGACAGGCTGTCACCTTCGACGGGGGAGTTGAAGTAGACGGCGCTCTTGGCTTCATAGAGCATGCGTTCGTTTTCCTGGCATCCTGCCAACCCTATGAGGGTGAGCAGTCCGGATATGAGGAGGATGGATGTTTTCATAATCGTTTTATTGGTTGGTAAAATTGGTGTTTTCTGTTGGTATCGGAAGTACGTATACGGCTTCGGCATCAGGCAGGACTCGTTTGGTAACGGGGGTTACGTTCATGCCCATACGTTTGTAGGCAAAGAAAGTCTGTCCTTCAGCAATGAATTCCTTGGCATACTCAGCTAACAGCTTGTCTTGTATGTTTCCGGCAGTCAGCTCGTCGTTAGGCAGTCCGCGGTGGTATTGCAATTGATTGAAGTATTCGGTGGCTTCGGTCAGGTTAGGAGCTGTTTCAGTTGCAATCAGATACATTTCGGATACCTTGACCAAGGGAACACGTTCGCTATAGTTGTACTTGGTGATAAGATTATCCGAACCCGATGTCTCGATCCACCACAGGCGGCGATAGTCCATACTCAGAGAGGCGGGGAAGATGTTATCGAGTGTGTTGCCTGTCAGGGCAAGGTAGTTGGAACTGGTGTTACCCACGTTGAAGTAGATGTCGACAATGTTGTCTTCCAGACCGACATCTTCCAGTGCGAAAAGGTTTTCCTGGACGAAGCCGTTCTGGTCAGTACCCGAGAGGTCGGCACTGGATATGAGCGGGAACAGTCCGCTGTCGATAACTTCAGTCGCATAGGTGAATGCCTGGTTCTTGCTGCCGGTGCTGCCTTCATAGAGCAGGACGCGGGCAAGAACACCTGTCACAGCATAATAGTTCATGCGATATTCTCGTCCCTTGCGGATACCCGTCAGGTTGTCAAGGTCATAGTCACTGTGGTGCGGACCATAAGGGTCGACTTCGGCGAGCAGGGAGCGTGCTTCAGTCAGGTCGGCTTCGATGCGTTGCAGTACTTCGGCGGTGGTGAGTCGGGCGAAGAGCTGGTTGGTGAGCCGATCAACATAGGGGATGGCAGGGCGGTTCAGTCCGTTGCTCATGGCAGGGGAAGGGGCGAAAAGGCGGAGCAAGTCAAAATGGAGGTAGGCACGCAATCCGAGCGCTTCTCCGCGGATCAGTTCATATTCTCCTTCGGGCAGTGCGGAGCGGTTGGCTTCCATTTTCTCCAGTAAGCTGTTGGCATTGGCGATACCATTGTAGAGTGCTTTCCAGAGTCCGTCCTTACGCGCTTCTTCTGTACTGTTGGTGTAGTCGTAGTTGTAAGCATAATAGAAGCTGTGGAGGGTATTTCCAATAGAAGAGTAGTATTGTCCGAGGACATCCATGTAGGTCATGGTCATCAGTCCGCCATATAGCTTCTCGTCTGCCATGGTGGCGTAGATACCGATAAGGGCGTCTCGCATGCCTTGTTCGGTCTCAAAGAAGTCGTCAGCCTTAAGTTCCGACTTGGGAGTGATATCGAACCAGTCTTCGCAGGAGGTCAGCGTGAACAAGGGCAATAGTATGAAGAGTAGGGTCTTTTTCATAAATTGTTGTCATATTAGAGTGAGATAAATAATTGTTTGCCGTCAGAAGGTGACTTGTGCTGCGATGGAAAAGTGACGGGCATACGGGTAGTCCGTTCCTCTTTCTTGGCGCATGGTCGAAGCTTGCAGAAAGTCGTTGGCATAGAACGTCAGTTTCAGATATTGGGCTCCGAAGCTCTTCACCCAGTCGCGGTCGAAGGTATAGGCCAGGCTGAGCGAGGTGGCAGAGAGGAAATTGTCCTTTTCCACAAAGCGCGAGGTAGGACGGGTGACCGATTGGTCACTGATGCGCTTGAACACGGCAGGAACACCGGGAGTCTGCCAACGGTCGTACAATGCGCGCGAATCGACGTTGTTGAACGGGTCGACATTCTCCACCTTGTCCACCAACGTCTGGTTATAGGCATAGCCTCCGAAGCGATAGAAGAAGTTGGTGTTCAGTTCCCAGCCTTTCCAGTAGATGTTAAGTCCGAAGTTACCGCTCAGCTTGGGATCGGTCGAGGCGTAGGGCACATAATCCTGTTCACTCCATTCGTTGGTGTAGGTACCGTCGCGCTTGATAAAGACCTCGTTACCTGTAGCGGGGTCGATACCGGCTGATTGGACTACCCAGATGGTGTTGATGGAAGCACCTTCGGCATAGCGGACGTAGGGAGCGGTTGACTCTTCGGCGTCAGCCTGCTGGTTGTAGGAGCTGAGACCCGAGGAAATCTTCTTGAGCTTGTTGGTGTAGTGCTGTCCGTTGGCAAACACGTTTACGTGCCAGTCCTTGTTCTGGAAGATGCTCCAGCGTACGTTGAATTCGTAACCTTTGTTCTGTGTTTCGCCCAGGTTCTCCTTGTAGGAGTCAAAGCCAAGGTAGCTCATCATGTCAACATCGACGAGCAGGTCCTTGGAGTTTTCGATGAAGTAGTTGAAGTAACCCGACAGGCGGTTGTTGAAGAAGGCGAAGTCGACGCCGAAGTTGTGTTTCTGGGTACGTTGCCACTTCAGGTTCGAGTTGCCGAATGCTTTGATAACGGCACCGATGTAGTCCTGGTAAGACAGGTTGGTGTTGTACTGGTACATCATGAGAGCCTGGTAAGGATAGAAGTTCTGTCCACCGGTGAATCCGGTACTGGCGCGCAGACGGAGCTGATTGACAATGGGTGAGTCTTTGAATACTTGTTCATTGTGGATGTTCCATCCCAAACCTGCACTCCAGAAAGTGCCCCAGCGTTGCTCGCTGCCGAATTGTGACGAACCGTCGAGACGGATGGACCCGTCAACGAAGTAGCGGTCGTCATAGCTGTAGTTCACATTGGCAAAGAAACCCATCAGCCGGCTGATGGTAGCGTCGCCTTCCACTCCGGCACCTTCCAGGAAGCCTGCACCGAGTGAAGGATGGTCTAACTGCTGGTTCGGGAAGCCGTAGATGGTATAGCTGCTGTAGTCCTCATCTTCCGATGTGATGTTCCAACCGGCATTGACGCTGAGTGCGTGTTTCTTCCAATAGTTGAAATAGGATAGTACGGCGCTTCCGTCATAAGATTCAGACACGGTGTTGCCCTTTTGGTAGCTACCCTTGTTCTCTTCCTGGTTGACGAAGTCGGTATGGTCGGCCGGTTTGAAGATGTCGCTGTAGCGATTGATGCGTTCGATGGAGAATTGTCCCTTGAATTTCAGGTTGGGCAGGATGTTCCACTCTACGCTGAAGTTGTCGACGAAGTCATCATACGTCGTCTGGTCTTTGGTGTTCAGGGTGGCGTTGTAAAGCGGGTTGCTCACAGCTGTCTGTGAAGAGTTGGCGTTGCTGCTTTCGAAGACAATCTGCTTCACCTGTCCGTTTTCGTCGTAGGGATAGTAGTACGGATTCATCAGGGCATATTGGCTGAAGGAACCGTAGGGTGAGTTGTTGGAGGTCACCTTGTCGTAGGTGATTTCGTTGCGGAAGCGTAGGTTCTTGTAGTTGTACTGCAACTTGATGCTGGTGCCCAGTTTTGTACGGTCTGATCCTTTCATCACACCGTCGGTCATGTTGTAGGTCAGGTCGACCCCATAGCGGAAGTTCTCATTGCCGCCTTCCAGCTGAATGCTGTGTTGGTTGCTGATGCCTGTCGATTTCAGCGGAAGCGCAAGCCAGTCAGTGTCAACGCCCCGTTGTACGAGTTTCAGGCGATCGTTGTAGTCCTGTCTGTACATCTCTTCCACGTAGGTGGCGTTGCTGCCTGAGTAGAGCCCGGCAAGCTGTTCGTAGCGCAGCTTTTCGGAGGCGTTGAGCAGGTGATAGTCCGAGAGATCGGCAACCTCAGCGCTGACGCTGCCATAGTAGTTGAGTTGCAGTTTGCCGAAAGCCGGTGCCTTCGTGTCGATGATAACGACACCATTGGCGGCACGGGAGCCGTAGATGGCAGTAGCGGAAGCATCTTTCAGGATGGAGATGTTCTGGATGCGGTTCGGGTCGAGGTCGTATACCTTTTCTACATCGACTTCGAATCCGTCGAGAATAAAGGTAGGCAGGTTGGCGGAACCTTTGTAAGTCTCGCTCAGGTTACTTCCACTCGCATCGGGCAAGGAGTTCATACCGCGTACTTGCACGTTGGGAACTGCATTGGGGTTGGAACCCAGAGAGAGGTTATCCACCAGCTTGAATGAGGGATCGAGGGACGAGAGGGTGGAGAGCACATTCTTGTTGGAGATAGCGGCAAGCTCTTCACCACTATAGTTCACGGCTGCACCTGTAAAAGTTTGCTTGCGCTGTGTGTAGTAGCCTGTCACCACAACGTCATCGAGGGCACGGACGTTCTCCAGCAGGGTGATTTTGAGTTCGTTCTGTTTGCCGACTGCGACTTCCTGCGTTTCCGTTCCGATGAAGGAGAATACGAGGGTGGGGTCATTGCCCGAGACGGCTATTTGAAATTCACCGTCAAGATTGGTCCCACTTACGGTGTCGGTCCCCTTTAGGCGGACGCTGGCTCCCGGAAAGGGCATTCCGTCTTTGTCGACCACAATACCCTTGATGGTGCGTTTCTTATTGGCGTCGGTCTGTTTGATGATGATTTCCTTTCCGGAAATTTCATACGTGAGGTTCGTTCCCTTTAGACATTTGTCCAGGATTTCCCGTATACTCTTGTCCTTTTCATTGAGGGTGATGTTGTTGACTGCTTGGATGTCGTTGGAGCCGTACATGAAGGTGAATCCGGTTTTCTTCTGTATCTCCCAAATGACTTGCTCCAAAGAGGCCTTTTGCAGGTTGAGGGTGATGCGCTGGTCGCTCTGAGCCCACACGCTGATGCTGAACAAGCAGCAACCAGCAGCGACGAAACAACGTTTTAAGCTCTTAGAAAACAGATTGTTAGTGGGGGGGGGTAAAACTCCCCTGATGCTCTTTTCTCTCAAGTCTTGGTTGTGCATAGTGCTAGTTTATTAGATGGTTTATGATGGAATAATTTCTCTCCACTCAAATCTTCAATGTGTCATGACAACCTTATAACAATTGAGTGGAGGAATATGGGTAGTGAAGTTTCAAATTTTTCCGATACAATCAGCCGCAGATGGCGTAGCTTTCCGAATCTTCTTCAGTAGGTTGGAGAAGGGGGCTACGTCGTCTGCGGCTGGAAAATGGAACGAAGGTGGTTGGTACGCTTCTTTCAGGGAAGATGTGTTCCCCGTAAGTCTAGTCGGTCAACGGATAGATGGGGTCGGAGTAGTGGTCACTACCCCGCACACTCATGGAGGCAAGGAAGCGGACCGCTTTCACTTGGCCGGTACCTGTGATAACCCGGGACGGGTCGGCAATGGGACGTCCACCGTTCATGTCCTTTGAGGCGCTGTAGAAATAGAGCTTGTAGGTATTGCCCGTCTGTGTGCCTACGATAAGGTCGTCGAAGTTGAACGAGGTGTCATAGCCGTACACCTCCGAGAGGTAGAAGTACTGGTTGGTCAGGTAGGTGATGTCCTCTCCGGCAGGAATGCCCGGGAGCGGGAACTCGCGTTCGTCGTTGCTCACCCAGCTGTAAGCGTAGAGCTTGTTGTCCTCTGAAATGGAATAGATGTAGGTGGCAGTCCGGCGGTTGATGGCGACAATCTTGTCACGGGCGATGTGAAGCGACGGGTCGAGCTTGATGATTTGCTTGATTTGTACACCGGTGAAGGTGAAGCCTCCGTCAAGCAGGAGCAGATAGCGGTCGCCTGTCGAAGGCTGCTCGCAGAGGAAATAGGCTACGACAGTCGGAGAATAGGCGTCGCCCGTAATGTTGGCACCTGCCGAGATGCATTCCAGATCGTCGGGATAGGTGCTTCCGTCAGCGGAAGTCACCAGAGAAGACGGCTGGAAGTTGAAGTTGACGTCGCGCAGGGCATGCTCGCTGTTGCTCCAGTATACCATCTCCTGGCCATAGCTGGTGGGGATGATGAACTTGCTCGCTCCGTGCTCGTCGGCAGGGAACCCGAGACGTCCGCTGTTGTAGTTCGTCCCCGAGAAGACGGTGGCGGCGGTGCGGATGCCTGTGTTCGAGAAGTAGACTGTGTGGTTGGGAGCACGGAAGATGATGTACGGCTCCTCGTTATCCATGTTGCCGGCATAGAAGAGGGTTTCGTTGTTGAAGACTTCCGTCAGCGATTCACTCTCGAAACCTTTGTACTCGTTCTCTTCCGTGAAGATGTGGACAAGGTTGCCGCGTGCCGTCCGGTTCAGTTCAGGATTGATAAACTCCCCGGTGTAGACCAGCGACAGGTTGCGTGGAGCACCGTTCATGGGGGCGCCGAGTTTCTTGGCAAGGATGTCTTCGCTCAGGATGCCTTCATTCCAGAGGTCGATGTCCGTATTGCCGTCGGCTGTCTCCTTGAGGATATAGAATCCTTTGGAGAAGGCGGTCGAGACGCTGAGATTCATCGTCGCTGTCTTGGAGAAGTCATTGGTCAGCGAGGTTACCTCGAAAACCAGGTGGTAGAGCCCCGAGGGCAGATTGACTTCGTAGTTCAGGTCTTTGGTTGTGGCAATCCGGTCTTTGCGGAAGCCGTTCTCCTGTTCCGGCGTGTTGTCGGCGTAGATGTACCAGGCATATTCCAGCTGATCCTCGGGATAATCGGTCGTAATGGTCGGCTGCACGTTCACGAAGTTTTGCGAGTAGGACACCACCGACTGGTCGGCGAGTCCGGCAATCTCGATGTCGCTCACATAGTTGGAGCCCAAGGTCGAATCATCGTCGTAGCATGACGAGAGGCAGCAGACGATTCCGACCAGGAGGTATTGGATGATTGTTCGTTTCATAGGTGTTGCATTTTAGAATCTGATTTCACTTCCGTCAGCTTCCCGGTAGATGTCGAGTCCGGCTTCCTGACGTTTGACATTCTCTTCTTCCAGTTTCTGTTGGAAGAATTCCTTGAGGTAGCTGAGGTAGCCACTGTCTCCATTCAGCAGGCTGCGGATGTAGCTTTCGTCCCACACTTCTCCTGTCCAGTCAATCATCAGCTGGTGTTTCACCGGTCCATAGGTGCCGAAGTACTGTTGTGACCAGTTGCCCGGTTCAAGCAGACGGTCGGTGATGTGCAGAGTACGTTCAGTCAGTCCGGTGTAGCCGGGTTTGAAGTATTCGTTTTCGGCGAAGCGGAAGACGAGGGTGACGTCGTGTTCCTCCAGCGAAGCGTCGCGCAGCACGATGACAGGCACCTGTGTGCGGTTCTGGTTGGCTGGAACGAAGCAGAGGCGAGTGAAGTCCGGGTCATCAAATGACACATAGTGTACGCCGGGGATAGCATCGTCCTCACCCGTGCTGACCTGTTCCAGACGGACGGGGCGGTTCTGGTCGGAGAGGAAGCCCATGGTGGACACGTCAAACCACAGGGTGTCGGTCGTGATGCGTTCAGTCGAGCCGGTACCGGCGGTGATGAATGAGTAGGATGCAGTACGTTCGGCTTCCGTGACGCGGTCACTGGTCATGACCTCGCCGGTATAGTCGAGGTAGACGAAGTTCAGCCGACAATCCGTCGAGCTGTAGGGCTCCAAGTCCCGTTCGCAGGCTGTGAAAGCTGCCAGGAGGGAGCAGTAGGCAAGAGTTCGTATGAGTGTTTTCATCATCTTCGTAGTGTTTTAGTTGTTGGGGTTGTATTCGGTTCGCGGCAGGGGAAGGATGTAGCCGTCCTCGGTCATGGGTTCGTTGTCCCACAGCATCTGCGCGGTGTTGAGACGCTTGTAGGTGTAGAACATCTGACCTTCGGCGAAGAATTCCCGGCGGTATTCGTTGAGGAGGAACTCCGCACGGTCGTCGAGGGAGGCAAAGCCCGGCGTGTCGGGATCTTCATGGGCGAGCATATAGGTGCTGAAGAGGGAATTGGCTTCCTCCAGTGAGGTTGTGCCCTCCATGGCGATGAGGTAGATTTCCGACATGCGGAGCATGGGGATGTAGGCATACTTCAGCGAGGCGTTCTCCACCACGTTCACATCCCAGTAGTACTTGGTTGTTGTGACCCGTCTGTCACCATAGGTGTCCCGGAGGTTTGAGTTCCACCAGTAGCGGTAGCGGTTGTGGGCATTGGTATTGACCCCTGTATACAGGGCGTCGAGCCGGTCGGGAGTGATGGTCAGGTGGTTCCGTGAGTCATACTGTATGTTGAGGTTGCCGCCGATAAGGTAGGTTTCCGAGTAGGTCATGACGTTGTACTTGCTCAGTCCGAAGAGACACTCCGAGGGGCAGAGTTTGTAGCCGTTGGTGAAGTCGTCGGCGTTACTCAGGCTGATGACCGGGTTGCCGTTGAGGCGGGCGGAGATGATTTCCATGGCGACATCGTGTGCCTGTGACTTTTCGCCGGTGTAGAGCAACATGCGTGCTTCGAGTGCCCGCACAGCCCAGTAGTTCATTCGGAACTGACGGTAGAGCATGAACTCGTCGACCGGAGCCGTCGAGCCGCTGTTCAGGCTCGCGAAGGAGTATTGGAACACCGGGTCCTTGTCGATGAGCAGTGACTTGGCCATTTCGATGTCAGCCTTCAGCTTGGCAACGTAGCCTTCGAAGTCATAGTAGGGAGGTACGTCGTTGATGGATGTGGTTTCGGAGTAGGGCAGTGATACCTTCCGGCTTCCACCCGGCACCTCGCCAAAGAGTCGCAGAACGTCGAGCTGGCAGTAGGCACGGATGGCATAAGCCTCACCCTCAATGACAGAGCGGATGTCCGGATTGGGGATGACTTCGCCCCGTTCCTCTACGTTCTTGATAATCATGTTTGCTTGTGCCACGGTGTTGAACAGGGCGGCATAAACCGATTGGATGGCCGATTCGGCAGTTGACTGAGTGTAGTCATGGTGCTGGAAGAACCACTCTGCCAAGCGGTTGGTTTCTGTTTGTTCTTTGGGGAGGTCCCACAGGCAGGCGAGTGCCTCGCTGTAGGTGATGCTCAGCTGTTCGCCGTAGATGTTGCGGTCAGCCATGGTCATGTAGCAGCCGATGAGGGCATCATAGAACCCTTGTGCCGTGGAGAACTGTTCTTCGTCCTTTTGTTCGGTGTTGGCACGGATGTCCAGCCAGTCGTTGCATGAAGAGGCTCCGAACGCCGTCAGCAGAAGAATCAGGATGTATATCTTTCTCATAGTGCTTTCTGTTTAGAGTGATTGGTTAGAATAAGAATTTGACGCTTCCCTGGATGTTACGGGCATAGGGGTATCCCGTACCGCGCTCCATCTTGATGGTCGACCAGTGGAAGAGGTCGGACATGTTGACGGCGAAGGTAATGCTCTGTACACCGGTGTTGCGGCGTACCCAGTCACTGTCCCACCGGTATTGGAGGCTGACCGACTGGAGCTCGAGTACATTGTCTGACATGACAAAGCGTGAGGTGGCGTCGGTAGCGTCGTTGCTGAATCCTTTAAAGAAGGTGTTGTCACCCGGTTTCAGCCAGCGGTTGGTGAGCACGCGGCGATCGGCGTTTGAGGAACGCAGGTTGTTGATAGGCACCTCCACGCGGCTGAGCAGGGTCGAGTTGTAGCTCTTGCCGCCCCAGTAGGCGCGGAAGGAGACATTCAGTGTGAACCCTTTCCACATGAACATCGTGCCGAAGATGCTGTTGTATAGCGGTTCAGAGGAGCCCAGGAATACCTTGTCACCGGGATTCCATACGTCGGTGATGTTGCCGTCCTTGTCAAGGTAAATCTCCTGTCCCGTACTGGGGTCGATGCCCAGGGAGCGTACGGCATAGATGGCGTTTTGCGGACGTCCTTCGTAGAAGAGCTTTGCCACGTCGTAGTCCTCGTTCTGGAGCATCTGTTCGTTCTGTCTCTTGATGGCATCCGACAGGCGGGAAATCCAGTTCTTGTCATAGACCAGCTGTCCGGTGAGCAACCAGTTGATTTCGCGTTTCGGGTCGCGGATGAGGTAGGTGCTCAATGACAGTTCCCAGCCGCGGTTCTTCACTTCACCCACATTGGCCATGTAGGAGGGGAAACCCATGGACAAGGGGATGTTCATGTCCGAGAGGAGGTTTGTGGTGTGCTTGGTGTAGAAGTTGAACTCACCTTTCACGCGTCCTTGCCACAAGCCGAACTCTGTGCCGATATTGAACTCCTTGGTCGTCTGCCAGGTCAGGTTCGGGTTACCCCATTCGCTCAGTACGGCTCCCACCCAGTTGAGATACTTGTTGTTGTTCTGGTAGCGGTAGATGGTTGATGCACCCGATCCGGAGCCTTCCTGTGAGCCAGTGGAGCCGTAGGACATCTTCAGGCGCATGATGTTCAAGACCGGATTGCCGGCAAGGAAGTCTTCGTGGTGCATGTTCCAGCCTACACCGGTACTCCAGAAGGGGGCATACTTCTTGTCGGCGCCGAAGGTGGAGCTTCCGTCGATGCGGTAGGACAGGTCGAGGTAGTAGCGCTGGTCATACGTATAGTTGACGTTGGCTGTGAAGCCGATCATGCGTCGGCGAGTCTGTGCCTCGGTCGGGACAGCGTCCAGTGCAAACTGACGTCCGTTGCCGATGGAGGCCATGTTCTCGTTGGAGAAGCCTTCCATGTAGAAGAAATACTTGTCCGACTCCGATTCGTTGATGGAGTAGTCGAGTCCGGCATAGAGGGAATGTTTGTCGGCAAACACGTGGTTGTATGAGAGGTTGAGGCTTCCGTTGTAGTTGTACGACTTTCCGGTGCCGTACTCATAGGAGCCACGACGGAGGAAGCCTTCATCACTGCTGTAGATGGAAGATGTAATCGGGTCGACGGTGAAGTAGGAGTCTTTCGGCGAGAGGAACGTGTCGTTGTGGTTGTTGTTGGTGGTGATGCCCACCTGTCCGCGCAAGGTCAGTCCTTTCAGGATGTTCCACTCGATGGCGAAGTTGTTGGTCAGCTCTTCGTAGCCGCTCTTCTCGAACGATTTCAACATGGCATCATAGAGCGGGTTGAACTCTCCTCCCGTTTTCGAGCCGTAGAAAGCGTCGAAGAATTGTACCACCTCGCCGTTCTCGTCATACGGATTGTTATACGGTTGTTGGGCAACGTAGTCACTGAATGTGCCATAGTTGCTTTCCGTCGAACGGGTCACGCCGTACGAGGTGTAGTTCTTGAAGATAAGGTTCTTCACGGTATACATCAGTGTGATGGAACCGTTGAACGTGCGGCGGGCAGAGTTCTTCATGGCACCTTCGACGTCCTTGTATCCTGCCGTGGCGCTCCAGCGGAACTCTTCGCTTCCACCCTCCAGACGGAGGTTATAGTGTTGTCCCACGCCGGTGCGTATCGGTTTGCTGAGCCAGTCCGTGCTTTGTCCGGTGAGCACCTTGCGTAACCGTTCGTTGTAGACAGCCTGGTAGCGGATATCGGTAGAGGGAACCTCCGAGCTATAGAGTCCCAGGTAGTTCTCCAGGTAGAGTTTCTCTGAGGCATTCAGCATGTCGTAGGATGTCAGGTCGGGAGCTTCGATGTCGATGCCGACTTCGGCATTTACCTTCAGCTTTCCGGCTTCCGGCTGTTTGGTGACGACGACGATGACTCCGTTCGAACCTCTTGAACCATAGATGGCTGTAGCAGATGCATCTTTCAGGATGTTGATGGACTCGATTTCCTCGTCGTTGTAGTCCATGAGTTTCTCCAGGGAGATTTCAAAGCCGTCGAGGATAATCAGCGGACGGTTGATGTCGTTGGATGCTGTCTTGTTGAACTCCTCCACGCTCATGGGCAGGGATGAGTTGCCGCGGATGTTGATTTGCGGCAGGTTGTTGGGGTTACTTCCGGCAATATTGTTGACGGCGAAGTTGATGGAGGCATCGATGTTTTTCAGTGTCTGGAGCAGGTTCTGACCCTTATACATGTCGAGCTGCTCGGAGGTGATGGTCGACACGGCACCCGTATAGCTCTCCTTGGCTTTCTTGAAGATACCGGTCACCACGACGTCGTCCAGGGTCTGTGCATCGTTTTCCAGTGTGATGGTCATGTTGGGGGTGGCTGCTACCGTCAGTGTCTTCATGCCGATGTAGGACACTACCAGCTGTGCTCCGTCCGGGACATTGTTGAGGCTGAAGTTGCCGTCAATGTCTGTGGCAACACCGAGCTCTGTCCCATCCACACGGATGGAGGCTCCGATGACGGGCAGTCCGTCTTCTTTGGACACGACGGTTCCCTTCACACGGCGTCCTGTCTGTTGTTTGGCGTCAGCAGTTGCCTGTTTGATGATGATTTCCTTTCCCGATATTTCATACGTGAGGCTGGTCCCTCGCAGACACTTGTCCAGAATTTCCCGGATGCTCTTGTCTTTCTCATTGAGGGTAATGTTCCTGACTGCCTGGATGTCGTTGGAGCCATACATGAAGGTGAATCCCGTCTTCTTCTGAATTTCCCAAATGACTTGTTCCAGGGTCGCTTTCTGCAGGTTGAGCGTGATGCGTTGGTCACTTTGTGCCAACACCGTAAAGCTAAAAAAACAACATCCGGCCGTGATGAAGCAGCGCTTCAGACTTTTGGAAAGCAGTCTGTTGGTGGCATGACTACTCCGTCCGCCCGGCTTTTCTCTCAGATCTTCTCTCATTGTGCTAGTGCTTAAAGGGTTATAACTATACTGTGTGTACTCTCTTTTATGCTTCGTAAGCATTCTTTTATATAGTTATAACAATCCAGTGAGAGAAACGGGGTAGTCTTGTCTCTTGACTTTTATGCCTTTGTTTCCGGACCGGCCGGTTGTCTAGTTGTTCGTGCCTTCCGTGAGAATCAGGACGAAGCCTCCACGCGGCAGGCAGTCGATGTGCAGGACGTTGTCCGGGGAAACCGGTGTGGACGGTTCGATGTGGAAATGGCGGCCGTCGGCTTCATCGGTGATGAGGCAGGCAGTGCCGCTTCCGCCAAGGGACAGACGCTGCAGGGAGAACTTCAGTGTAGCAGCCGTGTCCTTTCCATTGATACCGGCGATGTACCACACCTTCCCCTTCCGCCGGGCTATCACCACATGGTCGCCCGGAGTGCCTGCCAGCAGACGGGTGTCATCCCAGACCGTAGGCAGGGTGGACAGCAGGCGACGTACCGTTTCGGGCAATTCCCGATAGACGGAAGGACGGTCGGGCATGTGCTGCATGCCTGATTCGAAGAGCAGGGGGAGGGCAAGCTCGTGGGCATGGGTCGTGATGTGCGGATGTTGTGAGTCAGAGAAGGTGCCCGGCGTATAGTCCATCGGACCGATGACGTTGCGTGTGAAGGGCAGGGTAGCGTTGTGGCAGGCGGCACGGTCTGTCAGGACAGCGTTGTTGTTGTACCACTCGGCACCGTAGACGGCTTCCTGGGTCAGCAGGTGCGGATAGGTGCGCTGCCAGCCTTTGGGCAGGATACCTCCGTGGAAGTTCACGGTGAGGTGATGGCGGGCTGCATCTTCCAGCAGGTCGATGTAGTAGTTGATGACGGAGAGACTGTCGTCGGGGAAGAAGTCAATTTTCACGCCTTTGAACCCTTCCTTCTCCAGCCAGGCGAACTCCTGTTCGCGTTTGTTCCTGTCGTTGAGCCGGTAGAACGGACCCGGTGCCCCGTGGCTGACCCAGTTTGTGCTGGAGTTGTACCAGAGCAGGGGCTTGACCCCTTTGCCGTGTGCATAGTCGGCAACGGTTTCGATGGTGCCTCCGTTGCCCATGGAGTCCCATTCGGCGTCAATCAGTGTGTAGGGCCATCCCATGTCGGCTGCCAGGTCGACATACTCCTTCAGCAGGGCGCAGTCGCGCGAGCCGTGGTTGTGCGCCCAGTAAATCCAGGAAGCCACTCCCGGTTCGACCCACGAAGTGTCGTCCAGGCGGCAGGGGTCGGCCACATCGGTCACCAGGGTCGATTCCACTACGGTGGCTGCCGTGCCTATGATGGCAATGCGCCAGGGAGAGAGCCAGCCGTTGGTCAGCGGAAGGCTCCGGTCGACGAGGCGGATGCGGTAGTTGTCGCTCCGGAGGCTGTTGTCCAGGTAGGAGCCGCAGTGCGAGCGGTTCAGTCCGGATTCCGTCAGCAGGGCATACACGCCGTCGGTCGGTTCGCAGAGAGAAGGATAGCCCCATGCTCCTGCAGGTTGTCCGTCGGTGTTGAGGGGGAAGAAATCTTCGTTGCCCACCAGGTGACGGGGCATCCAGCGCGGACGTCCTTCCGGGATGTCGTAAGCCGTACGTTCACCGGTCAGGTGTTCGCCCTCCTCACCGTCCAGGGCATAGCGGAAGGCAACACCGTCGTTATATACCCGCAGGATGACAGAGAGTACTTGCCCGTCGGCATTTTCCAGACGGAAGGTGCGCTCATTGGCGCGGTTGGTGCAATGGAGGCGTTTGCCGGAGAGCAGGGTGTAGTCGTCGGTGTGAAGGGTTGCTTCGGAGGCGGAACGGGGCGTGAGTCCCTTTTCCCACGCACGCCGGTCGGTTTGCAGTCCGAGGTTGATGTGACGGAACACCTCTTTATCCTGATAGTTCACGGAGAATCCCGTGGGACCGTCTGCCGGACAGGACAAGGTGACGCGGATGGATTGGTCGGGAGACAGGGTCTCGGTGTCAGTTGCCCGGAGGGGCAGGGAAGTCAGGAAGGCAAGCCCCAGGAGGCAGGCCGTTTGAAACAGATGTGTCATGGTATGTGATAATTGTTTTTAGTTCTTCAACGTTTGCGTGCTCAGTTGTGCTTCTTTTCCGGTTCCGGGAAGACGGGCACCAGCTTCATCAGTCGCATGATTTTCCGCTGACGTCTGTACAGGTAGCTCGACGGATGTCCCGAGTCGAAGCGCAGGGGGTTGGGCAGAGAGGCGGCGATGAGGGCACACTGGCTGCGCGACAGCCGGTCGGGCGTGGTGTTGAAGTGATGTTTTGCCACTGCTTCCGCTCCGTAGATGCCGTCGCCCATCTCGATGGAGTTCAGATAGACCTCCATGATGCGCTCCTTGGACCAGAAAAGCTCGATGAGCACGGTGAAATAGGCTTCGAAGCCTTTGCGTACCCACGACGAGCGTTCCCACAGGAAGACATTCTTTGCCGTTTGCTGGCTGATGGTGCTGGCACCGCGACGCCGTTTCCCCTCCCTCCGTTCGTCGATGGCCTGCTGGATGGCATCGAAGTCGAACCCGTGATGCTCGGCAAAACGGTTGTCTTCCGACGCGATGACTGCCATGGGAAGGTGACGGGATATGTCCTCCAGAGGCACCCACCGGTGGTAGAGCCGGGGACTCTCTCCGTCGAAGAGGTGTCCGATGCAACGGGTCACCATGAGCGGGGTGACATAGACCGGGATGAAACGATAGAGAATCACTGCTCCAATGCTGGAGACGAAGAAGAGCAGCACGAGCCGCATACACCACCTTTTGAGCTTTTTCATTGTCGAAACGGATATTTTGGGCGCAAAGTTCGTAAATAGTTGCAATGTAAGAACGGCGTAAGGCATAAAAAGTCTTACCTTTGCTTCGGATTTTGTCACAAGCTGACATATCCTCCGCAGAACATGAACGGGGACAGCGTCCCTTCCGGACCTTTTCCCCATCGAACACAAACGTTTAAAATCACTTAGAACTATGGCAGCAAAACCTTCCATTCCCAAAGGAACCAGAGATTTCTCGCCGCTCGAAATGGCGAAGCGTAACTATATATTCAATACCATCCGTGAAGTATTCCATCATTTCGGTTTCCAGCAGATTGAGACTCCCGCCATGGAGAACCTCTCGACCCTGATGGGCAAGTATGGCGACGAGGGCGACAAGCTCCTCTTCAAGATACAGAATTCGGGCGACTATTTCTCAGGACTGACTGACGAGGAACTGTTGTCGCGCAACGCTGCCAAGCTTGCCTCCAAATTCTGTGAGAAAGGCTTGCGCTATGACCTGACCGTGCCTTTTGCACGCTATGTGGTGATGCACCGCGAGGAAATCACGTTCCCTTTCAAGCGTTACCAGATTCAGCCGGTGTGGCGTGCCGACCGTCCGCAGAAAGGTCGTTACCGGGAGTTCTATCAGTGTGATGCCGACGTGGTGGGCAGCGACTCTCTGCTCAACGAGGTGGAACTGGTGCAGATGATTGATGCCGTGTTCACCGCTTTCGGGGTACGTGTCTCCATCAAAATCAACAACCGCAAGATTCTGGCAGGTATAGCCGAAATCATCGGTGAGGCAGACAAGATTGTCGACATCACCGTGGCCATCGACAAACTCGACAAGATTGGCCTGGAGAACGTCAACGCCGAGCTCGCTTCGAAGGGCATTCCGCAGGAAGCCATCGACAAGCTGCAACCCATCATCCTGCTCAGCGGAAGCAATGCCGAAAAGCTGGAGACGCTGAAGGAGGTACTTGCCGGCAGCGAGACCGGCATGAAGGGTGTGGAGGAAAGCGAATTCATCCTGAGCACCGTGGCAGGGCTGGACATCCGCAACGAGGTGGAGCTTGACCTGACACTGGCACGTGGCTTGAACTACTACACGGGTGCCATCTTCGAGGTGAAGGCGCTCGATGTCCAGATTGGCAGCATCAGCGGAGGCGGACGTTATGACAACCTGACGGGCGTGTTCGGCATGCCCGGTGTTTCGGGCGTAGGTATCTCCTTTGGTGCCGACCGCATCTTCGATGTGCTCAATCAGCTGGACCTTTACCCCAAGGATGCCGTCAACGGGACCCGTCTTCTCTTTGTCAACTTCGGACAAGCCGAAGCCGCCTACTGTCTGCCTGTCCTGGCAAAGGTGCGTGCAGCGGGCGTCCGTGCGGAAATCTATCCTGACAGTGCGAAGATGAAGAAGCAGATGAGCTATGCCAACGCCAAGAACATCCCCTTTGTGGCAATTGCCGGAGAGACGGAGATGAACGAGGGCAAGTTTACGCTGAAGAACATGTTGACCGGTGAACAGCATGCCGTGACAGCGGATGAACTGCTGGCAATGATGAAGGAGGATGCACGATGAACGAGGCATTCATGCGGAAGGCCATCGAGCTTTCCATCGAGAACGTGAAGAACGGCGGAGGTCCGTTCGGGGCAGTCATTGTGCGTGGCGACGAGATTATTGCCACGGGTGTGAACCGGGTGACCGACAACAATGACCCGACGGCACATGCCGAGGTCAGTGCCATCCGTGCCGCTTGCGAGAAGCTGGGCACCTTCAACCTCGAAGGATGTGAAATCTATACTTCGTGCGAACCGTGTCCCATGTGTCTGGGTGCCATCTATTGGGCACACCTGGACCGGATGTACTATGGCAACAACAAGCATGATGCGGCTGCCATCGGTTTCGATGACTCGTTCATCTATGAAGAGATAGCCCTCACGCCGGACAAACGTCGGCTGGTGTCACAGGAGTTGCTTCGCGATGAGGCACAGCAGGCATTCCGCGACTGGATGGACAAGACCGACAAGGTGGAATATTGAGACTGTCCGTCCGCTGACACCGGACGGTAAGCCGAATTGATACACGAAGGCATGGAGAAACGCTGTCTGCCTCTTGGCAGACTGTCTCTCCGTGCCTTCGTACTGTTTTCGTATCCGTTCCCTGTTACTTCCTTCCGGATGCTTACCGCAATCCGTGCTCCTTCTTGTACTTCTTGATTTCCCGTTTGCTCATTTCCTGCGTGATGATGTCCAACGGATGTTCGCAAGGGAACGACACTCCGCCCTTGATGACCTCCACTTTCCCGAATCCGTAAAGATACGGGTTGATGAGGCGGTAGGCACGATGGTAAACCAGGTCCTTGATGTTATCCTCTTCCGTGGCTGGCAGCCATCCATACAGGCTCACATGCAGTCGCGAACCACTCCTGTAATTGGTTCCCCCTGCAAGTCCGATGGGTTGTCCCGGCAGGACCGTTTCTCCCGGTTGGACAAATATGCCGTCATTCTGAAGCAGGCTGTAAGTCATGAATGTATTGTCTTCGTGGTAGATGCGGACGTAGTTTTCCGTGTCGTTGTAAATCACGCCTTTCCCCTTGGATGCCTTGTGGTTGACTACGTCCGTCACGACTCCCTTCCGCATGGCATAGATGGTATCCCCCTCTTCCGTGTGGAAAGAAAGTCCCGCTTTCTCCTTCTCTTCAACCTTCCGGTCGATGAATCCCTTGAGTGTTACGCCCCGTTGTACCACCACCGTTTTACCCGGACGCACTGGTGGCAGGTAGACGAACGCCGTGTCAGGCTTCTCCGTGAAATCCCCTTTGCGCCATGAATAGTTGTAGCGGAAGCCATAGTTGTTGCTTCCTTGCCGGGGTGTCAGTCTGAAGAGGGTCTTGCTGCCGCTGTTCAGCACGTAAGGTCGTCCGGAAGGGAGGTAACCGGTGAATCCTTGCAGGTCGGTGAAGCGGACGAATACGGACACGGGTATGTTCAGATTGTTCTCTCCAATGAATTCATAGACTCCTTTTTCCTTTTTTTCATAGCGGACGTTCACCTGTGCTCCGAGTGGCAGGGCTAACAGGAGGCAGTATGCGCAGAGGGCAAGTCGGTTGCATTTCATGGTTCTTTTAGATTTTAGGTTCTCAAAGGTATCTGTTTGTTTCATTTTGGACAAATGATTGTCAGTTTTTTTCTTGGATGCTTTTCAGTATCCGTAACGCTTGCAGGATTTTCAAAAAGACAGGAATCTTTCTCTTTTGCTTGACGGAAGTGCGGAAAGAGGTCTTTTCAGCTGACGCGTCCTTTTCAAGAATCCGATAATCTGGAGATGAAACGTGAATGATTGCAAACGAAACGCCTGAAAAAAGCCTCTGATTTTAGAAAACTATACATTTCATTTTCGAAAAACAGACAAAACGTGCCCGGAACAATATTGTTTCGCGAGCCAAACAATATAGTTTGACGCGTCAAACAATATAGTTTCATGTCCCAAACACGATTGTTTCGTGCCCGGAAGTCAAATCTTTGGAAAATGAAACGCAAAAACACCGGGTTTCATTCTCCAGAAGGAGTGCGGTGTCAATAAATCGGAAGCTTTCATAAAGCGCGGTTCAGGAAGTGGAAAGCATCCGTCAGGAAAGGTTCTGTGCTGGGATACTTCCTGCATGACAGCCTCTAGGTCGAATGGATGGCAATGTGTATTTTGCGAATCGCCTGAGAAGGGCCTCGGAATCCACCGAATCGTATTTTGGTGCGAGGAAGGGGCGTGTAGAGCGGTTCATTTGACACTTTGACAGAATCGGGGGTATGACAGGCTCCGTCCGTCTGTCGAAGCCTACTATATAATAAGGTATAAAGGGAAAAGCCTGAACGCTGTCAAGATGTCACTCCTGTCAGTCGCAGCTGTCAATATGGAGCCCTCAATCACCTTTGGCACACTTTTCGTTGAAAGAATAGTACCGACCCGGAAAAGAGGGGCGGCAGAGATAACCGATTAAATAATAAAATTCTAAAAATATAGGAACTATGAACGTAAAACCGTTAGCAGACAGAGTGCTGATCCTTCCGGCACCCGCAGAAGAAAAGACCATTGGTGGAATCATTATCCCCGACACCGCTAAAGAGAAACCTTTGCAGGGTAAAGTCGTAGCCGTTGGTAATGGAACCAAAGACGAAGAGATGGTAGTCAAGGTGGGTGATGAAGTTCTTTATGGAAAGTATTCCGGTACGGAACTCGAATTCGAAGGAACCAAATACCTCATCATGCGTCAGAGTGACGTGCTTGCCATCCTCGGATAAGCAGAGGCACTCCCCCGTTATTACTTCTTAGAAACATCGAACAACAAGAACCATTAAAAAAACATTCAGAACACTATGGCAAAAGATATTTTATTCAATATAGATGCTCGCGACCAACTCAAGAAAGGAGTTGATGAATTGGCTAACGCCGTGAAGGTAACCCTTGGTCCGAAGGGACGTAACGTCATCATCGAAAAGAAATTCGGTGCTCCCCACATCACGAAGGACGGTGTAACCGTAGCTAAGGAAGTGGAGTTGGCTGACCCGTTCCAGAACACCGGTGCCCAGCTCGTGAAGTCGGTTGCTTCGAAGACCGGCGATGATGCAGGTGACGGTACGACAACTGCTACCGTGCTTGCACAGGCTATCGTCGGTGTCGGCTTGAAGAACGTGACTGCCGGTGCCAACCCGATGGACTTGAAACGTGGTATTGACAAGGCTGTTGCCAAAGTTGTTGAGTCTATCAAGAACCAGGCTGAGATGGTGGGTGACAACTACGACAAGATCGAGCAGGTTGCTACCGTTTCTGCAAACAACGATCCGGTCATCGGTAAGCTGATTGCCGATGCCATGCGCAAGGTTTCCAAGGACGGTGTCATCACCATCGAGGAGGCGAAGGGTACCGACACGACCATCGGTGTCGTTGAAGGTATGCAGTTCGACCGCGGTTACCTGTCTTCTTACTTCGTGACCGACACGGAGAAGATGGAGTGCGTGATGGAACGTCCGTACATCTTGATTTACGACAAGAAGATTTCCAACCTGAAAGACTTCCTCCCCATCCTCGAGCCGGCTGTACAAAGCGGACGTCCGTTGCTGGTCATCGCCGAAGATGTGGACAGCGAGGCTTTGACGACATTGGTTGTCAACCGTCTGCGTTCCAACCTGAAGATTTGTGCCGTGAAGGCTCCGGGCTTCGGTGACCGTCGCAAGGAGATGCTGGAAGACATCGCTGTCTTGACCGGTGGTGTTGTCATCAGCGAAGAAAAGGGCTTGAAACTGGAGCAGGCTACCATCGAGATGCTGGGTACCGCCGACAAGGTGACCGTGACCAAGGACAACACAACCATTGTCAACGGTGCCGGTGCCAAGGAGAACATCCAGGAGCGTATCAACCAGATCAAGGCTCAAATCAAGACCACTACGTCCGACTATGACAAGGAGAAACTGCAGGAGCGTCTGGGCAAATTGTCCGGTGGCGTGGCTGTGCTCTACGTCGGTGCCGCTTCGGAAGTGGAAATGAAGGAGAAGAAAGACCGTGTGGACGACGCCTTGTGTGCAACCCGTGCAGCCATCGAGGAAGGTATCGTTCCGGGTGGTGGTGTAGCCTACATCCGTGCCATCAACGCCTTGGAAGGCATGAAGGGTGAGAACGCCGACGAGACTACCGGTATCGAAATCATCAAGCGTGCCATCGAGGAGCCTTTGCGTCAGATTGTAGCCAACGCCGGTAAGGAAGGTGCAGTGGTTGTACAGAAAGTACGTGAAGGTGAAGGCGACTTCGGTTACAACGCACGTACCGATGTATATGAGCACCTGCATGCAGCCGGTGTGGTAGACCCTGCCAAGGTAACCCGTGTGGCACTGGAGAATGCAGCTTCCATCGCAGGCATGTTCCTGACTACGGAATGTGTCATTGTCGAGAAGAAAGAAGACAAGCCTGAAATGCCGATGAACCCGGGTATGGGTGGCATGGGCGGAATGATGTAATCTTCCCCTCAAGATATAGATAACCACATAAAAGAAAAGAGTGTGCGTCTGAGCAATTCGGACGTACACTCTTTTTTTAGTACGCTCGGCATGAGTGTTGTCTAACGGGTGCAAGTCCCGAGTAAGCCCTAATAGCGGGAATTACATAGCCCCAGGCAAGGGTGTTCATCGCGAGGTGAAATCTGAAGGAAGCCGTCGGCAAACATCTGGCCTAACGAACAGAAACTTCATACAAGGCATATGACCGTGGGTAAGATTGCTAAACAAATCGAAGCCCTATAGCTATTCGGAACGGTCGGTGTAGATGAAGTAGGTATAAGATGGAAAGACAACGCCCTTATCCGAGGAGGTCTCACGGACACTTCGAATAGTTTTTTTTTTTTACGAAAGAAGTGGAGTAAAGCTTGTCGTGAGAAGTCAGCAGACGCCATAGTAGTGCAGCTGTCGATAGAGTTGCATGAAGGGCAGAACCTAACAATTAAACGATAGTAATTGAAACATACCATATGAAGGACAGAATGCAGAAAACATTATCACGTTTTAATGGCTGCCCTCAAAGGAATAGGTCGGAAACCGAAAGATATGGGGGAGTGCAGACCTTTATGTGGATGTGTGAAGACAACATCGTGGAAGTACCATTCGACAAGGAACACCTTTTCGAGCAAATTCTCAGTCCGTCAAATCTCAACAGAGCCTACAAAACAGTGGTGAGAAACAAGGGATGTGGTGGTATCGACAAGATGTCGTGCGAGCAATTGCTCCCATGGCTCCTGACCAATAGGGAAATGCTCCTTAGTTCCTTGATGGACGGCTCTTACCGTCCGAACCCGGTAAGAAGGGTAGAAATCCCCAAAGACAATGGCAAGATGCGCCTTTTAGGTATCCCCACCGTGATAGACCGATTGGTGCAACAAGCCATAAACCAAGTGTTGACTCCCATCTATGAGAACCAATTCTCCAAGACAAGCTACGGCTTCCGTCCGAGAAGAGGATGCCATGACGCACTACGTGAAGCGCAGAGGATAATCAATGAAGGCTACGTATATGTTGTAGACCTTGACCTTGAACTCTTCTTCGACACGGTGTGCCACAGCAAGCTCATAGAAATCCTCAGCCGTACCATAAAAGACGGCAGAGTGGTCAGTCTTATACATAAGTATCTCCGTAGCGGTGTAATGAATAAAGGCTTGTTTGAAGCGAGCGAGGAAGGAACTCCCCAAGGAGGTCCGCTAAGTCCCTTGTTGAGCAACATTATGCTCAATGAACTGGACAAAGAGCTGGAACTCAGAGGCCTCCCTTTTGTGCGCTATGCGGATGACTCGATGATATTCTGCAGGTCCCGAAGGGCAGCAATGCGAGTGAAGGAGAGCATAACCCGATTTATAGAGAACAATCTATATCTCAAAGTCAACCAGGAGAAGACCGTAGTGTCGTATGTGCGCGGAGTGAAATATCTCGGCTATTCCTTTAATGTAATGAAAGGTAAATGCCAACTTACGGTACACCCGACATCCAAAGCCAAGATGAAGTCAAGACTAAAAGAACTGACAAGTCGCAGCAATGGATGGGGATATTCCAAGAGAAAGCAAAAGCTCAAAGAATACATAAGAGGATGGGTCGGCTATTATCATCTTGCCAATATGAAACGTCTTCTACTTACCACTGACGAATGGTTAAGGCGTAGAATACGTATGTGTATATGGAAAGCATGGAAGAAAGTCAAGACAAAAGTGGCAAACCTCATTAGATGCGGTATCGATAAGTACAAGGCATATGAATGGGGTAATACTCGCAAGGGCTGCTGGCGCATAGCAGACAGCCACATAATGCACAGGGCAATCACAAATGAGAACTTGCGCAAAGCAGGGTATGCTACTTTAATGGGTGAATATCTCGAATGGTACCCAAAATAGGAACCGCCGTATGCGGAACCGCATGTACGGTGGTGTGAGAGGACGGAAAACGAAAGTAGGAAGAAAACTACGTCGTTTTCCTCCTACTCGATTGTGGCTGGTGAATCGGATACGTGTCGGGGAGGGGAGGTTAGTCATCCTCCACCCAGAGGAGGTCGCTCATGATGCCGTCGGAGACAAAGATGCCCTGTCGTGTCAGGTGCAGGCGGTCGCCGTCGATGGCGAGGGTTCCTTGTTGCAGGTGCGGACGGGCATTGTTCAGGCAGAAGTCATGAAGCTCCTTGCCAAACTCTGCCAGCAGGGTGGAGAGGGAGAGTCCTCTGGCGGTGCGGATGGCTGTGATGATGCGGTCGTTGTAGCGGGTATGCAGGTCGAGTGTCTCCACTTCGCAAGGCAGTTTGCCGGCTTGGATGTCTTTGATGTACCGGTCGAGTGACGCAACGTTCCATTGGCGGCTTTCCCCGTTGTAGGAATGGGCGGCAGCCCCGCAACCCAGGTACCTGGTCCCGTCCCAGTAGGAAGAGTTGTGACGGGAGTGCATGCAGGGAAGGGCAAAGTTGGATATTTCATAATGCTCGAACCCTGCATCCCGGAGCCGGTCGATGAGCATGCTGAAGAAGGTGAGGCTACTGTCCTCGTCGACTTCTTCCACCCGATGCCGGCGGCGCAGTTCCCACAGCTCCGTGCCTTCCTCGTAGATAAGGTGATAGGCGGAGATATGCTGCACCTGCAGACTGATGGCCTGTTGCAAATCGTCCGCCCAACTGTCACGGCTCTCTCCGGGCAGTCCGTACATCAGGTCGATGCTGATGTTCCCGAATCCTGCCTCCTGGCAGCGATGCACTGCCTCCACTGCCTGGCTTGCCGTGTGCCGTCTGTGCAGCAACCGCAACGTTTCGTCGTTGAATGTCTGGATGCCGATGCTGATCCGGTTGAACGGCAGACGGCGGAGCATGGCGACATAGTCGGGTGTAAGGTCGTCGGGGTTTGCCTCCAGTGTGATTTCAGCATCCGGACGGAGCCGGTAGTTGTTGCCGATGGTTTCGAATACCCGTTGGAAATGCCGTTCCTCCAGCTGTGAGGGAGTTCCTCCTCCGAAATAGACGGTTGCCACGGACGGTTCGCCCGTATAGTCCCGTCGCATTTCCAGTTCCCGGCAAAGTGCCTCGATGTATTCATCCTTGCGCTGTTCCATCGTGGTGGAATAGAAGTCGCAGTAGATGCAGCGCCGCTTGCAAAACGGAATGTGTAGATAGATGCCTGCCATAAATGGTTCGATGATTAGCTTCAGGCGGCAAAGTTAGCGAAAATCACTCCCGGAAGAAGCAATGGGAAAGCCGTTTTTGTTGTCCCATTTTCAGCCGGATAAGCTGTAAATATGTTTTAAAACATAGTTTAGTAACACTCCGATATAATTGGCGTTCCCGATAATAATCTCTATTTTGCGTCCATTAAAAAGAAAGAAGAGTACAGAACTCTTTTAGTAGCTAACTTTTAAATCTTAGGTATCATGAAAGTATATCAGACTGATGAAATTAAAAACATTGCTCTTTTGGGCAATGATGGAGCCGGTAAAACCACCCTCACAGAGGCCTTACTCTATGAGAGTGGGGTTATAAAACGTCGCGGAAGAATCACGCAGAAGAATACGGTGAGCGATTATTTCCCGGTAGAGCAAGAGTATGGCTATTCTGTCTTTTCTACAGTGTTCCATGTGGAGTGGAACGGCAAAAAGCTGAACATCATCGACTGTCCGGGAAGTGACGACTTTGTGGGAGCAGCCATCACGGCACTCAACGTCACCGATACCGCCATCCTGTTGTTGAACGGCCAGTACGGTCCCGAGGTGGGAACGCAGAACCATTTCCGGTATACCGAGAAGCTGGGCAAGCCCGTCATCTTCCTGGTGAACCAGCTGGACCATGAGAAATGTGATTACGACCACGTGCTGGAGCAGTTGAAGAACATCTACGGTTCGAAAGTGGTCCCCGTACAGTATCCGTTGGAGACAGGTCCCAACTTCCATGCCCTGATCGACGTGCTGTTGATGAAGAAATATTCCTGGAAGCCCGAAGGAGGCGAACCGATCATTGAAGATATTCCCGAAGAAGAAATGGAGAAAGCCACCGAGTGGCACAAGGCGTTGGTGGAAGCTGCCGCCGAGCATGATGAAGGACTGATGGAGAAATTCTTCGAGCAGGATTCGCTGACGGAAGACGAGATGCGTGAGGGTATCCGCAAGGGTCTGGTCAGCCGTGGCATGTTCCCGGTGTTCTGTGTCTGTGCAGGCAAGGACATGGGTGTACGCCGACTGATGGAATTCTTGGGCAATGTGGTTCCGTTCGTTTCCGAGATGCCGAAGGTGTTCAATACACGGGGTGAAGTGGTTCCGCCCGATGCGAATGGTCCGACTTCCCTGTTCTTCTTCAAGACTGCCGTGGAGCCGCACATTGGCGATGTACAGTATTTCAAGGTGATGAGCGGTACCGTTCATGAGGGCGACGACCTCTCGAATGCCGACCGCGGTTCGAAGGAGCGCATCTCCCAGCTCTTCGTCTGTGCAGGTGCCACCCGTATCAAGGTGAGTGAACTGCGTGCCGGAGATATCGGCTGTACGGTGAAGCTCAAGGATGTGCACACCGGCAACACCCTGAACGGCAAAGACTGTGAAAACCGCTTCAACTTCATCAAATATCCGAACTTCAAATATTCGCGTGCCATCAAGCCGGTCAATGAGGCTGATACCGAGAAGATGATGGGCGCCCTCTTCCGCATGCGTGAGGAAGACCCGACTTGGGAAGTGGAACAATCGAAGGAATTGAAACAAATCATCGTGCACGGTCAGGGTGAGTTCCACTTGCGTACGTTGAAATGGCGTCTGGAGAACAACGAAAAGATATTCGTCAACTTCGAAGAACCGAAGATTCCTTACCGCGAAACCATCACGAAGGCTGCTCGGGCTGATTACCGTCACAAGAAACAGTCGGGTGGAGCCGGACAGTTCGGTGAAGTGCACATGATTGTGGAACCCTACTACGAAGGCATGCCGTTGCCCGAGACCTATAAGTTCAATGGTCAGGAATACAAGGTGACGGTGAAGAGCCAGGAAGTGATCGACTTGGAGTGGGGTGGCAAGCTGGTGTTCATCAACAGCACCGTGGGCGGTTCCATCGACGCACGCTTCATGCCGGCCATCCTGAAAGGTGTCATGAGCCGTATGGAGCAAGGTCCGTTGACCGGTTCGTATGCCCGTGATGTACGTGTGATTGTCTATGACGGCAAGATGCACCCGGTAGACTCCAACGAAGTCTCCTTCATGCTGGCGGGACGCAATGCGTTCAGTACCGCCTTCAAGAACGCCGGTCCGAAGATTCTGGAACCGATTTACGATGTGGAAGTCTTTGTTCCGAGTGAGAAGATGGGTGATGTGATGGGCGATTTGCAGGGACGCCGTGCCATGATTATGGGTATGAGCAGCGAAAACGGCTATGAGAAGCTGGTTGCCAAGGTGCCTCTGAAAGAGATGTCATCCTACTCCACTGCACTCAGTTCGCTCACCGGCGGACGCGCTTCGTTCATCATGAAGTTCGCCAGCTACGAACTGGTTCCGTCGGATGTTCAGGAGAAGCTCATCAAGGAGTTTGAAGCCAAACAGGAAAAAGACGATTAATCAGGTTCACGAAACAGTTTCTAACTAATCCATACAATAGAAAAGCCGCTTCCGTTAAAGGAAACGGCTTTTTTATTTAATTCCCCTTAAAAATTTAAGAACTGAACGTTGGTTACCAATTAAATTTCTATTAATTTTGCACTTGTCTGAAAGCCCGTTAGGCGATAATGGCTGCTTTGTCAGCTAAAAACGTCTTTTCGGTTAATAATAGAGAATCGGCATGTAAAATCTGTTAATCAGACGCCAACGTTATTTATGCGTTGTTAATTTTGCTCCTATGAAAAAGTCAACGATTTGGATTTTAGGCATCATCATGGGTCTCTCGTTCGTCAGCTTGCTCTATTTGCAGGTGAGCTACATCGAGGAGATGATCAAAATGCGCCGGGAGCAGTTTGACGAGTCCGTCAAGCGCAGTCTTTCCAGTGCGGCCAATTCCCTGGAACTGGCTGAGGCTGCTACGTACTTGCAAAAAGAGATGAGCAGCGGATACAAGAAAAGGACTTCGTCGGTGGGCAATCTGAATACGTCCGATACCCCGGGTATGATTCAGGTCCATCAACAGATGGTGAGGACCGGTAACGGATTCGCCCTGCGCATCCGCATCGGAGGTAGCTTGTTTGGTGATTCGGTCCGCAAGTCGTTGAGCGAAACCAACGATGACCTGCGTCAGGAGTTCTACGGACGTTTCAAGCAAAAGCGCGACCTGGTGAACGATGTGGCACTGAAACTGTTGCACCGTGCCAGTGACAAGTCGCTGGAGGAACGGGTGAACTTCAAGACACTCGACGAATGCATTAAGACGGAACTGGCAAACAACGGAATCGACATCCCTTACCACTTCACGGTGCAGACCAATGACGGACGGGAGGTGTACCGTTGTCCCGACTACGAGGAAGCCGGTTCGGAACATGTCATCCCGCAGGTGCTCTTCCAGAATGACCCGCCGGCAAAGCGCGGATGGGTGCAGATTCATTTTCCGACGCTGAACGATTATATTTACAGTTCGGTGAAGTTCATGATACCGTCGTTGATATTCACGTTCGTGCTGCTGGTGACTTTCATCTTTACGCTCTACCAGATTTTCCGTCAGAAGAAGCTGACCGAGATAAAGAACGACTTCATCAACAACATGACCCACGAGTTCAAGACACCTATCTCTACCATTTCGCTTGCAGCCCAGATGCTGAAGGACCCGGCTGTCGGGAAGTCGCCCCAGATGTTCCAGCACATATCGGGAGTCATCAACGATGAGACCAAGCGTCTGCGTTTCCAGGTGGAGAAAGTCTTGCAGATGTCGATGTTCGAACGGCAGAAAGCCACTCTGAAGATGAAAGAGGTCGATGCCAACGAACTGATAGCTGGTGTCATTCACACCTTTGCTTTGAAGGTGGAGAAGTACAACGGACGCATTACCTCCGACCTGTCGGCGCTCGACCCGTTGATCTTTGTGGATGAGATGCACTTTACCAATGTCATATTCAACCTCATGGACAATGCCGTGAAGTATAAGAGACCGGAAGAGGACCTCTTGCTGAACGTGCGGACCTGGAATGAGGGCAACAAGCTCTGCATCTCCATTGAGGACAATGGCATCGGCATCAAGAAAGAGAATTTGAAGAAGATTTTCGATAAGTTCTACCGCGTTCATACCGGCAACCTTCATGACGTGAAGGGCTTCGGCCTGGGCTTGGCATACGTCAAGAAAATCATTCAGGACCATAAGGGAACCATCCGGGCTGAGAGTGAGTTGGGCGTAGGAACGAAGTTTATCATTGTATTACCCTTATTAAAAAATTAAATTATATGGATGAGAAGTTGAACATTTTATTGTGCGAAGACGATGAGAATCTTGGCATGCTTTTGAGAGAATATTTGCAGGCAAAAGGCTATTCTGCAGAGTTGTGTCCGGATGGTGAAGCCGGTTACAAGGCTTTCCTGAAGACTAAGTTCGACCTGTGCGTACTCGATGTGATGATGCCGAAAAAGGACGGTTTCACATTGGCACAGGAGATTCGTGCAGCCAATGCTGAAATCCCCATCATCTTCTTGACAGCCAAGACGCTGAAGGAGGATATCCTGGAAGGTTTCAAGATTGGTGCCGACGACTACATCACCAAGCCCTTCAGCATGGAAGAGCTGGTGTTCCGTATTGAAGCCATCTTGCGTCGTGTACGTGGAAAGAAGAACAAGGAAAGCAGTGTCTACAAAATCGGCCGCTTTACGTTCGACACACAGAAGCAAATCCTGGCTATCGACGGCAAGCAGACCAAGCTGACTACAAAGGAATCGGAACTCTTGAGTCTGCTCTGTGCACATGCCAATGAGATTCTGCAACGTGACTTTGCATTGAAGACCATCTGGATTGATGACAACTACTTCAATGCACGAAGCATGGACGTTTACATCACCAAGCTCCGTAAACACTTGAAAGCCGATGATTCCATCGAAATCATCAACATCCACGGCAAAGGCTATAAGCTGATTACTCCGGACGTTGACTGATTTGCGAGTCTACCTGATAAAAAAGACGCCGTTTGTGCCTCAGTACAAACGGCGTCTTTTTTATGTCAGGGCTGAAGCCTCGAGCTTCTGTCCGTATCATACAATGTACTTGTTGAAGAAGATGTAAGCGGCAAGTCCGCCAAAGATAAATACGAGTGAAGTCACCAGCATGGCGTTGCTGTCCATGCAGTGCGTGAAGAATCCCCCAAGCAGGATGAGGGTTCCGATGATGATAAGGATCAGGCCAATGTGTTTACAGAACTGTTTGAGCATCGTTGTAATGTATTTGGTAGAGTGATAAAAGTCCGGGTTACTCTTTCGTGTTGGTGAAAATCTTCCGCAACACATTCTGGCTGACGCGCAATTCCTCTACGGTCAGTCCGTAAAGCGCTTCTTTCAGCGTACGGTTGGCGATGAAGCGCGTACGTTCCTCCAGCTCCCGCCCGGTTTGGGTCAGGTGTATCAGGTTGATGCGCCGGTCCGACTTGTCGGAGGTACGCACCACCAGGTGCATCCGCTCCATGTTGTCGATAAGGCGTGTCATACTGGGTTTGTCCTTGAAGGTGGCATTGCAAAGCTCCTGCTGCGTCACACCGTCTTTCTCCCACAGGAACAGGAGGACCGTCCATTGTTCAGGAGTAATTTCCAGATTGTTCTGTCTGAAGTTGCGGTAGAGCTTGCGGTTGATGGCAGCCGAGACCTTGCCGTTGAGTATGGCAAATATCAGGCGTGTGTCAAAATTGAATTCTTCAGTCATGAAATTATTGTTTAAGCAACTAAGGCAAAGGTACGAATACTATTCTTGTCGGAGGTGCTATTGTTAGTAAAATTTGTGAATATCCTGAATTTCCTTGCCGTTCCATGACCTGACGACTTTCCGCAAATCGGCACAAAAAGGAAGGTAAGTGGCTTATTTTCGTAAGAAAACACTTTCAAAGATTTGCAGGTTCATGAAAAATATCTACCTTTGCGCTCGATTTTCAAAAACATAATATTAATCTATTAATTTGACACGTATGAATCAATACGAAACCGTTTTCATTTTGACTCCCGTTTTGTCTGATGTTCAGATGAAGGAAACGGTAGACAAGTTCAAAGGTATTCTTACTGCCGAAGGTGCTGAAATTGTCAATGAGGAGAACTGGGGATTGAAGAAGTTGGCTTATCCCATCGAGAAGAAATCCACCGGTTTTTATCAACTGATTGAGTTTAAAGCAGACCCGACTGTAATTGAAAAACTTGAAGTAAACTACCGTCGTGACGAACGCGTAATCCGCTACTTGACTACCAAGTTGGATAAATACGCTATCGAATATGCTGCAAAAAGAAGAAGTGTAAAATCAACTAAAAAGGAGGATTAATCCATGGCACAACAACAATCCGAAATCAGATATTTGACTCCGCCTTCAGTGGATGTAAAGAAGAAGAAATACTGCCGTTTCAAAAAGGCTGGTATCAAGTATATCGACTACAAAGATCCTGAATTCTTGAAGAAATTCTTGAATGAGCAAGGTAAGATTCTGCCTCGCCGCATTACCGGTACTTCATTGAAATATCAGAGAAGAGTTGCTCAAGCAGTGAAAAGAGCCCGTCACTTGGCATTGCTTCCATTCGTAACTGACATGATGAAATAATAAGGAGGAATTTGTATGGAAATCATTTTGAAAGAAGACATTGCAAACTTGGGTTACAAGAATGACATTGTAACAGTGAAATCAGGTTACGGTCGTAACTATCTTATTCCTACCGGTAAAGCCGTTATCGCATCTCCGGCTGCAAAGAAAATGCTGGCTGAAGAGTTGAAACAACGTGCTCACAAACTTGAGAAAATCAAGAAGGATGCTGAAGCTTTGGCTGCTCAGTTGGAAGGCGTATCGTTGAAGATCGCTACCAAGGTCAGCTCTACTGGAACCATCTTCGGTTCTGTGGGAAGCATTCAGATTGCTGAAGAACTGGAGAAGCTGGGTCACAAGATTGACAGAAAGATTATCTTCGTGAAGGATGCCGTGAAAGAAGTTGGTTCTTACAAGGCTACCGTAAGACTTCACAAAGAGGTTTCTGTTGAAATCCCCTTCGAAGTAGTTGCTGAAGAAGCATAAACGTAGAATTATAAGTTTTCTATGAAAGTGCAAGGGCATTCCTCCCGTCGTGGAGTGAATGCCCTTGTTGCATATATGCCAGGATGGCAAAGAAGAAACCGGCAACAGTCAGGCTTGTTGTCCTCGACTGTGCCGGTCGTTCATACCCTTTATTAATCAATCAAATTATTTGAAATGGCGGCAACGACTCGTCGCGAGTGCTTGCCGTATGTCTTAGTCTTTTCTTACGAACTTTCCGTCTTTCCATTCATAGACCACGGACTTGCGTATATACGGGATAATCTGCTGACGGTCATCCGCGTTCATATAGTCCGGGGTGGTATAGGTGAAGGATAGTGTGTTCTCCTTGGGGGAGAGCGAAGCTTTCAGGAAGGTGATGTCTGCCTTGCGCTGCAACTCGTTCAGGCTGTCAGCCTTTTCAGCGGAAGGCTGGAGGAAGAAGTCGTCAGGTCCGGGTCGTTGGGGGAGGAAATCGCTCACCGGCAACTCTTTCCAGTCCGTTGAATAGAAACGGAGGCTGCTGTCCTCCACCGGTCCTTTGACCGTCTTCACCCAGCAGACGACCGACACGGAATCGTTGAGCGGGAGACGGCGCATTTCCCATACACTGCTTTCGGTCACCTGTGCCAGCAGGTAGTCATCGGTGAGTGTCTTGACTTCCGACGTACGGTTGAAGCGGTTGGTGACCCGTGCCTTCATGTTGCTGGCAATGAAGTCCACACAGTCAGCCCGGTTGACGGGAGTCAGGATGGGCGACAACGTGTCGGGCATGTGGACAAATATTTCTTTTAGGGTCTGTGCCTGCATGCCGCCGATGCACAGCAGGCAGCCAAGGACCGACAGGAATCTCTTTTTCATTTACTCTTGTTATTTGGAACCCAAATATAGGAAAATCATACCGATTAGCACCAATGCCAAATCGACAACCTTGCTTTTTAAATTCTTTTCACGGAAGAAGAGCGCACCGCACAGGAAGGAGACCACCACACTGCCGCGCCGCACCATCGACACGATGGAAATCATGGCACCTTCCAGACTCAGGGAGTAGAAGTAGACGAAGTCGGCTGCCGACAGGAAGATGGAGATGAGGATGATGCACCAGTCCCAGTGGAACGGGGTGGTCGTCTTCCGCTTGGGAAGCCACAGCAGGGCAATCACGGCTCCCATCATGAAAAGCTGGTAGATGTTGTACCACGACTGCACCACCATGCGGTCCAGTCCCAGTCCGCCTTCACTGACGGGTGCCATCAGGTATTTGTCATAGAGTCCGCTGATGGCGCCGGTGACGGCTGCCAGTACGACGTAGAAGATGTAGCGGTTATGCTTGAAGTCGATGCCTTCCTTTTTTCCCGAACGGCTCAGCATGAAGAAGGAAATGACTGCCATCAGCACACCTGCCCACTGGTAGAGGTTCAGCCTTTCGCCAAACACGAGCAGGGCACCCACCAGTACCATGACCGGACGGGTCGCATTGATCGGTCCCACGATGGTGAGCGGCAGGTGCTTCATGCCGAAATAGCCGAACGTCCATGAGGAGAGCACGATGACCGACTTGAGCAACACATACTTGTGTACCTCCCAACCGGCAGCCGGCACATGGAAGATGGTGCCGTCGAGACTGTCGCTCCAAGCTGAAATCAGGATGAAGGGAAGGAAAATCAGGCTGGAGAACAAGGTGTTCAGGAACAGGACCGGAAGGACGGCGTTGTCGCGTAACGATTCTTTCTTGAATGCGTCATAGAAGCCCAGCAGTGCAGCCGAGAGGAATGCCAGAAGTAACCACATCATGGATGTAACGATTTATGTATTCTTTCTTTCGGGGTGCAAAGATACGGCTTAATTGCGCTCGGTGGATATTCCCGGATAAAAAGTAGGGTGGGGAAGAGGGTTAAAAAAGAAAAACGCCTACCTTTGCACTCGTCTTTTTAGGAACTGATGTCCATCTACATTTTTTAATACGTAATATGAAACTACTGACTACGCTCTTCGGTTTCGACCCGAAGAAACATTCCGTGAAGACAGAGCTCTTCGCGGGCATTACTACTTTCCTGACCATGGCCTATATCCTGGCGGTCAATCCGGAAATCCTCAGCGCCACCGGAATGGATAAAGAAGCTGTGTTTACATCGACTGCCCTGGCAGCTATCCTGGCTACCGTCATCATGGCACTATGGGCGAAACTTCCGTTTGCGCAGGCATCGGGCATGGGGCTGAACGCCTTCTTTGCCTACACCATCTGCCTCAACATGGGCTATTCCTGGCAGTTTGCCCTGACGGCGGTCTTCCTGGAGGGCATCATTTTCATTCTGCTGACGGTCAGCAACCTCCGTACCCTGATTGTCGACCTCATCCCCGAATCGCTGAAATATGCCACGACCGTGGGTATCGGACTCTTCATCGCGTTCATCGGACTTCAGAATTCCGGCATTGTGGTGGGCAATCCCGCAACCATGCTTTCCCTCGGTCACATCACGTCCGGTGCTCCCTTGCTGGCAATCATCGGTATGGTCATCACACTGATGTTCATGGTACACAAGGTGCGTGGCGGACTCCTGTGGGGCATCCTCCTCACGACCCTTATCGGTATCCCCATGGGTCTGACCACCTTTCACGGACTGTTCAACCTGCCGCCTTCCATTGCTCCCGTTTTCTTCAAGCTCGACTTTACCCATCTGTGGAGTGTCGATATGCTGATTGCCGTCTGCACCCTGCTGTTCATGGACCTCTTTGACACCATCGGCACGTTCATCGGTGTTGCCACCAAGGCAGGCATGATGGAGAATGGCAAGCTTCCCCGTGCCAAGCAGGCATTCATGTCCGATGCCATCGGTACGACGGCAGCCGGTCTGTTGGGAACGAGTACCATCGTCACCTTCCTGGAGAGTGCTGCCGGTGTGAACGAAGGCGGACGTACGGGACTGACTTCCTTCACGACGGCTGTCTGCATGGCGTTGGCACTGTTCCTTTCGCCCCTGTTCCTGTCCATTCCGGCTGCTGCCACTTCCGCCGTCCTCATCATCGTCGGCATGATGATGGTCGCCCCCGTGGCAAAGATTCCTCTTGACGATTACACCGAAGCCCTGCCTGCCTTCCTTTGCATGATTCTCATGCCCCTGGCATACAGCATTGCCGATGGCATCATCATCGGTTTCATCAGTTACGTGGTCATCAACCTGCTCTGTGGACAGCACAAGAAAATCACCATCCCCATGTATGTGATGGCCATCCTGTTCTGCTTCAAGTTCCTGCTCTAGGCGGAAGAAGATACTGACAAACTCAAGCATTCATAACCTAACAAATTCAAACATGAAAAGAATCCTATTGCTTTGTTTCATTGCGTGTGCGGCTTTCCAGTTGAAAGCGCAGAATGTACAGTTGCATTACGACTTCGGTCGTACCCTTTACCAGGAGTTGGAAGATGCCGACCGTCCTCCTGTTACCGCTACGGTGGAGTTCTTCAAACCCGACAGGTGGGGAAACACCTACTTCTTCGTTGACTTCGACTGGACCAAGAAAGGACTGGCTTCCGCCTATACGGAGATTTCCCGCGAACTGAAGTTCTGGGACGCTCCCATTTCAGCCCATGTCGAGTATAACGGCGGACTGAGCAACACCGTGTCGTTTGACAATGCCTACTTGGTGGGACCCTCTTACTCCTGGAACAGTGCCGACTTCACCAAGGGCTTTACGCTGATGGCGATGTACAAGTATATCCAGAAGCATGAAGACCCGAACAACTTCCAGATTACCGGAACCTGGTATGTGCACTGCTGTGACGGCAAGTTCACCTGCAGCGGTTTTGCCGACTTCTGGCGCGAGAAGAACCCTCACGGTTACTTCATCTTCCTGTCAGAACCCCAGTTCTGGGTCAACCTGAACAAGTTCAAGGCTTTTGACGATAAATTCAACCTCAGCATCGGTACTGAAATCGAGCTGAGCCAGAACTTCAGCTTCCGCGACGGTTTCTACACCATTCCGACACTGGCTCTGAAGTGGAGCTTTGATTAACGGTTGAGGCCGCAAGGCTGAATTATCTGCAGAGGCACAAAGAGACAGGGCGATTTTATTCCCCTGTGTCTTTGTGCCTCTGTGTTTTTATGCCCTGTCAGGAGGTATGGCGGATGTCTGTGCGGCTGAAAGTATGTATTTTTTGTCATCTGACGCTCTTTTACAGCCCGTCATGTCTCCATCCTCTGACAAAATCACTACATTTGTTAGCCGTAACGAGAAACGGATAAGCGAAACAGAATTACTTAACCCTGAAAAGACGATATGAAAATCAAATTGATGTGTGCGCTTTGTGCGCTTTTGCTTTTGTCGTCGTTCCGGTCCGATGAACGCGACACCATTACAGTTTTCATGATTGGAGATTCTACCATGGCAAACAAACCCCTGGGAGGTGACAACCCCGAACGTGGCTGGGGGCAGATGCTTGCCGGTTACTTCACCGAGGATGTCCGGGTGGACAACCATGCCCTCAACGGACGCAGTTCGAAAAGCTTCATCGACGAAGGTCACTGGGAGGAAGTGCGTCGGCTGATTCGTCCGGGCGACTACGTGTTCATCCAGTTCGGGCATAACGATGAAAAGCCGAAGCCCGACCGCCATACCGACCCCGGCACGACATTCGACGCCAACCTGCGTCGGTTTGTCGAGGAGACACGTGCCAAGGGAGGCAAGCCGGTGTTGCTCAACTCCATCGTCCGCCGGAACTTCTTTGACAACAAGCAGGCTGTGACGGATGACGACCTGCGCCGTGAGAAGGTGGAAGGAACGAAACTCGAAGGCGACACGCTGATTGATACCCACGGGGCTTACCTCGACTCTCCGCGCAACGTGGCTGCTGCCATGGATGTCCCCTTCATCGACATGAACCGGCTGACACATGACCTCGTGCAGGGATTGGGACGCGAAGCCTCGAAGTCACTCTTCTGCTGGATTCCCGAAGGAACCTGTGTGGCCTGTCCGAAGGGCCGTCAGGACAACACCCACCTCAATGTCTACGGTGCACGCCGGGTGGCAGGTCTGGCAGCAACCGCCATCGAGCAGGTGATTCCCGAGCTGGGCAAGTATGTGCGTCACTATGACTTTGTCGTGGCAAAAGACGGAAGCGGCGACTTCTTCACCGTGCAGGAGGCCATCAATGCCGTGCCCGACTTCCGCAAGAACGTCCGCACGACCATCCTGGTCCGTCCGGGTGAATACAAGGAGCGCGTCATCGTGCCGGAGTGCAAAATCAACATCTCCCTCATCGGTCAGGAAGGAGCCATCATCACCAACGACGGCTATGCCAGCAAGAAGAACCGCTTCGGTGAAGAGATGTCGACGTCCGGCTCTTCGACCTGCTACATCTATGCTCCCGACTTCTATGCCGAGAACATCACCTTTGCCAACACGGCAGGACGCGTCGGTCAGGCAGTTGCCTGCTTCGTGAGTGCGGACCGTGCCTACTTCAAGGGCTGCCGTTTCCTGGGCAATCAGGACACCCTCTATACCTATGGCAAGGGTTGCCGCCAGTATTACGAAGACTGCTACGTGGAAGGAACGGTGGATTTCATCTTCGGATGGTCGACGGCAGTGTTCAGCCGCTGCACCATCCACAGCCTGGGGAAAGGCTACCTCACTGCTCCGTCGACCGACAAGGAGCAGAAGTACGGTTATGTGTTCTATGACTGCAAGATGACTGCCGAGCCGGGTGTGGAGGGAGTCGCCCTGTCCCGTCCGTGGCGTCCGTATGCCAAGGCAGTGTTTGTCCGTTGCGATCTGGGCGGACACATTGCGCCTGCCGGCTGGGACAACTGGGGCAAGAAGAGCAACGAGGAAACCGTGACCTACGCCGAGTATCAGAGCACCGGAGCCGGTGCCCGTCCGTCTGAACGCGCCTCGTTCGGTCATCAGCTGAAGGACCTCACCGGCTACAGCATCGAGGAAGTGCTGGGAGGCACCGACGGCTGGAACCCCGTGAAGAACGGAAATGCGCTGGTGAGCGTGAAACGCTGATGCGTGGTGCATGGTATCAGGAATTGGAAAGGAGGGTGTGTCGTCATGAGCGATGCACCCTTTTTACATAAAAGGGCGGTATACATTTCGGACACACCCGCCAGACATTCGTGTTTGACTGGGCAAACACAAGTCTTTGACCGGGTAAACACAAGCGTTTGACTTGTCAAACTCATTAGTTTGATAGGGGTAAGTATCATACTTAGCTTGGAAAGGTATCATACTTAGCCTGGAAAGGTATTATACTTAGACCCCCTAAGTATAATACTTAGGCAGCCTAAGTATTATACTTTGGTCTATTAAACTACTATGTTTGTCAGGTCAAACGCTTGTGTTTGGCAAATCAAACACTTGTGTTTCATCCGTCGGACAATTGTGTTTGCCGGGGGAAAGTCATGTATGAAATTGAGCGAAAGATAATTCATAAATGAAGAATAAAGTGTAAGTTTGTCAATGTATAGACCTTTTCTCTAAATACGGAATGAAAACAACAGTTTAAAAGAACATATATGAACTATAAGCATTTATTATTGACCGTCGGCTTACTCCTGGGAGTCTGTTCCATGACCCGTGCCGGCAATTATGTCAAACAGGGCAATACGGTGACAGTGACCGTCACTTCCCCACAGGACAAGGGTGCCCGAAAGGTACGGCTTCAGGTGATTGGCGACAAGATTGTCCGGGTGGAAGCTACTCCGGAAGCAGACTTCCCGGTGAAGCAGAGCCTGATGGTCGTCAGTCAACCGGACTTCAATGATTTTCAGGTCACCGAGACCGAGGATGCCGTGCAAGTGAAGACACGTGCCGTCTGTGCTACCGTCAGTAAGACCGACGGACGGGTGGTGTTCCGTGACGGGAAAGGACATCTGCTGCTGGCAGAGACAGCCCGGGGAGGAAAAGTCTTCACGCCCTTCCGGGTACCGGAGCGGGAAATCGGAGTCGGCACGTTGACCGAACAGCAACGCAACGCCTGGTCGTGGCAGATGAAGTTTGACAGTCCCGTCGATGAGGCTTTCTACGGACTGGGACAACACCAGTCGGGAGAGCTGAACATGAAGGGAAAGAATGAAGACCTGTTCCAATATAACACGAAGGTGAGTGTACCGTTTGTGGTGAGCAACCGGGGCTACGGACTGCTCTGGGACAGCTATTCCTACTGTCGCTTCGGCAATCCGGAAGACTACCTGCAGCTGAACCGCGCCTTTACCTTATATGATAAGAACGGGCAGGAGGGAGCGTTGACAGGAACCTATACGGATAAGGCGGGACGGACGTTGGTACGTCGGGAAGACAGCCTCTATTTCGAATATGCTTGTCCGGAGACGTCGGAGCTGTGCCGGAAATACGACCGTGGCGGTCTTGCCAACCTGCCGCAAGGTTTCCAGCTGGACGGGGCAAAGGTCGTCTATGAAGGCTCGTTGCTGGCGGAGGGAGACAGTCCGTCCGCAACCTTTCACTTTATCCTTTATTATGCCGGTTACATAAAGGTGTTCGTCGATGGCAGGGAAGTGGTTCCGGAACGTTGGCGCACGGCGTGGAATCCCAATGCGTGGAAGTTCGCCTGCCGCCTGCGTACGGGAGTGAGAATCCCCGTCCGGATTGAATGGAGACCCGACGGCGGCGTCAGCTACTGCGGACTGCGTGTCGCACAGCCGCGCAGTGAGGAAGAACAAGGCAAGCTGAGCGTATGGAGTGAGATGAGCCGCGACATGGACTACTACTTCATAGCCGGCGATAACCTGGACGAGGTGATAGCAGGCTACCGTGCCCTGACGGGAAAGGCACAGGTGATGCCCCGCTGGGTCATGGGGTTCTGGCAGAGCCGGGAACGCTACAAGACAAGCGACGAGATTGTCCGTACCCTGGCAGAGTTCCGCCGCCGTCACATCCCGGTAGACAACATCGTGCAGGACTGGAACTACTGGCCCGAAGATGCATGGGGAAGCCATGAGTTCGAGTCCGTCCGTTACCCCGACCCACAGGCAATGCTCGACAGCGTGCATGCCCTGCACGGGCGCTTCATGATTTCCGTCTGGCCCAAGTTCTATTGTTCCACAAAGAATTACCAGGAGCTTGACGCTCACGGATGGATGTACCGTCAAGCCGTGACAGACTCCATCAAGGACTGGGTCGGACCGGGCTATGTAGGCTCGTTCTATGATGCCTATGCCGAAGGAGCGCGGAAGATGTTCTGGCAGCAGATGGATGAGAACCTCTATTCCAAGTACCAGCAAGGCATCGATGCCTGGTGGATGGATGCCTCGGAACCCAATGTCAGGGACTGCACGCCCATGTGGTATCGCAAGGCGTTGTGCGGACCGACGGCGTTAGGTTCTTCCACCGAATACTTCAATGCGTACAGCATCGTCAATGCCGATGCCATATACAACGGACAGCGTTCCGTGAATCCGGACCGACGGGTGTTCCTGCTCACACGCAGTGGCTTTGCCGGAGAACAGCGATACGGCACAGCCACCTGGAGCGGTGACATCGCGACCCGTTGGGAAGACATGCGTGCCCAGATGACTGCCGGCATGAACTTCTCGCTCGCCGGTATCCCGTTCTGGGGAATGGACCAGGGTGGCTTCTGTGTAGAGAAACGTTACGTGGCTGCTCAGAAACTGTTTGACTCGACCGGGCAGGAGAACGAGGACCTGAAGGAGTGGCGTGAGCTGCAGACCCGCTGGCATCAGTTCGGTTGCTTTGTCCCCTTGTTCCGTACACACGGACAGTGGCCCACGCGTGAAGTGTGGAACATTGCTCCCGAGGACCATCCCGCTTATCAGAGCATTGTCTGGTATGACCGTCTGCGCTACCGGCTGATGCCTTACCTCTACAGCCTGGCAGGAGCCGTCCACTTCAGGGACTATACGATGATGCGTGCCCTCGTGATGGATTTCAATGGCGATGCAAACGTCTATGACATCAAGGACCAGTGGATGTTCGGTCCGTCGTTGATGGCTTGTCCCGTCGGGTATTATCAGGCACGTTCCCGCCGCGTCTATCTGCCGGAGCAGTGTGGCTGGTATGATTTCTATACCGGACGTTACCATGCAGGCGGGCAGACCATTACGGCTGAGGCACCTTACGAGCGCATCCCGGTCTATGTCCCTGCCGGGAGCATCCTTCCTTTCGGTCCGGAGATGGAGTGGAGCGATGAGAAGCCTGCCGAGTTGATAAACCTGTATGTGTACACCGGACGTGACGCTTCGTTTACGCTTTATGAGGACGAGAATACGAACTACGGTTACGAGCGCGGACATTATGCGACCATCCGCTTCAGCTACAACGAGGCAACGGGGGAACTGACCATTGCTGACCGGAAGGGCCGTTTCGACGGCATGTTGCAACGGCGCCGCTTCAATGTGGCCGTGGTGAGTCCGGCAAAGGCACAGCCACTGGACCTCGATGCTCCCCAAGGCACGATGGTGGACTATGACGGAAAGGCCGTAACGGTGAAAATTGTAAAGTGAACCGATGATGAACACATGGAATCTTGGATTACGGAAGGCACTGCTGCTGATAGCCGCCTTCTGTTCGGTGGCGTGTCAGGCACGCGATGTCAGGCTCTTTGACGAAGGCTGGCTGTTCCTGTTGGGCGACGAGCCGGAGATGGCACAACCCGGTTATGACGACAGCCGGTGGCGTCAGTTGTCGCTGCCGCATGACTGGGCGATAGAGGGTGACTTCTCGGCAACGAACCCTTCGGGAGTGGGAGGCGGTGCCTTGCCCGGTGGCGTCGGGTGGTATCGCAAACATTTCAGGTTGCCTGCAACGGAAGGGGAGCGCCGTTACTATCTCGCGTTCGACGGGGTATACATGAACTCCACCGTGTATGTCAACGGACATGAGGTCGGTTCCCGTCCCTACGGTTACAGTTCGTTTGAGTATGACCTGACGCCCTACGTCCGTCGGGACAGCGACAACGTGGTGGCGGTCAGGGTGGATAACAGCGACCAGCCCAATTCCCGTTGGTACAGTGGCTGTGGCATTTACCGTCATGTCTGGCTGACGGCAACGAGTCCCTTGCACATTGCCCGCTGGGGTGTCCATGTGGTGACAGACGTCGGAGGTACCGTCGATGTGGAGCTTGCCGTTTCCGGCGATGCGGACGGTCAGCACCGGCCGGTGTTCCGTCATACCCTTCTTGCCCCTGACGGACGTACGGTCGCCGTGACGTCGGCAAAGTCGTTGCGGCAAAAGCTGCGTGTAAGGCATCCGTTACGGTGGTCGGTCGACAGCCCGCATCTCTATACCCTGAAGTCAGAGGTGCTGGTCGATGGAGAAGTTGTCGATGCCGTGACCACGCGGACCGGGTTCCGTGAGTTCCGCTTTGATGCCGCGACCGGTTTCTGGCTCAACGGACGCAATCTGAAAATCAATGGCGTGTGCCTGCATCATGACCTGGGCTGTCTGGGAGCGGCGGTGAATGAAGACGCGATGTGCCGTCAGCTGGTGAAATTGAAAGCGATGGGGTGCAATGCCATACGGTGCAGTCACAATCCTCCTGCGCCCGAACTGCTGGACCTGTGCGATGAGATGGGGTTCATCGTGATGGACGAGAGCTTTGACATGTGGCGTCGTCGGAAGACCCGGAATGACTACGCCCGTTTCTTTGACAAGTGGCACGAACGGGACCTGTCGGACCTGCTCCTGCGGGACCGTAACCATCCCTCTGTCCTGGTGTGGTCCATCGGAAACGAGGTACTGGAGCAGTGGAGCGGTGTCGGTGCCGATGAGCTGACGCTCGAACAGGCGAACCTCCTTCTGAACGCCGGACACGATGGCTCCACGCTGGCACACGGCGAGGAACTGACTCCCAACTCACTGCTGACCCTGCACCTGGCAGGGATTGTGCGGAAGTATGACCGTACACGTCCCGTCACGGCAGGATGCAATGAACCGTCTCCCGACAATCACCTCTTCAAGAGCGGTGCACTCGACCTCATTGGTTTCAATTACCATCGTGAGTGGATCAAAGATGTTCCGTGCAATTTCCCCGGCAAACCGTTCCTGCTCACCGAGAGTGTCTCTGCCCTGCAGACACGCGGCTATTACCGGATGCCGTCGGACAGCCTGTTCATCGCTCCGGAACGTTGGGACAAACCCTATACGGACCCGTCGATGATGTGCTCGTCCTATGACAACCAGCACGTCCCGTGGGGCTCGACCCACGAAGAGACCTGGGACATTGTCAAGCATACGCCCTATTGTGCCGGGCAATTCATCTGGACGGGCTTTGACTACCTTGGCGAGCCGACTCCTTACGGCTTTCCTGCCCGTAGCAGTTACTTTGGCATCATCGACCTGGCGGGCTTCCCCAAAGACATCTATTATATGTATCAGAGCGAATGGACCGACCGTCCCGTGCTGCACCTGTTCCCTCACTGGAACTGGACGGAAGGACAGACGGTGGACCTCTGGTGCTATTACAATGACGCCGATGAAGTGGAGCTGTTTGTCAATGGCAAGAGCCGGGGCGTACGCTCCAAAAAGGACAGCCATCAGTACCACGTAGCCTGGCGGGTCGCCTATGAGCCCGGTGAAGTGAAAGTGGTGGCGCGTAAAGGCGGACAGGAAGTGCGTTCCTCGTCCATCCGTACCGCAGGAGCACCTGCCCGCATCCGGCTTGAAGTGGACTATGAAGGCGAGACGACCGTCTTTGTCAATGCGTATGTCACGGACGAAGCCGGCAACCTCTGCCCCTGGGCGGAAGATGACTTGCGGTTCAGCGTATCCGGAGGGACTGTCATCGGTGTGGACAATGGCTCTCCGACCAGTATGGAACGTTTCAAGGCTGACCACCGCAAAGCCTTCTTCGGCAAGGCACTGGTGGTTATCCGGAAAGATAAAGATGCCGGACCAATCCGGCTGGAGGCTGTAAGTCCGATGCTTGCAGCCGGACAACTTGTAATCACGAACAATTAGCTATATGAGTACTATGAAACGATTGAAGATGATGGCAATGGCCCTAATGATGGGAGCCTCTGCCCTGGCGCAGGTCCCTGCGTATCTGGATGACTCACAACCGCTCGAAGTGAGGGTGCAGGATGCGCTGAGCCGCATGACGACACACGAGAAAATACAGCTTCTGCATGCACAGAGCAAATTCACTTCGGCAGGAGTGCCCCGTTTGGGTATCCGTCAGCTGAACATGGACGACGGACCTCACGGGGTACGTGAAGAGTTGGAATGGAACACGTGGAAGCCGGCGCGGTGGACCAATGACTCGGTGGTAGCGTTCCCGTCGCTGACGTGCCTCGCTGCCACATGGAACCCGGAGCTGTCGGCAGTCTATGGCAATGCAGTGAGCGAGGAGTTTGCCTTCCGGGGCAAGGACGTGATGCTGGGCCCCGGCGTGAACATGGCACGTACACCGCTCAACGGACGCAACTTTGAATACATGGGGGAGGACCCGTACCTGGCAGGACACATGATTGTGCCTTACATCCGGAGTGCGCAGGCAAACGGGGTAGCGTGCTGCCTCAAGCATTTCGCATTGAATAATCAGGAGATTGACCGCTTTGCCGTCAATGTCAATGTGGACGAGCGTACGCTGCATGAAATCTACCTGCCGGCATTCAAGGCTGCGGTGCAGGAAGGCGGCGTGTGGACGGTGATGCCGTCGTATCCTCTTTGGAACGGGATACATTGCTGTCAGAATGACTCGTTGCTGAACGGCATCCTGAAACGCGACTGGGGCTTTGACGGAGCAACCATCAGCGATTGGGGCGGCACGACGGACACCTGGCAGGCGGCTACCGGCGGACTGGACATCGAGATGGGAACCTTCACCGACGGGAAGGTGAAGGAGGCAGAGTTCGGTTACGACGACTATTACCTGGCAGACAAGTTCGAGAAGCTGATTGATGAAGGCAAGATACCGATGTCGGTACTTGACGACAAGGCTACGCGAGTCCTGCGTACGATTTTCCGAACGTCGATGAATCGACAGAAGGTCATTGGCTCACTGTGTTCCGAGGCGCACTATGATGCCTGTCTGCGGATTGGTGAGGAAGGTATCGTGTTGCTGAAAAATGCGGAGGACATGCTGCCCTTGGATTTCAATCGGTATGAGCGTATCCTGGTGGTGGGCGAGAATGCCGTGCGTTCCCTGACGAAGGGAGGCGGTTCTTCGGAACTGAAGACCCTGCACGACTGGTCTCCGTTGGAGAGTCTGCAAAAACGGTTTGGAGCAAAGATTGATTATGCCCAAGGCTACAGTTCGGGCAGAGCCATGTATGACAAGGTAGACCCGGTGGACCCGGCGTTGAGCCGTCAGCTGAAGGCAGAGGCGCTGGAGAAGGCCCGTCAGGCAGACCTCATCCTCTTCATTGGCGGCATGAACAAGAACTGCCGGCAGGATTGTGAAAACTCCGACCGGGAGAACTACCACCTGTCTTTCGGACAAGATGAGCTGATTCAGGAACTGGCAGCCATCCAGAAGAACATCATTGTATGTACCTTTGGCGGCAATGCATTTGCGACCCCTTGGATTGACGAGGTGAAAGGATTTGTCCATGCCTGGTACCTGGGTTCCATGGCAGGAGAAGCCCTGGTCCGTGTGCTCGATGGTACGGTGAACCCCAGTGGCAAACTGCCCGTCACTTTTGCCAGACGTCTCGAAGACTATCCTTTTATGGAATATGGAGCGGAAGCCTATCCGGGCGTAAATAAGCAGGTTTACTATAAGGAAGGCATCTTCATGGGTTACCGTCACTTTGACACTCGCAAGGTGAAACCGCAGTTCCCTTTCGGCTACGGATTGAGTTATACGACGTTTGAGTATGGCAAGTCACGCCTCTCCTCCAAGACCCTTTCGGATGGCAAGATTGTCCTGTCCGTGGACATCACCAATACAGGCAACCGTGCCGGTAAAGAGACGGTGCAGTTGTACATCGGACAGCGCAAACCCTCGGAAGTACGTCCTGTCAAAGAGCTGAAAGCCTTTGAGAAGGTCGAGTTGCAGCCCGGTGAGACGCGGACCGTCGAGTTCTCCATTGACCGGTCGATGCTGTCCTTCTTCTCGGCAAAGAGCCATGACTGGGTGGTAGAGCCTGGACGTTTCGATGCCTATGTCTGTGCTTCCTCAGCCGATGTACGCGGACAGGCGGACTTCCGGGTAGAGTAAGGTAACTTCCCAATCGCATCAGACTTCGGGAGTTCTGTGTTTGCAACCAGGCAGGACATCGAGTAGTCTGGTGCGATTTTGGGTTAAGAAGTCATTCGGAAAGCGAAAGACAGCGGAGAATTCAGGAGTGATACGGACGTGAAGAAAGCGGCGGTCCTGTTCCGGCAGATGTTTTTCGGGCTGTCTTACGAGCAAGCGTTCCTGAACGGTCGTTCAGAAGTGAATGCTTTTATCTTATCTTTGTGCGCATGGAGCAAAACTCTGCGACATGGATAAGGCTCAGCAACAACAGGGTCGCATCGTTCTTTTCAAGGAAGAAAAGGATGGTACAGCTATTAGAGATTAGGAAACACACCTGCCGGGTGTCGGTTATCGAAATATCCTACACCTAAAGGTGCATTTATTAATACATTATCGTCAATTATTAAAAATATAATCAAGCCGTGATATATAATAAATCTTTTACAGTCGTTTTAGATGATTTATCAGAGTATATAGATACCCATGATAAGCTTCTGCTCAAAGAAGATATGCTTCAATTAGCATATAAAAATTATATCATTGATGTTGGATTTTACTCTAAAGGATTTATTCTATATGTGATACAAGACCACAATTGGGATATCCCTATAAGAAAAGAGTTTATCCAAGAGAATGATATTATAAATAGAATAAACAAGGCTTGTATTGAAGTCTTATCTATTCGTAATGAACGATAACAAGGTCGAGATAACAGCTTAACGCTGTTCCTCCCCCAAACCATTAGCATTAATGTGCGACTTAAAAAAGTAAATATGAAGATAATAAATTGGACATTACTTTTTCTTGCAACGTTTTTTTGTTGCTTTGATAGCGTGAAAGCAAGCACATTGCTGCAAGATACTATACGGGATGTAACCTATCAACTTTATCCGTTGGGGGTTGCCTGCCGTGATAATGATATGGCAACCATAAAACGGTTGCTGGCAGCAAAAGATGAACCTATGGCAATGGGTAACGATTTTTATGAGTTTGACATATTCTATACGGCAATTTACTTTGACAAAGAGGATGTACTGACGTATGCTCTTACCAGGTATAAGGACATTAATAACAGATTATATAGTGACGAATACGGGCTGACGCTCCTGACATACGCCTGTAAATTGTCTAATGTGAAGTTAGCCCGCATATTGCTGGAGCATGGCATTGATGTAAACGGTTACCAAAGTCCATACGATATATACAACGTATATCCGATTATGGAAGCCATTGCCAATAATAACATTGAACTGGTAAAGTTGCTTTTAGAATATCATGCAGATCTTAATATAAAAGATAGTAACGGCAACACCCCTCTTGCTTTAGCTAAGGAAACAGGTGCTAAAGAGGTAGAAGATTTACTTTTACAATGGATGAAATTCCCAGGAAAATAAACTGAGCCCTCGCTTGGGAGGCTTATTGTCTGTTACAAAAAGAGCCTGAGTTTCTAAAACTCAGGCTCTTATCAGCGGAGAGACAGGGATTCGAACCCCGGGTACCTCTCGGTACAACGGTTTTCAAGACCGCCGCAATCGACCACTCTGCCACCTCTCCAAACTCCTTTGCAGAAGTACTTCCTTTCAAAAGCGTTGCAAAGGTAACGCTTTTTTTGAATACTGCAAAGGTTTGGCGTAAAAAATGTGCAAGGAAGTGCCTTTTTCCGTCAAAAGGCTTTATCTTTGTCATCATTCATAATCTCAAATACGATGAAAACAACGTTTCAGATTCATTATCGTACGGTCTGGGGAGAAAGCCTGAAGGTCGTTCTGCCTGACAGGAACGTCGACCTGCATACAGATGACGGTTCGCTTTGGACCGGGGATGCAGAGCTTCCGAAGGGAGGCAAGCCTATACCTTATTATTATTGTGTGTTTGCCGGCGGACATTGCACACGCCGGGAGTGGCATCTGGCGCCTCATTACCTGATGCCCGGTGTGGCAAAGACCTGCCGGGTGTTTGATGACTGGCGCGACATCCCGTCGGATGCCTATTTTTTCACCTCGGCATTCGTTGCCCGTCAGGGAGAGGTTGAGGAGAAAGTCATGCTTCCCGGTGGGACAAAGCAGGTGGTCTTCCGTGCCACTTGTCCCATGTTGCCGGCTCCCGGGTGGCGGATGAAACTGGTCGGTAGTCACCGAGTGCTGGGAGCCTGGGAGGTATGCCGTGCCGTGGAGATGCACCAGTTGGCCCCTCATCTGTGGGTGGCTGCTGTCCCGGCAGACGAACTGACCGTGCCTTTTGAGTACAAGTTCATTCTGGTCAGTCCGGAGGGCGAAGTGCATTGGGAGCAGGGCAACAATCATCAGTGGCAATATTTGCCGGGACAGGGGGAAGGCTTGGTCCTGCCCGAGTCCGAAATACCGTTCGACTTGCCGCTCCTCCGCCTGGCGGGAACGGCGATACCAGTCTTTTCACTCCGTTCGGAACAGAGCTTCGGAGTAGGGGACTTCGGCGATCTGAAACGTTTGGTCGATTGGGCGGTACTGACCCATCAGCAGGCCATCCAGATACTTCCTATCAATGACACCACCATGACTCACCGGTGGACAGACTCTTATCCTTACAAAGCCATTTCCATCTATGCGCTTCACCCGATGTTCATTGACCTGAATCAGCTGGGCAAGCTGGCGGATGCCGGAAAGAATGCCGGGTTCGAGCAGTTGCGTGTCGAGCTGAATGCATTGCCCGATGTGGACTACGAACGGGTAAACCAGGCGAAGTGGGAGTACGTTCGTCTGAAGTTTGCGGAAGAGGGGGCAGCGATCCTGAAGACAGAGGCTTACCGGAAGTTCTTTGCCGACAACGAAGACTGGTTGCGTCCCTATGCGGCATTCTGCTACCTGCGTGACAAGTTCGGGACGCCCGATTTCTCGGAATGGGGAGATTATGCCGTCTATAGTCGGAAAGCCATCGAGAAGTTGGCGGCTCCCGGCAGTGCCGCTCATGATGAGATTGCCCTCATTTACTACATGCAGTACCAGCTCCACTGCCAGTTGCTGAATGTGAGCGATTATGCACGTTCGCACGGTGTCATTCTGAAGGGCGACATTCCCATCGGAGTCAGCCGGGTCAGTGTGGAGGCATGGACGGAACCGCATTACTTCCACCTGAACGGACAGGCAGGTGCGCCGCCTGACCCCTTCTCGGTGAACGGACAGAACTGGGGACTCCCTACGTATGACTGGGAGCGGATGGCACAGGACGGCTATCGTTGGTGGGTGCGCCGGTTTAGCAAGATGGCGGAATACTTCACGGCATACCGCATCGACCACGTCCTGGGATTCTTCCGTATCTGGGAAATTCCTTCGCATGCCGTGCACGGGCTTTTGGGACACTTCGTCCCGGCACTCCCGCTTTCGCCGCAGGAGATTGAGAGCTTCGGACTGCCTTTCCGTGAAGACTTCTATACGAAACCTTACATCGACGACGAGCTGCTGAACCGGACGTTCGGCAATGATGCCGTCATCGTGAAGGAAGAGTTTGTCCATCCCAGCTGGGACGGGCGGTATGAGCTGTATCCCGAGTATGCCACCCAACGTCAGGTAGAGGCATATTTTGCCGGGAAGGAGGATGCCCGCAGTCTGCGTCTGCGTGACGGACTGTACGCCCTGATCAGCAACGTGCTTTTCATTCGCGACACGTACCAGCCGAACCGTTTCCATCCGCGCATCCAGGCACAGGACGACTATTTCTACAGCCGTCTCAACCGCTATGAGAAGGGCGCCTTTGCACGGCTGCACCATCATTTCTACTACGAACGTCACAACGACTTCTGGTATCACGAGGCGATGAAGAAGCTGCCGCTGCTGACACAGTGCACCCCGATGCTTTCCTGTGCGGAGGACTTGGGAATGATTCCGGCATGTGTGCCCTGGGTGATGGAGCAGCTGCGCATCTTGAGCCTGGAGATTGAACGGATGCCGAAGACTCCCGGCTTGGCCTTTGCCGATGTGCCGCATTATCCCTACAGCTCCGTCTGCACGGTGTCGACCCATGACATGACAACCTTGCGGGGGTGGTGGCGTGAGACGCCTGCCCTGACGGATGACTATTGGCACTGGGTGCTGCAACGTCAGGGCTCTGCCCCGTCGGATGTGGATGGGGCGACGTGCGAGGCTATCCTGAGACGTCAGCTGGCTTCCCCGTCGATGCTGTGCATCCTGAGCTGGCAGGACTGGATGTCGACCGACGAACAGTTGCGCTGTCCGGATGTGGAGCGCGAACGCATCAATGTGCCTGCCAACCCGCTCAACTACTGGCACTACCGCATGCACCTGACGTTGGAAGAGCTGATGCAGGCTGATGAGCTGAATGCACGCATCCGTCGGATGATCGACGAGTCGGGCAGAAGCTGCTGACGTGGAATAGGTCCGAGAGAGAGGACTACAGACTGAAGACGCCGGTAACACGCTTCCCTTTGCAAAGGCAATCGGATCGTGTTACCGGCGTCTTGTTGTATCCGGACGGTGTGTGCGGCAGTGGGTTACTTCAGTCCCAGTTCGTAGAGGCAGGCTTCCGTTTCCTGGTCGCTGCCCATGTGCTTGCCCAGGTCATCGGAGAGCTTGACACACTCTTTCCACGGCTGGTTGACATTCATCTTGCAGCGGGCGAGCTTCATCACGATGTTGGAAGGTTTGTAGCCCGTGTCGTTGGTGAGGTTGGTGCCGATGCCGAACGAGCAGCGTATCTTGCCGCGGCAGTAGTCCTGTATCTGGAGTGCCTTGTCAAAGTCGAGGGCGTTGCTGAAGATGATGGTCTTGGTCGTCGGGTCGACTCCCAGCTCGCGGTAACGGGCAATGAGGCGGTCGGTGAAGAGGAATTCGTCACCGGAATCGCAGCGGACGCCGTCGAAGAGCTTGGCCTGCTTGCGGCTGATGTTGCTCAGGAAGATGTCTGACGTATAGGTGTCCGACAGGGCAGTGCCCAGGTCGCCGTCGTAGACATTGACCCAGTTCTCGAGTGCCATGTAGTTGGCATGTTTGTAGCCGAACTGTGCGCCGTGGAACATGAACCATTCGTGGGGATGCGTCCCCAGCGGTTTCATGTTGTATTTCATGGCGAAGTAGCAGTTGGAGGTTCCGGCGCAGTAGTGCGCATTTTCGTTGAGGTAGCTGATGACGGCGTCCTGCACGTTGAAGGAGAAGCGACGCCGTGTCCCGAATTCCGAGAAGGTGAGTTTGTGCTCGTCCGAGAGCTGCACCTTTTCTGCCAGTTTGGAGCAGATTTGTTCCATGTTGGCTACGTTGCCGAAGAACCGGTTGCGCAGTTCGGAGATGATGGCGAGCAGAGGGACTTCATAGAGGGTTACCTTATACATGAAGTCGCTCACCTCTACGTGCAGGTGATGTTGCTCATCCCGTTCAATGCGGATTTTCTCCGGGTCGAAGTGGAACGACGAAAGCCATTCCCAGTAGAACGGGGGAAGGAAACGACAGGCGCCCGACATGAACCGGATTTCTCCGGTAGTGAGACGGAGGCTGCTCATGGCTTTCACTTCTTCCTTCAGGGCTTCGACGAATGCGTCGGGATATTCCGTTTCATCCCGGTCCTTGAACGTGAAGGTTCCCATGGCGTACGGGAACAGTTTGATATAAGCGTACGAGGTCGTAAACTTATACAGGTCGGTATCTAGTATACTCTTGATAATCATAGTCAGCGTGTTTGACAAATAGGATGTATGCGGACAAAATTACTGTTTGTTTTTCAAATGCTGACTGAAATGCGGGGCTTTTTCTGTTTTTCCGGCTGTTTTTGTCCGTGAAAGAAGACGGGAGACATCCGGGTACGGCTGGGAACGGAGGGATTCTCCGTCCTGTCTGTACGCGGGTGTCTCCCGGTTTTATGTTCAGCAGTTGTTGCGCTGACGGTAGGCAATCAGGTCGGCAATCGAGATGACTTTCAGGCCGAAGCGTCCGGCAATCTCCAGCAGCTGAGGCAGACGTGCCATGGTCCCGTCGGCGTTCATGACTTCAATCAGGGCTCCGGCAGGACGCAGACCGGCAAGGCGTGCCAGGTCGATGGCGGCTTCGGTGTGTCCGTCACGTCCCAACACACCCCGTTCGTTGGCATAGAGGGGGCAGATGTGTCCGGGACGTCCGAAATCATCCGCCTGAAAGGCAGGGTCGCTCAGGGCGCGGATGGTGGCTGCACGGTCGTGGGCAGAGACACCGGTCGTGCAGTCGTGTCCCAGCAAATCGGCGGTGACGGTAAACGGGGTACCCAGCAGCGAGGTGTTCCGTTGTGTCATGGGCTCCAGCTCCAGTTCGCGGCAACGTTCCTGGGTCAGAGGGGCGCAGAGCACACCGCGTCCCTGGGTGATCATGAAGTTGACGATTTCCGGTGTCACCTTCTCGGCTGCCACGATGAAGTCGCCTTCGTTCTCGCGGTCCTCGTCATCGACCACTATGATTACTTTTCCGGCCTTGATTTCCTCAATGCCTTCTTCAATTGTGCTTAGTCCAGTTTGTTTGTTCATCATCATTAAAAATAGAGTTCGGCACAAAGATACGCAGTTTTCCATGATATCCGCGAAGAAACGGACAGGCTTAGCATAATTATGTACAATAAATGTTACCGTCCGGTGCAGGGCGGTCCGTCCTTCGTCTGTCGGGACGACAAGAGGTTGTCGGTAAATCGAAAAGTGACGGATTGAAATGAAAGTTTGATTAAATGCTTTCTGTTTATCTTTAATAGATGCTTGTTTTGTGATGACTGTAAGAAGGTGCGCTTCGAACGGAATAAAAAGGGACTATCTGTATGACTTTCGGGAGAGGATACCTACTTTTGTAACCAAACGCAAGGAAACTGATGGACTTTACTTGCATATTGATGGATATGTCGGGGAAAGGATGACATCAGTGAATGTTTAACTCGAAAGAATGCAGACGTTATGAAAGTCAGATTTACGAAAATGCACGGCGCAGGAAACGACTATATCTATGTCAACACGATGAACTATCCGGTCGATGAACCCGGTAAATGGGCGGTGGAGTGGAGCCGTTTTCACACGGGCATCGGCAGCGACGGACTGGTGCTGATAGGCTCGTCGGAGAAAGGCGATTTCAGCATGCGTATCTTCAATGCCGACGGTTCGGAGGCGAAGATGTGTGGCAATGCCAGCCGTTGCATCGGCAAATACGTGTATGAAGCAGGATTGACGGCAAAGAGGGACATTGCACTCGATACGCTTTCCGGCATCCGTCGGCTCCATCTGGATGTCGATGCGGACAACCGTGTGAACCGGGTCACGGTGGACATGGGAGTACCTTCGGACATCCATCCGCTGACACTCGGTTGTGAGGCGCCGGCACACACGGGCATTGCCGTGTCGATGGGCAATCCGCATCTGGTGCTGTTTGTCGACAGGGTGATGGAGATTGATTTGGCAGCCGTGGGACCGCGGCTGGAACACCATCCGCATTTCCCCGACCGGGTGAATGTGGAGTTTGCACAGGTCATCGACGCACGACACATCCGGATGCGTGTCTGGGAACGTGGTTCCGGAGTGACCCAGGCCTGTGGCACCGGTGCTTGTGCCACGGCAGCTGCCGCCATCGCCTCGGGCTTGTGTGAACGGAAGGTGGAGGTGGAGATGGACGGCGGGACCCTGCAACTGGACTGGGACGCTTCCACCGGACACATCCTGATGACGGGACCGGCAACGAAGGTCTTTGACGGAGAAATTGATTGGAATGTATAGCGGAGGAGGAGCGTCGGCTGGAGAAAAGCCGTATCTTCGTCCGTTGACAAGCATAAGAACAAGAAAAAGCAATAACATACTATGGCACTGGTAAACGAACATTTTCTGAAACTTCCGGGAAGCTACCTGTTTTCCGACATTGCGAAGAAGATAAACTCTTTTAAAGTGACGCACCCGAAGGCGCAGCTGATTCGTCTGGGTATTGGCGATGTGACCCGTCCGCTGCCCAAAGCCTGCATCGAGGCCATGCATCGTGCGGTGGACGACATGGCGGAGGCTGCCACCTTTCATGGATATGGCCCCGAGCAGGGGTACGATTTCCTGATTGATGCCATCATCCGGCACGACTTCGCACCGCGCGGCATCAGTCTGAGCCCGTCGGAGGTGTTTATCAGCGACGGCGCGAAGAGCGACCTGGGCAACATCGGCGAACTGCTCCGCTGGGACAACAGCATGGCAATCACCGACCCGGTCTATCCGGTCTATGTCGACAGCAACATCATGTGCGGTCGTTCGGGGGTGCTCGATGAGCAGGGAAAGTGGAGCAACGTTACCTATCTGCCCTGTACGGCGGAAAACGGCTTTGTTCCCGAACTGCCCAAGCACCGCATCGACCTGATTTATCTGTGTTATCCGAACAACCCGACCGGCACCACGCTGACCCGTGAACAGCTGAAGCAGTGGGTCGATTATGCCTTGGCAAACGACACGCTCCTGATTTTTGATTCCGCCTACGAGGCCTATATCAGCGAGGACGACGTTCCGCACTCCATCTACGAGATACGCGGTGCGAAGAAGGTCGCTATCGAGATTCGCAGTTTCTCGAAGACAGCCGGCTTTACAGGCGTACGCTGTGGCTATACGGTGGTGCCCAAGGAGCTGACAGCCGCCAACTTCGAGGGGAAGCGCATCCCGCTCAATCCGCTTTGGAACCGCCGTCAGTGTACCAAGTTCAACGGGACGAGCTACATCACCCAGCGGGGCGCCGAGGCGGTCTATACACCGGAAGGTCAGGCACAGATACGGGAGACCATTGCCTACTACATGGAGAATGCACGCATCATGCGTGAGAGCCTTTCGGCGGCGGGCTTCCAGGTGTATGGAGGCGTGAATGCACCGTATGTATGGGTGCAGGCACCGGACGGGATGAGCTCGTGGAAGTTCTTCGACAAGTTGCTGTATGAGGCCCATGTGGTGACTACTCCCGGCATCGGCTTCGGACCGAGTGGGGAAGGGTATGTGCGCCTGACTGCCTTCGGCGAACGGGAGGACTGCGAGGAGGCGATGCGCCGCATCCGGAGATGAACGCCATCCGGACTGTTTGTCATAATGTCAAAATGTCAAATGAATCGCTCCGCAGTGCCCTTCGTTGCACCCGAATACGAGTTGGTGGCTGAAAAGGGCATTCTGGAGCGATTCGCAAAATACACCGTGTCAGGTGTAGAGTAGTATTTCCTTTCCTTTTGAACGCTTTCCGGGGGATTGTCTTCTTCCGAAGTGAGTTGTATCCTTTCTTATGTTCCCTTTTAATAGCTTCCGATTTGTTGACGCCGTTCATCTTCCAGCAAGCGAAACCTGCACTTTTTGCCTTTTAGTTTCCGAAGATTTGAGTTTTGCGGACGAAACAATATTGTTTGGAAGGTGAAACAATATTGTTTGACTCGTCAAACACTTGTGTTTCGCACGTGAAACAATATTGTTTGAGCCTCAAAATGTAAGTATTTCGAAAATGAAATGTATAGTTTTCTAAAATCAGAGGCTTTTTAAGCCGTTTTTGTTCACAGACGTTTGCTTTTGCTTGCTGGTTTGACGGAAATCTGCAAAGTATGCGTTAGCCGAAAAACGTGTTTTTGTCGGTTTTGTCAAGCGTCTGGTGTCTTTCCCTTTCTTTTTGCTTTCCGGGCACACTCGTTGCAAAGTCCCTTGATGACATAGTTTATGCTGTTCATGGAGAAACCTTCGGGCAGGGTGACCCGGGGAATGTGTATTTGCTTGAAGCAGAACGTCCGGTGGCACGCCTCACAGTAGAAATGGGTATGCAGGTCATCCACCTCGCAGTTGCAGTCGCTGCTGCAGAGGGCGTACTTCAGCGACCCCGAACCGTCGTCGATGGCGTGGATGAGGTGATGTCCGAGGAAGAGGGTAATGGTGCGGAAGATGGTCGACTTGTCCATCGTCACGAGGCGGTCTTCCAGGTCGAGCAGGGAGAAGGCACGGTCGGCAGCCAGCATCTCCCGCAGCACCAACAGGCGGTTGGCGGTAGGCTTGATGTCGCGCAGGGCGAGCAGTTTCAGATAGGTTTCTTCATTTGCCATGGTTTGATAGCGAGTTAGGGGCGTACCGGAAGGGGCGTTTCATACTTGCCCAGCTGGATGCGCAGCGCATTGCAGATGGCGAGCATCGCCACCCCGACGTCGGCAAAGACAGCTGCCCACAGGTTGGCAAAACCCAGTACGCCGAGCAGCAGGATGATGATTTTGATGCCCAGGGCAAAGGTGATGTTCTGCCAGATGATTTGCCGGGTCCGTCGTCCGATGCGGAGGGCGGTTGCCACTTTGCCCGGCTGGTCGGTCTGTATTACCACATCCGCCGTTTCGATGGCGGCGTCGCTGCCCAATCCGCCCATGGCGATGCCCACGTCGCTCAGTGCCAGCACCGGTGCATCGTTCATGCCGTCGCCCACGAAAGCCACGCGGTGTCCGTGGTCCTTGAGTTCCTTCAGGTGTGCCACTTTGCCTTCAGGCAGGAGGTTCCCGTATGCCCGGCGGACGCCCAATTGTCCGGCAAATTTAGAGACGATGCCCTGTTTGTCGCCCGAGAGCATCTGAATATTATCAATCTTTAAGTCTTTCAGGGCCTGGATGGCGGCTGCGCTGTCCGCTTTCACGGTGTCCGACAGCACGAGGTAGCCCTCATAGTGCCCGTTGATGGTGCAGAGGATGACGGTCTCCTCCATCTCGTCCACAGTTGCCGGATAGCTGATTCCTTCCTGACGGAGCAGCCGGCTGTTGCCTGCCAGGTAGGTGTGTCCGTTGGCGGAGGTGGTCCGGATGCCCAGTCCGCTCATTTCCTTCTCTTCGGGGAAGGTCCGCAGGGGTAGCCGACGTTCGTTTGCCGTCCGCACGATGGCCTGGGCGATGGGGTGGTTGCTGTGCTGTTCCATCGAGGCCACCAGTTCGAGCAGTCCTTCCTCGGAAAGCGTGGTGGCGTGGATTTCGCTCACTTCAAATTCCCCTTTCGTCAGCGTACCGGTCTTGTCGAAAACCACCGAGTCAATCCGGGTGATGGCATCCAGGTAGTTCCCTCCCTTGAACAGGATACCCTGTCGGGAGGCTGCACCGATACCTCCGAAATAGCCCAACGGGATGCTCACCACCAGGGCACAGGGGCAGGAGATGACCAGGAACACCAGTCCGCGGTAGAGCCAGTCGTCGAACACATACGTGAAGCCGGGGGCAAAGAGACTATATATATAAGGTAAGAGCACGACCAGGGCAGCCAGCAGGGTGACCGTCGGTGTGTAGACACGGGCAAAGCGTCGGATGAAGAGTTCGGCCGGTGCCTTTCGGGCGGACGCCTCTTCGACCAGCCGCAGGATGCGTGCCAGGGCACTCTCTCCGGCAGGACGGCTGACACGGAAGCGTGCAGGGGTGTCGGTGACAATCATGCCTGCCAGTACCTCGCCGTCGCGTTCGATGAGGCGAGGCATGCTCTCTCCCGTCAGGGCAGCCGTGTCGAAGGTGGCATGAGGCGTGAGCAGTACTCCGTCGAGCGGGACACGTTCACCGGGACGCACTTCCACTGTGTCGCCGGGGTGTACGGCTTCCGGATTCCGTTCGTCGGTCTGTCCGTCGGCAGAGACGACACGTGCGGTCTCCGGACGCACATCGAGCAGGGAACGGATGTGCCCGCGTGCCCGGCTGACGGCGCCATCCTGAAGCTTTTCGCCCACTGAATAGAAGAGCATGACTGCCACCCCTTCCGGGTATTCGCCGATGTAGAACGCTCCGATGGATGCCAGCACCATCAGGGTAAACTCGTTGAAGAACTCTTTTTCGCAGATACATTCCCAGGCCTCCTTCACCACGGGAACGCCGACCGGCAGGAAGGCAATCAGGAAGTAGAGCAGTTCCGCTCCCTGAAAGGGGAACAGGTCCGTTGCATGGCTGCGAAGCCAGATTCCCAGTGCAAGCAGCACGAAGGAGAGGATTTCCGGTATATATTTCTTCATAGCTGTGATGTGTTTTAGCGGTTTGACTGTTGCAAAGGTAAGAGAAAGCACTTGCAACTTGATTGCAAACAGAAATATTGTTCGTAATTTTGGGCGCTGAATCAAATAGAATACAAGAGTTATGGAAAAGACCATGGAGAAGCCCTACACTGTAGGAATTGACATTGGAGGTACGAACACCGTGTTCGGTGTGGTGGATGCACGTGCGAACATTCTTTCACACGACAGTATCAAGACAAAAGATTATCCGGATATCCATACTTACGTGAATACGCTGGCTGAACGTCTGATGGTGCTGATTGATGCCGCCGGAGGCATCGACACCATCAAGGGCGTAGGCGTGGGAGCACCCAACGGAAACTACTATACCGGGCAGATCGAGCAGGCTCCCAACCTGCCGTGGAAAGGCATTGTCCCCCTGGCACAGTTGCTGAAGGACCGTCTGGGTGTCCCGGTAGTCCTGACGAACGATGCCAATGCTGCCGCGTTGGGTGAGATGACCTACGGGGTGGCACGCGGCATGAAGGACTTCATCATGATTACGTTGGGAACCGGTGTCGGCAGCGGCGTCGTTGTCAATGGGCAGTTGGTCTACGGACACGACGGCTTTGCCGGAGAACTGGGACACGTCATTGTACGTCCCGGCGGACGCTTGTGCGGCTGCGGCCGTCACGGTTGCCTGGAGACCTATTGTTCCGCGACGGGCATTGTCCGCACGGTGCATGAGGTGCTGTCCTCGTCCGACGAACCCAGCCTGCTGCGCAACATTGCGCCGGAGAAGGTCACTTCAAAAGACATTTACGATGCTGCCGAGCAGGGCGACAAGCTTGCCCTGGAGATTTTCCGTTTCACCGGAACCATCCTGGGAGAGGCCTTCGCCAACTTCATCGCCTTCTCCAGTCCCGAAGCCATCGTGCTCTTCGGTGGTCTCGCCAAGGCAGGGCACTACATCATCGACCCCATCTGCGAGGCGATGGAGGCGAACGTGATGCCCATCTACAAAGGCAAGACCCGTCTGCTGGTTTCGGAACTGAAGGACTCGGATGCCGCAGTCCTGGGCGCCAGTGCGTTGGGCTGGGAGGCTTGACCGGGCAGGTTGGGGCGGGCGGACGTCTGCTCCAGCCCGACAAATGAACATACAACCTCAAAAACTTAAGAACTCAAACTATGAAATGGATAGGAGTAGGCTTGTGTCTCCTCTGTCTGCTCTTCCCCGCTGAAGTAGGGGCACAGGTGCAGGCGGCACTCGGCGAGGCACAACAGGCGACGGGATTTCACCAGGTGGTCAAGGAAAAGTTCATCGAAGGCAACGCGGGCTTCATGTCCCTGGTTGCCATCACGCTGGTGCTCGGTCTCGCCCTGTGCATCGAGCGCATCATCTACCTGAGCCTGGCGGACATTGATGCCAAGCGTCTGCTGACGGGCATCGACGATGCCTTGCAACAGGGGGATGTGGAACAGGCCAAGACCCTCTGCCGCGACACCCGGGGACCGGTAGCGTCCATCTGCTACCAGGGACTGATGCGTGCCGATGAGGACATCGAGGTGGTGGAACGCTCCATCGTGGCATACGGCACGGTGCAGGCGGGCTACCTGGAGAAAGGCTGTTCCTGGATTACCCTCTTCATCACTATCGCCCCTTCGCTCGGTTTCCTCGGGACGGTCATCGGCATGGTGATGGCATTTGACGACATCGAGCAGGCAGGCGAAATCTCCTCCGACATCGTGGCGGGAGGCATGAAGGTGGCACTCATCACGACCATCTTCGGACTGATTGTGGCACTCATCCTTCAGGTGTTCTACAACTACATCCTCTCCAAAATAGAGTCCATTACGGCGGATATGGAGGATGCCGCCATCTCGTTGCTCGACATGCTGTTGCAGTATAACTCCCGACGCGAAAAGAAGCAAGTCCCATGAAAGCCCGTTGTTTCTACAAGGTCTCCTATGCCGTGCTCTATGTGCTGTTGGCACTGGTGCTGGTGGCAGTCGCACTCTTCTTCGGGGTCGGCTATGACAATCCGGTCGGCGATTACAACCTGCCGCTGAACACCGACGTGCTGCTCTATGTGGTCTATGCCATGACGGTGCTGGCTGTCGGGGTGGCATTGGGTGCCGTTGCTCTCCGTTTTGCCCGTGTCTGGCGTCAGACACGCAGACGTGCCTACCGTCTGGTGGCGGGTACGGGGCTGTTCATCCTGCTGCTGGGGGTGACGTTGCTGTGTGCTTCGTCCCGTCCGATGCTGGTCAACGGGGAGTGGTTTGAAAGTGTGGTCTGGCTGCGTGTGACCGACATGCTGCTCTATGCCATCTATTTGTTGCTGGTCGTCGCCGTACTCTGTGCGGTCCTGTCCGTGACGGGCGTGTTCCGTCGTATCCATTTTAAACGCTGAAGTCTATGTTTGGGAAGCGCATCAAACGGAGAGTGCCTGAAATCAATGCTACGTCGACCGCCGACATGGCATTCATGCTGCTGGTGTTCTTCCTGCTCGCCACCTCCATGGGCGTGAAGAAGAGCATCCGTCGTGAGCTTCCCCCTTCGACCGACTCGGTGCGTGTGGAACCCTTGCGGGTGAAGGAGCGTGACCTGCTGGTGTTCCGTCTGGACGGAGAAGGCAGGCTGTTTGCAGGTTCCGAAGAAATCCCACTGACGGACGTCAAGGAGCGTGTGAAGCATTTCATTGCCAATCCGGACAATGAGGAGTCGTTGCCGGAGAAGCACTCGCGCGAAGTGCCGTTGCTGGGAACAGTGGAGGTGACGGATACCCATGTCATCGCGTTGCGTTATGACCCCCATACCGATTACCGGACCTATTTCGAGGTGCAGAACCTGTTGCTGGAGGCTTACTGCGAACTGCGCGATGCCGAGGCGGAGAAACGTTTCCATTGCACCTTTGACCGCGCCTCCTCCGAACAGCAGGAAGCCATCCGTGCCTGTTATCCGCAGCGCATTTCCGAGACGATGACCGCGGAGGAGAAAGGAGGGCGTGACTGATGGGAATGTTCATGCGCAGGAAACGTCGGCAGATTCCAGGACTGAACACAGCCTCGCTGCCCGACCTGATATTCACCATGCTGTTCTTCTTCATGATTGTGACCAACATGCGGGAATCTTCGCCTCATGTACCCTTGGAGTTGCCTGCCGGACAAGGGCTGGAGAAGGTGGGTGAGATGTCCGGTCTGCACTATATCTATATAGGTATGGAGCAAGGAAAGACTTATGTGCAGTGGGACGACGATGTGTTGCCTCTTGGACAGCTGGAACATCGGCTTCGTCTGTCGCAACAGTCGGTAGAGACCGACGGACCCCTTGAAATTGCCTTGGGGGTCGACGGACGGGTGGAGATGCAGCAAGTCGAAGAGGTGAAGCAGGTGCTGCGTCGCAATCGGGTGTCGGTGGTCTATTATCTGGGTGAGGAATCCCGTCCGGAACATTAAGACGAATCTTTACGTATTTAAGCTTTAAACGTTAAATGCGTCCCGAATCTTTAAAGAATGCCCCTGTCGGGACAGGTGATAAAATGTTCGGATTAATGACTGCATGGGCGGATTGTAACCCTTGTGGATGTCGGTTGAAAACCCTTGCTCTTTCTGTTTTGTTGTCAAAATGTTATTAAGGAGTGCTTCTGTTCCGCTTTTGGCTCCTTTCCTTCTTGTTTTTTTATTATCTGTTTTCACTATTTAGCATGTAAAATATTTGTATGTCTATGAAAAGGACTACTTTTGTTCGACAATCATTTAACTATTCAACGAACATGAAGAGAAAGTTACTTTTCCTGCCTCTGCTCTTCCTTTGTCTCTTGGGTTATGCCCAACAGATAAACTGGAACGAGGCATTGCCTGCCGACTCGAAAACGTTGGTGGGTAAATTGCCGAACGGCATGACCTATTATCTTCGTCACAATGAAGAACCTAAGGAGCGCGCCAGCTTCTACATCATCCGTAACGCCGGCGCCTTGCTGGAGAATGACGACCAGGACGGTTTGGCACACTTCCTGGAGCACATGGCATTCAACGGCAGTAAGAATTTCCCGGGCAACAGCATGATCTCCACCCTGGAGCGTCACGGTGTGTCATTCGGTGGTAACCTGAATGCCTACACAGCCCACAACGAGACGGTCTATAACATCAGCTCGGTGCCTGTGACCGATGAGGCTGTCATTGACACCTGTCTGCTGATTCTGCACGACTGGACCTATTACCTGACGCTCTCCGACAAGGATATCGACGAGGAGCGTGGTGTCATCACCGAAGAGTACCGTACCCGTAACACCAGTGCCGCCCGTCTGCAGAAACAGCAGCTGGCTGCCTTGCTGAAGGGGTCCCAGTATGTGGAGCGCGATGTCATCGGTGACTTGAACGTCATCCAGAACTTCAAGCCGCAGACCATCCGTGACTTCTATCACAAGTGGTACCGCACCGACTTGCAGGCCATCGCCATCGTGGGCGACTTTGACGTGGCAAAGATGGAACAGAAGATCAAGGATATCTTCACTTCCATTCCTGCCGTGAAGAATCCTGCCAAGCGTCCGTTCTATGAAATCCCGTCTCACGAAGAGACCTACTTCTGTCTGGCAACCGACAAGGAAGCCACCAGCTCACGGGTGGAACTGGTACGCATTTACCGCGATGAGGACAACACCGGCAAGGTGACTTATCAGGACATCAAGGACGGTCTGATGCAAAGCTTCTACAACACGATGCTGTCAAACCGTATTGCTGAAATCATCCAGCGTGGCAATGCTCCCTTCCTGGGTGCCTCCATAGGGGTAGGAGGTATGGTGCGCGGCTATGCAGGCTATTCGTTGTCTGCCACTGCCAAACCCAATCAGGAGAAGGAAGCCCTGGAGGCTGTCATCCGTGAGAACGAACGTGTCATCCAACACGGGTTTACCGAGTCCGAACTGGACCGTGTGAAGACCAACATGCTCACCAGCTTGCGCTCGATGCTGAAAGACGTCGACAAGACCAACAACGAACAATACATCCGCGACATGCAGGCCAACTTCCTGGAGAATGCCGGCATGATCAGTACGGAGGACTATGTGGCTGCTGCCGAGAAGGTCATTCCGACCATCACTGCCAAGGAGGTATCAGACCAGGTGAAGAAATGGTGGAAGGCTGACAACCGTGTCATCCTTATCTCCGGTCCGAGCGAGGGTGTGACCCACCTGACCGAGCAGGAAGCCCGTGACATCATCGCAGCTACTGAGGGCAAGCCCGTGGAGGCTTATACCGACAATGTGGTAAGCGGTAGCCTGATTGCCGAGGACCTGAAGGGTTCCAAGGTTGTGGCTACGAAGGAACTTCCGCAGTTTGAGGCTGTAGAATGGACGTTGGAGAACGGTGCCAAGGTGGTATTCCGCAAAGCTGACTTCGAGAAGGACAACGTGGCATTGAGCGCCTTCAGTGCTGGTGGTACTTCCATGTATGCCGACCTCGACCTGCTGCCTGCCGCCAGCAACGTGAGCGCCTTCGTGGCTGCTTATGGTCTGGGCGACTATGACGCCATCTCCCTGAGAAAAGTGCTGACCGGTAAGAAGGCAGGTACGGGCATCGGTATCGGCGGTCTGTATGAGAGCGTGAGCGGAAGTGCTACGCCGCAGGATTTCGAGACCATGATGCAGATGATTTACCTCCGCTTCCAGAAACCGCGCTTCGATGCCAAGGCACACGAGGTACTGCTCAGCCAGAACCGCATCCGCGTACAGCAGATGGAGGGACAACCGCAGAAGATGATGCAGGACTCTCTGAGCCTGATTTCGACTGACTACAATCCCCGTACCCTCCTCTTCAACGAGGCTTATCTGGACAAGATTACATTGGACCGTATCGAGAAAGTCTATCGTGACCGCATCTGCGATGCCAGCGACTTCACCTTCATCATTGTCGGTAATGTGGAGCAGGAAGTGGCAAAGGCAATGGTTGAGAAATACATCGGTTCCATCCCCTCGCTCAACCGTCATGAGAAATGGGTTGACCGGAAGGTGAGAGGTCCGAAGGGCAAGGTGGAGAAAGTACTCTACTTCCCGTTGCAGAACCCGAAGTCAACGGTACTCGTGTCGTTCACTCACGAAATGAAGTATACGTTGAAGGACGGTTACCTGATTGATATCCTTGCCAACATCCTGACCAACCGCTACACCAAGTCCATCCGCGAGGAGCAGGGTGGTACATACGGGGTAGGCGTGAGCGGAAACGTTTCGCGTGAACCGGTGAACAGCTACAACATCTCCATGCAGTTCGACTGCGACCCTGCAAAGGCTGCCGAACTGAAGCCGTTGCTCTATGCAGAGGTTGACAAAATCATCAAGGATGGTGTGACAACCGAAGAACTCGACAAGGTGGTGAAGAACGCCTTGAAGGAGAGCGAACAGAGCAAGAACCACAATGGCTACTGGATGTCTGTCCTGACCAGCTACTACCAGATGGGCATTGACTTGAACGACCCGAAGAACTACGAGGAAATCATGAAATCGTTGACTCCGAAGGATGTTCAGGACTTTACGAAGAGATTCTTCAAGAATGCCGATGTGCTTGACCTGATTCTTGCACCGGATTCTGCCAAGAAATAAGCGGCTTCCCATAAAGCCGGATTGAAAACTGCCGTCGTGAGCCGGGTGCTTGCGACGGCTATTTTTTTGTATGCCCGGAGGATTTACTCCGCTTCCTTGCGCTTATTTGGCTGAAAAGCACTAATTTTGCAGACCTTTTATCCCAAGTCGGTCATTAGACTTTGAGCATCTTGCTCTTTTGGAACAGTCAGGAACTTTGAGCGGTTTAATGACCGATTTGGGTTTAGGTTTTGAATTTGTCGGGTGATGTCGGTCCGGCTTTCGTGTAGACCGGAACAGCTTCCGACAATCCTCTTCTTTAATTTAAACGCATTGAAGGTGAAGAATATTAGACTGATTGTTTGGATAACAGCCTGTCTGCTGTCTGTGCAGTGCTTGTGGGCGCAGCCGGCAGTGAGCAGCGACTCGATAGTGAAACACTTCCTGATGGACTCCGGTGTCAAGGTGACCGAAGGCAATCAGGTGAAACTGCTGAAAAGCGGTAAGGACAAGTTTGCAGATTTGTTTGAAGAGGTGCGCCGTGCCCGGCATCATGTGCACCTGGAATATTTCAACTTCCGCAACGACTCCATTGCCAATGCGCTCTTTGCCCTGTTGGCGGAGAAAGTGAAGGAAGGCGTGGAGGTGCGTGCCCTGTTTGATGACTTCGGGAACATGTCCAACAACCAGCCGTTGAAGAACAGTCACCTGCGCAAGCTGCGCCGGTTGGGAATCCAGATTTATGCCTTCGACCCCATCCGCTTCCCTTACGTGAATCATGTCCTGAAGCGTGACCACCGGAAGATTGTGGTCATTGACGGACGCGTCGCCTACATGGGTGGCATGAATGTGGCGGACTATTACATCAACGGGACGGAAGTCGTGGGCAAGTGGCGCGACATGCACATGCGGGTGGAAGGTCCTGCCGTGGCGGAACTCCAACTGATTTTCATGGACATGTGGAAGCAGGTGACCCATGAAGACCTGGTTGCACAAGCCGCTTATTTCCCACAGCCCGAGGCAGTGACCGACAGTGTGGAGATGGCGATTGTAGACCGGTATCCCGGACGCACCCCGAAGTCGATACGTCGGGCTTATGTAGCATCCATCGACGCGGCACAGCGGAAAATCCAACTCATCAATCCATATTTTGTCCCGACCCATTCCATCAAGAAAGCCCTGAAGGACGCCATTGACCGTGGTATCGACGTGGAGATTATGATTTCCGCCAAGTCGGACATCCCCTTTACGCCCGACGCTTCCACTTATTTTGCCTATCAGCTTGCCAAACGGGGTGCAAGGGTCTATCTGTACAACGGCGGATTTCATCATTCCAAGATTATGATGGTCGACGACATCTTCTGCACGTTGGGTTCCGCCAACCTGAACAGCCGCAGCCTGCGCTACGATTATGAGGTGAATGCGTTCATGTTCAACCGGGATGTGACCGACGAGCTGATCCGTATGTTTGAGGACGACAAGCTCTCTTCCACGCCGCTGACACGGGAAGTCTGGATGCGCCGTACTCCCTGGAAACGCTTCGTCGGCTGGTTTGCCAACCTGTTCGCTCCTTTCCTGTGATGCCCTGAGTACATCCCGGAACTGACTTGCCTCTGCCCAATCAGAAAGACACCGATTCGTCCGGAATGCTTGACAGAATCAGCAAAATTCCTCTTTCCTGCTAACACGCCTTTTTCAAAAAGCAGTCCAACCGGAAGCCAACCGTGAATGAATGCAAATAAAAACGAGGGAAAAAGGCTTCCATTTTAGAAAACTATACATTCTATTTTCGAAAAACAGGCAAAACGTGCCCGGAACAATATTGTTTCGCGCGCCAAACAATATCGTTTGCCGCCTCAAACAATATAGTTTCACCTGCCAAACACGATTGTTTCGTGCCCGGAAGTCAAATCTTTGGAAAGTGAAAGCGAAAAATCCGGAGTTTCACTCTCCAGAAGGAGTGCCGTGTCAACAAATCGGAAGGTAGCAAAAAGGGATGGCTGTGGAGTGACGAGTGTCAGGAATGCCATGATGACCGTCACCCGGCTTTCTGGATGACACCGTCTGATGCCCAGATGCAGCAATGTGTATTTTGCGAATCGCCTGAGAAGGGCCTCGAAATCCACCAAATCGTATTTGGGTGCAAGGAAGGGCACTGTCGAGCGCTTCGTTTGACAAAATGACACATGAGGGCGCAAGTCCCGTCCGCCTCCCTTCCCTTCAGCAGGAAGGGGCGCTGCGGAGAGACTTGTTCCGAAACTTATTCCGTCAGGATAGCGGCAGGAAGATGCTTCTTCTGCCAGGTCGAATAGCCCGGTGTCAGGGCACGGGTAAAGCGGGTGGGGGAGGTCCCTTCGTCGGTAGACGTATCGGGATTCTCCGGGTTCTCAGGCTCCTCCGGAGTTTCAGGTTCCTCGGTCGACCCGGTGTTCTCGGCATTGGGCGGAATGTTGCCTTCTACCCACTCCAGGGTATTGGCGAGGAGCAGCTCGCGTTCGTCGCCCAGGTCATACCAGGGGAAATAGGACAGCTCATTGATGACATACCGGGGCTCGAAGCCGGAGGCATAGTCCGACTCGCCCTTGGCATTGTAGACGGTGGAAGTCACGGGGTAGATGACAAAGTCATACGGACTGTCGATGCGTGTCATGGCGACATTCTTGCCGGTGGTAGTTACGCCGATGAGGTTCACCTCCATGTAGGGGCGCAGGCAGTTGATCATCATTTCCGACGCCGATGCCGTGTAGAGACCCGAGATAATGAAGAGGCGTCCCAGGTTGAGGTTGTAGGAACTGTATTGAGGGTCGAGGTTCAGGGCGTAGTTCAGGTCCTGCCGTTTGTCGTTGAACTCGAAGTGGGCGAATTCCTCTCCCAGTGCACTGGAGGGAGCCAGCAGACTGCCCAGTTCCTGGGCGCTGGTCACATAGCCTCCCTGGTTGTAGCGCAGGTCGAGGATGAAGTCGTTGACGCCCGCCTGTCTGAATTGCTGGAAGACGGAGAGCATCTGCTGCATGTAGGCGACATCGTCCGTGTTGTTGTCGTCGCGTCCCCTCATGAACTCGTTGTAGACCAGATAGCCAATCTTCCGTCCGTTCCGTTCGATGACCTTCTGCACGAAGAAGGGATTGTTTTCCATTGCCACGGCAGCCGGTAGTGTCACCTCGCGTGTCTCAGGCATCCACACGATGTTTCCCGTTGTCGGGTCGGTCATGGGTGTCGAGAGAGTCAGGCTGACACCCGAGCCGGTCGTCAGCAGGTCGGCATTCGAGGAGCTGACGTTCTTGCCGTTGATGGCGGTGATGTAGTCGCCCCGTTTGATGCCTGCCTGTTCGGCTGGAGACCCCGGCAGGACAAGCAGGACACGTGCCGTCTGGTGGGTCGTTGTTCCCGTCGGGTCGTTGCTGACGACAACGTCCATGCCGTAAGTGACGGGTTGCAGGTAGTTGCGGGTCCGGCTCTCCTCCTTCATCTCCAGGTAAGAATAACGGTCGTGCGAAGCCAGCAGCATGGGGAAGAACTCATCCACGGGGTAGAAGTAGTTTTCCGATTTCAGCTCGGGAATCTCCTGGTAGTAGAGATAGACATCCTTCATCTGGTTGGCAATCCACTGGTCCTCCTCCGTCTTCTCGATATATTCGTGGGTGCGGTCTTCGCCACAGGAGCTCAGCAAGGAAGCGACGGTGAGCAGGAGACCGGTCAGGTAAATGTTTCGTTTCATGTCTGATAAGATTTTTTGTCGTTGCAAAAATAGCCGATTCCACGCACATACGGCAAGGAGTGAGCCTTTCTTTTCGGACTTTTTAGGAGCTTCGCCCAAGATTTTGTACTATATTTGCCTCTCGATATCCCTTGTGCGCAAGTTATGAAGAAATTCCTGAAGGTGGCGGGACTTGTGATAGCCATTCCCGTCGGCTTGTTTATCATATTGGCTGTCCTGCTCTATGTTCCTGCCATCCAGAACTTCGTGGTGGACAAGGTGACGGGCATCGCTTCCGAAAAGACCGGCATGCAGATTCGTGTGGACAATGTGCGTCTGGGTTTTCCGCTCAGCCTGCGTGTCAACGGGGTGGACATCCTGTCGCATCGTCAGGACACCCTGCTGTCTGCCGGACAGTTGCAGGTTGATGTCCAGTTGCTCCCGTTGCTCCGTAAGCAGATTGAGGTCGACGGCGTCAGTCTGAAAGACGTACGGATGAACACCGAGGACCTGATTCCGTCCGTTGCCCTCCAGGGGACGTTGGGCGAATTCTACCTCTCGTCGCACGGAGTGGCACTCGACCCCGAGATTGCCATTGTCAACAAGGCGCTGCTGCGCCGGACACACCTGACCGTCAGTCTGCGTGACACCACTACTACAGATACCACTGAAACCTCTTCCCCCACGTACTGGAAAATCTTGGTGAAAAGCCTCCAATGCGAAGACGTCGATGTCGCGTTACACCTGACCGATACCACACGGATGGCTGTCGGACTGGGCAACCTCGACCTGCAGGGAGGGGAAATCGACTTGCGACATGCTGCTTACAGCCTGCGTCGGCTGGTCGTGAAGGACGGCGCCTTCTCGATGGACAATGACACGTTGGAAGCCCTCCCGGGACTTGACCCTGCCCACCTGTCTTTCACACAGTGGAATGCCGAGATTGATTCGGCCTCTTATCAGGGACGGCGGATGGCGGCTGTCATCCGGAACTTTGCGTTGAACGAGCGTTCCGGTTTGCAGGTCCGTTCGTTCACCGGACGGCTGGATGCCGACGACGAAGCAATCCGTCTGCCGGAGCTTCGCCTGGAGACCTCCGACTCGTATGTGGAAACACGTGCCCGCATCGACTGGAAGGCACTGGAGGGAGGCGGCACTGCCGACATGAGCGTCCGTCTGCTTGCCGAACTGGGTAAGCAGGACCTGATGCTGCTGGCAGGTGGTATGCCGGAAGCCTTTGTGCGTGCCTACCCGAATGCGCCGCTCACCCTGCGTGTCGGGGTGGACGGCAACATGCAGCAACTGAAGCTCACCGGTCTGCAGTCCGAGCTGAAGGGTGTCTATGAGCTGAGTGCCAAGGGAGAGGTCTACGATGTGCTCGACAACAGGAAGCGTCGGGGCGAAGTAGTGCTGGATGCCGTGACGCATGACCTGGACTGTGTGGCAGCCCTGGCAGGTCTGGCGGACAGTACCCTGGTCATCCCGCGAGGCATCACTTTCAAGGGCAATGCCGGGGTTGCCGGTGAACAGTATACGGCGGACCTGGTGGTCACCGAGGGCACTGGTCGGGTGGAACTGCAAGCCGACTGCCGGACGGATACCGAGACGTATGACGTGACATTGGCGGTGGACAGCCTCTACGGACGGGACTTCCTGCCTCACGATTCCTTATATTATGTGTCGGCTACGCTGGCGGCTCACGGACGCGGGTTCGACCCCTACCATCCTGCCACGCATGCACAGGCAGACTTGTCGGTGGAACGTCTGCAATATGCAGCCTATGACCTGACGGACCTGAAGCTCCGTGCTTCCCTGGCAAAAGGCGATGCCCGTCTGGAGTTTGACAGCCGGAACCCGTTGCTGGCAATGACGACCACCCTGGATGCGCAGTTGCGCCGTCGGGGAGTGGGCGGACGGTTGCTGGTGGACCTGGCGGACGTCAACCTGCCGGAGTTGCAGGTCGCTTCATTCCCCTTCCATGTCGGGGCACTGTTCACACTCGATTTCCGTACGGACTTCCGCAAGACACACTGGTGCAAGGGAGCACTGGAGAACCTGAGCTTCCGTTCGGAAAAGAACAACTATAAGGCGAAGAACCTCTATTTCAACGTAGACCTGCGTCCGGACTCCACTTGCATCAATGCCGATGCCGGCGACTTGAACCTGCACCTGGACGGACGGCGCGACATTCAGTCCATCATCCGGTCACTCTCTACCTTTGGGACGGAGTTGGCTGCACAGGCCGAGGACAAGTGGCTCGACCAGAACAAGCTGAAGGCACTCCTGCCGGACCTGTGCCTGCGCCTGAAGGCAGGTACCGATAATCCCATATACAATTACCTGGCGATGAACGGCTTCAAGTACGACGAGCTGTTTGCCGACTTTGACACTTCGCCGTTGAGGGGCATCAACGGGACTTCCCACATCTACTGCTTGCGCACCGACAGCCTGCAACTGGACACCATCCGTCTCAACATGATGCAGGATTCGTTGGGCGTGAAGCTCTTTGCCGAGGTACGCAATGCCCCCACCAACCGCCAGTTCGTCTTCGATTCCCGGCTGAATGCGTTCATCCATCCGAAGGGGGCGGGGCTGGAGCTGAACTACTACGACAGCAAGGGCGAGCAGGGAGTCCATCTGGGACTGAATGCCACGATGGCAGACGACGGACTGCGCTTCAAGTTCTACCCCGAGCAACCCATCATTGCCTTCAGTCCCTACCGGCTGAACCGCGACAACTACATCTACCTGCATAAGAACGGCCATGTGGAGGCTGACCTCCGGCTGGATACCCATGACGGCGGACGTGCCTTCCAGCTCTATTCCGCTCCCGACACGGACGCCTGGCGCGACCTGACCGTATCGCTCCATCGGGTCGATATCGGCAAGCTGATGCAGGTGCTCCCTTACCTGCCCGACATCGAAGGCATCCTGGATGCGGAACTCCACTACATCCAGGCCGACAGGAACAGCCTGTCGGTGGCTTTCGAAACTGCCGTGGACTCGCTGGTGTACGAGCATACGCCGGTGGGCGACATCGCCTGTTCGGGTATTTACCTGCCCAAGGAGGACAACACCCACTTTGTCGACGCCCGCCTCTCCCTGGATGAAGAAGAAGTCGTGGCGCTCTCGGGTGACTACCACAATACCGGCGACGGACTGTTGGACATGACTTTGGGACTGAAACACTTCCCCCTGAAGCTTGCCAACGGCTTCATCCCGGACCGCATGGTGACGCTTTCAGGAGACCTCGACGGGGAGGTTGCCGTGAAAGGACGTACGGCTGCTCCAGTCATCGACGGACAGTTGGCACTCGACTCCGTCATGCTGGTGGCAGATGCCTACGGGGCACGTTTCCGGCTGGACAACCGTCCCGTGACCATCGAAGGCAGCAAGCTCAAGTTTGACAACTTCAGTGTGTACACCCGGGGCAGCAACCCGTTTGCACTGACGGGAACCGTAGACTTCTCCAACCTGACCAATACCCTGCTGGACCTCCGTATGGTGGCACGGAACTATGAGCTGATCAATGCGCCGCGGCAGAAGAACTCGGTGGTGTTCGGCAAGGTCTATGTCGACATCTTCTCGACGCTGAAAGGCGATATGAACAACCTGAAGATGCGGGGAAACATCAACGTGCAGGGCAACACCGACGTCACCTACATCCTGAAGGATTCGCCGCTGACGGTAGAGGACCGGCTGAGCGGGCTGGTGACCTTTGTGGACTTCCGCGACACGACGACCGTGCTGACTCCCGTGCAGCCGGTCTATACGGCTGGAGGAGTGGACATGCTGATGACCCTTCAGATCGATGAGGGGGCACAGGTGCGTGCCAACCTGAGTGAGGACGGCGAGAGCTACATCGCACTGAACGGAGGCGGTACGCTCTCGATGCAGTACACACCGCAAGGGGAGTTCCTCCTGTCCGGACGCTATACGGTGGTCGGCGGACAGATGAAGTATGCCTTGCCGGTCATCCCGCTGAAGACCTTTACGCTGAAGAACGGAAGCTATGTGGAGTTCAACGGCAACCCGATGAACCCTGTGATGAACATTGCCGCTACGGAGCGTGTCCGTACCACGGTGACGGAGAACGATGTGCCCCGTTCGGTGAACTTCGATGTGGGTGTCGCCATCACCAATTCGCTGGAAAACATGGGGCTGGAGTTCACCCTGGAAGCACCCGAGGATGCGGGTATCCAGAACCAGCTGGTATCCATGTCGAAGGAAGACCGGGGCAAGCTGGCAGTCGCCATGCTGGCTACGGGCATGTACCTGGGCGAAGGGGGAGGAAGCAAGTCCAACGGCTTCAGTGCGAACAGTGCGCTGAACTCGTTCCTCCAGAGCGAAATCACCAACATTGCCGGCAATGCCCTGAAGACGGTGGACATCACGGTCGGCATGGAAGATGCCACGTCGGCAGACGGGTCGCAACATACGGACTACTCCTTCCGCTTTGCCAAACGTTTCTGGAACAACCGCATCAGCATTGTCATCGGCGGACGCATCTCTACCGGTAACGACGACCCCAACAAGGGAGGCACGTCGGAATCCTTCATCGACGACATCTCGGTGGAATACCGGCTGGACAACAGCGGAACGCGCTACATCCGTGTGTTCCACAACACCAACTTCGACAGCATGCTCGACGGCGAGATTACCGAGACGGGTGCCGGTATCGTGCTGCGCAAGAAGGTGAGCAAGCTGAGCGAGCTTTTCATCTTCCGCAAACGGAAGCAACCCGACCGCAACGAACAACCAAGAACTGAAAAATGATGAGACGACACGATTACCTTTTCTATATAGGTATGCTGGCGCTGCTGTTGGCAGCCTGCTCCACCACCAGGAACCTCCCTGCCGACGAGGTGCTCTACATCGGTATCAAGGACACCGAAGTCGTGAACAAGGACAAGAGCGATGCCGGGAGCACCGCACTGGAGGAAGTGGAGGCAGCCTTGGCGTGTGCGCCCAACCATGCCCTGATGGGAAGCTCTTCCATCCGGGGACCGCTCCCCTATACGCTGTGGATATACAACAAGTATGTCAACAGCCAGTCGAAGTTCGGACGCTGGATGTTCGACAAGTTTGCCGCCACGCCGGTGTTCATCTCCACGGTCAATCCGGAACTGCGTGCCAAGGTGGCGACGAACGTCCTGCACAACTACGGTTATTTCCGGGGCAAGGTGGACTATGAAGTGCTGCCCGACGAGAAGAACCCCCGCAAGGCAAGAGTACGCTATGTGGTCGACATGCAGCAGCCCTACTACATCGATACCCTCGTGTATGAAGGCTTTCCCGCTCCGGCGGACAGCCTGATTCAGGCAAACCGGAAAGAAGGTCTGTTGCTCCCCGGCGACAACTTCAACGTGACCCAGCTGGAGGCGGAACGCAACCGCATCGCCACGCTCCTGCGCAACAACGGGTACTACTACTACCGTTCCAACTACATCACTTACCTGGCGGACACCGTGCAACATCGGGGACATGCCAGCCTCCGGATGCAGCCCGTGGCAGGCCTTCAGGCGCAGGTCAACCGTCAGTACACCGTGGGAGACCTGCGGCTGAACATGTACGACAACAATCGTTTCCGTGACTTCGAGCATTCCATTACCCGTCCGGGCATCTCCATCAACTACAACGGGGACAAGATACCGCTCCGTCCCGGAGTGCTGTTCAACAACTTCCGTTTCCGCCGCGGCGAGCTTTACTCTGCTCTGAAACAGCAGTACACCCAGGAGAACATCAACAGTATGGGGCTGTTCAGCTCCGTGGAGTTCCAGTATACACCCCGGGACACCACCGGACGCAACAACGTGCTCGATGTGGACATCAATACCCGCTTCGACAAGCTGCTCGACGGCGAGCTGGAGTTCGACTTCAAGTCGAAGAGCAACGACCAGATGGGACCCGGCGCCTCGTTTGCCGTGTCGAAACGCAATGCCTTCCGCGGGGGAGAGACCTTCTCGGTGCAGCTGGACGGGTCGTATGAGTGGCAGACCGGTTCCTCGGTCGAGGGCAACAGTGCGGTCATCAACTCCTACAGCTACGGCATCTCGATGGCTGTCGACTATCCGCGGCTGGTCATCCCCTTCTACCGTCCGCGCTGGTCGCCGTTCAAGCGGACGTCGCAGTTCAAGATTTACATGCAGAAGCTCAACCGTGCCGGCTATTACCGGATGCTTTCCTTCGGAGGAACGGCAACTTATACCGTGCAGACCTCTCCCGTGTCGCGCCACACGTTCACTCCCCTGCGACTGACCTTCAATGTGCTGCAAGGGACTACGGAGAAGTTCGACTCCATCCGCAATGCCAACCAGGCACTCTACATCAGTATGCAGAACCAGTTCATCCCCGCCATGAGCTACACCTATACCTACGACGACACCCCGTTCAAGCGCAAGCGTCACCACACCTGGTGGGAGACCTCGGTCACCTCGTCGGGCAATGTCACGTCGGGCATTTACGCAATCTTCGGAAACCGGTTCAATGAAAAGGACAAGATGTTGCTGGGTAACCCCTTTGCCCAGTTCCTGAAGGTGACTTCGGAGTTGCGGCGGACCTTCTCGTTGGGTGACAAGCTCTCACTGGCTACCCGTGTGTTCGGAGGAGTCATCTATGCATACGGCAACTCTTCCGTCGCTCCCTACAGCGAACAGTTCTACATCGGCGGCGCGAACAGCATCCGTGCCTTTACCGTCCGCTCCATCGGTCCCGGACGTTACCAGCCGCAGACGGGCATGTACTCCTACATCGACCAGACGGGAGACATCAAGCTGGAGGCGAATGTCGAACTCCGCTTCCCCATCTTCGGCGACCTCTACGGGGCGACCTTTCTCGATGCCGGCAACATCTGGCTGCTGCGCGAGGACGCACAACGTCCCGGCGCCAAGTTCTCGCTGAAGGACTTTGGCAAGCAGATTGCCCTGGGTACGGGTGTCGGCTTCCGCTATGACCTGGAATTCCTGGTGCTCCGCCTGGATGTCGGCATCGGCTTGCATGCCCCCTACGAGACTTCGCGCAAGGGGTATTACAATATCCCCAAGTTCTGGGACGGTCTGGGCTGGCACTTTGCCATCGGCTATCCCTTCTAATTCCTTTTTCCCTTTACAAGCTGACTGTCATATCCCCTCCAGCGTATGAAACGAAACAGACCTTCAGACAAAACAGTGCTCATCGTCATAGCCGTGGTGATTGTCTTTGCCTTCAAGCTATGTCGACGGGAGCATACGGAACCAGCCGACAGGTGGGAGGACGGCTCCCGCATCTCTTTGCCCGTCTTCTCGGGAAGCCATGTCTCCGCTCCGTCTTCAGACACCCTGCAGAATGCGTCCGGTGGAACGGAACCCTCCCGACAGCGTCCGTCGAACCGACAAGAGCGTGACTTGTGGAACCGCCGGAACATGACGATGGACGGCGACGGGGATATCAATCCTGCCGATGTAGACCCGACGGAATATGACCTGATGCAGGAAGACCCCGACCTGTATGATTTCAATGCAGATTGACAGCCGTCTCTGTCGCCGGATGCGGTGCCCGGCAGCCTCCACCCTGTCCGTCTGCTTTCTCTGACCGATGGGGCGGTCGGGGGACAAATGACCGATTCGGATTGAAAAAAGACGAAAGAACAGTACAACGCATTCTTCGATTTTCCCTAGCTTTGCAACGCGTTAAGGAGAAGGCACATCGCCCCCCCCCTTGACCATTGTCAAATTTAAAATCGCAGTATAGAAATGAAACCTACATTGTTTGTGCTGGCTGCCGGTATGGGCAGCCGTTACGGTGGTTTGAAGCAACTTGACGGGCTGGGTCCCAACGGGGAAACCATTATGGACTATTCTATCTTCGATGCCATCCGGGGTGGCTTTGGTAAGATTGTGTTTGTCATTCGTAAGGATTTTGAGAAAGACTTCCGTGAAAAGATATTGAGCAAATATGAGAACCACATCCCTGTGGAGCTCGTGTTCCAGTCTGTTGACAAGCTGCCCGCCGGCTTCACCTGTCCCGAAGGACGTGTCAAGCCGTGGGGAACGAACCATGCCGTACTGATGGGAAAAGAGGTCATCAACGAGCCGTTTGCGGTGATCAATGCCGATGACTTCTACGGACGGGACAGCTTTGCTGTTCTGGGACGCTGGCTGAGCGAACTGCCCGAAGGCGCGAAGAACCGCTATTGCATGGTGGGCTTCCGCGTCGGCAACACCCTCTCGGAGAGTGGTACCGTGGCACGTGGCATCTGTTCCACCAACGACGAAGGTTGTCTGACCACCGTCGTGGAACGTACCGAAATCATGCGTGTGGACGGAAAGGTATGCTACAAGGACGAACAGGGCGCATGGGTTGCCGTGGACGACAATACCCCCGTCTCCATGAACATGTGGGGCTTCACTCCCGACTATTTCAAGTATTCCGAAGACTACTTCATCGACTTCCTCAAGAACAACCTCGACAACCTGAAGGCCGAGTACTTCATCCCCTTGATGGTCAACAAGCTCATCAACGAAGGAACGGCTACGGTGAAAGTGCTCGACACCACGAGCAAATGGTTCGGCGTGACCTATGCAGCCGACCGTCAGGGTGTGGTCGACAAGATTCAGTCGCTGGTTGATGCCGGTGAATATCCCTCTAAATTGTTTGAATGAAATCCATCCGAGAAATCTATCGCATCGGTCAAGGACCTTCGAGCAGCCACACCATGGGACCCCGTAAGGCTGCCGAAGCTTTCCTTGCCCGTCATCCGGAAGCCACCTCGTTCGAAGTGACCCTGTACGGCAGTCTGGCTGCCACCGGCAAGGGACACATGACCGACGTGGCAATCATGAATGCCTTCGCTGACCATGCGCCTGTCCGCATCCTCTGGGAACCGAAGATATTCCTGCCTTTCCATCCCAACGGCATGCTGTTCAAGGCGATGGACGCCAACGGGAACATCACCGAACACTGGACCGTCTACAGCATCGGCGGAGGGGCACTGGCCGAGGAAGGCAAGACGTTGGCAGAAGGTGAGGACATCTATGCCATGGACAGCCTGGTGGACATCATGCACTGGTGTGAACGTACCGGCCGGAGCTACTGGGAGTACGTCCAGATGTGTGAGGACTCCTCGCTGTGGGACTATCTGTCGGAAGTATGGAAAACGATGGAGGCTGCCGTCGTGCGCGGTCTCGACCAGGAAGGCGTCCTGCCCGGTCCGCTCAACCTGCGGCGCAAGGCGGCTTCTTACTACATCAAGGCATTGGGCTACAAGGATTCGCTCCGTTCGCGCGGACTGGTATTCGCCTACGCCCTTGCCGTCAGTGAAGAGAATGCTTCCGGCGGATGCATCGTCACCGCACCCACCTGCGGGTCATGCGGGGTGATTCCCGCCGTGCTGTATCACCTGCAACAGAACCGTTCGTTCAGCGAGATGCGTATCCTGCGGGCACTTGCCACGGCAGGACTCATCGGGAACATCGCCCGTACGAAGGCATCCATCTCAGGAGCGGAGGTAGGCTGTCAGGGAGAAGTCGGTGTGGCGTGTGCCATGGCTTCGGCGGCAGCTACCCAACTGTTCGGCGGCAGTCCGGCACAAATCGAGTATGCGGCGGAGATGGGGCTGGAACACCACCTGGGCATGACGTGCGACCCTGTCTGCGGTCTGGTGCAGATACCCTGCATCGAGCGGAATGCCTACGCTGCCGCCCGTGCCCTGGATGCCAACATCTACTCCACGTTCACCGACGGTTCGCACCGGGTGTCGTTCGACAAGGTGGTCGAGGTGATGAAACAGACAGGGCATGACCTTCCTTCGCTCTACAAGGAGACGGGAGAGGGCGGTCTTGCCAAGGATTACCGTCCGATGGACGAATAAGCCCTTCTGAAGACGACGGGCGGATGAGCCGCTTGTCAAAGGTCAACATGTTAAACGAATCGCCTGAGAAGGACCTTCCTCTCACCAACATACAAGCTGGTGGCGGAAGGGGCTTCTCAGGCGATTTGCTATCAGTCAAGTCGGTTATTGGATACCTAAGGATAAGGTTCGATTGGAATTCAAATACCGTTTGAAGGCTTCTCAAAGTGCGTTCATCTTGACTTTCCTCCTTCGTCCTCCTCATAGACAGCTTGCAGCAACCTTTCGCCGAGGATGGGACGGTAATGTCCGCGTTCGTAGTAGTTGTGGTAGTCGGCGGTGTAGGCGTTGATGCCGCTGAAGTCGAAGACGACACCCCTGCCGAAGAGGTGGTCAAGGGCAGCCTTGTCGGCAGGATTCAGCTTGAGCTGGTCGTAGTCGGGACTGATAATCAGACGCACCTTCGTACGGTGGCGGTGCAGGAGGGCAGCTATCTGTCGCAGGAGCTGTGCCTGTTCGTCGCCGATGACCGGTGCCGCCACCACTTCCTGTTCCGGGCGGGGAGGGAACTCCTTGGGACGGTCGCGCCAGTAGGCTTCCTGCTGCTCGTCGATGAGGCGTTCCCGGGGATTGAGCGCGTCGTTGTTCTGCGGATTGCGTATCCGTCCGTAGGGATTCATGTATTTCATCGAGGAGGAGATGGTGCCCGTCATCCTGTAGCGGAGGTAAGCGAAGAGGAAGTTCGGAAGGGCAAAGGTCTGGAGCAGCTTCAGCTGTACGCCGACAAGGCTCTGTCCCGACACCTCGGGAGGGAGGAGGAAGCTGTAGCCCGACTGGACCTGACTGCGCGACAACGAAGTGCCGTCGAGCACCAGCAGTACGTTCTTCAGCTCGGCACTGTCACGTTCGAGGGCTTGCAGCTTCAGGTAGATGGCACGCATGCTCTCGCCGTTGCCGAAGAGGCGGATGGCACGGTCGCCCGGGGCAAGGTGCTGTTCCCACATCCGGCAGGGGAATGCCATGGTGCACGAGTTGCCTAGGATGAAGGAGTTGAAGGGGATGCTGTCGCGGTTGTTCCGGTAGATGTTCCATCCCACCATCTCTTCGTTGAGCATCACGGCGGAGTCGTAGACGGGGTAACGGCGGAGCGTCATGAAGGGGTCGTCGTGGAAATAGAGCACGACGATGCCGGCGAAGGGGAGGAGCAGGAGGAGTGCTTTCAGGACAAGCTTCCGTGCGGCGGAGCCTGACTGGAGGGGAGGGGTATTCGGTTGTTTCATCAGAATTGCAGGTAAATGAAGTTTTCCGTCCCGAACTTGCCGTAGGCGAAGAGGACGAAGACAAACAGGTAATAGAGCGCCCAGCGCAGGGCGGCAGGCTGACGTTCCAGCCGTTGCAGCACGTCGCCCCGTGCCATGAAGTGCTCATAGACCAGCAGGAGCAGCAGGGTGGCTCCGGCGACGATGCAGCTGCGGTCGGGGATGCCGATGGAGACTTCCTTCCAGCTGCTGTGCACGCGGAAGGACAGGTGGCCGATGTAGTAGAAGGCTTCCTCCAGCGTCTGTGCCTTGAAGAAGATGAGCGACAGGGCGAAGACCAGGTAGGTGCGCACCTGGGAGAGGAGGGTGAAGAGGCGGTTGCCGAGGCGGTCGCGCAGGGTGTTGCGGGCTTTTGCCGTCCGCTGTTCCCACACGATGACGATGCCCTGGATGAGTCCGTAGACTACAAACGTCCATCCTGCCCCGTGCCACACGCCGAGGGCGACGAAGGTGACCAGCAGGCTGCCGGCGATGCCCCACTGTCCCCATCCGCGGACGACGGACGCCAGCGGGAGGTAGAGGTAGTCGCGTACCCACGACGAGAGCGAGATGTGCCAGCGCCGCCAGAACTCTGCCGTGGTCTGCGACGTGAAGGGGCGGTCGAAGTTGGGCGACAGCCGCAGTCCGAAGAGCAGGGCGCCGCCGACTGCCATGTCCGTGTAGCCCGAGAAGTCGGCATACAGTTCCACGGGATAGAGCAGCGCCGCCATGAGCAGCTGCACGCCCGATGCCTCGTGGACCGACGCGAACACATGGTCGATGTAAGGGCCCAGGTGGTCGGCAATCATCAGCTTCTTGATGAGTCCCACGAGGATGAGCTTGGCGCCGTAGGTCATCATGGGATAGGTGGCGGGGCGCAGTTCCTTCACCTGGGCGAGCAGGTTGCCCGGACGCTCGATGGGACCGGAGAGGAACTTCAGGAAGAGGAGCATGTAGAGCAGGAAGTCCGTCACGTTCCGTTCTGCCTTCTCCTCACCCCAGTAGACCTCCGTCAGGTAGGCGAGTGCCTGAAAGGTGTAGAAGGAGATGCCCAGGGGGAAGAGGACGGAGGTCCCCGTCAGCTTCCCGGCATAGCGGAAGCCCGTCCAGCAGAGCACCAGGCAGAGGCAGGCGCCCCAGAAAGCCACCTGCTGGCGTCCCGGGCGGTCTGCCGTCTTCTCGATGAGGATGCCTGCCCCGTAGGCGAACAGGGCGACAGCCACCGCCACCAGGAGAAACCCCACGTGGAAGTAGCCGATGAAGATGCAGCTCGATGCGAGCAGGACAGCTTTCCGGAAACGTTGCCCCACGAGGTAGCAGACGGCGAAGCACAGCACGAAGAGGCAGGCAAATTCAGTGGATATGAATGACATGGGCTACGGCTTCATCTTGTTGGCAATGGCGGCGCAGAGGTCGCCCACGTTCTTCATCTTGACGATTTCGCGGAAGTTGAAGCGGACGCCGAAGGCCTTCTCCACTTCGCTGATGAGCAGCATGTTGGTCAGGGAGTCCCACCCGTCGACGTCGTGGGCGGTGGTCGTTTCGGTCAGGTTCAGACTTTCGTTCTTCAATACGTGTCGGAAGATCCCGTTGAGGGCTTCCAGGATTTCAGCAGTTGTTTTCATTCGGTTGTGGTTTGAGTGTGTACAAGTGAATCAGTGAAATGCGGCGGGGCGGTCGGACTACCCGATCAGTTGCCTGATGCGCGGACGGTCGGTCTTGTTGCTCTTGTTCAGCGGGAAGACCGGCAGGAAATGGATGCGCTTGGGCAGCATGTAGGCAGGCAGACGGCTTTGCAGGTGCTGCATCAGCGCGGCGGTGTCCTCGGGGGCATGTTCCACCACGAGGTGCAGTTCGCAGCCGCCTTCTCCCTGCAGGGCGAGTACGACCGCATTGCACCGGTGGGCATAGAACTCCTTGGCGCAGTGCTCGATTTCGCCCAGCTCGATGCGGAAACCCTGAATCTTCACCTGGTTGTCCTTCCGTCCGCAGTAGATGAGGTCTCCGTCCGCATCGTGCCGGCACAGGTCTCCCGTCCGGTAGTAGAGCCTGCCGTCCCGACGGACGAAGCATTGTGCCGTCAGCTCCGGCTGCTGCCAGTAGCCTGTCATGAGTTGCGGTCCGCTGAGCCACAGCTCGCCGGTGGTGTCTGTGGGGAGGGGTTGTCCGTCCTCACCGACGATGACTGCCTTCATCCCGGCAAAGGTCTTCCCGATGGCGACCATGCCGTTGTGCTGCTTGCAGCCGTGTGCAGGCACGGTGTAACGGGTACAGTAGATGGTGGCTTCGGTCGGTCCGTAGAGGTTGATAATCTCGGCATGGGGGATACACGGACGGAACGCCTCGAGCAGGTCGGCGTCCGAGGCTTCGGCGGTGACCACGAGATAGCGCAGGTCCGGGAAGCTGAGTTCGTGGAAGTAGGGGCGTGCCAGCCGCAGGACGGAGGGAGCCACGGCGGCGAAGGTCAGGCGGTGCCGTTCCATGAGGTCGAGCACCTGGAGGTACTTCATCCCTTCCTGCGGCACGGTGTAGACGCAGGCGCCCAGCGTGAGCGGGTAGAAGAACGACACCACCGAGACGTCGAACGTCAGCTCGAACATCTGCAACAGGCGGTCGTTCTCATTGAGCTTCCAGCCCAGCGAACGGTAGGCGGCATAGAAGGCGTCGAGGTTGGCATGACTGATGGGGACGCCCTTCGGCGTCCCGGTGCTGCCTGACGTGAAGATGATGTACGCCGTCGTGTCCGCGAGGAACGTGTCAGGCGGAAGGTCGGGACACCCTTCGTCAGCGGTCGCCCCTTCGGCTGTGCAGCAACGGGGGAGGGACAGGTCGTCCGGGAGGATGTCCTGCCGGGCATACAGCACCAGCTCGATGCCGGCTTGTCCCACAATCTGCCGGTTGCGCTCGGCAGGGTAGTCGGGGTGGAGGATGACGTACGCTTTCCCCGTGAACCAGGCGGCGAGCAGGGAGGCATACGTCTCCAGGGCGTTCTCGCCCGTCACGCCGACGACATTCCCGGCGTATCCTTCCAGCCGACGGCAGATGACGGCAACCTGCCGGAACAGTTGCGCATACGTGTATATCTTCTCTTCAATCACCAGGGCAGGACGCTCGGCATGTCTCAGGGCGGCAGTCCGGATGGTCGCCAGCAGATGCCGGCGGTTTGCTTCGATATGAATCATAATTCTTGTGTTGTTTTCCCCGAAGACTGCCTTTTGCCGGAATACTACTATTCCCGGATGCCTAAAAAGTGTGAAAAGACGGAAGATTCCCTTCGTGGAAGACAGGTCCGGTTGGGATGAAGCCTGGGCTTGTACCTTCTGCCAAGCAGGCTTGTATGTCGACTATACCGGGGATAGACGGACCAAAGTATAATACTTAGGCACCCTAAGTATTATACTTAGCCAGCCTAAGTATTATACTTTGGTCCGTACGGGTGCGGGGTTAGTCACGTCTGTCCCTGACTTGGTGAGGCTCTAGGCGCGTCCTTTCTTTCCGAACTCCGGGTCTATCTTCAGCAGGGCGGTCACGGCGAAGGTTGCCACGCAGCAGACCATGACCCAGATGAAGAAGTGTTCGTAGCCCATGAGCTCCTGCAGTTTGCCGGCTACCATGCCGGGCAGCATCATGCCCAGTGCCATGAAGGCGGTGCAGATGGCATAGTGCGCCGTCCGCTGTTCACCCTGCGAATAATATATAAGGTAAAGCATGTAGGCGGTGAAGCCGAATCCGTAGCCCAGCTGCTCCACGAAGATACATGAGGAGATGACCCACAGGCTGTCCGGTTGGGCATAGCTGAGGTAGACGTAGACCAGGTCGGGGAGGGAGATGGCCCACACCATCGGCCACAGCCAGTGCTTCAGCCCGTGACGGGAAGCCGCTATTCCGCCGATGATGCCGCCCAGGAGCAGACCGATGACGCCGACGGTGCCCTGCACGAAGCCCACTTCCTGCGTCGTCAGTCCCAACCCTCCTTCCGACACGGCGTCGATGAGGAAGAGGTTCGAGAGCTTGGCGAGCTGGGCTTCCGGCAAGCGGTAGAGGAGCATGAAGAGGACGGCTGCCCAGGCACGCGGCTTGGTGAAGAAGCTGACGATGGTCTGCCCGAAGCCCAGCCAGATGTTCCGTCCCTGCATGCCGGACGGGATGCGGTCGGCTGTCGGACGGGGCAGGATGTACAGGTGGTAGAGATAGAGGGCGATGAACAGTCCCCCCATCAGGAAGAAGGTGAGGGTCCAGGCGTAGGAGATGCGTCCGGTGGTGCTCTCCAGCCACCCCGCCAGCATGATGAGCAGCCCCTGTCCGGCAATGGTCGCGATGCGGTAGAACGTACTGCGGATGCCCACGTAGAGCGACTGTTCGTGGGGCGTGAGGGCGAGCATGTAGAAGCCGTCGGCTGCGATGTCATGGGTCGCGGAACTGAAAGCCATCAGCCAGAACAGGGCGAGCGAGGCACGGAAGAACCCGTCGAGCGGCAACGTCAGGGCAACCCCGGCGAGCGAGGCGCCGATGAGCAGCTGCATGGTGGTAATCCACCAGCGTTTGGTCTTCATCAGGTCGATGAAGGGACTCCAGAATGGCTTGATGACCCAGGGCAGGTAGAGCCAGCTGGTGTAGAGGGCAATGTCGGTGTTGGAGATGCCGAGCTGCTTGTACATCACCGTGGAGATGGTCATCACGGCAACGTAAGGCAAGGCTTCGGCGAAGTAGAGTGTGGGAACCCAGCCCCACGGAGCGTATTTCGTTGTTTTCATGTCAGTAGCGTGTTTCAATCGCGGTGTGCGGATAGTAGTGATGGAGGATGGCGTCGTACGTGTAGCCCCGTTCGCCCATGACGGCTGCACCTATCTGGCACAGACCCACGCCGTGTCCCCATCCGGCCCCGAGGAGGGTGAAGCGGGCAGGCGGAAGCGACCGGTCACAGTCGACCACAAAGGCGGAGCTGAACAGGTGAAACCGGGAGAGCGCCCGGCGGATTTCCAGTTCCTTGCCCAGCGTGAACGTCCGGCTGGTGCCCTCGATGCGCAGGCGGCAGATGCGTCCCGACGGACCCCGTTGCAGCGGGACCAGCCGGAGGATGTCGCCAAAGTCGATGCCCGTCCGTTCGCGGAGGAGCGTCGCCAGTTCTGCCTGGGTGTAGGTCACCCTCCAGCGGTAGAAGTCGGTGGTCTCGCGGTCGTAGGTGTTGAGCACCTGACGGAGGATGCGGGCGTCCGAGGTGTGGCAGAACGCGTCGGGAGCTGAGCGTATCCACCGTTCTGCCTCTTCCTCCCGGGTGAGGTCGGGCAGGGGTGCCGTCGTCCCGGCTTGGTCACGGACGGGTTGCAGGTAGGCGTAGTCGGTGTCGTCCCAGCAGGTGGAGAAACGTTCGGTGATGCCGCCGCAACATTTCGAGAAGCGGGCGTCACAGATGCGTCCGTCTGCCACCAGCACCTGTCCGGCAGTCTCGCGCACGGCACGGAGCACGTTGGGGTTGTCCGCACGGGTCACGCCCTGGTAACGTTGGCAATGGTCGTCGGCACAGACATCGAAGCGTGTGTGGTCCTCGCGGTCATACCAGCGGATGAGGCTGTCGTCCGTCTGTACGGCCGACGGGGCGTTGTGGAGGTGACGCTTCTCCATCTGGACCAGCAGCCAGCTGCGGGAGATGACGGCATGCGCCTTGAGGAACTCCGGCGAGGAGGTCGCTTTCATTTCCGAGGAGATGACGCTCACCAGGTAGTCCTCCACCGGCAGGCGGTTGATGGCGAGGAGGCGTCCGTCAGCGACAAGGAGATGCAGCTCTCCGCGGAACGTCTGTGTCTCCCGACGCTCCCAGTGAAAGCCCACGCCGATGGTGACATCCCGGAGCGAGAACGAGGCGTCGGTGTCACAGGGGCGGAAGAGGAATGCCGCCTGCTGCACGCCGTCGATGCAGACCTGTCCTTCCCGGACGGTGGCTTGCCGGATGCCCGGCATGACGGGAGTGCCGTTGGCGGTGTAGCCTCCGTGCAGCTCGAAGGAAAGACGGTCGGCTTGCAGGATGCCGACCTGTACGAAGGGTTCGCTCATGACAGACAGCTTTTGAGGGTTTCGACCATGCGCCGGCAGTCGGCTTCCGGGATGCCCACTTCGGCAATCAGGGCAGCGGCGGTGGCTGCCGTCAGCCGTTCGAAGTCCTCCCGTCGGGGAGTGATGATGAGTCCGCCCATGTCGAGTGCGCCCGGACTGACGAGCGGTGAAGGGTAGGAGGCAGGGCGGTGCTTGCTCCGGGGCAGGACCACGACGACGGTGGCGTCCGCCTCCTGCCATGCCAGCAGGTTGATGCCCGGTTCGGGTACGACGGACAAGCCCGGACAGGCAGCCAGGCAGGTGTGGAACACCCTTTCGGCTTCTGCATCGTTCCCCCGGCAGAAGAGCACCCAGCCGGGACAGGCATAGCCCTCCAGCGTGTAGGCGGAGAGGCTTCCGTCAGCCGACTGAAGGAAAGGCTCGGCACTGAGCCAGCGGTGCAGGTCCCGTTCCAGGGGGACGACTCCCCGGCTGCCTGCCTGGAAGTGCAGATGGTCGGGAGCAGAGGCGCCGCAGCGCGGTCCGTTGTAGAACACGAGATGCCCCGTCAGGCTGCGTGCCATTCGGAGCAGGTCGGTGAAGTGTCCGCGGATGCGTTGCGGGGTGTGCACGAGGCAGGGCAGGGTGAAGTGCCGGGGCAAGATGGGATAGGGGTTGACGAGCAGTTCATAGTGGTCGAAGCACGGGCGGTGCAGCTGTTCCTGCGGACGTTGCGGCAGGCAGAGGAAACACGGGCGCTGTGCCAGTGTCTCCCGGTCCATCTTTGCCCCGGTGGACACGATGCGTGCCGGGTTGTGCTGCAACACCAGTCCGTTCTCCAGGGTGCGCTGCTCCACGTGTGCCAGTTCGTCGTAGCGTCGGCGTGTGTCGTGCCAGACTTCCAGCTGACGGCGGAAGTAGCTGTCGGCTTCGGCTTCGTCGGGGCAGCAGGCACGCCGGTCGCGGTTGTGGCGGATGCGTGCCTCCACCTCGAGGGTACGCAGACGGTCCTTATAGAGGTTGTTGGCATTGATGCGCTCGATGCTGAGGGCGGCGTCGGAGTTCCCTTCCCAGCGGCGGCAGAGGTAGACCACGTCGTACACCCTGCCGATGCGGTAACGGCGGGAGAGCGTCAGTCCTGCCGCATAGTCCTCGCCGTAACTGGTGTTGGGCAGGAGATGTTGCCGCAGCAGGGGTGTATGGAAGGCACGCGGCGCTCCCAGCCCGTTGATGCGCAAGGCGTTGTTCCTGCCGTTGTCGGGCGTCCACTCGCGGTGGTCGATGATGCCCGGCGGAAGGGTGTTCAGGGCAAAGTCCGTCATGCGGTAGGTGCCGATGACCATGCCGCACCGTTGGGTGTAGAAGGCATCGACCAAGGTCTGGAGCGTGTGCTCGTCGCTGTACAGGTCGTCGCTGTCGAGCTGGACGGCAAACTTTCCGCAAGCCGGATGGAGGATGCCGGTGTTCCAGCAACCACCGATACCCAGGTCGTCCCGCTGCGGGATGAGATGCACGACGCGCGGGTCGTCGGCATACCGCTGGATGACCTCCGTGGTGCCGTCGGTAGAGTGGTTGTCGATGATGATGAGGTTGAAGGCGAACGAGGTCTGTTGCCGCAACACCGAACGGATGGCATCTTCAATGGTACGGACTCGGTTCCGGACAGGGATGATGACCGATGCCTCGACGGGGAAGGATGCCGCATACAGGTCGATTCCCTCCCAGTCGTCCGGTTCCAGCCAGGCACCGAGCTGCTTCAGGTGGTCGGTGCAGATGCGTTCCATCTCCAGCTGTACGGCGCGGTTCCTGGGGTCCACGTAGTCGAACTGCTTCTCGCCCGAACGGCGGTTGTCCGTCTCCACTTCCGCATACAGGAATTCATTCAGGTGGACGATGCGCTCCGTTCCTTGTGCCGCCAGCCACAGCCGGAAGTGGTATAGTCCGGCATACGTGCAGTCCGGCACTTCTCCCTCGAAACAACGCCGGAAGTCATTGCCGTCGACCAGCCACAGGGCGCCGAAGTCAAAGTCGTCGCGCAGGCTGCCCCGTTGGTAGTCGATGGTGGGGTGGGGCGTCCGTGTGCCGTCAGCCTTCACCTCGTAACGGTCGGTGTAGACCAGTCCGGCTCCCGTCTGTCGTGCCACTTGCAGCAGACGTTCCAAGGCATGAAAGCCCAGTTGTACCGTCACCGGACGGGTGCAGAAGAGCAGGTATTCGGCATCCCCGGACGCCTGAGCCAGCTGTTTCAGTCCGTCGGTGGAAACAAAAGACGCCCCCGGCAGGAGCGTACATCCGGCAGGAGCTTCCGGTAGTCCTGAAGTGCCGGTCAGCAGGAAGATGGAAGAAGGCTGTCTGTCAGTCTGCAAGTCGCGGAGCAATGCCTGCATCGGTTCCGGGTCGGCATAAGGCAGAAAACAGCAGAGTGTGGTTGTCATAAGCTTCGTGTTTTTGAGTATGTCCAAGTGCTTCGACCGCCGCGAGCCCACGTTGTCGCTCAGAGGAGGTCAGAGCCTGTACGATTTGGGGCTGAAAGGTCTGTCAGACCGGTGAAAGTTCAGCCGTCTACGTGATAAAGTGGCGCAAATATAAGGAATATCGTCGTTTTTTCTTTTACCTTTGTCTCGATAAAATGAAGACAAATTCAAAGAAATGGAGAATCAGAAACAACCTCTGCTGGGAATGACCTTGTTTGAGTTGCAAGGTGTGGCGGCAGAATTGGGCATGCCCAAGTTCGCAGCCAAGCAGTTGGCATCCTGGCTTTACGATAAGAAGGTGACGAGCATCGACGAGATGACGAATCTCTCGCTCCGCCACCGCGAACTGTTGAAAGAACGCTATGAAGTGGGCGCTTCCGCTCCGGTTGAGGCGGTGCGCTCGGTCGACGGGACGGTGAAGTACCTGTTCAAGACCCCTGAAGGACGTTTCATCGAGTCGGTCTATATCCCCGACGAAGACCGTGCCACCCTCTGCGTGTCCTCGCAGGTGGGCTGCAAGATGAACTGCCTCTTCTGCATGACGGGCAAGCAGGGCTTTTCTGCCAACCTGACCGTCAACCAGATACTGAACCAGATTTATTCCATCCCCGAACGGGACACGTTGACCAATGTGGTCTTCATGGGTATGGGCGAACCGCTGGACAACCTGGACAATGTGCTGGGAGCCCTCACCATCCTCACGGCAGACTATGGTTACAAGTGGAGTCCGAAGCGCATCACCGTCTCCACGGTCGGCTTGCGGAAGGGGTTGCGCCGCTTCATCGAGGAGAGCGACTGCCACCTTGCCATCAGCCTCCATTCCCCGTTTCCCGAACAGCGCAGCATGCTGATGCCTGCCGAGAAGTCCTTCTCCATCACGGAGGTGGTGGACCTGTTGCAGGACTATGATTTCAGCAAGCAACGCCGGTTGTCGTTCGAGTACATCATGTTCAAGGGAGTCAACGATTCGCAGATTTATGCCAAGGAGCTGGTGCGTCTGCTCCGCGGGGTGGACTGCCGCATCAACCTCATCCGCTTCCATGCCATTCCCGGGGTCGACCTGGAAGGCAGCAGCATGGAGCACATGACGGCTTTCCGCGATTACCTGACGAACCACGGCGTGTTTACCACCATCCGTGCTTCACGCGGAGAAGACATCTTTGCCGCCTGTGGCATGCTCTCGACCAAACGGATGCAAAACAAGGAGTAAGGCTTGGAACCGTCCAAGTCCCGGAATCTCAAGAAACAGAAACCTCACAAATTCAATCAATATGGAAAGAAACAAGATAAGAGTAGGAATAACGCAAGGTGACATTAACGGTGTGGGCTACGAAGTGATTTTCAAGACCTTCTCAGACCCTGCCATGCTGGAGCTTTGTACACCTATTATATATGGCTCGCCCAAGGTGGCGGCCTATCACCGCAAAGCCATGGAGCTGCAGGCGAACTTCAGCATCGTCAACTCGGCCTCGGAAGCCTCCCACGGGAAGCTCAGCGTAGTCAACTGCGCCAACGACGAAGTGAAGGTGGAGTTTGCCAAGCCGGCGGAGGAGTCCGGGCGTGCCGCCCTGGATGCACTGGAACGTGCCCTGACAGAGTACCGTGCCGGATTAATCGACGTACTGGTCACGGCTCCCATCAACAAGGCGACCATCCAGTCGGAGACCTTTCATTTCCCTGGACATACGGAGTACATCGAGGAACGTGCCGGCAAGGGGAACAAGGCACTGATGATTCTCATGAAGGACGACTTCCGCGTGGCACTCGTCACCGGACACATCCCCGTGAAGGACATCGCCTCCACCCTGACGCAGGAGCTGATTGAGGAAAAGCTCTCCATCTTCAACCGTTCGTTGAAAGTGGACTTCAACATCGACTGTCCGCGCATTGCCGTACTCGCCCTGAACCCCCATGCCGGAGACAATGGACTGCTGGGGACGGAAGAGAAGGAAATCATCATCCCCGCCATGGAGGCGGCATCGGCAAAAGGAATCCGTTGCTTCGGCCCTTACGCTGCCGACGGTTTCATGGGCTCCGACCAGCTGACGGCATTTGATGGTGTCCTGGCCATGTACCACGACCAGGGGCTGGCTCCTTTCAAGGCACTGGCGATGGAGGAAGGAGTCAACTTCACAGCCGGACTTCCCATCATACGCACTTCGCCCGACCACGGTACGGCATACGACATTGCCGGCAAAGGCATCGCTTCGGAAGCTTCCTTCCGCCAAGCCGTTTACGTGGCGATTGATGTCTTCCGCAACCGTCAGATTGACCGCGAGATTCATGCCAACCCGTTGCGCAAGCAGTACTATGACAAGCGCGACGACAGCGACAAGCTGAAGCTGGATGCGGTGGAGGAAGACACGTTGTAATCGGGTTAAAATGACACCCGACTGCTAAAAACTGCCAAAATTGCAGGCCTTATTGCGGTGTTCTTCGTACTTTTGTCTGCTAAACAGATAAGAGACTATGGTCACATCCGAAATACAACAAGTAAAGCTGAAGTTTGGTATCATAGGCAATTCGGAAGGGTTGAACCGCGCGATAGACATTGCTATCCAGGTAGCCCCGACCGATTTGTCTGTGCTCATCACCGGTGAGAGTGGTGTCGGTAAAGAACATTTCCCGAAGATAATCCATCAGAACAGCAGTCGCAAGCATGGGCAATACATTGCTGTCAACTGCGGTGCCATCCCTGAAGGCACGATAGACTCCGAGCTCTTCGGGCACGAGAAGGGTGCGTTCACCGGTGCCATCGGCGAACGCAAAGGCTACTTTGGAGAAGCCAACGGCGGCACCATCTTCCTCGACGAGGTCGGCGAGCTGCCCCTGTCCACCCAGGCCCGTCTGCTCCGTGTGCTGGAGACGGGGGAATTCATCAAGGTCGGTTCGTCAAAGGTCGAGAAGACCAACGTGCGCATCGTGGCAGCCACCAATGTCAACTTGACCCAGGCGATTGTCGACGGACGCTTCCGGGAAGACCTCTACTACCGTCTGAACACCGTGCCCATCAAGATACCGCCCTTGCGTGAACGGCAGGAGGACATCTACCTGCTCTTCCGCAAGTTCGCTTCCGACTTTGCCGAGAACTACCACATGCCTCCCATCCAGCTGACCGACGAGGCACGCAAGGTGTTGACCGCCTATCCCTGGCCCGGCAACATCCGTGAGCTGAAGAATATCACCGAGCAGATTTCCATCATCGAGAAGAAGCGGGAGATTGATGCCACGACCCTGCAGACCTACATCCCGCTCCATCAGGAGAGACGCATCCCCATGCTGGCAGGCGGACGGGGGACGTCGTCGGGTGCCAGCTTCGAGAGCGAACGGGAGATTCTCTACAAGATTCTCTTTGACCTCCGTTCCGACGTCACCGAGCTGAAGAAGCTGGTGCACGACATCATGAACGAACGTCAGCCGGGGACTGTCCCTGCGGCTTCCACGCCGTCGGTGCCTTACTATCCCGGACACCCCGACGTGCAGCTGATGCCTGCCCCGATCAACCAGATGCCTACCATCAGCATCCCCTCCACATCGCCCCATCCGTCCGCTGAAGAACAGGATGCGGCGGAATATGTCGAAGAGTCGCTGTCGCTCGATGATGTGGAACGCGAACTCATCAAGAAGGCACTGGAGAAGAACCACGGTAAGCGCAAGAGTGCTGCCAAAGACTTGAACATCTCAGAACGAACCCTATACAGAAAACTGAAAGAATATGGCTTGGAATAAACTCATCCGGAAAGGCATCCCCCTTGCCTTCGTCCTGTTGACCCTGTTGTCATGCACCATCTCCTACCGTTTCAACGGTGCGTCCATCAACTATGACAAGGTGAAGACCATCACCCTGAACAACTTCGAGAACCGTGCCCTCTATCAGTACGGTCCGTTGGCACCGCTGTTCAACAACAAGTTGCAGGACGCCTATGCCCAGCAGACGAAGTTGCAGTTCGTCAAGCGGGGAGGAGACCTGGAACTGTCGGGTGAGATTACCGGATACGATGTCTACAACAAGGCGGTAGCTGCCGATGGCTATTCTGCCCAGGTGGAGCTGCGCCTGACGGTCAACGTGCGTTTCGTGAACAACACCAACCACTCCGAGGACTTCGAACAACGGTTTACCGCGTCGCAGACTTATGACTCCACGCTCCAGCTCACGGCTGTACAGGACGGGCTGATTGAAGAGATGACCAAGGAGATTGTCGACCAGATATTCAACGCCACGGTGGCGAATTGGTAACCCCTTTCATAACCCCCTTTGTCTCATGACCGACTTGCAAACTTGGATAGAGCACCCCGACCGTCTGGACCACGACTCGCTCGACGTGCTGGGACGGCTGGTGGAGCGTTATCCCTACTATCAGACAGCCCGTCTGCTCTACCTGAAGAATCTTTACTTGTTGCACGACCCAGCCTTCACCGGAGAGCTGCATCGTGCCATCATTTATATCACCCATCGTGCCTCCCTCTGCCGTTTCATCGAGGGAGACCGTTCTCCACTGACGAAGGAGAAGCCCGGCGAGGCGGCTCCGGACGAAAGTTCCGACCGCACCCTGGCGCTCATCAATGCCTTTCTCTCGTCCGTTCCCGAAGAATCATCCTATGCCGCCATCGGCAATGGGATTGCGACGGACTATGCCGCCTACCTGCTGAAAGAGGAGGAACAGACGGACGAGAAGCCGGAAACCGAGGTGGCACCCATGCGCGGACAAGCCCTCATCGACCAATTCATCGAACAGGCGGATGAAGGCTTCTCTTTCCAGCGGAAGGATGAAGAAGCCGGATTCTCTACTGACGGAGCAGCCGTTGACGAACGTCCGTCGGTGGACATCGACGAGGATGCTGACATCGACGACAGCTACTTCACCGAGACATTGGCAAAAATATACATCAAGCAGCAGCGATATGCTAAGGCTCTTGAAATAATTAAAAAGCTTAGTTTGAAATATCCAAAAAAAAGCACTTACTTTGCAGACCAAATAAAGTACTTAGAGAATTTGATTATTAACGCTAAATCAAAAAAATAAAATGACTGTATTTGTGATATTAGTTTGCCTCATCGTAGTGGCAGCAATTTTGATGTGCTTCATCGTTTTGATTCAAAATTCAAAAGGTGGCGGCTTGGCAGCCGGTTTTGCTTCATCCAACCAGATCATGGGTGTCCGTAAGACGACCGACGTACTTGAAAAAGCCACTTGGGGCTTGGCAATCTTTATGGTTGTGGTGAGCGTCATCTCGGCATACGCCCTTCCGACTGCCGGTCAACAGGACTCTGTCTTGCTGCAAGAGGCTCAACGTGAGAGTCAGACTAATCCGCAAGGCATTCCCGGTTTCGACGCTTCCAAGGTTAACCCGGCAGAGCAACAGGCTCCTGCACAGGGTGAAGCACCTGCCGCAGCCACAGAAGGCAATGCTGCCGAACAACCGGCTGCTCCTGCCCAAGGCGAATAAAGCCTCAGACATTTTCCCCGTACAATCTCTCAAATCGTTTATATGAGTCCGTTGCTCTTTCCGACAGGGCAACGGATTTTTTTTTGTACCTTTTCATTTGGGTGGTATCTTCTTGTCCATCTCCTTTCCGGTGATTCGGGTTGAAGCGTCTGCTTGAAGCTCCAGTCTGTACGGTTACAACCCTGGAATTTGGAAACATGAGAGTACCAGATTGCATTCCAGCCTTTGGTACTCTGAGTTCCAGCCTTTGGGACTGCGAGTTCCAGGCTTTGGGACTGCGAGTCCCAGGCTTTGGAACTGCGAGTTCCACGGCGTGGGACTGTGAGTTCCATGGCGTGGTACTGTGATTCCCACGGCGTGGAACTGCCATTCCCATGTGCTGGTCCTCCGATTCTCTTGCTCATCACCGGCTTCCTCACCTCCTGAAAGACTCGTTTTACAGTCCGTAAACCTTCCCTGAATACTCCTGCTTGAGGACTCCCGCACCAACCTTTTTTTAAGTTTCTGGAAAAAAGTCGTAAAAATGGTGCCCGAAATTTTTTCTGAAACGTATTATATATAGAGAAGAAAAACAGGAATATTAACCAAATCAAGTTTCATTATGGAGAAATGCAGATTTTTAAGCTTCGTGATGTTGCTTTGTTGTCTGTTGCTCACACCACCGGTGCAGGCACAGAATGACGATGGGAAGCGCATCACGATGGAGTTGAAAGGAGAGACCCTGTCAGCTGCTTTGAAGAAGCTGGAAGGGTTGTCCGGTTACCGGATTTTGTTTTCGTATGATGACGTCAGCGACTATCAGGTGAGCGGGCAAGTGAAGAATGCGACCGTTGAGGCTGCCTTGAAGATGATTTTGAAGGGGAAACCTTTCGAATACATTATCGATGGACAATTTATCAACGTCAGCCATCTGAATAAGGGTAAGAAAAAACCGACGGGAGGGGATAAAAAGATTACCGGCACGGTGCTGTCCAAAGAGGACGGACTCCCGGTAATCGGAGCCTCGGTTCGTATTGCCGGGACGGAGCAGGGGGCTGCCACCGACCTCAACGGACAATTCACTTTAGATGTTAAGCCGGGAACAACCCTGCAGGTTTCATACATCGGCATGAAGACACAGACCCTGCAGGCCATGCCGGGGATGGAGATCATCCTGGAGTCGGATGCCAAGACCCTGAATGATGTGGTGGTGACGGGAATCTTCCGTAAAGCCAAGGAGAGCTATACGGGAGCGGCGACAAAGATAGGCGGGGAGAAACTGAAGATGTACAAAGGCCAGAACCTGCTTCAGACCCTGCGCAACGCCGACGCCTCACTGAATATCCCGATGAACAACATGATGGGTAGCGACCCGAACTCCCTGCCGCAGATGAACATCCGTGGCACATCCTCGTTGCCGCTCAGCATCAAGGAGCTGAATGAAACCACGAAACAAAACGTCAACACGCCGCTCATCATCATGAATGGTTTTGAAATCAGCCTGACCAAGCTGATGGACTACAACGATGAAGAAATCGAGTCGATTACCATCCTGAAGGATGCTTCCGCTACCGCCATCTACGGTTCACGCGGTGCCAACGGCGTCATTGTGGTGGAGACCAAACAGCCCGAACCCGGCAAGCTGAAGATGACAGCCATCGCCGGTCTGAGTCTGGAAATCCCCGACCTGACGTCTTATGACCTGCTGAATGCCCGCGACAAGCTGGAGCTGGAACGTCTGGTGGGACTGTATGAGTCGGAAGGAAAGCCTTCGCAGACATTGGAGTATCAGAAAGACTATCAGAAACGCTTGAAAGATATATTGTCTGGTGTAGACACGGATTGGCTGAATAAGCCCTTACGAACAGGAATTGGACAGAACTACAATCTACGCTTAGAGGGTGGTCGCGAGGAATTCCGTTGGGGAACTTCACTCTCTTGGAGAGATACGCAAGGTGCCATGAAGGGTTCATCCCGTCGGGTGTTCAATGGTGATATTACCCTGATGTACACGTATAAAGATTTGATATTCCGCAACTATACGAATATCGGGAACACATTGAGCGATAATAGCCCGTATGGCTCTTTTAGTACCTATGTGGAGATGCAACCCTATTATCGCCCCTATGATGATGATGATCGACTGATCCGTTATTTTCCAGGCCTTCACAAGACCTCGAATACCATACAGAATCCCTTGTATGATGCTACGCTGAACACGTTTAATAAAAGCCGTACGTTAGGAATTATCAATAACTTCTCCATCGAATGGAAAATATTGCCAGAGCTGATACTGCGTGGACAGTTGGGACTTTCCACAACCCGTTCGACAAGTGACATCTTTTATCCGGCAGAACATTCCATGTTTAATACCAAAGCTAATAACAGTTCGAATCTGGAAATTATTCGTAAAGGTAGATATAAGTATGGGAGTGGTGAGGGTTTCTCCTATGATGGCCGTTTGACTTTGAGCTATTCAAAGATTTTCAAAGACAAGCATCAGCTGTATACCGGTTTTGATTATTCGATCACAGAGAGCAAGAGCAAGAACTACTCTTTCGTAGCAGAAGGGTTCAGCAGTCAGGATTTGCCTTTTTTAAGCAATGCATTGTCTTATGCATCTGGTCAGGCTCCGACCGGTAGCGAGATTATCAGTCGTCGTGTAGGTTTCACCGGGAATGTGAACTATACATATGACAACCGCTATTTTGTGGATGCTTCCTACCGTTTGGATGGATCTTCTCAATTTGGTGCTGACAAACGTTTTGCTCCGTTCTGGAGTATTGGTGCCGGATGGAACATACATCATGAACGGTTTATGGAGCCACTGTCGCCCGTGGTTAATGCTTTACGCCTGAAGGCATCGTATGGTGTGACTGGAACCATGGACTTCACTTCGGCAGCAGCACGTACCATGTATCATTACAGTTCTGGAGACCGTTATGTCAGCTGGAACGCTGCTCACTTATCGGGATATGGAAATAAGAAACTGACTTGGCAAGATACCTATGAGACGAACTTGGGACTTGAGTTCTCTTTGTTTGATTACCGGATTAGCGGTGAATTCAACTATTATATAAAAGATACAGACGGGCTATTGTCTTCTATGAATATTCCCTTGGCCATGGGCTTTTCTTCCTATTCAGACAATGTGGGTAAAGTGCGCAACTCGGGTTTTGAAGCCTCTCTGAATGCATACCTGATTCGTGATACCCGGCATGACTTTAGTTGGATGGTCAATGGCCAGTTGGTTTATAATAAAAATAAAATCATTAAGTTGTCCGATGCTATCAAGGCGCAGAATGAAGAGTTTATTTCTGCTTCGTCATCTATAGCTCGTACTCAGCCAGCCCACTTGCTCTATGAGGGCCGCTCGATGTATGGACTTTATGTCGTCCGTTCACAAGGCATCGATCCTGCAAATGGTCAGGAGATGTATTTGGACAAGGATGGCAATGTAACCAAGAGATGGAATAGGCAGGACTACACGTATGCAGGTGTTGATGCGACTTATGGTTCGCCTTATCGTGGAAATGCCGGTACTATGATTCGTTGGAAAGACTTGACACTGAACGTCTCCTTTGGATATCAATGGGGAGGACAGACTTATAATAGCACATTGATCGACCGTGTAGAAGTCACGAATGGAACGATAGCTGTCCAGAATGTCGACCGGCGTGTGTTCAGTGATCGTTGGCAGAAGCCTGGAGACAGAACTTTCTTCAAGGCTTATGGAGACCAAGGAACGTATGCCACTTCCCGTTTCGTGATGGATGACAATTGGTTTGATATACAGTCCGTGAGCCTGCAATATCGTTGGAATAGTGTCTGGTTGCAGCGTACAGCCAAACTACAGAGTATACTCTTCGGGTTAAATATGACCGATTTGTGGCACTTCTCTTCCATTAAGTACGAACGAGGTACTAGCTATCCGTTTGCTCGGAATGTACAAGGTAGTGTGACGTTCTTATTCTGATAAAACAGTAAAAGATTCCTATTATGAAAAAGAAATATATTTCATTCCTTTTTGCAGCCTGTTTGCTGGGGACAATGCCGTCTTGTAGCGACTGGCTGGATGTGACTCAAAATATAGAGAAGGATGCCGATAAGATGTTCGATAATTACAGCGGTTTTAAGGGAGCTCTTACGGGGTGTTACTCTGATTTGACAAAGAGAGATTTGTATGGAACACGTATGACGATGTCGACTGTAGATGCGTTGGCTTCTTTGTGGTATTTCGACATGTCAGTGGACTATTATGACTATATCAAGGAAAACTATTACCTGCGTAATCATGACTATAGTCAAACGATGTCTCAATCGATTTTTGAGAGTATCTATAGTAATATGTATAATGCTGTGTTGGAGGTGAATCGGGTTATTCAGGCTTTCCAAGAGGGGAAAGGACTTGTGATATCCGATGCAAAATCGCGCGCAGTGGTTGAAGGTGAAGCTTATGGGTTGCGTGCCTTCCTGCATTTGGACATATTGCGTCTGTTTGGACAGGTTCCCGTGGAAGCATCCATCCAAGTAAAACTTCCTTATGCAGAGGTTACCTCCTTTGAACAATCGTTGACTTATTATACCTTTGATGAATACGTCTCGAAACTCAAGGAGGATATTGAGCGAGCTAAGTCGTTATTGAAAGAGAATGATCCGGTCGGACAATATACCTTGTTAGAATTGAATCAAGTAGGCACAAAGGACAGTGATGTAACTCTGGATGATGATTTTATGTCCTATCGTCAATACCGCATGAACTATTGGGCTGTGCGTGCTTTGGAGGCTCGTATGTACCTCTATCTGGGAGACAAGGCGAAAGCGCATGATGTTGCGTTAGAGGTAATAAATGCAAAGACAGCTTCCGGTAAGGATGTGGTCGAGCTTAGTAGTTTTCAGGATTATGGTCAGGCAACTCATAAGGTGTATTCTTCTCCATCAGAATGTCTGTTCTCTCTTCATTTTGCTAATTTGCATGACATCTCTGTACCTTTGCTTTATGGCAAGCCGGAAGTGGAAGGGGAAACTAATGCCGGGGTTGTGAGTGCACAGCGAAATCTGGTTATGTCCACGACATGGAAGGATGATTTGTTTGTAGGTTGTGACCCTAATGATGTCCGGGAGGATATATGGTCAGATACTAAAGACTCGCAGAATCATGAATACCCGACTATCAGTAAATATTATGTGGAAGAAGATTCACCGGGAATTATTCCGCTGTTGCGTTTGTCTGAAATGTATCTGATAGCGATGGAGGGTGCTACTACGCTGGAGGAGGTCAATACTCTTTATTCGAAGTATATGGTATCCAAGAATGTATCCCGTTCGGATTATTTTAAATCTTTTGATGAACTGAAAATTGAATTGCCTAAGGAATATCGTCGCGAGTTCTTTGCTGAAGGGCAGATGTTCTATTTCTATAAACGCAATAAGACCCAGCGCCTGTGGTCAAATGAAAGCATGTCGATGGATGAAGGGCTGTATATTATCCCCAATCCTGATACTGATTTTTAACTCATAAATGAAAATAGCGATGAAGAATATATACAAGTTTTTATTAGGTCTTTGCACGGTGTTCCCGGCGTTGACGTCCTGTGAGAAGGATTTACCGGTATACAATAATGAGGCATGCGGTCTGATGTTTGAGTATAAGTATGAACGTGACTCTGTATTTGGTTATTCTTTTGCCTTTGGACCTAGTGATGTGACAATTGATACCGTGTTTATGAAGGTTTCTCTGTTGGGTAATGTCACTGATTATGATCGCCCCATAGCCCTACAGCAGGTGCTTACCGGTAAGAATGATGCTCGACCGGGTGAACATTATGTACCGTTCGATGATCCTTCACTGGCTTCCAAATACATATTGCCCGCCAAGGCTACGTCTGCGACTATACCAGTGGTGTTTAAGCGGGACGCAACGTTGAAGTCTGCTGATTATATCCTGAAACTGACGTTCAAACCGAATGAGGCTTTTACTTTTGCTGCAAAAGAGCGTGCTTATCGTACGCTGACAGTTTCTGACCAATTGCTGATGCCGAATAACTGGCGTCTTTATTGCCAACACTTTTTTGGCCGTTATGGAAAGGTTAAGCATCAGTTTATGATTGATGTGACAGGTTTCCGCTGGGATAATGAGTATGTGGATAACGAGGTAAAGCGGTATTTGAGCAGCGATCAGAACGTACTGTTTGGCTTGCAATATAAATTGCGGGATGCAGTAAAGCAATATAATGCCACGCATAAGGAACCTCTACGGGAGGGAGAAGAGTATGACAACGCGCTCGTTAAGTTTTAACAATTTAAAGTGATTACGGCTTATGAAAAAGATATATTATGGTCTGTTGGCAATGGTCTCCTTCTTATTGTCCTCATGTTTTGATGACAATGGGAACTATACCTATAAGGATGTAGAGGAGATTAAGATTGAGGGATTGGCTGAAATGTACAGTAATAACTCTTACAACGGAGAGGTGCTGGAGATTGATCCGGTCATTACATCCAATTATACCGACTTGACTTATGAATGGTATATGTGGAGTCTCGATAAAGAGGGAGAAGGCTCAAGTAATTGGGACGAAAATGAGGAACCTTATAAGGCTGAGCTTATCAGTACCGATAAGAAGTTGTCATACCCGGTTGAGTGTCCGATAGGTCTGTATACACTGATGCTTAAAGTAACATCATCTTCTAATGGATATTTTGCAATGGCTACCACCCGGTTTGATGCGCAAACTGTGTTTACGCGTGGCTTCTATATATTGAAGGAAACAAAGGATGGAAATACGGAATTAGATCTTTACAGTCGTGATAGGAATGTATTGTCTGATTTGTTGACGGCTACAGGACATGGAGCTATGAAAGGGAAACCTTTGGCGTTAGGGGCCTTGCAGAGTCATTCAATGTTGGATGATAATAACGAATCTGTAGCGATACATACCGTATGTGTGACCACGCAAGATGGAGAGATTGGCCTATTTAATACAGAAAATTTAGAACAGGCGCATAATGCACATACCATTATTACGGGTGGCTTGGATAAAGGGGAGATTCCCTATTTAGCCTTTACTTACGGATATAGTAATTATTTACTGACTGGAAGAGGATGTAATGTGGCATATATTCCAAGTATGATGCCGACTTCAGGAGCCATAGGAATCCCTGCGAAGACAGGAGGTGCCAGTCGTTTTGTAATGACCGATGGTGGATATACTGTCTATTATTGGAATAACGAAGAGCAGCGTATCGATTGTGCTGATTGTATGCAGTTTGGAGGAATGTTTACCTATGATGAGAATGGATTCTCTACCAAGGGAATGGAGTGCTTGATGTGTGGGCTTTCACAGACTGATGCTAAAGGTTATTTTCTTTTGAAAGATAAGGATGGGAAACAATATATTTATGAAATGGTTGCCCCTGTGGTTGGGAAAAATACTCCGACTCCTCATACAAATAAGCGTGTGGAAATCCCGGCAGACTCTAAGTTGGCATTAGCGACAGCCTATGCAGTGAATGCCAAAACAACCAATGTGCTTTATTATGTATATAATAATAAGCTATATACGTATAATTTGCCGAATTATACAGAGAACCCAGCTCCTGTCAATTTGTCGGGACTACCTGCTGACGAGACTATTACGTATTTGTCTTATCAGTGGCAGGATTATGACAATGACGAGGATAATAATTTTGTTTACCTGGTGGTTGGTACACAAAAGGGAGATGACTATAAGATCTACATGTATGATTTGGAAGCCGGTATGCCTAAAAATCTTGTGAAGTCGTTTGGAGGTCAAGGGAAAGTGAAGATGTGTGTTTACATGTCTTCTGCAGTATATAGCGGTATTATCCGGAAACAAAATAACTCTCTACCCAATTAGCAGTCCTATATCTCAATGCAGAAAGATGTGCCTGTACATGACCCAGGCACCTTATACTTTCGGCAGATGCAAATATTCCATCACGAACTGATAAATGAGATAGACGAGGCGACAGGTCAATAAGTCGGTAGTCTGAACCGTTGCAAGGGGAACGTACCCGTGCTAGAGGTTTGCGGAAGCGAACTGACAGCCATGGTACGTTCCCCTTTTGTTGTATGCCTTTCGCTACACCCCCCCCCCATCCGGGCAACGTCCCCTTTTCCGATGAAATAAATATTCACGAATCGCAAAATTCGTTGATGAACCTCAATATTTTTCTTTTATGACAAGAGTAGATGTTATCTGATGGTTTTACAGTACTTTGCTGCTTGATTAGTCGGTCCGATAAACTAAATCTCCAAATTTTTTTTGAACTTTCTTAGAAAAAAGTCGTAAAAATGGTGCCCGATTTTTTCTTTGAAACGTACTATATATAGAGAAGAAAAATATGAACATTCACTAAATTAAGTAGCATTATGGAGAAATGTAGATTAATGAGCCTTGTGATGTTGCTTTGCAGTCTGTTGCTCACCCCTCCGGTGCAGGCACAGAATGACGACGGAAAGCGCGTCACGATGGAATTAAAAGGAGAGAATCTGTCAGCTGCATTGAAGAAGCTGGAAGGATTGTCCGGTTACAAGATTTTGTTCTCGTATGATGACGTCAGCAAGTATCAGGTAAGCGGACAAGTGAAGGATGCGACCGTTGAGGCTGCCTTGAAGATGATTTTGAAAGGGAAGCCGTTCGAGTATGTCATCGACGGACGTTTCATCAATGTGAACCTTCTGAAAAATGGGAGTCAAAAACCCGTGGGGAGGGATAAGAAAGTTTCTGGAATGGTTATTTCAAAGGAGGACGGACTCCCGGTGATCGGTGCTTCGGTCCGTGTCATGGGGACCAACCTCGGTGCGGCTACTGACGTTGAGGGACGTTTCACACTTAACAATGTGGAAGATGGAGCCAAGCTGCAGGTGTCGTACATCGGTATGAAGACACAGACTGTGGAGGCATTGCCTTCCATGGAAATCCTGTTGGAGTCGGACTCCGAGACCTTGGACGATGTCGTGGTGACCGGTATCTTCCGCAAGGCGCGTGAGAGCTATACCGGTGCGGCAACTACCATCGGTCAGGAAAAGCTGAAGATGTATAAGGGCCAGAACCTGCTGCAGACATTGCGCAACGCCGATGCATCGCTCAACATCCCGATGAACAACATGATGGGTAGTGACCCGAACTCCCTGCCGCAGATGAATATTCGTGGTACCTCTTCTCTTCCGCTGAGCATCGATGAGCTCAACGAAACCACAAAGCAGAGCGTCAATACCCCGCTCATCATCATGGATGGTTTTGAAATCAGCCTGACCAAGCTGATGGACTACAACGATGAAGAAATCGAATCTATCACCATCCTGAAGGATGCTTCTGCCACTGCCATCTACGGTTCACGTGGTGCCAACGGTGTAATCGTTGTCGAGACGAAGCAGCCCGAGCCCGGTAAACTGAAGATGACCGCTACGGCCGGTATCACGTTCGAAGTCCCCGACTTGACATCCTATGACCTGCTGAATGCCCGCGACAAGCTGGAACTGGAACGTATGGTCGGACTGTATGAGTCAGATGGCAAGCCGACGACAACGATGGAATACGAACAGCTTTACAAGTCGCGTTTGAAGGATGTTTTGTCCGGTGTCGAAACGGACTGGATGAGCAAGCCCTTGCGTACCGGTATCGGTCAGAACTACAATGTCCGTCTGGAAGGTGGTCGTGACGAGTTCCGTTGGGGAACCTCCTTGTCCTGGAAGGATACACAGGGAGCCATGAAGGGTTCTTCCCGCCGTGTGTTCAATGGCGACATCACCTTGATGTATACCTACAAGAACTTGTTGTTTAGGAATTATACGAACATTAGCAACACTTTGAGCGACGAAAGTCCTTACGGTTCGTTTAGTAATTATGTACAACAGCAGCCTTATAACAAACCTTACGATGAGAACGGGAATGTCATCCGTTATTTTGATACCACAGCCGGTTCGAGCTATCAGTCACAGAACCCCCTGTATGATGCCATGCTGAACACGTTCGACAAGAGCCGTACGTTGGGATTGATTAACAACTTCTCCATCGAATGGCGGATTCTGCCGGAGTTGATCCTGCGCGGTCAGCTGGGATTGTCCACCACCCGTGGTACAAGCGACCTGTTCTATCCTGCCGAGCACTCCATGTTCAATGATACGGAATACACCGGACTGGAGGGAATCAGCCGGAAGGGAAGCTATACGTACGGAACGAGCGACTCCTTCACTTACGACGGCCGTCTGACGCTGAGCTATTCGAAGACATTCAAGGATGTACACCAGCTGTATGCAGGTCTTGATTATTCGGTATCGGAAAGCAAGACACGTGACTATTCATTTGTAGCCGAAGGCTTCAGCAACGAAGACTTGTCATTCATCACCAACGCCTTGCAGTATCAGGACGGAAGTGCCCCGACGGGTAGCCAGATTATTGACCGCCGCATCGGCTTTACCGGCAACGTCAACTATACGTATGACAACCGTTACTTCATTGATGGTTCCTATCGTATCGACGGTAGTTCCCAGTTCGGTTCAGACAAGCGCTACGCTCCTTTCTGGAGTGTCGGTGTGGGATGGAACCTGCACCATGAAAAGTTCATGGAAGGTCTGACGCCTGCCATCAGCAACCTGCGTCTGAAAGCTTCCTACGGTGTGACGGGTGCCATGGACTTCAACCAGGCTGCCGTGGAGACCATGTACAATTACCTGTCAGCAGACCGCTATCTGAGCTGGAGTGCAGCCCACCTGCAGGGTCTTGGCAACAAGAACTTGACGTGGCAGGAGACACGTGAGTCGAACATCGGTCTGGAATTCTCCCTGTTCGACTATCGCATCACCGGTTCTTTCGACTGGTACATCAAGGATACGGAAGGATTGGTTTCCCACATGAATATGCCTCTTGCCATGGGCTTCTCCTCTTACTCAGCCAACGTCGGCAAGGTGCGCAACAGTGGTTTCGAAGCTTCTTTGAGCGCTTATATCATCCGGGACATGGAGCGTGACTTCAGCTGGATGGTCAGCGGACAGTTGATTTACAACAAGAATGAGGTCATCAAGTTGTCTGATGCCATCAAGGCACAGAACGATGAGTATGTCTCCACCGGTGACTTGTCCAACACCTCTCCAGCCAATCTGCTGTATGAGGGACGTCCCCAATACGGTATCTATGTCGTTCGTTCCTTGGGCATCGACCCGGCTACCGGTAAGGAAATCTACCTGGACAAGAATGGCAACCCGACTACCGTATGGAACACGGCAGACCGCGTTTATGCAGGTGTAGACGCCACTTATGGCTCTCCTTATCGTGGAAATGCCAGCACCATGATCCGCTGGAAAGATTTCACGCTGAACGTATCGTTCGGATACCAGTGGGGTGGTCAGACATACAACAGTACGTTGATAGACCGCGTGGAAGTGACGAACCTCACCATCGGCCGTCAGAATGTAGACCAGCGCGTGTTCAGCGACCGTTGGCAGAAACCGGGCGACAAGACCTTCTTCAAGGGCTATAGCAACGAGGCGACTTATGCCACTTCACGTTTCGTGATGGATGACAACTGGTTTGACATTCAGTCCGTCAGCCTGCAGTACCGTTATTCGACGGCCAGACTGCAGCAGGCAACCGGCTTGCAGAGCATTCTGTTCGGTGTGAACATGTCTGACTTGTGGCACTTCTCTTCCATCAAGTATGAAAGAGGTACCAGCTATCCGTTTGCACGCAACATTCAAGGTAGCGTAACCTTCTTATTCTAACTCTTAAAATGAATTCTCGATTATGAAGAAGAAATATATCTCAATGGCAATCGCAGCATTGCTGGCATGTGGGTTCGCATCCTGCAACGATTGGTTGGATGTGCAGCAGAACACGGAGAAAAAGGCTGACCACATGTTTGACAATTATGACGGTTTCAAGGGAGCTTTGGCTGGCTGTTATTCTGACCTGCTCAAATCGGACCTGTATGGAACCCGTCTGACCATGACTGACATCGAAGGGCTGGCATGCTTGTGGAGCCTGGACGTCGGTAACAGCAACTACACCGACGGTATGTTGACCAGTGCCTATTTCCGTGAGCACAACTATTCGCATAACTTGACCGAGACCGCCATCCGCAGCATCTATGGGGCGTTCTATAACACCATTCTTGAAGCCAACATGGTGATCAAGGCGTGTCCGGAGCACGGGCAGAACATCCCGGAAGAAGACTCCCGCGCAGTCGTGGAGGGCGAGGCGTATGCCATCCGTGCGTTGTGTCACTTTGATTTGCTCCGTCTGTTCGGACAGCTGCCGGTGAATGCCACGACGCAGGTGGAGTTGCCCTATTCCGAGGTGACGAGCATCGAGGACCCGCTGGTTTACTATTCGTTCGATGAGTTTGTGGCAAAGCTGGAAAGCGACCTGAACAAGGCGGAATCCCTGATGAAGGACAACGACCCGGTGTTCCAGTACACGATGGACCAGCTGAACAACATCGGTGCAGAAGGATATGAGGACGTGTCGGTGGAGGATGATTTTATGTACTCCCGCCAGTATCGTATGAACTATTGGGCGGTGAAGGCGCTCCAGGCCCGTATGTACATGTATCTCGGCCAGGCACAAAAGGCGCACGACATTGCGATGGAAGTCATCAATGCGACGACCGCCTCCGGCGACAAGGTGGTGGAGCTGAGCTCTGCGACTGACTACGGACGTCCGGATACAGAGGTGACTGACGATAATCCGCGTCTGTTTGCTTCTCCCTCTGAATGTCTCTTCTCGTTGTATGTCCCCGATTTGTACGGACTGGCAAGAAGCCTGTTGAACGGCAATAAGTCCAGTCAGGCACAAGGCGACAGAACCTACCTGTTGCCCCAGAGCATGCTGAACGACCTGTTGCAGGGACTTGATGCGGCAACCGATGTCCGTGCGCAATACCTGTGGGCGATCATCAACGACGGACAACAGCACTACTACGGCACCACCCAGAAATACTATGCGAGCGAAGACAGCCCGTCAGGCTGCATCCCCATGCTGAGACTGTCGGAGATGTATCTGATTGCCGTTGAAGGAGCTTCGACGTTGGACGAGGCGAATGACTTGTATGCGACTTACATGAAGTCGAAAGGTTCCTCACCGAAGGCATTTACTACCACCGAAGAGATGCGGACGGAACTGGAAAAGGAATACCGTCGTGAGTTCTTCGCCGAAGGACAGATGTTCTACTACTATAAGCGGAACAACGTGAAACATTTGTGGTCGAAGGAGGACGTTGACATGAGAGAAGCCGACTACATCCTTCCTGTGCCCAACACAGAATATAATACGAACCGGTAAATAGGAAATAGCTATGAAAAGAATATATGATACCTTGCTGGCAGGGATGCTTTTGGCAGCTCCCTTGTTCGTCAGCTGTGAAAAGGACCTGTCCATCAATCCAAACCCGGAGAGCCGCATGGCTTTCGTCTATAAGAATACAGAGGATTCGCTCGTGTCCAATTCGTTCGCTTATTATGAAGACGATGTGGTGATTGATACCGTGTGGTTGGATGTCATGCTTTATGGAACACTAGAAGATTACGACCGTCCGATTGCGCTGGAGCAGGTGACGACCGGGGAAAACGATGCCGTGCCAGGAAAGCACTATGTGGCGTTCGATGATGCCCAGCTGGCGGCATATTACAAGCTCCCTGCCAATCAGCTGGAAACCAAGTTGCCGATTGTGCTGTTGCGCGACGCTTCGTTGAAGGAGGAGAATTACACCCTGAAGATAACCTTCAAGCCCAACGAGTATTTCGGGCAGAGTGTCAAGGAAAGAGCTTCGCGGAGCGTCCTGATTGCCGACCAGCTCGTACGGCCGAATAACTGGGACGGGACCATGGAGTGGTTCTTCGGCGAATATGGAACAGAGAAACACTTCTTCCTGATTCAGACCTTCGGCGGCAACTGGGACGATGCATACATTGAAGAAGAAATCCTGGCGTATTACTATACGGACCAGATGGTGCTCATGGGTATGGCGCGCAGAGCCGGAGAAGCCTTGAGCGAGCTGAATGCCGAACGTGAAGCCAATGGGCTGGGTCTGCTGAAGGAAGCTGACGGAACCGTTGTAGAAATTCCGATATTCTAATTAAAATGTGATTGTTATGAAAACAAGATTATCTATAGTCTTATTGTCATTGTTGACATTCAGTCTGACGTCGTGCTTTGACGACGATGGCAATTATACGTACCACGATGTGGATGAAATCACCATCAGTGGCATCCAGGAGTCTTATGCGAACATTTCCTATAGCGGCGAAGTGCTGGAGATAGACCCTGTGGTTGAGAGCAACTATACCGACCTGAAGTATGAATGGTCCATCTGGGAACCTTCGAAAGAGTTTGGTACCAATGGAAACATGACCGATGATACGTATGCATCCGAGGTCATCGGGACCGAGAAGAAGCTGACCTATCCGGTCGAGTGCCCCATCGGCAGATACACCATCAAGCTGAAAGTCTATTCCGAGTCGACGGGCTATTTCGCTACGGCTTCGACCCGTTTTGACGTCGGTTCCGAGTTTACCCGCGGTTTCTACATCCTGAAGGAGACGGCTGACGGCAATACCGACTTCGACCTGTATGTGAACGAGGATACTCCCATCAAGGAGAACATACTGACCCTGACCGGGCAAGAGACGTTGAAGGGCAAACCGCTTTTCATCAGCAATGTGGCAAGCCATGGCTATCTGGATGAAGCAGGCGATTACCAGGGTGCCCATACCATTTGTGTGACGACTGAGGAGGGAGACCTGGGCTTCTATGACACCAATTCGATGCTGAAGATTCATGACCGGAGCGATGTGCTGAACGGAGGTATGGCGGCGGATGAGAAGCCGTACACCGCCTTCTCTTTTGGAGCCTCTAACTTCTTCCTCTCCAGCAAGGGTACGTACATGAGCTACGTGTATGCCATGATGCCGACATCGGGCACGTTCCAGATGCACGGCACGGGAACGAACGGAGGCAGCCAGTTTGTCTGCAGCGATGGCAGCACCAATGTCTTCTTCTGGGATGAGCAGAATCAGTGTGTCAATGTCTCCGAGAATCTCCAGTTCGGACAGATTTTCGGTACATACGACAACAATGGTTTCTCGACTGAAGGCTTGACCTGCCTGTCCTGTGGTTCCAACCTGGCAGTGAACAATGCGTACTTCATACTGGAAGGTGCGGACGGGAAGAGATACCTGCACGAAGTTTCCATGTCAGGAACGGACGGATACTTCAAGGCAACCCGCCACATGGAGCTGGAACCGGGTTCCAAGTTGGCAAATGCCACCGAGTTTGCCGTGAACGAGCTGACAGCATCTTACATGTACTTCGTCTACAACAATCAGGTCTATGTGTATAACCTGACGAACTATACGGAGGAAGACACGCCGCTGACACTGGAGGGAATCCCGTCGGATGAGACCATCACCTACCTGTCCTACCAATGGCAGAACTTCAATGGTGATGCCGATTACAATTTCACCCATCTCGTTGTCGGCACACAGAAGGGAGATGCCTACCGGTTGTATATGTATGACCTGGAAATCGGACGTCCCAGCAAGCTGGTTCGGAAGATTGAAGGAAACGGAAACATGAAGATGTGTACCTACACCACGTCTGTAGATTTCAACTACAACCGGGGAGACCAAAGCTCGTTGCCCAATTAAACCCAAATAGGTCATTAGACCGCTTTGGGTTAAGCGTGACGGCTGGGCGGCATGAAAGAATGATTGCACCCTACATTTCTCTCTCATAAACAACCCTCAATGCAGAAAGCCCGGATGGCTCACACAATGTGAAACATCCGGGCTTGTTTATTGTGGTGGGGAGTTCCGGTTATGAGTTCATGCTCATGAGGAACTCGTCGTTGTCTTTCGTACGTTCCAGGTGGTCCTTGACGAACGTCATTGCCTCGATGGGGTTCATGTCCGAGAGGTATTTGCGGAGAATCCACATGCGGTCGAGCGTCTGCTTGTCGAGCAGGAGGTCGTCGCGGCGTGTGCTCGATGCCACGATGTTCACGGCCGGGAAGATACGCTTGTTCGAGAGGTTGCGGTCGAGCTGAAGCTCCATGTTACCCGTACCCTTGAATTCCTCGAAAATCACTTCGTCCATCTTCGAACCCGTATCAATCAGTGCCGTGGCAATGATGGTGAGCGAACCACCGTTCTCGATGTTACGTGCCGCACCGAAGAAACGTTTGGGCTTGTGCAGCGCGTTGGCATCGACACCACCTGAGAGCACCTTGCCCGATGCCGGGGAAACGGTGTTGTAGGCGCGGGCAAGACGGGTGATGGAGTCGAGGAAGATGACCACGTCGTGACCACATTCCACCATGCGCTTGGCCTTTTCCAGCACGATGCCGGCAATCTTCACGTGGCGTTCGGCAGGCTCGTCGAAGGTCGACGCGATGACTTCCGCGTTGACGCTGCGTGCCATGTCGGTCACCTCCTCCGGACGTTCGTCGATGAGGAGCATGATCATGTAGACATCGGGATGGTTGGCGGCGATGGCGTTGGCAATGTCCTTCATCAGGATGGTCTTACCGGTCTTCGGTTGTGCCACGATGAGGGCGCGTTGTCCTTTGCCGATGGGAGCGAAGAGGTCCACCACGCGTGCCGAGAGGTTGTCGTTGTATCCTTTGCAGAGGTTGAACTTCTCATCCGGGAAGAGCGGGGTGAGGTGGTCGAAGGGTACACGGTCGCGCACCACTGCCGGGTCTTTGCCGTTGATTTTGTTCACCTTCACCAGCGGGAAGTATTTCTCACCTTCCTTCGGCGGACGGATGGTGCCTTCCACCACGTCGCCCGTCTTCAGTCCGAACAGCTTGATTTGCGATTGGGATACGTAGATGTCGTCGGGTGAAGACAGGTAGTTGTAGTCCGACGAACGGAGGAAGCCGTAGCCGTCTTGCATGATTTCCAGCACACCGATGCCCGCGAGGATGTCCTCGAAGTCATATTCCTGCATGCGGCGGTTGTTCTGGTAGCCACGTTCGGACTGGAAGTTGTCACCCCCGTAATTGTTGTTGTAGTTGTTCTGATAGTAGGGGCGTTGCTGGTTGTTGTTATTGTTGTTGTAGAAACGTTGCTGGTTATTGTTGTTGTTGCGGCGTGCCCGTTGGTTGTTGGGGTTCTGGTTGGGATTGTTGTTCGGTTGCTGGGGCGCTGCCGGCTGTTCCATCTTGGTCGCTTCAAACTTGGTGAACAGCTCGCTGGGGATTTCCGCGTTTTCAGAAGGGAGGTCTTCGATGGGGATGAATTCGTCGCCGGTCGAAGTAGCTTCGCCGGTCGTTTCCTGCTGAGGCTTGTCCGTGGATAGTTCGTCCTCGTTGTCGTTGTCCGACTGGTCCTCCAGCTCTTCGAGCAGAGGCACCTCTTTGGCAGGTTTAGCAGCGGCAGCCGGTTTGGCGGCAATCTTCGGTTGGGCTGTAGCCTCAGGCTTGGCGGTCTCCTTGGCGGCAGGTTCCTGTGCGGGAGCCTCCTTCTTTGCCGGGAGTGCTGCCGGGACTGTTGCCTCCTTTGCCGGAGCGACATCAGTCTTGACCTCCTGGTTGGCAGCAGCCGGAGCCGTTTCCGGTTCGGCCTTTGCCTCTTTCTCTTTTGCCGGTGTCACCTTGTTCTTGCTTCCCGGTTTGCGTCCCCGTTTCTTCGGAGCGTCGGTAGCAGCTGTCGTGTCGGTGTCGGCGGCAGCCTTGGTGTCTTTCTTTTCAGCCGCAGGTTCAGCGGACGGTTTAGGTGTAGCTGTTTTCTTAGGTTCTTCCACTTTCTCTGCCTTGTTCTGGTTGGCGGTGTAGACTTTCACCTTTTCACTTTTCTCTTTGCCGGCGATGCGTGAGCGCTTGCGGGTGTCTTTCTTCTTGTCCGCGTCAGCAGCTGCTTTCTTGGAAGCACCGGCGATGGCCTGCTCGTCCAGGATTTTGTAGACGAGTTCTTCTTTCCTGAAGGAATGGATGCGGGTGATTCCCATTTCTTGGGCAATAGTTTGCAGTTCCGACAAGGATTTGTCGTTCAATTGAATGATATTATACATATAAGTAAATGATCTTTTGTCCTCCTTTTGTTTTACGGATTCAGTTCCTGCATTGTAGGAAATAAACGCAGTTATCCCACTTTTAGAGTGTCCCACATGACACGTTCCGACAGGATACAGGAAATGGGGGAGGAGACAGTGTTTTTGATTTTATTTAAATTCGTTTGATTGGTTCGGCTTCGGAGTGAAACCTTGGTTTGTTATTGTAGCCGCAAAAGTAGTGATAATATTGAAACCGCGTATCATTTGGCGGCAAAAATTTCACAAAAAGTCAAATCTTCCTCCCCCGCAGCTTCATTTTGTGGCACCGGAACCTGCCGGTATTCCGTTTTGCAGATGCGGATGCGGAACCTGTGCACAGCGGAAGACTGTCGTTGACATTTTGTCAAACGAAGGCCTCCACAGTGCCTTTCCTCGCATCCAAATACAGTTTCGTGGATTTCGTGGCATTCTGGAGCGATTCGCAAAATACACCTTGTCACCCGTTCGCCTTGGAAGATGTTCTTCCGGAAAGTCTGTTGGGTCGTAATCCCTTCCGCCTGACACCGGACGCAGGTTGTACCGTGCAGAGTGAAACCTTCCGATTTGTTGACACCACTCACCTTCCAGCGAACGAAACCTGCACTTTTTGCATTTCCTTTTCCGAAGATTTGACTTTCACGGACGAAACAATATTGTTTGGGGAGGTGAAACTATATTGTTTGACGAGTCAAACACTTGTGTTTCGCAGGTCAAACAACATTGTTTGAGCGTTAAAACGTAAATATTCCAGAAATCAGATGTATAGTTTTCTAAAATCAAGGTCGTTTTCGGGGCTTTTCATTTACATACGTTCACGTTCGCGTGCTGGTTTGCCCGATTTTTGAAAAGTACGCGTCAGCCGAAAACACTGAAATCCGCAAATCATGTCAGCAAAAAGAGGATAAAGGGTTGCAAACCGTCAAAAGGCGGTTCCCCGGTAACCCCGCGTCCGAATGATGTTAAGGATTGCAAAAGGTTGGAGAAACTTGCTGCATGATGCCGTGTCATACGCATAAATGGTGTAATTTAGCGTTACAAATTGGTTTAACTAAAAAGATACAGCACTATGAAGAAAGTTATCGCAACAGAGAAGGCTCCTGCAGCCATCGGTCCTTACAGCCAAGCCATCGAGGTGAACGGTATGGTGTTCCTTTCCGGACAGATTCCCGTCAATCCTGCAACCGGTGAAGTTGTCGAAGGCGGAATTACCGAACAGACCACCCAGGTGTTCGAGAACATTAAGAGCGTGTTGGCTGAAGCCGGGCTGACTACTGCCAATGTTGTGAAGACCACTGTGTTCATGGCTGACATGTCCTATTTCGCTGACATGAATGCCGTGTACGCCAAGTATTTCGAAGGCGCATTCCCTGCCCGTTCGGCTGTTGCCGTCAAGGGGCTTCCGAAAGGCGTTCTGGTCGAGGTGGAAAGCATCGCTGTGAGATAAAGTCATGATGCTCTCCCAACGTCCTCGCACAGGAAGGTTGATGATTTTGGTCGGGGCGTCCCTGGCCGTCATTTGCGGCATGCTTTACGTATGCCGCAATTTGTTTTGGGACCGCGGCTTTGAGATTACCGATGAGCTGGGTGGCAACATCTTCCCGTCCGCCATTCTCTCGACAGCTGCCACCGATGCCGAAATCATGGTGCCTGCCGACAGCAACTACGTCGGCAAGCCTCTGTCAGGCATTGCCCTGCGTGTGACTTCCGGGCGTGCCAATACCCGTGTGAGGGTCACCTTGAAGGAGTCGCCTTTCTTCTCCGAATCCATTTCGGAGTTTGTCTTGCCGAAGGCAGGAACGGAATATACCGTCTATCCGGAAATCGTGTGGAACTACGAAGCGCTGAAGAACAATGTGCAGTCCACTCCCCTGACCTTTACCGTCCGGATGGAGATGGACGGCAAGGAGTTGCCCGTACGCACCAAGACCCTGTCGGTGCGCAGCGTGAACGAGTGCCTGCTGGGCTATCTGGACTCCCGCAACAAGTATCACGACACCGGCATCTTCTTTGCCGCCTATGTCAACGAGGAGAATCCGTTGATAGACAAAGTGCTCCGGGAGGCTCTCAATGCGCGCATCGTGAAGCGTTTCTGGGGCTACCAGGGGACGGCAGAGCAGGTTGACCGGCAGGTGTATGCCTTGTGGTATGTGTTGCAGAAGCGCAATTTCAAGTACAGCTCCATCTCGAACACCAGCCTGTCGTCGAATGTGGTCTTTGCTCAGCGCGTGCGTACGTTTGACGACGCTCTGGCTGCCGCGCAGATCAACTGTGTGGACGGCAGTGTGCTGTTCGCTTCCCTGCTGAAGGCAATCAACATCAATCCCATCCTGGTGCGTCTCCCCGGACACATGTTCGTGGGGTATTACACCGACAAGACGCACAAGCACGTGAACTTCCTGGAGACGACGCTCATCGGCGAAGTCAATCTCGACGACTTCTTCCCCGAAGAGGCCTTGGACTCCACCGTGGTGGGAAAGTCGCAGGCTGAGGTGTCGCGGCTGACGTTCGAGAAGTCGAAGCAGTATGCCACGCGCAAGTATGAAGAAAGCAAGGACAAAATCGAGGCAGGCGAGCGCAACTACATGTTCCTGGAGATTTCCCGAGAGACGCGCAGCCGGGTTCAGCCCATCGGCAAGTGACGTTCGCTTCTCATTCCCTGTTTGTCACACCTAAATACACAGATAACTATGGAAATAAAAGCAAGATTTGACCATTTCAATATCAATGTGCTCGACCTGGAGCGCAGCATCGAGTTCTATCACAAGGCACTGGGCCTGCATGAGCACCACCGCAAGGAGGCAGCCGACGGCTCGTTCATTCTGGTTTACCTGACGGACGACACCGGGCATTTCCTGTTGGAGCTGACCTGGCTGCGCGACCACACGGAGCCTTATGAGCTGGGTGAGAACGAGAGCCACCTGTGCGTCCGTGTGCCCGGAGACTATGACGAGGTGCGCCGTTTCCACAAGGAGATGGGGTGCGTCTGCTTCGAAAACGAGGCGATGGGGCTGTACTTCATCAACGACCCCGACGACTATTGGATTGAAGTGCTTCCGCTGAAAGAGGCGGGCATCTAACGACAGAGTGCCTATGGATAAAAAGAGATACATTGCTCCCGGCGGATGGTTTGCCCTCTACTATCCGGAACGGTGGAGCGAGTTTGAAGACGAAGAGGGCAGCTTCCTGTTTTATGACCCCGAGAAATGGAACGGCAACTTCCGCATATCCGCCTACAAGGACCGTTCCTCCTCTTATGCCCGGGAGTCTGTTGCCGACGAACTGCGTCAGAATGACCAGGCACGTCTGAAGACCGTGGGGAGCTGGGAGTGTGCCTACAGCTGCGAGACCTTCATGGAGGGCAACGAGGCCTACACCACCCACTTCTGGCTGACGGGAGTGGGCAACGTGTCGGTGGAGTGCAGCTTCACCGTGGCGAAAGGTTCGTCCGTCGAACCGGCGGAAGACATCATCGCGTCGCTGGAGATACGTTCCGACAACCGGCGCTATCCCAAGGAGTACATCCCCGTCCGTGTGCTGGAAATCAACGAAATCAATCAGGCGTATGACTGGGCGTCCTCCTACATCAAGAAGGCACTGAAGAAGGACTTCACTGCTACCGGGCGCGACCTGGACCACATGCAGAAGGTCATCGACGGAGGCAAGCTCAATCCGCGTCAGACGGAGGCTTGGCAGGCATTGGGGCTGACGTTCGGTACCATCCTGGTCAATGAGATGGACGGCATGGACTGGGTGACGGTGATTGACGGCAGTGAGGAGTACCCTGCCTTGCGTTTTGCCGATACCGACCTGGTGGTTGCCCCGCTGAACCTGTTTGCCGACAAGGTGCGCCGGGGAGAGCCGTGCGACGTGAAGAAAGAGTTTGAACGGATTAAGAACGAAGTGGAGCGGAGACTGTAATGGCAAATCCTTATTTACAAGTAGAAGGGCTGACGAAGAGCTTTGGCGACCTGCTGCTGTTCCAGCATATCTCGTTCGGCATTGCCGAGGGAGAACGCATCGGTCTGATAGCCAAGAACGGCAGTGGAAAGACTACCTTACTTAATATCCTAGCAGGCAAGGAGGGGTATGACGAGGGCAGCATCGTGTTCCGTCGTGACCTGCGGGTGGGATACCTGGAACAGTCGCCTGCCTATCCCGAAGAGCTGACGGTGCTGGAGGCCTGCTTCTATCACGGCAATGAGACGGTAGACCTCATCCGTGAATACGAACGCTGCATGGAGACCCCGGGCAATCCCGGACTGGACGACCTGCTGATGCGCATGGACCATGCCAATGCCTGGGATTACGAGCGGAAGGCCAAGCAGATTCTGTCGCAGCTGAAGATTGACCGCTTCGATCAGCGCGTCGGTCAGCTCTCCGGCGGTCAGCTGAAACGCGTGGCACTGGCGAACGTCCTCATCAACGAGCCGGACCTGCTCATCCTCGACGAGCCGACCAACCACCTCGACCTGGACATGACGGAGTGGCTGGAGGAGTATCTGAAGCGCGGCACGTTGAGCCTGCTCATGGTGACACACGACCGTTATTTCCTCGACCGCGTCTGCTCGGAAATCATCGAGATAGACAACCGTCAGATTTATTCCTACAAGGGAAACTACAGCTATTACCTGGAGAAACGGCAGGAACGCATTGATGCCACCAATGCGGAGATTGCCCGTGCGAACAACCTTTACCGGACGGAACTGGAATGGATGCGCCGCATGCCGCAGGCACGCGGTCACAAGGCACGTTACCGCGAAGAGGCGTTCTATGAGCTGGAGAAGGTGGCGAAACAGCGCATCCGGGAGAAGGATGTGAAGCTGGATGTGAAGGCATCCTACATCGGCTCGAAGATTTTTGAGGCAGACCATCTGTACAAGAGCTTCGGCGACCTCAAGATACTCGAAGACTTCTCCTACATCTTTGCCCGCTATGAGAAGATGGGCATCGTGGGCAATAACGGGACGGGCAAGTCGACCTTCATCAAGATTCTGATGGGGCTGGAACAGCCGGACAGTGGTACGCTGGACATCGGAGAGACCGTGCGCTTCGGCTATTATTCGCAGGAAGGCTTGCAGTTCGACGAGCAGATGAAAGTCATCGATGTGGTGCAGGACATTGCCGAAGTCATCGAGCTGGGTAATGGCAAACGGCTGACAGCATCGCAGTTCCTGCAACATTTCCTGTTCACTCCCGAGACACAGCACAGCTATGTCTACAAGCTCAGCGGAGGCGAACGCCGCCGGTTGTACCTGTGTACGGTGCTGATGCGCAATCCGAACTTCCTGGTGCTCGACGAGCCTACCAATGACCTCGACATCGTGACGCTGCAGGTGCTTGAAGAATATTTGCAGAACTTCAAGGGATGTGTCATTGTGGTGAGTCACGACCGCTACTTCATGGACAAGGTGGTCGACCACCTGCTGGTCTTTAACGGTCAGGCTGACATCCGCGACTTCCCCGGCAACTACTCCGATTACCGCGCCTGGAAGGAAGCACGTCAGCAACAGGAGCGGGAAAAGGCAGCTGCCTCTTCCGAGGAGAAGACGGAGAAGACCGCCCGTGTGCGCCTGAACGACAAACGCCGGATGAGTTTCAAGGAACGTCGGGAGTTTGAACAGCTGGAGAAGGACATCGAAGCGCTGGAGGCGGAGAAGGCACAACTGGAAGCCGACTTGTGCAGCGGAACGCTTTCCGTTGACGAGCTGACCGAGAAGTCAAAGCGTCTCCCCCTGTTGAATGAGGAGTTGGATGAGAGGACACTCCGCTGGCTGGAACTGAGCGAGCTGGAGGGATAACAGAACACGGGAAGGTGCGTCTGCAGAAGCTTCATGCCTGTTTCTGCGGACGCACCTTCCCGTATTGTACATTGATTTATTCGTTCAGGCTTTTGTTGATGCTGTCGATGTAGTCGAGCACTTCTGTTTTTATTGAATCCCGAGTTGATTTTATGGAATACATAATATACACATTCATACTTTTTTCTTAAATTTGCAACGCTGGTGGATGGAGTTTCATTCATTAGTATATAGGTTTATTAATTGAGGAAAGTGTTCCCATCCTATATTGCTTATTAAGATATTGAGCTTTGGCTCTTATTCTCTGATCTGAAAACCGCCAATTTGAAGACATGTGAGAATAAGTAGAAAAGAGTTCACGTCCATATAGGGCGTGAACCATTTGTGCTTATTTACATGTCAGGCTACTTGGCGGTGCCTCAGATCAAAATAAGTAACGGATGGTTCCGCCTTTTTTTATTATCAGAATAGATATGGTACACATTGGTCAGGTTATTCAAGAGGAGATTCGAAAACAAGGGCGTACTGTTAGCTGGTTTGCTCAGCAATTATTTTGCGATAGGAGCAATGTGTATAAAATCTTCAAAAAAGAAAGTATAGATTCTGCTCTACTTGTACGGATTTCAATCATCCTGAAAAGGGATTTCTTTCAGTTGTATAGTGAAGATATATATAGAAAGTAGGCTTTCGTATGGCCTTTTGTTGTGGACAAAGTGTCCATAGAAATGTGGTGATTGTGGAAGTATGTTTGAGGGCTCGTCCTCATGTATGTTGCTTACATTTGCAAAAAATGAAATATGCGAATGTTCCGTTACATATCAATGGTTGCCTTATTATTCTGTTCATGTAGGGTGTACAGTGAAGATTTCCAGATAACTCAGATAAAGTCTTCAAATGTGCTGTACCGTTATTGGGCAACCAGACATCTTCATAAGAAAGGCAATAATATTATTACTATATCTTTTGAAGATTCATTGGCCTATGTGTCTTATAAAGGTGAAAATAGGAGAGTGTTGTTCTTCCAGTCACCCCACGGACGTTATACATATTATAAGAACAAGTATGGGCTGACCGCTTATCTTCGTTTGGATAGTACTTTACGGAACGCCAACTTCACAATTGTTAGAAAAAGCAGTCAATCGCTTAATATAAATTTGGTTAAGGTTAGGGAGAATGAAGAATGATATGAAGATTATATATGTATTAAGTGTTTGTTTCGTTTTTGTAACAAACTATGTGTTTCCACAATCAACTCATAATAGATTGAAGGTAAATGCAAATTTGGCAGCAAGTGACTATATTGGTTTTTATCAGAAAAACATTAGCCAACAAAAGAACAGCAGATGTGCAATGTATCCATCTTGTTCCAATTATGGGATGCAAGTTTTTAAGGAAAGGCCTTTTTGGGAAGCCGTCATATTGACGGCAGACAGATTATGCCGATGTAGTCATGACACTCGTTTCTATGATGTGACTTATGAAGCGGGTTATAAAAGTTACATTGATTATCCGTATTATGAGAAAGTGCCGTTTTCTGTCATCGCAAACAGATCACGGATATACAATGTTCCGTCTGTAAAGTGTAGGCAAGACAGGGATTCTACCATTGTTTTTATTCATCAACAAATAAACAAAGGACATTATGATGTGGCTTTGCTTAAAATAGAAGAGGGCCTCTTCGAACAAAAATTGCCGACTGACTCCTTATACTATTTGAAATTGGTATGTTACAGAGGGTTGGACCTTCTGGAGGAAGGTGTTTTTGACTATGAAACGAATATAGACGAATCATTAAAGAAAGACGGGAATATAGGCTTGCAGATAGCCTTAATGTATAAAGATTTGGGTAACGTCGAGGGGGCTGCTAATGTGTTGCGGCGCAATGTTGCAGTTTTGAATGATAGCAACTTGTTGTATAGAACCTGTTTATTGCAGGCTGTTTTGGATGCACAGCAAGAAAAATGGGATTCTTCAAGGAAGAATTTTGTGCAAGCCTGTCGATATAACCCTGAAATGGAAAGCATGTTGGATAGAAACCTGTTGGCATTGGAGAAACTCAAGAGTAGGAAACGAAAGAGTCCGATATGGGCAGGTATCTTTTCTATACTTCCGGGAGGAGGCTATCTTTATACCGGACACAAAGGGAGCGCATTGACCTCATTTGCCATTAATTCGTTATTGGCCTATGCAACATATACCAGTATAAAGACGAAAAATTATGGTTGGGCCGGAGTTTGTGGATTCTTGTCTTTATCTTTTTATATTGGTAATATCAATGGTGCTTCACGTAGTGCCGTGAGATATAACCAACGGGAACAAAAAAGGATTCTGGGTGAAATAGAGAATATCAATCATATTTATTAATTTTCTAATTTAAATTGTTATGTATAACAAAATCATTAATTCATTCTGTTTTAAGCCTGTGGCTTTACTTTTGATGTGTGCCGTTCTGTTCATGTCTTTTACGTTGCCGAACGAAACAGTAATTTTAAAATCAGGAACTGTGATTCCTTTGGAGTTAATGTCTACGTTGACAAGTAAAACTGCACGTACAGGACAAACTGTGGATTTTAGGGTTACTAGTGATGTAAAGGTGAATGGCAAGGTTGTGGTGGCGGCCGGTTCTGTTGCCCAAGGACAGGTTGTCCGTGCTAAAAAGAATGGTTTGCTGGGTTCGGAAGGTGAACTGGAGATTACGGTGAAAACGATTAAAGCTGTCGATGGAAGTGTTATTTATTGTACAGCCAATAATTTGATGGACGAAGGTGGTAACAAATTGGCAATTTCTATTGTCTTTACCGTTTTATGTTTGTTTGGATTCTTGATTAAAGGAGGAACGGCTGAGATTCCTGCAGGAGCACAGATTCAGGCTATTGTTAATTCAGATACAGAAATTCAGCTGAATTGATAGATGAAATTGAAAGTTTGAGGCTTATTTTTTATAGACAGAGTCATTTGGTGAAGAATATACTTGCTGAATGACTCTGTCTTTTTATGTTTTTAAAGCGACTTGTTGATGCTGTCGATGTAGTCGAGCACTTCGTTCCGTCCGGTCTGCTTCTCGGCGGACGTGAGGAAGTAGGGGGGAAGCTCTTCCCATTGCTCCTCCAGCTTGTGGAGGTAGTTGGCGATGTTCTCGCGTTGTTGGGTGATGTTCAGCTTGTCGGCTTTGGTGAAGATGATGGCAAACGGCACCCCGTTTTCCCCCAGCCATTCGATAAACTCCAAATCAATCTTCTGTGGTTCGTGGCGGCTGTCGACGAGCACAAACAGGCAGGTGAGCGCCTCACGGTCCAGGACATAGTCTTCGATGATTTGCTGTATCTTTTCCTGTTGCTTCTTTCCCCGCTTGGCATATCCGTAGCCCGGGAGGTCTACCAGGTACCACTGCTTGTTGATGAGGAAGTGGTTGATGAGGAGGGTCTTGCCCGGAGTGGAAGAAGTCATGGCAAGTTTCGGCTTGCGGGTGAGCATATTGATAAGGCTCGATTTTCCCACATTGGAGCGTCCGATGAACGCATACTCAGGCAGTCCGTCCTGCGGACATTTGTCAATCCGGGTGTTACTGATTTTGAATTCTGCGCTGGTTATTTCCATGATAAGTTCGTGTTTTTAGTATAAATAGACGACAATGCCAGTCCGGCAAAAGTCAGCAGCCCGTTGACCATCAGTAACTCATAGCCGAAACTGTAATTCGTGTACAAAGATACAACGAGGTCGGTTAAGTAGCAAATGACGGGGGAGGCAATGGCAATGAAAGGGACCATCCGGTCGCGCGGACGCAGCCGGGTGAACAGTCCGAAGGCGAACAATCCCAGCAACGGACCGTAGGTGTAGGAAGTCAGCGTGTAGAGCGTGTCAATGATGCTGGGACTGTCCACCGCCTTGAATACCAGGATGCAACCCACAAAGATGATGGAGAGCAGCAAATGCACTTGTTTGCGGCGCCGTTCAGCCTTCGCCGTTTCCATCCGCTCGATGTCGAGCAGGTCGATGCAGACGCTGGTGGTCAGTGCCGTCAGTGCCGAGTCTGCACTGGAGAAGGCGGCAGCCAGGATGCCTATGGTGAAACAGACAAGTACCCCGTATCCCAGGTAGCCCCCGGCAGCAAACATCGGGAGCAGGTCGTCGCCCCGTGCAGGGACAGGCAGGTGGAGCTGTGTGGCGGCAAGGAGCAACAGGATGCCCAGGGAGAGAAAGAGGAAATTCACCGGAAGGAACGAAAGTCCGTAGCAGTACATGTTCTTCTGCGCTTCTTTCAGGTTGCGGCACGTCAGGTTTTTCTGCATCATGTCCTGGTCCAGTCCTGTCATGACGATGGTGACGAATACCCCGCTGAAGAACTGTTTGAAGAAGTTCTGCTTGGACACCCAGTCGTCGAACACGAATATGCGGCTGTGTTCATCGGTGATCACTGCCCTCCAGAGGTCCCCCAGGTCCATCTGTAAGAGTGAAGCTACCGAGAAGAGCATCAGGATGAGCGTCAGGAGCAGGCAGAGGGTCTGGAAGGTATCAGTCCAGACGATGGTGCGTATGCCGCACCGGTGGGTATACAGCCAGATGAGCACGACCGTCCCGGCAGCGGTGACGACGAACGGAATGCCGTAAGCGTCGAAGATGAAATGCTGGAGGATGAGGCATACGAGGTAGAGCCGCAGGGAGGCTCCCAGCAGTTTCGACAAGAGGAAAAAGGAGGCTCCCGTGCGGTAGGAATGACGTCCGAGCCGTTTTCCCAGATAGGTGTAGATGGAAGTCAGGTTAAGCCGATAGTAGAGAGGCAGCAGCAGGTGTGCGATGACCAGGTAACCGAAAAAGAACCCCATGCACATTTGCAGGTAAGTCATGTCGATGCGGGTGACCATGCCCGGCACGGAGACAAAGGTCACACCGGAGAGGCTTGCCCCGATCATGCCGAAGGCAACCAGTTGCCATGGCGATTGCCGATTGCCGCGGAAGAAGGTATCATTGTCGGTCCGTCGTGAGGTCATCCGTGCCACGAGCAGCAGCAGACCGAAGTATGCCAGCAGGATGAGGAGGATATAAAGTCCGTTCATGTAAACAGGTTTATGGTTAGACGGCTGCAAAGATAGTGCAAAAACGTAGAAGTACGTACGTTACCTGTAAAGCTGGAAGTGTGTTGTAAGCCGGATTTTGGAGAGAGTGTCTGATGGTTGGAATTATTTCGGCTTTGTTTGGCTTATCTGTCGTGTGAAATCTTTATTTTTGCCATGACATAACGTATTTTAGTTGGAAGGATATGGAATATGAGATGAAGGATAAAATGGAGTGGACTGTAATTCTGATATTGGAATTCGGACGTAAGTATGGACTGACCATGAAACAGGCTTTTAATTATTTGAGCCGTTTTAAGGGAATAGATTTCATAGACCGCTATTATGGATATGTGCATACACAGTCATTCGCATCAATGGTTGATGATATAGCTGCGTATTGTCGTCGTTATGGAGGAGCCTTGAAATGAAACTGTATCATGGAACTAATGAGGATTTTGATAAAATAAATTTGTTGAAATCAAGGCCCAATAAAGATTTTGGGCGTGGCTTTTATCTGTCGGCTGACTTTGAACAGGCTTTAGCTATGGCAGAAGTGAAGGTGGAACAACTAGGCTATGGAACACCGGTTGTTCAGGCTTATGAAATAGAGGACGATGCGTGGAACTTTTTACATGTGCTTCGTTTTGATTCCTATTCGGAGGATTGGGCGAAATTTATTTTGCAGAACCGAAATAATCCGGAGGAGACTTCGACACATGATTATGATGTAGTCATTGGGCCTATTGCAAATGATAGGGTGGGGTTGCAGCTGTGGAAATATGAAAGTAACATGATTGATTTACCTATGTTGGTTCACAATTTGCAATATATGAAAGGCATAACGATTCAATATTTTTTTGGCGCAGAACGTTCTCTGGAATATTTGAAAAGAATATGATGGAAAAGATAAGTATGAAAGCCGATATGGTAAAAAATCTGGCATTGCTGTTGTTGGAAAAACATGCCGATTGGACTATGGAACAAGCTCTTTCTGCTGTGTTCAACTCAGATACCTATCAAAAAGTGATGAATGAACAGACTCATTTATACTATCAGAGTCCACGATATGTGTTTTCTTTTCTGGAGGAGGAGTTGAGAACAGGAAAATTCTCGTGAATTTGGTTTCCAAGAGACCGGGATCTTCTTTATCCTACAGATGTGGACAAGATGTCCAAAGAACTTGTTTTTGGAACAAAACAGGACTTTGAACGGCCCGATGATTGATTGGTATGAAATAAACGAAGCCTGTTGAATTCAATAAATTCCCCTGTATTCCGTATCTTTGCGCATCAAAGAACGAGATGATTGTTTCAGACTTATGATAAACCAACAATACCCTTCCGCCCTTTTGGAGAAGGCGGTCAATGAATTTGCCAAGCTGCCGGGCATCGGACGGAAGACAGCGATGAGGCTGGTGCTCTATCTGTTGAGGCAGGACACTGCCATGGTGGAGTCGTTCGGCAACGCTCTGATAACACTTAAGCATGAAGTGAAATACTGCAAGGTGTGTCACAACATATCCGATACGGAGGTCTGCCGGCTGTGTGGCAATCCGCAGCGCGATGCGTCTACCATCTGCGTCGTAGAGAACATTCAGGATGTCATGGCGGTGGAGAATACGCAACAGTTCAAGGGACTTTACCATGTTTTGGGAGGAGTCATTTCCCCGATGGACGGCATCGGACCTTCGGACTTGGAGATTGACAGCCTCGTCAAACGTGTGGAGGCTGGCGGCATCAGGGAAGTAATCCTGGCACTCAGCTCCACGATGGAAGGCGATACGACCAATTTTTACATCTTCCGTAAACTTTCCAGGTTTGATGTGAAACTGAGCATCATTGCCCGGGGTATCTCCATCGGCGATGAATTGGAATACACCGACGAAGTGACGTTGGGGCGTTCCATCGTGAACCGGACTTTGTTTACCGGAACCAACTGAAAAACGTTGCATAACGAATCAAGATACATTATGGAAGAAATACAGAAATGGACACGCCGACTCCTGGTCGAATACTGCATGTTCTGGCTGATAGCCCTGCTGCTCGTGGCTGCTTTTGAATGTGGCTGGTTGGAGGAGGGAGGGCTGGTCGGTCAGGACCGTTGGGAGTTTGCCTTGGAGACAGCCTCTATTCTGTTGACACTGGCTCTCATTCCCGGAGCGTTGAGGCTGTTCAGCAGGAAAGTGTTGACATGGCGTGCCTTGCCCTTGCTGGAAGCTTTGAAGGCTTACCACCGTTGGAACCTGATACGGCTGATTATGCTGGCGGTGATTGCTTGGGGAAACCTGGTGCTCTATTACCTGACGCTGAATAACATCGGTGGATTGTGTGCCCTGCTGGCATGTCTGGCCGCCCTGTTTTGTGTTCCCGGTAAACGGAAGCTGATGAACGAATTGGAAATTACGGAATAATGAAAAGACAACTGCTTTCCACAGAACGAATCGTGTTGCGTGCTCCCGAGCCGGAAGACCTGGAGGTGATGTACCGCATGGAGAATCTGCCCGAGATGTGGGCGGTCAGCAACGCTACGGTCCCATACTCGCGTTATGTGCTGCGCCGGTACATAGAGAACTGCCGGAATGATATTTATGCCGATCGTGAGTTGCGTCTCATGATTCAGACCGTTGAAGGGCACAGGGTCGTCGGGACGGTCGATCTGGTGGAGTTCACTCCCTTGCACGGGCGTGCGGAAGCGGGCATTGCCATTCTGGAAGAATATAGGAGGAAAGGATATGCGCGTGAAGCCTTGGAGCTGATGTGTCATTATGCCTTCCGCCAACTCGGTCTGAACCAGCTTTATGCCTATGTGGCAGTGGACAACGAAGCCTCGTTGGCTCTTTTCGAGTCGTGTGGCTTTACACGGAAGGTGGAGTTGAGAGACTGGCTGTGCTATGAACGTGCATACAAGAATGTCTATCTCTTGCAGTGTTTTGCTACTTCTTACGTCTGAACAACCCTCTGACACGGCGCATGATGCGCAGGCCGGTCATTACGCCGTCGAACACAGCGATGCCGGAGTTTACGGAGTTCATCAGCATCTCGACCTTGGTCGTGGCTTTGACCGGTGAGAACAGTTCGGTAGCCGTCTGCTGGATGCGGTCTCTTTGCTCTCTGATTTGCAGACGTACGGCTTTCTTTTGTCTCGTGATTTCTTCGAGTGTAATCTGGGGTTTGCTGATTCCGGTATTCATGAGCGGATGATTTTTAGGCGTTTTCGTTGTTGTCGTCGTTGTTCATAAACAGGTTTGCGATGAACTTCACCAGGGGACGCACGATGAGTTGTTTGCGGAAGCCGTAGATGAGCGCCAGCAGGATGAGCAGGGCCGCTGTGATAATGGCAAAGCTGACGGTCAGTCCGCCCACGTGGGGAGCCATGATGTAGGCAAGGCTGAAAGACAGGTAGAACAGTGCCATCATGCCCAGGATGATAGCGATGGTTGTCAGGATGATGGCGGAAGCCAGGATGGTGAGTTTCTCCACAAGTTCCAGACGCAGGTAGTCCTTTTGGAGCAGGATGTAGTTCTTGCATTCCACAAAAAGCTGTTCCAGACTCTCGATGCTCTTATCGTTCGCAAACATAGGCGCAGGGATTTAAAATAGGGGGGGTACTGGGGTTTAAAAGTATCATATCAGATTCCACAATGACAGCCGGAGCATGTCGGGCAGAATCTGATATGATAAGAAGTCAAGGGGAAGAATGTAGGATTATTCTCCATCGCCCTTCACTTCAGATGCGATTTCGTCAACCAGATCGTTGAGTTGTTTACGATCGAGTTTGATGCCTCTTTTGCGGAGGGCTTCACTTATTTTCAAACGAGTGTCTTCTCCCTTTTCCGGAGCAAACAAAATACCGCATGCAGCACCCACAACGGCTCCGCCAAGGAATGCAGCTAAAATACTTAAACTTCTCATAAGCTCTGTTGTTTAAAGTTGAGTTCAAAGGCAAATATAACGATAATATGTTCAGAGTATGCATATTTTCAAGGTTTTTAGAGAAAAAAGTGAAGGATGGAAGCAATCGGGCACTTTTTTCGTCCAAAATACACCGACTCTTAGGAAATAGTGTTATTTTTGCTCGATAAAAGTCTGAGTGTATATTAGTATAGACAAACAATATATGATTAAGAAGATGAAACGTTATTGGATTTTAGGGGCAGGCTTGTGCCTGGCCGTGATGTTCGGTTCTTGTAAATCGAGCGAAAGTGCTTATAAAAAGGCATACGAGAAAGCAAAGCAGCAAGAACTTGCCCAACCGCAAGTGAGCGAGCCTGTCGAAGTAGCTCCCGTTGTCAGTGCACCGGTGACTACGACCACCACGACTCCGACCAATGTCTCCGTCCGTGAGGAAAAGGTGACGATGGTAAGCGGTAATGGCCTGAAGACTTACAGCGTTGTGTGTGGAAGCTTCGGCGTACAAGCCAATGCCGAGTCTCTGAAAGAGTGGTTGGACAAGGAAGGCTACAATGCCATCATTGTGAAGAATGAAGAACGCAACATGTATCGTGTAGTGGTTGAGTCGTTTGACGACAAGACACAAGCTGCTCAGGCTCGGGATGCCTTCAAGGCCAAGTATCCCAACCGTTCGGATTTCCAGGGCTCCTGGTTGCTCTATCGTGTCTATTGAGATGAATTGAAACCATTTTTCTTTCATAGTTTGAAAAGAGTTGCTTTTGTGTCGTGCAAGGGCAACTCTTTTTTTCTGCCTCTTTCCTGAACGGTAGTGGATGCTGTCTGAAGCGACACGGCTGAAGGAAAACTGCAAACACATTTTACAGCTTTTTTGCCTTTTGTTGGAGCTACCTACGGCTTTATTGCTTAATTTTGCAACAATTATGAGCAGAATTGTAGCAATTGATTATGGAAAAAAACGCACGGGGATAGCCGTGACCGACCCCTTGCAGCTTATAGCGAACGGACTGACAACCGTGGCGACATCCGAATTGTTTGATTTCGTGATGGATTATGTTCGCCGGGAACCGGTGGAACGCATCCTGGTCGGTCTGCCCAAACAGATGAATAATCAGCCTTCGGAAAATATGAAAAACATCACTCCCTTTGTCAATCGTCTGCGCAAGGCTTTGCCCGATATGCCTGTGGAGTTTGTGGATGAGCGCTTCACGTCGGTGCTGGCTCATCAGGCGATGCTTGATGGAGGACTGAGGAAGAAGGACCGTCAGAATAAGGCGTTGGTCGATGAAATCAGTGCTACCATTATCCTGCAATCTTATCTGGAATCAAAAAGAATGTAATATACCAAGATGATTTTACCAATTTACACACTGGGACAGCCTGTCTTGAGAAAAGTGGCTGAGGAGATTACTCCTGAATATCCGAATCTGAAAGAACTGATAGAAAATATGTACGAAACGATGGAGAAGGCCGATGGCGTGGGTCTGGCTGCTCCGCAGGTAGGGCTTCCCATCCGTATGTTTGTCATTGACCTTGACTGCCTGAGCGATGAGATGCCCGAGTACAAGGATTTCCGGAAAACGTTTATCAATCCGGAGATACTGGAAGTCGGTGGCGAGGAAGAGTCCTATGAAGAAGGGTGCCTGAGCTTGCCCGGTATTCATGAAACGGTAAAGCGGATGAACAAGGTTCACATGCGTTACCAGGATGCTGACTTTGTGGAGCACGATGAATGGATTGACGGCTACCAGGCACGCGTAGTCCAGCACGAGTATGACCACTTGGACGGGAAGGTGTTCATTGACCACATTTCCACCCTTCGCCGCCAGCTTATCAAAGGAAAGGTGAATGCGTTGCTGAAAGGCAAGGCGCACTGCTCCTATAAAGTGAAAACAGTTCGATAACGGAATCAACCAACTAAACTGCCGTACGGAGAATTAAACGATGATGCGTAGACTTCTGATAGCATTCCTTTGCTGCCTGCCCGGATGGGTAGGGGCACAGATTAACACCGACAGGGTGATGGCCATTGCACGAAATGCGTTGTTCTTTGAAGACTACGTGTTATCCATCCAGTATTTTAACCAGGTGATCAGTGCAAAGCCCTATCTGTATGAACCGTACTTCTATCGGGGAATTGCGAAAATCAATCTGGAGGATTTTCAAGGTGCGGAAGCCGATTGTACGAAAGCCATCGAGCGTAACCCGTTTGTCCCCGGATGTTACCAGATACGTGGATATGCCCGTATTCGTCAGCATAAGGTGGACGGCGCCATTGAGGACTACAAGAAGGCTCTGGAGTATGACCCGGAGAACAGCGGACTGTGGAACAATCTGGCACTCTGCCGCATTGAAAACAAGGATTATGAAGGTGCCAAGAAGGATATCGATCGGCTGATAGCCCTGGCTCCCCGTGAATCGAACGCTTTCCTGATGCGGGCAGACGTCGCTATGCGGCAGAAGGATACACTGGCTGCAGAGAAAGACATCGATAAGGCGATTGAAGTGGATGCGTACAATTCCACTGTGTGGACAGCCCGTGCCGTACTCCGCTTGCAACAGGCAAAATACAAGGAAGCGGAAGGCGACCTGGACCAGGCGATTCACCTGGCAGTGAAGAATGCCGATAACTACATCAACCGTGCTCTGGCACGTTATCACCAGAACAACCTCCGGGGAGCCATGGACGACTATGATGTGGCACTCCAGATTGACCCGAACAACTTTATCGGACACTACAACCGTGGTCTGTTGCGGGCATACGTTGGCGATGATAACCGTGCCATTGAAGACTTCAATTTTGTCATCGAGCAGGAGCCGGACAACATGATGGCGATATTCAACCGGGGTCTGTTGCTTGACAAGACCGGAGACTTGAGAGGAGCCATCAAGGATTATTCGACGGTTATTGATGAGTATCCGAACTTCCTGACCGGCTATTATTATCGGGCTGCGGCACGACGCAAGATTGGTGACAGGAGAGGAGCGGAGGCCGACGAACTGGTCCTGTTGCGTAATCAGCTGGACCGTTACAACGGAGTGAAGCAGCAGACTGCCGCCGATCATAAAACCCGCAAGAAGTCAGATCGGAACATGGAGAACTACGGCAAGATTGTGGTGGCAGACAGCGACGAAGATGCACCGCATTACAAGAACGAGTACCGCGGACGTGTGCAGGACAAGAATGTACGTATCGCTTATCAGCCCATGTATGCACTGACTTACTATGAGAAGCCCGGCAATGTACGCCGTACTATCCATTACTACAGGTATATTGACGAATTGAACCGTGACACCTTGTTTGCCAAACCGCTCCTGATTACGAACAATGAGGCTCCGTTGACCGAGCAACAGGTCAATGAGCACTTCAAGTGGATTGATGACCACACGGCAAGTACGGCGTCCGACAACAAGACGGATGCGAAGTTACGTTTCTTGCGGGGACTGGATTTCTATCTGGTGCAGGATTTCGAGAATGCCATTTCCGATTATACGGCAGCCATCGTAGCCGACGATTCGTTCATGCCTGCCTATTTTGACCGTGCCCTTGCCCGTTACAAGCAGCTGGAATATCAGAAGGCTGAGTCACAGATGGACAAGAATGCCGGAAACGTACTCCCCTCAGGCGCTCCGGTAGTAGTGAAGAATGCAGACTATGAGTTGGTGAAGAATGACCTCGATCAGGTCATTAAGCTGGCACCCGATTTCGCATACGCCTATTACAACCGTGCCAACCTGTTTGCCATGCTGGGAGATTATCATGCAGCGATTGTTGATTATAATAAGGTGCTGGAGCTGGATGCCGATTTTGCGGATGCCTACTATAACCGGGGTCTTACCTATATATATTTAGGCAATAACCAGCAAGGCATCGCCGACCTGAGCAAGGCCGGTGAGCTGGGACTTTTCTCCGCCTACAATGTAATCAAGCGTTTTACGGTACACGAGTAATAACATTTTTAAGAAAAAGAAGACTGTGTCGCAAAGAAATTGTTAATTTTGCGCATCGTAAATCAGAAATAATTCATGGAACTATGATAAAAATAACTTTTCCTGATGGTTCCGTTCGTGAGTATAACGAAGGGGTAACCGGCCTGCAAATAGCAGAAAGTATAAGTGCGCGGTTGGCACAGGATGTGTTGGCTTGCGGAGTGAATGGCGAAACTTACGACCTGTCTCGTCCGATTCAGCACGATGCTTCTATCGTGCTCTACAAATGGGACGATGAGGAAGGTAAGCATGCTTTCTGGCATACAAGCGCCCACTTGCTTGCCGAAGCGTTGCAGGAACTCTATCCGGGCATCCAATTCGGTATTGGACCGGCAATTGAAAATGGTTTCTACTATGATGTAGATCCGGGCGAAGCCGTCATCAAGGAGTCTGACCTTCCTGCCATTGAAGCGAAGATGGCGGAACTGGCAGCCAAGAAGGAGACATTGGTCCGTCGGGACATTGCCAAGGCTGATGCATTGAAGATGTTTGGTGAAAGAGGCGAGACCTACAAATGTGAGTTGATTTCCGAGCTGGAAGATGGTCATATCACGACTTATACCCAAGGTGCATTCACCGACCTTTGCCGGGGTCCTCACTTGATGTCCACAGCTCCTATCAAGGCTATCAAGTTGCTGTCTGTTGCCGGTGCCTATTGGCGTGGTCATGAAGACCGCAAGCAGTTGACCCGTATTTACGGTATCACGTTCCCGAAGAAGAAGATGCTCGATGAATACCTCGTCATGCTGGAAGAGGCCAAGAAGCGCGACCACCGTAAAATCGGTAAGGAGATGGATTTGTTCATGTTCTCCGACACGGTTGGTAAGGGACTTCCGATGTGGTTGCCGAAAGGTACGGCACTGCGTCTGCGTCTGCAGGAATTCCTGCGCCGTATCCAGTCACGCTATGACTATCAGGAAGTGATGTGTCCGCCTATCGGTAACAAACTCCTGTATGTGACTTCAGGACATTATGCCAAGTATGGAAAGGATGCGTTCCAGCCGATTCATACGCCGGAAGAAGGGGAAGAATATTTCCTGAAGCCGATGAACTGCCCGCATCACTGCATGATTTATAAGAACTCACCCCGTTCGTACAAGGACCTGCCTTTGCGTATTGCCGAGTTCGGAACCGTTTGCCGTTACGAGCAGAGTGGTGAGCTTCACGGACTGACCCGCGTCCGCAGCTTTACGCAGGATGATGCACACATCTTCTGCCGTCCCGATCAGGTGAAGGAAGAGTTCCTGCGTGTGATGGACATCATTTCCATCGTATTTAAATCCATGAATTTCGAGAACTTTGAAGCACAAATCTCCTTGCGTGACAAAGTAAATCGTGATAAATACATCGGTAGCGATGAGAACTGGGAAAAGGCGGAACAAGCCATTGTGGAAGCCTGTCGCGAGAAAGGATTGCCCGCCAAGGTTGAATATGGAGAAGCCGCTTTCTACGGTCCGAAGCTCGACTTCATGGTGAAGGATGCCATTGGTCGCCGTTGGCAGTTGGGTACCATCCAGGTGGACTACAACTTGCCCGAACGCTTCCAGTTGGAATACATGGGCTCTGACAACCAGAAGCATCGTCCGGTGATGATCCACCGTGCTCCCTTCGGCTCCATGGAACGCTTTGTGGCTGTGCTGATTGAGCATACGGCTGGAAAGTTCCCCTTGTGGCTGACTCCTGATCAGGTAGCCATCCTGCCTATTTCGGAGAAATACAATGAATACGCCGAGCAGGTGAAGGCATATTTGAAAGCTCACGAGGTACGCGCCCTGGTGGATGACCGCAATGAAAAGATTGGCCGTAAGATCCGTGACAATGAGATGAAACGTATCCCTTACATGTTGATTGTGGGCGAGAAGGAAATGGAGAATGGCGAAGTTTCCGTCCGCAAACAAGGCGAAGGTGACAAGGGAACGATGAAATACGAAGATTTCGCTAAAATTTTGAACGAAGAAGTTCAGAATATGATAAATAAGTACTAAATTTGCAGCCGTTTGTCAGAAGTCCCCTGTAGGGAGGCTTGGGCAAACGGCTGAATTTGAATAATCATTAACCAACAAAACAAACAGGTAGAAAGACAATTTTTTGAATGAAGAATGACAATTTGAAAGGGCAACATCGAATCAATGAACAGATTCGTGCCAAAGAAGTCCGCATCGTGGGCGATAATGTAGAGTCAGCAGTGTATCCTATAGCACAAGCTTTGCGAATGGCTGAGGAGCATGAATGTGACCTGGTCGAAATCTCACCCAATGCTGTTCCGCCTGTTTGCCGTCTGATCGATTATTCCAAATTTCTTTATCAGTTAAAGAAACGTCAGAAGGAACAAAAAGCCAAGCAGGTGAAGGTCAACGTGAAGGAAATCCGTTTCGGACCTCAGACCGATGACCACGACTACAACTTCAAGCTGAAACATGCCATCGGCTTCCTGCAGGATGGTGACAAGGTGAAGGCTTACGTGTTCTTTAAGGGACGTTCCATTCTGTTCAAGGAACAAGGTGAAGTGTTGCTCCTGCGTTTTGCCAATGACCTGGAAGAATATGCCAAGGTGGAGCAGATGCCGTTGCTGGAAGGCAAGCGGATGACCATCTCACTGGCTCCTAAAAAGCCTGCTTCTCCGAAAAAGGCTGCCGCTGCCCCGGCACAGCAACCGAAACAGGCTCCCAAGGCAGAAGAGGCTGCTGAGAAATGAAAAACGAAAGAAGCGTGTAACGCCGAGGTATAGTGCGTTGCCGCGAATCAATTAATAATTTAAAATTTAGTAAGATGCCAAAGATTAAGACTAACTCCGGTTCTAAAAAAAGATTCACTCTTACCGGATCAGGAAAGATCAAAAGAAAACATGCTTATCACAGTCACATTCTGACGAAGAAGACTAAAAAGCAGAAGAGAAACTTGGTTCACGCAGGTTTGGTTGACAAGGCCAACTTGGATTCCGTGAAGTCACTTTTAGCAATGAAGTAATTTCTTCGACAAGCAAACACTATTTTATTAACCGAATGCTTTAGCTTGAAGTTCGCCAATCCTGAGACAGGGATGCGACGCTAACATTCAAAAACGATTAAAACTATGCCAAGATCAGTAAATCACGTTGCTTCAAGAGCAAAAAGAAAGAAAATTTTAGGTCTTACCAGAGGTTACTTTGGTGCAAGAAAGAACGTTTGGACCGTTGCCAAGAATACTTGGGAAAAGGGTTTGACCTATGCTTATCGTGACCGTAAGAACAAGAAACGTAACTTCCGTGCATTGTGGATTCAGCGTATCAACGCTGCTGCCCGTCTGGAAGGTATGTCTTATTCGAAGTTGATGGGTGGTCTGCACAAAGCCGGTATTGAAATCAACCGTAAGGTTTTGGCTGACCTTGCCATGAATCATCCCGAAGCATTCAAGGCTGTTGTTGAAAAGGCCAAGAACGCTTGATAGACAGGTTTGAGCATATACTGCAAGTATATAAGAAGGATGTATCGCAGAGATGCATCCTTTTTTTGTGCCCCTATGTTTGAACAGGAGGCATTCTTCGTCGACTTCGTCAGCCTTTCCGCCATCTTGTCAGCCTTTGATGGTAAATAATGTTTGCATTCAGTTAAAGCGGACCGCTGTTTGTTTAAATAATTTTCCAAAGGATTAAAAGCCGGGGCGGGTGACTGACAAGATTTCCTACAGGCATATAGTTTGCAATTTCCTAAGTGAACCGCGAGGCCGGAAGGCGGAGGGGTTCAGTGAAACAAACAATAAAATAATAATTAAAATATAGGAGATTACAACTATGATGCCGAGTAGAAAGTACAACAATCAGAACTGGTTACCGAGTATTTTCAATGATTTCTTTGATAACGACTGGATGGTCAGAACCAATGCGACTGCCCCTGCTATCAATGTCATCGAAAATGATAAGGAATACAAAGTGGAAGTCGCAGCCCCGGGCATGACCAAGGAAGACTTCAACATCCATTTGAGTGAGGACAATGAACTGGTCATCACCATGGAGAAGAAGAACGAAACCAAGGAGGGCGATGAAAAGAATAAGAAATACTTACGTCGCGAGTTCTCTTACACGAAGTTCCAGCAGGCACTGGTACTCCCCGATGATGTGGAGAAAGACAGAATCAGTGCCAACGTGGCTGACGGTGTGTTGACCATCGAGTTGCCGAAACGTACGCCGGAAGAGAAAGCCAAAGTCAATCGTGTGATTGAAGTGCGCTGACGTCCGTCGGTGAAACACCGGAACAAGTGGGCGCGGATGATGCAGATGAATCAGAACAGCTGTGTCATCCGCGCCTTTTTTGTGTACGTATGGCTGCTTCCGGTATACTGGCATGAAAAGGGAGAGGAAAGGACAAAGACTTTGGATGAGATAGGGGATATTCCAAACAAAATCCATACTTTTACAAGTGAATCAAAAAACAAGCTTGAGTATGAGAATTATTCATCAGATGGGAAATTGGAGGCTGCTGGCTGCTCGCAAGACGGCTTTCCTCTGCTCGCGGCAAGTGCCGGGTGAGGCGGAAAGGCGGATTGGCGAATGGCTGGGAGCCTTGTCAGAGAATGACGGTTGTGTGATATGCGGCAACTTGTTGCCGTTGGAACAATGGATGTTGTCCCGCCTGCTGGAACGACGGATTCCGACTGTGCTGGTCCTGGCAGAAGCCTTGCCTTTGCAATGGTCGGCAGAGGTGGAACAGGCGTTGCAGGAACAGCGCTTGCTCGTGGTGACGCATTGCGACGCGAACATCCATCGTGTGACCCGTTCATCGGCGCAAGACCGGAATGAGTTGATGATTGAGCTGGCGGACGAAGTGGTTGTCGGCTATGCCCTGGAAGGAGGACATGTCGAGAAGCTGGTAGCCAACCTGCCGAAGGTACGCCGGCTGTATCCTTAATGAATGTCTGACACGCCTTTTTATAAATTCACATGGATTATGGCTGATAATTATATCGAACGTCAATACGAACAATACGAAGCACGGAAGGCTGCTTGGGAGAAAGCCCGCAAGCTGGGCAAGAAAAAGCTGAAGACGACACGTCCCAAGACGAAGAAGGACTGACGTGAAAGCTCCCTGATTGCCATTCACACGACATCCACGTCCGGGCGGGATGCGCTCAGATGTGGATGCCGTAGTCGTGCTTTATCTCGTCCATCACAAATGTGCTCTCCAGCGAGCCCAGGCTGTCGATGGTCCCCAACACATTGAGAATGAACTCCTGATAGTATTTCATGTCCGGTGCATGAATCTTGAGCAGGTAGTCATAGCTGCCCGAGATGTTGTAGCATTCCGTCACTTGCGGAATGTCGCGGATGATGCGCGTGAATTCGTCGGCTATCTCCTTGTTGAGCCGGCGGAGCTTCACGCGGCAGAACACCACGAAGCCCCGGTGGAGCTTGTCAGCATCGAGCACCGCGATGTATTTTCTGATGTAACCGTTACTCTCCAGTCGTTTGAGGCGTTCAAAGACTGGAGTTGAAGAGAGATGCACGCAGGCTGCCAGCTCCTTGATGGTGAGCCGGGCATTCTCCTGCAAGGCACGCAGGATGGCGAGGTCGGTCTGGTCGAGTGTATCCATGAGAGAAAGAATATTATTCTGTTTGGGGAGTGTATTTTGTTCCGAAACAGAACGTGTGTTCTGTTCCTTCCTGCAAATATAGGATTGTTTTCCATAGATTTCCGGTTTCTTGTGAGATATTTCTGCCTGCTCTAACTTTGCATGCAGTAGACAGAGGGGCGGTCCTGTTGGTCTCGTGCCCTTCCGTCGGCTAATCTGACAACGTAATGAAAGGAGAATGAACGATGGAAAGAAAGAATTGGCATTTTGAGACTTTGCAACTTCATGTGGGGCAGGAGCAGCCCGATCCGGCAACCGGCGCACGGGCCGTCCCCATCTATCAGACCACCTCGTATGTATTCCGTGATTCCGCCCATGCGGCAGCCCGCTTCGGGTTGCAGGATGCCGGCAACATCTACGGACGGTTGACCAACTCCACCCAGGAGGTGTTCGAACAGCGGATGGCAGCCCTGGAAGGAGGAGTAGCAGCTTTGGCTGTCTCGTCCGGTGCGGCCGCCATCGCATACGCCCTGCAGGGGCTGACGTCTGCCGGCGACCATCTGGTGGCGGCGCAGACCATCTACGGAGGAACGTACAACCTGCTGGCACACACCTTCCCGACGTATGGCGTGACGACAACCTTTGTTGACCCTTCTTCCGCAGCCAACTTTGAGGCAGCCATCCGTCCCGAGACCAAAGCCCTCTTTGTGGAGAGCCTGGGCAATCCGAATTCCAACCTGATTGACCTGGAGGCTGTGGCGGAAGTTGCTCACCGGCACGGCATCCCCCTCGTGGTCGACAACACCTTTGGTACCCCTTACCTGATACGTCCGTTGGAGCATGGGGCGGACATTGTGGTACACTCGGCAACCAAGTTCATCGGCGGTCATGGCACTTCGCTCGGCGGAGTCATCATCGATGGCGGACGTTTTGACTGGGTGGCATCCGGACGTTTCCCCCAACTGACGGGACCCGACCCCAGTTATCACGGTGTATGTTTTGCCGATGTGGCAGGCGCGGCAGCCTATGTCACCCGCATCCGTGCCGTCCTGTTGCGTGACACCGGCGCCTGCATCAGTCCCTTTAATGCATTTCTGTTGTTGCAGGGACTGGAGACTCTCTCTCTGCGTGTGGAACGTCACGTGGAGAACGCGCTCCGTGTCGTGCGCTTCCTGTCGTCCCATCCGCGTGTGAGACGGGTAAACCATCCGTCGCTTCCCGACCATCCCGACCACGCCTTATACGAGAGGTATTTCCCACACGGGGCAGGCTCCATCTTCACCTTCGATATCGACGGAGGAGAGACCGAGGCACACCGCTTTATCGACCATTTGCAACTCTTTTCCCTGTTGGCGAATGTGGCGGACGTGAAGTCGCTGGTCATCCATCCTGCCAGCACTACCCATTCACAACTGTCACCCGACGAGTGTGCCGCACAAGGCATTCATCCCGGGACCATCCGTCTCTCCATCGGCACCGAACACATCGACGACCTGCTGGAAGACCTTCGTCAGGCTTTTGAAACTTTGGGTTGACCGACGGACGGGCATGAGGATGTCTGCCTTCCTTGTTCCGGTCTGCTTCCCGGAGAGGCAGGGTGAAAGCAGAAACCTCTGTTTGCCTGACGGAATGCATCGAAACGACCTTTTCTGCTAACTCGTACTTTTCAAAAATACGATGAACGAGAGAAGAAACGTGAATGATTGCAAACGAAACGCCCGGAAAAAGCCTTTGATTTTAGAAAACTATACATTTCGTTTTCGAAAAATAGACAAAACGTGCCCGGAACAATATTGTTTCGCGAGCCAAACAATATAGTTTGCCGCGTCAAACAATATAGTTTCATCCCCCAAACACGATTGTTTCGCGCCCGGAAGTCAAATCTTTAGAAAATGAAACGCAAAAATACCGGGTTTCACTCTCTGGAAGGACCTGCGTGTCAATAAATCGGATGGTAATAAAAGAATGTGCAATCCGCTACTATTTCTGGCCGTATGTTTTCAATGGAGATAAAAAGGTATCAAAAAGAGAGAATTCATGCAGATAGGGTATCTATCTGTATTTTGCGAATCGCTCCAGAATGCCCGTTCTGCTCACCGACTCGTCTTTTGGTGCGAAGAATGGGACTGTGGAGCGATTCGTTTGACATTTTGTCACTCACAGGTTCTTCCGTTCGTGCAGCGCAAAGTTCATGAAGATGGACGGGAGTCCCCCGTCTTGCCCCTGCAGGCGTGCGAAGCAGAATTCGCGGTTCATGGTGAGGTCCTTGATTTCGATGACACGGAGTTTCCCTGTCGCCAGTTCGTTGGAGATGGAGCGGATGGAGACGATGCCCAGACAGTCGGTACATTCCAGGAAATGCTTGATGCTTTCCGTGCCGCCCAGGTAGAGCAGGACGTTGAGGGCGGAAAGGCGGATGTTGTGGGCTGCAAGGGCTTTTTCTATCACGTCGAGTGTTCCCGAGCCGATTTCGCGTAGCACGAGTGGCAGCCGTTGTAGTTCGTCGAGGCTGATTTCCTCGGCGACAGCCAACCGGCTTTTGGTGCGCATCACCATCACCAGTTCGTCGTCGAGGAAGTGGGCATACTTCAGGCTTGGCAGCCGGGAGGAACCTTCGAGCAAGGCAAGGTCGATGCGGTGTTCCTGCAAGGCAACTTCCACTTCGCGCGAGTTCCCGTTGAACATGGAAACGGTGATGTGTGGAAATTTTTCAATGAATTGTGCAAGGAGGGGAGGTAAGACGTATTGGGCGATGGTCGTGCTTGCTCCCAGGCGTAGCTCTCCGCTGTATTCGTTGCGCAGCAGGTTCATTTCAAATTCCAGCCGGTTATAAGCTTCGAGAATGGCTTCGCAATGGTCCAGCAGCAGACGTCCGGCATGGGTCAGTTCGATACGGCTGCCCAGACGCTCGAAGAGACGGGTCTGATAGTGGTTTTCCAGTTCCTTGACATGCTTCGTCACGGCAGGCTGGCTGATGAACAGTTCCTGCGCGGCCTTCGTATAACTCAGGTTGCGAGCTACACAACAGAATACTTTCAGGCGGAAGTCCGACATGGCATGTATGTTATTCCAACTCTTCGGGACGTACACCCAGGGCATGCAGCAGGGAGTATCCCAGGTTGCAATGCCGGAAGGGGAAACGGGCAGCCTCGTTCGGGTCGATAGAGAAATGGCAGACTTCACGGTCCTTGGCTTCCTGCAGGGCTTTCACGGTCTCGTCGCCATATAACGCCATGTCTCCCACCAGGATAACCTGGCGTGTGCCCTGCGACACGGAGAGAGCCTGCGCAAAGTCGGCGACCATGGAATCGCTGCTCGTCAGGGCTTCCGTTGAAAAAGAGCTGAATGAAAATTCGCCCAGGTTACTGCGGAAAGCCACGCTGTGCAGCTCCTCGTTGAGGTCCGAGGGTTCACAGAAGGTGAGCTTCTGCAGGAGGTTCGGGTGGATGAATATCACTTGGATGTGGTTGTCGCCGGGACGGATGCCGGCATCCAGGGCAAGACCTTCAATCAGGGCAGGCAGGTCTGCCTTGGGCAGTTTCCGCTTGACGATGTGACTGAAGAAGTCCCTCATGGTGTGTCCTATTTTCTCCAGGTAGCTGGCATCAATCAGAATGACAATTTCGTCAGTTTTCAAATCTTCTTTCTTCATAACCTTAAATTATGGAATAAAGGTAGGAAATTCGGGCTTTTCAGACAAGTTTTCAACACCGAAATCTTTTGAGATGCCGTCTTCGGGGTGTCAAACTTGCAGTATAAAGTGCTGAAAATACGACATTTTGTCATTATTTTTCACTTGGCAAGGCGTTTGAAGTAAGACTAGCGTATTTGAAAAAGCAAAATAAAGAAAGGAGAACAAGATATGAACTTTAACAACTTTACCATCAAATCGCAAGAAGCGGTGCAGCAGGCTGTCAACATGGTGCAGAGCCTCGGACAGCAGGCCATCGAGCCTGAGCATTTGCTGGCAGGCGTGCTGAAGGTCGGTGAGAATGTGACGAACTTTCTCTTCCAGAAACTCGGCGTGAATGACCGGCAGATAACGACGGTGCTCGACAAGCAGATCGCTTCCTTGCCGAAGGTTTCAGGTGGGGAACCTTACCTGAGCCGTGAAGCGAACGAGGTCCTGCAGAAAGCTGTAGAACTGTCGAAGGAACTGGGCGATGAGTATGTTTCGCTGGAAGCCATCATCCTGGCTATCCTTCAGGTGAAATGTACGGCGTCGACCATCCTGAAAGATGCCGGAGTGACTGAAAAGGAGTTGCGTGCCGCCATCAACGAACTGCGTCAGGGACAGAAAGTGACTTCGCAGTCGAGTGAAGACACCTACCAGTCGCTGAACAAGTATGCCATCAACCTGATTGAGGCTGCCCGTACCGGGAAGCTTGACCCGGTGATTGGCCGTGACGAGGAAATCCGTCGGGTACTGCAAATCCTGAGCCGCCGTACGAAGAACAACCCGATCCTGATAGGTGAACCGGGTACCGGTAAGACCGCCATCGTTGAGGGACTTGCCCAACGTATCCTCCGTGGCGATGTCCCCGAGAACCTGAAGAACAAGCAGCTCTATTCACTGGATATGGGTGCGCTCGTGGCAGGTGCCAAATATAAAGGTGAATTTGAGGAACGTCTGAAGTCGGTCATCAATGAGGTGAAGCAGTCGGAGGGGAACATCATCCTCTTCATCGATGAAATCCACACATTGGTGGGGGCCGGAAAAGGCGAAGGCGCCATGGATGCCGCCAACATCCTGAAGCCGGCATTGGCACGTGGCGAGTTGCGCAGCATCGGTGCCACGACCCTCGACGAATACCAGAAGTATTTCGAGAAGGACAAGGCACTGGAACGCCGGTTCCAAACTGTCATGGTCGATGAACCGGACATTGCCAGCTCCATTTCCATCCTGCGTGGCTTGAAGGAACGCTATGAGAACCACCATCAGGTGCGTATCAAGGATGAGGCCATCATTGCCGCCGTGGAGTTGAGCAACCGTTACATCACCGAACGTTTCCTGCCTGACAAGGCGATTGACCTGATGGATGAGGCTGCCGCCAAACTCCGGATGGAGCGTGACTCGTTGCCGGAAGAGCTGGATGAAATCGAACGTCGGTTGAAACAGCTGGAAATCGAACGGGAAGCCATCAAGCGGGAAAAGGATGAAGACAAACTGGCCCAGCTCAACAAGCAGATTGCCGAGCTGAAGGAGCAGGACACTTCCTTCCGTGCCAAATGGCAGAGCGAAAAGGAACTGGTGAACCGGATTCAGCAGAACAAGAAGGAAATCGAACAGCTCAAGTTCGAGGCTGACCGTGCCGAACGTGAAGGCGACTACGGCAAGGTGGCAGAGATACGTTATGGCAAGTTGCAGGCTTTGGAGAATGAAATCAAATCCATTCAGGAAGACCTGAAACACAAGCAGGGCGACAATGCCATGATTAAGGAAGAGGTGACCGCCGAGGATATTGCCGACGTCGTATCACGCTGGACGGGAATCCCCGTGAGCAAGATGTTGCAGAGTGAACGCGAGAAGTTGCTCCACCTGGAAGACGAACTTCACAAGCGTGTCGTCGGTCAGGACGAGGCCATCCAGGCTGTGGCAGATGCCGTGCGGCGGAGCCGTGCCGGACTGCAAGACCCGAAACGACCCATCGGCTCGTTCATCTTCCTGGGTACGACGGGTGTCGGTAAGACCGAGTTGGCAAAGGCGTTGGCTGAATACCTTTTCGACGACGACTCGATGATGACCCGTATCGACATGAGTGAGTATCAGGAGAAGCATTCCGTTTCCCGACTGATAGGAGCGCCTCCCGGATACGTCGGCTATGATGAAGGCGGACAGCTCACCGAGGCTGTGCGGCGTAAGCCTTACTCGGTGGTCCTCTTCGACGAGATAGAGAAGGCACATCCCGATGTGTTCAACATCCTCCTGCAGGTGTTGGATGACGGACGTCTGACCGACAACAAGGGACGTACGGTGAACTTCAAGAACACCATCATCATCATGACGTCGAACCTTGGCAGTGCCTATATCCAGAGCCAGTTTGAGAAGATGACCGATGCCAATCGCGAACAGCTCGTGGAGGAGACCAAGAACGAAGTGATGAGCATGCTGAAGAAGACCATCCGTCCCGAGTTCCTGAACCGTATCGACGAGACCATCATGTTCCTGCCGCTGAACAAGGCACAGATCGAGCAGATTGTAGCCTTGCAAATCAAGGGCATCCAGAAGATGCTGGCAGAGAACGGAGTGACCTTGCAGATGAACGATGCTGCCATCCGCTTCCTGGCAAGTGCCGGCTACGACCCCGAGTTCGGTGCCCGTCCTGTGAAACGTGCCATCCAACGTTACTTGTTGAACGACCTCTCCAAGAAACTCCTGGCACAGGAGGTTGACCGCAGCAAACCCATCGTGGTGGATGCCGCCAACGACGGTCTGGTGTTCCGCAACTGACAGTTAGACTTATTGTGATAACCCCCAAATCCCCTTGTCTGTCATCCGAAAGGAGCAGGCAAGGGGATTCTTTTGTACGCTCGGCATGAGTATTAGCTAACGGGTGCAAGTCCCTAATGAGCCCTAATAGCGGGAATCATACAGCCAATAGCAAGGGTGTCCATCGTGAGGTGGAATCTGAAGGAAGCTTGCGGCAAACATCTGGTCTGACGAACAGAAACTTCATACAAGGCATATGACCGTGGGTAAGGCTGCAAAACAAGTCAAAGCCCTATAGCTATTCGGAACGGTTGGTGTAAATGAAGCGGACATAAGATGGAAAGTTAATACCCTTATCCGAGGAGGTCTCACGGACGCATGAGAATAGTGAAAAAAAATCGAAATCAGCGGAGTAAAGCTTGCCGTGAGAAGTCAGCAGATGTCATAGTAACAAACGTGTCGATAAGTTTGTGAAGGACAGAACTTTATTTAAGCGATAATAACTGAAAACTACCGTATGTGGGAACGAATGCACAAAACTGGAACTGAAGTTGTAGGCTGCCCTCAGAGAGCTAGGACGGAATCTGAATGGTATGGGGGAGCGCAGACCTGCATATGGATGGTTGAAGACAATGTCGTGGAAGTACCATTTGACAGAGAGCATCTGTTAGAATCAATTCTGACACCCGAGAACCTGAACAAGGCTTATAAGGCAGTAATCAGCAACAAGGGCTGTGGCGGTATCGACAAGATGTCATGTGATGAACTTCTCCCATGGCTTCTCGCTAATAAGAAAAATCTGATATGCTCTTTGCTTGACGGTAGCTACCGTCCTAACCCCGTCCTTAGAGTGGAAATCCCGAAGGAGAACGGCAAGATGCGACAGTTGGGAATACCGACCGTTGTCGACCGACTGATACAGCAAGCCATCAACCAAGTACTAACCCCCATCTACGAAGCTCAGTTTAGCCGAAACAGTTTCGGTTTCCGTCCGAGACGTGGCTGCCATGATGCATTACGCAGAGCGAAAGACATCGTCAACTCAGGTTACAAATATGTAGTAGACCTTGACCTCGAGCGATTCTTCGATACAGTATGCCACAGTCGTCTGATAGAAATACTGAGCCGTACAATAAAGGATGGAAGAGTGGTGAGTCTTATACACAAATATCTCCGCAGCGGAATCCTGAATCATGGTAAGTTTGATGCGAGCAACGAAGGCACTCCTCAAGGTGGTCCATTAAGTCCCCTGTTAAGTAATATCATGCTTAATGAACTCGACAAGGAACTAACCCGAAGAGGTCATCTTTTTGTTCGGTATGCTGATGATTCAATGATATTCTGCCGAAGTAAAAGTGCGGCGAAACAGACCAAGGAATCCATTACCCGATTCATAGAGGGTAAACTTCATCTTAGAGTAAACAAGGAAAAGACAACAGTCTCATATGTCAAAGGTGTCAAATACTTAGGTTATTCCTTTTATAACTCCAAAGGTAAATTTGAATTATACGTCCATCCCAAATCCAAAGCGAGGATGAAGTCCCGTTTGAAAGAACTGACAGGTCGTAGCAACGGAATGGGTTATGAACGTAGGAAACAAAAACTCAAGGAGTACATAAGAGGGTGGATAGGATATTACCACCTTGCCAACATGAAACGTCTTCTCCTTGAAACAGACGAATGGTTACGACGTCGCATACGAATGTGTATATGGAAATCTTGGAAAAACCCAAAGACGAGAATATCAAATCTGATTCGATGTGGAATCCCTAAGAGGAAAGCTTATGAATGGGGTTATACTCGACTGGGGTACTGGCGTATTGCTGACAGTTGGATAACACACAGTTCTATGACTAACGAACGACTAAAAATTGCCGGGTATCCAACCCTTTATGAGGAGTATCTCAAATGGTATCCTAAATAAAGAACCGCCACGTGCGGAACCGCATGCGTGGTGGTGGGAGAGGTCGGAAAACGAAAGTAGGAAGAAAATCACTTCGTTTTCCTCCTACTCGATTTTGTGAAAATCCTAATAAATGAGGATTGTCCGTCCGCGCTGCATGCACTTATTTTGCAGCATCAATAAACAAGTAAAGATGAATAGAAGAATACTGTTTTCAAGTTGTGTGTGTCTGGCTGTGGCAGGAGTGCAAGCTGCACCTGCCGACCGCGATACGACCAAGGTAGTCAATGTGGAAGAGATTGTCGTTGTGGCATCGCCCAAGGAGAACACGACCTTCCGCCGTCAGGCATTGTCGTCGACCATCCTTTCGCGCGAGCAGCTGGAGGCCGACCAGGTGACATCCATCAAGCACCTCACGGGGCTGGTACCTAACTTCTATATGCCCGATTACGGTTCCAGACTGACCTCTGCCATTTACATCCGCGGCATCGGTTCACGCATCAATACGCCCGCTGTCGGGCTGTATGTGGACAACGTGCCCTATCTCGATAAGTCAGCCTTTGACTTCAATACCTATGATATTGAGCGCATCGACGTGTTGCGTGGTCCGCAGTCAACCCTTTACGGACGCAATGCCATGGGCGGACTGATCCGTGTCTATACCCGTAACCCCTTCCGCTATCAAGGCACCCAGCTTTCGTTGGGTGGAGCCACCGCCAACAATTCCTATCGTGCTTCACTGACGCACTATCACCGCATCAGCGACCGCTTTGCTTTCTCGGCAGGTGGCTTCTATGAGGGCGCACGCGGCTTCTTCAAGAACGCTTACCTGGACCGTTATGCCGACCCGTTGCAAAGCGGAGGCGGACGTATGCGTGCCATCTGGTTGCCTACGGAGAACTGGAAGCTCGACTTCACTGCCAACTATGAGTACAGTGATGAAGGAGGCTATGTCTACGGCCTCTATCATGAAGATACGGGCGTGACTGACCCCGTCAGCTCAAACGAGGAAGGCAAGTACCGTCGCGGCCTGTTCAATGCCGGACTCTCGGCAACCTATCAGGGCAACAACTATATCTTCAACTCGGTGACCAGCTACCAACGGCTGGATGACCGCATGTACATCGACCAGGACTTCACTTCGAAGGAGATTTATACCCTTGAACAGAAACAGCGGCTGAACGCCCTGACGGAAGAGCTTTCGCTGAAGAGCCTGCCCGGCAAACGCTGGCAGTGGGTGACCGGTGCATTTGTTTCCTATCAGAATATGCGTACGAACAGTCCCGTGTTCTTCCATCGCGACGGTATCTCCATGCTGGAAGGGATGCTTAACGGAGTCTTCTCGAACATCCACGGTGCTCCTCCCATGAGTATCGACATCACGAGTGAAGGCATGCCGGTCTATTCCAACTTCCGTACGCCGGTGACTGACCTGGCTCTCTTCCATCGGTCTACCTTCAACAACCTGTTGGTTGACGGACTTTCGCTGACCGTAGGTCTGCGTGTCGACCACGAACGCCTCTCGATGGACTACGATGCCAGTGCGGCAGCCAGCTATGCTTTTAGCATTGCGATGGGGCGGAATCCATTGGCACTTACTTTCGACAACAGTTCGTATGCGATGGGAGGAAAGTTGAAGAATCACTACACCCAGCTGTTGCCCAGCTTCTCGCTGAAGTATGATTTCAATGCGGACAACAACATCTATGCGACTGTCAGCCGTGGTTACCGTTCGGGCGGATACAACATCCAAGGCTTCTCCGAACTGATACAGACAGGACTGAGCGGTAGATGGATGACGGAAGTGAAAGAAGGATGCATCGCCATGGTAGACCAGATGGACAAAATTCCGGATGCTATGAAGGAGAAAATCAAGAATACCATTGCAGGCAGTATGCCTCCGGCTGTAGAGCCAGATGTGGCAGCTTCCTACTATAAACCCGAATACACTTGGAGTTACGAGGTCGGTACCCACCTGACCCTGTGGAACGGCAAGCTGCATGCCGACCTGGCTGCCTTCTGCATGGATACGCGTGACCAGCAGATTGCTCGCATGACACGTTCCGGACTGGGACGCTTGACCGTCAACGCCGGACGCAGTCGCAGTGTGGGTGCGGAAGCCGCTTTGGCTGCACGTTTTGACCGCCACTGGAGCATGAACGCCTCTTACGGCTATACACGCGCCACGTTCACCGACTATAAGTCTACATTGGATTCCGACGACAAGCAGTTCATCGACTATTCAGACAACACGGTACCTTTCGTACCCCGCCATACACTCAATGTGGGAGCTTCCTATTCTATGTTCCTGAAGAGCGATGCATTGCGGCAGATCACCTTTCATGCCGGTTATACGGGTGTGGGTGAGACCACTTGGAATGAAGCCAACACGATGGGACAGGGATTCTACGGGACTTGCAATGCCAACATCCAGTTGCGTACCAAGGTGTGTGACATAGACCTGTGGGGACGTAACCTGACGGACCGCTCTTATCACACGTTTGGCATTGAGAGCATGAGCCAGTGGTTCATGCAGCCCGGCAAGCCGCGTCAGTTCGGAATTGACCTGCGCTTCTCCATCTGATAGAGCATTGTTACAGAGAAGTTGATTTGATTTTATACACTTAACCACAAAGATGCCCAAGGTCCTCATCGGAAGGAATACCCCTTCCTGATGGAGGACCTTGGTGTTTTTACAGGCTATGGCTGTGGGTTGCCTGCCAGCTCTCTCCGGTGAGACATTCCCGGAGGATGGACTCATAGTCTTTCGGTTGTATCTTCTGCCGGATAATCTCCTCGAACAAGGCAAACATCCATGCAGTATGAAGCCGGTTGTAGAATCCGGAGATGGTATCCTTGCCGTCAGTCCCTGCGGGTGATTGTGGCAGGAGGGTGCTGTATTGCCGGGAGACCCTCTCCTTGTAGTCGTCCAGAGAGGAGCCTTGTGCGCAGAAGAACAACAGCTTCAGTTGGGTGCGGTGCTTGCTGAGCAGGGCCGTGCAGTCCCTGATGATTTGTTCCGGGTCATTTGCTACCAGTGTCTGTGAGTCGCCGGGTTCCGTCGTGTCGGGATGCAGCCGGAGCATCTGTTCGAGAGTGGTGATGGCAGGGCGTACGATGGTACAGAACAGGGCATCCTTGCTGGGGAAATAGTTGTAGATGTTACTCAGGCAGATGCCCGATGCACGGGCAATGTCGCGCATGGATGCCTTCTGGAAGCCTTTCCGGAGGAAGATGGCTCGCGAGGCGGTGAGCAGTCGCTTTTCAACAGAATGTTTCAATGTCTGCATGACGTGTTCTTTTAACGGTCGGATGCAAAAGTAGGAGCTTGACCGATGCGTGTCAATACCTAAAAATGGTGATATTGCCGCCCGCCAATTGTGTATTGGCGATTGGAATTGTAATTTTGCAGACAGAATCCCGATGTGAAGATAATCATGGAAGCAGACGAATACAGAACCATTGCCGCTCCCTCGGAGGCCATCTATACGGAGAAAAGAAGCAAGTTCATCGCCATCGCCCTGCCGGTGCGTACGGTGGAGGAGGTGAAGATGCGCCTGGAAGAATATCAGAAGAAATATTACGACGCACGCCACGTGTGCTATGCCTACATGCTGGGGCATGAGCGGAAGGACTTCCGTGCAAACGACAACGGAGAGCCTTCGGGTACGGCAGGCAAGCCCATCCTCGGGCAAATCAATTCCAATGAACTGACCGATGTGCTCGTCATCGTGGTGCGCTATTTCGGTGGCATCAAGTTGGGGACGAGCGGACTCATCGTGGCCTATCGTACGGCAGCTGCTGAGGCGTTGGCTGCTGCTGCATTTGTCGAACGGACGGTGGACGATGAGGTGGAAGTCCTTTTTGAATATCCCTTTATGAACGACGTGATGCGAGTGGTGAAGGAGGAGGAACCCACCATCGTCTCGCAGACCTACGACATGGACTGCATGATGCGTCTACGCATCCGTCGGTTGTCCATGCCACGCCTGCGTGCCCGGCTGGAGAAGGTGGAGACCCTCCGTTTTGTTGACGGGGAGTAGGCGTCAGAGGGTAAACATCCCGGCATCGTCGTCCCAGCGGAAGCCTTCCCAGGTAAAAGCCTTCAGAGCCTCCGGATCGGTGATGCGCCCTTTGAGCAGGTAGCGTGTCATCTCTCCGCGGCACATCTTGGTGTAGACCACGATGCTCCGCAGCTTGTTCCCTTTCCATACGCGGAACTCCGGTGTGATGACCTTCACCTCGCGGCAGACACGTTTCCAGTCGAACAGTCGTTTCATCTCCTCACTGGCAAGATTGACCAGTATGCCATCGTCGGCCTTGACGCGCTCCAGCAGGAGACCGGTCAGCCGGGACTGCCAGTAGGCGAACATGCTTTGTCCGCCGTTGTCGGGCAGCACGGCGTCGCCTTCCAACCGGTAGTTGTGGATGAGGTCCAGTGGACGCAGGAGTCCGTAAAGGAAAGAGGTGATGTTCAGGTGTGCCTGCGCATAGCGGAAGTCGTCGGCACTGAAGTCATCAGGAGCAATGCGCTTGAACACGATGCCCGTATAGGCAAGCAGTGCCGGAAGTTGCGGATTGTCTGCATCGTGGAAATGGCGGTAACGCAGCTGGTTCTCCGACGCAATCTGTCGGTTGACGCGCAACAGTTGTTCCACCTCCTCGGTGCTGAGTGAGGCAAGTTGCAGAGCCAGTAGCGACGCTTCTGTTTCAAACGGGGGAAGGGTAGTGAGGGGGACGGCAGTCCCGGTGCTGTCTGCCATGGTCTTGGCACAGGATAGTAGTATTTGCATGACGATTGGGGCTAAAGAGACATCTCTCGTGAGCGAATAAAAAAACACCGACGACGCGGATTGCACAAGGAAACAGGTTGCTGTGTAGTCCGCGTCGTCTGCGTCTATTGGAGTCGGGACAAGTGTCCGTCGGGTTGCTTATTCATGTTCCCGGATGATTTCCATCCCCTTGCGGATGGCTTCCTCGTTCATCGGGATGAGGTGATGGTGGCGTTCGGGCAGTGTCTTGCGCAGTCCTTTCAGTACCGATTCGATGGACACCATCGGACGGAGTTTCAGGAGTCCGCCCAGCACAATCATGTTGAAGGCTTTCATGTTGTTCATCTCGGCAGCTGCATCCATGGCGTCGATACGGTATACCTTGATGTCCTTACGCGTCGGCGGCTGGCTGATGCCGTATCCGTCGTAGATAATGGTTCCACCCGGCTTGACCTTGCTTTCAAACTTAGCCATGGAGGGCTGGTTGAGGATGATAGCCGTGTCATAGGTGCTCAGGATGGGCGACGAGATGCGTTCATCGCTGATGATGACCGTCACGTTGGCAGTACCGCCACGTTGCTCCGGACCGTATGCCGGCATCCAGGTCACTTCCTTTCCTTCCATCAGGGCCGAGTAGGCGAGTATCTTACCCATCGACAGCACACCTTGTCCGCCGAAGCCCGATATGATGATTTCTTCTGTTTTCATAGTGTTTTACTCCTTATCTTTTAAGTCACCCAACGGGTAATAGGGGAACATGTTCTCTTCCATCCATTTGTTGGCAGCCACAGGCGACATCTTCCAGCCCGAGTTGCAGGTTGCCACAATCTCGACGAGGTTGGAGCCTTTGCCGTTCATGGAGTTTTCGAATGCCTTTCGAATGGCTTTCTTGGCTTTGCGGATGGCGGCTACCGTCTGAACGGACTGACGGGTCACGTAGGCGGTGCCTTCCAGCGTAGCGGCAATTTCTGTCATGTGGAGGGGATAGCCGTGGATTTTCGCGTCGCGGCCATAGGGACAGGTAGCGGTCTTCATGCCCATCAGGGTGGTCGGTGCCATTTGTCCGCCCGTCATGCCATAGATGGCATTGTTGATGAAGATGATGGTGATGTTCTCGCCACGGTTGAGCGCATGGATGGTCTCTGCCGTACCAATGCAAGCCAGGTCGCCGTCACCCTGATAGGTGAACACCAGGCGGTCGGGCCAGAGACGCTTGATGGCAGTTGCCAGGGCAGGTGCACGTCCGTGTGCAGCCTCTTGGCAGTCGATGTCAAGGTACTTGTACATGAACACGGCACAACCTACGGGCGATACGCCGACGGCTTTGTCTGCCAGGCCCATCTCTTCGATTACTTCGGCAATCAGTTTGTGCACCACGCCATGGCTGCAACCCGGGCAGTAGTGCATCGTGTTATCGTTAAGGAGAGTCGGTTTCTTGTAAACCAGATTCTCGGGTTTGATGATGTCTTCTCTTGTCATAAGTCTTGCGTTTTTTTACTTGAAACGTATCATGCGCATCACTACTTCCGTCATCTTGATGGCGAGTGACACACCACACGCATAGTAGAACGGTTGCGGGCTGTCTACGGCAAAGTAGAGGATGATGGTAACAACCGTTCCTATAATAAATAAGAGGTTGAGCAGGTTACGGATTTGCTGTTTGTCCATAAGCGCAGGTTACTTCATTAATTTCTCTTTGAGAGCGGTGACCACTTCGTCGGGAGCAGGCACGATGCCGCCCATGCGTCCGAAGTATTCCACCTTCACGCCGTTGTTGACAGAGAGGCGCACGTCTTCAACCATCTGTCCGGCATTCAGCTCGACGGTGAGGATGCCCTTCATGTGGTGTGACAGACGTTCGATTTCTTTTGACGGGAACGGCCACAGGGTGATGGGGCGCAGGATACCGACCTTGATGCCCTCTTCACGTGCCAGCTCAATGGCTTTCTGGGCGATGCGGGCGCAAGAACCGAAGGCGACGATGAGGTATTCGGCATCCTCGCAGGCGATTTCCTCGAAACGTACTTCCTTCTCGCTGATTTCCTTGTACTTGGCCTGCAAGTGGATGTTGCGTTGCTCCATGATGGCGGAGTCGAGTTCGAGCGAGGTGATGATGTTCGGTTCGCGGGTCTTGGGCTTTCCGTTGGCAGCCCAGGGGCAACGGGCGATGACTTCCTCGTCGGTGAGTCGTTTACGCTGTTCGGGGAGGACGACTTTCTCCATCATCTGACCGATGACGCCGTCAGAGAGAATCAGTGCCGGATTGCGGTATTTGAATGCCAATTCGAAGGCGAGGTCGACAAAGTCAGCCATTTCCTGAACCGACGAGGGAGCAAGGACGATGAGGCGGTAGTCGCCGTGTCCGCCACCCTTGGTGCTCTGGAAATAGTCAGCCTGGCTGGGTTGGATGGTTCCCAGACCGGGACCTCCGCGCATCACGTTGACGATGACTGCCGGGAGTTCGGCTCCGGCAATGTAGGAGATGCCTTCCTGTTTCAGGCTGACACCGGGGCTGGAGGAAGAGGTCATTACTTTCTTCCCGGTGGCTGCTCCACCATAAACCATATTGATTGCAGCAACTTCACTTTCTGCCTGAAGCACGACCATGCCCGAGGTTTCCCAGGGCTTCAATTCTGCAAGTGTTTCGAGGACTTCCGACTGTGGAGTGATGGGGTAACCGAAATAAGCGTCTACACCGGTACGGACTGCGGCGTGTGCAATGGCTTCGTTACCTTTCATGAGTACAACATCTTCTGCCATATAGTTAAAATTTAGATTTTTGTTTTATATACAGAAATACACCCGTCCGGGCAGACAATGGCGCACGAAGCGCAACCTATACACTTGTCCTCCAATTGCATCGAGAACGGGTATCCTCTCTTGTTGACCTCTTTTTGGGAGAGACCTAAAATTTTCACCGGGCACGCCACCACGCACAGGCCGCATCCTTTGCAGCGTTCGGTGTCGACGACTATCGCCCCTTTAACTGTTGCCATAAAAATTACTTTATTGGTTGTACATATCCTTGTTATAGAACTCTAAGATATCCATCGCCATGGCGCGTGCCTGGACGGCAGGACTTTCGGGATTGAGTGCAATGGCCTCCAGGTAGTTGTTCAGGGCCATTTGCCAGTCTCCCAGTTTGCGGTAAGCATTGCCACGCAGGTAGTAAAGTTCGTCGGCTGCTTCCGGGGAGGGGACAGCCAGCTGTTCGTCGAGGTGGTGGATGGCTTCGTCCACTTTTCCGGCATCCAGCAACGCTTTCGCAATATTCACATTTTCGTTTGTTTTGTGCATATCAAACCTGTTTTGCTGTCACAAAGATAGTTTTTAATTTGAGAATACCTACTTTTTAGAGGTTATAAATTGTACATTCTGTTAATAATCTCAAATGGAAAGAGCTTAATATACGGCTTAATACACAACATGACAGTGTTTTAACCAGGAAGGTCAGAATGGTTGTAAATGAAACTATTATTTGTCTTTTTGTTGTTTCCTCCTGGCTCTGAAAGGTTGCTGTCGTGCCGGGAACGGCATACAAAAAGCACGAAGACACCGTGTGCAGTTTCAGGCAACAGGCTGTCCTGTTTCTCGCTGTGTCTTCGTGCTTCTCTTCCCGGTGCCGTGGCTGAGACGGTACGCGGATGTTGGAGAGTCCGGAGGGGGTTATTTCATCCAGACACCGATGATTTCACCCACGAACATTTCCGTCTGTTTGTTGGGGTATTGGGCTTTCACGGCTGCGTCGGTGACGGACGACGGGGTCAGCAGCTGGGTGGCAATCTTCTTGCACTCGATGATGAGCCATGCCTCGGCAAAAGCCTTGCTGCCCGAAGGAGTCGTGATGGGGGTCAGCTTGCTGCCGGCTACCTTGTTCCCGTCGCGTCCGGAATGGGTACCTACATATTGGATGGCATCCTGATAGGCAGGTGTATAGAATGACAGCGTGTAGGTGTCGTTCTTCTGCATGATGCCGTAGGTGTAGCGGGAGGGGTCGATGAAGCAGTAGGCGACGGGTCGGTTGAACAGGTTGCCCAGTCCGCCCCATCCGCCTGCCATGGGGTTGAAGAGTTCGTCGTTGCCGGCAGTGATGATGAAGGCATCGCTGATGAGTTTCACGGCATTGCCGGGAATCTGGTCGGGGTTGACCTTGCGGAATCCTTCCATGCCCTGAGCAGCGGAAGCAGCCTGTGCGGGTTGTGCATTGTTGACGACAGTCGTGACGACGGGGGTAGCAGGTGCGGTCGTGGGGACATTGACGGTCACAACCTTGTCATTGGTGGTCACACCGGAAGTGGCAGGAGTCTGTTGGGCTTTTGTCACGGCGGGAGCAGCCTGTACGGCGTTCTTGCCGATAGCATTTTCGATGTCCTTGAACAGCTGGTCCTTGAAGTCGATGGTCTTTTCACGGAACTTGCCGACGACGCGTGCCAGCTTGGTCTTCTTCTTGTTCAGTCCGAACTCGTCGGTGATGAGTTCCTCGGCACGGTAGCGCACACCTCCGTCGCGTGCCTCGTCATACCAATAGCGGATGCGGCTCAGCTCCACGGTACATTCACCCGCGGCGCACTCCACGCGGCACTGGTAGTAGATGCGTGTACGGTCCAGCGACAGCAGGCTGGAGGAAAACACCAGATATTCTTCTCCGATGGCTCCCAATTCACCGTTGGCCTCGTTTTGGGTGATGAGCTTGTTTTGGGGGAACTGGTCCGTGGGCTGGAACTTGCCGTTTGCCCACATCAGAAGAGCCTGGTAAAGTTCTTTCTGGGAGAGGGAGGGGGCTTTGAAAGTTTGACGGAAGGTCACATAGCCGTCTTCCACGGGGACAGCTCCTGCCAAATATTTGGCATCATCCTGCGCCCAAAGCAGTGAAGGGAGCAGACATAAGAGAAATAGAATCTTTTTCATAGTGTCATACATTTAAATCAGTAGCGCAAACTTATGCTTTTTTCGCTATAATTCGTCCCCCGGTATTGAATTTTTAAGAATATAGCTTACTTTTGTGCTATCGGAAACATACCTTATATAATATACACCATGCATGAATCAAAATTGATTATAGTGGTCCCTTGCTACAACGAGCAGGAGATGCTGGACTACACGACCGATGAACTGCTGAAAGTCATAGACCGCCTGCAGCAGGACGGGAAAATCGGGACCGGAAAGATTCTGTACGTCGATGACGGCAGCAAGGATGCCACCTGGAGCATCATCGAGCGTCTGACCCGTCGGCATGAGGCTGTCTGCGGACTGAAGCTGGCTCACAACGTGGGGCATCAGAATGCGCTGTGGGCAGGACTGGAATGGGCGTCGCTTAATGGTGACGTGTCGATTTCCATCGACGCCGACCTGCAGGATGACACGCGTGCCATCGACGAAATGGTGGATCGGTACAATCAGGGGACGGACATCGTCTACGGGGTGCGCAAGGACCGGCAGACCGACTCCGTCTTCAAGCGGCAGACCGCACTGATGTTCTACCGGCTGGTACGTAACCTGGGCGAGGAAATCATCTACAACCATGCGGACTTCCGTCTGATGAGCCGACGGGCGTTGAAGGCACTCATGACCTATCCCGAGCGCAACATTTTCCTGCGTGGCATGGTACCCCGCATCGGACTCTCGACGGCGTGTGTCTACTATGACCGCAAGGAGCGCATGGCAGGCGAGTCGAAATATCCCTTCTCGAAAATGTTTGCCCTGGCGATGGACGGCATCACGTCGTTCTCGGTCCGTCCGTTGCAGTGGATTTACATTGCCGGGTTCATCATGGTCTTTCTTGCCTTGGTCGCCATCATCTATTGTTTGGGGGTCTATCAGTTCAGCGAGGTCGTATGGGGGTGGACGTCCATCCTGATATCCATCTGGTTCATCGGTGGCGCCACGTTGGTCTCCATAGGCATTATCGGTGAGTATGTCGGCAAAATCTATCGGGAGGTGAAGCGCCGTCCCCGCTACTTTGTCGAGAAGATTGTCGACGGGGAGGAAGAACAGCAGATGGGGCGCGACTTTTGAGAAACAAGGATTCGTATCCGGAAATACAAAATGCAGGAGGGTGTATCGCGATGAACGATGCACCCTCCTGCATATAATAAAGGTATGCTTCTTGACACACCTTCTTCCATACATTTGCGTTTGGCAAATCAATTACTTGTGTCCCCTTCCGTCAGGCATGATGCACCTTCTTCGGGAAGACGCGGCGGAACCACAGGTAGTAGCCGGTGATGGGCAGTGCGGAGGCGAACAGGGCTGCCAGGCAATAGAGGATGCGCGTCAGCCAGCCACCCCAGGTGCCGGTATGCACGGCATAGATTTGCCCCCTGATTTTTGCGGAGGCAGGCAGGTCGGCGTATGGCGTGAAGGTCGTCAGCTTGCCCGTGGAGGGGTCGAACTCATAGCGGTCGCCGCCCATCGTGTTGCCGAACCGGTTGAGAACGACGGTGGTTGTACGGTTGGCATTGATGCTGATTTGCCGGTTCTCCGGATTCCGGGCTGCCAGTTCCTCATAGACCGTCTGCCAGGCAGCGTAGGTCTCTGCCCGGTCCCGTCCTTTCTGCTTTCCAGCGGAAGCCGACGGTCCGTGTCCGCTGCCTTGCGGACTACTTGCACCGAAGAGGGCATGGAAGCCGTCGCGATACCAGTCGAACGACCAGGTCAGTCCGGTGAGTGTCATGCAGAGCAGCAGCAGGCAGGTGTAGACTCCCACGGCGACATGGAAGCTGTAGCAGAACCGGCGCAACCCGTGTGCCCGGGTCACCTTCAGGCTGTTGCGCAATGCCTTCTTCGTGCGGGGCCACCACATGAGGATACCCGAAAGGATGACGAAGACGAAAGCCAGCGTAGCGGTTCCCACAATGACCTTCCCCCAGTAGATGCCGCCATTGTCGGGACGAATGCCCAGCAGCCAGCGGTGCAACTTGAACATGGTGAAGAAGAAGGGGATGCGCTTGTAGGCTCCCTTCATCTCGCCGGTGTAGGGGTCGACGAAGACCGACGCATGATGAGGCTTGGACAAGTTCACCTGGTAGGTGCGGGCAGGGTCGGGATAGACGGTGATGCCCGTCACCTTGACCTCATCGGGGAGGGTAGAGGCTATCTTCGCCGCGATGTCGCCGACCGGCATCCGGTGGTCACCCACGGCTTTCACCCGGTAGAGGTCGGCATACATCCATTGGGTGAATTCCTTTTCGAAGGCAAGGACTGCCCCCGAGAAGCAAACCAGCGTCAGGATGATGCCGAAGGGGAGGGCGAGCCACAGATGGAGTTTCTTTGCAACTTTTTTCATGAGGAATGGGATTCAGAGGTTCGTCAGTCGCCCAGCTTGCCCACACCGTCGAGTGAGGTCGCTTCCACGACGAGACCCTTGGTGGCCTTGGCGGATGCCGGGGTAATCTTGTAGATGGCGAGGTGGCTGCTTGCCGTGGTCACGCCGATGTAGGCATTGCCGTTCTCCATGTAGGGGATGCTGCTGAAGCCGGTGATGTCCTCGGGCAGACCATCGACGTATGCCAGATTGCCGTTGGAGACGTTGAACACGGCGAGCCGGTTGCCTACAGGCTTGGATTCGGTCAACGGACGGTCGTACATCAGCATGAGGAAGTAGTTGCCGCCGATGTACCATGTGCGGAGGAAGGAGAGACCGCCGGTCTTCTCTTCGATGTTGTAGTAGTAGTTCCGGTCAAACTCTTCCGCTTTCGTGTCGATGCGCACCACGCCTGCCGGCAGGGTGGTCTGCTGACGCTTGTCTGTCATGGCCTTGGCATAGCTCGGCGAGAACACATAGACGTAGCCGTCATCGGCAGCCCATGTCATCTGGTAGTACTGCGACTTGAATCGTCCCGCAGCATAGCTGATTTTGTCGGTCTTGATGTTCTTGTGTTGGGTCAGTGTCTCGTCGGTGAAGATGGACACCCAGCATTCGTTGGGGTATTGTGTCCATTGCAGCTCGTCCTTCTTGTAGGAGCTGCTGCCCTGTCCGCCGGCTTCCTTCTTGATGAGGTCTTCGTTGCCGGGGAGCACCCACTTGTAGCTGCCGTCCGCGTTCTTCTGCATGCAGCCGTACTGGCTCAGTCCCATCGGGACGGCTGCCGCATAGAGCTTCTTGCCCACCTGTTGCAGACCGGCGAGTGTGACGAACTCACCGTTGCCCAGGAAGTTCTCGGCGAGGAACGGGGTGGAGGCATTCACCTTGTTCGACGTGTAAGTCTGTTTCTCCACATCGAGGTAGGAGATGAGGAACGATTTGGGCAGATAGCCGTTGGCATCAGCCAGCTCCTTCGGGCCGTTGCCGCTGGAGGTCGTCATGATGTAGCCGTCATAGAATCCGTAGGTGGTGAAGCGGTTGACGTTGTACTCTTGGGTACGCTTGGTGATGTTGTGGTCGCCATCCATTACGAACGACTGGGTTGTCCCGGCGTTGCCCTGGTGGTAGTTGAGCGCATAGAGGTATTTGTTCCCGTGGAACAGCCAGTAGGTGGCGCCCTCGTTCACCAGTCCGTTGCCGACGGGGGAGACCGTGCCGCTTTCCAGCGATTCGACGGGCAGCAACAGGTGCGCTTCCGTTCCGGCGGAAGGTTTCACGGTCGCAGCAATCACATAGGAACCCTTTTGGTTCTTGTCCGGAGTCTTGCTGTCGTCGATGGGATTATCGTCCGAGCAGGCAGTCAGTGTCATACCACCGGCAACCAAGGTTGCAAGGATGCCGGTCAACAAATAGTTCTTATTCATAATTAAGGGATATTTTAGGGGTTATGAGAATCAAGTTCGTTTATCCGCCGAAGCTGACGCGTATCTTGCCGTAGAAGGCGCGTCCCGCCTTTTGCAGGCTGAAGTTGTCATAGAGCTTCTCGTCGGTCAGGTTGCGGCACTCGAACGAGAAGTTGTAACGTCCGCCTTTCAGGCTGTAGCTCACCAGCAGGTTGTGGGCAAACTGGTTGGGGACATAGAAGTCGTTGGTACTGCCGAATATCTCCGGATAGTAGGAGAAGCGGTGCGTGTACTGGCTGTCGTAGGTCAGTGTCAGCAGGTTGTCCTTGCCGCCCAGCTTGTGCCAGTAGAAGGTCACGTCGTAGTCGGCGAACCGGTAGGGCACGTTGGAGATACGCGCCTTGTAGCCCAGGTTCTCCACGGCGTGTCCCGTGCTTCCGATTTGGTATTTCTCGTTGTCGCGGACGTCCATCTGCGTGAAGTTGCCCCCGACGCTCAGCAGGTGCTTGAAGGCATAGCGCACCGAGAGGTTGTAGCCCTTGGTCAGCACTCGGCCGTAGTTGGTGTAGGTGGCATTCTCGCGTCCGCCGCTCAGGTCCTGCACGTTGCGTTGGATGTAGTCTCTAGTGTCGCGGTAGATCAGGCTGCCTTCCGCGTAGACCGAGTGGTCGTCCAGCTTGGCGGAATAGCTGAGGTTCAGGTTGAGGTTGTTGCTGTTCTCCGGACGGATGCCGATGTCTCCGCTCTCCAGGTCCTCGTCGCCGAACATCTCTTCAATGGTCGGCAGGCGGTAGGCTTTCTCGTAGGAGAGCTTCACCTGCAACTCCGGCAGGATGAAGTAGGTGCCGGCAGCTCCGTATCCCCAGGAGTCGACCTTGCGGCTGGTCCGTTCATAGTTGCTCCCGGTGCTGGTGGTCGCCATCGGTCCGGCGACGTACTGGCGGTAGTACTTGCCGAACGCCGACACGTTCCAGTGCTCTGAGGGCATCAGGCGGTAGGAGAGTCCGGTGATGTTCTTCCGTGTCTCTTTGGCGATGGCGTCGGTCTGCTCTTTGGCAGCGAGGAGCGAGGTGTTCTCCCGACGGAAGGCATTGAACACGTGGTTGAAGGTGAAGGCATGTGCCTGCCCGATGTGGTAGTTGGCGGTGAGCGTACCGTTCCAGTTGTCGTTGTCCGAGCGGGTCCGTTGGTACGACTGTTCACCCGGTGAGTTCAGTTCCTGCCGTTCGCCCAGCCAGTTGTACTGGTAGCGTGCGGTGTCTACGTTGGTGGTCGCGTTGCGGTTGTAGTTCGCGGTCAGCACCACGTTGAGCCCTTTGGTCAGGAGGTTGCGCTTGCTGTATTCGAGAGACGGCATCAGGGAGTGTCCGTGGCGGTGCTTCTCCCCGAAGACGGTCTTCTGACGGACGCCCGTCTGTATCTCCTTGTACATGTGTGAATAGGTGAAGCCTACCATCAGCCGGTCTGCCCACGGCTTGCCGGTGATGCCTGCCTTAGCCACGACAGCCTCGTTGTGGTAGTTGTCGTGGAAGCGGCGGACACGCACCTTCTCCGTATCGTTGAAGCTGCCCGTCTCAAAGTTCTTGATGGGCGCATCCACGTGGTAGTCGTTGTCCGAATAGTTCTGGAAGGCATTGACCTCGTAGGTGAAGCCGTTCTTCAGGGCTTGACCGAAGTGGACGAACGACTTGTGCGTGTTGAAGGAACCGTAGGAGTAGGAAGCGTCGAGGAACCAGCGTCGCGGCTGTTTCTCCGTCACGATGTTGATGACGCCGCCCAGTGCGTCCGTTCCAAAGCCGACGGGGACGACACCCTTGTAGATTTCAATGCGTTTGGCGAAGCTGACGGGGATGTTGTTCAGTCCGAATGAGCTGCCTACCCCCTCCTGGGGCACGCCGTCGATGAACACCTTGACATGCTTCCCGCTGAAGCCGTCGAGCATCAGTTGCATGTCCGAGCCTACGCCTCCGCTCTCGCGCAGTTTCACGCCGGGTGCAGTGGCGAGCGCATCGCTCAGGTTCTTGGTCGTGTTCTGCATGTCGCGCGTATCGATGGCGATGGCGTTGTAGGCGGAACGTTGTACCCGGCTGACGCCTGTGGCGGTCACGGTGACGGCATTCAGCTCTTTCGTGTCGGGGCGGAGGGTGAAGTCGAGCGTACGCCGTTCGTGGCGATTGAGCGTTATTTTCCGCTGCACACCTTTATATCCCATGGCGGTGACGACGAGGGTATATTCGCCCTCCGGAGCCGAGAACCGGTAACGGCCCTTCTCGTCCGTCTGGGCACCGAAGGAAGTTCCTTTCAGGTGGATGGTGGCAAAGTCGATGATTTCATTATCGGAAGAGACGACCCGTCCGCTGATGAGGATGCGTCCGTGATGGTCGCCATGGCGCTGTGCATGCGCCGGGGAGATGCCGGTGAGGCATATCAGTAAAGAGACTAGTGCAAGGTATAACTTCATCATGATCTGTGTAGTGTGGTTTTTGTGCTGCGAAGGTACGCACAGTGCTCTTATGCATACAATCGCAAGAAATAGGTAAATTCCCATTTCTTAAACACAGACCAGTCCGTACAGTCAATACCTACTAATCGTGATTTCTTGGAAAAATGTGGGTTAGCTCAGTACCCGGCAAGCGCCGACGTAGCGCTTCAGGTAGTAGGGTTCGCTGGAGGAGGAGATACGTACGCCGGTGCGGCTGGCGTGGATGAAGGAGAAGTCGCCCGTCTCGTGGTTCACCTGTGTCACGATGCCCACATGACCGATGTTGCTGCCCACGCGCGAGCCGCAGAAGAACACCAGGTCCCCCTTGCGCAACTCCCGGCAGTCGTCGATTTGTGTCCCTTCCAGGAACTGGGAACGGGAGGAGCGGGTCAGTGAGATGTTTTCTTTCTGGAATACATAGGTGGTGAAACCGGAACAGTCGAACCCTATTTTGGGATTCATGCGCCCGCTGCGGTAGGGGACGCCGATATACTTCATGGCGCGGTTGACAATGTCTTTGCCCGTCACCGTGGTGGAGTCAGTCGGGAGGACTTGCGCCGAAGTCGTGTGCACAAGAATAATCAATACGAGGGTCAGTAGGTTCCGAAAAAGTTTCATAAGGCTGCTTACCAGAGTGTGATTAAGGTTATGATTTCGATTTACGAGGACCGAAGTTAAGTAAAATAGTTTTTCACTCCGTTTCCCGTTTGTTTCTTTTTCGAAAGGACGGCGGATTTTAAGGTTTGTTCGTAAAAAAGAGAGGGGGAAGCATGGTCAGATAAGTATCAAGTGCCCGACGGGAAGCTGGATACGACGTTTTCTGCATCAAATAGTTCGAAAAGGAGCTGGATACGACGTTTCCTGCATCAAATAGTTCGAAAAGGAGCTGGATACGACGTTTCTTGCATCAAATAGTTCGAAAGGAAGCTGGATACGACGTTTCCTGCGGCAAATAGTTCGAAAGGAAGCTGGATACGACGTTTCCTGCGGCAAATAGTTCGAAAGGGAGCTGGATACGACGTTTCCTGCATCAAATAGTTCGAAAGGAAGCTGGATATGACGTTTCTTATGCCTCGTTTTCGCTATTTTCAAGTGCTTATTTTACTTTGATTATTCCAATTACGGCAATATATCCGTAAAACCGTTACAATCTTCCATTATCATTCCATTCACCATACATCACGCCGAGACGGGTGTTGTCGATGAACTTTTTCAGACGGCTTTCAAAGAGAGGACGTTGTTTTTTCTTGATTTGTATCGTATCAATGCGTACGCGTTGGTATAAAGGGGGAAAGTTCTGGAAGTTCCGCCACACGATGGGGTCTTGCCGGAGGGCTGACAGGATTTCCTCGTCGATGGTGAAACCTCCGGGCGACATGTCGGGCAGCACGGCGCGTCCCATGTCTGTCATGCGTCCCAACCGCTCCATACGGCGGCATCGTTCCTTGTTCAGTTCCGACCACAGGCTACCTTTCGTGCGTGGCACAAACCGTTGGTATGCCTCGCCGTCCAGCCGTTTCAAGGTGCTGTCAATCCAGCCGAAACACATCGCTTCTTCCACTGCGTCGATGTACCAGAATGTTCCGTCGTCCACAGGACGTCCGCGTTTGACTTTCACCCAGCACTCCCTTGCAATGGCATGATGCGTCATGAGCCATTGGCGAAATTCGTCGCGGCTTTGTATGGACAATATATTTTGCGGTTTACTGATGCTCATTTTTTTTACCGGTTGTTTCGTCTGCAAAGATAGGAAAATCGGTTGCGGGAAAAGGATTTGGACTGATATTTCTGTAAAATTGGTACAAACGCAGAGGATATGTTTATCCTGCCATAGCTTGAATTGCTGTATTTTAGCAACAGGAAACAAGATAGAACAATTTATATAAATGTATGATAATATGGAAACAGTAAGATTGCACAACGGTGTGGAAACACCATTCGCAAAAGCGGCATCTCCCGCGAGGTATTGGACGGAGGCAAGAGCCTTTTCTTCTCACATTATTGATACTGTAAACTTTTTACTCACATTCAAAACAAATTGACTATATGAAAAAGATTCTGTTTTTATTACTAGCAATATCAATGACAAATATTCAAGGAATTATGGCACAAGAAAAGATTACACAGACTGCCGGACGCATGCAGTTGGGAGATTTTGCTCCAAAATTCGCCGAACTTAACGATGATGTTCTTTTCGGAGAAGCGGTCTGGAACGATTCCACGCTTTCGCTCCACGACCACAGCATGGTGACTATCTCTATCCTTCTCGGCAAGGGGATGGTTGACTCCTCTTTCCGCTCGCACCTTGAAATGGGCAAGAAGCATGGCATCACCCGCAAGGAAATAGCGGCGTTGCTGACACAGGCCGCTTTCTATGCCGGATGGCCAAACGCATGGGCCGGATTCCGTGTGGCAAAGGAGGTCTGGGTGGATGACGATGCAGCTACTGAGAAGGAACGCTTCCAACAGCAGATGATTTTCCCCATCGGCGAACCGAATACCGCATACGCCAAATATTTCATCGGCAACAGCTATCTGGCTCCGATATCCAAGGAGCAGGTACCGTTCAACAATGTCACTTTCGAGCCGGGCTGCCGCAACAACTGGCACATTCACCATGCGACCAAAGGAGGCGGACAGATGCTGGTCTGTGTGGCAGGCAGGGGCTGGTATCAGGAAGAAGGCAAGCCTGCCGTACAGATGCTTCCGGGCGATGTCATCCATATCCCGGCGAATGTGAAGCACTGGCATGGTGCGGCAGCAGACAGTTGGTTTGCGCATCTTGCCTTTGAGATTCCGGGAGAAAATGCATCCAACGAATGGCTGGAGCCCGTGACAGACGAAGAATATGGCAAACTGTTTCAGACTTCGGTTGATTGAAAGCTGACAAGATAGTATGACAATCAATGAATTCAAAGACCATGTCAAGACCGGCCGTGGTCTTGACACCGAAGAGATACATCGCTTTATGGATGAGATGAGCGATGCCGCACGCCAGATTACTTTCCGACTGAATGCAGCTTATCACGCCCCGGAGGAAGTGCGTGCGCTTCTTTCGGAACTGTTCGGTTACGAGGTACCTTCATCGTTGCGTGTCTTTCCACCATTCTACACGGATTTCGGTAAGAACATCACTATCGGGGAGAATGTCTTTATCAATGCCTGCTGCCATTTTCAGGATCATGGCGGCGTTGTCATTGGAGACGGATGTCAGATAGGGCACAATGTCGTGTTCGCCACGCTGAACCACGGCTTGTCACCGGAAGACCGGAAGCACACTTATCCGGCTCCGATCGTATTGGGCAAGAATGTGTGGGTCGGCTCGAACTCGACGATCCTGCAAGGCGTTACCATCGGCGACAATGCAGTCGTGGCAGCCGGTGCGGTTGTGACTAAAGATGTACCGGCTAATGTGGTGGTCGGTGGTGTCCCGGCAAAGATTATCAAGAGAATAACAGTGGAGGAATGAATGGCAACGTTCCATTTTCAGTGATACGGGTACACACCTCCGAGTTATCGTTACGGGCATTTCATCCGTCCTGTACTACCTTTGCGTCAGAATCAAAAGATATAAAAAGAACAATGCAAACGAATCTTACTTACGACATGTACGTTCCTACCCGCGTGATGTTCGGGGCAGGGATGCTGAACAAGCTGAGTGAACAACCGATGCCGGGCAAACGAGCCCTTATTGTCATCTCCAACGGAAAATCGACCCGTGCCAATGGCTACTTGACCCGCACGGAAGAACAACTGCACAAGGCGGGTGTAGAAACTTTCCTATTTGACGGTGTAATGCCCAATCCTACCGTAGGCAATGTGAATGCCGGGGCAAAAGTTGCCCGTGAGAACGGCTGCGACTTCCTTGTAGCGTTGGGTGGCGGAAGCGTGATGGACTGCACGAAAGCCATTGCGGTAATGGCTACCAATGACGGTGAGCTGTGGAACTACGTGCCCATCGGCTCAGGTAAGGGACAACCGATTGCCGTGAAGCCGCTACCTATTATCGCCATTACCACCACAGCTGGAACGGGTTCAGAAACGGACAATTCGGGTGTCATCACCAAAGAAGACACTTTCGAAAAGGCATTTGTGGGCGATGCTTCCCTGTTCCCCGTCCTTTCCATCGTAGACCCGGAACTGATGGCAAGCGTGCCGCCGACATTCACCGCCTACCAAGGCTTCGATGCCCTGTTCCACAGCACGGAAGGCTATATCGCCCGTGGTGCAAATCTGATGAGCGACATGTATGCCCTGACTGCCATTGAGAATCTGGCGAAGTACTTGCCTCGTGCCGTGAAAGACGGCAAGGATATGGAAGCCCGTACTCATGTGGCTTTCGGCAATACTCTGTCCGGCGTAGTGATGTGCCTCACGCTCATTACCAGCGAACACGCTTTGGAGCACGCGCTTTCCGCCTACCACCCGGCACTGCCCCACGGCGCAGGCTTGATTATGGTCAGCCGGGCATACTACAAATACTTCATCGAGCACCATGCTTGCGATGAGCGTTTCATCCGCATGGCTCAGGCGATGGGAATGCCTGAAGCCACGAAGTCCGAAGACTTCCTCACCGCCCTCACCCGCTTGCAGGAGGCTTGTGGCGTGGCAGACCTGAAGATGTCCGACTACGGCATCACGCCCGACGAGTTCGAGACGCTGATGCGCAACACCCGCGAAGTGATGGGCGTGATGTTCACCAGCGACCGTGTACAGATGACGGACGAGGACATCGTGAATGTCTATAAGGAATCCTATAAATAACTTCCGGGGCGCAAGACAGAATAGGTGATACAGAATATTGAAAGTCAATAAGTAGGACGATAGAAGAGTTCAATATGATACGATATCTATTAACTGCATTGCTTCTGTTCGGATTGCTGTCATGCGGTGGGGTAGATAAGGAGGAAACACAACCGGGCATGTGCGCCAAGCAACAGATGGCTGCCGACGGCATCGTGCGCCTGTCGAAAATCGAAGTCTATCCGGAGTACCTCGATGAATACATAAAATATGTGACAGAGGTGGGCGAAATTTCCCTGCGTACTGAACCGGGCGTGCTGACGATGTATGCCGTCAGCGAAAAGGAAAATCCCTGCCAAATAACTATTCTTGAAACATACGCGAACCGGGAGGCATACGACAAGCACATAGCCTCCGCGCATTTCCAGAAATACAAGCAAGGGACGCTGCACATGGTCAAGTCGTTGGTATTGTCAGACCAGACACCGCTCAATCCTGCCAACCGGATTAATAACTTTATGGAGTAATATTCTCGACACATGAAAAAGATACTGTCTTGGTTATTCGTGGCAACTATGACTGACATGGGAGGAATTATGGCACAGGAAAAGATTGTGCAGGCGGTAGATGTCCACACCCACATCATCATCCCCGAATATGTGGAGGTGCTGAAAGCGCACGGGGCGGAACTGGAAGAAACCTTCCCATTGCCCGAATGGGATGCCGGGCGGCACATCGCCTTTATGGACAGCGCAGGCATCCGTACCGCCGTGCTGACCATGCCTGCTCCGCAACCTTTCTATGACGATGCGAAGGAAAGTGCCCAGTGCATCCGCCGGGTAAACGAGGTTTCGGCAAAGGTGAAACAGCAATATCCCGGCAGGTTCAGGTTCTGCGCCGCCCTGCCTCTGCCCGACGTGAATGCCGCCATCCGCGAAGCCATTTATGCGCTTGACACCTTGGGAGCGGACGGCGTGAAACTGGCGACCAACAGCCGTGGTCAATACTTGGGCGACGAGGAACTCGACCCGCTGATGGAGGTGCTGAACGAGCGTCACGCCGTCATCATCATCCATCCGCACCGCCCCACGCCTTATCCGGAAAAAATCATTGCCACCACACCGCTGGCGATGTACGAATATCCGGCGGAGACCACCCGCGCCGTGGTGAATATGCTGTCGAGAAACGTGCTGGTGCGCTACCCGAACCTGAAAGTAGTCGTGCCCCATTGCGGCTCGTTCCTGCCGTTGGCGCTGCCGAGAATGAAGTCTATTCTCCCGGCAATGGTCGAACAGGGCTATATGCAACCGATAAACTGGGAAGGCAATCTGTCGCGCCTTTACTTCGACCTGGCGGGCAATCCGACTATCGAAGTCTTACGCTCGCTGCTCACCCTCACCACGCCTGACCATATCCTTTACGGCTCGGATTATCCTTATTTGCCAGATGTCGTGCTGAAAGCCAACCTGCAACGGCTGCGGCAGACGCTGGCTTCGGATGAGGAACTTGCCGAATATGCGGACAGGTTTTTGTGGGGGAATGCGGGGCGATTGTTTGAGTAGAGTGGAGAATTAGGGAGATTCCTTTGCCTCATTTCCTGATTTTTTTTCTATATTCGCAAAGATAAAAGATGTAACGTTATGGATGCCGTATTAAACTTAAATTACAACCAGATACTGAGTCTGGTCAAGCAATTGCCGACACGTATGCAGTTGCGTTTGGGGCGTATTTTGACCAAAGATGCCACTGAAGCTGAGTTAGAATATTTTTTAGAGACGTTTAAGACGGATGAATTGAGTGAAGAGGATATTCTCGCGGAAGTGAAACAAGTAAGAAAGGAACGGTATGCGCGGCGCAAGAAAGAAGCGGGTCATTGTTGACACGAATTGCTGGATTAGCTTTCTGATTGGTCGAAAACTGTCTTCTCTTGTTTCTTTGTTAAGTGACGATCGTATTGACTTGGTGTTGTGTGATGAATTGTTGGAAGAAATCAGAGAAGTGACACAACGTCCCAAGTTCGCAAGATACTTTCCTTTGGAGGAAGTAGAATCTCTTTTATCATTCTTACGTCTAAAAGGAATTCTGTTTGAGCCATCTCAAGATATACATATTTGCCGTGACGAAGAAGATGATTATCTGCTTGCGCTGGCAGTGGAAGCTAAAGCTCATTATCTCGTGACAGGTGATAAAGATTTATTGGTTATCAAGAAGATTACCTCTTGCCGGATTGTTGATGTGAAGACATTTGAAGAGGAAATGAAAATCTGAATTATAACCGGAACAATATTTCAAAATAATACGGGGCGAGCTTTGAAACATCTCGACCCGATGAAATATCGGTGTGGCATTGGGATGATTGGTTTGTACATCAGCCCCTCAACCTCTGGCAGTACTCCGACGGCGTAACGCCCTCCTGCTTCTTGAACATCCGGCTGAAATGCTGGGGATATTCGAAGCCGAGGCTATCTGATATCTGAGAAACGGTCTCACCGGAAGCCAGTCCGTTCTTGGCAAGCTGGATGACAAACTGACGGATGTGGTTGCTTGCGGTGTCTCCGGTGGTCTTCTTGATAACATCGCCGAAGTAGTTGGCGGACATGCACAGCTTGTCGGCGCAATACTGTACGGTGGGCAGGCCGAGGGTCAGCTGGAGCTTGTCCTCGAAATAGTCGCGGAGCAGGCGGTCGAAGCGGACGAGGATGTCGGAGTTCTCAACCTTTCGGGTGACGAACTGGCGGTTGTAGAAACGTTGGCAGAAGTTGAGCGTAAGTTCTATGTAGCCCACGAGAATGGCGTTCTGAAGTTCGTCCGGCTTCTTACTGAGTTCCTCGCGCAGCTGGCGCATCAGGGAAACAAGGATGTCGTGTTCCTCGTCGGTCATGTGCAGGGCTTCGTTCACGCGGTAGTCGAAGAAGGAATACTCCTTGATATGTTTTTCTAAGGGGAAACCATGTAGCAAGTCGGGGTGGAACAGGAGTGCCCAGCCTGCAATCGCCACCCGTTCACCATTATCTTCCTTGCCGCCGATTTGTCCGGGAGCCACACAGAGTAGCGTACCCTTGTTATAATCATATTTGCCGCAGCCATAATCTAAGTCTACATTGGCATCGTCCCGCAAGAACAGCCCGTACACACTGTAATTATTCAGACTGTGGCGTATGGGTGACACTTCGGCATAATCGATAACGCTGACTAACGGGTGCTGCTCTTTGGATCCGAGGTAGCGGCCATAATCATTGACATTTCGTACTTTCAATATCTTGCTCATCTTGTTTCCTGTTAAACCGATACAAAGATAAAGTATTTCATGACCAAAAGTTTACCTGGATTGCACTTTCAGTAAAAATGGTATACTTCCCCCATTTATGGTTACAATCTTCCTTCTTGTTCCGGCGTAAATTTGCATCAGATAAACGATAAGCAGAATGGAACAGAAAGTGGAACTACCTGAAGAATTATGTACGGACGAGGCGGTGTGCTTCATTGCAGACCGCCACCACGTCACACCGCAACAGCTTTTGCATTATTTCCTTGATGGGGAGGCATCCATATCCTTGGAGGCTAACGAAATAGAAATACTGAAAGGATTGTCCGAGCTGATTAAAGATGATAAGACTATAAACATAAAAACAAGATAACAATGAAGAAGAACATCGGAAATGTATTGGCATTGTATCCCACGCCCGCAGTGGTAGTGGGTACGGAAGTGAACGGAAAAGTGAACTGGCTGCTGGTTGCCCACGTGGGTATCATCGGACATGACCAAATCATGTTGAGCATGTTCAAGAAACATTACACCAACGAAGGTGTGAAGCAGACGGGCAAGGTGTCCGTCAATATGGTGAACGAGGCGATGCTCGTGCGTGCCGACTATGTGGGCTGTACAAGCGGAGCGAAAGCGGACAAGTCGGATGTGTTCGTGTATCACTTGGGCGAAGCCGGAACGCCCGTAATCGACGAAAGTCCGTTGGTAATGGAGTGCGAGGTGATGGACAATTACGAGACGGACACTTTCGACAACTTCATTTGCAAGATAACGAACACTTATATAGACGAGGGTTGCCTGAACGAAAAGGGTAAGCCCGATTATGACAAGCTGAAACCCGTACTCTTCGAGATGCCGAACTACACCTATCTGCGCACAGGTGAGACCATCGGCAAATGCACCAGCTTCGGGAAGGCATACAGAAAGGAGGAAAAGCAATGAAAACAAGATTCTTAGGAAAAGACAAACTGAAAGTATCCGCCATCGGCTTAGGCTGCATGGGCTTCACGCAAAGCTATCCCCCGTATCCCGACCGCAAGGATGCGATAAATACCATCCGCAAGGCGGTGGACTTGTTCATAGACGAATTCCTATAAACGGGCTGTCCGCACAGGCGCAACGACGTTTTTCAGGCAACTTCCAGTGCTTCCACCCGCCTCTTCCGCAAATTCCTCACACCACACGGTTTGCTCTTCCAATTCATTTCTATCTTTGGGGTGGCGGGATTAGAACAAGCAGAATGGCAATGAAAGCAATAGGACTGATAAAATTCTTCTTCGATGCGATGTATTATCAATTCTTCATATTCAACCGGTATAAATTCCATCTCTTATCCCCCTTTGGGTCATATTGCTCTATTGTATGCTCAGATACATGGTTGGCTGCATTTCATCTAATCGTTTGCGCCAAACACTTGCTATAACCACCGATCTTCCCTATCTTCGCCCACCGAAACATAAAACTCATTACGCACATGATAACCAACCGGGAAGAAGTATTGGAGAACGCCTTGCGGGTGTTCGCCAAGATGAACTACGAGAAAGCCAGCCTCGTGACCATCGCCAAGGCTTGCGGGCTGTCCAAGTGGGGGCTGATATACTACTACCCCTTCAAGCAAGACCTGTTCAACGCCGTGGTGGAGAAGTACATCTTAGCCATGCAGGATCCGGAACAGAAGTTCAGCTTCGTGGGCGGCACGCTGCTGGAGTTCATCGACCACCACGTGGATGGCGTGGAGCGCACCATGCGCCGCATCGTTGGCTTGCTGGACGACGGCAACAACCCGCAGGGGTGCAGCTACAGCTTCTACTACTTCCACCTGCTGATGCAAGTGCGGCAGTACTACCCCGACGCCCGGGCGAAGTTCGCCGAACTGTTCGGGAAAGACCGCAAGCTGTGGCGCGACAACATCGAGCAGGCGAAAGCGGCTGGCGAAATCCGTGCGGATGTGGACACTGAGGAAACGGTCGCCATGTTCCGCGAGGTGTTCTACGGCCTGTCCTACGAGCAGGCGTTCCTCTCCGGGCTGGACACGGGCGAACTCCGCCGCAAGCTCCGGTTCATCTATTCACTGATTAAAGCCTGACCCGTTCAGGCTTTTTTTTGTACGCTCGGCATGAGTATTAGCTAACGGGTGCAAGTCCCTAATGAGCCCTAATAGCGGGAATCATACAGCCAATAGCAAGGGTGTCCATCGTGAGGTGGAATCTGAAGGAAGCTTGCGGCAAACATCTGGTCNTTTTGTACGCTCGGCATGAGTATTAGCTAACGGGTGCAAGTCCCTAATGAGCCCTAATAGCGGGAATCATACAGCCAATAGCAAGGGTGTCCATCGTGAGGTGGAATCTGAAGGAAGCTTGCGGCAAACATCTGGTCTGACGAACAGAAACTTCATACAAGGCATATGACCGTGGGTAAGGCTGCAAAACAAGTCAAAGCCCTATAGCTATTCGGAACGGTTGGTGTAAATGAAGCGGACATAAGATGGAAAGTTAATACCCTTATCCGAGGAGGTCTCACGGACGCATGAGAATAGTGAAAAAAAATCGAAATCAGCGGAGTAAAGCTTGCCGTGAGAAGTCAGCAGATGTCATAGTAACAAACGTGTCGATAAGTTTGTGAAGGACAGAACTTTATTTAAGCGATAATAACTGAAAACTACCGTATGTGGGAACGAATGCACAAAACTGGAACTGAAGTTGTAGGCTGCCCTCAGAGAGCTAGGACGGAATCTGCATGGTATGGGGGAGCGCAGACCTGCATATGGATGGTTGAAGACAATGTCGTGGAAGTACCATTTGACAGAGAGCATCTGTTAGAATCAATTCTGACACCCGAGAACCTGAACAAGGCTTATAAGGCAGTAATCAGCAACAAGGGCTGTGGCGGTATCGACAAGATGTCATGTGATGAACTTCTCCCATGGCTTCTCGCTAATAAGAAAAATCTGATATGCTCTTTGCTTGACGGTAGCTACCGTCCTAACCCCGTCCTTAGAGTGGAAATCCCGAAGGAGAACGGCAAGATGCGACAGTTGGGAATACCGACCGTTGTCGACCGACTGATACAGCAAGCCATCAACCAAGTACTAACCCCCATCTACGAAGCTCAGTTTAGCCGAAACAGTTTCGGTTTCCGTCCGAGACGTGGCTGCCATGATGCATTACGCAGAGCGAAAGACATCGTCAACTCAGGTTACAAATATGTAGTAGACCTTGACCTCGAGCGATTCTTCGATACAGTATGCCACAGTCGTCTGATAGAAATACTGAGCCGTACAATAAAGGATGGAAGAGTGGTGAGTCTTATACACAAATATCTCCGCAGCGGAATCCTGAATCATGGTATGTTTGAGGCGAGCAATGAGGGTACTCCTCAAGGTGGTCCTCTAAGTCCTCTGTTAAGCAACATCATGCTTAATGAACTTGACAAGGAGCTGACCCGAAGAGGTCATCCCTTTGTCCGCTATGCCGATGATTCAATGATATTCTGCCGAAGTAAAAGTGCAGCGGAACAAACCAAGGAGTCCATTATCCGATTTATAGAAGGCCAACTTCATCTGAGAGTGAACAAAGAAAAGACGACAGCCTCATATGTCAAAGGGGTAAAATACCTAGGCTACTCCTTCTATAACTCCAAAGGTAAATTTGAATTGTGCGTACATCCCAAATCCAAAGCCAAGATGAAATCCCGTCTAAAAGAACTGACAGGTCGTAGCAACGGAATGGGTTATGAGCGTAGAAAACAAAGACTTAACGAGTATATAAGAGGTTGGATAGGTTACTATCGCCTTGCGAATATGAAACGTCTTCTCCTTGAAACGGACGAATGGTTACGACGTCGCATACGAATGTGCATATGGAAATCTTGGAAGAACCCTAAGACGAGAATATCAAATCTGATTCGATGTGGAATCCCTAAACGGAAAGCCCATGAATGGGGTTATACTCGGCTGGGGTACTGGCGTATTGCAGACAGTTGGTTAACACACAGTTCTATGACCAACGAACGACTAAAAATTGCCGGTTATCCAACCCTCTATGACGAGTATCTCAAATGGTATCCTAAATAAAGAACCGCCACGTGCGGAACCGCATGCGTGGTGGTGGGAGAGGTCGGAAAACGAAAGTAGGAAGAAAACTACTTCGTTTTCCTCCTACTCGATTAATAGGTGTATTCACTGATTAAGACCAGGATAGTATATAGGGTTATAATAAATACGGATGATAACCTTCATATTTGCTTCTGCTACAAAAGATACAGCTCCAGCATGCGCCCCTCCTCTTGGAGTATTTACATCACTGCTTATTACATCTATGTATTCGACGGTTGCTTCCGGACGGTATCTTCCGTCAATGCGGATGGTTGATTGGTCAACAACTACGACTACAGAAGCCCCCTTCTCTATTTTGAAACTTCCTGTAGCTCCATTGAATTGATAGCTCTTGGCATGGGTCTCATCAGTCACTTTTACCAAAGCCTCGTAGTTGACCAAAGTTCCCAAATTAGGATTCATGTTCCGTTCGAAAGAGACATCCACTGTCACAAATTCTTGCTTGACAAACCGAGCTATGATTGTGCTTCCGGCATGGACGAAATACGTACCAACCTGGGACAGGGAGTGTTCACCCCGAATTTTGAAGATGAATGGAGACGGCTGGAGTTAGTCTTGCAAAAAGATGCTTCCGAGAGGGTGTAAAAATCCATCGGCTGCGTACGCATTCTTTATTATTGTTGTACCTTTGCAGCATAGCGCGGTGGGCGGTTGACCCGTAAGCCCGCTCACAGAAAGACTTAAGAACTAAAAAGCTCAAATAATGGAAAGACTGAAAACCACCTTTGCCGGACTGGACTTGAAGAATCCGTTCATTGTCAGCAGTTCGGGATTGACCGATAGTGCCGAGAAGAACCGTCAGCTGGAGCAGGCGGGGGCAGGCGCCATCGTCCTTAAATCGCTTTTCGAAGAACAGATCATGTGGCAGGCCGCCCATCATGCAGCCGAGACGGACTACCCCGAGGCGGGTGACTACTTGCAGGGCTACCTTCGTGCCCACTACCTGGATGAATATACCCGTCTGGTGAAAGAGACCAAGAAGGTATGCACGATTCCTGTGATCGCCAGCATCAACTGCTACACGGACCGCGAATGGGAAGAGTATGCCAAGGTGATCGAACAGGCCGGAGCGGATGCTATCGAGCTGAACCTGATGGCGCTCCAGGCATCCGTGGATTATCAATACGGTTCCTTTGAACAGCGTCACATTGATATCCTGAAACACGTGAGGGAGCAGGTGCATGTGCCGGTCATCGTCAAGCTCGGAAGCAACCTGACGAATCCCGTGAAGCTCATCGCACAGCTTCAAGCCAACGGGGCAGCAGCCGTGGTGTTGTTCAACCGCTTCTATCATACGGATATTGACATCGACAAGCTGGAATATACTGCCGGCCACGTGCTCAGTCACGAGAGTGAGCTTGCCAACTCCCTGCGTTGGATAGGCATTGCCTCCGGAGCAGTGGGACGCATAGACTATGCGGCATCCGGAGGTGTGACTTCCGGACGGGACATCGTCAAGAGTATCCTGGTGGGTGCTTCAGCTGTGGAAGTATGCAGCGCACTGTATAAGGAGGGTGCAAAAGCCATTTATCCCATGCTGGAAGCCATGCGCGACTGGATGGCACTGCACGGTTATGAGACCGTCGGCCAGTTCAAGGGCATGATGGCTGCCAAGGACCCCGAGCAGGTGAATGCCTTTGAGCGCACGCAGTTCATGAAATATTTCGGTGAAAAGAAATAAATGTACTTACTCTTTTTTACGCAGACGACGCGGATGACGCAGGTTGTGCAGTCCCTGAAACAATCTCGGGAGATGAACCTTGCATCATCCGCGTTGTCGGTATCTGAGAGGGACGGCATGCGATGTGTCCCCGTGTACAGACAGTGTCTAACTCAATCTATCGTGTAAATGAAAAATAAAACATTCTTATTGATTCTTCTCTGCGTCTGCATCGTTACGGTGTTCCCCTTCCTGGGGGAAACCTTGTTCCAAAGCAAGGGGGAGCCGCGTGAAGCCATTGTGGCAGTGTCGATGCTCCAGACGGACAACTGGATTCTCCCCATCAACAATGGTGGAGATATCGCCTACAAACCCCCGTTCTTCCATTGGTGTATCGCAGCCTTCTCAACCCTTGCCGGACAGGTGACGGAATATACCTCGCGGTTGCCGTCAGCGCTTGCCATGATTCTGATGGTCGTCTGTGTCTACTTGTTTTATTCCCGCCGGCGAGGAACGGAAGTGGCATTGGTGACAGCTCTGGTCACCCTTACAGCTTTTGAGGTGCATCGTGGCGGATGGGCCTGTCGCGTGGATATGGTGTTGACACTCTTCATCGTGCTTGCCTTGCTGCAGCTCTTCCGTTGGCAGGAGAGGGGCGGACGCGGTTTCCCCTATTGGGCGGTGCTGTGGATGAGCTGTGCGACGTTGACCAAAGGTCCGGTAGGCATCATCCTGCCTTGTCTGGTGACAGGAGTATTCATGCTTCTCAGAGGACGCCGCTTCTGGTATGCGGTCGGTAAGATGGCTGTGATTGCCGTGGCGTCCTGTGTGTTGCCGGCGGTGTGGTATATTGCGGCCTACCAACAGGGAGGGGAGGAATTCTTCAATCTGGTGATGGAAGAGAATTTCGGGCGTTTCATGGGCAAGATGAGCTATGAGTCGCACGTGCATGGCATGCACTATAATTTCATCACGGTCCTGTCGGGGTATGTGCCATACACCTTGTTGCTTGTCATGGCATTGCCGTGGGCGATCCGTCGGTTGCGTGCCTGGCAACGTCCGAAGCATTGGTGGCAGTCGTTCAAGACTTATATCCGGGAAATGGATGAGGCGCGGCTTTTCTCCCTGTTGAGCATTGTTCTTATCTTCGTGTTCTACTGCATTCCCAAGAGCAAGCGCAGCACCTACCTTCTTCCCATTTATCCCTTCCTCGCTTATTTCCTGGCAGAGTTCCTGCTTGGGTTGTCGGGCAGACGGTCGCCGTTGTTGCGTGCCTATGGCGTCATACTGTCTGTTGTCGCTTTTCTGCCGATGCTTGCCTTTTTCCTCATTAAAGGCGGTGTGGTGTCCAAGTTCATCCCGGCTGATAAGGCAGAGTCAAGCTTTGGGCTGATTGTCCATATTATGGAGACTACGCCGATTGACTGGATACATTGGGTCTACATCGTACTTCCCGTCGTGGCAATCTTTATTTTCGTGAAGTATGTAAGGGAGAAGCGCGCCTTGCTTTATCCCGTGTTGGGACTTGTCTTCACCATCTATATCTCGCTCGATTCGGTCTACCAGCCGGAGGTGATGAATGCCAAGTCGGACAAGCCCATTGCGGAAGACATCCGTGCGCAAGTGCCAGAAGGTAATTTATACAGTTACATTTCCATTGATATGATGCGTTACTTCACGGTGAATTTCTATCTGGACAACCGGGTACTCCAGTTTGAGAACGAGCAGCCGCGTGAAGGCTACCTGCTGATTGGTCCGAATGACTATGAATCATTTGTCAAACGTCATACGAACTATGAGTTTGAAGAGGTATACCGCAGTGTGAAGAAGAGCTGTGATACGAAGCAACCGATTGTGATGTATCGTTTCCGGATGAAGCATTAGCCCCAATCGGTCTAATGACCGATTGGGAATTAAGGGAGAATATATGATGATACTAAAAAAGGTAATGTGACGTCCATTCACATTACCTTTTTTATTTAGGATTGAAAACCTTTCCACAGATTGCCTTCCGGCAAGGGGGCCTCCAGCTCAATCAGCTCCTTGGAGACAGGATGTATGAAGCTCACCCGACGTGCATGCAGGCAGATGCTTCCATCGGGGTTGGAACGGGGAAATCCGTATTTCAAATCTCCCTTGATGGGACATCCGATCTTTGCCAGTTGGCAACGTATCTGGTGATGGCGCCCTGTCTTCAAATCAACTTCCAGCAAGAAGTAATTATCCGAATGGCCAATGAGCTTATAGTGCAGGATGGCTTTCTTCGCTCCGGGCTTCTCACGGTCGTATGCATACGATTTGTTCTGTTTCTCGTTACGCACCAGGTAATGCTCCAGAGTTGCTTCGGTCTCTTGTGGGCAATTCTTCACAATCGCCCAATACGTCTTGTGTACATCACCATTCTTGAACATCTCGTTCAAGCGTGCCAGTGCCTTGCTGGTCTTGGCAAACACCACAAGTCCGCTTACCGGACGGTCAAGGCGGTGGGTTACACCGATGAACACATTCCCGGGTTTATTGTATTTCTCCTTCAGGTAATGTTTCACCAGTTCTGATAGCGGTGTATCCCCCGTTTTGTCTCCCTGGACAATTTCAGAAGCCGTTTTGCTGACGACAATGATGTGGTTGTCTTCGTAGATGACTTTCATGCAGCTTACATGTTCATGCCGCCATCCACCTGGATTACCTGTCCGCTGACATAGGAAGACATGTCGGAAGCCAGGAAGGTAGCAATGTTTGCTACATCTTCAGGGGTACCTCCACGACGGAGAGGAATCTTCTTGCACCATTCGGCCTTTACTTCCTCAGACAGCTTGGCCGTCATATCGGTAATGATGAATCCCGGAGCGATGGCGTTGGCGCGGATGCCACGTGAACCCAACTCTTGTGCGATGGATTTTGCCAAGCCGATCATTCCAGCTTTGGAAGCTGAGTAGTTGCACTGTCCGGCATTGCCATGTACACCGACAACTGAGGCCATGTTGATGATGCTTCCTGATTTCTGACGCATCATGATGGGTGTGCACGCATGAATGAAGTTGAAGGCAGATTTCAAGTTCACGGCGATTACCGCATCCCATTGAGCCTCGCTCATACGCATCATCAGACCATCTTTGGTAATACCTGCATTGTTCACCAGGATATCCACCGAACCAAAATCCTCTTTGATTTGGTTGACAACTTTCTCGGTCTCTTCAAAGTTGGCAGCGTTGGATGCATAACCCTTCACTTTCACGCCAAAAGCGGCAATTTCTTTTTCTGTATTTTGCCCGTTTTCGTCAATCACCAAGTCAGTAAAAGCAATGTTTGCACCTTCAGCTGCAAACTTCAGTGCAATCGCCTTGCCAATGCCGCGTGCAGCACCGGTCACGATTGCAGTCTTTCCAGTTAGTAAACCCATAGTTTTTCGTATTTATTAGTGATAAGTAATTCTTGTTCATTCCATTTTTCCCAAAGCTCCGAAGACCAGCTTCTCAACGCATCTTTTACTCTCTTCGTCAGGGACTCCGTCTCCAATCAGTCCACGGATGTATGGGATTTCAATGCCTTTGATGGAATAGTGCAGGATATCTGCCACCAGGTTGACATTCTCTATATGAAATACCCCTTTTTCATTTCCTTCTGTCAGGATGTCCCTGTATAGCTGGATTTCCTGTTTGTCGAATTCTTTCCGGCATGTTTCCACAGTCCAGATATCGCGGAAGAAGGATGCTTTGAGTGTTCCGTTGCGGTAAACCACTTCCTTCACAATACTCAAGCGGGTATAAATGAGCTCCAGGATCTTTTCGTCGGGTGGGATGTTCTTGACAACTACCGTTTTCATTTCTTCAGAAAGTCGGTTCAGTTCTGATTCTATGACGGCCCAGTAAATGTCTTCCTTGCTTTTGAAATAAGTATATAAGGTACGTCTTCCCTTTTTGGAAGCCAAAGCAATGTCATTCATCGTGGTGTCATCTACTCCTTTCCTGGCAAACAACTGTCTTGCCACCTCGACTAAAAGATTCCTTGTTTTAGATATCGCCATAGAGAATTCCCTTCCGTATACTTATTATTAATGTAAATCATTGGCGAAAATAGTACATTTCTTTTTATTTACAAAAGGATTGTGGATATTCTTCTCGCTTTCTTCAGAATGGAAGTTATAGTCCGATTACGCTTCTTCAGTGAGGCTCTGGTGGAAAAACAGACAAAAAAATCTCATGAATATTCAACTGCTAATTTGTTGTTTATTAGTGTTCTATCGATGTTGTATTTAAAAAGCTGCAAAAAAAGTGCTGCAAATGTTTGCTAGTAACAAAAAAAGCCGTACCTTTGCATCGCAATTGAGAAACAAAGCAATTGATAAACATCGCGGAGTGGAGCAGTTGGTAGCTCGTTGGGCTCATAACCCAAAGGTCGTCTGTTCGAGTCAGGCCTCCGCAACTAAAATGAGGATAGATTGTTAGAAATGACAATTTATCCTTTTTTTGTTTTGGTCTTGTCTGATGAGCCGGGAGCGGGGCGGCTCAGTGGCTCAGGGATAGCGTATCAGGAGAACTCCAGTCCGAATGCTTCGCGCAAAAGTTGCAAATTAGGATTTTTCTGGTTCATCATTTGGAACTGTTCCACGCGGTTGTATGCCTTGGTGAGTTCCTGAGGCGTACTGATACGCACCGTCATGGTGATTTTTGAGTTATGAAGCTGTTTGCGCAAATGTGCTTGTATTTGCGGTATCATATCCTTCATGTATTTTTCAACAATTTCATTGTCAACCATTACCTCGAACGTTGTGTCATTCAGCAGGTGAGGAGTCATGGCTTTCATGCGTCCGGCATTGGCCGCTTCTTCTACCGGCAGGAGATTGGCGTATTCAAACCAATAAAAACGGAGGTCTTTCTCATTAAAGATGTAATCCTCCTGAACGGTAGCCGGGGTAGTCGTAGTTGCAGGCTGCTGTTTTTCGGCTGTAGACGCCGGGTGTGGACTTTTAATAGAGACTCCTAAATTACCAAATTTCACCTTCGGAATCTTGTTCTCGGCTTTTGACTCAGGGGTAGGAGCCTGGTGTTGGGACGATTGTGCTTGTTGAGGCTGTGTGGCAGCCGATGCCGGACCAGACTGTGAAACATGTGCAGGTTTGGTCGGCGCAGTCTGTTGAACCGATGAGGTGGCTGCCGGCGCTGAGGGTTGCGTGGCAGCCTGTTTAGTGAATATGGGTTTTAATGCTCGTGTAGGGCATTGCCCCACACCAGGCGCTTCGTCGTCACTGGTGAGTTGTGCCAACTGTATGAGCGTCAGTTCTACAAGGAGGCGCTTGTTCTTACTGATACGGTAGTTCAAGTCACAGTCGTTACAAAGCTTCATGGCCCGGTAGAGGAACTTGGGGGCACAGCGCAAGGCTTGTTCCTGATATCGTTGACGGACACTGTCGCTTACTTCCAGCAGAGGCAGGGTCACCTGATCACGACTGACCAGCAGGTCGCGGAAGTGTGCTCCCAGTCCGGTGATGAAATGGCTTCCGTCGAATCCTTTGCTGAGAATTGTGTTGAAGAGCATCATGGCATCGGACACTTTATTCCCAAGAATCAGATCGGTCATCTGGAAGTAATATTCGTAATCCAGTACGTTCAAGTTGGCGATGACACTCTTGTAAGTAACATTGCCTTGTGTGAAACTGACAACCTGATCAAAGATGGAGAGTGCGTCACGCATGCCACCATCTGCTTTTTGTGCAATTACGTTCAAAGCTTCAGGCTCTACCTGTATGTTCTCCTTTTGTGCCACATAGAGCAGGTGTTCGACCGTATCGTTGACACTGATGCGGTTGAAATCGTAAATCTGGCATCGGGAGAGGATAGTCGGGAGAATCTTGTGCTTTTCTGTGGTAGCAAGGATGAAGATGGCATGATGGGGAGGCTCTTCCAATGTTTTCAGAAAAGCATTGAATGCAGCTTGTGACAGCATGTGCACCTCGTCAATGATATAGACCTTATAGTTGCCTATTTGAGGCGGAATGCGTACCTGTTCGATGAGCGAACGTATATCTTCTACCGAGTTGTTTGAGGCGGCATCCAGCTCATGGATGTTGAAGGAGCGTTGTTCGTTGAAGGCACGGCACGATTCGCATTCGTTGCAGGCTTCGCCCTCCGGTGTCAGGTGCAGGCAGTTGATCGTCTTGGCAAAGATGCGGGCACACGTGGTTTTCCCGACGCCGCGAGGACCACAGAAAAGATAGGCATGCGCCAGTTTCTGCGTGAGGATTGCATTCTTGAGCGTGGTGGTCAGCGCTTTCTGCCCGACAACGGAGTCAAACGTTGCAGGACGATATTTTCGGGCTGATACAATATAGTTTTCCATCCAAATGGCAATTTTAGTCTAAGTTGGTTGCAAATGTACATTAAATAAATTGTTTTTATAGCTTCTTCCTCTCGAAAACTTTCTATCTTTGCAAGGATTTAAAATGGCAAATCTGTTATGAATAAATTAGTTAGGGGATGGAACTTCATCCGCCGACATAAATACCTGATTACTACTGTTGCTTTCGTTATTGTGATTGGTTTCATTGACGAAAACAACCTGATACGCCGTGCCAAATATCAATATGAGATCATTACGCTCCGTAAGGAAATCAACCATTATCGGGAAATGTTTGAACGGGATACGGAGCGGTTGGATGAACTGCAATCCAGCCCTGACGGAATTGAGAAGGTGGCACGTGAACGCTATCTGATGAAGTCGCCCGATGAGGATATTTACATTTTTGAAAAGACTGAATGAACGTATGAATAAAAAGCTTCTTGGTTACATGGCTGCGGTGGGAGCCGTGTTGATTTTAATTGGTGCCGGGTCATATATTACCGGCTGGTTGCTTTCTCCCTATCTGTATACGGTGGGTGCCGTGTTGTTTGCCATCGCACAGTTAATGTCACGTTACGAAGGAAACAACCTGGTGATTCGTCGGTTGCGACGTCAGCAGATATTTGGTGCACTGTTGCTTTTGGTTACTTCGGTCTGCATGTTTACCCTGCATCGTAATGAATGGATTGTCTGTTTGACCATAGCCGCTATTTTAGAACTTTATACAGCCTTTCGCATACCTGCTGAGATGGAGAAGGAAAAATTTTAATTAGACCTAAATGTGTAGGGATTATTTTAATTAATAATAAAAACTTTCTGCCTCTATTCGAATGGTTGTACTTTTGTCGCTCCAAATGAATTGTATTTATGGAACATGGAGTTATGAATAAATATCTGTTACTTTCGTTGGTGCTTTTGCTATTGACCTCATGCAATAAATATAAGATTGAAGGTTCTGCTTCGGATGCCGGCCTGGATGGAAGGATGCTTTATGTGAAGGTCCTGAATGCCGACAAAGTGTGGCATAGCATAGATTCTTGCGAGGTCATTCATGGGGAGTTCTCCATGAAAGGAGAGGCTGACTCGACGATGATGGCTACTTTATTCATGGACAACATGGCAATTCTGCCACTGGTCGTTGAGAAGGGTACGATGAAAGTGACCATGAGCGGCACTGAAACCAAGGTGGATGGTACACCGCTGAATGAGAAGCTTTATGATTTTCTCCATAAACAAAGTGAATTGGAAAACAAGGTACAGGAACTCTTTCATAAGGAGAGCCAGATGATTCTGAACGGTGAGAACCCGGACGAGGCTCATGAAATGGTAAACCGTGAAGGCAAGAAATTGTCCGATGAAATGAGTAAACTGGTTGTTGACTTCATTACGGGCAATTTTGACAACGTATTGAGTGTCGGAGTGTTTGCCTTGATTGCCAGTAATATGCCCTATCCGGTGGTGACTCCTGAAATTCAACAAATCATGGATAAGGCACCCGCTTCGTTCAAAGAGCACTTCTTGGTGAAGGAGTTTATGTCTGTCGCTCAGGAAAACATGGAGCGTATGAACGAATAATTTTCCTGTCTATTATCTTTTTTTATCTGGTTAGGGCACAATACCTTCATAGGGCGTCAGTGTGCTCAGGAAATCCCGGTAGATGTCATTCTGTATCAATAAATCATAGTTTCCGGTTAGAAAGAATTGCTTTTTGGCTCGCGTAATGGCGACGTTCAGTTTGCGATCAATCCATAGCTCGCCATCACGGACGGGTACGCTGAGTATGTCCAGCTGATAGCGTTGGCTGATGGTCGTAGAGTAAATAATGATGTCGCGTTGGCTTCCTTGATAACGTTCCACGGTATCAATGGTGATTTCGTCGGCTTCCGGAATATCCATTTTGCGCAATTCGTGGCGGATAAGAGCTATCTGGTTGCGGAAGGGCACAATGATGCCGATACGTTCCTTCGCATGGAAGGGAAGCAGATTGGTCCGGCATAACGCGTGGATGCTTTGCACCAGAGAGGCGGTGATGTGGGCTTCTTCCCGATTGATTTTATTGGAGTCGGCTGCCGGAGGTGTATGGGATGCCATGAATCCCGTGCGGGTATGAGCTACGAAATACTGCAAGGGATGCGTTTCGGCTGTGGGGCATAGACCGAATTCCAGTTCTGCTGTCTGGTGAGGAACAGGGACAATCCCCAGTCTGCCTCCATAGAAATGACGGTTTGCAAAGTCGCTGATGGCAGGGTGCATGCGTCCTTGCCGGTTGAGCATTGCCACAATGCCTTCCATCGGATGTATCTGTTGTAGATGATAGAGCCGTTCAAAGAAGGAGTTGCGTCGGTCGGTCAGCCCAATGGCATGCAGGGCGGGGTCATGGACCTTGGAATCTTTCTCTGATTGAAGTACGACGGCAGGCAGCTGTTTGTGGTCCCCGACCAGGATAAACTTATTGATGGCACATTGCCCGGTTCCGTTGTGGGCACAGAGGATGCCCAGCAGCTGCGGTTCCAGAATCTGGGAGGCTTCGTCGATGATGGCAACCTGAAACTGTTTGAGCTTGAACAGGTCCGCTTTACCCATGACGGACGCTGTCGTTCCGACAAAGATATGGATGTTCTCAATGGCTTGGCGTATCATTCCACGGTTCGGGCACGATGCAATGACGTTCTGCAGCAGGCGGGGATGGAAACGCTGTTCGCAGGAAAGGCTGCTACCGATGCGCACATAGTCGGGTGTATCGGCGATACTTTCCAGCATCTCGCAGATTTCATCGACGGCACGGTTGGTGTAGGAGAGGAGCAGGATGTTATAACCGGGTTCGGAACAGAACTCCTCTACCATGCTTTTCAAGGCAACCGAGGTTTTGCCTGTACCGGGAGGACCGATAAGGAGGAAATAGTCCTCTGCTTGCTTGGCTTGCAGAACAATCTGGTCGATTTGTTCATTCTTGTAATGTCCGTTGAGGGTACGCTGGCAGCATATTCCCGGCTTCCGCAGTCCCAAAATGAGCTGACGACGCGATTCAGGGGCGGTGAGGAATGTGTACAGTCCCTGATACAGGTTATTAAAGGAGCTGTCCATGAAGTCGTGCTCCAAGGCATACAGGCTGCCTGACGAAAATACTTGGGTGTTCCGTTGTTTGTGGCGTAGTCGCAGACATACCTCATGATCGTTGATGGACTCGATGTTGCCTCGGAATACCTGACGGTTGGTGGCGTTATCGGTATCGGCATTCCGTTCGTAGAGCAGGACGATATCTCCCTGACGGAAGTTGGGCAGAAAACTTTCGTCGTAGTCCGGTACGGATAGGGCAATCAGTTCGATGCCTTCGTTGTCTTCCATGCGGATGATGCGCAAGTCGGTCAGGATGTTTCCTCCGGCTTGTTTGGTGGACAGACTGGCATTCCACAGGTCGGAGAATCCTCGGGAAGAATCCGGCTGCGAGTCTCCGGTCTTTGACAGGAATTGTTCCTTGGCAATGAAGGTGAGGAAGTGGTTGAAGTAGGCTGCCACTGTCCCTTGCATGGCTTCGAGGGGTGCCAGTTGCCGGGCAAGCTTGGGGCGTTGCCACTGTACCCAGAGTTTGGAGGTGTCTCCATTCTCATTGAGGTTCTCCGGAGTCAGCTGGGACAGCACTTTGTCAGGATGGCCGTTTTTAATCAGCAGTTCGTTACCGACGATGCGGTTACGCAGGTCGATGGCACGCTGTATTTGTGCTTTAGAACTTCGTTCAAGGAACAGTTTCGGGTAGACCGAGTAGAAGAGGAACGAGTGTACTTCTTCCCGCGGAATGTCCAGGTTGTAATAAAGTACCTCCTTGTACAGGGCCATTTGCAGGGCATGGCTTTCCTTGGAGCGTTGTTCGCCGCCCCATTCCTCCGCTTTCCCGGATTTCAGTTCGATGAGGTTTCTTCCATCGCTTTGCAGCAGGTCCATGCGCCCCTGAAGTCCCAGGCTCTCGCACAAAAAGGAAGGTTCCAGGACTGCTCGGTTCTTGTCGATGCGGCATTCGCGGGTGATGAATGACTGGGCAACTGTCCGGTGGATATGGTTGAACTGCATGTGGGCACGTGTGAAATAGTCCTGCTGGATATCCGGACAAGTACAGTATTCCATGACATTGGCACGGAATGCCTTCTGGATGGAACTCTCAAAAGTAGCGGGAGACTCGGGACGTTCGTTCACACAGTCGTCTAGGAACTGATTGGCTGCATTACCTAATAAGGTATAAAAGGAAGTCTCCCGTGGAATGAGTTTATTGACCAGGTATTGCAACGGACTGCTTCCGTAGTTGGTGTAGCAGGCAGCCAGCGCGCTGATGTCTATCAGGTAGTCCGGTTCAAAGACAATGATTTCCGGAGACAGGACACCTGCTTCGTCGGTGTGTACTGCCAGCAGGTTGAGCTGGGCACCCTCGAACAGTTGAGTGCGGAGGGATTCGAAGGCTTCCGGGCAGATAACGGGAAACGGTTCGTCGGACGGGAAGGCTTCGTCGTAGGCATAGATGAAGTCCTGGTCCCAACGGACGACGACCACGCGCATCCGCTTGCGCTCTTCACTCTGATAGGTGGAGGTCGGCAGGGGTCTCCATTGCCGGGGCAGGTCGTGCAGCAGGCTTCCCGGAATCGCTTCGGAAGAGAGACGGCTGACCAGTTCGCAAAGGGCTTTCAGGTCGTAAAGATAGTCTTCTTCCGTAAGGGGGAAGGAGCGGGGGGACAGGCGTGTCTGTTGGGCCTGTTTCCCATGGATACGGAACACTTCGATAGCTTTGGAGGGAATCTCCCGCTGTTCGCAGAGATAGTGGAGTCGTGAGAACAAGTTGGAGAAATCGGCGGCGCTGTCAGCAGTGAGCTGCTTGCAGAGGCGGTCGAGCAAGGCATAGAGCCGGATATATTTTTCGCGTAGGGTTAAGTCGGAGCAATGGTAAAAGAGAATTTCTTCGAAGAGTTCGTTTCCTGTCATCGGTGAGTCAATGTTTAATCTTGTCTTTATAGAGTCTGTGTCGTTGGAGGATGTCTTTCACGAAGCGGCAGGTCTCTTCGCCGCGGAAGTATCCGTTCTTGCATACTTCGTCGTTGAAGTACCGTTCGTGACTTTTCAGCTTCAGGTATTTTTCTACGTTGTTTTTCCAGCATGTCGGGTCGGCACCATATTTTTTAGCAAGTGCCATGGCATCTTTGATGTGCCCTTCCCCTGCGTTGTAGGAGGCAAGGATGAACTTGATGCGTTCTTCCTTGTCACCAACAGAAGCAAAGCTCTTGTCCAGGCGTCCGATATAGACGACGGCTGCCTTGATGCTTTCTTCCGGGTCATCCTCCTTACCGGGAGGGACTCCCAGTATTCTTGCCGTTCGGGGCATCAGCTGCATCAGCCCCCTTGCTCCTGCCCATGAAACGACCGTCGGGTCAAAGTTCGATTCAGCGTAAGCCAGTGAGGCCAGTAACCGCCAGTCCCAGTCGATTCGCCTGGCATAGTGCCTGAACAGCGAGTCAAAACGTGAAATCTGTCCTTTCTTTACCGACAGGATGGAGCCGTGAGCAATGCGTTTGCTCTGTTCGAAGTAACGCTTGGCACTGCTCTGGTAGGCATTGGATGTCTTGTTGCGTTTGAACCATTCGTTGGCTGCTTGTGCCAGGAGCGGCTCATCTTTCCGGACGGCCCAGGAAGAACGTTGCACGAAGCTGACATTCAGACGGATGTCCAGGTTGGAATAGTAGGTCCGGTTGACCTTTGCCACTTCATTGTCGCAGATGGTGTAGTCTATCTGTCCCAATGCTACCTGTTCGATGAGGTCTTCTTCCGAGATACTGTCTTCGGTCACCGGATGGATGAGGATACCTCCTCCCAGTTCGTTGTTGAGATTCTCCAGCCGTTGCTGGTAGCGTCCCGGTTTGACATGGATGGTTTTGCCGGGCATCTCGGTCACGTCTTTCAGTGCATTCCGTCCGGCACGTTGAACCAGGACCTGATGGCTCAGGTTTTCTTCTCCGCAGAAGAGGATGCTGTCTTTCCGTTCATTGGTGACATTCAGGTTATAGGCAATGAGATCTCCTTCCCCTTGTTGCAGTTTGCGGATGAGTTCTTCCGGACTGTTGGCAACTTTCACCTTGAGCGTCACTCCCAGTGAGTCGGCGAACTGTCTGCACAGTTCATACTGGAATCCCATCGGCTCCCCGCGATAATTGAAGTAGGAGGTAGAGCTGTACAATGTGAGAGCGACCAGCTCACCCCTTTGTCGGATGGCCGGCAGGTCGGTGGTAGCTTCCGCATGGTCAGCCGTCTGTTGTCGGTTGGCACAGCCGGAGAGGAGCAGGAATAGCACACCGAGGAGTCCCGCAAAGAGCTTTTCTTTACACATGATTTGACCTTGTTTGCGTGCAAATATACCCCATTTGTTTCTATAACTGAGAATTTACGCTTAATTTTGTTTGCAAGAAATTTGGCAACAAGGCGGGCGTACGGACGGTTCGTTCGCTGAATTCTAACACTAGAGACTGTTATTATGATGAAGAAAATCCAGAATCCGTGGCTACATAAAGAGGGCTACAATTGTTTTGGCTGTGCGCCGGGTAATGCCTCCGGCCTGAAGATGGAGTTCTATGAAGACGGCGACGAGGTGGTGAGCGTATGGCATCCGGAGCCGCAATACCAAGGGTGGATTGACACGTTGCACGGCGGCATACAGGCGGTCTTGCTGGACGAGATTTGTGCCTGGGTGATTGTGCGTAAGTTGCAGACTACCGGCGTTACGTCCAAGATGGAGACCCGTTATCTGAAACCCGTATCGACGAATGACTGCCACCTGACCTTACGGGCACATATCAAGGAGGTACGCCGTAACCTGGTGACGTTGGAAGCCGGGTTGTACAATGAAGCCGGCGTGTTGTGCACCCAGGCTGTCTGCACCTACTTCACCTTTTCGAAGGAGAAGGCGGCAGAGATGGGCTTCCAGTCGTGCAAACTGGAAGAGGAGGAGTAAAGGAAGTTTCTTCCGCTTTCTGTACGGAGAAGCCGTGCATGGAGGCTTTCGGAAGCGGTTCCCGGACTATAAAATGACAGTCCGTATGGCTCGGATTTGATAATTTGAAAATAAAATCACTCTAAATGTTTGCATTTTCAAACGGAATGTCCTACTTTCGCCATCGAAACAATTGAGAAACGTATGAGAACAAACACTACATTCCATCATCATTGCCCTAACGAAGATTCTCGGTAGGCTGTGTTGTCGTATGTAGTCGTATGATAAAAAGATTTGAGAGGCTTACCCAACGGTAAGCCTTTTTTGTATCCATGCAATGATGTTAAACTAAATAGAAAAGAACTATGTTACGTATTGCCATTCAGTCCAAGGGCCGTTTGTTTGAAGACACCATGGCCTTGTTGCAAGAGGCAGGAATCAAATTGAGTACATCTAAACGAACCCTTCTGGTACAGGCTGCCAACTTCCCGTTGGAAGTACTGTTCCTGCGCGATGATGATATTCCGCAGACTGTTGCCGGAGGAGTTGCCGATCTGGGCATTGTGGGAGAGAATGAATTTGTAGAGCGGCAGGAAGATGCCGAGGTGGTGCGCCGCCTGGGGTTCAGTAAGTGCCGCCTGTCCCTGGCGATTCCCAAAGAGGAGGAGTACACGGATGTGTCGTGGTTTGAAGGGAAACGCATCGCCACGTCTTACCCTTGTATCTTGAAAGACTATATGAGTTCCAAAGGGGTTCATGCCGATATCCATGTGATTACAGGCTCTGTTGAGATAGCTCCGGGCATCGGACTGGCAAACGCGATTTTTGATATCGTCAGCTCGGGTTCGACGCTGATTAGCAATAACCTGAAGGAGGTGGAAGTCGTGATGCAGTCGGAGGCTGTACTGATAGCCAACCGTCAGCTGACGCCGGAAAAGAGGGACGTTCTGAAAGAGCTTCTGTTCCGCATCGAGGCTGTGAAAAGTGCGGAGGACAAACGGTACGTACTGATGAACGCCCCCAATGAACGGCTGAAGGAAATTATTGCAGTCCTGCCCGGCATGAAGAGCCCCACGGTGATGCCGTTGGCACAGGAGGGATGGAGCTCGGTACATACGGTGCTGGACGAGAAATGTTTTTGGGAGATTATTGGTAAACTGAAGTCGCTGGGTGCAGAGGGCATTCTGGTACTTCCGATTGAAAAGATGATATTATGATGAAAGTTATTCGTTATCCGGAACGCGCGGAGTGGACTTCCTTGCTGGAACGTCCGCACATTGATATGACAGCCTTATACGCTACGGTTAACACGGTACTGACGGATGTACGGACACGGGGTGACCGGGCAGTCTTGGATTATGAAGAGAAGTTCGACCGGGTGAGTCTGTCCTCTCTTCAGGTGACTGAAGCTGAGATGGAGGCAGCGGAGCAGCTGGTTCCCGAGGAACTGAAGGATGCCTTGCGACAGGCTGAGCGGAACATAGCGACCTTTCATGAGGCGCAGCGCTTTCAGGGAAAAAAGATTGAGACGGCTCCCGGTGTGGTGTGCTGGCAGAAGGCAGTCCCCATCGAGAAAGTCGGGTTGTACATACCGGGCGGAACGGCTCCGCTGTTTTCCACGGTCCTGATGTTGGCGGTGCCTGCCCGTCTTGCCGGATGCCGGGAGATTGTGCTCTGTACCCCGCCCGACAGGGAGGGAAGGGTCAATCCTGCCATTCTCTATGCCGCCCGCCTTGCCGGAGTACATCGTATCTTCAAGGCTGGAGGAGTTCAGGCAATCGGAGCCATGGCGTACGGGACGGAGACTGTCCCGAAGGTTTATAAGATATTCGGTCCCGGCAATCAGTATGTCATGGCGGCGAAGCAACAAGTGTCGCTTCATGAGGTAGCTATCGACATGCCTGCCGGTCCTTCGGAGGTGCTGGTTGTCGCCGATGAAAAAGCAAACCCGGTTTTTGTGGCAGCCGACCTGCTTTCACAGGCAGAGCACGGGGCAGACAGTCAGGTTCTCCTGGTGACGACGTCGGACCGGATGTTGGAACGCGTCCGGGAGGAAGTGCAGGTCCAGCTGGAGAAGTTGCCTCGTCGGGAACTGGCGGTCCGTTCGCTGGAGCACAGCAAGCTGATCCTGGTGTACAGCATGGAGGAGGCTATGGAACTGGCGAATGCCTACGCTCCCGAACACCTTATCCTGGAGGTGGAAGACTACACATCCCTGGCTGAGAAAGTAGTTAATGCCGGTTCTGTGTTCATGGGAGCTTATACGCCGGAGAGTGCGGGAGATTATGCTTCCGGCACCAACCATACATTGCCTACCAGCGGGTATGCCCGGGCTTACAGTGGCGTCAATCTGGACAGCTTCGTGCGTAAAATCACGTTTCAGGATTTGTCGCCCGAGGGTATACGCAACATTGGACCGGCGATTGAGAAGCTGGCGTCCGGTGAGCAGCTTGATGCACATAAGAATGCCGTGACCTTGCGGCTCTTGTCTTTACAATGAATTTAAACGACCAGTGACATGAGAACTTTAGACGAACTGACGCGGCCGAACATCCGAAGGCTGAAACCTTATTCTTCGGCACGCGATGAATATAAGGGGAAGACGGCGTCGGTCTTTCTGGATGCAAACGAAAACCCTTACAACCAGCCGTACAACCGCTATCCCGACCCTCTGCAGGGAGAGGTGAAGCAAGCCCTTTCAGCCGTGAAGGGGGTTGACCCTGACTCTATCTTCCTGGGTAACGGAAGTGATGAAGCGATAGACCTGCTGTTCCGGGCGTTCTGTGAACCGGCGTGTGACAACGTGGTAGCCATTGACCCGACATACGGCATGTATGAGGTTTGTGCGGCTATAAATAATGTAGAATACCGCAAGGTCCCGCTGGACGATGCTTTCCGCTTCCGTGTCGATGACATGCTCCGGAAGGCAGACGCGCAGACCAAGCTGATGTTCCTCTGTTCCCCGAACAATCCGACCGGCAACAGCCTGGACCGTGCGGAGATGGAACGCCTGCTCGATGCTTTCGACGGGTTGGTGGTGGTCGATGAGGCCTACATCGACTTTTCTTCCGGACCTTCCCTGCTGGGGCAACTGAAGGAGCGTCCGAATCTGGTTATCCTTCAGACCTTCTCCAAGGCATGGGGTTGTGCGGGAATCCGTCTGGGCATCGCCTGTGCACATCCGGAAGTGATAGCCATCCTGAACAAAATCAAGTATCCCTATAATGTCAACCTGCTGACCCAGCGCGAAGCACTTCACATGCTGCAGCAGCCGTTGCAGGTGCAGCAGTGGGTCGATGTGTTGCTGAAAGAGCGGGAACGGCTGATGGAAGCATTCGCCGGGCTGCCCTGTTGCCTGCAGGTGTACCCGACCGATGCCAACTTCTTTCTGGCGAAGGTGACCGATGCCAACGGTATTTATGCCCGCCTTGTGGAGCAGGGCATCATCGTGCGGAACCGTTCGCACATCACCCTTTGCGACAACTGTCTGCGCATCACGGTCGGCACGTCCGAGGAGAATGATGCCTTGCTGGAAGCCTTGTCCCATGAAGCCGTTTGAAGATAAGCCTATGAAAAAGAAAGTACTGTTTATTGACCGTGACGGGACGTTGGTCCTGGAACCTCCTGTCGATTACCAGCTGGATGCATATGAGAAGCTGCAGTTCTATCCGGGTGTCATCCGCAACCTGGCGTTCATCCGCCGGAAGCTGGACTTTGAGTTTGCCCTGGTCACCAACCAGGATGGACTGGGAACTCCTTCCTTCCCGGAAGAGACCTTCTGGGGAGTACATCGTCTGGTGATGCAGACGTTGGCAGGCGAGGGTATTGATTTTGACCGGGAGTTCATTGACCGTACGTTCCCGGAGGAGCACGCCCCGACGCGCAAGCCGGGGACAGCCATGCTGACGCGTTACTTTTCGGATGAATACGATTTGCCGGGCAGCTATGTCATCGGCGACCGCCTGACCGACGTGGAGCTGGCGAAGAATCTCGGGTGTCGTGCCATCTGGCTGCACGAGGGAGAGGAAGGACTCCCGGACGACCTGAAGGAGGTCTGTGTGCTGGCTACTCCCGACTGGGACCGTGTCGCAGAGTTCCTGTTCGCTGGTGAGCGGACGGCGACTGTTCACCGGGTGACGAAGGAGACGGATGTCTATGTACAGCTTGGGGTGGATGGAAGCGGACAGTGCGAGGTGTCGACCGGATTGGGATTCTTTGACCACATGCTGGAGCAGATAGCCCGGCATGGCAACATGGACCTGACCATCCGTGTCAAAGGAGACCTGCAGGTCGATGAGCACCACACCATTGAAGACACGGCACTGGCATTGGGTGAGTGTCTGCTGAAGGCGTTGGGTGACAAGCGGGGCATGGAACGTTACGGCTATTGCCTGCCGATGGACGACTGCCTGTGCCGGGTCGTACTGGACTTCGGGGGACGTCCGTGGCTGGTCTGGGAGGCGGAGTTCCGTCGCGAACGGATCGGGGAAATGCCGACGGAGATGTTTCTCCATTTCTTCAAGTCGCTCAGTGATGCCGCCCGGATGAATCTGAATGTCCATGCCGAGGGAACGAACGAACACCATAAGATTGAAGGAATCTTCAAGGCATTTGCCCGTGCATTGCGCATGGCTGTGCGACGCGACATCTACAACTACACGCTACCCTCTACAAAAGGTTGTCTATAAAGAGAGAAAGGGAAGAATGCAGTCGGGTGAGGTAACGGTGCCTCATGCCGCCTGCATTTTTTTGAATTTCTTGAGCTGGATCCACAGCAGCCATGCCGTCACAATGGAAGCCAGCAAGTCGGATGCCGGCATGCTGAACCAGACGCCGTTCACACCCAGCCAGGGAGGCAGGAAGAGCAGGCAGGGCAGGAGGAAGAGCAGCTGGCGCGTCAGGGAGAGGAAGATGGACTTCTTCGCCATGCCCAGGCTTTGGAAGAAGTTGGTGGTCACCATCTGGAACCCGATGATGGGATAGAAGAGGACCATGATGCGCATGGCTTTGGCTGCCAGGTCAATCATTTGTTCGTCGGTCGTAAATGCCGAGGCAACCAGGTGGGGGCAGAGCTCACCGATCAGGAAGCCTGCCGTCGTGACACAGGTGGCGCTGTAGATGGTGAGCTTCAGGACGCGGATGACGCGGTCAAACAGCTGCGCCCCGAAGTTGTAGCCGGCGATGGGCTGCATGCCTTGGTTCAGTCCCATGACAATCATGACAAAGAAGAAACCGACCCGGTTGACAATGCCGTATGCGCCGATATGGTAGTCGCCTCCATAATCCTTCAGACCTTTGTTGATGAGGATGACGATGAAGCAGGCCGCCAGGTTCATCAGGAAGGGAGACATGCCGATGGCAATGATGTTGGTGACAATCGAACGGTTGAACCGGTAGATGCCCCGCTGGAGATGAATCAGTTCATTCTTGTTGCTGAGGATGTGTATCTGCCGTAGCAGGGAGATGGCTTGTGACAGGACGGTCGCCAAGGCGGCTCCCTCGATGCCCCACTTGAATCCATAGATAAAGATGGGAGCCAGGATGGCATTGAACACCACCGTGTTGATGGTCGCAATCATGGCTTGCTTGGGGTGTCCCGACGCACGCAACACACCGTTCAGTCCGAGATACATGTGGGTGATGACATTGCCCAGCAGGATGACCCGCATGAAGTCGCGGGCATAACCGATGGTGGAATCGCTGGCACCGAAGAAATAAAGGATGGGGTCGAGGAATATCAGGGATATGAACCCGAAGGCAAGTCCGATAATGACGTTCAGCAGGACGACGTTGCCCAGGATGCTTTGGGCGGTGTCATAATCTTTCTGCCCCAGTCGGACTGAAATCAGCGTGGCGGCACCCACTCCCACCAGGGAGCCGAAGGCGGCAGCCAGGTTCATGAACGGGAAGGTCAGAGCCAGGCCGGAAATGGCCATCGCACCTACGCCCTGTCCGATGTAGATGCTGTCAATCATGTTATATAAGGAGGCCGCAGTCATGGCAATGATGCCGGGAATGGAGTACTGTGTCAACAGTTTTCTGATGGGCAGTGTGCCAAGCTCGGTTGCTGTTCCTGTGTGTGTCGTCATGTGGTATGGTTGTTAAGAAGTGGTGCAAAGGTAGCCCTTTTGCGTTGTATAATTTCTTTTCCTCTCTTCGTCTTTGCTGAAAAATAGAATAGTTTAACAGTACAAACAAAGTGAAAATAATATCTTTGCCGTTCGCAATACATAAACAGAAAGACGATGAATGACAAGAAAGTTTTAGTGGGAATGAGTGGCGGTATTGACAGTACAGCCACTTGTATGATGCTGCAGGAGCGAGGTTATGAGGTGGTCGGAGTGACCATGCGTACGTGGGATTCTCCCTCGAAGTTCTCGTCCCCGGACCAGGAACTGCCTGACTATATACTGGAAGCTCAAAGCCTGGCAGAGCGTTTGGGCATCGAACACCATGTGGCGGACGTGCGTGAAGAGTTCCGCAAGGTGATTGTACAGAATTTCATTGACGAATACATGAGCGGTCGCACGCCCAATCCGTGTGCCATGTGCAACCCGCTGTTCAAGTTCCGTATGCTGACCGACTGGGCGGACCGCCTGGACTGCCGGTACATCGCGACCGGGCACTATTCGCGCCTGGAGGAGGTGGACGGCCATGTCTATATTGTGGCGGGGGATGACCCCAGGAAGGACCAGTCCTACTTCCTGTGGCGGGTGGACGAACAGGTGTTCCGCCGGTGTATCTTTCCCCTGGGGACTTATACCAAGGTCTCGGTGCGTGAATATTTGCGCGAGAAGGGGCTCGTAGCCAAATCGGAGAGCGCGGAGAGCATGGAGGTATGTTTTGTCGACGGAGACTACCGTGACTTCCTGCGTCAGCAAGTGCCCGACCTGGATGAGCGTATCGGGGCCGGTAAGTTCGTCGATGCAGCCGGCGTGACGCTGGGAACGCATAAAGGTTTTGCCTATTACACCATCGGACAGCGCAAGGGACTGGACATCGCCTTGGGAAAGCCGGCTTACGTCTTGAAGCTGAACCCGGAGAAGAACACGGTGATGCTGGGCGACGCGGAACAGCTGAGAACGGAGTACATGCTGGTGGAGCAACCCAAGATGGTCGATGCGGAGCGGTTCTTCCGGGAAGAAGGACTGAGTGTACGCATCCGCTACCGGAGTACGCCCATCCCTTGTGACGTGAAGGTGCTCGATGACGGACGTTGGCTCGTCCACTTCCAGGCGGAGGCTTCCTCCATCACTCCGGGGCAGTCCGCCGTCTTCTATGTGGGCAAGCGGGTCGTCGGAGGAGCCTTGATAGCTTCCCAACGCGGAATAGGAATGTATATTGAACAACCATAACGTAATCATGAAGAAGACTTGTTGTATCTTATTTGTTAGTATGTTGTTTGCCGGCAACCTGTTTGCCGGCAATCCTTTGTATCGCTATCGCGTGATGCTTGCCGACAAGAAGGCGACCACGTACAGTCTGTCGAAGCCGCAGGAGTTCTTGTCACAGAAGGCGCTGGAGCGTCGGGAGCGGCAAGGACTTGCCGTCGATTCCACCGACCTGCCTGTGCCGTCGGCTTATCTGAACCGCCTGGAAACGGAGGGCGTGAAGGTCGTCGGTACCAGCCGGTGGAACAATACGGCACTGGTCGAGACGGCAGACACGGCGCGTATGGAGCGTGTGGAAGCCCTGCCTTTCGTCACGGGTGTTCTGAAAGTCTGGACGTCTCCGGACAGCATTCCTCCCCGGGATGCCAACCGGAAGAAGCAGGTGAATCCCTTCCGGCAGGAGTTCAAGGACTATTACGGTCCCGCCCAGAATCAGGTCGAGATGATTGAAGCAGACAAGCTCCATCAGGCAGGATTCCGTGGACAGGGGATGACCGTGGCAGTCATTGACGGCGGTTTCCTGAATGCCGATGCCATCCCCCTGTTGCAGAATGTGAAGATTGAAGGCACCCGGAACTTTGTCCATCCGGGTTGGGATGTCTATGCCGAGTTGGACCACGGGATGAGTGTGCTCTCCTGCATGGCGGCCAATCATCCTTATACCCTGGTCGGTACGGCGCCGGAGGCATCCTATTGGCTGTTCTGTTCGGAAGACCCGGACTGCGAATGTCTCGCGGAAGAGGACTACTGGGCACAGGCGGTGGAGTATGCCGACAGCGTGGGGGTGGACGTCGTCAATACGTCGCTGGGATATTATGCCTTTGACGACCGGTCCAGGAACTACCGTTATCGTGACCTGGACGGACGCACCTCGCTGATGACTCGTTCGGCATCCATGGCAGCGGACAAGGGGATGATTGTCGTGTGCAGTGCCGGGAACTCGGGAGACAAGCAGTGGAAGAAGATTACGCCTCCTGCTGATGCCGACCATGTGCTGACCGTGGGCGCCGTGGACGCACGGGGCATGAACACCACGTTCTCGTCCGTCGGTTATACGGCTGACGGACGGGTGAAGCCCGATGTGATGGCACGTGGCGGACACACCGCCCTGATTCGCCCCAACGGACGGGTCAGCGCCGCCAACGGTACTTCGTTTTCCGCCCCGGTGCTGTGTGGGGGCGTTGCCTGCTTGTGGCAGGCCTGTCCGCAGCTGACGGCGAAAGAAATCATGGAGCTGGTGCGACGTTCGGGCGACCGGTTCGAGTGTCCGGACAACATCTTCGGCTATGGCATCCCGAGCCTGTGGAAAGCCTACCTGAACGCAAACCGCTGACTGTCTCATGGAAGCACTGTCACTCTATGAACTGAACAACCTGGTACGCAGCCGGCTGGAACTGGCTTTCCCGGACGAATATTGGGTGCAGGCTGAGCTGAGCGACGTCCGCAGCAATGCGTCCGGACACTGCTACCTGGAACTGATAGAGAAGGATGCCCGTGGAAACAACCTGATAGCCAAGGCGCGCGGCATGATATGGAGTCCGGTCTACAGACTGCTGAAGCCTTACTTCGAGCAGGAGACGGGACAGGCATTCGTGTCCGGCATCAAGGTGCTGGTGAAGGTCACCGTCAGCTTCCACGAACTCTACGGCTACTCCCTCAACATCGTGGATATCGACCCTTCCTATACGTTGGGCGACATGGCGCGTCGGCGTCGGGAGATACTGGCACAGCTGGAGGAGGAGGGCGTGCTGACCCTGAACAAGGAGCTGGAGATGCCCTTGCTCCCCCAACGGGTGGCAGTCATCTCTTCTGCCACGGCGGCAGGGTACGGTGACTTCTGCAACCAGCTGGAAAATAACCCTTACGGCTATGTCTTCTATCCCCGCCTTTTCCCTGCCATGATGCAGGGAGAGCGGGTGGAGGCGAGCGTCATCGCTGCCTTGGACCGCATCTATGCTCGTGCCGAGGCGTGGGATGCCGTGGTCATCATCCGGGGTGGCGGAGCGACCTCCGACCTGTCCAGCTTCGACTCCTACCTGCTGGCAGCCAATTGCGCCCAGTTCCCCCTGCCCATCATTACGGGCATCGGCCATGAACGCGACGATACGGTGGTGGATGCCGTGGCGCATACCCGGGTCAAGACACCGACGGCAGCTGCCGAGTACCTCATCGCACGGGTGCATGAGTCCGCCCGTCTGGTGGAAAGCAGCGGCGAACGCCTCCGTCGGGGAGCCCTGTCGCTGCTGGAACGGGAGAAACAGCGCATGGCACAGTGCTCGTCCCGGTTGCCTGCACTCTTTGCCAACTACAAGTTGCGGGAGGAGCGTCGGCTGGACCGCTGCTCCCACCGCCTGCGCGCGGCGGTGAAGTCCGGATTGCTGGAGGAGCGCTACCGACTGGAGAAATGGGCGCAGCGCATTCCCTGGCTGACGGCTTCCCGGATAGACCGGGAGCGGCACCGGCTGCAACTGCTGGAACAGCGGACGCAGGCATTGTCGCCCGAGCGTCTGCTGGCACGGGGATACAGCATTACGCTGCTGGACGGACGTGCCGTGACGGACCCCTCCCAGGTGGCAGCAGGCGTCCGTCTGGTGACCCGCGTGGCAAAAGGAGAAATAACGAGTGTCGTGGAACAGCCCTCGGGTGGCACTCAAACGGAAACCCAAGTTTAACGAACAACAACGATATGGCGACAAAAACAATGACTTATGAGAAGGCGGTGAAACGGTTGGAAGAAATCGTTTCCCAGGTGGAAAACAGCGAGCTTAATATCGACCAGTTGAGCGCGTCGCTCAAGGAGGCGCAGGAGCTGCTCACCTTCTGCAAGGAAAAGCTGTACAAGGCGGACGCCGAAATCAGCAAGATGCTCGACGGCTTCCAGCAGGAAGAGTCCTGAGTGGATTAACACTGACGCATCAGACCCCCATCCGCGCACAAAAACGTTCCGACCAAAGATTAAGGCTGTTCCTGCATGGGATAGTCATCGATTATGCGTACCTTTGAAGGACCAAAGTATTATACTTTGGCAGGCTAAGTATAATACTTAGGGTGCCTAAGTATAATACTTTGGTCTGTCTAAGCCGGGGTTTAATCTCGTCTGTCCCGTACCCGTATGTCCTTTAACCGCCGTATGGATGCAGCTGGTCCTGGGAGGAGGGTCGGGGAGGGTGGCTCAGACAGCAGTCAGGGAGGCTTCGAATGGCATTTGAACACTATTAAATAAAGATTATGGCATTTTTCAAGAAAGTAAAAAAGGCGATCAATGGGAAGTGGTATCCACAGGGAGTCGCTTTAGGAGGACCCGTCGGGACACGTGAAATTGCCGACAGACTGTCGGAGATGTCCACACTGACTCCCGGGGACGTGTATGCGGTATTGGCCAATCTGGGTCAGGTGATGAGCGACTACATGGCGGTAGGCAATACCGTGAAGCTGGATGGCGTAGGCACCTTCTTCTATACCCCGCGCATGAAGGGGCAGGGAGTGGACACGCGCGAGGAAGTCAGTGCCGAGCAGATCACCGGAGTCAGTGTCCGTTTTATTCCGGAGACACGCCGCAGTGCCGGTAACAATGTGGTAGGACGACCGCTGGTTGCCGATAAGGTGGAATGGGTGGACATGGACAAACTGGGAGGAAGGAAAAGGTCGCGGAGTGACAGAATGTAACCTTACGTTGCGGCAGGTTTGCAGCTGGCGTGAAATTCTTTCCTCGTTTTCTTTGCTTTATGCAATCTTTTCCTATACATTTGCTGCATGTAAATTCTTTTATATGAGCATCGGCCGGGCGATAGCTTCGCACACGGGAAGAGTGATAGCCTGACGCGGTGTTCATAGACCCTTAAAATTTTAGATACAATGAAAGAAATAGATTGGGCGAATTTGTCGTTCGGCTATATGCGGACCGACTACAACGTGCGCTGTTACTATCGCGACGGAAAATGGGGAGAAGTAGAAGTTTCTTCCGAGGAGACCATCAACCTGCACATGGCTGCTACCTCGTTGCACTACGGTCAGGAGGCTTTTGAAGGCTTGAAAGCCTACCGTTGCAAGGATGGCAAGATCCGCATCTTCCGCATGGAAGCCAATGCGGAACGTCTGCAGAGCACCTGCCGGGGCATCCTGATGCCGGAACTTCCGACTGAACGCTTCTGTGAGATGGTGAAGAAGGTGGTGAAGCTGAACGAACGTTTCATCCCGCCTTATGAGAGTGGCGCTTCGCTGTATATCCGCCCGTTGCTGATTGGTACAAGTGCCCAGGTGGGCGTGCATCCAGCCAGCGAATATCTGTTTGTCATCTTCGTAACACCGGTAGGACCCTACTTCAAGGGCGGGTTCGCAACCAATCCCTATGTCATCATCCGCGAGTTCGACCGTGCGGCTCCGCTCGGAACAGGAACCTTCAAGGTGGGTGGCAACTATGCAGCCAGCTTGCGTGCGAACAAGATGGCACACGATCTGGGTTATTCCTGCGAGTTCTACCTCGACGCAAAAGAGAAGAAGTACATCGATGAGTGTGGCGCCGCCAACTTCTTCGGTATCAAGAACAATACCTATATCACTCCGCTGTCAACGTCCATCCTTCCGTCCATCACCAACCGCAGCCTGATGCAGTTGGCAGAGGATATGGGGCTGAAGGTAGAACGTCGTCCGGTGCCTGAAGAAGAGCTGGCTACCTTTGAAGAGGCAGGAGCTTGTGGTACGGCAGCGGTCATCAGCCCGATCGAACGTATCGATGACCTGGAGAACAAGCGGTCATACGTGATTGCCAAAGATGGCAAGCCGGGTCCGATTTCTACCCGACTCTACCAGCAGTTGCGTGCCATCCAGTATGGCGATGTGCCCGATCCTTACGGATGGGTAACCGTGCTTGACTAAGCGGAACCGCTCGATTATAGATGCTTGACGCAGGTTGCACAGACCGACATTTGTGCAACCTGCGTTTTTGTATGCTCCATTTTCTTCGTAATTTTGCGGCGTTAACAACTAAAGTGAAGCAGATGGGCAAGAACAAACTGGAGAAATTTGCAGACATGCGGAGCTATCCGCACGTGTTCGAGTATCCGTACTCAGTGATAGATAATGTACCTTTTGAGATGAAAGGCAGATGGAAGGCGGACTTTTTCAAGAACGACCATCCGATCGTGCTGGAGCTGGGATGCGGACGTGGCGAATACACCGTCGGACTGGCACGCAAGTATCCTGACAAGAATTTCATCGGGGTGGACATCAAGGGGGCACGCATGTGGACCGGAGCGACGGAAGCCTTGCAGGAAGGTTTGCAGAACGTGGCTTTCCTGCGTACGAATATCGAAATAATCGACCGCTTCTTTGCTCCGGACGAAGTCAGTGAAATCTGGCTGACCTTCTCCGACCCGCAGATGAAGAAGGCTACGAAACGTCTGACGTCCACCTATTTCATGGAACGCTATCGCCGTTTCCTGTGCGATGGCGGACTGATACATGTCAAGACCGACAGCAACTTCATGTTCACCTATACGCGCTACATGCTTGAGACGAACCGGTTGCCGGTGGAGTTCATGACCGATGACTTGTACCATTCCGGTCTGGTGGACGACATCCTGGGCATCCGGACTTACTACGAGCAGCAATGGCTGGACCGGGGACTGACCATCAAGTATGTGAAGTTCCGTTTGCCGAAGGACGGAGCCTTGCAGGAACCGGACGTGGAAATCGAGCTGGATGACTACAGAAGCTATAACCGCAGCAAACGCAGCGGTCTGCAAACCAGCAAGTAGTCTGCTGACCTTTGAACACTTTATGAATGAACATAATCTTAAGACCTAGTTGATATGGCAATTTATCCGAAACTTATATTAGATGCCTTGTCTACGGTCCGTTATCCCGGGACAGGCAAGAATATCGTGGAGGCGGGTATGGTGGACGACAATATCCGCATTGATGGGAACAAAGTGTCGTTCTCGTTGATTTTTGAAAAGCCGACCGACCCCTTCATGAAGTCGGTTGTCAAGGCGGCGGAAACAGCAATCCTGACGTATGTGGGTGAAGATGTCGAGATTGCCGGCAACATTTCGGTGACAACCGTACAGCAGGCACGTCCCGAAGTCGGGAAGCTGCTGCCCCAGGTGAAGAACATCATCGCCATTTCTTCCGGTAAGGGAGGAGTGGGGAAGTCCACGGTCGCAGCCAATCTGGCGGTGGCACTGGCGAAGTTGGGCTATAAGGTCGGCTTGCTCGATGCCGATATCTTCGGTCCTTCCATGCCGAAGATGTTCCAGGTGGAGGATGCCCGCCCCTATGCCGAGATGATTGACGGACGGGAGCTGATTGTCCCCATTGAGAAATACGGTGTGAAACTGTTGTCCATCGGCTTCTTTGTCAACTCGGACCAGGCTACCTTGTGGCGTGGCGGAATGGCAAGCAACGCGTTGAAGCAGCTTATCGGTGATGCTGCCTGGGGAGATTTGGACTATTTCCTGATTGACCTGCCTCCCGGAACCAGCGACATACACCTCACCGTCGTGCAGACGTTGGCAGTGACCGGTGCCGTAGTGGTAAGTACACCGCAGCAGGTAGCGTTGGCCGATGCCCGCAAAGGTATTAATATGTTTACAAATGAGAAGGTCAATGTCCCCATCCTGGGCTTGGTCGAGAACATGGCCTGGTTTACCCCGGCTGAACTTCCGCAGAACCGTTATTACATTTTCGGGAAGGAAGGAGCCAAGAAGCTGGCAGCTGAAATGAAGGTTCCCTTGATCGGTCAGATTCCTATCGTACAAAGCATCTGTGAAGGAGGCGATGACGGTAAACCGGTTGCCCTCAACGAAGATACCGTTACGGGACAGGCATTCATCCAACTGGCAGAAGAACTTGTCCGTCAGACGGAAAAACGGAACGCCGAGCAGGCTCCTACACGGATTGTTGAAGTCCACAAGTAGGGAACTGCCACCTCTCTGAATTGAAAACTTACCCCTGTCTTTCTCGTGCCGAAGATACCTTCCGTGAGAGAGACAGGGGTAAGTTTTTGTATGGCTGTGCCGTGACTGTTAATCATCCTATAGGGGAGTTTGCCTTTTAGTTAAAGTTCGCCAAACTTCTACGTGTGCGTATGATACAAAGCGAACAAATATATACTTTTGCGCACGAGAAACTTTTTCGTAGTTTTTAGTTTTTAAAGAACAGGGTATAAAGAAAACAATTTATAATAGATAATATGGATATGAAGTCAAAACAAAAGTTCACTTATTCAAGTGCAGGTGTCCTTTGTGCAGGGGCACTCTTATTGTTTAATGCCTGCGGCGGCAGCCAAGGTATGAAGATGGGTGACAATGAATTCACCGTAGAGACGGTGTCTTCCACCTCAAGCCAGCAGACTACCCAGTATCCCGCAACAATCAAAGGTATGCAGGATATCGAGATTCGTCCGCAAGTTTCAGGATTCATTGTCAAATTGTGCGTGGATGAAGGTGCCACTGTCCGTAAGGGACAGGCTTTGTTCCAGATTGATCCGACTCAATATGCAGCAGCAGCCAATCAGGCAAAAGCGAATGTTGCATCGGCAGAAGCCAACTTGCACACGATGGAGCTGACGGCTCAGAACAAGAAGACTTTGTATGATAAGAAGGTCATTAGCCAGTTTGACTATCAGACGGCGTTGAACAACCTGGAGACTGCCAAAGCTACCTTGGCACAAGCCAAAGCCAGCTTGGTTGCCGCTCAGCAGAATCTGGGCTTTTGTACAGTGACCAGCCCCTCGGACGGTGTAGTCGGAACTTTCCCCTACCGTGTCGGTAGTCTGGTCAGCGCTTCGATTGCAGAGCCGTTGACTACGGTTTCGGAAATCGGCGATATGTATGTTTACTTCTCGATGACCGAAAAGCAATTGTTGAACATGACAAAAGCCGGTGGAACCCTGAAGGAACAGCTGGAAAAGATGCCGGCAGTGAAGCTGCAGCTCTCCGATGGTACGATGTATGATGCCGAAGGTAAGATTGATGCCGTGAGTGGAGTCATCGACCAGACCACCGGTTCGGTAAGTATGCGTGCGGTCTTCCCCAACAAGGGAAATGTGTTGCGTAGCGGTGGCTCGGGTAATATCATCTTCCCTTATGCGTTGGAGAACGTCTGTGTCATTCCGCAAAGTGCGACACAGGAAATTCAGGACAAGAAGTTCGTTTATGTAATGCAGCCGGACAGTACCTTGAAGCATACGGAAATCAAGGTGTATAACCTGAATGACGGAAAGACTTTTGTTGTGACAGAGGGCTTGAAGAACGGTGATAAGATTGTGACCGAAGGCGTTCAGACTCTGAAGAACGGACAGAAGATTGTGCCGATCACTCCGCAACAGAAAGAGGCCAAATACCAGCAGGCTCTGAAAGACCAGCGTGAAGGTAATTTGGAAACAGCATTTAATTAAAAAGTGATGATTCAACTATGAGGCTAGATAAGTTTATTAATCGTCCGGTATTATCAACCGTAATCTCAATCTTGTTGGTAATCTTGGGTTTCATAGGCTTGGCAACCTTGCCTATCACCCAGTATCCGGACATTGCGCCGCCGACGATCTCTGTGAGCGCAAACTATACGGGTGCCAACGCCCAGACGGTGCTGAACTCTGTAATCTCTCCGTTGGAAGACCAGATCAACGGTGTGGAGAACATGATGTACATGCAGTCTACCGCTACAAACAACGGCTCGGCACGTATTACAGTATATTTCAAGCAGGGAACAGACCCTGATATGGCACAGGTCAACGTGCAGAACCGTGTGACCCAGGCTCAGGGACTCCTGCCTTCCGAGGTAACTCAGGTGGGTGTGACGACAATGAAGCGCCAGACATCCATGTTGATGATCTTCTCTCTTTATGACAAGGAGGACAAATACAACATCGAGTTCCTGGAGAACTATGCCAGTATCAACCTGATTCCGGAAATCAAACGTGTGAACGGTGTCGGTGATGCCAATGCGATGAGTGCCGACTACTCCATGCGTATTTGGTTGAAACCGGATGTGATGGCTCAGTATAAGCTGCTGCCCAGCGATATCACTTCGGCATTGTCCGAGCAGAACGTGGAGGCAGCACCGGGTCAGTTCGGTGAACGCGGTAACCAGTCGTTCCAGTACACCATCCGTTATAAGGGACGTTTGTCCAGTGCGGCAGAGTTTGAGGATATTGTCATCAAGGCACTTCCCGATGGACAGATTCTCCGTCTGGGTGATGTTGCCGACCTGGAGCTGGGACGTTTGAACTACAGTTTCAACAACATGGTAAATGGACACAAGGCTGTGACCTGTATCATTTATCAGATGGCTGGTACCAACGCAACAGAAACCATCCAGAACCTGGAGAAGGTGCTTGCAGACTATGAGAAGAACCTCCCCGACGGCATCGGACTCAGTATTGCACAGAGTGCCAATGACTTCTTGTTCGCTTCTATTCATGAGGTTGTCAAGACGTTGATCGAGGCATTTATTCTGGTGTTCATCGTCGTGTATATCTTCCTGCAGGATATGCGTTCTACGTTGATCCCGGCAATTGCCATTCCGGTGGCTTTGATTGCGACCTTCTTCGCCATGAAGCTGATCGGCTTCAGTTTGAACTTGCTGACGTTGTCGGCTATGGTGCTTGCCATTGCGATCGTCGTCGACGATGCGATAGTCGTCGTCGAGGGCGTCCATGCGAAGTTGGACCAAGGCTACAAGTCTTCGCGTTTGGCTTCCATCGACGCCATGAGTGAGTTGGGTGGTGCTATCGTTTCCATTACATTGGTCATGATGTCCGTGTTTATTCCTGTCAGCTTCATTGGTGGTACAGCCGGTACGTTCTACCAGCAGTTCGGTATTACCATGGCGTTGGCTATCGGTTTCTCGGCTATCAACGCATTGACCTTGTCTCCTGCCTTGTGTGCCCTGTTCCTGAAGCCTCACAATTCGAACACGACGCTGAAGGAGCGTATGGATACGGCTTACAAGGAGTCACGTCGGATTATGGTCAGCAAGTACACCGACGCTATCGGTAAGCGGTTGAATCCGAAGATTGTCATCCTCTTTGTGATTATTGCCATCTTGGGTATGATTTTCGGAATGTTCAACTTTGACCAGCATCCGGTGCTCTGTATATTGTTCATCATCATCAGTATTCTGGCTTTTGCCGGCATGACGACTGACAAGTTCAAGGCTTCGTTCAACAAGTCCTATAACTCACTCTTGAACAAGTACCGCAAGTATGTCGTGTTCTTCATCCACCGGAAAGGATTGTCCTTCGGTCTTCTGGGAGCATTGATTGCCCTGTTGGTATTCTTCATGAACATTACACCGACCGGTATGGTGCCGAATGAAGATACCGGTACCATCATGGGTGCCGTAACCTTGCCGCCGGGTACTTCTCAGGAGCGTGCTCAGGAAGTGCTCAACAAGGTTGACAGCCTGATTGCCGCAGAGCCTGCCGTACAGTCCCGTACCGTGATTTCCGGTTTCAGCTTTATCGGTAGTGGCCAGGGACCTTCCTACGGTTCAATCATTATCAAGTTGAAAGACTGGGAAGAACGTTCCATGCAGCAGAGTTCGGATATTGTGGTTGCTTCGCTGTTCATGCGTTCTCAGAAGCTGTTTAAGGATGCACAGGTATTGTTCTTTGCTCCGCCTATGATTCCGGGATACTCCATTTCAACCGATATCGAGTTGAACATGCAGGATAAGACCGGAGGTTCGCTGGACCACTTCTTTGAGGTTGTCAACTCTTACATGGCTGCCTTGGAAGAACGTCCGGAAATCAGCTCGGCTTCCACGAACTTTAACCCGAGCTTCCCCCAATATCAGATGGATATCGATGTTGCAGCCTGCAAGCGTGCCGGAATCAGCCCGAGCACCATCTTGTCGACCATGCAAGGATACTTTGGAGGTATCTATGCGTCGAACTTCAACAGTTTCGGTAAGATGTACCGTGTCATGATTCAGGCAGAGCCGGATGCAACCAAGAACATGGAATCACTGAACAGCATCAAGGTGCGTGGCAGTGACGGCGAGATGGCTCCGATTACCCAGTTCGTGACCATGAAGAGAATCTATGGTCCGGATGTGATCAGCCGTTTCAACTTGTACACCTCTATTCAAGTAATGGTATCGCCGGCTGCCGGCTACACTTCCGGTCAGGCATTGCAGGCCATTTCGGAAGTTGCCAGTCAGAACCTGCCCACAGGTTTCGGCTATGAGTTGGGAGGTATGGCACGTGAGGAGGCTCAGACAACCAACACGACCGGATTGATTTTTGTGCTCTGTCTCGTCTTCGTTTACTTGCTGTTGAGTGCCCAGTATGAAAGCTATGTGTTGCCGTTGGCCGTGTTGCTCTCCATCCCCTGCGGTCTGTTGGGAAGCTTCCTGTTTGTGAACGGATTTGCGGCGTTGGGCAGCATCCCGGCATTGAAGATGGTGCTGGGTACCATGTCAAACGATATCTATATGCAGATTGCCTTGATTATGTTGATGGGTCTGTTGGCGAAGAACGCCATTCTGATTGTTGAGTTCGCTCTTGACCGTCGTAAACAGGGTATGAGTATCTCGTGGGCTGCCGTGCTCGGAGCTTCCGCCCGTCTGCGTCCTATCTTGATGACTTCACTCGCCATGATTATCGGTTTGCTTCCGTTGATGTTCGCATTTGGCGTCGGTGCTCATGGTAACCGTACGTTGGGAGCCTCTGCCATTGGCGGTATGTTGATTGGTATGATATGCCAGATCTTCATCGTGCCGACTTTGTTCGTAGTCTTCCAATGGCTGCAAGAGAAGTTCAAACCGATCGAATGGACCGATATGGACGGCAGTGAGGTTGAACCGGATATTGAACAATATTCAAACAAAGACGAAAAATGAAGAAACAACAGATAATATTACTGATGGGCGCAGCTGCTTTGTTCAGCAGCTGCGGCATCTACAATTCCTATAAGCGCCCGAGTGATATTTCCGTTGAAGGGATATATCGGGATACGGTATCCGTCAACGATACGCTGGTCAGCGATACGACCAACATGGGCAATATCTCCTGGCGTGAGATGTTCCGTGACCCGAAGTTGCAGGCGCTCATCGAGCAAGGCTTGACCAACAATACCGACTTGCAGACCGCCATCCTGCAAGTAGAGCAGGCAAAAGCCTCTCTGACAAGTGCGCGTTTGTCCTTCTTGCCCGCATTTACCCTTTCTCCGCAAGGCGGTATCACCAAGATGGAGAATACCTCTTCGTACCGTACGTGGCAGGCTCCGCTGAGTGCCAGCTGGGAGGTTGACCTCTTCGGTAACTTGCTGAACTCTTCACGGAGTGCGCGCGCTACTTTGCTGCAAAGCGAGGCATACGAACAGGCGGTGCGGTCGCAGGTGATTTCCAATATCGCCAGTCTCTATTACACGTTGCTGATGCTTGACCGTCAGTTGGAGATTAGTGAAGAGACACATGTGAAGTGGTCGCAGACCCTCTCCATGATGCAGGACATGATGGAGGCAGGCATGTCCAACAAGGCTGGAGTTGCCCAGACGGAAGCCAGTTGCTATGCCGTGGCTGCCAGCATTGCCGAGATTCGTCAGACCATCCGTGAGACCGAGAACTCACTTTCCACCTTGCTGGGTATGGCACCCCAACACATTGAACGTGGACGTTTGGAAGACCAGCAGATGCCCGAGGATATCAATGCTGGCATTCCTTTGCAATTGTTGTCGAACCGTCCGGATGTACGTGCTGCAGAGATGTCGCTTGCCAATGCGTTCTACCTGACCAATAAGGCCCGTTCGGCATTCTATCCGAAAATTTCCTTGACCGGAACCTTGGGGTGGACGAACGGAACTACGGGCAACTTGAACCCGGCACAAATCATGAAGAACGCCATCGCTTCGTTGACCCAGCCCATTTTCAATCGGGGCGCTCTGATTGCTAACCTGAAGATTTCAAAGGCACAGCAGGAGCAGGCAAAACTCGCTTTCCAACAGACCGTGTTGGATGCCGGTGCTGAGGTGAGCAACGCTCTGTTTGCTTACCAGACCGTCGGTGAGAAGAGCCAGCAACGTGACAAGCAGGTGAAAGCTTTGGAAGAGGCCGTGGATGCAACCATCGGGCTGATGGATGTGGGACAGACCACCTACCTGGATGTTATCACAGCCCAGCAATCACTTCTCAGTGCCCAGCTTACACAGGTACAAGACAATTATGACTACTTGCAGTCAGTCATCAGTCTCTACCAGGCGTTGGGTGGTGGAAGGACCGGTGAATAAAGGTGAGCTTACAATGAAATGTTGATATATAAGAGGTCCGTTATTGAGCTTCAATAACGGACTTTTTCACACATTCACAGTGAAAAAGGCTTGTAAATATGTAACCTTTTTTATAGCTTTGTCACACTTAGTTACCTTATTGAAATATTAACCTTCTAAATATACGATTATGATTAGTCCGTTAGCTTATGTCGATCCGTCGGCACAGATTGGCAAGAATGTCACAATCCATCCATTTGCTTACATTGACAAGAATGTCGTGATCGGTGACAACTGTGTCGTGATGCCATACGCAAGCATAATGAGTGGTGCACGTCTTGGAAGTGGAAATGTGATTTATCAGGGAGCAGTTATCGGAACACCTCCCCAAGATTTCAAACATAAGGGCGAAGATACCATCGTCCGTATTGGTGACAACAATGTCATCCGTGAGAATGCCGTCATCATACGCGCTTCAGCTCCCGAACATGAGACGGTTATCGGTGACGGTAACTTCATCATGCAGGCAGTTCGTATTTCGCACGATGCCACCATCGGCAATCATTGTATTATCGGCAATGGTTCGCAAGTGGCAGGACGCTCAACGGTCGGCAATTATTCCATTCTCGCTTCGTCGGTTATCATGACCGGTCATATCCGGGTGGGCGACTGGTCGGTTATTCAGGGAGGATGCCGCTTCTCGAATGATGTTCCGCCTTACGTAGTAGTGGCACATGAACCCGCTGCGTTCTACAGCATCAACACAAAGGTACTGCAACATAACGGCTTCTCTGAAACCATTATCAAGCACATTGCCCATGCTTATCGCATCATCTACCATGCCAATACATCCGTAGACGATGCCATCTATCGTGTGGAGCAGCAGGTGCCGCGTGGAGAGGAAATCAACAACATCATCAAGTTTATCACAGAGTCAAAAGTAGGCATCATCAAGTGATGCTGCCTTGACCCTTTACCTTATAATATATAGGCAGCCCAAGACACCGGTCAAGAGTCTTCGGGCTGCCTTTTACTTTTTTAACTTTCTGGACCGTAATATTGCTTTGTAATAATTACAATCTTAGAAATAATTTTATACCTTTGCATCAAAGAAAACTAACTAACTAAAAGCAATAATTTATGGAAAAGTCATTGAAAGGTACACGTACCGAAAAGAATCTGATGATTTCTTTCGCTGGTGAGTCACAAGCAAGAATGCGCTACACTTACTTTGCAAGTGCAGCCAAGAAGGAAGGCTATGAGCAGATTGCTGCCATCTTCACAGAAACAGCTGATCAGGAGAAAGAGCATGCAAAGCGTATGTTCAAGTGGTTGGAAGGCGGAATGGTTGAGATTACAGCCAGCTATCCTGCCGGTGTTATTGGTACAACTGCTGAGAACCTGAAGGCAGCTGCTGCAGGCGAGCATGAAGAGTGGTCGCTTGATTATCCGAAGTTTGCTGATATTGCCGATGAGGAAGGATTCCCTGCCATCGCTATCATGTATCGCAACATTGCTGTGGCTGAGAAGGGACACGAGGAGAGATATCGTGCTCTGCTTGCCAACGTTGAAAACGGCGAAGTGTTCAAGAAAAAGGAAAATGTGATCTGGCAATGTCGCAACTGCGGTTTCATTTTCGAAGGTCCCGAGGCACCTGCCGTATGTCCGGCATGTCTCCATCCGCAAGCTTACTTCCAGGTGAAGCCGACTAATTATTGAGAATCTGACAGCGTCATCGCTGATTAATGACCAAGGGTCGGGAAGAACATGACACATATCTGTTCTTCCTGACCTTTTTCATTCCAGATTGTGTGTATTGACCGGCTGTTTGTATCTTTGTGGTCGATTTTATGTGAACTATTAATTCTAACTATTATTTTTATGTTGTTTACTTTATTAAATGCTACTTCCTTGGTCAATGTCGAGCAGGTGGTCGATAAGCTGATTACTTGGGGCGTAGAGACCGGTAAGGACATCTTGGGAGCAATTTTGATCTATGTCATCGGACGTTTCATCATCCGTCAGATCATGCGTCTGGTTGCTAATATTCTGGAACGTCGTAAGTTTGAAAGCAGTGTACAGACCTTCTTGAAGAGTTTGCTCAGTATCCTCCTCAATCTGGTACTGGCATTCGCCATCATCAGTAAGCTGGGCGTAGAAACAACCAGTCTGGCAGCCTTGTTGGCATCGGCCGGTGTTGCTATTGGTATGGCACTGTCAGGCAATCTTTCAAACTTTGCCGGAGGACTTGTCATCCTGGTATTCAAACCATTTAAAGTGGGTGATTTTATCGATGGCCCCGATGGGGTAAGTGGTACGGTGAAGGAAATACAGATTTTTCATACCATTCTGGCCATGCTGGATGACCGTATCATCTATGTACCCAATGGCGTGCTCAGCAGCAATGCCATTACGAATTACAGCCGTCAGCAGATGCGTCGTGCCGAGTGGACATTCGGAGTGGAGTATGGAGAAGACTACGAACGTGTGAAAGCGGTTTTGGAAAGAATCATTGCGGCTGATGACCGCATTTTGAAGACTCCGGAGCCTTTTATTGCACTCTCCTCACTCTCGGCAAGCAGCGTGGACATCAAGGTGCGTGCTTGGGCGAAAGTCTCAGATTATTGGGATGTCTACTTTGACATGAACCGGGTGGTTTATGAAACATTCAATAAGGAAGGCATCGGATTCCCCTTCCCGCAACTTACCGTTCATCAGGCAAAAGACTGAAATTGCGAGTTTGAAGACGGTTTGAAAACCGTTTGAATGGTAAAAAGAAATGTCTTTATTGGAACTCTTCCTTGGCTGGACCGGCTGAAGGAAAGGGAGCTGATAAGGACATTTCTTTTTATTTGCTCCGATATTACTGATTGGCGTCGGCTTTTTTACAATCTTTCTTTCTATAGAATCTTATCGGATTACAGGTATTTTGCAAGGCTGTAAATGTTGGAATAAGGCCTTTTTAGGGTCAGAACAGGAGTCAATGATTTCTAGTTGTATCGAAGAAGATAAGCCTTATACGCTTATCGTACGATTGACGATATTTACAACTTTGGAAAATAATGTTTTAAAACATAGAAAAAAGAAGTTGATATATTTGTTTATATGGAAGAACTACTCTACTTTTGTCACGCAAAAATGAAGGAAACCAATGAAAACACAGATGAGTGAAGAAAACCATCAAGTAAGCCCTAATATCTCGGTCGATTGTTCTTTGATCGGATTTGACGGAGAAGAGCTCCGCGTCCTGTTGGTAAGGCAGGTAGGTGCATCCGAATCGGAACAGGAAACGATGTATAAGCTCCCGGGAAGTTTGATTTATGTTGACGAAGATTTGGATGAAGCAGCCAAACGGGTGTTGTACGAATTGACAGGATTGAAGAGTGTCCCGATGGTTCAATTCCGTGCTTTTGGCTCGAAGAACCGTACTCGTAACCCGAAAGATGTTGGTTGGTTGGAGCGTTTCCACAGTTTGCCGAACCAGATTGATCGTATTGTGACGATTGCCTATCTGGCTCTGTTGAAAATCGACCGTAAATATACTCGTCTGTCTCATAAATATGAAGCTAGCTGGGTGCCTGTAAAAGATGTGGGTGAGTTGGCTTTTGACCATAACCAGATTTTGGAGGCCTCATTGGCTTATGTCCGTCAGTACGTAGAAAATTCTCCGGCTGCGTTGTTCGATTTGCTCCCCCGTAAATTCACCGCGGCACAGTTGCGACGGCTTTATGAGATTGTTTACGACCGTTCGTTCGACGTCCGTAATTTCCACAAACGAATTTCCATGATGAAATACGTGGTACCCCTGGAGGAAAAGGAGCAGGGAGTATCCCATCGTGCCGCCCGATATTATCGGTTTGACCGGGTTATTTACAACCAGATGCGTAACTAACAGTAACTAAAAATAGATTAAATAATAAGTAGTATGTATTTATTAGGGTATGATATAGGTAGCTCTTCGGTAAAGGCTAGCTTGGTGAATGCGGAAACAGGCGTATGTGTCGCTTCTGCATTCTATCCGAAAGTAGAGGCTGAAATTATTGCTGTCCAGCCGGGTTGGGCAGAGCAGAAGCCTGAGATGTGGTGGCAGAACCTGAAACTGGCAACTGCTGCTGTCATGGAACAGTCGGCTGTATCGGCAGAGCAGATTGCAGCCATCGGTATCTCGTATCAGATGCATGGTCTGGTTTGTGTTGACAAGGATTTGCAGGTGCTCCGTCCTGCCATTATCTGGTGTGATTCCCGTGCCGTGGGGTATGGACAGAAAGCATTGGAGACTCTTGGCGAATCGGTATGCCTGTCGCATCTGTTGAACTCTCCGGGCAACTTTACGGCCTCTAAACTGGCTTGGGTGAAAGAGAACGAACCGGATATCTATGCCCGCATCTACAAAATCATGTTGCCGGGTGACTATATAGCCATGCGGATGACTGGAGAAGTTTGCACGACTGTATCGGGTCTTTCCGAGGGAATGTTCTGGGACTTCAAGAACAACCGTGTCGCTGATTTCCTGATGGAGTATTACGGCTTTGATAAATCCTTGATCCCTGACATACGTCCGACTTTCTCCGAACAGGGACGCATGACGGCTGCCGTGGCTGAGGAACTGGGACTGCGTGCAGGTATCCCCGTGACTTATCGCGCCGGTGACCAACCCAATAATGCACTTTCCCTGAATGTGTTCAATCCCGGTGAAATAGCTTCGACGGCAGGAACATCCGGAGTCGTTTACGGTGTGAACGGGACTGTGAACTATGATCCCCAATCGCGGGTGAACACCTTTGCCCATGTCAACCATACTGACGAGCAAACCCGTTTGGGTGTATTGCTTTGCATTAACGGAACGGGTATCTTGAACTCTTGGATCAAGCGGACAATGGGTACGGACGTTTCTTATGCCGAAATGAATGATTTGGCGGCAGGAGTACCTATCGGCAGTCAGGGATTGAGTGTGATACCTTTTGGTAATGGTGCGGAGCGTGTCTTGGGCAACAAGGAGCCGGGATGTTCCTTGCAAGGGCTGAACTTCAACTCGCATACACGTGCACACATCATGCGTGCAGCACAGGAGGGTATTGTGTTCTCATTTAAATATGGTATGGAAGTGATGGAACAGATGGGCATGCACATCACGAATATCCATGCAGGTAATGCCAACATGTTCCTGAGCCCGATATTCCGCAACACACTTGCCGGAGTCACCGGAGCCACTATTGAGCTTTATGATACCGATGGTTCCGTGGGAGCTGCCAAGGGTGCCGGTATGGGAGCCGGAATCTATAAAGACAACACGGAAGCCTTCTCTACACTGAAGAAGCTGCAGGTCATCGAGCCGGACGTACAGGCGGCCGAACAATACCAGGCAGCATACGCTTTGTGGAAGGAGCGTCTGGCTAACGTAGTTCGCTAAACACGATTTATAAAACACAACATATTAATTGACCTTTAAAAACAAAAGACTTATGGCAACAAAAGAGTATTTTCCCGGAATAGGAAAAATCAAATTCGAAGGAAAAGATAGTAAGAACCCGATGGCTTACCACTATTATGATGCTGAAAAGGTAATCATGGGTAAGAAGATGAAAGACTGGTTGAAGTTTGCAATGGCATGGTGGCACACCTTGTGCGCTGAAGGTGGTGACCAGTTCGGTGGTGGTACGAAGAAGTTCCCCTGGAACGGTGACCCCGACAAGGTTCAGGCTGCCAAGAACAAGATGGATGCCGGTTTTGAATTCATGCAGAAGCTGGGTATCGAGTACTACTGCTTCCACGACATCGACTTGTGCGAAGAGGCCGATACCATCGAAGAATATGAGGCTAACTTGAAGGAAATCGTGGCTTATGCCAAGCAGAAACAAGCTGAAACCGGCATCAAGTTGCTGTGGGGTACAGCCAACGTATTCGGTCACGCACGCTACATGAACGGTGCTGCTACCAACCCGGAATTTGACGTTGTAGCTCGCGCTGGTGTTCAGATCAAGAATGCAATCGACGCTACCATTGAGTTGGGTGGTACCAACTATGTGTTCTGGGGTGGCCGTGAAGGTTACATGAGCATCCTTAACACAGACCAGAAACGTGAAAAAGAGCACCTCGCTCAGATGTTGACCATGGCTCGTGACTATGCCCGTGCCAAAGGCTTCACCGGTACGTTCCTGATCGAGCCGAAACCGATGGAACCGACCAAGCATCAATATGATGTGGACACTGAAACGGTTATCGGTTTCCTGAAGGCACACGGCTTGGAGAAAGACTTCAAGGTAAACATCGAGGTAAACCACGCAACCTTGGCAGGACACACCTTCGAACACGAGTTGGCTGTGGCTGTTGACAATGGCATGTTGGGTTCTATCGATGCCAACCGTGGTGACTATCAGAACGGTTGGGATACTGACCAGTTCCCCATTGACAACTATGAATTGGTACAGGCCATGATGCAGATCATCCGCAACGGTGGTTTGGGTAATGGCGGTTGCAACTTCGACGCCAAGACTCGTCGTAACTCTACCGATTTGGAGGACATTGCCATTGCACACATCTCCGGTATGGATGCCATGGCACGTGCATTGGAGTGCGCTGCCAAATTGCTCGAAGAGTCTCCTTACAAGAAGATGCTTGCTGACCGTTACGCTTCGTTCGACTCCGGTAAGGGTAAGGAATTCGAAGAAGGCAAGATGTCTTTGGAACAGTTGGTTGAATATGCCAAGACTGTAGGTGAGCCGAAGCAAGTAAGCGGCAAGCAGGAACTCTATGAAAGAATCGTAAGCTTGTATTGCTGATTTTCTCCCATAGTTTCTGTCTTCGGGCAGAAACATTGACAGGCAAGGGTGTGTCGGAACAGAACTGGCACACCCTTGTTTCGTTCGCCGTACGCTCTTTTTCACCTAAAAGGGCTTACACTCCTGGAATATTTCTTAATTTTGCTCCAATTAAAGCCGGGTTGGCTGGTACCCCGTTACCTTGTCAACGCGGCTTGAGTCTTTGGATGTGAAACCAATTAGAGCAAAATAACGAAATTATGGCAAAAAGTGACAACCATCTTGTGATTATGGCCGGAGGAGTCGGCAGCCGTTTCTGGCCGATGAGTACTCCTGAGAAACCCAAGCAGTTCATTGACGTCCTCGGATGTGGACGTACGTTGCTTCAGTTGACCGCCGACCGTTTTAAGGGAATTTGTGAACCTGCAAATATCTGGGTCGTAACTTCTGAGAAATATGCCGGGCTGGTCAAGGAGCAGTTACCTGACATCCCTGAAGACAATATCCTGAAAGAACCCTGCCGTCGCAACACGGCACCGTGCATCGCATACGTAAGCTGGAAAATCAAGGCTCGCAACCCGAAAGCCAATGTCGTTGTCACTCCAAGTGACCATGTCGTGATGAACGTTCCGGAGTTTCAGCGGGTGATTCATTCGGCTATGAACTTTACAAGAGACTCCGACGCCATCCTGACCCTGGGCATGAAACCGACACGCCCTGAGACCGGATATGGATACATCGAGACGGACCTGCGTGCTTCCTCGGCAACCAACAAGGAAGTGTTCCGGGTGGATTCCTTCAAGGAGAAGCCCGATGCAGAGACTGCCTTACGCTATATCGAACAGAACAACTACTTCTGGAATGCAGGCATCTTCGTGTGGAACATCTCTACCATCGTGAATGCCTTCCGAGTATATTGTCCGGCCATTGCCAAGATTTTTGAGAATGTACGTCCCTACTTTTATACGGAAAAGGAGCAGGAGGTCATCGACCGTGAGTTCCCCAATTGCGAAAACATATCGGTGGACTACGCCATTCTGGAAAAGGCGGAAGAGATTTTTGTCTTTCCCGCGGACTTCGGCTGGAGCGATCTGGGTACATGGGGTTCCCTGTATGAACAGATGTCCCAGGACTTGAACAAGAACGTATGCATCGGTGAAGATATCCGCCTCTATGACACCCGCAACTGTGTGATTCATACGACTCAGGAGAAGAAGGTCGTCGTTATGGGGCTGGATGGATACATCGTAGCCGAGAAAGACAACGCCTTGCTGATTTGTCGCTTGAGTGAAGAACAGAAAATCAAACTGCTTACAGATATCAAATAAGAGGAATACCCGAAGGATGATGAAGAAGTTACTTTCCCTGCCTCCCAATCTGGTGGAATGTTTTCATGAGTTGGAGGGGGTCGACCCCCAGGAGTGGTTCTGTACGTCCGATCCCATCGGGGAGAAACTGGGCTCCGGAGGAGGAACAACCTGGCTCCTGGAATCCTGCCGGGCACAATGGGCACCCGGGGAGACTTTCTCGCAATGGCTGGCGGAAGACAAGCGCATCCTGCTGCATGCCGGCGGGCAGAGCCGCAGGTTGCCCGGCTACGCACCGTCGGGTAAAATCCTGACCCCGATACCGGTGTTCCGTTGGGCGAAAGGGCAGCGGCTGAAGCAGAACCTGCTGTCATTGCAACTGCCTTTGTACCGTCGGATTATGGAGAAGGCTCCGGAGTCTCTGCATACGTTGATTGCCAGTGGGGATGTCTATATTCGCAGCGAGAAGCCTTTGCAGGAGATTCCCGATGCCGATGTGGTCTGCTACGGACTGTGGGTCGACCCGAATCTGGCAAAGAATCATGGTGTGTTCGTCTCTTCCCGTCAGACTCCCGACCGCCTGGACTTCATGTTGCAGAAGCCGTCGGTCGAGGAACTGGGACGGTTGATGCAGACCCATCTCTTCCTGATGGACATCGGCATCTGGCTCTTGAGCGACCGGGCAGTGGAGCTGCTGCGGAAGCGTTCCAGGCAGGGAAACAAGTGGAGGTATTACGATTTGTATTCCGACTTCGGGAGAGCCTTGGGCGAGCATCCCCAGCTGGATGATGAGGAGCTCCGTCAGTTGAGCGTGGCAATACTGCCGTTACCGGGAGGAGAGTTCTATCACTACGGGACCAGCCGTGAGTTGTTGTCCTCGACGGTTGCGGTGCAGAATCTGGTGGATGACCAGCGTGAAATCATGCACCTGAAGGTGAAACCTCATCCTGCCATGTTTGTTCAGAATGCGCAGGTATCCTTGACCTTGAAGGCTGAAAACTCGGAAGTCTGGATTGAGAACAGTTGCGTCGGTGCCGACTGGAAGCTGTCTCACCAACACATCATCACAGGCGTGCCTCGGAATGACTGGGCGCTGAATCTTCCGCCCGGCGTTTGTGTGGATGTAGTCCCGGTGGGAGAGACCGGTTACGTCGCACGTTGCTATGGTTTTACGGATGCCTTCAAGGGCGCATTGGACGACGAACGGACGCTGTTTATGGGAAAGCCCGTTTGTGAATGGCTGGCAGAGCGTGGCTTGCAGCCGCAGTCCATCGAGGGAGCCGGCGATTTGCAGTCTGCACGGATATTTCCTCTCTGCGCCGATACCGACGAACTCGACAAGGTGTTCCGTTGGATGATTGGCGAACCCTCTCTGGAGGAGGGCAGACGCATCTGGCTCGAAAAGCGTCGGTTGTCGGCTGACGAGATTTCAGCGGAAGCCAACTTGCGTCGGTTGGTCGCCCAGCGGCGCAGCTTCCGGGCAGAGGCATGGCCCCTGCTGGCAAAGAACTACGAGAAGAGCGTCTTTTACCAGCTGAATCTGAAGGATGCCGCCGAGGAGTTTGTGGATGCACGGTTGCCCTTGCCCGCGCCTTTGCCCGAACGGGCATCCCTGATGACCCGCATCCATGACCATATATTCCGTTCACACTACCTGAAGTTGCAGGGCAAAGACGGACGTGAGGAAGAGACGAAGGCCTTCTCCCTGCTGCGTGAGGGACTGACTTCCACCGTGCTTGCCGACAGACAAACGCCTCGTCTGGCTGTCTATGCCGACCAGATTGTGTGGGCGAGAAGTCCGGTGCGCATCGACCTGGCAGGTGGGTGGACAGACACGCCGCCCTATTGCCTGAATGATGGAGGCAATGTGGTCAACATGGCCATTGAGCTGAACGGACAGCCCCCGTTGCAGTCGTATGTGAAGCCATGCAAGGAGTTCAAGATTGTCCTGCGTTCCATCGACCTGGGTGCCATGGAGGAGGTGCATACCTACGAAGAGCTGCGCGACTTTGCCAAAGTGGGGTCTCCGTTTTCCATCCCCAAGGCTGCGCTGGTGCTGGCAGGTTTCCAACCGGGGTTTTCGAAAGAGACTTATGCCTCGTTGGAGGCACAGTTGCGGGCGTTCGGTTCCGGCATCGAGCTGACGTTGCTGTCGGCTGTACCGGCAGGCTCCGGGCTGGGAACCAGTTCCATCCTTGCTTCCACCGTCTTGGGTGCGGTTGCCGATTTCTGCGGACTGCCGTGGGACAAGAACGAGATTGGCCGGCGTACGTTGGTGCTGGAGCAGTTGCTGACTACGGGAGGAGGCTGGCAGGACCAATATGGAGGGGTGCTTCAGGGTGTCAAGCTGCTCCAGACACAGAGCGGCTTCGAGCAGTGTCCGGTCGTCCGTTGGCTGCCTGACTTCCTGTTCACCAGTCCGGAATATCAGAAGTGTCATTTGCTCTATTACACGGGCATTACCCGGACGGCGAAGAATATCCTGGCAGAGATTGTCCGGGGCATGTTCCTGAATTCGACGGAACATCTGGATATGCTCAACGAGATGAAGGCACACGCCCTCGATGTGTTTGAGGCCATCCAGTGTGGACAGTTTGAGGAGATGGGTCGGCTGATAGGCAAGACCTGGGCTCAGAACAAGCGGCTGGACCCCGGCACCAATCCGCCCTCGGTAGAGCAGATTATCAGCCTGGTGCAGGACTACTGCCTGGGATACAAGCTCCCGGGAGCCGGAGGCGGCGGCTACTTGTACATGGTGGCAAAGAGTCCCGAGGCAGCCGTACGCATTAAGACCATTCTGACGGAAACGCCGCCGAACGCCTGCGCGCGCTTTGTGGAGATGTCTTTGTCGGATAAAGGACTGAAGGTGAGCCGTAGCTGACCATACCGGCTGTTCACCTGGCTATTGTTAACCCCAATCGGTCATTAGGCTTTGAGCGGTCTAATGACTGATTGGGGTTTAATCTTGCCAAGGTAGGGGATAGATGCGGACTAAGCCGGGCTTATACAGACCAAAGTATTATACTTAGGTAGGCTAAGTATAATACTTAGGGGGTCTAAGTATGATACTTTGGTCCATTGAAGTCCGGCTTGGTTTGTGTTTATCCCGGGCTTGGATAAAGGAAAAGCCGGCATGAGTCTCATTCATCCCTCTGGGGAGAAGCGTCTCATGCCGGCTGTGTTTCGGGACTTCACTCTTTCAGCGTCAGCTCTACGACGAAGTCGATGTCATTCGGAGCCTGTTCGAACTCCATTAAAATACCGTTTTTATCCTGACGGAACTTTATCGGGGTCTTGTCCTTGAAGGAGATGGCACGGGTTACCTTCTGCGTCAGGGGCAGATAAAGTCCGTTGTCCGGCAGGTTGAGGATGTGCACGAAGAGCCGGTTGCCCTTTTGCGTGGTCACTCCCCAGTCACGTGGACCGACCAGTCCGGCACGTGTCCCGTAGAGGGTTTCCCCGTATGTCTGCATCCACTGACCGATTTCCTTCAGACGCTCCACTGCCACAGCCGGAAGTTCCCCGTTGGGTTGCGGCCCGATGTTCAGCAGCAGGTTGGCATTCTTTCCGGCGGCATTGACCAGGTAATGGATGAGCGTCTTGGTCGACTTGTAGTCCTGGTCGACAATCTTGTATCCCCACATGCCATTCATCGTCTGACACGTCTCCAGGGGGAGGCGGCTGATGGCTTGTCCCGACAGACCGGCTGTATTCTCACCGGGCAGGTCGCGCTCGAAAATCTGGATATCCTCTCCCTCGAAGGGCGTCTCGTGGTGGTTGTTGGCAATCAGGCATCCCGGTTGCAGGCGGTGTATCAGGGCATACTGTTCAGGCAACTGCCAGTCGAAGTCGGGCTTCTGGTCCCACCATCCGTCGAACCAGATGGTACGTATCGGACCATAGTTCGTCAGCAGCTCCTCCAACTGATGGTTCATGAATTCATAGTAGGTTTTCCATTCCCCATGTTTGGTACGTCCGGTTCCCCTTCCGGTGCGTCCCAGCGGATAGTAGTCGTCCCGGTACCAGTCCAGATGCGAATAATACAGATGGAGTGCGATGCCCTGCCGGTGGCATTCGTCCGCCAGTTCTTTCAGTACGTCGCGTCCGAAGGGAGTGGCATCCACGATGTTGTAGTCCGACCATTGCGTGTCGAACATGGAGAAGCCTTCATGGTGGCGGGTTGTGAAGCAGATGTATCGTGCCCCGGAAGCCTTGATGGCGGCGACCCATTCACGTGCATTGAAGCGTGAAGGATAGAAGCCGGACGCCAGCTTGGCATATTCGTCGCGGTTGAGGTCCTGGTTGGTCATGACCCATTCGCCCTGGGCGAGCATGCTGTACAGCCCCCAATGGAGGAAGATGCCGAATTTGTCGTTCTGGAAGGCTTCGCGCGACTGAAGGTTCTCTTGTGTAGGGACATAGGTCGTCTGCTTGTCATCAGCGGACGGGAATGCGGCCTTGGCAAAGGTCGGTAGAGCCAGAGCCGCACACAGGCATAAGGATTTTAAACAAACTGTTGCTTTCATATTCTATAAGGCTATCATTGTTAATGGAATCAAAGGTACATTTTTTAATCAAATCCTCATACGAAAAACGGATATACGGAGCAGAAAAAAACTCCTGAAGGCAGTTCCCGGCAGGTCCCTCAGTGCGAGAGTGCCCTCAGAAAGGTATACAAATGAGTACAGCTTTTATTGCTTATTAAGATTTCTCCGTGCAGTATTTGGCAGTCTTCGGCATTTACTCATCGAGAACAGGTGAAACAGTGACCTGTCCGATAGAACTGTAACTTTAACGAAAGAGATTATGAAAAAGAGATTTATGCCCCTTGCTGCGATGGTTGTTTTCGCATTGTCTTCCTGTCATTCTACCCGGAGTGTTGCCGTACTTCCGTCGGCAGACTTCAATGGAGAGTGGAACATCGTGGAGGTAAACGGAAGTGCCATCAACCTCAAGGACTATCCTTATATTGGTTTTGATACGGAGAACGGACGCATCTATGGTAATACCGGATGCAACAACGTGATGGGTTCCTTTGACTTGAACAGCAAACCGGGCACACTTGAACTGGGCAAGCTGGCAAGTACGATGATGGCAGGCCCGAACATGGATGTGGAGCGTAACGTGCTCAATGCCCTGGGACAGGTCAAGGGCTATCTGCCCGTCAGTGAAAATGAAATCGCACTGTGTAATGAGAAGAAGCGTCCGGTGGTCATCTTGAAGAAAAGAAACCAGACGATGGCGCTGAATGAGCTGTCCGGGAAGTGGAACATCCTGGCAGTGAACAGCAAGGAAGTGCCGGGGAACGTGGAGAAGCAACCCTTCCTGCACTTTGACGTGGCTGCCAGGAAGGTCAGTGGCTGTGCTGGTTGCAACAACATACATGGCGGTTTTACCGTGGATGCCGCGCAGAGTCAGTCCATTGCGTTCCCTGCCTTGGCGTCTACCCGGATGATGTGTGCAGACATGGAGCTGGAGAACAGCATCATGCAGGCGCTGAATGCTGTCCGGAGTTATGGCAGGCTGGGTAACGGGCATCTCGCCCTTTATGCCGATGGCAAGCTCGTGCTGGAACTGGCTGAAGTTAAATGATTGGTTAATAGTTAAGATGCGGACCTGAGGGAGGCACCGGCAAGTACTTGCCATCTCCCGTTCAGGTCCGCATTTGTCTGTCTGTCAGAGGCAGGGGACAGTCAGGAACCGGGCTTCCGGGAAATGACGGTTCAGGTATTCCCGGATGTAGTGCTGCGTATCCTCCTGGATAATCTTGTCTTCCTCCAACGGATAGAGGTTGTAGAGGACACTGTGCAGCCGGAGCTTTCTCGCCTTGACCGCCTCCAGGCTCAGCAACGTGTGGTTGATGCTGCCCAGCCGTCCCGAAGTGACGAATATCAGCGGATAATCCTGTTGTGCCACATAGTCGATGGTCAGCAGGTCGGGTGTCAGAGGGACCATGAGTCCTCCGGCACCTTCCAGCAACACGGCATCATAGCGTTCGGAGAGCTGCTCTGTCGCCTGCTTGATGTGTTCGAAATTGATGGGGCGTCCGTCAATCTTAGCTGCCAGATGGGGGGAACAGGGATAGGTGAATATCTCGGGCATGGTGAGTCCTTCCCGGTCCTCGGGCAATAGACCGGTGCCCATCAGCCGGCGATGAAGCTCAATGTCTTCAGACATCGTGGTGTTGCCGGTCTGAATCAGTTTCTGGGTGATGGTACGTTTGCCTGCCTCATTCCATTGGCGGGCAAGGAATCCGGTGGCATAACTCTTCCCGATGTTCGTGTCGATGCCACTTACAAAGAATACGTTGTCTTTCATTTTATCATTCTGTTTTGTTGTTATACAGGATTGGTCAGCAGGATGTAGACGGGGTGGTAGGTCAGGCTGACTTTCCCGTCCGTCGTGGAGAAGCGACGCTGATATTCCGTGGTGAAATCTTCCAGTTGCTTCCGCGTCCATGCCTCCTTCCGGATGCCCGTCACGCCGGTCTGACGTAAGTGACGCAGGACATCGCCGGGGCTATCGAAGCACAAGGTGACCTGCTCTTCATCCGCATGGAGGGGCTGATAGCCCAGGGCTGACAGCTTGCTGCACCAGTCATGGAGAGAAGGATAGTCCAAGGTTGCTCCGGACAGCGCACGTATCTCCTTCAGGTTCTCTTCCCCAAAGAGCGAGAAGGCGACATGCCCCCTGGCAGTCAGCATGGTCCGGCAGCGTTGCAGGAAGCACAAGGGATTTTCCAGCCATTGCAGCGAGGCGCAGGATACAATCAGGCTGAAGCAGCCTTGCGGAGATGCCTTCTCCACGTCTCCGGGGACGAAGCGGGTATGGGCATCCAGAATGTCTTCCAGGGCTGTTTGCATTTCCGGGCATAAGTCGTTGAGCAGGTATTCCTGCGGACGGTGATGTTGCAGGTAGGCATGTGTGAAGAGTCCGGTGCCACAACCGACCTCCCAGACCCGTTGGTGGGCATCGGGCGGCAGGTGCCGGTCCAGCAGTGTCACCATCCGTTGCGCCATGGTCCGTTGCACGGTCGCCTGACAGTCGTAGGTGGGGATGGCGCGGGCAAAGCGTTGTCGTATCAGTGATTTATCCATAAGGTTTCCTTTCCTTCAGCGAGTTGTCGTATGCAGTCTGCGTCGTAATGGGCTGCATGTACCGTTTGGGTTGTCAGGTTCTCCCAGGCACGCAGCTGGTTGGCGGAGGGGAAGATGTGGTCTTCCGTTCCGATAAAGGCTTTGTCCCAGTGCCAGTCTGTGGCTGGTCCGGTCCGGGTGATGGCCTCATACAGGACAGCCAGCTCGTCGCGGAGCGTCTCCCAACTCCTGTCAGGCGCATGTTGCAGGAAGTCCTTCAGGGCCGGTGCACTGCCGCACATGCGGCGGCGGAACTTGGACAAGGTCTGTTCGGACAGGTTGTCCAGTGTTCCTTTGAAGATGCTTTCGGGGATGCCGCGGAGGTCATCGACAGGCCAGGGTGTTCCGTTGAAAGCCAGGGCATGTTCCCAGGGTAGAGCCAGGGATGGCAGGACCCGACCGGCAACCCATACGCCCATCGACCAGGCGACGACACGGATGGAGGCATACGCCGCCAGGGGAGCGGAGTCAAACTGCAGGTCCCGGTAGTCAAAGCACAGCATGACATCGTCCGTACCTTCCGGTAGCGGAGCCAGCAGTCCTTCGCCCATGCCCCAGCCTGCAAAGAAGAGCGTCAGCCGGGAGCTTCCCTTCTGTTTTATAAATGACTGTTTCATAATACATCAATTAATTGTTCCAACTCTCCGGACGAGAGTGTTGCCGTCAGTGAAAAGCGCAGGCGCGAAGTACCCTCGGGCACTGTCGGCGGACGGACCGGCAGCACGTAGAAGCCTTTGCGTTGCAGTTCTTCGGCTTTCAGGACCGTCTCTTTGCTGGCTCCGACCAGCATGGGCACGATGTGACTTTCCGACGGACAGGCATATCCTTTCTCCTTCAGTGCCGTCCGCAGTTGCTCCGACAGGGTGGCGAGCCGTTTCCTGCGTTCGTTCATGTCCGGCAGCCGTTTCACGATGAACTCCGTCCAGGCCACGTTGAGCGGAGGCAGGGCGGTCGTGAAGATGAGTGTGCGCATCCGGTTGATCAGGTAGTTGCGGACGGGAAGGCTGCATGTCACATAGGCACCCACTGACGCGACCGCTTTCCCGAAGGTTCCACAGAGGAAGTCGATGCCCGGGATGCACGCCTGCTCTTCGGCTACTCCCAGTCCGTTCTGACCACGCACGCCGATGGCATGGGCTTCGTCGACATAGAGCATGGTTCCCGGGTAGCGTTGCTTCAGCTCGACCAGCTGTTGCAAGGGCGCCACATCGCCGTCCATGCTGAAGATGCTTTCCGTCACGATGAGGATGCGGTGAAAGTCTGCGTGATGTTTCTGCAACAAGGCTTCCAGCTGGGCATAGTCCTGATGCCTGAAGCGTATGCACTTGGCAGCAGAGAGACGGATGCCGTCAATCAGGCTGGCGTGCACCAGCTTGTCGGCAAGTATCAGCGTATGGGCATCCGCCACTGCCGGCAGGATACCGGTGTTCATGTGATAACCACTGCAGAACACCAGTGCCGCCTCTTTCCCGAAGCTTTCTGCCAGCAGACGTTCCAGCCTGTCGTGGACGGCGAAGTTCCCGGTCAGCAGACGGGACGAGGAGGAGGAGAGGAGGGAGTCTTCAGCTGACAGTTCCTCCATGAACGCTTTGCGCAGCGATTCGTCGGTAGCCAATCCCAGGTAGTCGTTTGACGACAGGTTCAGCATCGGCTGTTCTCCGGAACGGACCCACCGTCCGAGATGTTCCACGGAAGGCAGTTGGCGGAAGTTCCCTTTCTCCCGCAGGATTTCCAAATCCCGGGTTAGCATCTGATCATTGTTCATCATATCGTCAGTTTTTAATCTCGGAAACAATCTTTACCAGGGCTGTTGTCAGCTTGTGCAGTTCTGCCGGACGGATGACGAAGGGGGGCATCACATAGACCAGCCGTCCGAAGGGACGCACCCAGACACCTTCCTCCACAAAGCGCCGTTGTATCCATGCCATGTCTACCGGCTGACGGGTTTCGATGACCCCGATGGCTCCCAATACCCGTACATCAGCTACCTGGGGCAAGCTCCGTGCCGGAGCCAGTTCCTCCTCCAGTTGCTGCTCGATGGCTTTTACCTTCTGTTGCCATCCGGACGCCAGGAGCAGGTTGATGGAAGCACACGCGACAGAGCAGGCGAGCGGATTGCCCATGAAGGTCGGTCCGTGCATGAAAGCATGCGGTTCGTGGTCGGATATGGTCGTGGCGACTTCATCGGTTGCCAGTACGGCAGAGAAGGTCATGTATCCTCCGGTCAGGGCTTTCCCGATGCACATGATGTCCGGTTCAATGCCGGCATGTTCCCAGGCAAACAGCTTTCCGGTGCGTCCGAAGCCCGTCGCTATTTCGTCAAAGATGAGCAAAAGCCCGTAACGGCGGCAGAGTGCGGCAGCTTCGCGCAGATACTGCGGATGGTAGAAGCGCATGCCTCCGGCTCCTTGTACGATGGGCTCGAGGATGAGGCCAGCCAGTTCGGCATGATGCTGCTCGATGATGGCTTTTAAAGGCTCTATGTCCGTGCTGTCCCACGTTCCGTGAAAGCGGGATTGGGGAGCCGGAGCAAAGTGGCGCACCGGCAGGGCATTTCCGAAGAGGCTGTGCATGCCGGTGACCGGGTCGCATACGGACATGGCATTCCAGGTATCTCCATGATAGCCGGAGCGTATGGTGACGAAGTTGTTTTTCCGGGGGTTACCCTTTGCAAACTGGTACTGGACCGCCATTTTCAAGGCGACCTCTACGGCAACTGAGCCACTGTCTGCATAAAAGATTTTCTGCATCGAGGGAGGGACAATCTTCAGCAGCAACTTTCCCAGTTCAATGGCAGGGTCGTGCGTCAGTCCTCCGAACATGACGTGTGACATCCGGTGCAACTGTTCTTCGATGGCATGGTTCAGCACCGGATGGTTGTATCCGTGGACGGCACACCACCAGGAAGACATCCCTTCAATCAGTTCAGTCCCGTCGTCCAAGGTGATGGTGCAGCCTTTGGCACTTTTCACTTTGTAGGTAGGCAACGGGTTTGTGGTAGAAGTATAAGGATGCCACAGGTGGTCGCGGTCAAAGGTATCACATTGATAATTATAACTCATAACCGATTTCTTTGATTCGTTGTTTATCCGTTTCGACGTCGGAGCCCAAGGTGGTGAGCATATCCCCGACGATTGCTGCGTTCATGCCGATCGTCAATGCTCGGCGCAATGTTTGTTCGTCGAGCTTTGCCCGTCCGCCGGCAAACCGTAGGTGAGCGGTGGGATGGATGAAGCGGAAGAAGGAAATGGTGCGCAGCAGTTCTTCCGACGATAACGGCTGCATGTCCTGTAGGGGAGTTCCCTTGATGGGCTGCAATATGTTAATCGGTATCGACTGTACCCCCAATCCGCGCAGGGAGAATGCCAGCTCGATGCGTTGCAGTTCCGTCTCTCCCATGCCGATGATACCTCCTGAGCAGATCTCCATGCCTGCCTGTTGGGCTGCCAGCAACGTTTCCCGTTTCTGCTGTTGGGTGTGCGTGGTGCACAGATGCGGAAAGTAGGAGGGGGCTGCCTCCAGGTTGCAATGATAGCGTGACACGCCGGCTTCGTGCAGCCGTTTCATTTGTTGCTCTGACAGGAGTCCCAAGGATACGCAGACGGAAATGGAACAGCTCTGGCGGATGGCGCGTACCCGGTCGCAAATGGCATCCACTTCCTTATCGGTCATCCGTTTGCCGCTTGTCACCAGTGAAAAACGTCCGACGCCATGCCGGGCATTCTCCTTGGCGTGTGTCACGCATTCTTCGACCGGCAGCAGTCCGTAGGTCTCCACACCGGTCCGGTGATGGGCCGACTGAGCGCACCATTTGCAATCTTCCGAGCATAACCCCGATTTTGCATTCACGATGGAACACATGTCAAATACCTTGGAGGCACACTTGGCTGTGATCTCCCGTGCCGCTTCAAACAGGCTCTCATTGTCTGTACAGGAAGCAAGTTCTTTCATTTCATCGAAGGTCACCTGGTGCCCTTGCAATACCTTTTCTTTCAGTTCGTGTATCATAGTTCTAAAAACAAAAGAAGAGCAATACCGGAATCACTGTTGTTCCGATATTGCTCTTCTTATCCGACAAGTTATTAAAAAGACGTACCTTTCCCTCCTCTGAGACGGTCAGAGACGGGGATACAATTGTACATAAATCCATTTCATACAGCCAAAGTCTGCATTCATCGGCCTCTTCCGGCGGTAACGTATCCGTTTCATCCGTCTTGTTCTTCCGGTTTAGACAAGGCTTGTCCAGCCATCCGGTTTTGGTGAGCGAAGCTTCGGCGATGCTCTTGCACACATGTCCGATGGTCACGTGTTTGCCCAAGCTTGCAAAGATGGCATAGCCCTTCCGGCTCCATTGACGGAATCGAATCATGCGATTTTTATGGGATGGATTTTGGCTGTGCATGGTTGCAAAGATAGGGAATAATGCTATATGCGCAACTAATTTGCTCCTGATTTTGAAACGTAAATGTAAACGAACCTTTTAAATATAGACTCTATGGAAGGATGTTTTGTTAAATGATGTTGTATAATTGCATTTCGTTTGAACCTTTCTTGCAGGAATGGTTGAAATGAGCTTATCTTTGCAGTGTGTTTTTCATAGTATTAGATTTAAGGTTAACAAAGGTTGGGCTCAGCGGAGCCCTTTTTTATTGCCCCTATCCTGCGTCGTTTCATTGTTTTTCTGCTTGCTTTATTCATTCTTTCTGGCTTTCCGTCCAGGAGTCTGTCTCTCCGTTATGCGCCCTTGGAATTTCCTTCTTGAGCAAGTGCCGGCCATCCTCTTGCGCATCTCCCGACTGCCATTCTCTGTAAACCTCTGTCACACCGTGCTTAAGTCCGGTTTTGGAGATGCGCATCTCCTTGCCACTCTTTTGCGCAAAGCGATACCGGGGAGATGGGCATCTCGCCACGAGGAGACGAGCATCTCGTTATCAGGAGAAGCGCAAGGTGTCGATTGTTGTATGTTGCTCCTTGATTGATAAGAATATTCCGAGAATATCTCAAGCCGAGGAGTAATTCTAGCGTAAGATGTGTTTAGCTCAATTTATGGATGATGAGTCCGGAGCGAAGTTTGGGTTCAAACCAAGTGGTCTTCGGCGGCATGATGTTGCCCGTGTCTGCGATGTCCATGATTTGTTTCATGGTGACAGGATAGAGAGCCAATGCCATCTTCATTTCTCCGCTGTCCACACGACGTTTCAGCTCACCCAATCCGCGGATACCGCCCACGAAGTCGATGCGCTTGTCGGAACGAAGGTCCTTGATTCCTAAAATCTTGTCGAGAATCAGGTTGGACGAGATAGTGACATCCAATACCCCAATCGGGTCGTTGTCATCGTATGTACCTTCTTTAGCCGTCAGGCTGTACCACTTGCCTTCCAGATAGAGTGAGAAGTTGTGCAACTTGTTCGGCCGATATTCAGCTTCACCTTTTTCTTCTACCACGAAGTTCTCGCGCAGGGCATCAAGGAACTGGGCAGCCGTCAATCCGTTCAGGTCTTTCACGACGCGGTTGTAGTCGATGATGGTCAGCTGATTGGCGGGGAAACATACCGCCATGAAGTAGTTGTACTCTTCGTCTCCTTTGTGATTGGGATTTTGTTTTGCCTTCTCGGCACCCACCAAGGCAGCTGCAGCCGAACGGTGGTGTCCGTCAGCAATGTAAAGTGCCGGCATAGCAGCGAAAGCTTTGGTGATAGCCTGGATGTCATCCTCCTTGTCGATAATCCAGAATTTGTGTCCGAATCCGTCAATCGGGGCGATGAAGTCATATACCGGTTCCTGAGCGGTGTAACGTGCCACGATGGCATCCAATTCGGAATTGTCGGGATAGGCAAAGAACACCGGTTCGATGTTGGCATTGTTCACACGGACGTGTTTCATGCGGTCTTCTTCCTTGTCACGGCGGGTCAGCTCATGCTTCTTGATGACTCCGTTCAGATAATCGTCCACGTATGCGCAAACCACCAGACCATACTGTGTCTTGCCGTTCATGGTCTGTGCGTAGATGTAGTAGTTTTCTTTCTTGTCTTGTACCAGCCAACCTTTGTCCTGGAACTTCTGGAAGTTTTCGGCAGCCTTGGCATAGACACGGGGATCATGCTCGTCCGTGCCAACGGGGAAATCTATTTCAGGTTTGATGATGTGGTAGAGCGACTTTTCATTGCCTTCAGCCTCTTTGCGTGCTTCTTCTGAATTGAGCACGTCATACGGGCGTGATTCTACTTGCTCCACATATTCTTTCGGGGGACGAATACCTTTGAAAGGTTTTACAATAGCCATAGTAAAATAGAGTTTTGAGAGTTAGGGATTATGTTAAAGGAAGGGTACCTGTAGGCAAAAATAAACACAGAGACTCATTGACTTCGGATGATATTCCAGTCTTTGTGTCTCTGTGTTCATCAGTTCCATTATAGTACCCTTTCACTAAATGTTTACTTGTTCACGCGGAACTTCTCGCAACCGTCCTTGATGAAGCCTACGATTTGCTTGGCAGCAGCGATACCTGCGTTAATATTGGCTTCCGCAGTCTGGGCACCCATCTTCTTCGGGGTCGAGAAGTAACGTCCGGCAAATTTGGTTGCAAATTCTTCATTAGCTACCGGCATGATATCGGTGATGTATTTGATATCCGCACGTTCTTCCATCAGTTTGATAAGCTCTGCTTCATTGATGACTTCCTTGCGTGCAGTGTTCACCAGGATAGCTCCCTTGGGCATCTGATTTACCAAAGCGTAGTTGATGGAGTTCTTGGTCTCAGCGGTTGCCGGGATGTGCAAGGATACGATGTTGCAGGTCTTGTAAAGTTCTTCCACAGAATCAACAGCTTTTACACCAGCTTCCTCAATGGCAGCCTTCGGGCAATAAGCATCGTAGGCATAAACCTCCATGCCAAAGCCTTTAGCGATGCGTGCCACGTTGCGGCCGACATTTCCAAATGCATGGATACCAAGTTTCTTGCCTTTCAACTCTGTTCCGGAAGTACCGTTGTAGAAGTTGCGTACGGCATAAACCAACAAACCGAACACAAGTTCGGCCACAGCGTTGGAGTTTTGTCCCGGCGTGTTCATCACGCATACACCATGTGCAGTAGCGGCAGCGAGGTCAACATTGTCATAACCGGCACCGGCACGTACCACGATTTTCAGTTCCTTGGCAGCATCGAATACCTCAGCATCAATCACATCGCTACGGATAATCAGTGCATTGGCATCTTTCACAGCTTCCAACAATTTGGCTTTCTCTCCGTATTTTTCCAACAATACGAGTTCATAACCTGCGGCTTCAATCTCTTTACGGATGCCGTCTACAGCCACTTTGGCAAACGGCTTATCAGTTGCTACTAATACTTTCATAAGAAGACTTTTTTAATGAAGAATTTAAGAATAAGGAGTGAAGAATGACAGTTTGTTCTCGGTCACTCTTCACTCCTCACAATGATTAATGTGCCTTTTCAAACTCTTGCATGCACTCTACCAGCGCTTTCACGCTCTCCAACGGCATGGCGTTGTAGCAGGAAGCACGGAATCCACCTACGGAACGGTGTCCCTTGATACCTACCATACCACGTTCGGTAGCAAATTTCAAGAAGTCAGCTTCGAGTTCTTTGTATTCGTCTTTCATCACGAAGCAAATGTTCATGTATGAGCGGTCTTCTTCACAGGTTACTGTGCCACGGAAGAGACGGTTGCGGTCGATTTCACCATAAAGCATTTCAGCACGTGCTTTGGCACGACGTTGCATTTCTTCTACGCCACCTTGGGCTTTCAGCCAGCGCAAAGTCAACATGGCAGAATAGATAGGCAGTACAGGAGGTGTATTGAACATGGAGCCACCGTCGATATGGGTCTGGTAGTTCAGCATTGTCGGGATGGTACGGCTGACTTTGCCTACGGCATCGTTTTTCACAATCACGAAGGTCACACCGGCAGGAGCCAGGTTCTTCTGTGCACCACCGTATATGCAGATATACTTGCTGATATCAACCGGGCGGGAGAAGATGTCGGACGACATGTCGGCAATCATGGGAATCGGACTGTCGAGGTCCTTATGAAGTTCAGTACCAAAGATGGTATTGTTCGTTGTTACATGGAAATAGTCAGCATCGGTCGGGATGACAAAGTCTTTGGGGATATACGTAAAGTTGTCGGCTGCTGAAGAGGCCACTTCTACCACTTCACCGAAGTTCTTAGCTTCTTTGATAGCCTTCTTTGACCATGTACCTGTGTTCAGGTAAGCTGCTTTCTTTTCGAGGAAGTTGTAAGGAACCATACAGAATTCCAAGCTGGCACCACCACCCAAGAATAATACTGAATAGCCTTCGGGAATCTGAAGAATTTCTTTAAACAATGCAACGGCTTCATCAACGACTGGCTGGAAGTCTTTTGCACGGTGACTAATCTCCAGAATAGAGAGTCCTCCTCCATGGAAGTCCAACACTGCTTGAGCTGTTTGCTCGATTACTTCACGAGGTAAAATAGACGGTCCCGCATTGAAATTATGCTTTTTCATTTGATATAAGTTTTGGTTAATACTGTTTGTTATAATGTCGTGATGCAAATTTACACATTATTATTCAGCTTACAACTTTTTTAGTAGAAAAGTGACATTTGGAGCTATATTTAATCTAAATGATATAATATTGAGCTAAATGGATGACACTTTGACACTTTGATAACGGGAAAGCAGGCTTATTTATACAAATACTATCATTTTGTTTCCTCTATGACAGTCTTTAACCCTTTAATTTTCTCTCCTTTTATCAAATTCAGGGTTTGTTTTAACTTCTTCTGACAGATTGCTACATAGGCGTAGTGGTCTTTTACGTCAATCCGGCCGATTTCATCGCGCTGCAAGTGTCCCTTTTTATATAGGAATCCGGCAATATCGACCTTGTTGATTTTGTCCTTTTTTCCTTTACCTATATATAATGTTACCCATAAGGGGCGCACGGGCTTGAGTGGACCTTCATCAAGGATGAACTCATCGGGTGATTCATTGATATAGGCGGGCAATACTTCTTCCGGATGAAGAATCAGGAACGAATTTCCTTCGGCATCCCAGCGTGCAGTCCGTCCGTTCCGATGGATATATCCTTCTTCGTTGAGGGGAAGATGATAATGTATCACATTGTCTATCTCCGGAATGTCAAGTCCACGTGCCGCGAGGTCCGTCGATACAAACACATTGCAACTTCCATTGCGGAACTTGTATAGTGCACGTTCGCGGTCTGCCTGTTCCATGCCGCCATGAAACATGCCGTTCTGTATTTTCCGGGAGGTCAGGTAGGTACTGACACGTTCTACTGATTCCCGATGATTGCAAAATACGATGGATGACTGGGTCCCAAGCATACAGAGCAAGCGGGCTAATGTCTCCAGTTTGTCTTTCTCCGGAGAATGTACTACATGCAACCGGATTCGGTCTGACAGGGTAGCATCTTCTGTCAGGAAGTTCAGCTTGATGATTCGATGCAGACCGGTGAACTCAGGTATCTCCTCAGCATCAGTCGCAGAAAGCAAGATTCGTTTTTTCAAGGCTGGTAGTTGGGCGATGACTGTTGACATTTCATCATGAAAGCCAAATTCCAGGCACTTGTCAAACTCATCGATGATTAAGGTGTGTACCGTAGAGGCATCGAAGTTCTGTTTGGATAGATGGTCGTTCATGCGCCCCGGGGTACCGATGATGACCGACGGATGGATGCCGTTCATCGTCCGGTGTTCATCCATAGTCGGACGTCCGCCATAGCAGCTCATCACTCGGAAGGAGGTTCCCATCGACTTGAATACCTGTTCTGTCTGTAGGGCCAGTTCACGGGAAGGCACCAGTACAACAGCTTGCACTCCCTGGATTCCCTCTTTTAAGTGTTCCAGGAGCGGAAGCAGGTAGGCCAGTGTCTTGCCGGAACCCGTAGGCGACAACAAAATGAGGTCTTTTTGCTCACGGCCGGCATCCAAGGCAGCTTCCTGCATCGGATTTAATTGTTCGATGTGTAGGTTTTGAAGTATTTGTTCAATCGTTAACATAGTCGTTCTTTATACCTTATTATATATAGACTGAAAAGTGGAAGGTTGCCTTACGGTGTTACCCGATTTGGGTTACAAAGAAGGTCTCCAGGTCGCGGCGGGCATCAGCCAGCTTGTCTTCCCAATGCTTTACCGAATTTTGTCCAATCAGGTCTGTCACATATTTTATAGCCATGAAAGGGATGTTCAGCTCCATACAGACTTGTGCTTGTGCAAAGGCTTCCATGTCGACCACGTCGCCTTCCACACCGGAAGCATCGGTCACGAAACTGTCTCCTGTGTTGCAGCATCCGTCCGTTGGCAGATTCCATTTCCAGGGAAATGCTTTGAGTGACTCCCCGGTATTCAGTTGCCAGGTTACTCCAAAATCTGCCAGAACACGCATGTCTCGGTCAATGAATTGTGTGCAGAGTACAATATCACCCAGCCGATGCTTTGTTGTGCCAGCTGTTCCGACATTCAGTACCACGTCGGGATGTACCCGGTAGATGGCCTCCGTGAGTCGAAATGTTGCATTGACTTTTCCTACACCGGTATAGACATGTTCTACTGTAGCTCCCGGCAGTGGGGTGGGGGTATATTCGTCGGGCAAAGCTTGCACGACGAGTAGTTTGATGGGTTCTTTCATTTGTCTGTTGGGTTAAATGGATGTACAAAAGTACGCATAAACCGATAATGCGCCTATTGACAAGGTGAAATTTGTCATACGGGATTATAAGTCCGGGAGATAGGAGCTCGGGGATAAAGGGCAGATGATACCTAAAGAACATTAAAAAAGCATCCGGCCTGTTGGGAATACCAATTCATTTCGTACCTTTGTTTATACAAAATTGTAACGGTTGCAAAAGAAGATTATCTGTCAAACTAAAATAACTGAAAGGAGAATACAAGTATGTCAAAAACTGCATTCAAAGGAAATCCTGTGGCTTTAACAGGTGAATTTATCGCTGTTGGTGCAAAAGCACCGGAGTTTGCATTCGTGAAGGGTGATTTGTCTACCTTTACGCTTGATGAGGTAAAAGGCAAATATGCTGTGTTGAATATCTTCCCGAGCATGGATACAGCCGTTTGTGCAACCTCTGTACGCAAATTCAATCAGTTGGCGGCTTCTCAGCCCAATGCTGTCGTGCTGGCCATCTCCAAGGACTTGCCCTTCGCACAGGGCCGTTTCTGTACTACTGAAGGCATTAAGAACGTGGTTGCCTTGTCAGACTTCAGAAATTTGTCTGATTTCGCACAGAAATATGGTGTGGGTATGGTAGACGGGCCTTTGGCTGGTCTGTTGGCCCGTGCGGTTGTTGTGGTGAATCCGGAAGGTAAGGTTGTGTATGCCGAATTGGTTCCGGAAATTACTACAGAGCCGAACTACGATGCTGCCATTGCCGCATTGAAATAAGCAGGCCTGCTAGGGTCTTCTTATAGCATAAACGTGCATGTTTACTATCTTTCGGATAGCGGGCATGCACGCTTCTTTTTTAGCTGTTCCCGTATGTTTCTGGCGGAAGCCAGTCTTGTCATCATTACATGCTTCCGGGAGGCTGGACCAATCCGGCAGGTACTCGGTCTTTACAACGCTGCCTTCAGCTCATCAATCATCTTCTGATATTCGGCATCGGTCAGGTATACCTTGCCGGGATTCATTTGGAATACACCTCCGTAGTCCGGACCGTCTACATATTTCGGTGTCAAGTGGAAATGGAGGTGAGAGAGCTTGTCGCTGTAAGCACCATAGTTGATCTTTTCCGGATGGAACACCTTGTGCATGGCACGGGTAACACGGGCTACATCTGCCATGAAGGCATTGCGCTCCTCGTCACTCAGTTCACACAAATCGTCGACATGTCCGTTGTAAGCCACCAGGCAACGTCCGTGATAGGTCTGCTCTTTGAACAGGAATACGCGCGATACGCTCAGCGGGGCAATCTCAATCATCAGATTGTGTAAGGTCTCATTGTTCTGGCAATAGAGACATTCTTCAGGGTTACTTCTCATAGTATTTATCGTTTAAAATGGTTGTTATGGTTCGTTTGCCTTCTCTTTGGTCTTGTCCAGCAGGTGGGCTACATCTTTTTCTTCGCCGACTACCCAGATGACTTCCCCTTGATGGAGAACCTCGTCTGCATCGGGACTCATCAAGGTGCCGTCAGCTTTCTCGATACCGACAATCAGGCAGTTGTATTGGTTGCGAATGCCACTGTGCCGGATGCTCTTGTCGAGAAAGGGGGAATCGGCATCGATAATGAATTGCTTCAGACGCATTTCCTGATGTTCCCAGTTCTGCTGTTCCTTGTCTTTCGTCTCTTCTTCCAACCGGCTCATGGCTTTGCCCAACGTCGCGAGCTGCTCATCCGTGCCGATGACCTGCAAGCGGTCATTCGGATAGATGCGTTCGTCACCTCCGGGGATGTTGATGCGTCGGCTACCACGTAGAATCGACGCTACATGTACGCCATAGACTCGTCCCATGTTCAGCTCTTTCAGAGTTTGCCCTGCCCATGCACAATCTGCCGGAATGTCAAAATCGGAGAGGTGCAGGTCGTGTGAGAGCAGATGACCGACGTATTCCGGTTGCTTTTCTCCCCGATACTCTTCGTAACGGTCGCGCAGATTCAGGTTTTGCATGAAAGTACGCTCCATGACGATGGAGTGCTTCTTCAGCCAACGTGAATAAATCATCAGCAGCACGAGAACGATGGCTGCCCCTCCGGCTAAAGCGGCCGAAGCATGATAATAGGCTGAGATGACATACATCACAAAGCATACTGCCAATACAATACGCAGCAGGATAATCGAAACGAGTGGTGCCCGGTTAAAACGGTTGTCCCGCCACAAGGCCTGGAACTCGACCGAGTGGTTTTTCTTTACCATGATGGCACGCAGGAAAGGAGAGATGGCAAGAATGGTGATGACCATACCGACCAGGTCACCCCATTGCCTGGGAAGCCATGCCAGCAGGAAGGGGGTGATAAATTGGGTACAGATGGCAATGGTTGCTACAGTCACAATGCAGTAGACCAGCATCATGCGGAACACGGCCTTCAGGAATTTACGCCAATTGTTCTCCTGATTGACAGTGGTGTGCGAATGGATGGAGTAATGTTCCAGCAAGCCCATCCATTTGCTTGGAATCCGTTTGCTTGCCCAGTTGTAGGCAGGAACAGACAGACGGATCATGTAGGGAGTCGTGAAGGTCGTGATGACTGATACGGCTACTACGATGGGATAGAGGAAATCGCTGGTGACGTTCAGGCTGACACCCAACGAAGCAATGATGAAGGCGAATTCACCGATTTGTGTCAAGCTGAATCCACACTGCATGGCAACCTTCAGAGGTTGTCCGGCAAGCACGAAGCTTCCGGAACCGAGGATGCTTTGTCCCAGTAGGATGGTAAGCGTGATGACGATGATGGGAATCTTGTACTCTACAATCATGGCTGGGTCAACCATCATACCTACCGATACGAAAAAGATGGCACCAAACAGGTCCTTTACCGGTGCAACAAGTTTCTCGATGGATTCGGCTTCTACGGTTTCAGCCAGGATGGAACCCATCATGAAGGCTCCGAATGCGGCAGAAAAACCGGCTTCAGCTGCCAGTACGACCATCAGGAAACACATGCCGACAGCAACTACCAACAAGGTTTCGGCAGACATCCATTTGCGCACCCGCTTCAGGAAAGTCGGTATGATATAGATGCCGACGACAAACCAAAGGACCAGAAAAAAGACCAGCTTTACTACGCTCTGTACCATCTCCATGCCTTCGAAGTTCTGGCTGACTGCCAGGGTGGACAGCATCACCATGAGTACGATGGCCAGGATATCCTCCAGGATAAGAACACTTAGCACCAGTCCGGCAAAGCGTTGTTGCCGCAGTCCCATGTCGTCAAATGCTTTGTAGATGATGGTTGTGGACGACATGGCAAGCATTCCTCCCAGATAGATGCAGTCCATGCGGTCCCAACCGAACGACATGCCTACCAGGACGCCCAGCACAATCATGACAAGTATGACCGAACAGGCAGCGATGATGGCTGTCCCGCCGACTTTCATCAGTTTCTTGAAGCTGAATTCCAGTCCCAGGGCAAACAGGAGGAATATGACTCCGATGTCTGCCCACAGCTTGATGTCGTTTGTGTCTTGTACGGAGGGGGTATAGGGCATGTGCGGGCTCGCAATGAAGCCCGCAACAATGTATCCTAATACCAATGGTTGTTTAAGTCGCTTAAAGATGAGGGTTGTGAGCCCGGCGCACATCAGGATGAGCGCCAGGTCAATAATCAACGGAGATAATTCGGACATCTTTTTCAGCGTTTAGCTGTCAGCTCAGCAATCTTGATGACCACATTCATGGCTTTTTCGATGGACTGAACCGGCACAAATTCATAGCGCCCGTGGAAGTTTAATCCTCCGGCGAAGATGTTCGGGCAAGGCAACCCCTTGAAGGAAAGCTGTGCACCGTCCGTTCCTCCACGGATGGCCTTCACCTTCGGGGTAACACCGGCTTCTTCCATGGCATGGAATGCAATGTCGATGATGTGCATCACCGGTTCGATCTTCTCACGCATGTTGTAATATTGGTCTTTGATTTCAACCGAGACGGTACCTTCGCCATACTCGGCGTTCAGGAAGTTTGCCACGCGTTGCATCTGTTGCTTGCGGGCCTCAAACTTATTGCGGTCGTGGTCGCGGATGATGTATGAGACGGTTGTCTGCTCCACTTCGCCCTTCATGCCTACCAGGTGGAAGAAACCTTCGTAGTCCTGCGTATGTCCCGGGGTTTCTACTTGGGGAAGGAGGGAGACGAAGGTGTTTGCTACCAGAAGGGAGTTGATCATTTTGTTCTTGGCATAGCCCGGGTGTACGTTGCGGCCTTTCACCGTTATTTTAGCCGACGCAGCATTGAAGTTCTCAAATTCCAGTTCTCCGACTTCACCGCCGTCCATGGTATAAGCAAAGTCGCATCCGAACTTCTCCACGTCAAACTTGTGGGCTCCCAAGCCGATTTCTTCGTCGGGGTTAAAGCCGATACGGATTTTCCCGTGCTTGATTTCAGGATGTTCCTTCAGATAAGCGATGGCTGAAACAATTTCTGCAATACCTGCCTTGTCGTCAGCTCCCAGCAGGGTCTTGCCGTCGGTTACGATCAGGTCTTCTCCCTTGTGGTCGAGCAGTTCGGGGAACTGTTTGGGGGAAAGGACGATGTTTTCTTCAGCACAGAGAATGATGTCTCCGCCGTCATAGTTCTTCACGATGCGCGGATTGACATTGGCTCCGGTCATGTCGGGGCTGGTGTCCATGTGGGAAATGAAGCCGACGACAGGGACTTCCTTGTCGGTGTTTGAGGGAAGAGTGGCAAACAGGTAGCCGTTCTCATCCAAAGAGATTTCTTCCAAGCCGATTTCTTCCAGTTCGCTTTTCAGGTACTCGGCAAATACCATTTGCTTGGCTGTACTTGGAGTTGTCTGTGAGTCTTCGCTCGACTGTGTGTCGAAGCTCACATATTTCAAAAAACGTTCAATGAATGTCATGGCGATTGTATTTTTGGTTTATAGTTAGGTTAATTGTCTAAAAGTGGCTGCTGCCATCGAAGCAGTGTGTACACACCTTGCATTTGGGAAGGCCGATAGCCTCAATCAATGTTTCAAGTGTGTTGAACTTCAGGGAGCTCAACCCGAAGCGCTTGGCAATGGTGTCGACCATGCGCTTGTATTCGGGGGAGTCGGTGGTGGCATATTTATCCAGATTCTTGTTATGATCTCCTTCAAACTCCTGGATGATGCGGCGGGTGATGAGCTCGAGGTCGCCCTTGGAGGACGTAAAATTGATGAAGGGGCATCCGTAAATCAACGGCGGACATGCGATGCGCATGTGTACTTCCTTTGCTCCGTAGTCATAGAGGATTTTTACGTTATCCCGCAGTTGGGTGCCGCGTACGATGGAGTCATCGCAGAACAGGATACGTTTCCCTTGCAGCATGGCACGGTTGGGAATCAGTTTCATTTTTGCAACCAGCGAACGCATCTCCTGGTTGCTGGGGGTAAAGCTGCGGGGCCAGGTCGGGGTGTATTTGGCAATGGCACGATGATAGGGGACCCCTTTGCCTTCAGCGTACCCCAGCGCCATGCCGACACCTGAATCGGGAATGCCGCAGGCGCAGTCTACGACCGATTCATCTTTTTGTCCCATCTTGTATCCGCATGCAAAACGTACCTCTTCGACGTTCTTGTTTTCATAGCAAGATACCGGGAATCCATAGTAGACCCACAGGAAGGAGCAGACTTGCATCTCTTCATTGGGCTTGCGCATCTGTTCGATTCCCTCGGGGCGTATGCGCAAGATTTCGCCCGGTCCGACATAGCGTTCAATTTCAAAGTCCAGATTAGGCAGACTGCTGGATTCGCTGGTCATGGCATAAGCGCCTTCTTTCTTACCTATTATTATAGGTGTACGTCCCCATTGGTCACGAGCTGCAATAATGCCGTCTTCGGTGAGCAGCAGCATGGAGCATGAACCCTTGATGGAGCGATAGACGTTTTCAATGCCGTCGACAAAATTTTTTCCTTGTATAATGAGCAGTGAGACCAGCTCGGTGGGGTTTGTCTTGCCGGAACTCAACTCCGCAAAGTGCATGTTACGTTCCAGAAGTTCTTTTTCCAGCTCTTCAATGTTGTTGATTTTAGCAACAGTGACAATGGCGAACTTTCCCAAATGAGAATTGATGACCAGTGGTTGTGAATCGGTGTCGCTGATAATTCCTATACCCGCATGCCCGCTGAACTTTGGCAATTCATCTTCAAACTTGCTCCTGAAGTAAGCGCTTTCCAGGCTGTGGATGGAACGGATGAATCCTTTGTCCTTGTCATACGTCGCCATACCGCCGCGTTTAGTACCGAGATGCGAGTTGTAATCTGTTCCATAAAACAGGTCTGTCACGCAATCTTTCATTGAAACTGTTCCAAAAAAACCTCCCATATATGCAATACAAGTTTTAGGTTATATACTTATTTCTTGTTTTTGGCTTCAAAAGTACTCAAATCTTTTGAATCGTTTTCTATCCATTTGCCGTTTTTTGACCTGCATCAAGAAAAGAATATTTTATCGAAAAAAGCAGACCGTTTATTTGGATAAAACAGGTATGCCCTATTACCTTTGCAACAGTTTTCAAGGTATTAAAGGTAAAAAGATTTTGTTTCTGAAGATCTAGCTTTAGTCTTTAAGGTATTAGTTTTTTTATGAAAAAAAGTTTGTTGGCACTGTCGTTCGGCACTCTTGGGTTAGGAATTGCTGAATTTGTGATGATGAGTATCCTGCCCGATGTTGCCATCGACTTGTGCGTGTCTATTCCTACGGCGGGACATCTGATTTCTGCGTATGCGTTAGGTGTTTGTGTGGGCGCTCCTCTTACTGTTTTTATAGCGCGTACCCGTCCGTTGAAACAAATTCTTCTTGGACTGATCACTCTTTTTATTATAGGCCATCTGTTGACAGCAGCATCTCCCACTTTCGGAACGATGCTGTTGATGCGTTTTATAGCCGGTCTGCCTCATGGAGCCTATTTCGGAGTCGGGTCTATCATAGCCGATCGTGTGGCGGACAAGGGCAAGAGCGCCCAGGCAATAGCTGTGATGGTGGCAGGCATGACGGTGGCCAACCTGATTGGCATTCCTTTAGGGACTTTCCTGAGTCATGCTTTTTCGTGGCGTATCATCTTTCTGCTCACGGGACTGTGGGGTATATTTACATGTTATGCCATTTACAAGTGGGTCCCCTTCATGGAGCCGCTGCCTAACACCGGACTGAAGGGACAATTCCGCTTCCTGAAGAATCCTGCGCCCTGGCTGGTCATTTGTGCCACCATGTTCGGCAATGGAGGCGTGTTCAGCTGGTACAGCTACATCACTCCCCTGATGACGGAGGTTGCGGGCTTCATGCCGTCGGCAATGTCTCTGCTGATGGTGCTGGCAGGAGCCGGGATGTGTGTGGGCAATCTGCTGGGAGGTCACTTCTCGGACAAATACCAACCCGGCATTGTCGCGGCAACGACTCAGTGTCTCATCTGTCTGACCTTGCTTTCCATATTTTTCCTTGCTCCGCTGACCTATCTGACAGCAGTCTTGATGTGTGTCTGCACCCTGTGTCTGTTTGCCCTTTCATCGCCCCAGCAACTGTTGTTGCTCAAGAACGCTGAAGGTGGCGAAATGATGGGAGCTGCATGCGTACAGATTGCTTTTAACTTAGGCAATGCGTTTGGGGCCTATTGTGGCGGACTGCCGCTGGAGGCAGGATTGGGTTATGAATATCCTGCGCTCATCGGAGCCGGATTAAGCTTCCTGGGCTTTTTGTCATTAGCCCTGTACAGCTATCGTTATGAACGTCAACTCTTGAAAACCAACAAACTGAACCAAGCATGATACGTCAGTGTTTTATTTTGTTTGGTTGCCTGGCATTGGGGGAACTCATTGTTTACCTGACAGGCATCAAACTTCCTTCGAGCATCATCGGCATGTTGCTCCTCACACTCTTCCTCAAATTGAAATGGGTCAAGCTCCATTGGGTACAGGGACTGAGCGATTTTCTGGTAGCCAACCTCGGATTTTTCTTCGTTCCGCCCGGTGTTGCGTTAATGCTTTATTTCGATGTCATCAAGGCGGAGTTTATTCCGATTGTGGTGTCTACGGTAATCAGTACGATACTGGTACTGGTATCTACGGGATGGGTGCATCAGTACATCCGCAGACATGCCCGTTTCTCTAAACACGAAAATTCTTCAAACCGCTCTAAAGCACAAGACGATGGATTATCTAAGTAATGATTTCTTTTTGTTGGCACTGACATTCGGACTGTTCTTTATCTCCAAATTGATTCAGCAGCGTACGGGATGGGTTATCTTGAACCCGATTCTGCTCACCATAGCCATGCTTATCGTGTTCTTGAAGTTGACAGGCATCAGCTATGAGACCTATAACGAGGGTGGACATCTCATCGAGTTCTGGCTGAAGCCGGCCGTGGTAGCACTTGGGGTGCCTCTGTATCTCCAGCTGGAGGCCATCAAGAAGCAATTGTTGCCCATCCTTCTGTCACAGCTGGTGGGCTGTCTGGTTGGCATTGTTTCAGTGGTCTTTACAGCCAAGTGGCTGGGTGCATCTCCTGCCATTATCACTTCCCTGGCTGCCAAGTCCGTGACGACCCCCATTGCCATGGAGGTGACCAAGAGTGTGGGAGGAATCCCTTCGCTGACGGCGGCTGTGGTGGTGTGCGTCGGTTTGTTCGGTGCCGTGTTCGGATTCAAGGTGCTGAGCTGGGGGCATGTGGGAAGTCCCATCGCCCAAGGCTTGTCAATGGGTACAGCCAGTCATGCCGTCGGTACGTCGACCGCTATGGAACGCGGACGCAAATATGGAGCCTTTGCCAGCCTGGGACTGACGCTGAACGGTTTGTTCACGGCCTTGCTGACGCCTACCGTACTTCATTTGTTGGGTATTATCTGATAAGAGGAGTTTGCTGACTCCAACACCTGAGTTTGACAGGACAAACACAGGCGTTTGATGTGGTAAACATATACGTTTGATGAGGCAAAGTATAATACTTTGGTAGCCTAAGTATAATACTTAGGGGGTCTAAGTATAATACTTTGGTCGGTCAAACTACTATGTTTGATGGATGGAAGGCTTGTGTTTCCTGTGTCAAACGCTTGTATTGGACGGTCGGAAATAAAAAGAAGCCGCAGACTTCAGCGTGAGGAGGTCTGCGGCTTCTTTATGAAGTATGATTTCAGTCTATCAGTTCAGCGGTTGCTCTTTGCGTTTCTTCAGGAAGGCAAAAGCTTGTTTCAGGCGTTCGTGTGCCATGAAGAAATGCTCCATGAGTGATTTTACGAGGTCTTCCAACTGGGGAAGTTCGTCGGTGAATACGGTATCGCAGCGGGTGTGTACGCCCAACTTGCCGTTCTCTTCATCGATGGAGTAGATGACATGAGCCAAGGGAAGGTCCGTGTTCACGAGGTTGACAGCTTCTTTTACTGTTTCAGCATCCGCGTCGGTCAGGTCCATGGCAATCCACCAGGGATCCCAGATGGTGATGAATTTGAAGTTGTTGTCAGCAGATACATATAATGATTCGCCTTGATACTTAAAGCAGATGTTGTCCTTATCATCCACTTCGGGTTGGCAACCCACTTTCTTCAGCGTTTCAATGACTAAATCTCTTGTTTTCATGTTTGTTCTGTTTTTGTTTTATAGTTTCTAAATTATAAGATTAACAACCTTTCTGTTGTTAAGGCAAACAAAATTATCTGTTTTTAGATACTTCACCATCATCTCGCCAATATATTAAGGCTGTTTAACATATTGACGAGAGAGGGGAAGTTGCACGGTTTAGCGTGCGTCTATTTCCTTGAGCAGTTCTTCTACGGCTGTACGGAGCTGGGTGTCTTCTCCTTTGACAATGTCCTCCGGACGGTTCAGTACGGGGATGTCAGGCTCCAGCTCTTTGTTTTCCAGATAGCTGCCATCGGGCAGGCGGTATCCGATAATGGGTATTCCGAAGACGAGCGACGGGTCCTGCAAGGTTTCCCAGGATACGCTGGTCATGGTTCCCGGTACAGGTGCACCCACCAGTTTGCCGAGCTTCTGGTGTTTGTAGACCCATGGTGTGCCGTGGGCGTTGGAGTAGTTGGCTTCACATTGCAGCATGATGGAGGGCTTGTTCCAGCGGCGGCTTGGCATGTCGCAGGCTTCGCGTCCGCGGATGACCTGAGTCAGGTATTTCTTGCCACTGAACAGCACCTCGATGTCTTCATGCAGACGACCTCCTCCGTTGAAGCGGGTATCGATGACGATGCCGTCGCAGTTGTTGTACTTGCCCAGGATGTCCGAATAGATGGTACGGAAGCTATTGTCGTCCATGGATTCGATGTGTACGTATCCCAAGCGTCCGTTGGACCATTTCTTCACATCCTCGGCACGCTGTTTTACCCACCGGTCGTAGAGCAGTCCGTTGAATTGTCCGTTGCTGATGGGCTTGATGACCTCATCCCAGCGCTCTCCGTTGTTCGGGTTGTGGAAGGAGAGGAGGGTCTTCTTGCCGGTCAGTCCGTTGAGCAACGCGGAGAGGTCCGTGTCACCGTCGATTTCCGTTCCGTTGATTTTTTCCAGGATGTCGCCGGCCTGGACTTTGGAGCTGGCACGGTCAAAGGGTCCTCTCTCGACTACTTCTGCCACGCGGATGCCTTTGCCCGTATAGTCCCAGTCGTAGAGCAATCCCAGATTTGCTGTCGCTTCACCACCGAGACGGGCGCTGTAACGACCTCCCGTGTGTGAGACATTCAGTTCGCCAAGCAACTCACTCAGCAGCTCGGCATAATCGTAGTTGTTGTTGATGTGGGGGAGGAACTTGCGATAGGCGGCCGACATCTTCTCCCAGTCGACACCGTGCATGTTGGTCTCATAGAACCGTTTGGCTTCCTGCTTGCAGACGTGGTCGAACATGTAGGCACGCTCGGCAGCCAGGTCCATTTTGACAGAAGCGCGGTAATTGACCGGTTTGAGTGCTTCACCGGCAGCAGCCATTTTCTGGATGGAGCTTCCGCTCAGGATGAAGATGTTGCCTTTCTCGTCCATCTCCATGTCTGCCCATCCCGTGTTCATCTTGTGGAGCAGGCGGGTGTTGCGTGTGCGCAGCTCCATCTTCCATAGGTCATACTGTCCTTCGAAAGCGGAAAGGTAGTAGAGCTTCTCCCCGTCTTTTGACAGGATGGCTGAAGCCAGGTTGGAGGAGTTGGGTGTCAGACGTACGATGCGGTCTTCGATGCCGTCGAGTTCCACTTCAATGTCTTTCTTAGTCTCCTTCTTGTCTTCCTTCTTGGCATCCTTATCCTTTTTCTTTTCATCAGCTTTCGCTTTGGCTTCCTCTTTCTTTTGTTCGGCTTCCAGCTCCTTGAGCAGTTCATAGTCTTCCTTGTTCAGACGGAACTTATCGTAAGCGTCCTTGTTGAGGAACACCAGCATGGCATCGTTGAGTGAGCCCCAAGAGGCATGGTTGCGCATACCGTACCGTTCGCTCTCGAAGAGGATGGCGTTGCCGTCCAGTACCCAACGGGGAGAGCTGCTGAAGTATCCGCTTTGGGTCAGGTTGATGATGCTGCCCGTACCGTCCGCCTTCACGATGCCTATGTCGGTATAGGGGTCATGATGGTTGCCGATGAACTCCAGGGTAAACCACTTGCCGTCGGGTGACCATGCGTAGTTGAATCCTCCACCCGTGTCATACCAGGTCGAGCCATCCGTTACCTGACGTACCTTCTTTGTCTTGAGATTGACGACCATCAGCCGGTTACGCCCTTCGATGAAGGCGAGTTCCTTGCCGTCCGGAGAGAATTGCGGATAGGTGCGTTCGACCGTCTTGGAGGGGAGCAATGCCTCTTCTTCGATTAAGGTAGCGTTGGGGAAGTTGGCGTCTTCCTTACGCCCTATTTTGGCAAGGTAAAGCCCCCAATTGCCTCCGCGTTCGCTGGCGTATGCCAATGTGCGGTTGTCAGGAGCAAACGACAGTCCCCGTTCAGCTTCTACCGTATGGGTAATCTGTTTGGTTGTCCCGTATTCAGCGGACGTGACGAACACCTCGCCGCGTACGATGAATGCCACCTGCTTTCCATCCGGGGACGGAGTTGCCGAAGTCGCACCGCGGCTGTAGTTCAGGGTTGCCGGAAGGTTTTCATCGTCGCGAACCAGGTCAATGGCCACTTTCTGCGGACGGCTGCCCGGTTTCTGCGTATAGATTTCTCCGTCATAGGTATAGCAGAGTGTGCCGTCCGTGCCTATGGACAGGAACCGCACGGGATGTGTCTTGAATGAGGTTACGGCTTTGACATCCTGCGGGCTGCTGAGGGGGAATGAATAGACATTGAACGAGCCGCCGTTCCGTTCGCTCAGGAAGTATACCTGTTCGCCGTCGGGAGCGAATACGGCGTTGCGGTCTTCTCCGGCACGTGCCGTCAGGTTGGTATGTTTCCGGGTCGTCGTATCATAAATCCAGATGTCCCGGGTGATGGATGATGTGTGATGCTTACGCCACTCGTCCTCAAATCCCTTGCGGTCCTGATAGAGGAAGCGGTCTCCCTTCGCGTTGAAGCACACCATTTCTGCCGGTGTTCCCAGGACTTGGCGGGTCTTTCCGCCTTTCACAGGCACGCTGTACAGTTCGGTCATGGCACCGGTCGGATAGAGGGCACTCGTTGCAGGGTCCTGGATGGAGGCGGTGAAGAGCACCTGTTTGCCGTCCGGAGTAAATGCGGTGGGAAGTTCGGAAGCCGAATGGGTGGTCAGGCGTCGGGCGGCACCCCCATCGGCAGGCATGATATACACGTCGAAGTTCCCGTTCCGGTCACTGGCAAATGCCAGGTATTTCCCGTCGGGCGACCAGACCGGGGTAGATTCATACGAGTCTTGAGTGGTGAGACGCACGGCTTCACCTCCGTTGGCTGCTACCTTGTAAATGTCTCCTTTGTAGCAGAAGGCAATCTGCTTGCCGTCGGGCGAGATGCGGACGTCACGCATCCACAGGGGAGTGGCTGCATGGACACCGGCTGCTGCCAGTCCGATGGCAAGGCTAGTGATGAGTCTTTTCATGATGTGTTTATTGTGTGTTAGGTTGTTAAAGCTTTTGTCTTACAGGATAAGTTCCCCTTTGCCCTGGCGTACGATTTCCGGTTCGTCTCCGGTGCAGTCGACGACGGTACTTCCTTCATAACCGCCGATGCCTCCGTCGATGATGAGGTCCACCTGACGCCCGAACTTCTCGTCAATCAGTTCCGGGTCCGTGACGTATTCAATGTCCTCTTCTTCGTCGTGGGGTAAGGTTGTAGTCAGGATGGGAGCATCCAGCATCCGGCATATTTCACGGATGATGGGGTTGTCCGGTACACGGATGCCCACCTCCTTGCGGTTGCGGAATATCTTTGGCAGGCGGCTGCCTGTGGGAAGGATAAAGGTAAAAGCCCCGGGGAGGTTGCGCTTCATCAGTTTGAATGTGTTGTTATCCACTTTGGCATACTCGCTGATGTTGCTCAGGTCGTAGCAGATGATGGCGAGCCGGTTCTTTCCCGGGTCGATGCCTTTGATGCGGCAGATACGTTCCACGGCACGTTCTTTCAGCGCATGGCAGCCGATGGCGTAGGTCGTATCGGTCGGGTAGATGAGCAATCCCCCCTCTTGCAGCAAGTCGACGATGCGTTGCAGGTCGTGAGGATTGTTGTTTTTGTCGTATAGTTTCAGTAACATAATGTTGTCAAATTGATAAGCGGTCACAAAGATACGACATTTGAATCGTATTTATTTCATTTCATTATGTCGTAATTGGGGGTACGGTGTGACAATCTTCCCTCGAATGGCTATTTCCGCTTTTTTTCTCTCAATTCTTCGGCTATGGCCCATTGGAGGGCAGCTTCGTCGGTCTTTCCGGCGCGTGAAAGAGCATCTCCATACAGTTCATGCGCCCGGATATGTTCGGGTTTCAGTGTGGTGGCGCGGTCCAGGTCGGATGCGGCACCTTCTATGTCTCCCAGTATCAGACGGTTCTTACCACGGTTGAACACGGCTTTGAAGAGTCGCGGGCTGAGTCTTACGGCTTCATTGAAGCAATGAGCCGCGTCATGATAGTTCTTTTCGTCATGCAAGGTGACTCCCTTCCGTATCCATGCCTCCACCAGTGTCGGGCATAAGTCCAGTGCCTTGTCATAATTGGCCAGGGCTGCTTTGCTGTCGTGTGCCAGCGTGATGCATTCATTGCCCATGCGGCAGTATTCTTCGGCATAGGTCTTCAGCCGTTCCTGCTGTTGCCGTCTTTCCTCTTTCAATAGCCGGTTCTCTTCCTTGAGGCGGTTGATGATGCCCAGCTTGCGTCTGATAAGTCTTTTGATGACGGGCTTCTCAATGTCGTAGCGGGAATGTATGGCACGGAAGAAGGTCTCAAGGAATTCGTCAAATTGTCCCTTGTCAAATTGTTGGACGGACTGGACATAGAGCACATCGGCCTGTGCCTTCTTCAGGGCGCGGTCAATAGCCTGCCGGTTATTGAAATGTTCCGCAAAGCGTACAATCTCCGGACGGACAAAGATGTCGCTGCGCGCAATGGGCTTACGCAGCGTGATGCCCCGGAGTGAAGTGCATCGGCTGAGCGCCACGTAAGTCTGTCCCCCGGCAAATACTCCGCCGGTAAAGTCTATGGCGACACGGCTGAAGGTCAGTCCCTGGCTCTTGTGGATGGTGATGGCCCATGCCAGTCGGATGGGGAACTGGGTGAATGTGCCCAGTTCTTCTTCTTCAATCTTCTTCTCTTCCTCATTATAGGTATAGCGGATGTTCCGCCAGACTTCCCTTTTGACATCGCATTCCCGTCCGTCATCGGTAATGATGTAAATGGTGCCCTCGTCTTCATCGATGCCTGCGACCACGCCAATAGTGCCGTTGACCCACCGTTTGTCCATGTCATTCTTGATAAAGATGATTTGGGCGCCGGGCTTCAATTGCAGTTCCATGGATGTCGGAAGGCTGTTGGCGGGAAATTCGCCATGGATTTCTCCGGTGAAGGTCACAGGTTCTCCGGCTAGTTCCGCCAGATGTTTGTCATTGATATAGTCCACCTGGTCACGTCGGGTGGCAAGTGTGATGCGCATGTCGTCGGACTTGGTTTCAGTATCCGTGTCGACACGTGTATTGAGTAGTTGCAGGTCGGGGATGCCGGCCGTATTGTTGCGGATACGGTCCAGTACATTCACAAAGACCGGGTCACTCTGCCTGTAGACTTTATGCAGCTCGATGCTGACCAGTTCAATCTCATTGAAGACGCGGGCTGAGAAGAAATAGGGTGTCGGGTAGAAACGGCTCAGAATCTCACGTTCGTCGCTTTTGAGTACAGGCTCCAGCTGATAGACATCACCCACCAGCAACAGCTGTTTGCCTCCGAACGGTTCGCGGAAGTTGCGCGTGTAGACTCTTAGAATCTTGTCGATGAAGTCTATGATATCCGCCCTCACCATGGATATTTCGTCAATGATAATCAGCTCAACCTGCTGGATGAGTTTCCGGTGGCTTGACGGATATTTCAGGAAGTCTTTCAGCTTGGGCGCAGTGGAAAAGCGCGGGTCATCGGGAAGAAGCGGATGGAAAGGCAGTTTGAAGAAGCTGTGCATGGTGCTGCCGCCGGCGTTGATAGCTGCAATGCCGGTCGGTGCGAGCACTATGTGTTTCTTTTTCGTGTGTTCGCAGATGTAGCGCAGGAAGGTGGACTTGCCTGTTCCGGCTTTGCCCGTGAGAAACACAGACTGACGGGTATATTGGATGAGTTTCAAGGCGTCCTGAAACTCCGGATTGTCTTTGTCGATGGTTTCTGATTTCATAAACGATAGCAAAGATACGGACTTCTTTTGAGCTAATCTGTTTCCTGTTTCAAGAATTTGCTATACTTTTACCGCTTGAAAAGAAAACCTATCGCTATGAAAGATTATATAACACTTACATATTGGAGGCTGGGACATCCGTTGCCTGTGGAGAGTGCTTCCGATTTCTACTATGTCAATTTTACCCGTCGCTTATACCATACAATCCGTAATACCGATGTTGGTCGGCAGAGTACGGAAGACTGGGTGGCTGAAACAGCCATGACCCTGGCATACTATCTGGAGGATGTGGTCAGCGGGCTGGGATTCTGGCGTACGTTTGTGACGAAGCACAAGGCGCTTTATGGTAAATACCTGCCTTTCTTTGAAGTGGATGAGAAGGATTACTATCTGGATGAAATCAACCTGCCGGATGTCTGTTTCCTGTTGTGGATGTCTGTGCAGGACAATAAGCGCGAAGCCTTGGTCAACCCAGAGAATCCCTATCTGACGGAACTGTCGGAGATGCTGTACCGTCAGTTGGACAAGGAATTTGAGCGGGCACCTATCAATGACGACTTGTTGGCGCAATTGAAGAATCCGGACACATACAGTGATTTCAGCCGTCTTTCGTTAGTGGGAATGAAGATGCTGGGTGGGACTTATCTGTTCCGTCCGTTTGTGAAGATGACGGAAGGGGTAGTGGTCCGTGAGGTCAACAGCCTGTTGACTCCCGGCACGCAGTTGTCGTTGCGCGAGTATACGGTGCGCTTCATGCAGGTCTTTGGCAAGAATACCGGCATACTGGCCTTGCGAGGTGCAGAATGGATGTCTGCCTGGCTGGAGTTGTGGGGATTGCCTGACGAGAGCCGCCGAGTAGCTGAGATGGAGGTCGTCCCTCTGGCATACTATCGTCTGCAGACGTATGATGCGGAGAACCTTACCTTGGAGGGTTTTGACGGAACAACCTATACCTTGCCCCGTGATGCCTTCCAACCTTTGGTGGAGCAGTTGATGAATATCAATAAGGTTTGTCTGACGACGCTCGTACATTATGGGGACACTTGGACGATAGCCGGAGCCGTGTCCTGGTATCCGACGACCGACCTGTTTGAGCAATACAGGACCATGATGACGGAACGCAGGAAAATCAATGAGGAGGCTTACCGGAAAGTAATGGAAGGTAACGCCGGACGTCCGATTGTCTATTTCCAGGATTGGACGGCTTTCATGGATTGGGCCAAGCAACATCTGGAATTGGAGGAACAGTTCAAGCCGACGCGTGAGATGGAGAGAGGCAAGTGTCTGGTACTCTTTGCTTCTCCCGAAGAAGGGATGACACTTGTACCCAACGAGGCACGTTTCATCTGCGACGGAGAACATAATCCATGTTACAATGCCGGTCAGGCACGGAGAGGAAGTCTATCCCTCTTGATTACGCCGGGAAATCTCTCGACACGCATGCTGCATTACCTGCTGGACAACCGTTTGTTGCCGGATGCCGCACTGTCGTCGGCTAAAGATGCCGAGCATGGGAAACAGCTGGTGCAGGAGAATATGGATTTTATAGCCCGCTTCATGCGTACGGCTGATTATTGAGTATAACCATTTATAGAGATTGTTATGAAAAGATTCTTATTGCTACTGGTGATTTGCATGATGGGAGCTGGCGCTGCTTCGGCACAGATATTCCGTTCGTTTGATGTAAAGGCTAATTTTCGTTCTGACTTCGGTTTCGGGGTGGGGACGACTATCAATATGATGGTTCCTAATCTGGACCTGGCTCCTTCGTTCAATTACTATTTTCGCAGCGGGGCCAACGCCTGGCATGTGGATGCCGACTTGCATTACAATTTCGAGGTGGCTCCGTTGGTGGAACTTTATCCGTTGGGAGGTGTCAGCTATTTCTATTGCAGCAAGGGATACCTCGGTTTGAATCTGGGTGGAGGTGTGACCTATAACTTCTCACCCGAATGGGCCTTGAAAGGTGAATTGAAATACCAGTTCGTGAAACACTGGGATGATTTGTATTTCAGTGTCGGTGTGTCTTACCGGTTCTGATTCACGTTCGGAAGAAGAGATAAAACAGATGCCAGCACAGAGGAAGCTTTCTGTCGCCCTTTGGGGCAAGATGGCTTCTGTGTGCTGGCTTCTCTTTTGCAGGTGTCTGATGTGTTGAAGAGGACTTTGTCGGGTCAGAACGTGAACTTCAGTATTTTGCCGTTAAATCCCTCGACATCGGTCTGGACTGCATGGTCGGGGAGGAAGTCGATGCGTTCTGCCTTGCCTGTCAGCAGGTCAATGACCTGTTGGTGTTCTCTCGGGGGAATACCCAGGAACTCAAGTGCATGGGCAGGGATATTGATGCCGATATGCGTCGGAATTTCATCGAAGTTGACCACGATGAGCAGCACTTCATTGTCCTTCTTACGCAGGAAAGCATATTGCTTGTGCTGGTTGAAGTTCCAGTTCTCATAGTTGACGTACATGAGGTCGAAGAACTGTCCGTCATAGATGCTTTTCTCCTGTTTGCACAGATTCAGCAGGCGGGTATAGAAGTGGTACAGTTCCTTTTCGTCCTTCTCCAGCAACTTTCCGTCAAACTTGTCTTTGTTGCGCCAGCGGGCTATGGTGTCGACGTTCCAATAGTCAAAAATGGTTGTACGTCCGTCGCGGCCGCTGAAACCTTCGCTCTGCATTCCTCTTTCACCGAACTCTTGCCCGAAGTAAATCATTACCGGGTTTGTATTCATGCAGGTGGAGACAATCATACCGGGGCGTCCCTTGCGTCCTGAGCCGGCAAAGAAGTCGGAGGCGAGACGCTGTTCGTCATGGTTCTCCATGAAATTGAGCATGTGGCCGGTAATGCCTTCCAGGCTCTTCCAGCAGTTTGTGATGTCGGAAGCGGATGCATATCCACACGTCACATTGCGTACGGTATCATACAGCCCCACTTTGTCATAAAGGTAATCGAACTGCCCCTTGAAGATGTAGTTGCGGTATTCGTTCGGGTTGTATACTTCGGCAATAAAGACGAGGTCCGGATAAGCAGTCTTGATTTGGGGAATGACCCATCCCCAGAACTCCACGGGGACCATCTCTGCCATGTCGCAACGGAATCCGTCAATGCCTTTCGATGCCCAAAAGAGAAGGATGTCACGCATCTTGTTCCACGTATCCGGAATGGGGTCAAAGTGACAGACGTGTCCGTTACAATAGTCTACCCCGTAGTTTAGTTTGACGGTCTCATACCAGTCGTTCCTGTTGGGGCAAGCATCAAAACGATCGTTGCCCGTAGCTTTGGCCGGATTCTCCACATAGGGTTCTTCTGCATCTCCCTTCATGTCAAAGGAGGCGGTCAGGGGAGTGTCCGGAATGTAGTAGAAGTTGTTTTGGGGATCAAATGCCTTTTGGACATCATCGTCCTCTCCGAGGTCCTTTACTCCTTTGGGCTTGCTGTCCGAGTAGTATTGACGTGCCACGTGGTTGGGTACGAAATCGATGAGTGCTTTCAGTCCGGCACGGTGTGTTCGTTCAATCAGGTGGGTAAACTCCTTCATGCGGTCAGGCACACTGGTTGCCAGGTCAGGATCTACATCATAATAATCCTTGATGGCGTAGGGTGAACCGGCTTTCCCCTTGACTACGGCAGGATGGTCCGGACGGATGCGGTGGCGTGCATAGCTGGTCTGGGTGGCATGTTCGATGATGCCTGTATACCAGATGTGGGTGATTCCCAACTTCTTAATCTCGTTGAGCGCTTTGAGGGTGAAGTCTGCCATCTTGCCACAACCGTTCTCTCTGAGAGTCCCGTTGGGGCAGGTGGGAATCTGCGAATTCCCGAAAAGGCGGGTAAAGACCTGGTAAATGACAATTTTAGATGTGTGAGTGTCCATTGTATTTTGTTGTTTATGTGTCAGTCTATAAATAAACGCAGATTACGGCTTTCCCTTATTGGTTGGCGTAATCTGCGTTCATTGCAACGTTCCTGGAGTTCAGGAGTATCAGGCAATGCCGTGTGCGTTGGCGTCTTTGTCAATCTTCTTTATTAAGCCCTGGAGCACTGCGCCCGGTCCGCATTCGGTGAATTCATCCGCGCCGTCGGCAATCATGTTTTTGACAGTTTGTGTCCAGCGGACGGAAGCGGTCAATTGTGCGACCAGATTTGCCTTGATTTCTTCGGGAGAGGTGTGGGGCAGAGCGTCCACATTCTGGTAAACCGGGCATTTGGGCTGATGGAATTCAGTAGCACGGATAGCAGCTTCCAACTCGATTTTGGCAGGATTCATCAGCGGAGAGTGGAAGGCACCGCCCACTTTCAGCGGAAGGGCACGTTTGGCACCGGCAGCCTTCATCAGTTCGCATGCCTTGTTGATGCCTTCGATGGAACCGGAGATGACCACTTGTCCCGGGCAGTTATAGTTGGCGGCAACGACAACTTCGCCGGTCTCTTTGGTAACTTGCGTACAGATTTCCTCTACTTTCTCATCCGGAAGGGCAATGATGGCAGCCATGGTGGAAGGAGCGGCTTCACAAGCTTTCTGCATGGCCATTGCACGTGCATAGACGAGTTTCAGACCGTCTTCGAAAGACAAGGCGCCGGCAGCAACCAGCGCAGAGAACTCACCCAGTGAGTGACCGGCTGTCATTTCAGGCTTGAATGCGTCTCCCATACAGAGTGCAGAGATGACGGAATGCAGGAATACCGCAGGCTGGGTTACCTTGGTCTGACGGAGGTCTTCGTCCGTTCCTTCGAACATGATGTCCGTGATGCGGTAACCGAGAATATCATTGGCTTTTTCAAACAATTCCTTGGCGAGCGGGTTGTTTTCATAAAGATCTTTACCCATACCTACGAATTGTGCTCCCTGTCCGGGAAATACAAATGCTTTCATATTGATATAATGTTTAAATGATTTTCTTAATTTGACGGCGCAAAGGTAGGCATTTTGCCTGTTTCTGCAAGGTCTATTCTTTTATTTTCATGGGAATAGGGGCAAAGAAATGATTCAACGGTCCGTGTCCGCTGCCTATTTCGATGTCTTTTCCCTTTCTGATTCCTTCCCGGACGTAGGTTTTGGCTCCGTCTACGGCTTCCGGCAATGAACGGCCCTGTGCCAGTAATGTGGCAATGGCGGAGGAAAGGCTGCAACCGGTGCCATGGGTATTCCGGCTTTCAACTTTCGTGGCGGAATAGAGCCGGGGGGCTGTCCTTCCTGCCATGAGCAGTACATCGACCATTTGATTCCCTCCCAGATGTCCTCCTTTGAGCAAGACTGCCTTGCAGCCGAACTTGAGCAGTTCCTTGGCTGCCTGTTGCATGTCACTGACTGTTGAGAGCTGTTTGCCACAGAGCACTTCGGCTTCTTGCAGGTTGGGAGTGATGACGTCTGCCAGGGGCATCAACTCCTCGGTAATGAGCCGGATGGCATCATCTTCTATGAGTTTGTGTCCGCTGGTTGAGACCATGACCGGGTCAAACACCACATGGCGGGGATGATAGAACTTCAGGGATTCTACAATGGCACGAATGACGGCTGTGTCGTTGACCATGCCGATTTTGATTGCTTCGGGATGGATATCCTCCATGACGGCGGCAATTTGTCCTTTGACAATCTCTGCCGGGACCGGGTGGATGGCACGTACGCCACATGTGTTCTGCACGGTGATGGCCGTGATGGCTGTAGCGGCATAACTTCCCAGTGCCGAGATGGTCTTCAGGTCAGCCTGGATACCGGCACCTCCACTACAATCGCTGCCGGCAATACTGAGTACGGGAATGTAATGTTTCATAATTAAGGTGGTATTTTAACGGTTAATGAAAGCACAGCCACAGATTGTTCCGTGTCGCAGGGGCTGCGTCCGGGGATAAGTCACGGCTCTTGTCTGTGAATCTCCTTTCTTCTGTGGCTGTGCCTGTATGGTTGGTTGACGGATGAAGGAGCTTTATCAGAATACTTCAAAATCTCCTTTGGCATCCGATTTTACTTTCTTCACGGTCTTACCATTGATTTTCAAGTTGTCGAACCGGATATCATGGTATTTCCCGGTCATCTTGTTCCCTTTTGAGGAGACGTTGTTGAACTCGCAGTCCTTGACATTGATGTTGTAGATGTTGTCATCTTCGTCCAGTCCGTTGATCAGGATTCCGAATTTGCTCTTGTTGCACGTGATGTTCTCCAGGTTGACATTCCGTACGACGGGCGGGAAGCTGCGGTCGCACTTCTCCTTGTTCTCATATTGCAGGTTGATGCGCATGACTGCTTCGTTGCATACGCCTACTTGAATATTGCGTACGAAGATGTTCTCAATGATGCCTCCGCGGCAGTTGCTGGTCTTGATGCGTACCACGCGGTCGAGTAACGGACTGTCCATTTCACAGTCTTCCACATACAGGTTGCGGTAACCGCCCGAGATTTCGCTGCCGATGACTACACCGCCGTGACCGTTGCGCATCTTGCAGTTGCGGACCACGATGTTCTCACTGGGAGCGGCCCAACGACGTCCGTCGGCATTGCGACCGGACTTGATGGCGATGCAGTCGTCGCCCGTGTTGAACGAACAACCCTCAATCAAGACGTTCTGACAGGATTCGGGGTCACAACCGTCGTTGTTGGGGCCCAATCCGTCAATGGTCACGTTGCGTACAATCAGGTTGTTGCAGAACAGCGGATGAATCACCCAGAACGGAGAGTTCTTCAAGGTGACGCCTTCGATGAGAACGGCATTGCAGCGGTAGAAGTTCACCAGTTGGGGGCGAAGGGCGTCTTCCGGTGTCATGACGCGCCGGTCAATGGGGGCAAACGTTTCCGCCAGTCCGAACAGACGGTCGCGTCCGCCCATCAGCTGGGTGCGCTTGCCCTCTTTGGCAAAACGGCCGCCTTTCATGTACCACCAGGCATCGGCGGAGCCTTGTCCGTCGACTGTTCCCTTGCCGGTCAGGGCGATATTGGTCTCGCCGTATGCATAAATCAACGGATGTGCATTGTAACAGTCAACTCCTTCCCAACGGGTAATCACGGCGGGGAAGTAATAAGACTGGTCGGTCGTAAACTTTAAGGTTGCCCCTTCTTCCAGATGAAGATTGACATTGCTCTTCAGCGTGATGGGACCTGTGTAGAAGTCACCCTTGGGGACAATGACGGTACCGCCACCTGCCTGGTTGCATGCGAGGATAGCCAGGTTGATGGCTTCATGATTCAGTTTGTCAGGATTATTGGCAATGGCTCCAAAGTCGGTGACAAGGAACGTGCGATCCGGGAACTGTGTACGTTTGATGTTCTGCACGATTTGCTCTGCCTGTTGGAATGCTTCCTCCATTGTCTGAGAGAAGGCACTGCATACGGCCAGGAGCATGGAAAGTAATAGGGTTGTCTTTTTCATAATATGATTTGTGATGAATTCTTCGCAAATATAAACGTTTCGAAGAAGGTGGCAAAATGTGTTTTGGTAAAACCATTTCTCAATTAGGATTTTGCGTACACCGGAATCAGCAAGTCTTCGTCGGGCCAATGGGGCAGATAGAAGAGGGGACGAGGCGTGCCACCGATGCCGGCCCATTCGATGCGGCGGACCTGGTCCACGTCAGGAGCACCGAAGTCGAACGAACGTCCATAGAGCAAGATGGCACCCCGGCTGTCGTCTGCCTTCCAGAATCCTCCGCCATAAGGGCAAGTCTCATCGAAATCCAGCAGGTCGCGGTGCATATAGACGTGCCCGAATCTCAGCACGCCGTCTTGGTTGATAATGAATTTCTGATACATAATCGTTTGGATGAATGGATAACCGTGTGTGAAACGTCGGACCGTCATACAAGGCAGTATGTCAGGACCAGCTGCAAGAGGAGGATGAGCGGAATGCCATACTTGAACTTCTTGTGAAGGGTCTTGTGGTGCCATACCCGCATGCCGCACCATGCACCGATGCTTCCTCCGCAGGCTGCAAGCAGGAGCAGCGAGGACTCAGGAATGCGCCATCGTCCTTTGCGTGCTTTCCACTTGTCGATGCCATAGATGATGAAGGTGAGGATGTTGAGGCTGAGCAGGCAAATCAGCAGGATGGAGACGAAACTCATGCTCATGCGATACCCAGCAGTTCAATCTCGAATATGAGTGTCGACCCTCCGGGGATGCCGGGCTGTGAGAATCTGCCATACCCCATTTCCGCCGGGATATACACTTCCCATTTGTCCCCTACACACATTTGCTGCAGGGCGATAATCCATCCGTCTATCAAGTCGCAGAGACGGATGGCTAGCGGCGCACCTCCGCGGCTGCTGTCAAACTGTTTGCCGTCAATGGTCTTTCCGGTGTAATGTGCGGTAATGATACTGCGGGGAGAAGGGTGGCGTCCGTCCTGCTTGCCTTCAGCCAGTACTTTATAATAGATGCCTTTGGGCAGTGCTTTGACGCCCTCTTCTTGTGCTTTGGTTGCCAACCATGCTTGGTTGGACTGTGCGTATGCTCCTTTACTCATGATGGGTCAATGTTTGTCTTTCTGTTTAGGAGTCTGTCGGAAGACTCCGGTTCGTGATATCGCAGGCAAAGGTACATGTATGGGACGTATGTTGCAAGAGACCTCTTCAAAGACAGGGATAGATATGGACGGAGGCAGGCTTATGCAGACCAAAGTATGATACTTAGGCACCCTAAGTATTATACTTTGCCTGCCTAAGTATAATACTTTGGTCCCATTAAGTGGCGGTTTAATCTTTCTTATGCCTGCAGGTTGTATAGCTTCAGCTTGTTATAGAGTGTTTTCCGGTCAATGCCCAGCAGGATGGCGGCTTTGCTCTTGTTGTTGTTTGTCTGACGCAGTGCATCCAGTATTTGCCGTTTTTCCATTTCCTCGTTATGCAGTGCCAGTGAAGGAGTGGCTTGTGAGCTGACCGGTTCTATCAGGTCCTGTCCGATTTCGCGAAGTGTGATGAAGTCGCCCTGCGCCAGCAAGGTGGCACGTTTCACCAGGTTGCGCAGCTGACGCAGGTTGCCCGGCCACGAGTAACGTTGCAAGGCAGCCATGGTGGGAGCATCAAAGCCGACGAGATGGCGGTCCAGCTCCCGGTTGGCTTGGTCCAGGAAGAAGTTGGCAAAGAGTAGGATGTCTTCTTGGCGGTCCTTGAGTGCCGGCATGCGTAGGGTAAACTCATTGATACGGTGGTAAAGGTCTTCCCGGAAAGTACCCTTTTCGATGGCTTGTTCCAGGTTCTCGTTGGTGGCACTGACCACCCGTACATCGACTTCAATCTCTTTGGTCGACCCGACAGGGCGGATGCGACGCTCCTGTAACGCACGCAGCAGCTGCACCTGCACGTCGTAGCCCAGGTTACCGATTTCGTCGAGGAACAAGGTGCCGCCGTTGGCTTCGACAAAAGCTCCGGTCTTGTCGGTCACGGCACCGGTGAACGAGCCTTTCACGTGTCCGAAGAACTCAGAGGCTGCCAGTTCCTTGGGGATGGAACCGCAGTCGATGGCGATGAAGGGCTTGTCCGCCCGTTTGCTCAGTTGGTGGATGTGATGGGCTACGTACTCTTTGCCCGTTCCGCTGGCTCCGTTGATGAGCACGGACATCTGTGTCGGAGCGACCAAGCGGACATAATTGTAGAGCTGGTGTGCGGCTTCACTTTCTCCTTCCAGGTAGTTCTGGGGGTCTGTATAGATGGAGTTTGAAGTGGGCTTGGCTGTCGGTGCGGGGGTAGGGCTGCTGACGGCGGACGTGCCGTTGCGCAGGGCTTCCTCGATTTTCTTCAGCAGTTCATCCGGTTGCACCGGTTTGGAGATGTAGTCGAATGCGCCACATTTCATGGCTTGTACGGCGGTCTGTATGTCCGCATAGCCGGTCATGATGATGAGCGGACACCCGATGCCCTGCTTATGCATCCAGTTCAGTAAGGCAATGCCATCTTCATCCGGAAGTCTCAGGTCGGACAGGATGACGTCATAGTGGTTGTCGGTCAGTTCGCGGCGGGCACGTGTGATGTTGCTTACCGTGTCTACTTGAAACCCCTTTTTGCCGAGCCAGGTCTTCAGCATCAATGAGAATGTAAGGTCATCTTCTACTATAAGGATGGATGTTGACATTGTTCTTTGTTCTTTTTGTAAGCAAAGGTAGGTGTTTCTAGTGTCTGTGCTGTGCTTCTTTAATTATTTTTTCCATTTGAAGTAATACAATGTTGATTTTTTGTGCGACGGATGCGGTGACTTCTTCATACGGTTCCCTCTCCAGTTCTTTCAGGATGGGCACGCACTCCTTGGCCTCAATCATGGTAAACAGAGGCAACAGCTTGTGGGCGATGGACCGGATGGCCCGGCAGTCGCCTGCTTTGACTGCTTCTTCCAGTCGTGCCTTGTTCTGTCGGGTTTCCTCGATGAACGACCGGATAATCTCGTCAGAGGCTTCGGCGTCGTCTTCCGAGAAGGCTGTCAGCGCAGCAAAGTTGAACGAACCGTCGTCAGTCCGGAGCAGGGTGGTAGCCGATGGAGTGGGCAGGGAGATGGCTGCCAGTGTCCATCCGGTCTGCTGCTCGATGAGCCGGATGACTTCTTTCTTACTGTAAGGCTTGTGCAGGCATCCCGAGAAGCCTTCGGCTATGAATTGCTGTTCATCAATCTCGCTGCGGGCAGTCAGGGCAATGACCGGGATGCGCCGGGCTTGTTCACAGGGCAGCCGGCGCAGCTCTTTCAGCAGTTCGAACCCGTTGAGTCCCGGCATCTGGATGTCGGTGAACAGCAGGTCGTACGTGTTCTTTTCCAACTGTTGGAACAGGACGTCGGGGCTTTCACAGCAGTGGACTTCCAGTTGGGGATGGTGCAGCATGGCTCTGGTCAGGTCCAGCTGTATGCGGTCGTCATCGATGAAGAGCAGGCGTATCTGTTGCCCGTCGGGCAGGGGAACCTTGGGTCGTACGGTGGCAGCCGGAACCTTTTCTTCGGCAGCTTTCGGGGATGTATCGCCCGCAGCCAGGTGAAGGGGCAGGCTGACGGTGAACCGGCTGCCTTGTCCCGGATGGCTGTCTACCCGGATGTCTCCGTTCATCAGGACAATCAGCCGTTGGGTGATGGCAAGTCCGAGTCCGAAGCCCTCCTGCCCTTGTGCGTTCTGGAGTCGGGTGAACTCCTCGAACATGTGCTTCTGCTCTTCCATGGAGATGCCGCTGCCTGTGTCTGTCACCGAAAAGTGGAAGCGGGCATCCCGCAACTCAATGTGGAGGGTGATGCTGCCTTGCCGGGTAAACTTGAGGGCGTTTGACAACAGGTTGTCTGCCACCTGCCGGATGCGGAAGGGGTCTCCCATGTAAAAACGGTTCAGCCGCTCGTCTCCTTCAAACCGCAGTTGCAGGTTCTTCTTGTTCGCCAGCGGTTCGAAGCTGGTATAGATGGTCTGGAACAATTCATAGGGGTTGAACGGAATCTGGTTCACTTCCATCTTGTGTGATTCCAGCTTGTGGTAGTCGAGCAGGGAGCTGACAAGGTCAAGCAGGTGACGGGCGGAACTTTTCATGTTCTGCAAGTAGAAGCGTTGGCGTTCCTCTTTCAGCAGACGGGTCAACAGGTCGATATAGCCCAGGATAGAGCCGACGGGAGCCTTGATGTCATGTGTGATGGTCAGCATCAGCTTCTCGCGAGCCATCAGCAGGCCTTCTGCACGGCGTTTGGATTTTTCCAGTTCCTGACGGTAATGGTTGCTGCGCAGGATATCCCGTTCGATGAAGAACAGGAAGACAACCACCAGGATGATGGCCATGATGGCGACAATGGCAATGGTGTGTACGGACTTGGAACGTACGTTCTGTTCCAGTTGCAGCCGTTGGTTGATGAGTGCCTGTTCTTCCTGTTCGAAGGCCTGCAGAATCTGGTTCATGCGTAGGCTCAAGTCCCATCCGGTCCGTTTGAAGCTGTTTATCTTTTCCTGGACGTTGCCTTGTACGTGCAGGATGCTGTCGCTCACCTGGGTCTGGATGGTCCGCAGGATGGTGGCTACGGTGTCGGCAGGATTATAGGCATTGACCAGTGTGTCGGTCACCAGTTCGCGTTGTGTGTTGGTGACCAGTGTGGAGTCTTCCTTGGGAGGCACGAAGACTTCCGCCAGCCGCTTGAAGAAGCCCGGACGTTTCTGCTTGACCACGTAGGACTTCTCGCGGACGACGACCTTCTGCTGTATTTTCTTGGGGCGGGGGACAGTCAGGGTGTCCTGTCGCTGGATGATACGCTCGATCTTCTGCTGGTAGATTTGACCGGTGTTGGCTTCGTTCATTGCCTGCAGCAGGTTGTACATGTTCCATTCCTTGCGCTTCAGCAGGAATACAATCGTGTCCAGTCGGTTTGCCTGTATCTCGTCGTTCTGGATAGCCTGAAGGTCCTCGATGGCTTGGCGTGAACTGTCCAGTGCACACTGGTAGCGGCGGAACTCGCTTTGCTGTCCGGCACTGACCGACTGACCGATGACTTCCGCCTGGTAGAGCTGGCTCAGTACCCGATAGGTGATGCGGCGCTGTTCGTTCAGCTTGTCTTCATAGGTCTCGCTTTCAGTCAGTATGTTCATCTTCTGATAAATGTAGTTGACCGAGTAGACCAGCAGCAGGATGAGCAGGACATAGCCGATGATGACCTTCAGTTGCGTCGCTTTATAGTTGGTGGACATGGTTGGTTCGTGTTTGCTGACGGAAGCGGAGGTAGAAGGCAATGCCGGCACTGGTCAGACCGACCGGGAAGCCCATCCATATTCCGACTGTGCCCCAGTCCAGGAGGAATCCGAAGATGTAGCTTGTCGGCAACGAGAGGATGATGTAGGCGACAAAGGCGATGTACATCATGGGTTTGACGTCCGCCAGTCCACGAAGGGCGTTGGCAAAGGCAATTTGCAGACCGTCGCCAAACTGATAGGCGAGCATGGGGATGACCAGGACGGCAACCAGCTGTCTGACTTCCTCGCTGTCCGTATACCAGCTGCCCAGCTGATGGCGGATGCAGAAAACAATGGTGCACAGGAACAGTCCCCACACCAGAATGAGGTGGAAGCCGGCGTATGCCGAACGTCGCAGGTTGGGCATGTCTTCCTGTCCGCGGAAGTAGCTCACACGGACGGCGATGGCTGCCCCCATGCCGTAATAAATCATAAAGCACAGGGTGGTGATGGTATTCATGATCTGGTGGGCTGCCAGAGGAGTCTCGCCCAGCCATCCCAGCATGATGGCGCACAGGCTGAACGAGGCGGTCTCCATGCCCATCTGTAGGGCAATGGGCCAGCCCAGTTTGTTGAGCTGCCTGAAGTCTGCCCGGTTGGCATACGAGCGTCGGAATCCTCTCAGGAAGGTCTTGTATCTGGGTGATAAAAAGAAGATTCCGATAAATACGACCAGCATCATCAGACGTGCAAAGAGCGTGGAGAGTCCGCCACCGAGCAATCCCAGTTCCGGGAATCCGAACGTACCATAGATGAGCAGGTAGTTCCCGACGATGTTGAGCACATTGCCTCCCAAGAGAATCCACATGGGAGTCTGTGTGTCGGTGATTCCGTCGGCAAATTGCTTGAAGGCATTGAAAAGCATGATGAGGGGAAGCGAAGCCCAGAGAATCAGGTAATAGGGCTTGATGAAAGGCAACAGTTCTTCCGGCTGTCCCAACTTGTCGAGGTTGAGATAAAGGATTCCCATGACGATGCACAGGAATACGGCTATCAGCAGATTGGCGAGCAGGCTGTTTTTCAGTTTGCCTCCCGCCTCTTCCTCTTCGCCACGACCGTAGAGCGCTCCGACGATGGGCGTGAGTCCGTAGGAGAAACCCAATCCGAAAATGATGGCGAGGTTGAACAGCGTATTCACAAAGCCGGCTGCCGAAAGTTCCGCAGCACTGTGGTGCCCGATCATCATGGTGTCGGCGAATCCCAGGATGATGGTGCCCAACTGTCCGACCATGATGGGGACCCCGAGATAGATAAGTTCTTTGTAGTGTCGTTTGTAGCTGATGGGTTGGTTCATTTGGCTTCTGCGTTATAATAGAGCGTGCAACTGTTTTCGGGAATGAATGTTTCCTGTGCGACCCGTTGCAGTTGCTGGGCTGTCACATTGCGATACTTGCGCACCTCATCGTTGAGGTCTTCCGCGCGGCTGAGCATCTCGAAATAGGCAAGATTCGTTGCCACGTTCAGGTAGTTGATGTTGCCGAAGATTTGTTCCGCTTCATAGCGGTTCTTCACTTTGTCCAGTTCATGCTGGTCAGTCGGCGTACGCTTGATTTCTTCCAGTTCCTCCCAGACGGCCCTTTCCACATCCTGAAGGGTGTAGCCCGGGGCAGGCTTCCCGATGATGTGGAAGAGTCCGGCATCCAGGCTGCCCGAGATGTATGCATCGATGCTGGAGCAGATGCGCCGTTCGACGACCAGCCGACGGATGAGGCGGCTCGATTTGCCGTTCGACAGGATGTCGGACAACATGTCAAAGGCGTAATAGTCCGGATGCAGGCGGTCGCACATGTGGAAACACAGATAGAGGGCGTCGACAGGGACGGGACGTGTCATTTCCAGTCTTCGCGCTTCCGTCTGACGGGGTTCCTGCGGCAGGTTGCGTGCGGGGACCTGCCGTGCCGGAATCGGTCCGAACCACTTTTCAGCCAACTGTAACGTCTCGTCAAACGAAACATTGCCGGTGACAGCGAGTATCGCATTGTTGGGTGCGTAGTAGTGGAAGAAAAAGTCTTTCACCTCTTCCAGCGTAGCCCCGGCGATGTGGCTGATGTCTTTTCCGATGGTCGGCCATTGATACGGGTGGACCTTGTAGGCAAGGCTGCGTACGAGGTGGGAGGTGTCTCCGTAGGGCTGGTTCAGGTTCCGCTGTTTGAACTCTTCGATGACGACTTGCCGCTGTACCTCCAGACTTCTCGGGTTGAAGTCCAGGCTGAGCATGCGGTCGGACTCCAGCCAGAAGGCAACCTCGATGTTGTGTGCCGGGAGGGTCAGGTAATAGTTCGTGATGTCGTTGTTCGTCCACGCATTGTTCTCTCCGCCTGCATTTTGCAGGGGAGTGTCATAGTTGGGAATGTGGACGGACCCGCCGAACATCAGGTGTTCAAACAGATGGGCAAAGCCCGTGTGGTCCGGAGCTTCATCACGGGCACCCACCTTGTAGAGGAGATTGAGTGCAGCCATTTGCGTGCTTTTATCCTCGCTATGCACGACAGTCAATCCATTGGGTAAAGTGTATTTATTGATAGCAATCACTTCCGGTTACTCTCCTACGGTTACTTTTTTGATAATGACATTTTCTACCGGACGGTCAGCTCGTCCTGTTTTCACGTTCTGGATGGCATCGACTACGTCCATACCTTCGATGACTTCGCCGAACACCGTGTATTGTCCGTCCAGATGAGGCGCTCCTCCTACGGTCGTATAGGCTTTCTTCTGTTCATCCGTGAAGCGGAACATGTGTGCCAGGACTTCTGCTTTAGCCTGTTCAAACACTTCATCTTCCAGTTTCTTCAGTCCGATGGTATCATTCGCCTTGCGCATCATGAAAATCTCTTTCATGTGTTGGCGTGCCAGGCGGTCGAAGGTCGCTTGCAGTTTCTGCTGGTTCAGTTGGGTTTCCAGTCCGTCCAGTTCCGCTTCTGAAAATTTCTTTCCGGTGACGATATAGAACTGGCAACCTGAAGATTCTTGTTTCGGATTGACGTCGTCTCCCATGCGTGCAGCAGCGAGTACTCCGCGGCGGTGGAAGTATTTCGGATAGACGAACTCGGCAGGGATGGTGTATCCCGTATCACCGGACCCCAGAGTGGCAGTATCTGACGCATTCTTTGATTTGGGGTCTCCGGCTTGTACCATAAAGTCTTTGATGACGCGATGAAAGAGGGTGCCGTCATAGAATCCTTCTTTGGCAAGTTTCACGATGTTATCACGATGTTTGGGGGTATCGTCGAACAGACGCAGGCGGATGTCCCCCATACTGGTCTCTAATAAAAGTACAGTTCCTTCCATATTCTTTTTGTTTTTATTTCCGCAGGCAATAAAGCTGCAGAGTGTCAAGATGCAAAAGATGCTTATAAATGTTTTTTTCATACTGATTCCTTCTTTTAGGCTTCGCAAAGATACATGATTAATCTCGTATTTATGCTCTGTGAGTTGCAAGGGCTGTAAAAAATGTGGAGAATACTTTTGTTGGACCGGGCGACCAGACCGGTCGCCCCTACATTTCACATTGCCCCCAATCAGGTGAAGGTCTGGGCGGCCGCGATACTGGAGGGCGTGGAGGCGGATACAGGAATAAAAAAAGAATTCTAGCTCATCCCGATTTTCCTCTTCGGGCAAGGTAATCCGATGACCACGGCATGGGACTCCCGGTTCCACGGCATGGGACTCTCAGTTCCAAAGCCTGGGACTCTCAGTTCCAAAGCGTGGAACTTTAAACCCAAATGTCTTTATAACTTGATGCAAAGAAAAAAAGAGGATGCCGGACGGACCGACACCCTCTTTACTTATAGGAAATTTGTTGGGTAAAGCTTATTTCAGCAGTTCACTCAACTTATTGGTCAAATCTTCACCACGAAGGTTCTTTGCCAGAATCGTGCCGTCTTGACCAATCAGGACGGTAGCGGGGATAGCGCGAACGTTGTACAGTTTGGCGCCTTCACATTGCCAGCCTTTCAAGTCAGACATTTGTTCCCAAGTGATGCCCAGTTCTTTGATAGCCTTTTTCCAAGCCTCTGCATCATTGTCCAAGGAAACACCTACGATGCCAAAACCTTTGCTCTTGAAGTTCTTGTAGTCATTTACCACGTTCGGCATTTCGGCGCGGCAGGGACCACACCAGCTTGCCCAGAAGTCAACCAAAGTCACTTTGTTCTTGGCTACGACATCAGACAGCTTGAGGTCTTTTCCGTCAGGGGTCTTCATGGAGAAGTCGATGAACTTCTGTCCGACAGCAGTCTTCTTCTCGGCTTCAATTATGCTCTTGATATTCTGGATAGCTTCTGTGTTGGCATAGTTGGCAGGAAGCTGACCGATGAGAGCTTCTTGCTCTTCCGTTGTGAATTCAGAATATGCCTGAGTGAAGAAGGTATAACCCAGGATGTTTGTGATGTTCGTCTGGATGAATGACTTGTAGAGGTTGGAAGTCTCTTCGCCAATCTTTCTGCGGAGTTCCATGAACTCAGCCATCTTGGCGTTGCGGTCTTCTTCGCTCAATGTGGTGTCCTGGAGAGCCATGTAGGCAGCTTTGGCAGGAGCGCTGATGCTGTCGTTCTTGTGCATGAAGTCGCCTAGCAGGTCGTTGTGGGTTGTACCGCTGATGAGGTCACCGTCTGCTGTACATTTGATATTGATGTTACCGTTCTCAAGAACGAAAGTTACACCATTGTAAGGTCTCTCTTCGCCTTTATTGAAGAAACCGATGTTGAGGATTTCAGTAGAGTCAGCTTTCCCTTCAAAGACGAACTGTTTGTTTTGTACCTCCACGGTATCCATGTAAACCATGTTTCTGCCTTCTTGTTTGAAGAGGATGGCCAGAGTACTGTCTTTGATGGAAGCTCCTTCGTCAATCGTACCTGTAATTTTATAACCGCTCGGCTGAGATTGACAGGCAGCGAGGATAGCTGCGCTAGCTAATAAATAAGTAAGTTTTTTCATATTAAATGATTTGTTTTTTAAGAGATGCGATAAAGGTAGATATTCTTTTCTATCTGCAAAAGAATCTTATGTAATATTTTGGTAATATTAAATCAAAAACGTTGCCCATTCATACTTTTGAAGAAAGGGCAACGCTTGTATTAATTGGAATTTTCCGTACAAAGTGTTACGGCATAATGTATTGCGAGCTGATGGATTCGTTGGCCATCACGCGACGTATCGTTTCGGCAAACATGTCGGCAATGGACAACTGACGCACCTTGGCACAGCGGTTGGAGTAGGGGATACTGTCAGTAAATACCAACTCCTCCAGCATGGAGTTTTGCACGCGTTCGGATGCCGGACCTGACATGACGCAGTGGGTGGCGATGGCACGTACGGAACGGGCTCCGGCTTCACGCATGATGTCGGCAGCCTTGGTAATGGTTCCGGCGGTATCGACCATGTCGTCAATCAGGATGACGTTCTTGTCCTGTACGTCGCCGATGATTTGCATGGTGGCAACTTCATTGGCCTTTTCGCGGGTCTTGTGACAAAGCACCAAGGGTACAGCCAGGTATTTGGAGTAAGTGCTGGCACGCTTCGAACCACCGACGTCGGGAGTAGCAATCACGAGGTCATCAAGCTTCAATGACTGGATGTAGGGGACAAAGACCGTTGAAGCATAGAGGTGGTCTACGGGTACATCGAAGAAGCCTTGAATCTGGTCTGCATGCAAGTCCATCGTAATCAGACGGTCAATGCCCGCAACGCTCAACAGATCGGCAACCAGTTTTGCACCGATGGATACACGGGGCTTGTCTTTTCTGTCCTGACGGGCCCAACCGAAGTAGGGGATGACAGCGATGATGCTTTTGGCAGAAGCTCGTTTGGCAGCATCAATCATCAGGAGAAGTTCCATCAGATTGTCCGAGTTGGGGAACGTTGACTGCACTAGGAATACGTGGCGGCCACGTATGGATTCCTCATAGGAAACGGCAAACTCACCATCCGCAAAGTGGGTGATGTTCATGTTTCCCAGTTCACATCCTAAACTGTTGCAAATCTTTTCTGCAAGGTATCTCGAATTTGTACCGGAGAATACCATAAAAGGTGCTTTTTCGCTCATGATTTTTACAATAGAGTTTATCTATTCGTTTTTAATTTTTTGCAAAGGTATGAAATTCTTCCTTACTTGCCGGGCAATACCTTTAGTTTTTTTGGTTCTTGTCTTGGGGCATGTTATCCTGTGTCCGGGCTGATTGACCGTTGAATGGCTGTCCTTTGGCTGTTGTTATTCCGCCAGTTTTTTCAGTTTCTTGAAGTGGTCGATGATGCTTTTATAGCTGACGGTGTTGAATGAGTCGAAGCGGTTCCAGATGTCTCCCAATACGGCTGCACCTCCGAATCCCAGCTCCTTGACGTGGCGTATGTTGTTGGACTGGATGCCGCCCAAGGCAATCACCTTGCGGTCTATGATTCCGGTTTTGGATGCTTGCATGAGTTGTGAGCCGGAATAGGCCGAGCTGTAGTTGTTCTTGGAAATGCTGTCGAAAATCGGACTGAGAAAGACATAGTCACAGAGGACCTTGCGGCGTTTTACGTCGTCGATGGAATGGCATGAACAGCTGATGTGTCCTTTATAGGAAGCCGGTATTTCCGGATTACGGTGGTTCAGGTGGATACCCAATAGGTTGAATTCTTCCGTCAGGTAGAAATGGTCATGGACGACAATACGTTTGTGGTATTGTTCGGGGATGAGTGTCAGCAGACGCTCTGCATAGATAGGCTCTGTTCCCGGTTTGCGCAGGTGCAGGTAGTCCAGGCCTTCTTCAAACAGGGCGGTGATGATCTGGTCTTCCTCGGTGAAGAATGTCGGGGTAGTTATGACTATAAGTTTCATTCTGGTTCCAATTTTCCGCAAAAGTAGTAACATCTGTTCTAAGTGCGAACAGTTTAGAGCAAAATAATGTTTGATTGCATCGTTCTTAAATCAATCGTCCACAGTTTGCCGATGAGGGGCTCGCCGAATCCCGTGATGACTTTGAGGGCCTCGCATGCCTCTACGCAGCCTACTACGCCGGGGGTAACGCCCATGACTCCCTTGGGTGGAGCGGGCATGGAGAGCATCTCTTCTTCATCGGGATAGAGGGTCCGGTAGTTGACCGGATGCTCCGGATGGTTGAAGACGGCGACTTGTCCGTCGAAGGCGCGGATGCTGCCATAGACATAGATTTTCCCCAGCCGGACACAGGCGTCGTTGATGAGATAGCGGGTGGCAAAGTTGTCGCATCCGTCGATGACCAGGTCATAGGGAGCGATGAGGCTGTCCGCATTTTCGGCTGTGAGTCGGTAAGGATAGGTCTGGATATGGACTTCGCTGTTGAGCCGCTCCAGGCGTTGCCGGGCTTGTTCGGCTTTTGATAGTCCCAGTTCGTCTTCGGCATAGAGTACTTGTCGTTGCAGGTTGCTGTGGTCGACCACGTCGTCATCGACCAGTCCCAGTGTACCGATGCCGGCGCCGGTAAGATAGAGGGCGATGGGAGAGCCCAGTCCGCCTACTCCGACGAGCAGCACTTTGGCACGGCGGATTTTCTCTTGTCCTGCGGCTCCGATTTCGGGGAGCATGGTTTGTCGGTTATATCGGTCCATGTTGAGTATATATATAAGGTGGGTGAATAAGTATAAACGGGGGGATTGTCCAATGACAGGATGGCACGGACGGTTTCATGCTTTCCGGGGAGGGGAAGCTTCCGTTCGTCCGTGCCATCGGTGTCAGGGGTATTGCAAGGAATTATCTTCCGGCAGCTCTTGTCGCATCAAAGCTGGCGTCCCAATCTTTCCAGACCGGTTCGCGTCCCAGACGTTGGAGTGCCTTCCATACTTCGACAGCCTTACGCTCGTCGCTGACGTGGAACTGTTCCAAGGTCTGCGGGTAGCTGTAGTATCCGCCCGGTTCCGTCTTGCTCTCGGCGCTCATGGTGGTCACGCCCAGCGTAGCCATGTGGTCACGGAACTCTGCGCTCTCGCGAGTGGAATAGGAGATATCCACGTCGTGGTCAAAGATGCGCATGGCAAAAGTCAGCTGTGCCAGTTCGCGGTCGCTCATGATGACGTTGGGTTGGAAGCCTCCATTTTCCGAAGGACGCATACGCGGGAAGTTGACACTGTACTTGGTTTTCCAGTAATGCTTCTGCAGGTAGCGCAGGTGATAGGCCATCATGGTGACGTCGGTGCGCCAGTCTTCCAGACCGATAAGGACGCCCATGCCGATGGAGTGCACTCCTGCCTGTCCCATGCGGTCAAAGCCGTTTACACGCCATTCGAAGTTGGATTTCATGCCACGGGGATGGTAAATCTTGTAGTTTGCCTTGTTGTACGTCTCCTGGAAGCAGATGACCCCGTTCAGTCCGTGATGGGTCAGCTCCTCATACTCCTCGGCGCTCAGCGGCATCACCTCAATCTTCAGGTTACTGAAGTAGGGCTTTGCCAGGTCGAGCGCACGGGCAATGTAGGGTACACCTGCCTTGGCTGGATTCTCTCCGGTCACGATCAGCAGGTTCTCGAAGGGGGCAAGCTTCTTGATGGCCTTGTATTCGTTGACCATCTCCTCCTCGGTGAGGATGGTACGCTTCATCGGGTTGCTGGCATGGAAGCCGCAATAGATGCACGAGTTGGTGCACGAGTTGGTGATGTAGAGCGGTACGAACATCGAGATGGTCTTGCCGAAGCGCTCCAAGGTATATTTCTGGCTCAGGCGGGCCATGGTCTCCAGATAGGGTTCTGCCGCCGGCGAAATCAGAGCCATGAAGTCTTCCACGTCACAGTGTTCTTTACTCAAGGCTCGGCGTACGTCGGCGTCAGTCTTTGAAAGGATTTTCTTCGTGGTCTCATCCCACGAAATCTTTTCCAGTTCATCACTAAACATGATTCTTGCTTTTCTATTGATTGTTATAGTCGGTTACTCATTCTTTCTTGACACCTTTCAGGTCGCGGCTGAGCTTCATGGCACAGAAGTTCGGACCGCACATGGTGCAGTATTCTCCGTCGGCATGACCGCCTGCGTTGAAGTATTCCAAGGCACGGTCGGGGTCAAGGCTCAGGTGGAACTGGTCGCGCCAGCGGAACTCATACCGTGCCTTCGACAAGGCGTTGTCCCGTATCTGTGCGCCGGGATGTCCCTTGGCAAGGTCTGCGGCATGGGCAGCAATCTTGTAGGTGATTACTCCGGTACGTACGTCTTCGCGGTTGGGGAGTCCCAGGTGTTCCTTCGGAGTCACGTAGCAGAGCATCGCAGTACCCAGCCAGCCGATTTGGGCAGCTCCGATGGCGGACGTGATGTGGTCGTATCCCGGAGCGATGTCGGTCACAAGCGGGCCGAGGGTGTAGAACGGTGCGTTGTGGCAATGGGTGATCTGACGCTCCATGTTCTCCTGAATCTTGTGCAAGGGCACGTGGCCGGGACCCTCGATAAATGCCTGTACGTTCTTGTCCCAGGCACGGGTAACCAGTTCGCCCATGGTGTCGAGCTCGGCAAACTGTGCCTCATCGTTGGCGTCGGCGATGGAGCCGGGACGCAGACCGTCGCCCAGGGAGATGGCTACGTCGTAGCGGGCGAGGATGTCGCAGATGTCGTCGAAGTGTTCGTAAAGGAAGCTCTCGCGGTTGTGTGTCGTGCACCACTTGCTCATGATACTGCCGCCACGGCTGACGATACCGCACAGGCGCTTGTCTGCCAGGTGTACATTCTTCAGGCGGATGCCGGCGTGGATGGTGAAGTAGTCCACTCCCTGCTCGCACTGCTCGATGAGTGTGTCGCGGTAAATCTCCCACGTCAGGTCTTCCACCTTGCCGTCTACCTTCTCCAATGCCTGGTAGATGGGCACGGTGCCTACCGGGACGGGGCAGTTGCGTATAATCCATTCGCGTGTCTCGTGGATGTTGGCTCCCGTGGAGAGGTCCATCAGGGTGTCGCCTCCCCACTTGCAGCTCCAGACAGCCTTGTCGACTTCCTCGTCGATGCTCGAAGTGGTGGCGGAGTTGCCGATGTTGGTATTGATTTTCACGAGGAACTTGCGGCCGATAATCATCGGTTCACTTTCCGGGTGGTTGATGTTGGCAGGCAGTACGGCACGTCCGGCGGCAATCTCCTGACGGACGAATTCCGGTGTGATGTAGGTGTCGATGCCCAGCTCCTTGCAGTTCATGTTCTCGCGGATGGCGACGTACTCCATTTCCGGGGTGATGATGCCTTGTTTGGCGTAATACATCTGCGTGCAGCACTTGCCTTCTTTGGCGCGGTAGGGCAGGGCGATGTGTTCGAAGCGCAGGTGGTCGAGGCTGTGGTCGTCCCGGCGCATCTTCCCGTACTCGGACGTGATGGAGTCGAGCTGCTCGACATCGCCGCGTCCGGTAATCCAGCTTTCACGCATACGGGGAAGGCCTTTCTTCAGGTCGATTTCCACATTGGGGTCGCTGAAGGGGCCGCTGGTGTCATAAACGTACACCGGTGCATTAGGGGTGACGATACGTTCGCCGTTGACAACTTCTACGGTCGGCGTGAGGTTCACCTTCTGCATGCCTACACGGACGAAAGGATACATGGTCCCTTGCATATAGGCTTTCTCTGCATGTGCGTATGCTTTGTTTTCTGTCTTCTTTTCCATGATAGTGTCTATTTATATAAGGTGTATAAGTAGTTCCTATTGGTTGTGGGTTGATGGTGGATGAATCAGTTGTTCAGGAAGGCTGTCAGGGGAGAGCTGGCGGACGCTTCCAGTGTGTTGCCTACGCTGCCCAGTCCGGCTTCATAGGCACGGCGTCCGGCGATGACGGCTTCCTTGAAGGCTGTTGCCATCTCGACAGGGTTGCCGGCAACGGCAATGGCGGTGTTGACCAGGCAGGCCGATGCACCCATCTCCATGGCTTCGGCTGCATGGCTGGGAGCGCCGATGCCTGCATCCACGACGACAGGGACTCCCGCCTGCTCGATGATGATGCGGATGAAGTCTTTCGTCTGCAGTCCCTTATTGGTCCCGATGGGGGCAGCCAGCGGCATGACGGTGGCGGCACCGGCTTCCTCCAGCTGACGGCAGAGGACGGGGTCTGCCTGGCAGTAGGGCAGTACGACGAAGCCCATCTTCACCAGTTTCTCCGTTGCCTTCAGTGTCTCGACGGAGTCGGGGAGGAGGTAGCGCGGGTCAGGATGGATTTCCAGCTTCAGCCAGTTGGTGCCGAAGGCCTCGCGTGCCATCTGTGCGGCGAAGACGGCTTCCTCGGCATCCCGCACGCCTGACGTGTTCGGCAGGAGCTGGATGTGCGGATGACGGATGTGCTTCAGCATGTCGTCTTCCTTGTTGTCCAGTTCGATGCGCTTCATGGCTACGGTCACCATTTCGGTGCCGGAAGCAAGGATGGCTTGTTCCATCAGTTCGTTGGAGTTGAATTTACCGGTTCCCAGGAACAGACGTGAGTCAAACTCACGTCCGGCTATGATTAATTTTTCCATAATGTTATGATGAATTTGTGATTAAGATTAGACATTGATTCGGACGATGCGCGCCACCTCAGCCACCGGGTCGGCAGCACGGAGGATGGACCCCGAGAGGGCGATGCCCTGTACACCGGTCTGCATGATGGCGGGGATGTCGTCGTAGGTGATGCCCCCGATGGCAACCACCGGTAGCCGGATGCCGCTTTCCCTCATCTGACGGATGATGTCGCGGTAGCCCTCCAGTCCCAGCACCGGGCTGAGATTCTTTTTGGTGGTCGTGAAGCGGAAGGGACCGCACCCGATGTAGTCGGCTCCAGCGCGGTGATGGCTGCATACGTCGTCAAACGTGTTGGCAGTCCCGCCAATCAGGTATTCTTCACCCAGCAGCTGCCGGGCTTCGGCAATGGGCATGTCGTTCTTTCCCAGGTGGACACCGTCGGCATGGATTTCCTTCACCAGCTCCACGTGGTCATCGATGATGAAGGTGGCTTCGTGCTGGCGGCACAGTTCCTGCACCTGGAGGGCCGTTGCCTTCAGTTCGTCAGCGGACGCGTCCTTCATGCGCAGCTGGACCCACTTGCAACCGCCTTCGAGTGCGATGCGGGCAGAGTCAAGGTAGGAATACTGTTCGGTGAAATGAGTGATGAATTGTAAGGGCAGCATCGTCGTTATCCTCCACAGGCAGCTTTAATGATTACAACATGCGCTTCGGCGGGAATCTCTGTCGCGTTCCATTCCGTACGCGGAATCATCTTGTTGTTGACTGCCAAGGCTACACCTTGCCCGGGAAGTTCGAGTTGGGCTGCCAGCGCATCCACATGGATGTGTTCGGCAACCTCGTGCTCTTTGTTGTTTACATAGATTTTCATAAGCCTGTATTTAAATGGGTTCGGGAAACAAAGAGAGTTGCCGGGGAAGGCAAATGGGAGAGAAGAGTTGGATTCCGTAACAATCCCTTCGGCGGTACTAACCGCATCAGGTTCGTAGGGTATGATCTCAGCCCGCCAGTGGGCACCCCTTTGTTTGTTCGGGGGCAAAAGTAATAATAAAGCCGGAAAAGCATGTTTATTTCTTGGAATTTCTTTCGTGATTTTGTGACCATGTCGGGCTGTGACCTCTGTCATCTGCGGCTTCCGGCAGGCTTTCGGGCTCGTCTGTGTACGTCAGAGACTTGATACATGTGGGGGACAGGTGGACCAAAGTATTATACTTAGGTAGGCTAAGTATCATACTTAGGCACCCTAAGTATAATACTTTGGTCTGTCTATCCCGTACCTTCATGCGATACGGGCTGGGGATGTGTGTGATGGGAACGAGGGCTTAGTGTCCGTTGAAGAAGATGTAGAGGGCAATCATGACTACAATCAGGGCCGCCCACAGGAATACGACCGACTTGGCAGGCTTGCCCAGCTTGCCATAGTCCAGCTTGTTGCCTTCGGGTTTCTTGTCGAGCAGGCTGATGATGGTCATGCCCACACAGATGGCGACAAACAGGTCAAACGACAGCATCATGAAGTGAGGCCAGATGCCGGGATACTCTTCCGCCGGGAACACCCACAGGTAGAGGATGCCCACCAGGATGCTGAAGGCTGTTCCGAAGGTCAGCGCAAAGTTGGCGGCACGGGTGGTGGCACGCTTCCAGAAGACGCCGAAGAGGAACACGGCGGACATCGGGGGAGCGATGAAGCCGAGGACCGACTGGAAGATGTTGAACAGGTCCAGTCCCTTGATGCTGTCAATCGCCACACAGATGATGATGGAGATGATGGAGCCGGCGACCGTCACCATACGTCCCACACTGATAATCTCCCGGGTAGAGGCATTCGGACGGTACTTCTTCAGGTAGATGTCGATGGTGAACACCGTGCTCAGGGCATTCAGTGCCGAGCCGACCGTGCTGACCAGGGCAGCCGTCAGTACGGCCATCACCAGTCCGACCATGCCGATGGGGAAGAGGTTGGTGACCATGGTCATGTAGGCTTCGTCCGGGTTCTGGAGGGTGGGGAACAGGGCGAAGCAGATGATGCCGGGGATGATGTAGAGGGGTACGTCGAGAATCTTCAGCCAGCCCGTCAGGTTGGCACCCAGCTGGCCCTGCTTGAGGCTCTTGGCAGCCAGCACCGGCTGGACCATCGACTGGTCCGTACACCAGAACCACACGCCCATGACCGGATAGCCCAGGAGGATGGGCAGCCACGGGAAGGCGGGGTCATCGTTGGGGCGGAACAGGTTCCAGTAGTCCGCAGGGACGGCGGCGGCAAGCCCTTCGGGACCGCCGACTTTCACCAGTCCGACGCCCGTCAGGATGGCGGAGACAACGATGAGCAGCACCATCTGGAACACGTTGGTATACGCCACCGCCTTCAGACCTCCGGCAATGGTGAAGAATGCCGAGATGAGCAGCAGTATCAGGGCGGACTGCCACATGGGGATTTCGAATATCTGACGGATGAGGATGCCGCCGGCAAAGAGCGTCAGGGCAAGCCATGAGATGAGGATGGTCACGATGGTGTACCATGCCAGGATGTTGCGGGTGGACTGACCGAAGCGGCGTCCCATGAATTCCGGGAGGGTGGTCACCTTGGCTCCCAGGTAGCGGGGAGCGAACACGAAGGCAAGCAGGCAGATGAACACGAAGGCATACCAGGCGTAGTTGCCCGAGACGACACCGGTCGTGAAGCCTGCGCTGGCTGAAGCTATCAGCATCGAAGGGCCGACATTGGTGCCCCACATGGAGAAGCCGATGTGATGCCAGCTCAGGGAGTGGTCCGCCATGAACAGGCTGCTGTCCTTCTTACGCTTCATGCTTGCCCAGATGCCGATGGCCATCAGGATGACGAAGTAGGCAGCCAGGATGACCCAGTCGAGGGGCTCGAGAAATCTTGCACTCATAATGTTTGTATCAGATAAAAGGTTAGTAATTCAGTGTTCGCATGCCCGGCTCCTCCGTTGGCAGGAGAAGCCGGGCGGATGCGAAACTTGAGTCAGTAAATCAAAAGTTCAAAAAGTGATGTGGGGGTGCCGCGTCAGGCTACACCCAGCAGCCGTTTGGCAACGGTGACGGCGGAGTTGGCATTGTCGCTGTAGCCGTCGGCGCCAATCTCGTCGGCAAAGGCCTGGTTGACGGGAGCGCCGCCCACCATGATTTTCACCTGGTCGCGGATGCCGGCTGCGCTCACCGCATCGATGACGTCCTTCATGTAGGTCATGGTCGTGGTCAGCAGGGCGCTCATGCAGAGGATGTCGGCATGCTGGTCTTTCACGGCTTGCACAAACTTCTCGGCAGGCACGTCGATGCCGATGTTGATGACCTCGAAGCCGCTGCCTTCCAGCATCGATGCCACGAGGTTCTTGCCGATGTCGTGCAGGTCGCCTTTGACCGTACCGATGACCACACGTCCGATGGTGGTCGAGGCACTGCCCTGAAGGAGGGGCTTCAGCAGCTCCAGGGCACCCTTCATGGCGCGTCCAGCCATCAGCAGCTGGGGCACGAATGCCTTGCCGTCCTGGAAGCGTTGTCCCACTTCGCCCATCGCCTTGATCATGTAGTTGTTGATGATGTCCTGCGGGGGCACTCCCTTCTCGATGGCTTTCCGGGTCACCTCGACAGCCGGTTCCAGCTTGCCGCCGACAATGGCGTCGAACAGCGGCTTCAGCTCTTCATCCTCTTCCCGGGGAGTCTGTACACGGACGGCTTCGCTGTCGGCAGGCTTCTCCTGTTCGGCTGACGGAGCCTGTGCCTCTGTCGGGGTCGAGGACGACTTGCCGCGATACTCCTCGACGATGCGCAGTGCCTGTTCCACCTCCCGTTCGTTGTGGAAGTCCATTTCGAGGTGTACGCCGTCGGCACCGATGTTGTCGAGCAGCGGTTTCAGTTCGTCCAGGGTCACCCAGCTTGCCAGGATGCTCTTGCCGGCGGCGAGGATACGCTTGTAGAGGTCATACCACTTGGGCGACCCGCCTTGCGGCTCACCCACGCCCGGCGTCCACTGGATGGCGTTCAGTTTCTCGATTTCGAGCAGGGCGGGCAGGTGGCGCATGGCGCCTACGCCGTCGAGATGGTAGAGTGTGTAGTCAATCTTCTGGCATTGCTGGCGGATGAAGGGCTGTACGAAACGCCGGTAGTCCGCCTCGCTGATCATCGTGGAGATGTCGCTCTGCAGCTTGGTCATGCGTCCCGGTGCCCACGCCGAGAAGTAGCAGAACGCCATTTCGTCTCCTTCGCGGATGATGTCATACAGCTCGTCGTACACCTGGAAGTAGATGTCATTGATTTGCTGCATCTGGTGTTCCAGTACCTCGGGCTGCATGGCTGTGTCGAGCAGCACCTTGTCGGTGCCCTTGAGGGCGGCCAGCACATCGAGTCCCTCCATCAGGTCGGGCATGCCGACGTAGTAATGTCCCTGTGCCTTCTTCTTGCAGGCACGCAGCAGGTCCTTGTGCAGCTGCCAGGCGGCATTGTTTTCCGGGTCGAACGTGATGTCGTCGGTGAAGTGGGGGTTCGGATGAATCCAGATGGTGTCTTCCCCTCCTTCAAACACGCCTCCCAGGATGGCGGCGAGGGAGCCGGGGCCCAGTTGGGTATTTGCTACGGGCAGGATGTCTGCCAGGAGCGAGCTGTGGGCGACATACCAGTCGAGGTATGCGGCGCGCCACTCCGGGTCGAACCATTTCTGGTTTAAGTCCTTGGGCGGTTCGGGAGCCGGGACGTCGGCGTGCGGGGTCACTCCTTCCTGGAAGTGCTCCCACATGTTCAACACGATGCCTTTGTGGTTCCACCAGTCCATGTAGTGCTGCTTGGTTTCAGCCATATTCTTTTTCCAAGTTTCCATAATACTCTGCCTTTTTTGAATGTTTATCGAATGGTTTTAAAAATGCCTTTGAATCCGGTGTCGATGACAAGTCCGGTCGTTTTGGTAAGATTCATTTCGTCGGTGCATTCCACATCTTCGGGATAGATGGGGATGACGGCGCCCTCGCGTACGAAGACGGGCATCTCCTCCAGCGGGACCTTGACGCCGTAGAGCCACCGGCCGCCCCGGAGCCTTTCACCGGTGAAGAAGTTCACCCAGTCGCCTTCGGGCAGGTAGATGTCCCGGCAGTCGTCGCTGTTCATGACCGGAGCCACCAGGAAGTCGTCGCCGAAGTAATATTCGTCGTCGATGTGCCAGCAGACGCGGTCTTCCGGATGCTCGAATACCAGCGCACGCAGCACAGCATAGCCGGTCTCCGTGGCTTTGCGGCTCTGCTCCACGAGGTAGGGCAGCAGGCGGTAACGCAGTTTCCACCATTGCTTGACGAGCGGTGCGATGGCGGGATAGTGCCACGGCTCGCGCTTGTTGGTTCCGTGATAGCGCATGTGGGAAGAGAACACGCCGAACTGTGTCCAGCGCATGTAGACCTTGTCGTCCACGATGGAGTTCATGAAGTTGGGGAGGGTGTGGAAGCCGGGCACATCGTGGCTCCAGAAGGCGAAGCCCGACAGACCGAAGTGCAGGCCGCCTTTCAGCGAACCTGCCATGCCGTCCCAGGAGCTGCATGAGTCGCCGCCCCAGTGCAGCGGGTAGCGTTGGCATCCCGCCCATGCGGCACGTGCCCACACGATTCCGTCGCTCGTCACCTCCTTGGTCACCTCGTAGGCTGCCTTCTGGTAGAGCAGGGCATAGAGGTTGTTGAGCAGTTCGGGCGGCATGCCTTTGTAGCGGGCATCCATGTGTATGTTTTCACCGAAGTCGGTTTTGATGCACGTCACGCCCATCTCAAGCAGGTTCCTCAGCAGACCCTTGTACCAGTTGGTGGCTGCCGGATAAGTGAAGTCGATGGTCCCGGCATAATCGAGGGCGGAGAAGTTGGAGCCTTCAGAGGCTTGCTGCCTGGTCAGGGGAGCGATGTAGTCGTTGCGGCGGGCTTCGTCGATTTGCTCGGCGTCTTCCGCTACATACGGGAGTTGCCACAGCGAAACCCGGTAGCCCTGCTCTTTCAGGCGATGGATGAACGCCTTGGGGTCGGGGAAACGTTCCTCATTGAATTTCCATTCACACAGCCAGTCGGTGCGGAACCATCCCGTGTCGAGGTGGATGACGTCGCACGGATAATGCTCGGCACGCATCCGGCGGCAAATCTCTTCCACTTCGTCCGCGCTGAAGTAGGTCATGCGGCTCATCCAGATGCCGAAGCTCCAGAGGGGAGGCATGGAGGGATAGCCCGTCAGGTCGCGGTAGCCGCGCAGGATTTCTTCGACGCTGTCTCCCGCGATGAGGAAGACGTCGAGCAGCGCCTGGTCGCTCAGGAATTCCACCGAACGGGTCGAGACGTCAGCCAGCGAGAGCTTGCTGTGGGCACACGTGTGGTAGAAGGTGCCGTAGAGGCGGCTGGAGAGATAGAAGGGGATGTTCTTGTAGGTACGCCGGTTGTTCACGCCTTGTCCGTCCTGGTTCTTCAGGAAGAAGGTGTGTCCGCTCAGGTCCATCTTGGTGAAGCGTTCGCCCGTCCCGGCAAAGCACTCGTCTGCCTTGCATTCGAACGAGAGAGTGGCGCGCTCCTTGTGTCCTTCGCGGACGCAGTAGGCGAGGGGCAGTCCGTCGTAGCGGGGAGGGGAGAAGTGGTCGTAGGCTGCCAGACGGATTTCGCGTTTCCCGTCAGGATAGACCGTGAGGTCGAGTGTCTCCTGCGGGGCGGAGCAGGTCGCTCCAGGGGTCGAGCACGGGTTCCTTGACGTTGATGCGTGCCCGGCAGACCCCGTCGGAAGAACGGATGACCCATTCCCCCTCTCCGGCTTCCACCTGCAAGGGGAGCTTCTGCACGCGGTTGCTGAACTGGAGCATCTCCGAACGGTCGGTCAGCTCATGCTCGCCGAAACCGCAGAACAGCCGGAGGACCTTGTTGCTGTACTGGCGGAGAATCAAGGTGTATGTTTCGCGGGCGACAGCCGTGTCGGCTGCCATGTCGTTCGACAGCATCTGTTTCTGGAAAGGCACGTCCACGCAGACGTCGCCGTCCTTCTCGTAGACGGCAGTCGGCTTGCAGGCTTTCCACAGCGATTCGTCTCTTGACAGGTCAAGGTCGAAGTCCATGAAGTCGAACAGGTGATAGTTGGTTGGTTTCATAAATGTAGGGTTGTTTGCTGATACGGTTGTTAGCGGGTTGTTGCCGGGGTTCCGGCGGCGGTCCTGCGTCCGGCTTTCATCCTGATGCCTTCATCCACCGACGGACCGTTGGTCTTCCAGACGTTGTGCGGACCGGGCTGGTTGGAGTCGAAGCGTTCCTCGGGGCACCAGTTGTCCGCAACGGTGTATCCGTCGGTCGCCTCGTCGAAGTAGATGTAGAAGGCGCGGTCGTTGGTGGCGTACGGCGCATCGGTCAGGTGCTCGATGCGGTTGCCGCACATCCGCGAGCCGGGCTGGTAGGACAACGTGTAGAGTCCGCCGGCATCATACAGCCTGCGGGCGAAGTGGTGCACGTAGTTGTTCTCGACGAGGTTGTTCTTCATGCCGCTTTCACGCAGGGTCCATCCCCAGCCGACGCAGATGCCGGAGTAGTTGACGTGGGACACCTCGTTGTGGGCAATGACCACGTCGCTCACATAGCCGGCACCGATGCCCACGCAGCCCCAGTCTTCGTTGGTCACTTCGGTGATGAGATTGTCGATCACGGTGAGGTGGGAGCAGAGCTCGTCGGCATTGACCGGCTTGAACGGGACGTGTGTCTCGAAGCCTCCGTCGGGAAACGCTCCCATGAGCAGGGCTGTCCCGCCGATGTCCGTGAACAGGCTTTGGCTGACGGACGAGTGGTGGACCGCCCATTCATAATCCAGTCCCGTCGCTCCCAGGTGACGGAAGGTGCACCGTTCGAACCGGATGTCGTGGGCACCGCGTACCCGGATGGCAGCTTCGGGGCGTGCCACCCACGCCTGGTTTTCCAGCGAAGCCTTTTCCGGCAGTCCCGGGACAGCCAGCTTGTAGGCATCCAGCAGACGGAGTCCGCCCTGGAGGGTGACGTGCCCTTCCCGTGAAGGACGGTTCCAGGCGGTATGTTCGAAGCGGATGTTTTCAAACGTCAGGTGATGCACCGGGCGCTCCAGCGAACCGTCCACCCGCATCAGGGATTCCAGGGCGGGTGCGATGGCTGCGACGCGGGTCATGTCTTCCCCCGGACGGGGATAATAGTAGATTTTTCCGGACGGATAAGCCTGGAACCATTCGCCGGGCTCGTCGAGCAGCGCGAGGTCGTTCACCAGGCAGAAGGAGGAGTTCCCCTTCTCTCCGCCGATGACCGGCTGCGGCCACGGATGGGCAAACTCCAGCCGACTCTCGGGATTATGGAAGCGCACGATGGTCGAATCGCCCTGCACATCCAGGCTGCGGACGCGCAGGATGGCGATTGCCCAACGTTGATGGACGATCATCTCCAGTTGGTCTGCCGCGGAGGGGTCCGGCAGGTCGGGCGTCGGGATGGTGATGGTCTCGCGGACGGGATCGAAAGCGTACATGCGCTCCATCACTCCGTCGGCGAACTGCGACGCACGCTGTGCCTTCCGTCCGTTGACCCAGAACTGGCGGAACTCCAGGTGACGGTTGCCCACGACGGGCGCGTCGGCTACCCACACCTTGCCACGGACAGCCTGGGGCAGACGGACGGCTTCACCGGCAGCTACCGGACGCCAGCCTTCCACCCGCACGCCGCCGCTGATGACGGCGTCCCCCTCGCCACGCACGATGGTCGGGCTGTCGGCCGTTCCGCTGTCTTCGGGACGGATGAACAGGGGTTCGGACTGAGGATAGACACCCTCGGCAAGGTGGATGCAGATGCCGCCCTCCGCTTCGGGCATGCGCAGACGGCGCCATTCGCGTGCCTGCTTCACGGCTTGTGCCACGGTACGCAGTGGAGCTTCGCGCGTCCCCGAATGGTTGTCATTGCCGGCGGGAGATACCCAGATGTCGCCTGCCTGTGCCACGGAGCTGCATGACAGGCACAATGCCAGCATGTAGAAAAATCTTTTCATGATAGGAATGTTGTGTTTTCGAGACTTCATAGTCTTAGATGGCGACAAACTTACACAATTCTTCCGTAATAAACGAATAAATTGTACAAATCTCTGCAATCGCCTTTCGCCTTGACGGCTTTGGTTCACGGATGGATGTCCCGTGCGTTTGTAGATAATTATTTATTGCTTAGTTTTGCATCTGTTTTTTCTAAACACACAACTCGACTATGAAGAAAGGAATCATCGTGGGATGCGCCCTTTGTCTGGGAGCACTCTCATCAAACGCCGGGAATGTCGACGTGAAGACATTCCGGTATGCAGGACCCTACGTGGTGCAGACGCCCTTCATGACCGATTCTGCGAACGTGGACGGGAAGCTCTTCCACGAGGAGGACCTCCTGCAGAGTACCTTGTCGCTCGACGCCTTGCGCTCGGGCAAATCGCTCGAAGGCGGCGTGTTGCCTCACACCGCAGGCTATGCCCTGCACCTCGCCGGCTTCACGGTGGACAACACCCGCTTTGCCAAGGGACGCCTCACCGTGCGGGGCGTCAAGCACTACACCGTCTATATCGACGGCAAGGAGCACAAGGGGGAGGAGGTGAGCCTCGAACCTGCCACCCACCGCATCGTCATCAAGTGCCTCACGCAGCCCAATACCGACGACACGCTCTCGGTCTCCCTGGAGAGCGCGCAGGAGGACATCTTCCGGCTCAACGAAACCGGGAAGCGCGCCTACACGCTGGCGGACGTGCTCAACGGCACACGGTTCAGCGGCATCAGCCTGTCGCCTGACGGACGCTACCTCATCACCGCCTACACCACGACGCACGACGACACCTCGAAGAGCCGTCTGTTCCGTGTGACGGAGACTGCCACCGGAAAGACCGTCGCCGAGACCGACCGCAACATCAGCTGGATGCCCAAGGGCAGCCGTTACTATTATATAAGGAAGAACGTCAGCGGGAACGACCTCGTGACCGTCGACGCCCGCGACCTGAGTGAAACGGTGCTCGCCTCCGGCATTCCGGACGGAGCGTTCGAGGTTGCGCCCTCCGAGGACTATCTGCTCTATACACTGACCGACGAGGGACCGAAGGAGCCGGAAGACATCCGTCGCATCCTGGAACCCGACGACCGGCAGCCGGGATGGCGCAACCGCAGCTACCTCGCCCGCTACGACCTGCAGAGCGGACTCCTGCAACGCCTGACCTACGGCTACCGCAGTGCCTACTTCAGCGGCTTCTCTGCTGACGGCAGGGAGATTGTCTTCTCCGTCGGCAGGCAGCGCATCACCCAGAGGCCCTTCAACCTGACGTCGGTCTACCGCATGGACGTGCAGACCCTCCGGGTGGACACGTTGCTCGCCGACGAAGGCTTCCTCTCCGGCTGCATCCTTTCACCGGACGGCAAGCAGTTGCTCGTCACCGGCTCGGGCGACGCGTTCGGAGGCATCGGACTGAACATCCGCGAAGGGCAGAAGTCCAGCTACTACGACAACCAGCTTTTCCTCTACGACCTTGCCTCGCGGAAGGTACGGACACTGACTCGGGACTTCGACCCCAGCGTGTCAACGACCTTCTGGAACAAGGCGGACGGGCGCGTCTACTTTACGGCGAACGACCGGGACTGCGTGAGCCTCTACCGCATGCAGTTGCCCGGCGGACGCATCGACAAGCTTGCCGCGGGCGAGGAAGTGGTGAAGCGTTTCTGCCTGGCAGCGGAAGCACCCCTGATGGCGTATTATGGCGAGAGCGCCTGCAACGGAGGACGTCTCTACACCTTTGACCTGAAGGGCAGCAAGCCCGTCCTGCGCGAAGACCTGGGCAGCCGGCTCACCGACGGCGTCCGCCTGGGCGAATGTCATGCCTGGAACTTCCGCAACTCCCGCGGGGACAGCATCTGCGGACGCTTCTACCTCCCGCCCGGCTTTGATGCCAGCAAGAAGTATCCCCTCATCGTCAACTACTACGGCGGATGCACACCCATCGACCGCTCCTTCGAAAGCCGCTATCCGCTCCATGCGTATGCCGCCTTGGGCTACGTGGTCTACGTCGTAGAGCCCAGCGGAGCGATTGGCTTCGGTCAGGAATTCTCCGCACGCCATGTCAATGCGTGGGGCGATTACACCGCCGACGACATCATCGAGGGCACGCGCCGCTTCTGCGAGACGCACCCCTTTGTCGACGCGAAGAAGGTCGGCTGCATCGGCGCTTCCTACGGCGGCTTCATGACCCAGTATCTCCAGACCAAGACAGACCTCTTTGCCGCAGCGGTCTCCCACGCCGGCATCAGCAACGTCACCAGCTACTGGGGCGAAGGCTACTGGGGATACTCCTACAGCGAGGCGGCGTCGGCTGACAGTTATCCCTGGAACAACGAGGAGTTGTACACCGGACACAGTCCGCTTTTCCATGCCGACAGGATACACACCCCGCTGCTCTTCCTGCACGGGACGGCGGACACCAACGTCCCCATCGGCGAGAGCATCCAGATGTTCACCGCCCTCAAGCTGCTCGGACGGGAGACCGCGTTTGTCACCATCGACGGCGAGAACCACCTCATCACCGATTACCGCAAGCGCATCCTCTGGCAGAACACCATCTTCGCCTGGTTCGCGAAGTACCTGCAGGACGATTCCACCTGGTGGGACACGCTTTATCCCGAACGGAAGATGTGAGCCCCGCCTGCTTGTCAACTTGTTCCCTCCCTAAACTTTATAACTCAATGAACGAATATCCCAAAGTCCTGGCAATTGCCGGCAGCGAGCCCATGGGCAGCGCCGGTGTCCAGGCAGACATCAAGGCAATCTCTGCCTGCGGAAGCTATGCCGCCGGTGCACTGACCTGCATCGTCAACGAGGACACCACCCGTGTCAAGGAAGTCTATCCTCTGCCTGTCGCGCTTGTCATCGGGCAGGTGCGCTCGTTTCTCGACGATGTACGCGCCACCGCCATCAAGACCGGCATGCTCTTTACCGAAGAACTCGTACGCGAACTTGGCAGCACCCTGCGTGACTACCGCGGCATCCCGCTCGTGGTTGACCCCGTCATGGTCGACTCCGGCGGCACCCCGCTCATCCGTCGCGAGGCAATCGATGCCTACAAGGACAGCCTTTTCCCCCTTGCGACGATTATCACCCCGAACTTCCGCGAGGCAAACCTCCTGCTGGACCACACGTTCGATGCCGCTTCACCCGAAGCCGACATCCGCGCACTCTGCCGCTGGGGCAATGCCGCCATCGTGAAGTCCGTCCCCCATCCCGAGGGGCTCATGGACGTGTTCTACTCCGAGGCGACCGGCATGCGCACCTTCGTCAAGGAGAAGGTCGACACGCGCAACGTCAATGGTACCGGCTGCTCCTTCTCTTCGTCCATCGCTGCCTTCCTGTCGCAGAAATACACCCTGGAGGACGCCGTGACACTCGCCGAAGACTACATCGACGGCGCTATCCACCGCGGCGCCACGTACCGGTTCGGGACCGGCTTCGGACCCGTCGCCCATTTCTACCGCCTCTGGCGCAAGGGCGACAAACGCTGACCCTCCGTCCCTGCAAACAGCACGCGGGTGGCGCGCTTCCCGTTCCTTTTCTCCGGAACAGGGAAGACGCGCCACCCGCGTTGTCGTTTTGCTTTGTCTGCCGGGCGCACGGGGCGCTCACGGCGTTGGGTCCGCTCAGCGGAGGTAGATGTTGTACTTCTTCTCCTCGCCGATGGTCGAGGCGGGTCCGTGTCCCGAGTAGATGCGTGTCTCGTCGGGCAGGGGAAGCAACTTCCGCCGGATGCCGTCCAGCAGCAGCTCCTCGCCTCCGCCGCCCAGGTCCGTCCGTCCGATGCTGAAACGGAACAGCACGTCGCCCGTGAACAGGACATGCTCCTCGGCACAGTAGAAGCACAGCGACCCCAGGGAATGTCCCGGCACGTGGAAGATGGTGAATGCATGGTTTCCGAACTTCACCACATCCCCCTCGTCAAGGTATCCCTTCAGCGGGACGGGCGGTTCGCACTCCATGATGCCGAACGAGCGGATGCGGTCCGTCAGCTGGTCCAGCCAGGGCTGGTCTGCCCGGTGCGCCTCGGCGCCGATGCCGTAGGTTTCCCAGATAAAGCGGTTCCCGAACACATGGTCGAAGTGCAGGTGCGTGTCAATCAGTCGCACGATGCGCAGCCCGTTCGCCTGGATGAAGCGCTTGAACTCCTCCTTCTCCGAGTCGTAATAACAGCCGCAATCGATGACGACGGCTTCCTTCGTTTCGTCCCACACCACATACGTGTTCTCCGGGAGCATATTGAATTCAAAAGTCTTGATGTTTAACATGAGCCTGTGTGTTTTAAGTCGGTAATTGCTTGATGAGGCACGTCGGCGGTCAGCCGGAGCACCGTCAACGGTCGATGGACACGAACACCACCTTCTTCGTCTGGAAATACTCCTCCTCGAACCAGGTGCTCAGGTCGCACTGCTCCATGCGGTTCTTGAAGGGCATGACCTCGTGCTGCAGCTCGCCGCCCTTGAGGCAGATGAGCCCGTTGGGATAGGCGTTCCGCTGCTCGCGGGCAATGTTCTTCGTGACAATCTTCACCAGGTCGGCAAGGGGCATCACGGCACGGCTGACCACGAAGTCGAACAGCTCGCGTTCCTCCTCCGCACGGCAGTGGCGCAGGGTCACGTTCTCCAGGTGGATGGCGGACGCCACTTCCGTGGCTACCCGAATCTTCTTCCCGATGCTGTCCACCAGGTGGAAGTGGCATTCGGGGAAAAGGATGGCGAGCGGGATTCCGGGGAAGCCGCCGCCCGTCCCCAGGTCCATGATACGGGTGCCGGGACGGAAATGAATCATTTTGGCAATGGCGAGTGAGTGGAGCACGTGGTGCTCGTACAGGTTGCCGATGTCCTTGCGCGAGATGACGTTGATTTTCGCGTTCCAGTCGGTGTAGAGGTCATAGAGCGCCCCGAACTGCTCCTTCTGGCGGTCGGTGAGCTGGGGAAAATATTTCAAGATGATGTCCATGATTGTTTGAGTTGGCAAGTTTTATGGGTGACAAGGTTTACAGCCGGACGGAGTCGGTCACTTCTTCTCCAGGTCCTTCACGGCTTCGTAGGGAATCGTCAGTTCGGTCGGTCCTGCGGCGTAGGGGGCAATCTCGTAGGCATTGTAGTAGAAGCGGATGCCCTCGGGGGCGAGCAGGAAGTTCTTCGACGGATACATCTCGGTCCACGTCAGGAAGCCGTTCTCATGCAGTTCGTCGAGCGTCTTCACGCCGAGCTTCTCCTCCAGTGCCGTGAGCAGGATGTGCGTCAGGGACTCCTGGTAACCCGGTGCGAACACGTCGTCGAGCGTGAGGAGCTGCCCCGTGGAGGGCACGAAGTTCATGTAGCTGATGGTGTGGCTGCCGTGTGCGCCGCCTTCGTAGCAGATGAGTTCCAGCTGATAGCCCTGCAGGCTGTCGCGTGCCGGGACGAAGCTGCCCCTGAGCTCATATTCGTAGTTGTACCATCCGCCGACCTCTCCCTTGCGCTTCTCTTTCTCATAGAAAGGCTCCAGCTCCTTGTGGTAGCGGGCGATGTAGCTGTTGGCGAACGAGTCGGCAGCGGCAGGGAGAGTGACTCCCGTATAGTCGAACGCAGCGTGGGCGACTGCCTCGTTGATGAGGCGGTTGATGCTGTCGTCCGGAGTGGCGTACGCCAGGTTGATGCGCAAGTCGCAGGCAGGTGAGAGGCTGTCGCCCTGGATGAGGCGTTCAGTGGTGTTGATGACAATCGAATCCACACCCCTTTCGACGGGGGCGACCCGGTGCTGGCATCCGGCGAAGAATAGTCCCATGCCTGCACCTATCATACATACAGCAAACAAGTTCTTTTTCATAACTTCATAGAATTTTTTTGGTGTCAGGTGCAAAAGTAGCGATAATCTTTGGATTCCCGGGAGTCCTTGTCCCTTGCGGGCATTGTTTCTTGTCTATTTTCTTTCCCTTTGGGTTTCGCGGACGCCGTTTTTCCGTTTTCCCCGTGTCGTTTGGGGCTGTTTTCAGCGGAAGTCAGGTTCAGCGGGAACGGCGCGGCGTTACATACAGTGTATATTTCGTGTTGCGGATGTGTTTGGAATTACATACAGTGTATATTTCATGTCGCGGATGTGTTTGGCATTACATACAGTGTATATTTCATGTCGCGGACGTGTTTGGCGTTACATACAGTGTATATTTCGTGTTGCGGACGTGTTTGATATTACATACAGTGTATATTTTGTATTGCGGACGTGTTTGACATTACATACAGTGTATATTTCATCTCGTCGGTCGGTTTGAAGGAAAAAACGGACGTCAGCGTCCGGAAAACGAGGTGGGAGGAAGCATCGAATGCCGTTTGAAGGGGGTTCGAAGGCTGTTTGAAGCGATTGTGCGTGTGCGGGGGCACTTTTCGACGGACGGAAGACCGTTGTCGGGGCTTTTTGCTTACATTCGTGCTTTCGAAGGGAAGGATAGGAAACCTGACCTGTTGTTTCACCTAAAAAAGTATGGAAGGAATGAAAGAGATTAAGGCTATCAGCCTGGAACGGATGAACAACGGTGCGCATTACCTCTACATGAGCACCATGCTGTCGCGTGCCGAGAGTCACGGGAAGCTCCCGGTCAAGGCGGCGGAGCCATTGGCTGCCCTGCGGACGGCTGTCGAGGAGGAGGACCGGTGTCTGGCTGTTTCGCGGAAGAGTCTGCTGACGGATGACATCCGGAAGGCGGACCACGAGCGCGACGTGCTCTTCGGTGCGTACCGGAATGCCGTCCGCAGTTACCTCAGCCTGCCGGAGGAGAAGTTGTCGCAGGCGGCAAAGGTGCTGGACCAGCATCTGACGGATTATCGGATTGACCCGCGGGAGCAGCTGGACAAGGAGACGGGTCTGCTGGTGAATTTTCTTGCCGACCTGGAGACCCGCTATGCCGGGCAGGTCGCCACGCTGTCGCTGTCGCCCTTTGTCACGGGGCTGAAGGAGGTCAACGAGCGTCTGCGTCGGCTGACCAAGGACCGCACGTATGAGCGGATGACGCTGGAGCCGGGGGCGCTCGCCCGGGCGCGTAAGGCGTCGGATGCGGCATACCGCCTGCTGGTGAGGTGGGTCAACGCGCTCGCCCTGCTGGACAACGAGGCGGATTACGCGGAATTCATCGACTATGTGAACACGGAGGTGGTGCACTACAAGCGCGAGGTGCTCGGGCAGCGGGCAAAGGCGCCGTCGGCGTCGGCTGAACAACCGGACGGGCGGACGGAGGCGGGGGAAACGCCGGCTCACCCGTCGGCTGAACAAGATAATACGGACGTGGATGACGGCATCTGACGTCCGCTGAACAAAAGGCGGAGTCGGACAGACGGCAGACAGGCGGACCATCCGGAGGGGAGGATGCCGAGGGGCATCTCCTGCGGGCGGTCCGCCTGTCTGCCGTCATGTGTGTCTGTGAGTGGAGGGAACGGCGGGCGGTCAGAAGTCCCACGACAGTTTCTTCCGGCGTGCCTTCCGGCGCTTCTTCGCCTTCTTCTTCTGTTTGTCGGACGGGACGGTGTCGGTGCGCAGACTGTCGGCGGCGGGGCGGCGGAGGGTGCGGTGGAAGAGTTCCTTCCAGTGACCGAAGTCCCGCTTGAAGAGCAGGCCGATGCCCTGTGTCGTGAGGGTGGTCTTGGCGAAGTAGCGGTCGTTGGTCTGGTTGTAGCCCTTCAGGCGGATGTCGCCGGAGGGGGTGAGGAGCCACTGGACGTCGAAGTCGCCCACGAAGTTGGTGTTGGCGAGCTGATTGTCGCGGTAGCCGAAGTTGCCGTTGATGAGGAGGCGGTTGTTCAGGAGGCGTCCGGAGAGCATGCCCTCGACTTCCATGTCCGTCCAGCCCTTGTCGCCCGTGCTGAGGTTGGTGCCGAAGTTCCACTGGCTGCTGTTGATGATGTGGGAGAGCATGTTGTTGAGCTGTCCCGACAGGGTCGACGAGAGGAGGGAGTTCATGGCGGACGACTGGGTGCCGTTGTCGACGTTGGCGTTGGAGTAGTCGTAGGTGTAGAAGCGGCCGATGCCCAGGAGGTAGATGATTTGCATCTCCATCTGCTCGTCGGTGCTGATGTAGCTCTTCACCAGTTCGCGTTCTTCCTCGCTGACGTTGGGCAGCTCGAGGTCGAAGTGCAGGTTGGGCGTGGCGAGCTTGCCGGTGAGGTTGAGCAGGCAGTTGACCTTGGCGGTGTTCTGCGTGAAGGCGGCGTTGGGCGCAAGGTCTTTCAGGGACGCCGAGTTGACGGTGTAGACGGCCTGCAGGTTGATGTCGCCGTTCTCGGGTCGTCCGCTGAAGGTGATGCTGCCGCCGGGCTGGAGGAGGAAGTCCTTGCGGATGACTTCCTGGAGGCTGAGCTTGTAAAGCCCGTGGTCGAGGGTGTAGGTGCCGTAGAGCTTGAACTCGCCCTTGTTGTAGTAGCTTGCCTGGAAGTTGCCGCTGCCCTGCGCGCTGGCGTAGTCGCCCGACAGGGGGTCCATGATGACCTTGATGGTGGCGTCGGGGGTGACGTCCAGCTGGGCGTTGATGTGGATGTCGGACGTGCCTTCGTCCTCCTCTTCGTCGGTCTCTTCGGACACGGGGTGGCGGAAGGGGTCGGGGATGGAGTCGTTCTCCCACTTGGCGTGGGGAGTCTTGTCGACGAAGGTGATGAACTCGTTGCTGGCTATTTCTTCGGGCGTCCCGAGGTTGTAGACGAAGGTGGTGTTCTTGCCGGTGCGCAGGTTGGTGTTCACGTTCAGGCTGCTGTCGTCGCCCTGCAGGGTGGTGATGCCGGTGCCGTAGATGCTGCCGTAGATGAGGGCATCCTCGCTCTCGGGTGCGTTGTAGAGCAGCATGTTGTCGGTGTCGAAGGTGAAGCGGTAGCGCAGGTTGCGCAGGTGGTCGTGCGCGAGGGTGCCTTCCACCTGTCCGGTGTGTCCGTCCTTGTCGGTCATGCGTGCCTGACGGAATTCGATGGAGCCGGGGAGCAGACTGACGGAGTCGAGCTGCAGGTCGTAGGCGGCGTTGAGTACACCGACGTCGACGCGGGCGTTGCCGGAGGCTTTGCCTTCGAGATTCAGGTTGGCGAAGGGTCCGTGCAGGCGTATGTCGCCCGTGACGCGTCCCGACAGGTGGCGGAACACGCTCGCGGTGTACATGTTGAGGAACTCCAGGTTGGTGCTGTCGGCGGTGATGTGGAGGTCCAGCCCCGCCTTGGGTGGGGAGACCCAACCCTGCACCGTGGTGCGGGCACGACGGGAGGCGTCGCGGATGTCGGCGTCGAGATGGATGTCGCCCTCCTCGGCGTTCCACAGTCCGCGAATCTTCATGTCGCCCATGTAGCCGTGGTTGAAGGTGAAGTCGCGGATGCGGAGGTCGGCGTCGAGCGCGGGGCTCTTCATTGCCTGCGTCACGACCGCCTTTCCGCTGGCGAACCCGCGGAAGTCGACGGGATGGAACTGGATGATGTCGAAGATGTACTCCAGGCGGATGTCATTGAGGTCGACACGGACGGCGTCGTGCTCGTTTTCGGTCAGCTTGCCGTCGATGTGGATGTGCTGCGGCCCGTGTTCAAAGCGGAAGTCGTTGACGACGACCCGTCCGGAGTCGATGTCGATGACCGACGGGCGGAGTGTCCAGGTGGTGTCGTTGATGATGATGTCCGAGGGGAGAATCTCGATGCGTGCGCTCGGGTTGTCGTGCTTCGTGTCCCGCTGACGGAAGCGTGTCACGGTGGCGAACTCGCCGCTGTAGGTGCGTTCGGTATTGTTGCCCCAGTGGAAGAAGGTCTTGAGTTCGTTGTCGCGTGCCTCGGCTTTCAGCGAGAGGTTCAGCATGGAGTTGCCCTGCATCTGCTGCGTGAGCCGCACCAATGCCTGCAGCCGGTCCTGCGGATTGTCGATGAGCACCATGCCCGACTCGTAACGCTTGCCCTTGTAGCTGAAGGCAGGGAAATAGCCTTCGACTTTCACCTGGTTGTTGCGTTCGTGGAAGTATCCCTTGATGGTGGCGGGCATGCGGACGTCGAGCGGGACGCGGAACATCTTCTCCAGCATCTCGGTGTCCGTCAGGCGGAGTGAGAAGCTCAGGCGGTTGTTGCCGGGCTTCGTGTCGGTGTTCTTGCGGATGAACAGGGGCAGGTAGTTGCCGAGCATCCGTGTGAAGCCCCGCGGCAGGTCGGCGAAGGTGAAGTGTCCGTGTCCCTCGCCGTTGAGGAAGTCGGAGTCGATGTGAATCTCCCGTTCCTTCTGCTCATTGGGGTAGGAGCTGACGGTGAAGTGGTGCAGGACGTAGTTGCCTTCCGGTGAACGGAAGTGCAGGCTGTCGACGTGTATGTTTCCCGTGAAGTTGTCGAAAGTGTTTCCTGTGAAGTTCGTACGGATGCGTGCGGAGAGTTCGCAGCCGGGATACTTGTCCGTCAGCCCCAGGCGGTCCGGCCGCAGGTGGTCGAGGGAGGCGAGGAGGTTGAACTCGGGGATGGATTTCGTCGGGTTGAAGTCCCCGCTGACGGCGAGGCTCCCGTCGGCATCCTCCAGGTTGAGGAAGCCCCGGTAGTAGCCTTCGCGGTAGTTCACGTTGAGGTGGATGTCGCCGTAGCTGTGTCCCTTGTATTCCACGAGGGGCAGGTGTCCCGTCACGTTCAGTGTCGGGTAGCTGCTGCCGGTCTGCTGTCCCTTGACCTCGACGTTCAGCGAGACGCGCCCCAGGTCCGGTTGGGCAAGGAGGCTTCCGAGTTGGAATCCCTCGGTGAGGAGTTGTCCGTGGAAGGTCTTCTGCTGTCCGTCCAGTCCCAGGTGCAGGTTGGTGTCCAGTTCGCCTGCCGCGCTCCGGATGAGTCCCTGGAGCTGCAAATCCTTGAGCATGCCCCGTGCGCTGCCTTGGAAGGAGAGATAGCCCAGCCTCGTGAGCAGCGGATGGATGGTCTCCATGCCCAGGTTCTGCGTCAGGAAGCGGAAGCCGGTGCTGGTGACGTTCAGTTCCGGCAAGGTGCAGTCGAAGAACCGGCGCGACGGTTCGAACGGGTTGCGCACGCGGCAATGCAGGCGCAGGCGGACGTCGTTGTTGTCGGAACGTATCTGCAGGTGGCTGAGGGTGACCTCCTTCTCATTGCCCTGTATGCCTGCCTGCACCCACAGCGGGTCGTTGAAGGACGCGAGGGCGGGCACGAAGCATTGCAGGTCGCTCAGCGTGACGGACGAGCGTCCGATGCCGCCCCTGACGCGCATCGTCTTCCACGGCTCCCGGGCGCCGGAGTCGTAGGCAGCCTCCAGCGTGTCGAGCCGCAGGAGCGTGCCCGGCATCTGCAAGGCGAAGCGCGAGAGCGTCAGGTGACGCGGATTGGCGACCAGCTTGCAGGCAAGGTTCTCCAGCGTGAGCCCGGAGTGTTCCCGGAAGCTGAGGTGGCGTATGGTGGTGTTGATGGAGTCGTTGCGGAGCGCCTTGAGCGAGATGTTCGCCCGGAGGTCTTCGAGAGCGAGGTGCCGGGCGTTGAACCGTCCGGGAGTCTCCTCTGCAGACGCCAGGTTGTAGGTGATGCGTCCGTGGCGGATGAGCAAGGCGTTGATGCGGAGGCTCAGGTCGCTCCCCGACGAAGGTTCGTCGGACGAGAAGGCGTCGATGAGGAACTGGTAGTTGGGGGCGGCGGCAGAGTCGCGCCTGGCAAGGTTGAGGTGCATGTTGTGCAGCTGCACGTTGTTGATGACGATGTCTCCCTGCAGCAAGGCGCGCAAGTCGAACTTGGCAGAGACGCGGTCCGCCTTCAGGAGGACGTTCCCCTCGCGGTCTTCGATGCTGACATTGTCGATGATGGCGCGGTTGACCAGCCCGACGTCGACGTTGCCCACAAAGACCTCCGTCTGCAGGAGTTTGCTCAATTCTTTTGATACCCATACGGACAAATGCTGCTGGACATAGGGGATGTTCAGCAGGAGTATCAGGGCTGCATACAGGCAGAGTATGCCGGTGATGCAGATGCGCGCGATGTTGCTAAGCCGTTTGATAAGTCGTCTGTCTTTTTCGTTTGAGGAGCAAAAATACGAATTCTCGCGTCTTGCCGCGGAAAAAGAGCGTAAAAGATTGTTGCAGGCTCAAGATTCTTTTTTAAGTTTGCGACAAATATCTTTTAAAATTCTTTCAATCTATGAAGAAATCTATCCTTTCAGTCTGCTTAATGACCCTGGCATGGGGCGGATTGCAGGCACAGCAGCAGGGAGGCATCTCTGAAGACATGTTGCGCGAAATCAGAAAAGCGTACAAAGGTACGGCAGCCGACAAGGCTTTGCTGAACGCCATTACAGCCAATGACATCCGTGTGTTGGCGTTGAATCATGAAAATGCAGCGGACTTTGACACGTATTTCAGTGACAAGGTCCTGTCGCGCGGCATCACCGACCAGAAATCATCGGGCCGCTGCTGGCTGTTCACGGGATTGAACGTGATGCGTGCCAAAATGATTGCCAAGTATGACCTCCCTTCGTTGGAATTCTCGCAGAGCTACGGTTTCTTCTGGGATCAGCTGGAGAAGTCGAACCTTTTCCTGCAGGGCATCATCGATACGGCAGACCGTCCGATGGACGACCGCATGGTGGAGCATCTCTTCAAGAATCCGTTGAGCGACGGCGGACAGTTCACCGGTGTCATGGATATCGTGATGAAATACGGTGTCGTGCCCAAGGGAGTAATGCCGGAGACCTTCAGCAGCGAGAACACGGCACAGATGGCAAACTTCATCAAGCTGAAGCTGCGTGAGTTCGGTCTGCAGTTGCGCGACCAGGCTGCCAAAGGCGCCAAAGCCAAGCAATTGGAACAGAGCAAGACGGAGATGCTGGGAACCATCTACCGCATGTTGGTACTCACGCTGGGCGAGCCTGTCACCGAGTTCCAGTGGGTGATGCGCGACGCCGACGGCAAGCCGCGCGGTGAGATGAAGACCTATACACCGCAATCCTTCTTCAAGGAATTCATCAACGAAGACTATGTGAACGACTACATCATGGTGATGAACGACCCGTCACGTCCCTATTGGAAGGTGTATGAAATCGACTACGACCGGCATGCCTACGACGGCCACAACTGGTTGTACGTCAATCTGCCGATGGATGAAATCAAGCCGATGGCGATTGCCTCCATCAAGGACAGCACGATGATGTACTTCTCCTGCGATGTGGGCAAGTTCCTCAACCAGAAACGCGGCTTGCTCGACCTGCGCAACTACGATTACGATTCGCTCTTCGGCACTACGTTCGGCATGGACAAGAAGCAACGCATCCAGACCTTCGCCAGCGGTTCGACGCATGCCATGACCCTGATGGCGGTAGACCTGGACGCCAATGGCAAGCCCAAGAAATGGATGGTGGAGAACAGCTGGGGACAGGTGGGATACAAGGGCCATCTCATCATGACCGACCAATGGTTTGATGAATACATGTTCCGCCTGGCTGTCAACAAGAAGTATGTTCCTGCCAAGGTGCTGGAATTGCTTGAGAAGGAGAAACCCGTCCGTCTGCCCGCCTGGGATCCGATGTTTGCGGATGAAGAATAAGTGACGATTTCAGCCTACGGGAAACGTCCTGTTGCATCATAACAAAGGTGGCATCTTCTTTGCGGAGGGTGCCACCTTTGTCTTAGCAGGTATTCTTATAAAAGTTCAATCAGTGCGTCCACATCTTCTTCGCGGGTCGCCCAGCTCGTAGCGAACCGGACAGCGGAGTGCGATTCGTCGATGACCGCCCACGTCTCGAAGGTCGCATGGCGGTGCAGTTCCTCCTTCTGCCGGTTGTTGAGAATCACGAACTGCTGGTTGGTCGGCGAATCCATGAAGAAACGGTAGTGCCTGTCAGCAAATCCCTTTTTGAGCTTCTCTGCCATGTCGTTGGCGTGCCGGGCGATGCGGAAATACAGCCCGTCGGTGAACAGCGTGTCGAACTGGATGCCCAGCAGACGTCCCTTTGCCAGGAGGGCACCGTGCTGCTTGATGATGGGGAAGAAGTGAGTCAGCAGCCGGGGATTGGTCACGACGACCGCTTCGCCGAACAACGCTCCGACTTTCGTTCCACCGATGTAGAAGACATCGCTCCAGCGTGCAATATCTTCCAGCGTGACATCTGCCGGTATGGCCGTCAGTCCATAGCCCATCCGCGCCCCGTCGATGAAGAGCGGGATGTGGTGGCGGTGGCATGTTTCGCTGAGCGCCTCCAGTTCCTTCCGGCTGTAGAGCGTGCCATATTCAGTCGGGAAGGAAATGTACAGCATCCCCGGAGCCACCATGTGCTCGTAGGTCGCATCCTGGTAAAACGACGTGATGTAGCGATCCACATCCTCAGCCTGGACCTTCCCGTCGGTCTGTGGCAAGGTCAGGACCTTGTGCCCGCTGGCTTCGATGGCTCCGGACTCGTGCACGTTGATGTGTCCAGTCTCGGCAGCCAGTACGCCTTCATACGTGCGGAGCAGTCCGTCGATGACCGTGGCGTTGGTCTGTGTGCCCCCTACCAGGAAATGTACGGCAGCCTCGGGACAGTTGCAGACTTGCCGGATTTTCTCTTTGGCACGTTGTGTGTAGATGTCGCAGCCATAACCGGGTGTCTGTTCCAGGTTTGTCTGCAGGAGACGTTCCAGGATGAGCGGATGCGCTCCCTCCATGTAGTCGCAGTCGAAATGTAGCATGTTGAGTCAGGTGTAAAGATAAAAGCACGAACCCGTAAGTTCCCCGGATTCGTGCTTTGTATGAATTTATTGGTATGAATCAGTCGATCATGTCGAAGCCGCAATACGGAACGAGTGCCTTCGGGATGCGGATGCCCTCGGGTGTCTGGTTGTTCTCCAGCAATGCAGCCACGATGCGCGGCAATGCCAGTGCAGAGCCGTTGAGGGTGTGGCAGAGTTCCGTCTTCTTTTCCGCCGTACGGTAACGGCACTTCAGGCGGTTTGCCTGATAGGTGTCGAAGTTGGATACGGAGCTGACTTCCAGCCAACGTTGCTGAGCTTCCGAATAAACCTCGAAGTCATAGCAGATGGCAGAGGTGAAGCTCATGTCTCCTCCGCACAGACGAAGGATGCGATAGGGGAGTTCCAGTTTCTTCAGCAGCCCTTCCACGTGGTCCAGCATTTCCTGGTGTGACTGACGGGAATGCTCCGGCTTGTCGATGCGCACCAGTTCCACCTTGGAGAATTCATGCAGGCGGTTCAGTCCGCGTACTTCCTTTCCATAGGAGCCGGCTTCCCGACGGAAACACTCCGTGTATGCGCAATTCTTGATCGGGAGGTCCTTCTCATCGAGGATGACATCGCGGTAGATATTCGTGACAGGCACTTCAGCCGTCGGGATGAGGTAGAGGTCATCGACTTCACAATGATACATCTGTCCCTCCTTGTCAGGCAACTGTCCCGTGCCGTATCCCGATGCGGCGTTCACGACCGTCGGCGGCATGATTTCCGTATAGCCTGCCTCGCGTGCCTCATCCAGGAAGAAGTTGATCAGCGCACGTTGCAGCCGTGCCCCTTTCCCTTTGTATACGGGGAATCCGGCGCCGGTAATCTTTACGCCCAAGTCAAAGTCGATGATGTCGTATTTCCTGGCAAGCTCCCAGTGAGGCAGTGCGTTCTTGGGCAGTTCTGTCTCCATGCCGCCCATCTTGACCACGACGTTGTCTTCCGCAGTCTTGCCCTCAGGCACTTCGTCGTAAGGGATGTTGGGAATTGTGTAGAGCAGAGCCTGCATTTCGTTGGCAGCCCCTTCCTTGGCTTCCTCCAGGCTTTTGTTGGCTTCTTTGATTTCAGCCACGCGTGCTTTTGCCGCTTCGGCTTCCTCTTTCTTTCCGCTCTTGATCAGTGCGCCGATTGTCTTGGAAGTAGTATTGATTTCGGCAAGGTTGTTGTCGAGTAGTGCTTGTGAGGCTTTTCGTTTATCGTTTAGTTCTATTACTTTAGCGATGACTTCTTTTGCATGTTCGAAATGTTTCTTTTCCAGTCCACGGATGACTTTCTCCGTGTCGTCTGTAATTTGTTTGATGGTAAGCATATCTGTATGTCTTGTTAAATTCCTGAATGGTATGTAGAATCGCTTGCAAAGATAGAGATTCCTTTGTATAAAATACAAAAAAGGCTCACGGATTTTCCATGAGCCTTTCTATGTCTTCAGTATGAGGTTTACGCTTCAGCCGTCGGGATAATTGATACGTAACTCTTGTTGTTACGTCCCTTTTTGAAGCATACAGTACCATCTACCAATGCGTAAAGAGTGTGGTCACTACCCATGCCGATGTTTTCACCGGGATTGTGCACAGTACCTCTTTGACGAACAATGATGTTACCGGCTTTGCAAACTTGTCCACCAAATATCTTTACGCCTAATCTTTTACTTGCTGATTCACGGCCGTTCTTTGAACTACCAACACCTTTTTTATGTGCCATTTCTACTAAAATTTAAATGATTAAGCAATAACTTGTTTGATTGTTAACTCTGTGAATTGTTGACGGTGACCGTTCAACTTTCTGTAGCCTTTTCTTCTCTTCTTGTGGAATACGAGGACCTTGTCGCCCTTTACCAGATGAGAAACTACTTCGCAAACAACTTTTGCACCTTCTACAGTAGGAGCACCTACCGTTACATTACCATTGTTGTCAACCAACAAAACTTTGTCAAATTCAACAGTTGCGCCGTTTTCAGCATTCTGAATGTGGTGTACAAACAGCTTCTTGCCTTCTTCAGCTTTGAACTGTTGTCCGTTAATTTCTACGATTACGTACATTTTATAATAAGATTAAACGGTTTCTCCGTCAGGTGAACATCGGCCTTCCGATATTACTTCTTCGTACCCGAACGGACTAAATCGGGCGCAAAATTACATCAATCGGTTGATATACACAAATGTTTGTAGAGAAAAAACAGAACAGTATCAGGTTTGCCCTACTAATAAATGTTATTTTACTCTTCCTCCGGAGAGCCAGTAGCGTTTCCAATAGCTTTCATCCAAGTCACTGACGATGACTCCCTGGCTGCTGCTGGCATGGATAAATTTGTTGTTCTTCAGGTAAACACCGACGTGATTGGCAGTGCGTCGGGAACGCTTCCCATGAAAAAAGACGAGGTCGCCTTCCTGTAACTGCCGTTTGCTGATGCGTCGGCAGTCCTTTTTGAGTTGTCCGTCGCTGGAACGTTGCAGCTTGACCTTATATACCTTATTATATAGGGCGGCTGTCAGTCCGGAACAATCCACTCCCTTGCGGTTGCTTCCTCCGTTGCGATAAGGAGTTCCAATCCATTTGGATGCTTCCACGTAGAGACGGTGGTTGTCTTCCTGCTCGATGTCCATTCCCAAGGTGATACCGGCACGCGCCAGTTCGCGGTAATTGTAGGAGGGGGTGATGCTGCGGCACGAAGACAGAAACACAAGAAACAGCAGACACAGGCTGAAGGATAGGAGAGTAGTTTTTCTCATCTCGTAAGTCGTTGGTTGAAGAATAGGGACAGGCAAGTCTTTTGCTTGCTCAATGAAAAAACGCAGATGGCATGGCTTGTGATAGCCTGATGTCATCTGCGTTATCCGTTACACAGACTTAGAGTCCGTGTTCGCTCAAGTATCTTTCCACTTCGATGGCTGCCTTGCAACCGCTTCCTGCCGCCGTGATAGCCTGACGGTAGTGCGGGTCGGCAACATCGCCGGCAGCAAATACGCCGGGTACTTTTGTACGCGGAGTTGCTCCTTCCGTGATGATGTAGCCAACTTCGTCGGTGTCTACATAGGGCTTAAAGATGTCGGAGTTCGGTTTATGCCCGATGGCGAGGAAGAATCCGTCAATAGCAATGTCGTAACGTTTCTCTTCCGGTTCACCCATCTTGTAGACAACATGTGCGCCTTCAACACCGTTTTCTCCAAACAAGCCTACTGTATTGTGTTCAAAAAGCACCTCGATTTTCGGATTGTTCAGTACGCGGTCCTGCATGATTTTGGATGCACGCAGATAAGGTTTGCGGACGATGAGGTATACCTTGGAAGCCAATCCCGACAGGTAGGTAGCCTCTTCGCAGGCAGTGTCACCACCTCCGACCACGGCTACCACTTTCTTGCGATAGAAGAATCCGTCGCAGGTAGCACAAGCACTGACGCCCATACCTGCGTATTTCTTTTCATCTTCCAATCCCAGGTATTTGGCTGTTGCGCCGGTGCTGATGATGATGGTGTCGGCTTCGATTTCTTTTCCATCGTCAATCGTAACCTTATAAGGAGCTTTGCTGAGGTCGGCTGCTACGGCGATACCGCTACGGATGTCAGCACCGAAGCGTTCAGCCTGTTTGCGCAAGTCTTCCATCAGTTCCGGTCCGGTAATTCCTTCCGGATATCCGGGAAAATTCTCAACTTCTGTCGTCGTAGTCAACTGACCGCCCGGTTGGATTCCTTCATAAAGGACCGGAGCAATATTTGCACGACCGGTATAAATTGCCGCTGTATATCCGGCAGGACCTGAACCGATGATCAGGCATCTAACTCTTTCTGTACTCATACTGTTTGATCTTATTTATGTGATTCTGATTATCTCAAGTCAATGACTTCAGCATTCGGATATTGCTTTGTGTCAAAGATAAACCGATTGTCCGGTAAAAGTAGAGCTTTTTTCAGAGATGTAACTTCTATCTCATTGATATTTTTGTTACAATCTGTTATTTTGATATAAAGAGGTTGCGCATTGCGCTTGTCGACATACAACTTGACAGCCTGAATCTCTTGTTTGGGATTTTCCGCTTGCAGGTCGATTTCGTCGATGGCTTTTCCCTGATAGTTCTTGCGTGCCCCTACCCGATAGGTGTAACCTTGCTTGTACAGGCCGATGAAGGCATAGGGATTGATGCTCTGCAGTTCCTCAGGTGTCGGGTTGCTGACGTTCACTTCCTGGTTGGCAGGCAGGTAGCTCCACTGTGTCTTTCCATCGAACCACGTGATGGCGGATGGAGTCGTCAGATGAAACTTGTTGCCTTTTACGGCAATGCTTCCGGAGGTTTGGTCCTGTTTGTTCCCATTTGTCCAGAATCTGAATTTCACGTCTACCCCCTTATCGTTGAAGATGGCAGCGGTCTTGTCCAACAGCTGACGGGCCTGCGTCTCTTTTTGCGCCTGCACTCCCAAGGTGCAGACGGATAATAATATGCATGATAAAATGTTCCTGATTTTCATAATGATATTGAGCTTACTAAAGTTTATTGTTGCAAATTTGCCAATCGCGTTTCCAGGTCATCCAAGTCTACGCATAGCACTTGACGTGCCTTGCTGCCTTCACTGGGACCGACGATACCGGCATGTTCCAGCTGGTCCATGATGCGTCCCGCCCGGTTGTAGCCAATGGAGAATTTGCGTTGGATAAGGGAAGTTGAACCTTGCTGGTAGCTGACAACCAGTCTGGCTGCATCGGCAAACATCGGGTCGAGTCGGTTCATGTCCACCTCATTCATGCTGCTGTCACTCTCTTCTCCCACATATTCCGGCAGGTAGAAGGCCGACGGGTAGCCTTGCTGGTGGCTGATGTACTCCGTGATGTTTTCCACTTCAGGCGTATCGACAAAGGCGCATTGGATACGGGTCAGTTCGTTTGACTGGGAAATCAGCATGTCTCCACGTCCGATGAGTTGGTCCGCTCCCGGGGTGTCGAGGATGATGCGTGACTCCATCATCGTGGATACCTTGAAGGCAATCCGTGCCGGGAAGTTAGCCCGGATGACTCCCGTGATGATATTGGCGGCAGGACGTTGGGTCGCGATAATCATGTGGATACCTACGGCACGTGCTTTCTGGGCGATACGGGCAATCGGTGTCTCGATTTCCTTACCGGCTGTCATGATCAAGTCGCCGAACTCATCAATGATGACAACGATATAGGGCAGGAACTTATGTCCCTTTTCCGGATTCAGTTGCCGGTTGATGAACTTCTGGTTGTATTCCTTGATTTGGCGCACGTTTGCGGCTTTGAGCAATTCATAACGGTTGTCCATCTCGATACAGAGTGATTGCAGCGTCTGTATCACTTTGGTCGGGTCTGTGATAATCGCTTCATTGCCATCGGGCAGTTTCGCCAGGAAGTGCTTCTCAATGGGATTGTACATGCTGAATTCGACCATTTTGGGGTCAACCATGACGAATTTCAATTCTGCCGGGTGCTTTTTATAGAGCAAGGAAGTAATGATGGCGTTCAATCCGACAGACTTACCTTGTCCGGTAGCTCCTGCCACCAGGACGTGTGGCATTTTGCATAAGTCAGCGACAAACACTTCGTTGGTGATGGTCTTACCCAATGCGATAGGAAGGTCGAAAGTTGACTCCTGGAATTTCTTGCTGGCAATGATGTCGCGCATGGGGACAATCTTAGCCTTCGAATTAGGCACTTCGATACCGATCGTTCCCTTGCCGGGTATCGGGGCAATGATGCGGATACCTTTGGCTGCCAGGCTCAGGGCAATGTCACTGCCCAGGTTGCGGATTTTGGCAATGCGCACTCCCTGTGCCGGCGTAATCTCATACAAGGTAATGGTCGGACCGACTGTGGCATTGATGGAAGAGATTTCCACACCAAAACTACGCAGCACGTCGATGATGCGATCCTTGTTGGCATCCAGCTCATCCCGGTCGATGGACGGAGAGTTGTCCTCGTATTTTTTCAGCAGGTCAATGGTCGGTGCATGGTAGTTCTCCAAATCGAGTTTGGGATTGTAGGGAGGAAGCTGGGTAATTTCGTTGTCTTCTTCCGTTCCACCGATACTGACTTCCATCTCCGGGGCCTTGTCAGGCTTCGGAGAAGTCGGAGGGGGTACTAATGTGCTTTTTTTTTCATCCTCAGGCGTTTCTTCCGCTTCTTCCTCCATAGTTGTGAGTGTTGCCTGGCGACGGGAGGCGTTTGCAGGCGATGACGGAGTCGTATCCAGATTGAAAGTCAGCGGTTGGGGCTCCTCTTCCACATCCTGAGATGTTGTGTCCGGTGTCTTTTCTTCCGTATGTTTTGGTTCTGTTGTATCATTCTGTTGTGGAGCAGGAGCCGCAGCAGCAGACACAGTTGTATCTTTCTTCTTCTTGAGAGACGGATGAAGGATACGGCGTACGACACGGATGGTGGAACGGCTCATATATACAAGGTAAATGACAGCTACCCCCAATAGCAGGAGGATAACTCCCGTAGCACCAATCTGTGAAGACAGCCACATGCTGATGTTATGTCCGTGGATTCCGCCCGGGTAGATAAAACTGTTTCCAAACGTACTTTCAAACAAAAAGCCAAAGAAGATAGAACCCCATATCATCAGAATTGTACAGCTGATGAACCATTTCCATATCCGGAAATGATACTCAGCCTTGACAAGCTGCAGACCAGCGATCCCCAAGAAGATTGCGATGAAATAGGCGGAAAAACCGAAGCAGCGATTGATGAGGAATTCTGCAAGAACAGCTCCTCGTGAACCGGTTGAATTCTGTATGTTGTTGTCGACTGAAAGTAGTTCTCCTGTCTCCGGATTCGCTACAATGCTTTGGTCGGCACCTCCGTTGAAGAAGAAGGAGGTAAATGCCAGCAATAGGTAGAAAGAGAATATAATACACAAAAGCCCGAAAATGAATTGGACGGTTTCACTTCTCAGGATGTGAACGATATTGCGTAAGGTGGATAATTTGTCTGTAGAAGCAGCAGCTTCTGTCTTTTTCTTCGTCATAGCCTGTTCGAAATTTTATGGATGATTTCGTTTATGGTCATTCTCTAGTTTGTCTGTCATGGTTTGTACAATCATGACTGTTTCTTCCCGGACGGTCTTTAGCTTGTTTGGATAGACTCGTTTTAAATCAAAAATCCACTCAAAAGCCAATGAACAATCGGGGCGAATTTTCATGCAAACTTACGGAATTTCTCCGGAATAAACGAAGAAATCTTCGCGGAAAGCTGTCATTATGTTGGGTACTGCCCGTTTCCTGTAGCGTTTGGTTTCTCTGTCGGGGAGAAAGGTGACGTGCCGGTCAGCTGCTTGAGAGGAAATCTTTTTAGGGCTATGATTTTTTGCCTGTTTATTCTACTTTATCTAAGTTTGCGCCCAAATAGAAATTCTGATGCAAGCGAGTACAAATTATATAGATGAATTGAATGAGAGTCAGCGGGAGGCCGTGTTGTATATTGACGGACCTTCGTTGGTGATAGCCGGAGCCGGTTCAGGTAAGACGCGCGTATTGACCTATAAAATTGCTTATCTGCTGGAACAGGGCTATGAACCTTGGTCCGTATTGGCGTTGACCTTTACCAATAAAGCCGCAGCGGAGATGAAGAGCCGCGTGGCACGGCAAGTGGGATGGGAGCGTGCCCGGTATTTATGGATGGGAACCTTTCATTCCATCTTTGCACGCATCTTGCGGACGGAGGCTGAGGTCCTGGGCTTCAAGTCCAACTTCACTATTTATGACCAGACCGATTCCCGCAGCCTGATAAAGGCAATCATCAAGGAAATGGGGCTGGACGATAAGACTTACAAGCCGGCTTCTGTGCAGAGTCGGATTTCCAATGCAAAAAACTATCTGGTGTTACCGCAGGCGTATGCCTCCAATACAGAATTGCGGGAGTCGGACCGGGAGGCGAAGATGGGTGATATATATAAGGTATATCTTCGCTATTGGGAACGTTGCCGGCAAGCCGGAGCCATGGACTTTGATGACTTGTTGCTCTATACCTATTTATTGTTTGAAGAACATCCTGAAATTTGTCATAAATATGCGGAACGTTTTGCTTATGTGCTGGTCGACGAGTATCAGGATACAAACTTTGCCCAGCATAGCATTGTGTGGCAACTGACCAGGGAGCGGCAACGTGTCTGTGTCGTTGGCGATGACGCGCAAAGTATCTATTCCTTCCGGGGTGCGAATATCGACAACATTCTGAAGTTTACCCGCCAGTATAAGGATGCCAAGCTGTTCAAGCTGGAACAGAACTATCGCTCGACACAGACGATTGTAAACGCAGCCAACAGTCTGATTGAGAAAAACAGGGAGCAGATCCGCAAGGAAGTCTTTTCGGAGAATGAGACGGGGGACCGCATCAAAGTGACAGATGCCTATTCCGATGTGGAAGAAGGAGAGATTGTGGCCAATAAGGTGGTGGAGCTGCATCGACGGGAAGATATAGCTTATTCCGACTTCGCCATCCTTTACCGTACCAATGCACAATCGCGAATCTTTGAAGAGGCATTGCGTAAACGGTCTTTGCCTTATCGCATCTATGGAGGTCTGTCATTTTATCAGCGGAAGGAAATCAAGGATGTGATAGCCTATTTCCGTCTGGTGGTGAATCCCGACGATGAAGAAGCGTTCAAGCGTATCATCAATTATCCAGCCCGTGGTATCGGCGATACGACCGTCAATAAGATCATTCAGGCAGCCACTGAAGCTCACGTCAGTCTGTGGACCGTCCTGTGCCAGCCTGAGGCGTATGCACTGTCCATTAATAAGGGCACTGCAAACAAGCTGATGGCGTTCCGGCAGTTGATAGCGAATTTTCAGGCACGTGTGATGACGGAGGATGCATACACACTTGGAGCAGACATCATACGTCAGTCCGGTATCATCAATGAAATCTATCAGGACAAGTCTCCGGAAAGCTTGAGTCGTCAGGAGAATGTGGAAGAACTGGTGAATGGTATACATGATTTCTGTAGTACCCGTCAGGAAGAAGGAGAGGCGGAACATGTGTATCTGCCGGATTTTCTGTCTGAAGTATCATTGCTGTCCGACCAGGATATGGATCGTTCTGATTCCGAAGAGAAGATTACCTTGATGACGGTACATTCAGCCAAAGGCTTGGAGTTTAACACCGTCTTTGTCGTAGGCTTGGAAGAGGACTTGTTCCCCAGTGCGATGGCAAAGAACTCTTATCGGGAGCTGGAGGAAGAACGTCGCTTGTTCTATGTGGCTATTACCCGGGCAGAGAAACATTGCTTCCTTTCTTTTGCACGGAGTCGGTTCCGTTATGGGCGCATGGAGTTTGGCAATCCGAGCCGTTTCCTGCGTGATATTGATGCACGATTCTTGGAACTCCCCCAAAACATGCAGACTTCTTCCCGACGTGTCACACCGGTGCGCAAGACTACCGAGCCCGTACGTTCCCGTCTTTTTGCAGAAGAACGTCCGAAGGGCAAGACAGAAGCTCCGGAGACTCCCCGCTTGAAGAAAATGACCAGCACGGAGCCTGTGGCATCTTCGGGTACAAACAGCTATGGAGTATGTGCCGGTCAACAGATCGAACATGAGCGCTTTGGCATAGGAATAATCGAACGCGTGGAGGGGACGGGAGAGAACTGTAAAGCGACTGTCCGTTTCCAAAATGCCGGAGTAAAGCAACTTCTGTTGAAGTTTGCCCGTTTCAAGGTTATCGGGTAAGCGGTGGAAACCGGTCCATTGCTTCCGGCTGGCTGCAGCTGGGAGTGGCTTCAGTCGAATCGAATGTGAAATAAATAAATCTACAATAGTTTATAGAATGGAAAGCAACCTTCATTTTTCAAAGGTGTCAGAACATCTGGACATTATCCCTTCTCCTTGTTATGTGATGGAAGAGGAACTGCTTCGTCGGAATCTTGAACTGATTCGTTCGGTCAAGGAACGTGCCGGGGTGGAAATCATATTGGCATTTAAATCATTTGCCATGTGGAAGTCATTTCCGATTTTCCGGGAATATATTCATTTTACGACAGCCAGCTCTCCCTATGAGGCTCGTTTGGCTTTTGAAGAGTTTGGGAGTAAGGCACACACCTATTCTCCGGCTTATACGGAGGAGGACTTCTCTGAAATATTGCGGTGCAGCAATCATATTACATTCAATTCTTTCAGTCAATATGAACGTTTCTATCCGCAGGTGAAAGCCTATGCGGAACCCATATCGTGTGGCATCCGTGTCAATCCCGAATATTCGGAAGTGGAAGTGGAGCTGTACAATCCCTGTGCGCCGGGTACCCGTTTTGGAGTGACTGCCGATTTGTTGCCGGAGCAGTTGCCTGAAGGAATCGAAGGATTTCATTGTCATTGTCATTGTGAGAGCAGTTCCTATGAGCTGGAACATACGTTGCAGCATTTGGAAGAGAAATTCTCCCGTTGGTTCCCTCAATTGAAATGGCTCAATTTGGGGGGCGGGCATTTGATGACTCGGGAGGACTATGATGTGGAACATCTCGTCCGTCTGTTGCAAGGCTTGCAAGCGCGGTATCCCCATCTGCATCTTATCCTGGAGCCCGGTTCCGCTTTTACCTGGCAGACGGGACCGCTCGTCAGTCGGGTAGTAGACATCGTGGAGAGCCGTGGCATACGTACAGCCATTTTGGACGTAAGTTTTACCTGTCACATGCCCGATTGCCTGGAGATGCCCTATCAGCCTAAAGTACGTGGAGCGGAAACATTGCCGGATGAAGCGGTGAAACATGCAAAGCCCAATGACCCGATTTACCGTTTGGGCGGAAATAGTTGCTTGAGCGGGGACTATATGGGGGCTTGGCGCTTCGATCACTTCCTGCAAGTGGGTGAGCCTGTCATCTTTGAAGATATGATACATTATACAATGGTGAAAACCAATATGTTTAATGGCATCCAACATCCTGGAATCGCCTTGTTGCGTGCGGATGGGACATTAGACGTATATAAGCGTTTTACCTATGAAGACTATAAAAATCGCATGAGTTAGTGATTTTTTTTGTCGAATTGTTTGCAGGTTTCAAAATTATGCCTACCTTTGCAACCGCAATCGAGAAACAAAGATTGATGCGGAAATAGCTCAGTTGGTAGAGCACAACCTTGCCAAGGTTGGGGTCGCGAGTTCGAGTCTCGTTTTCCGCTCAATCAATCGATGAAACCAATCCGGAAGTGTCCGGTATCAGTTGCCCAAGTGGCGGAATGGTAGACGCGCTCGTTTCAGGTGCGAGTGGTTAACAGCCGTGCAGGTTCGAGTCCTGTTTTGGGCACTGATTTTGAAAGCAAATTTTTGACATGCTGGAGAGATGGCGGAATTGGTAGACGCGCTACTTTGAGGGGGTAGTGGCAATTATGCCGTGTGAGTTCGAGTCTCATTCTCTTCACGCTTTGCGGAAATAGCTCAGTTGGTAGAGCACAACCTTGCCAAGGTTGGGGTCGCGAGTTCGAGTCTCGTTTTCCGCTCGTCAGAGGAAGTCTATTGAAAAGATAGTCTTCCTTTTTTTGTATCCAGACCGCTCTGTATTTACAGGGTTTCCCATCCGTTATCTACTTTTCCCCTCTGTGCCATCATGTACCCGATACGCAGATGAAAGCCAAGGAAGGGCTCTATCAGCAGAATGAGGAGCAGTAGAAAATCAGTGGGGATAACCATACAGCTTTGCGATTCTGAAGAGGAAGAATTTTTTGTCTACGACTCCATGCAGATTCGCCCTGAAAAGTTTGATTTTGGCGTTGAATGATTCGGCTGCCGCATTTGATGAGCGTTTGTTGTAGAAGTTCAGGATTTCGTCATAATGCTCATAGAATGTCGAGGCAATGACATTGAACTGCTTCATTCTTGAATCATCGACTTTGTTGTACCATTTGGCCATGCTCAACCGCGCTGCATCTTTGATGGTGTTCTTTGAGAATATCATTCTTAATGAGTGGGACAGACCATAAGCCATTTTGATGTCAGGATACTCCTCGAAGAGGATTTTAGCCCTTTCCTTTTGTCTTTCCGTCCATTTGTCTGCTGATTTGAACAGAAGGTAACGGCTTCTGATGAGCAATTCCGGACGCGTGTCTCCATTGGAAAAGCGGAACGGCACATAGGGCTTGCCGGTTTGTTTGCACTCTTCCATTTCTTCATTGCTTTGCTGCAAGGCGTCCCAACGGTGCGCCACACGGATTTCCTGCACGGCATCACAAGCCAGTTTCTGGATGTGGAAACGGTCAATCACTCTTTGAGCCTTCGGAAATGCGACAGAAACAATCTTGCGCATTGAATCGGAAAGGTCAAGGGTCACTTCCTCCACTTTCATGCGTTCTTCCTCGTCTATCAACTTCAGCACCTGTATCACGTCTTCCGATTTCGTGCCGGAAACGACCGCCACCAGACTTCCTTCACCTGTATGCCGGTCACGGTTGGTGACAAACGTATACAGCTCCCCATTGGACAGGGAAGACTCGTCTATGGCAAGATGCCGGCCTATGTTTTCGGGAAACAACAGCCATGAATCGGCATGGTCTAGCTGGTCCCAGTCGTGGAAGCCGCTTAGCGTTTCCTTGTACTGTTTCTCAAAGGTATGTGCATTTATGTGGTAGAATGTTTCAAGCGTACGGCAGGTCACAGGGGATGTCTCCATACGTTTCTTTTAAAAAAGCCCCGAACTCCTTGGAGTAACGGGTTCCTTTGCAGGCTATGTCAAGGCTGATTGGAAGGCTGAAACTCTTGCCTGTACGCAGGTCGGTCCACCTGCGACGGCGTATGACCAGTATGACCTTATGGTCGCGTATCGGGAAATCGGTTACATTCACAGCCTCCATGAAGCCTTTGGATGCAAAATTGGCATCTGATGACAATCCCGCATTCATTAACTCGTCGAGATAAATATGAATCTCTGTCCGACTCTGTTGCACACCTGCTATCTCAAAATGATCCAGTATTTCTGAAGGCAGCACGATACGCGCAAGCACTTCCAATTGATTCTTTTCCATAAGGCAAAGGTCGGAATTCCTCTGGATATTGGAAAACTAATCCCCACTGATTTTCTACTGCTCCCAGAATGAGGCTTACGTTGACAGACAAAGAAACAATAATCAATAACAGACAATGATATGAAAAGCAGACTTTTCTTTTTCACGATGCTGCTGGGCGTGATGTTCGCACTGAACATGCACGCTGCAGAGCGTAAGAAGTACAACTTCAACAGTGACTGGTGCCTGCTGGTGGGCGATGTGCCTGCGGCCAAGAATCCGGACTTCGATGATGCGGCGTGGAGTCGGGTGACTTTGCCGCGAGCTTTCAACGAGGATGAGGCTTTCCGTCTCTCCATCGAGCAACATACCGACACCGTAGTGTGGTATCGCAAGCATTTCCGATTGGAGAACCTGAAAGACAAGAAGGTGTTCATTGAGTTTGAGGGGGTTCGCCAGGCGGGAGAATTCTATCTGAACGGACATTATCTGGGCTTGCACGAGAATGGCGTAATGGCTGTGGGATTCGATCTCACTCCCTACATGCAGGAAGGCGAGAATGTGATAGCTGTGCGTACGGACAACAACTGGTTCTATCGTGAGAAGCGTACCAACTCCAAATTCCAGTGGAGTGACCGCAATTTCAATGCCAATTACGGTGGTATACCCAAGAATGTGTTCCTGCATGTGACCGACAAGGTGTATCAGACTCTACCTTTGTACAGCAGCCTGCGTACAACCGGGGTATATGTCTATGCCACCGATTTTGATATACCCGGACGCAAGGCGAAGATTCATGCCGAGTCGGAGGTGAAGAACGATGCGTCCGAAGCCCGCACGTTCGGTTACCGCGTGACGATACTCGACCCTGACGACAAGGTGGTGAAGACCTTTGAAGGGGAGAAGCTGACTTTGCAACCCGGCAAGACCGGCCTGGTGAAGGCAGCCGCCGACGTGAACGGGCTGCATTTCTGGAGCTGGGGCTATGGCTATCTTTATAAGGTAAAGACTACGTTGCTCGATGAGAAGGGAGAGGCGTTTGACGAAGTGATGACCCGTACGGGATTCCGCAAGACGCGTTTCGGTGAGGGCAAGATATGGCTGAATGACCGGGTAATCCAGATGAAGGGATACGCTCAGCGCACGAGCAATGAGTGGCCGGCTGTAGGCTTGTCTGTTCCTGCCTGGCTAAGTGACTACTCCAATGGTTTGATGGTGGAGGGGAATGCCAACCTGGTGCGCTGGATGCATGTCACACCGTGGAAACAGGATGTGGAGTCATGCGACCGTGTCGGCTTGCTCCAGGCCATGCCTGCGGGTGATGCGGAGAAAGACCGTCAGGGACGCCAATGGGAACAGCGTACTGAATTAATGCGGGATGCCATCATATATAACCGTAACAATCCGAGCATTATTTTCTATGAGTGCGGCAATGAGTCTATCAGTCGTGAACACATGATTGAGATGAAAGGCATCCGTGACCGTTTTGACCCCTTCGGCGGTCGTGCCATCGGTTCACGTGAGATGCTTGATATCAATGAGGCGGAATATGGAGGCGAGATGCTTTACATCAACAAGAGCAAGAAGCATCCCATGTGGGCTACGGAGTATTGCCGTGATGAGGGCTTGCGCAAGTATTGGGATGAATACAGTTATCCTTTCCATAAGGAAGGCGCCGGGCCGCTTTATAAAGGCAAGCCTGCCACAGATTATAACCGCAATCAGGACATGCTGGCCGTAGAACAGGTGCGTCGCTGGTATGACTATTGGCGGGAACGTCCCGGAACGGGGCTGCGTGTGAGCGCCGGAGGTACGAAGATTGTCTTCTCTGACACGAACACCCACTATCGTGGTGAGGAGAACTATCGTCGCAGTGGGGTGGTGGATGCCATGCGTATCTCCAAGGATGGTTTCTTTGCCCATCAGGTGATGTGGAATGGTTGGGTAGACACCGATAAGTATCAGACTTACATCATTGGTCATTGGAACTATCCGGAGAATACCGTGAAGCCTGTCTATGTGGTGTCCAACGGGGAAGAGGTGGAACTTTTCCTGAACGGTCAGTCCCTGGGCAAAGGCAAACGTGAATATCATTTTCTCTTTACCTTTGACAAGGTAGCCTGTCAACCGGGCAAGCTGGAAGCAGTCAGCTATGATGCCAATGGTAAGGAAGTGAGCCGCTATGCACTGCAGACAGCCGGTGAGCCCGTGAGCCTGAAACTGACGGCTATTCAGAATCCGGAGGGATTCCATGCCGATGGAGCTGATATGGCACTGCTCCAGTTTGAGGTGGTAGACAAGGACGGGTGTCGTTGTCCGCTCGACAACCGCATGGTGAAGTTCACGTTGGATGGAGAAGCCGAATGGCGTGGTGGCATTGCCCAAGGGGCATACAATCATATCCTTGATACCAACCTGCCCGTGGAGTGTGGCATCAATCGTGCACTCATCCGCAGTACGACCAAGGCGGGAAGGATTACCGTGAAGGCCGAGGCTGAAGGATTGCCTGCAGCAACGCTCGTATTGCAAACCGTCCCCGTAAAGGCCGAAGGTGGTTTGAGTGAATATTTACCCCAAAACACGCTGAAAGGAAGTCTGCTCAAAGGAGAAACTCCACAAACTCCTTCTTATGTGGACACCAAGCACGACGTGGCCATTGTTTCAGCTCAGGCAGGGGCCAACCAGGCGGATGCCGTACTGAGCTATGATGACAACGAACTGAGCGAATGGGCCAATGACGGACAGCTGTCTACCGCATGGATTACCTATACATTGGCACGTGAGGCTGAAGTGGATGACATCTGCATGAAGCTTAACGGTTGGCGTTCACGCAGCTATCCGTTGGAAGTTTATGCAGGCAACAAGCTCATCTGGAGTGGAAACACGGAGAAGAGCCTTGGATACATTCATCTGGAAATAGCTGAACCTGTCCGTACGAATGAAATTACAGTGCGTCTGAAAGGCAGCACGACGGATAAGGATGCGTTTGGCCAGATTGTTGAAGTGGCGGGTGGTGCAGCCAACGACATGGAGAAGAAAGCCCGAAAGAGCAAGAGCCGTCATAACTTGCGCATCATAGAGATAGAATTTCTTGAATCTGTGAGGTGATGCAAGACAGGCATGACTTATAGAGGAGAGCTGTAATCAAACCTCCGGCAGGCTGAGTGTGAATGCTTGGTCTCCGGAGGTTTGGTCTTATATGGTGGAATGTCATTTTGTCAAAATGTCAAATGAAGCTTTCCGTCCGGCTGTATTTTATACCTGAAGTCAGGGTGGGATGGGGACAAGTCTCTCCAGACGTTTGTTCGCGTAAATCTTCTTTTTGCTTGATTTTGTTACCCGAATCGTCGGTACAGGTTTCTTTTTGATGATTGTCTGTGACGGTTGTTGTGGGGTGTTTGTTGACATGGTATTTTGCGCTTCCGGGTGAAAAAGGCGTCATCTTGTAACCCTTTTTTTCCATTGAATCGTCTTTAAGAAGCATGAAGAGACGAATGCAAGAGAGACATTCGTTGCATAGTATTAATTTTAAAATGATAGAGACATGAAAAAAATGCTGGTTTGGAGCATGCTCTTTCTCGCTTGGGGAGGAGTCGTTTCCTGTTCCGATGATGACAACGCATTGCGTCCGGTTAGTATGGCTGTTGGATTGTCTACTGGAGAGGGAAGTGACGTCGCATTGGATGAATTGACGTCTTTTGACTACTTGGTGTGGAACTCAACTACAGGTGAACTGGTTCCGATAGAGGGAGCGGAACAGGGGGTTGCAAGTCTGGACCCGTCGGCCTTGGCATCCAGGGCTTTTCAATTGAACTTGTCGGCTAAAGACACTTATCAGGTGTATGCCATGGCAGTAAGGGAGACCGCTGCGGACGGTGGCATGACGGCTACTCTCGTTAATCCTACACGGACGGAGCAAATGATAGATCCACGTACTGTAGTATGGAAGACGGATGTGGACGGCGAATTGCAACAGACGGATTTGTTTCATGGGGTGGCAACCTTGTCGGCAGCGAATGCCGGACAGTTGGATTTGGAACGTGCGGTCGGACAGGTGTCGATCGAGTTGCCCGACCGAGAAACCGTTACAATAGATTCTTTGGCGTTGGAAGTTCCCGAGGACAAGTTGAGCCTGGCGATATTGCGGGATGGGACCCTGGTGAAGGGAACGGAGGCAACTCCACGGAAATGGGCAGTCCCGGAAGTGTTCTATATGCTGCCTATGGAAGAGCCTGCGGCCTCCGGTGCCGTATTGCATGTCTATGTGACTACACAGAAGGGGGAGGCAGTGGACTGCAAGGTGTCGTTGGATGAGATTGGCTTCCAGGTAAAGAAGAACCAATGTCTGCATGTGGACCTGTCTGCCATGTCATGGAACGAGACTGGAGAATTGATGCCGGCTTTTGTTCCGGTTGTGGAGTGGGGCGAAGTGATATCCATGGAGCTGGGGGCTGCGGATGTGCCCAGTTTCATTCCGGGTGATGAGCTTTGGCCGGATATGGACGTCTACTACTATTATGGATTGCTGAATGAGGCGCAACAGGCGGCTTACCTGGAGGTATTGAAGGCAGCTGTGGCATTTGATGACGGAGGCAGTGCGCTGGCACGCGTGACCATTCCGGTGCCGATGGAGCTGGAGCGGACGGAAATCACGGAACTCTCCAATGCCGTGACCTATGATCTGCCTTCACTCTTCCACTTGTCATCGGTCGCAAACCACGGTACTTATAAGACTTGGATTACATTGCGCTTTGCGTACCCCTACGAAGATTACGTGTTCAAGTATAAGGCTGTTCTGGATGCTTCGAATGCCATCATTGACCGGATGCCGGAGGGATTGGATGAATATGGCAAAGCGAAGTATTGTTATGAAGAGCTGCTGAAATACGTGACTTACGGTCAGATGGAAGGTTCAGCCGGCAATCTCTACGGTGCTTTCGGACTGCGTAAGATTGTCTGTGAAGGCTATGCCCGCGCTTACCAGTACTTGTGCCAGCGTGTCGGTCTGCAGGCTATTTACATGACCGGAAATGCCTATCCGAACGGCAACATACCGGTGAATCATGCCTGGAACATTGTACGCATCGACGGCAAGTATTATTACGCAGACCCGACGTTCGATGACGGCATGACTGCCGGTTCGGATGTGGTGCGATATGACAACTTCCTGAAGTCGGCTGCTACGTTTGGAGTGCTGCATGACTTGAATCTTACGCCGGAAGGCATTACAATCAGCTCTGAAGATTATCCACTTGATATTACCGAACAATAAAAATGATTCACGTATGAAACGTATTCTATATTATTTATGCATGGCATGCCTGTTGGTTGCATGCCAGGAAAATGAGGAGATGTGGCAAGGCAATGATGGAACGAGTGAAGGTACACGGGTGACCGTCCGTTTTTCACCGGTACAGGCATACTATGGGGAGGTGGCCTCGCGAGGGGTTGACGACGTACAGGGGAGCACCATTCAGGAATTGCTTTATCGCCTCCATTATGTCTTGACGGATTGTGAGGGGAACATGCTGGAGCACGACACCGTGACTGCGGAGGAACTTCCCGGGTTCACGTCCCTGAATCTTACCCTTCCGCTGGGAACGTATCATTTGTATGTATTGGGAGAGGGACTTAACGAGGGTTTCATCCATGTGAACGAGGAAGTGCAGGCGATAGACTCGGATTCTGCTGTCTGGTTCCGGAACATCCGTTTCCAGCCGGTGCGTCGTGAGCTGTTCTATGCACAGCACACGTTCGTGGTGGAGGGTACGGAGGCGGGAACGTCTTTCAGTGTAGAGCTGCAACGGCAGGTCGGTATGGTCGACCTGAAAGTGAAGTGCAGCGACGAGCATTTCGATTTGCTGGGAGTGACACTGATGATTCCGGACGGATATGCTGGCAATACGCTGAGTGTGGATGGCAAGGTGGCTTTCGACTGGTCGCAGACCAACGGTACGGGATATTTCTGGACCAAGAATATCGGCTATGGCAATGCGCCCATCAACTGGGAAGAGGAGGGAAGTACTTATCGCACCCGTTTCTTCATGTTGCCGACGTTGGCGGATTATGAAGGCGAGCAGGCTCCTTGGCTCATGTGCACCTATCTCACCGGCGCCAACGGTAACTTGTTCAACAAGGAGGTTTCCCTGAAGGGGCTGACTATCGCCCCCAACCAGGTGACTTCCATCACACTGGATCTGGATAAGTAGCCGGGCAGTCCGGGCATAAGAAAGAGGGTGTGTCAAAAGCGATTCTTGGAACGTTGCTTTTGACACACCCTTTATCTTTTGGTACGGGAAGACTTAAGCCGGTTGACGGTCCATCTTCAGCCGGTCTGCCATGGCTCGTGCCAGGGCTTCACATGCCTTGCGGGTATCCGGCATCAGCCCCTGCTTCATCTCGACCGGATTGCCTACAACCTCGAAACCTACCTTTTCACTGAATGCAGCCAACCGTTTGACCGAATGGCAAGCCCAGGAGAAGGAGCCGAAATAGCTCAGGTAACGGTCCTTGATGCCTCGCATCTCGATTTCGCTCATGAGCATCTCCATCTGCGGGAAGATGGAGGCATTGTATGTGGGGGCGCACAGGATGATGCCTTTGTAACGGAAGATGTCGGCAAGGATGAACGAGTGGTTCGTGCGTGCCACATCATGGAGCACCACTTTGCGGATGCCTTCGCGCGACAGTTCTTCTGCTACGGCTTCGGCTGCCTGCTGCGTGTTGCCATACATGGAACCGTAGGCTATAACCACTCCTTCTTCCGTGGCATAACGGCTCAGGCGGTCATACACGCTGATGACACGGGGCACATTCTCGCCGGTCCACACCGGACCGTGGGTTGCACAAATCATGTCGATTTCCAGGTCTTTCAGCTTTTGCAGGGCACGCTGTACCGGTGAACCGTATTTGCCGACGATGTTGGAGTAGTAGCGTTCCATCTCACTCCAGTAGATGGTCGGGTCCATCTGATAGTCGAGCGGTGTGCCGTTGAGTGCGCCGAAGCATCCGAAGGCATCCCCGCTGAAAACGATGTGGTCGGTCAGGTCATAAGAGACCATTGTCTCGGGCCAGTGCACCATGGGAATCATGTGGAAGCGGAGTACATGGTGCCCCAGCTCCAGCGTGTCACCTTCGTCGATGACCTTGGATGAAGAAGCAGTCCCGTAATAGCCTTTCACCATCTCAAGTGCCTTCTTGTTCGTCACGACGGTCAGTTCCGGATAGAACTGGCGGAGCAGGCGGATGGAACCGGAGTGGTCGGGCTCCATGTGGTTGATGATCAGGTAGTCGATGGGGCGGTCACCAATGACCTCCTTGATTTTATCGAGGAAGAGGTCGAAATAGTTCGCATCGACCGTGTCGATGAGCGCTACTTTCTCGTCAGCAATCAGGTAGGAGTTGTAAGTCACTCCATAAGGCAATGGCCACAAGCCTTCGAATAGGGTTTTGATGCGGTCGTTTACGCCGACATAATGTACTTTTCCTTTTAGGGTTATCATTGTTGTTTGTGTTATAGGGTTATTTGTTTTGCTTCATAAAGTCTTCCCTGCCATGTCTGCCGTTGCCGCATCCGCTTCTTGACCCGTTCCGTGAACTCATGGTTCTTGATGCCCCAGTCGGGAGCAATCAGCAGTTCCTTGGGGGACTGGGAGACGAAGCGTTCCAGTATCAGGTCGGGGCGCAACCGCTCGATGTAGTCAATCACCAGCTCGACATACTCGTCTGCCGTATACAGGTGGAAGTCTGACGGAGACTGGCTGTATTCATGCGCCATGCGTGTCCCTCTGATGAGTTGCAGCTGGTGCATCTTCAGGGTGGTCAGAGGCAGACGGGAGAGGATGCGTGCCTGCTCCATCAGCTCCTCATGCCCTTCGCCGGGCAGCCCGAGGATGACGTGTGCACCGGTGGCTATGCCGGCCTGGGCGGTACGTTCCACGGTTTCGCGGGCCGTCTCGAAGGTATGCCCGCGGTTGATGCGTTTCAGGGTCACGTCGCTGGTGCTCTCGATGCCATATTCGACAAGGAGGAAGGTCCGTCGGTTGAGCTCGCTCAGGTACTCCAGCAGTGAGTCGGGCATACAGTCGGGGCGGGTTCCGATGACCAGACCGACGACCTGCTCGACGGCGAGGGCCTCTTCATATTTGGCCTTCAGCTCCTCAACGGCAGCATACGTGTTGGTGTAAGCCTGGAAGTAAGCGAGGTATTTCATGTGGGGATATTTGCGGGAGAAGAAGGCTTTCCCCTCTTCCAGCTGGGCGGTGATGGACTTGTCCGTCCGGCAATAGGCAGGATTGAAGGTCTGATTGTTGCAGTAGGTGCACCCTCCGTGTCCGACAGTCCCGTCCCGGTTCGGACAGGAAAAACCGGCATTCAATGAGATTTTCTGTACTTTCTCCTTGAAGCGCCTTCCCAGGAAGACATTCAGGTCATTGTAGAGAAGAGATGATTCCATGTCGTATCATTGTGTTTGTGGTGGGTTGCCTTTGTGCATTCATACTAAAGCCTTGCCTGTCTGTTGACTGGTCTGTGGGCTGTAGAACAAACTCTTGCTGACATCAGGTCTCATAAAGTGGGTACAAAAATACGAAAAAGAAGTGGAAATAACCGGTGAAAGCTTTACATTTGCGGCATCGGATACTATAATTAACCTATTATATGAAAAAACTAACGATTTTATTGGCTCTCTTTTTGGCTTGTGCGGCGCCGTTGCTACGGGCTGCTGACAAGCTGGAGATGCGGGACGTAGTGTCAGGAAAGTATGCAGCGCAACGCATCTACGGTGTGAATCCGCTGCTTGATGGTGAACACTATGCACAGATCAGTCCCGACGGCAAGCGCATAGTGAAGTACTCTTTCAAGGATGGCAAAGAGGTGGGCACGTTGTTCGATGTGGCTACAGCCCGGAATGTCAAGCTGGAAAGCTTTGACGGCTACATCATGTCCCCCGATGAAAGCCGCATCCTGATTCAGACCAAGACGCGTCCCATTTACCGCCGTTCGTTCACGGCGGAATATTATATCTATTCCGTGCGGAACAACACGCTCGAGCCGCTTTCAGAGAACGGTCCGCAGCAGGTCCCCCTGTTCTCACCCGACGGAAACAACATTGCCTTTGTGCGCGACAACAACCTCTTCCTGGTGAAACTCCTGTTCGACAACAGCGAGTCGCAGGTGACAAAGGACGGCAAGTTCAACGAGGTGCTCAACGGCATTCCCGACTGGGTCAATGAAGAGGAGTTCGGCTACAACCGGGCGTTCGACTTCAGTGCCGACAGCAAGATGATTGCGTTCATCCGCTTTGATGAGACGAAGGTCCCCCTGTTCTCGTTCCCCCTCTACCAGGGGATGGCTCCCGCCTATGAGCAGTATGCCGAGTATCCGGGAGAGTATTCCTACAAATACCCGGTGGCAGGTGCACGGAACTCCGAGGTGACCGTGCAGACGTATGACATCAAGAGCCACGTCATCCGTCAGATGGAACTTCCGCTGGACAAAGACGGCTATGTGCCCCGCATCAAGTTCACCGACGACCCCGACGGCTTGATTATCACGACCCTCAACCGCAATCAGAACCGTTTTGAAATCTACATGGCAAACCCGCGTTCGCGTGTCTGCCGCCTCCTGGTGCGCGACGAGGCTCCCCAGTACATCAAGGAATCGGCGTACGCGGACCTGCATTTCTACGACGATTCGTTTGTGATGATGAGCGAGCGCGACGGTTTCAACCACCTGTATCTCTATTCGCTGAACGGGAACCTGTTGCGTCAGGTGACCAAAGGCGAGTTCGAGGTGACATCCTTCATCGGCTGGGACCGCAAGAACAACGTGTTCTACTATGAGAGCAATGAAGAGAGTCCGCTTTGCACGGCTGTCTATAAGGTGGATGCCAAGGGTCGCAAGACGAAGCTGAGCCAGCAGCGTGGAACGAACAACTCCATCTTCAGTGCCGACCTGCGTTACTTCATGAACACGTACACGAACCTGGATACCCCGCTGCTCATCACGCTGCATGACAACAAGGGCAAGCTGCTGACGACGCTCGTTGACAATCAGGCACTGAAGGACCGTCTGGCAGCCTTGAATCTTGGGAAGCGCGAGCTGTTCACCTTCCGGACGTCCGACGGCACGACCCTGAACGGCTGGATGGTGAAACCCGCTGACTTTGATGCTTCCAGGAAGTATCCGGTGGTCATGTACCAGTACAGCGGACCGGGTTCGCAGATGGTGACTGACAGCTGGAGCAACGGAAGCCGTGGCAACGGATGCCTGTGGGAACAGTACATGGCAGAGCAGGGCTTCATCTGTGTCTGTGTCGACGGACGTGGAACCGGCGGACGCGGGGCTGCCTTTGAGAAGTGTACCTACATGAAGCTGGGTGTCCAGGAGGCGCACGACCAGGTGGAGGCTGCCAAGTACCTGGCATCGCTGCCTTACGTGAAAAAGGAGGCTATCGGCATCTGGGGATGGAGCTACGGAGGCTATAACACACTGATGTCGCTGAGCGAGGGCACGCCGGTGTTTGCCGTCGGTGTGGCAGTGGCACCTCCCACCTGCTGGCGTTACTATGATTCCGTCTATACCGAGCGCTTCATGCGTACGCCGAAGGAGAATGCGGAAGGCTACCGGCTGTCTTCGGCCCTGGAGCGTGTAGGCAACCTGCACGGCAAGCTCCTGCTGGTTCACGGACTAGCGGACGACAACGTCCACTTCCGCAATACCGCCGAATACAGCGAGGCGCTGGTGCAGGCGAATATTCAGTTTGACATGCACGTCTACACCAACCGCAATCACAGCATCAACGGTGGTAATACCAGTCTGCATGTCTATTCGCTCATTGCCGACTATTTCATTGAGAACCTGAAGTAAAATCCGGCTTCAGTTCCGTTATGCTTACTCCACGGACGGGGATGGACAGTGTGCCTCCTCGTCCGTGGATGTTTTTTAGGACGGACGCATCCCGGGTCCTTCCCGGACTGCCCGTGGGCGAACGCGCATCCATGCCCGGGACAGACGTCATGCAAGTGCGGGATAGATGGGATACAAGCCGGGCTTATACGGACCAAAGTATAATACTTAGGCACCCTAAGTATTATACTTAGCCTACCTAAGTATAATACTTTGGTCTGTCAAGGTACGGCTTTGACGAGGTCTCTCCAGGGCTTGGACAACGCTTATCCTCCGGGAGCAAGTGCGTCAGGTGCTTCCGGTCCGTCAATGATGGTATGGAACAGGGGGTGTGAGGTGGTGGTTATTCGGATTTAACGGCATTCAAATGGTGTTCGATATGCGTTTGAATGGCATCCTTCTCGTCCGGGTGGAACCAGCAGATTTCCGGGTCACGCTTGAACCAGGTCATCTGTTTCCGGGAATAGATGCGGGAGTTCTGCTTGATTTTCTCGATGGCGAACGGCAGGTCCCATGTCCCGTCGAAGACGTTGAACAGCTCTTTATATCCCACGGTGTTGAGGGAGTTCAGCTGTCTGTAGGGATAGACCCGGCGGGCTTCCTCCACCAGTCCGTCGGCAATCATCTGGTCGACCCTGCGGTTGATGCGGTCATACAGCTCCTCGCGCTCGCGCCGCAATCCGATTTTTATCATGCGGAAGGGGCGTTGCTTGATGCCTTGCGTCCGGTAGGAGGTGTAGGTGCGTCCGGTCATGTAACAGATTTCCAGCGCATGGATGACCCGCTTGGGGTTCTTCAGGTCCACGATGGCATAATATTCCGGGTCGAGCAGCTTCAGTTCGCCGCAGAGTCCCTCCAGCCCGACCTCGGCGTAGTGCTCCATGACCTGGGCGCGTGTCTCCGCATCCACCGTCGGTATGTCATCGATTCCCTTGCATACGGCATCTACGTACATCATGGAGCCTCCGGTCATGAGCAACACGTCGTGCTGTTGGAACAGCTCCGCCATGAGTTGCATCGCGTCGGCTTCATACTGGGCGGCACTGTAGTAATCAGTCAGTTGCAGCGTCCCGATGAAATAATGCCTTACCCTCGCCAGCTGTTCGGGCGTAGGGGCTGCCGTACCAATCTTCAGGTCGGCATAGAGCTGTCTGGAGTCGCACGACAGGATGGGGGAGTGGTAGCGTTCAGCGATGGAGAGGCTGAGTTCGGTTTTGCCTACGCCGGTGGGTCCGATGAGGACGATGAGGTGTTTCATGAAGTCTGTGTCTGATAAAAAGGGTGTTGTCGTCAGGGTGATTGCAAGAGAGGCACAAAGACACAGGGAGAATGGCTTTCCGGGAAAGGCTCTCTGTGCTTTTGTGCCTCTAGGTGTTGGACCGGGGTTGCACGCTCTCTCACGGTGTCGGCGTGAGGGCAGCCGTCGGCATCAGTAGCGGTCGTAGTCGTTGCTGTTTCCGCCGTCCATCTCGAACCCGTCGGGGTCGAATTCTTCCGGGTCGAACGACTGGTCGCCGTAGAAGTTCTCGTCGAGGTCCAGTGAGTTGGAGGCATTGTTCTTTGCCATTTCATCAAAGTCGACCGACTGCTTGGGGGCGGTGCCATGCTTGCGCGAGCAGACCGGTTTGTCCAGGCTCTTGCCCGGAAGGACCTCGCTCAGTTCGATGAAGAAGACACGGTCCGTCAGCGGGTCGAACACGTAGAGCAGGCGTTGCTTCTCTTCCTCCACCAAGTCGCTCAGGCGGGTGTCTTTCATGATCCAGGCATCCTCGTCAGAGCTGGTTCCCATATCTTCGAGAGTCACCTCTTTTTCCTTCTCCCAGTCTTCATCGCAAATGAAGAAGGAGGTCATCTGGTCGTCTTTGTAGCCGCACGATGCCAGGATGGCTTTGTGGAAGTCAAGGAACGTGGCATCGGAGTCTATCTTGATTTCTCTGACGAAATCATCCACCTCGTCGGAGACAATGGTAAATCTGTAAATCATGATGAATAGTTTTTAGTTGCCTGCCCGGGATAACCCGAGTGGCTGAGTTGGGCTTATCTGATTATACCTCGTTGTGATTCTTTGATGAACGAGATGATGTATTCAATCTCTTTGCTCATCGGCACTTCTGTCTCCACTTTTGCCAAAGCGTCGGTTACATTCAGTCCGCTCTGGTAGATGATGCGGTAGGCATTGTGTATGTTCTCAATCAGTTCGTTGGAGAAGCCGCGGCGGCGGAGTCCGACGATGTTGATACCGGCATACGTGATGGGCTCGCGTCCGGCAATGATGAACGGGGGAATGTCCTTGCTGAAGCGGGAACCACCCTGCACCATGGTGTAGCCACCTACGCGGCAGAACTGGTGCATCAGGACGGCGGCACTGATGATGGCGTTGTCGTCGATGATGATTTCTCCCGCCATCTTGGTGGAGTTGCCGATGATGCAGCCGTTGCCCACATGGGCGTCGTGTGCCACGTGTACGCCTTCCATCAGGAGGTTGTTGCTACCGACGATGGTACGTCCTTTGGCTGCCGTTCCGCGGTTGATGGTCACGTTCTCACGGATGGTGTTGTTGTCGCCGATTTCGGCTGTGGTCTCTTCGCCACGGAACTTCAGGTCTTGAGGAATGGCGCCGATCACGGCTCCCGGGAAGATGCGGTTCCCGTTGCCGATGCGTGCACCATAGAGAATGTTGGCATTGGACATGATGACGTTGTTGTCGCCGATCACCACGTTCTTGTCGATGAAAACGAATGGACCGATTTCCACATTCTCACCAATCTTTGCTTCAGGATGAATGTATGCTAATGGACTTATCATAAAATGTATACTGATAAATATGAGGAATCAGGCACGTTGGGATGCCTGTGTGTTACTTGTTCTTTACGATTTGTGCCATAAATTCAGCCTCGCAGACCACCTTCTCTCCGACGAAAGCATAACCTTTCATGGTCGAGATGCCACGGCGGATGGGGGCGAGCAGTTCTACCCGGAACAGCAGGGTGTCGCCGGGAACGACCTTCTGGCGGAATTTCACGTTGTCGATTTTCAGGAAGTAAGTCGAATAGCGTTCCGGCTCATCCACTGAGTTCAGTACCAGCAGACCGCCGACCTGTGCCATCGCCTCGATTTGGAGTACTCCCGGCATGACCGGTTCCTGGGGGAAGTGGCCGACGAAGAAAGGCTCGTTGGCTGTGATGTTCTTCACACCGACGATGTAGTTGGCGCCGATGGCAATCACCTTATCGACCAGTTGGAATGGGTAGCGGTGGGGAAGAAGTTCGCGGATGCGGTTCACATCCATGATGGGGGTCTCGTTGCAGTTGTAGACCGGTGCCTGGATGTCGTGCTGTTTGATTTCCTTGCGGAGCAGACGGGCGAATTTGTTGTTGACGGTGTGTCCGGGACGGGTTGCGATGATGCGTCCCTTGATGGGTTTGCCGATGAGTGCAAGGTCTCCGATGATGTCGAGCAGCTTGTGGCGTGCCGGTTCATTCGGCCATACGAGCGGTTTGTTGTTCAGGTAGCCCACCTTGGTGGCGTCGTGGTGTTCCACCTTCATGATGTCGGCGAGCTTGTCAAACTGTTCTTGAGGCATTTGCCGTTCGTAGATGACAATGGCATTGTCGAGGTCGCCTCCCTTGATGAGTCCGGCAGCAAGCAGCGGCTGTATTTCGCGGACGAACACGAAGGTGCGGCTGGAAGCAATCTCCTTGGGGAAGTCGCTCATGTTGTCCAGTGTGGCAAACTGGTTCGACAGGATTTGCGAGTCGTAGGAAATCAGGACGTTCACGCTGAAGTTCTCATCCGGCAGGACGATGATGGACGACCCGGTGGTCTCATCCTTGTACTCGATTTTGGATTTGATGATATAGTAATCCTTTACGGCATTCTGCTCTTCGATACCGACACGTTCAATGTTTTCCACATAGGTCTTGGCACTACCGTCGAGGATGGGAAATTCGGGTCCGTTAACCTGGATGAGACAGTTGTCTATGCCGGCAGCATAAAGGGCTGCCAATCCATGTTCAACGGTGCTGACCTTTACTCCGTTTTTGGAGAGTACGGTGCCTCGTGTCGTTTCAGTCACATTTTCTGCGACAGCATCGATGATGGGTTGTCCCTCCACATCGATGCGTTGGATTTTATAGCCATGATTGTCCGGCGCAGGATTGAATGTCACTGTCAGGTTCAGACCGGTGTGCAGTCCTTTTCCGCAGAGGGAGAAGCTGCCTTTAAGTGTTTTCTGTTTCAACATGGGTCTATGCTTATTTGTTTAATTGTTTCTTCAGTTCTTCAATTTCCTTCTCCATTCGGTTCAGTGTCTGATACATGTCGGGGAGTTTTTTATAGATGACCGAACTCTTGAAGAATTGCTTGGCATCGATGGCGGGGCTACCCATGATGGTGAGGTTGTCACCTTTCACGGTGCCGGGAATGCCCGACTGTGCACCGATATTCACGTGGTTACCCACGCGGATGTGTCCTGCCAGTCCGACTTGCCCGCCGAACATGCACCATTCGCCCACCTTGGTAGAGCCTGCGATACCGACTTGAGATGCCATCACGGTGTGGCTTCCCACTTCCACATTGTGGGCTATCTGGATCAGGTTGTCCAGCTTGACTCCCTTGTGTACGATGGTTGCTCCCATGGTGGCACGGTCCACGCACGTATTGGCGCCGATTTCCACATCATCCTCCAGCATGGCGATACCGATTTGAGGAATCTTCTCGTAGCCTTCAGGCGAGGGCGCAAAACCAAATCCGTCGGCGCCTACCACACTTCCGGCATGAAGGATGCACCGTTTGCCGACGCGGCAGTCATGGTATACGGTGACATTCGGATAAAGGATACTGTTTTCGCCGATGACAGCGTTCTCACATACGGTCGCATGTGGATGGAGAGCTACCCCGTCGCCGATGACGGCATTGGCGCCGACATAGGCAAAGGCATCGATATAGACGTCCTTCCCGATTTTGGCTGTCGGGTCGATGCAGGCCAACGGGTGGATGCCAGTCTTCTTCGGCTTACTCATCTCATACAAAGTGAGCAGTTTGGCGACACTCTCGTAGGCATTGTCTACTTTTATGAGTGTAGCGTTGACGGGTCTTTCGGGTTCAAAGTCTTTGTTGACCAGGACGATGGTCGACTTGGTTTCATAAATGTAGTGGGTGTATTTGGGGTTGGAGAGGAAAGAGATGGCCCCGGGCACCCCTTCTTCAATCTTGGCGAAGGTGTGAACTGTGGCATTTTCGTCTCCGACGATGACTCCGTGAATAAATTCTGCAATTTGCTTTGCTGAGAATTCCATAAGCTAGTCTTTTATATCTTTATTGTTGTTTCTTATGTGTTCAAATGAAAAGGATTGTGTAGACAATCAGCTCTTCATTAGCTTGCAAATTACGCAATTTTTTTTCGTATTACCGTCGTTTCGGCAGACTTTTGTACGGTTTTTTAGCCGTAAACGGGCAGCAGATGCTATTAAAAAGATAATTTCTGAGAGCCGTAACAGCCTCCAATCCTAAAGTCTAAAGACTGATTTGGGATAAGGGTATGAGCATGGGACATGTCCGGCATGTAGAAAAGAGGACGGGGAATGAAGTAGACTTTCGCTTGTCAGCTTTTGTCCCTTTCATTCCCCGGAAGCCTTGGGTATGGTTGGATAAGTCCTTTTGAGGAGACTTATAAGATTTGTTTCAGTTGTTCAGCCATCTGCTGTTGTACTTCATGTGCCTTCTCTGCTGCTACCCGGGCAAAGTTCTCTGTCTTGTCGGCATAGATAATGGCTCTGCTGGAGTTGACGATGAGACCGCAGGTACTGTTCATGCCGTAGCGGCAGACTTCCTCCAAAGAGCCTCCTTGTGCACCGATGCCGGGAACAAGCAGGAAGTGGTTGGGAGCTACACGGCGGATATCCTCGAACATGCGGCCTTGTGTCGCACCGACTACATACATCATGTTTTCATCATTGCCCCATTGTTGGGAAACGCGAAGCACCTTCTCAAAGAGACGTTCCCCGTTGGCATCAGCTGTCAGCTGAAAGTCGTGTGAACCCTTGTTGGAAGTCAGAGCCAACAGGATGACCCATTTCCCTTTGTAGGCAAGGAAAGGGCTGACACTGTCTTCGCCCATGTAAGGAGCCACGGTGACGGAATCGATATCCAGCTCGTCAAAGAAAGAACTGGCATACATGGTCGATGTGTTGCCGATGTCGCCCCGCTTGGCATCTGCTATGATGAACTGGTCGGGATACTGCTGCTTGATATATTGGATGGTCTTCTCAAAGGCAATCCATCCTTTTACTCCCAGACATTCATAGAAAGCCAGATTGGGTTTGTAGGCGATGCTATAGGGAGCCGTGGTGTCAATGATCGCTTTGTTGAAAGCGAAGATCGGGTCTTCTTCCTGCAACAGGTGTTCAGGAATCTTCTTGATGTCAGTGTCCAAGCCCACACAGAGGAATGACTGTTTGCGCTTGATGTTCTCAAATAATTCTTGCTTGTTCATTTTGATAAGTGTTTATTCGTTATGGTAGAGATAGCCTTTGAAGTTGCAATTGCCCTTTTCCGGCTTTCCGTCTGTCAGATAGAGCTGGAAGGTTGTCAGGACAAAGACGTTGCCTCGCTGCGTCCTGAAAGAGACCGGCATGGCGCTTTCGTTACGGTTGACACGACTCAGTGTCTCCAGCGGAATGTTGACAATGTCGTCAGGATGATGCAATGTGACCGTCAGCACTCCGGTCGTACCTTGCTCCTCTGCAAGTTTGCCTTCCGTCGGGGTGCAGAGACGATAGCCGGATGGTACATTGTGTGTGTCGCTTTTCGAGTAGTAGCTCATCAAATCCCGTCTGTCGGAGGCGGACAGGTCCATACCTTCTATCTGAATCATTTTCGGATAGACCTTGTGCTGGACCAGGTCATCCACGCTGCTCTGTCCGAACCAGTCAATGAGGTATTTTAGCTTTGCGTTGACCAGCTCCTGTTCGGAGGAAGGTAAGGTCTGTACCCATTCATCATATTCTTCTTGGTTGAGGGGTAGCTTGTTTGCTCCACTGTGTTGCATGGCGTCCCGGATGTCCTTATGTAGGGTATGCCGGGTGATGCCTGCATAGTTGACCGGCAATACGGACGTCAGCAAAAAGATGACGGAGAAGGATATGGGAATCCAGCTGATGCGTCGGGCGCGAGTCACTATCAACCCGATGCAGACGAGATAGAACCAGACATTGAGGGTGACGAGATAGAGGCGGTTGAGCGTGATGCCATAATCGTTGAAACGGCGGATGATGCCGATAGTCATCAACAGCAACAGAGGCAGTACCAGTGCCGGCAGCAGGAGGGCAATCAAATGGTCCTTCCGCCGGTTCTCTTTCAGCCGCATCGGGTAAAGGCTGAATTCGATGGCGATGCAGCCAGCCATCAGTGTCACTACAAGCCATGAGACCCATCCGTCAGGCAGTTCCCAGCGGAAGAGAATCGTACAGGCATAGACATATAGGACGAGCAGGTAGGCACCGGCCAGCGGAAGAAACAAATAATAGATTGTGCCTTTTAGAAATGCAGTCGGGTAGGGCGTACGATCGTGTTTTTGTTCCCCTCGTGGAAGCTGTCCTAAAAAGAGGAGTATCGGCAGTAGTTCCAGACCGACAATCAAGATGTATAGATAACTCTTCCGGCTGACCTCCACTCCGAAAAGTTGCTGCAGGGAGAGGGTGAGCAGGCAGAGTCCTGCACTCATGAGGATACCCACGACCAAAGACACGGCAAGTGTGCCGATGGCGTTCTGTGCAAAATTCCAGGAGAGAATATCGTCCTTCTCCCGGAAGAACGGCAGGAAGAAAACGGATATTCCGATGGCCAACACACCGGCAGCATGGGCGATGCCGATGTCAATGGAGTTTGCCTCATGCGCCTTGTAATAGAGGAAGAAAGCATCCGCCACCAATAAGAGCTGCATCGCAACAAACACTCCATAACGGACCGCCGTGCGACGGACCTCCTCTCCCCATAGATGAAGGCTGAGTGAAAGGAGAGTCCCTACGGACAGATAATAGCCCATGATGAAAACCAGCCGGTCAGCTGTCATCCAGGCTTCTGTGGCTACGAGATGGCACAGGTATGCCGTCAGTGCCAAGGCAAAGCATACCGTAATCGGGAAACGCGTGACACAGTTGCGAAAAGCATCTCCCAGGTTGTGCGAAAGGAATGTAAACAGTCTCATGGTGAGGGGCAAGGGTAGATTAAAGATTGGGTTAGAGCTCGCTCTCTTTCAGGCGTTCCGCATTTTCTGCCACAATCAGGTGGTCGATGCAGTCTTGTATGTCGCCATCCATGAATGCAGCGAGGTTGTAGATGGTATAGTTGATGCGATGGTCGGTAATACGCCCTTGCGGATAGTTGTAGGTACGTATCTTGGCAGAGCGGTCGCCCGTCGATACCATGGTCTTGCGTTTGGACGCGATGTCATCAATGTACTTTTGGTGTTCGCGGTCGTAGATGAATGTGCGCAGACGAGCCAGTGCCCGCTCCTTATTTTTAGGTTGGTCACGTGTTTCCGTACATTCAATCAGGATTTCTTCCACCACACCCGTATTGGGATTCTTCCAGTTATAGCGGAGGCGTACGCCCGACTCCACCTTGTTCACATTCTGTCCGCCGGCACCGCCACTGCGGAAAGTATCCCATTTGATTTCCCCTTCGTTGATTTCCACGTCAAAAGGTTCGGCCTCGGGCAGCACTGCCACGGAAGCAGCCGATGTATGTACGCGTCCCTGTGTTTCTGTAGCCGGTACCCGTTGTACGCGGTGAACTCCCGACTCATACTTCAGTGTGCCATAGACCTTCTCTCCCGAGATGGAACAGATAATCTCCTTGTAGCCACCGGCAGAACCCTCCGTGAAACTGGATATCTCCATCTTCCATCCTTTTCGTTCACAATACTTGGCATACATGCGGAAGAGGTCTCCGGCAAAGATTGCTGCTTCGTCGCCTCCCGTGCCACCACGTATTTCCAGGATGGCATTGCGGTCGTCTTGCGGGTCGGCAGGAATCAGCAGAAGTTTGATTTCCTCTTCCAATTGGGGTATGCGGGTTTCGCATGCGGACGCTTCCTCACGCGCCATCTCCTTCATCTCCGGGTCATCCTCAGTGAGCAGGAGCTGCTTGGCTTCGTCCAGGGTGTTCAAACATTGCACATAGTCTTTACGCACTTTCATCAGGTCGCCCAGTTCCTTGTATTCCTTTGTAAGCTTCACATAGCGTTTCTGATCCGCGATTACAGACGGGTCTGTGATCAAGGTAGAGACCTCCTCAAAGCGGGATACTAAACCATCTAACTTTTCCAGTAAAGTGTTGTTATCAGTCATAGGCAGGTTGGTGGATTTATGAGTTTACAAGTCGTTAAGTTGATGAGGATTTGTTTTGCCTGTTCCCGGGCCATATCCCCATCAACTTGTTTTCCGGAAAGTCCGTTGGTTAGTATCTGAACTCTCCGAATTCGCTCTTAATGACCAATTCGGTTTGACCGTTTCCTTCTTCGATGCGTCCGATGACTTGTGCATCAATGTTGAAGCTCTTGCTGATGGCAATGACTTCTTCAGCGTGTTCCGGAGCAAGATAAACCTCCAGACGATGTCCCATGTTGAAGACCTTATACATTTCAGCCCAGTCTGTACCGCTTTGCTCCTGGATGGTCTTGAACAAAGGAGGTACCGGGAAGAGGTTATCTTTCACGACGCGTACATTTTCCACGAAGTGCAGCACCTTGGTTTGTGCTCCACCTGAGCAGTGTACCATGCCATGAATCTCCGGACGCAGTGCATCCAACAGCTTCTTTACGACCGGTGCATACGTGCGGGTGGGAGAAAGTACCAGCTTTCCGGCATCGAGCGGACTTCCCTCTACCGGGTCTGTGAGGCGCAGCTTCCCTGAATAGACGAGGTCTTCAGGCACAGCCTTGTCATAGCTTTCCGGATATTTCTCTGCCAGGTATTTGGCAAAGACATCGTGCCGTGCCGACGTCAATCCGTTACTGCCCATGCCACCGTTGTATTCTTTCTCATAGGTGGCTTGTCCGTAGGAAGCCAGGCCTACAATGACATCACCCGGACGGATGTTCGCATTATTGATGACATCGCTCCGTTTCATACGGCAGGTAACCGTACTGTCAACAATGATGGTGCGCACCAGGTCCCCGACGTCAGCCGTTTCACCTCCGGTGGCGTATACACCGACACCCATTTCACGCAATTCGGCGAGCAGCTCATCCGTGCCATTGATAATGGCTGAGATAACTTCTCCCGGAACCAATAGCTTGTTGCGTCCGATGGTAGATGATACCAGGATGTTGTCGACTGCACCCACACAGAGTAAATCGTCGATGTTCATGATCAAGGCATCCTGTGCAATGCCTTTCCACACACTCAGGTCGCCGGTCTCTTTCCAATAGAGGTAGGCCAAGGATGATTTGGTCCCGGCACCGTCAGCATGCATGATGTTGCAATATTCAGGGTCTCCGCCCAAGATATCTGGTATAATTTTACAGAAAGCTTTCGGATAAATACCTTTGTCAATGTTCTTAATGGCGTTGTGCACGTCTTCTTTGGACGCAGATACGCCTCTCATCATATAACGTTGGTTACTCATATCGGATATTGTTAGTTAAGTTGTTTCATTTAAAATTTTACTTCCGGTGCTTTTTGACTACCGGCTTCTGCTTCAAAATAAGGTTTCTTGTCAAAACCGAACATTCCGGCAAACAGGTTGTTCGGGAACTTACGGATATAGGTGTTGTAATCCTGAGTTACCTGGTTGAAGTTACGGCGCTCTACGCTGATGCGATTTTCTGTACCTTCCAGCTGAGCCTGTAGTTCTTGAAAATTCTCATTGGCTTTCAATTCCGGATAATTCTCGGTAACAGCAAGCAGACGGCTGAGTGCACTGCCAACTTCCCCTTGGGCTGCTTGATAGGCTTTCAGCTTTTCCGGTGTCAGTTCGTCGGCATTCAGGGTAATCTGAGTAGCCTTGGAGCGTGCATTGACGACAGATTCCAAGGTTTCCTGTTCGTGGGAGGCATAGCCTTTTACTGTATTCACCAGGTTAGGGATCAAATCTGCACGACGTTGATACTGGTTCTCCACATTGCTCCATGCGGTATTCACGGCTTCTTCTTTTTCAACCATGCTGTTGTACCCACAGCTGCTCAGTGTCAGTGCACAGATAAGAATCAATGCTAGTCTCATGATACGTTTCATAGATTTCTTTATTTTAGATGTATGGATTGTTGCTGTTTATTGTTTCTAGAATTTGGAGCCGGCTCCTCCTCCGCCAAAGTTTCCTCCACCAAAGCTGCCACCGCTGAAGCCGCCACCTCCGCGACCTCCGAACAGACCCCCACCAAAGATGATGGGACCTCCTCCGCGTCCACCTCCGAAACCGTCGTGACGGTCGTCTCGTGATTCTTCTTCACGTACGACCGTATAACCGCAGTTTGAACAGGTATAGACCACTTCTTCCCGGCGTATGCCATGGACATTGGAAATGAGACGTGAGTCACTCCGATACAAGGTATGCTTTTTGCAATGTGGACATTGGCTTTTGCGCCGCATGCGGCGATAAGCGAAGAAACAGAAAAGCAGTATGACCAGGGCTGCAAAAAGGAGAGGGTAGAGGTCTGCCATCGAATCTGTTTCTGCCCGTTGCTCAGTTCCGTCCTGATAATCCTTCAGATAGGAATCAATCGCCCGGATGCCGGCCAGCATACCGTTGTCCCAGTCGCCTTGACTGAAAGGAGTATTCATAAAGCGATTCTGGATGCGTTTACAGATGGCATCCGGTAGAATCCCTTCCAAGCCGTAGCCGGTGACAAACTGGATGCAGCGTTCTTCTGTCACCAGAAGGATGACTAACCCATTATCTGTCTGTTTTTTTCCTACGCCATTCTGTTTGCCGAGTTGCAGGGCGAACTCAAAACAGTCTCCTCCTTCAATTTCCTTGACAGCAACAACCAGTGTTTCAATGCCGGTGCGTTGCTCCAAGGCGTACAGGATGTTGTCAATGGAACTAACGGTGGAAGCGGACAAAATCTGGTCGGGATTGGATACATAGCGTGTACGGTCCTGCAAATGCACCATGGGTATTTCGCTCACCTGATAGGGGTGAGCCCATCCCTTTACGAGTCCAAGCAGACAACAGACGAAGCAGGTAATGATTGTTTTCTTCATATAGCTGCAAAAGTACGAAATCTTTCGTAGGTTATCAGTACTTACGTTTCTTTTGTTTTACAGAATATATAATGTATATAAGGATTAGAGATTCTCACACTCTTCGAGCCACAATGCAGATGATGCGTCGCTGGGCATACGCCAATCGCCGCGTGGAGACAAGACGACGGAACCCACTTTAGGACCATCCGGCAGGCAGGAACGTTTGAATTGTTGGGAGAAAAAGCGTCGGCAGAAAGTCTTCAGCCATTTTTTGATCGTCTCATTGTCATAATGTGTACCGAAGGCTATTTGTGCCAGATAGTAGATTTTGGCGGGACGGAAGCCGAAGCGGAAAAACTGATAGAGGAAAAAGTCATGCAGTTCATAGGGACCCACCAGATCCTCGGTCTTCTGTTTGATGTTGCCATGTTCGTCGGCAGGAATCAGTTCGGGGCTGATAGGCGTATCGGCAATATCCAACAAGGTTGTGCGTGAGGTCGCATCAACATCATGCTCCGCTACCCATACAACCAGATGTCTGACCAGGGTCTTGGGAATGCTGGTATTGACAGCATACATGGACATGTGGTCTCCATTATAGGTTGCCCAGCCTAGAGCGAGTTCGGACAGGTCTCCGGTACCGATAACAAGTCCGTTCATCTGGTTTGCTACATCCATGAGGATCTGGGTGCGTTCACGAGCTTGCCCGTTTTCATAAGTCACATCGTGGTTGTTTATATCCTGCCCGATGTCCTGAAAGTGTTGGATGCATGCCTCTCTGATGCTGATTTCACGGATGGTCACTCCCAACGATTCCATCAGGTGGATGGCGTTGTTGTAGGTGCGGTCCGTAGTTCCGAAGCCGGGCATTGTGACTCCGATAATGCCTTTCCGGTCAAAGCCAAGCTTGTCGAATGTGCGGGTGGCAACCAACAGGGCCAATGTAGAGTCCAACCCTCCGGAGATTCCGATAACAGCTGTCCGGCAATGGGTGTGTAGCAACCGTTTGGCAAGACCGGATACTTGGATTGCAAAGATTTCTTCGCAGCGTTCGTCCAACTCTTTTCCCGAAGGCACAAACGGGTGCGGCTCTACGAAGCGGGTCAGAGAAACAGGACGGGGAGCAGGTCCGTCCAGGGTTATGTGACGGTATGTCCGCAGGTGATTGGCGGCACGGCAAGCAGCAAATGTGGTGTTTATACGGCGTTCGTTCCGCAAACGCTCCACATCAATTTCGCTGACAACCAGTTGAGGCTCCAAGGAGAAACGCTGTGATGATGCCAGCAGGGAGCCATTTTCATAAATCAGTCCGTTGCCACAGAATACGACGTCGGTTGTCGATTCTCCAAAGCCACAGGAAGCAAACACGTAGCCGGCGAGACAACGTGCTGACTGTTGGCAGATGAGCGAACGCACATAGTTGTGTTTCCCTGTTCCTTCATTATCTGCCGACATGTTGAAGATAATGTCAGCGCCTTCCAAGGCTAGCTGTGAGCTGGGTGGAATCGTTGCCCACATATCTTCACAAATTTCGATACCAAACCTGCACGAAGGTGTATCAAAAAGGAGATAGGGGCTGAACGGGATGCCTTCTTGTCCGCAGAGGGTGATGTTACTGTCGCAATGCAGTCCGGACGCAAACCAGCGCATCTCATAGAACTCTTTATAGTTCGGTAAATAAATCTTGGGGACCACTCCCTGGATTTTACCATGACGCAGGACGACGGCGCAATTGAATAAGGATGCATTTACCTCCAATGGCAGTCCAACCATGCATATCACCTCTTTATCCCGACTGGCGTTTACGAGCTGTTGAAGTGCTTTGATACTTTCTTCCAACAGAAGCTGTTGTGCAAACAGGTCCGCACAGGTATAAGCGGTAATTGACAGCTCCGGAAAGATAACAATCTCGACCCCGGCTTTTTCAGCTTCGTCCAATTGCTGGATAATTTGTTGTGTATTATAATGGCAGTCAGCAACCTTGACACTAGGTATGGCTGCTGCTACTTTTACAAATCCATAATTCATATTCATACTTGATATTGGTTGGTGCAAAGATAAGAAGTTTCGTTTGAAGGGGAGTTAATCTACCTTTTCTAAAATCGCTCTTTCGAGCGAATTGGCAAAGGTGAGGCGGTTCGTCTCATCTTTTGTTCTGGAATCCGATCAGGAGCGCTCTGTTTATTTTGCTTGGTTCATCCCCTGTTTCGGTGATGCAAAAGAGTCCAAATAAGTTTACATGTACATCAAAAAATCAAAGAAGGTTAAAGATGATAAAAACAGGGGCGAACTATTTGCAGGCAATGCCGAATAGTTTTACATTTGCAGCGAAAACGAGAATGAAACAATTACAAACTTGAAAGATGAAATCTAGTGTAGTCTATGACAATCTGATTAAGCACGAGGTGAAGCCTTCGGTACAGCGGATGGCAATCATGGATTATATGATGACTCATTTCACACACCCGAGTGTGGATGAAATCTATAATGCATTAAGTCCGAAGTTTCCGACACTCTCACGCACAACGGTCTACAACACGTTGAAGCTTTTTGTAGAACATGGTGCCGTGCGAATGCTGACAATTGACGAACATAATGCGTGTTTCGATGGTGATATGAGCCTTCATGCTCATTTCCTTTGCAAAAAGTGTGGCAAGATTTATGATATGCCCTTACAAAATCACGAGGATGCCTTGCTGGGTGTCCAGGTTGATGGAAATGAGATAACGGAAGTTCATCAATACTTTAAAGGTATTTGCAAGGATTGTAGGTAATTATTGAATTAAGATATTTTATTGACTAACTTATTAAAACAAATTGATTATGAAAAAGTTTATTTGCACCGTATGTGGTTACATTTATGAAGGTGATGCAGCTCCTGCTCAGTGTCCGATGTGTAAGGCTCCGGCTTCAAAGTTCAAGGAAATGAATGATTCCGCTTTGGAATTTGTTTCCGAGCACACTGTAGGCGTAGCTAAAGGTTGCGACGAAGAGATGATTAAGGACTTGAACGCTCACTTCATGGGTGAATGCACAGAAGTTGGTATGTATTTGGCTATGAGCCGTCAGGCTGATCGTGAAGGCTATCCTGAAATTGCTGAGGCTTTCAAGCGCTTTGCATGGGAAGAGGCTGAACACGCTTCTAAGTTCGCTGAATTGCTGGGTGACTGCGTATGGGACACCAAGACCAACTTGGAGAAACGTATGAACGCTGAAAGCGGTGCTTGCGCTGACAAGACCCGTATCGCTAAGCGTGCTAAGGAGTTGAACCTCGATGCTATCCATGATACTGTTCATGAAATGGCTCGTGACGAAGCTCGTCATGGTAGAGGTTTCGAAGGACTGTACAACAGATACTTCAAGAAATAATAATACTTTCCTTATTTGTAGAAAGGGAGGCTTCCGTTTGAGGGGTCTCCCTTTTTCTGTTGTATGCTCGGCATGAGTATTAATTTTCTGCCAACAGGTAACATATAAAACTCTTAAATAGATGCTTCCAAAGTCATAGCCGGAACCTCCTGATTTTGCATTTCCATGATTTGTAAACCTTAACAAATCATCGTTCTTGTGCCTCACATTATTTAACTGACACACATTAAAAGGCGGATTCTGTTTTTTGTAAGTTTGTCATAACAGTTCATGTTACAGAACTATTTTACAATCATGGATAATCAATCACTAATATAATACTGATAATGAAAACCGAACTGGAGAAGTGCATGGCGGGTGAGCCTTTCAACGGAGGGAAAGACCCGAAAATAGTAGAAATGATTTTACGGACAAGGCGTCTGTTGGCACAGTTCAATGCCACAGATTATGCCGATAACGGGCGGAAACAGGAATTACTGCGTGAAATGCTGGGGAGTGTGGGAAAAGGAGTTCATGTCGATATCGATTTCCATTGCGAATACGGAAAGAATATCTTTGTAGGCAATAAAGTGATAATCAATATGAACTGCACCTTCGTGGATAACCATCGCATTGAGATTGGGGATAATGTGCTGATAGCGTCCAATGTGCAAATATACACTGCCACACATTCCACGGATGTGCATGAACGGATGGTCTGGGATTGGCAGGAAGGCGACGACATCTGCTATACCATAGCCCGCCCTGTCAGAATTGAAGACGGTGTATGGATAGGTGGTGGGGCGATACTGTTGCCGGGGGTGACTATCGGAAAAAATTCAGTTATTGGCGCTGGAAGTGTAGTGACCCGTTCCATCCCTGCCAATTGCGTAGCTGTCGGAAACCCATGTCGGGTCATCCGGCATCTTAAGAGCTTGCTGGCGCCTCAGTAAATCGGTGGTGAGTGTATGCGCATCTTCCTGTGCCGACATGCGCATCTCCTTGTGACGAGAAGCTCATCTCCCTGGTACCGCTTTGCGCGAAAAGGCAGTGGTGAGATGAGCATCCCTAAAACAGGAGTTACGCTAATAGTAACAGGTGTTTACAGAAAATCTTATAGGGGAGATGCGTAAGAGGGTTACAGGGTTTTGCTCAAGACGGTAGTTTGAGGAGGTGGATAGGGCATCCGGATGGCGACAACCGATGGCTGATAGAGGTACTGTAAAAGTACGCGTTTTCTTTGATGAAAACAAGAAACGGAGACGTATAAGACCCGAGATAAAATTGATAACTTTGTAGTGATGTTTATAAATCGGATAAAGGAATAGATTTATGAAGAAAGTAAATTTGTTAGTGGCAAGCCTCTTTGTGTCGGCGCTGTATGCTTGTGGAGGACGTGAGAGCCAGACTCCCTGTAACTTGGATTTGCAGTTGTTCCGGGAAGGCATACGGACGGAATCTGTCAGTGGAGATAGACATCCGACTTATGTCCTTTTCAGTAAGGACTCGCTGTATGCCGACTTGTACGAATCCGGTAGCGGGACAAAAGAAAGGCTGGAACGTCGTACGTTGCCTACTGGGGCGCATGTGTGGAACATTGAGGATGATGACACCAGGAATCTGAGCTTCGCAGATGGGTGTTGGACTGTCAGCCAAAGGGGAAAACTGTTGTTCAAACAGTCTCAAAATGATAATGACGAGAACTTGGGAAATTGGGTTGAGGTGCATTATGCAGGGGCACTTCCTGCTGCCGATGGTCCAGGCATCAGCTATCAGTTGTATGTTCGCCACAGGGAATACAGTGGAGACGGACAATTCTATTTGCAACTCACTTACCTGGAAGCCGAGGAGGGCAAAGATGCGGTTTATACTTGTCTGGGCAGGAGATACACTCAGCGTGGTATGCCTTCCAATAACGACGCTACGGTGTGGAGGCTTGTATCTGACGACGGAGAGGATGCCTTCAACTTTCTGTGCGGTAAGGATGGTAAGACGCTGACACTTTTGAATGAACGCTTTGAAATGCCCGGTTCTGGACTGGATTACTCGCTTAAAAAGATGGAGTGAATCAAGTCTAGTCGACTTCCAGTTTTGTAAGGAAGAATACGATTAGGGAGTTAACCAAACAATAGCGACTGCCACTATGAGCTTGATAGTGGCAGTCGCTATTGTTTGATAGAGAGTGAATATCTTCCTTTCCATGCAACTTATACGGTGATTTCCCCACAAATGGGGGTGTTCATGCGGTAGCGCACTTCATGGGCGCTCATGCCGTGACCGAGCAGGAACATCAGTTTGGTCAAAGCCGATTCGACCGTACTGTCATGGCCACTGATAACCCCCGCTTCGCGCAGGTGAATGCCTGTTTCATAGCGTTCCATTTCGACAGTGCCAGCCAGGCATTGGCTGATGTTGACGATGATGACACCTCGTGCAACGGCATTCTTCAGCAACTTGATGAACCATTCCTTTTGTGGAGCGTTACCGGAGCCGAAAGTCTTCAGCACCACCGCCTTCAATCCCGGAATATTGAGTATGTTGGCGACCATGTTTTCCTGAATGCCCGGGAACAGGGTCAGGATTAGTACATTGGTGTCAAAAAGATAATGCGGCTTGAGTGGTAGCGACATATCAGCCTTGCGGATACGTTCCTCGTTGAAGTTGATATGGATACCGGCGGTGGCCAGTTCGGGATAATTGAAGGAGCAGAACGCATTGAAGTGCTCGGCATTGATTTTCGTCGTGCGATTGCCGCGCAGCAAGTGGTTCTCAAAGAAAATGCATACCTCAGGAACAATGGCCGTACCGTCGGGGTGTTGGGCAGCAGCAATCTCAATGGCAGTGATGAGGTTCTCACGTGCATCGGTACGCAACATTCCGATGGGAAGTTGGCTACCGGTGAGAATGACCGGCTTCGCAAGGTTTTCCAGCATGAAGCTCAGAGCCGACGCTGTGAACGACATGGTGTCAGTGCCGTGGAGGATGACAAAACCGTCGTAACGCTCATAGTTGTAATGGATGATGCGGACTATCTTTGCCCACAAGGCGGGTTCCATGTCTGAGGAGTCAATAGGAGGGTTGAACTGGTAGGTATCAATCCGGTAATTGAATTGGTTGAGTTCAGGCACATGACGGCGCAGGTGGTCGAAATTGAATGTCTCCAATGCCCCATTGTCAGGGTTCTGAATCATTCCAATGGTTCCTCCAGTATATATGAGCAGTACGGATGGCTGTTTCTTTTGTAGCATGGCGTCGGTTTTAATTTTAGCACAAAGATAGCAAAAATACTTAGTCGCCGTAATATGAAAGGGAGAAAAATAACAAAATGTTCATGATTGGCTACTCTGAAGGGTTCGACCAATATCTGCTAACAAGCGGTCGATGGCCTCTGTGACGTGTCCGTCGTATTCCTTGAGGAGGCTGACAAAGCGGCTTCCGATGATACAGCCGGCTGCATGTTCCGAGGCTGCTTCATAGGTTTGCCGGTTGGAGATGCCGAAACCGATGAGGCACGGGTTGTGGAGTTGCATGGCGGCAATGCGCCGGAAATAGGCTTGTTGCTCGTTCCCGAAACCGGTTTGTGCTCCGGTCGTGGCGGCTGAGGATACAAGGTAAATGAACCCGTCAGTATGAGCATCGATTTCCCGGATACGGTGTGGTTCGGTTTCAGGGGTGATGAGCATGATGATTTTCAGGTCGCAGGCTTCGGCTGTCGAACGGAAGTGGTCCATATACTCCCGGAAAGGGAGGTCGGGGATGATGACGCCATCAATGCCACACTGTCGGCAATCCTGACAGAACCGTTCAAAGCCGTACTGCAGGATGGGGTTCAGGTAACCCATCAGTATGAGGGGAATGTCGACGCGGGTACGTACGTCGCGTAATTCGGCAAAAAGCTTGCGAAGTGTCATGCCATGTCGCAGGGCACGGGTGGCTGCATCCTGGATGACGGGGCCGTCCGCCATCGGATCGCTGAAGGGAATGCCTATCTCTACCATATCGACCCCTCGGGAGGCGAGAACTTGTAGCATATCGGCGGTGTGACCGGCGTACGGGTCACCGGCACAGAAATAGATGGAGAGAATATTGTCTCGTTTGATGCTGAAGAGTTGATTGATTCGGTTCATAGTTGTCTTTAATTGTATGGGTTATGACTGATTTTGTTGGATGTTCAGGATAGCCGTCTTACAGGGTGCTATCCCGGAATGAGCGGATGAAGTGTCTGAGGGCCTCGATATCTTTTACACCGGGAGCGGTTTCGAAGCAGCTGTTGAGGTCGATGCCTGCCCATCGCGGATGGTGAAACATGCGCAGGGCTGCAAGGCTGTCGGGCGACAGACCTCCGCTGAGCAGAAAAGGAACGGAAGCCTGGTAAGCATCCAGGACGTTCCAGGGGAAAGATTGTCCGGAACCTCCGAACGTGGAGACCCGTTTGTCGAAAAGGAAATAGTCGCAACAGTGCTCATAGGGGACCGTCAGTTCCAGGTCCTTTTCGGACTCGACGGGGAAGGCTTTGACTACGGTCAGTCCGTATTGGCGTAGTTCCGCACAGAGCGAGGGGGACTCATGACCATGGAGCTGAACGATGTCCAGTCGCAGTTCCTTTACCTTATTATATAGGTATGCAGGAGTTGCGTTGACGAAGACTCCGACGCGACGGCAGGATACAGGCAGATACTCGGGGGTACGGGAGACGAAGCGCGGAGACCGGTCGTAGAGGATGAACCCCATCCAGTCGGTTCCCAACTGTTCGACTGCACGTATGTTGTCCGGTTCGCGCATTCCACAGACTTTGATAATCATAGGCAGGAGCGTATGAAGTTGGCGAGTGTGGTGTGAGGCTGGGGAGTCTTCATGAATGTTTCTCCGATGAGGAAGCCTTGGTAGCCGGCCTTCCGGAGTTGCCGCAAAGTTTCGGGATGGGCAATGCCGCTTTCGGAGACCCATGGCAGGTGAGATGGCAGACGCTCGGCGAGCAGGAAGGACCGGATGGTGTCGGTATGGAACGTGCCGAGGTGACGGTTGTTGACGCCGAGGAGGTCGATATCATCGTTCAGATGCTCCAGTTCGCTCTCATCATGGATTTCCAATAACACTTCCAGCTTCAGCTCGTGTGCCAGTCTTGCCAGTTCCCGACATTCGGCAGGTGTCAGTACGGCTGCAATGAGCAGGACGGCATCTGCACCGACGAGCTTCGCCTGAAGGAGCTGGTAGGGACTGATGATGAAGTCCTTGCGCAGGATTGGCAGGTGGGTCAGCTCACGGGCCTTGCGGATATCGCCCAGGTTCCCTCCAAAGAACTTTTCGTCGGTAAGGATGGAGAGGGCTGCCGCACCAGCCTGCTCATATCCTGCGGTGAGCGCAGCATCGGCGTCGGGATGCAGCCAACCTTTGGAGGGAGAGCGGCGTTTGAACTCGGCAATGATACCGGTCGATGATGTACGGAGGGCATGGCTCATGCGGATGCAGGGATGGATGTCGTCGAGCATCTTTTCCAGATGCATACGGGGAACGGCCGTTTCCTGAATGGCTATTTCAACCCGCTTGTGGGCAATGATTTCAGTAAGTATGTCTGTTGTCATGGTGGTCAGCTGTTGAGTTCGACAAAGTGGCGGAAAGTCCGGAGTGCCTTCCCGCTTTCCAAGGATTCACGGGCGGCGGCAATACATTCTTCGATGGGATGCATCGGTTCGATGGCCTGGATGGCGAACGAGGCATTGATCAGGACACATTCGCGTTGTGCCTGTGTGGCGCGGTTCTCCAGAACACTGTCGAAGATTTCCTTTGCCTCCTGCGGACTGCTGCCTCCGCTCAGTGAACCGCGAGGGGCTATGCTGAAGCCCAGGGAAGAGGGCTCGTAGATTGTTTCGTAACGGTTGGTCATGATTTTGAATTCGTCGGTCAGTGAGATTTCATCGTATCCGTCGAGGTTGTTGACAATGGCGAAACCAATTCCCAGTCGTTGCAAGGTGTTGGTGTAGAGACGCATCTGTGCAAGGTCGGCTACACCCAGCAACTGGTAGGAGGGATGGCAGGGATTGACCAGCGGACCGAGGAGGTTGAAGAGGGTACGCACTCCCAGCTGCCTACGCACGTTGGCCACGTTCTTCAGTGCCGGGTGGAAAAGAGGGGCGTGCAGATAAGCCATGTTGCATTCTTCGATAGAGCGGCGCAGACGGGCATTGTCATTCGTGAACTTTATGCCGTGACATTCCATGACGTTGCTGGCACCGCTGACGGATGTTGCCCCGTAGTTGCCATGCTTGGCAACACGATAGCCCGCGCCGGCGACGACAAAACAGGCACAGGTGGAGATGTTGAAGGTGTTCTTGCCGTCTCCTCCTGTCCCGACAATGTCCAGTGGGTGGTAGGCGGACAAGTCTACAGGGATACACTGTTCGAGCAGGGCATCGCGGAAGCCCAGCAGTTCGTCGACAACGACACTGCGCATGCTGAAGGCGGTGAGGAGGGCGGCAATCTGTACATCGGGACAGTCGCCACGGGTAATGTCTTTCATTACCTGGCAGGCTTCGCTGCGGGTAAGCTCTTCGTGACGGAAGAGTCGTTGGAGTATTTCTTTCATTGTTGATTCTCGTTTAGAGGTTGTACATTGGTTGAGGTTTCGGCAGACAACCAGTTGGCAATGATGCGTTGTCCGTCGGGGGTAAGGACGGATTCGGGATGGAACTGGATGCCGCGCACGTCATAATCCTTGTGGCGCAGGGCCATGATGTAGCCTTCCCGGCTGACCGCTGTCACCTCGAGGCAGTCGGGCAGTTCGTCGGAGTCCACGACCCATGAGTGGTAGCGGCCGACATGAATCTCTTGGGGAAGTCCTCTGAAGAGGTAGTCGTCGGGGTGTACGATACGGACGGGACTTTGTACGCCGTGAAAGACCTCTTCCAGGTTACGCAGACGGGCGCCGAATACCTCGCCTATGGCTTGTTCGCCAAGGCATACGCCCAGGATTGGCTTGCGTCCTGCCCACAGGCGGATGGTGTCCAGGAGACGTCCGGCTTCAGCAGGTACACCGGGACCGGGGGAGAGGAGGAGCTTGTCGAAGTCTGACAGTTCTTCGGGTTGGAACTGGTCATTGCGGATGACAGTAACCCGTGCACCCAGAGCCGTGGCAAGTTGGTGCAGGTTATAAGTGAATGAGTCGTAGTTATCGATGAGACAGATGTGGGTGTTCATTGTAGTGATTGCTTTTGTATGAGTTTGATAATCCGTTTTTCAGAGCCTTTCTGCCAGTTCGATGGCACGTCGGAGGGCCCCCAGCTTGTTGTTTACTTCCTGCAGTTCGGCTTCGACATCGCTTTTGGCAACGATGCCTCCTCCGGCTTGAAACCACAGTTCGCTGTTCCGGCTGACGAACGTACGGATAATGATGGCCTGGTTGATGTATCCGTTGAAACCGATGAACCCGACGCATCCTCCATAAGCGCCCCGGTTGTGCGGTTCGATTTCACTGATGAGCTGCATGGCTCTGACCTTGGGCGCACCGCTGAGCGTACCGGCGGGGAAGGTGTCCAGGAAGGTGCGTATCGGGTCTGCACCGGGACGGAGCTTTCCGCTGACACGGCTGACAAGATGGATGACATGGCTGTAGAACTGGACTTCCTTGTAAGTCTCTACGTCGACCGCTTCACAATTGCGGGCAAGGTCATTGCGGGCGAGGTCGACGAGCATGGTGTGCTCGGCGTTCTCTTTCGGATCGGCGAGGAGTGCATCGGCGAGGCGTCGGTCGGTGACCGGGTCTCCGGTGCGTCGGGTCGTTCCGGCTATCGGGTCAATAGTGGCATAGCCGTCACAGACCTTGCAGTGTGTTTCGGGTGAGGAACCGAACAGGCGGTACCCTCCAAAGTCAAAATAGAACAGGTAAGGGGAGGGATTGATGCTGCGCAGGGCACGGTAAACGGCAAAGTCGTCGCCTTCATAGCGTTGGACGAAACGCCGGGAGAGCACTATCTGAAAGACGTCTCCCTTGAGACAATGTGCGATGCCCTGGCGGATGTTGGCACGGTGTTCGTCGTCCGTGAGAGGACTGCTGACGGGTCCTGCCGTACGGAATCCATACGTCGCATAGTTGCGGTTGTTGACTGCCCGTTCGACATCCCTGATGTGTCCGGTTTCACCCTCTCCCTTCAGTCCGACCAGGACCATCTCGCTCTCATGTCCGTGGAAAACAATGAGGTAACGGTAGAGGATGTAGATGGCGTCGGGAGCATCGTTCTTGGGATCGCAGCTGTCCGGGACTTGGACGGGTTCGAGGTAACGGATGGCGTTGAAGGCCGTGTATCCGTAAAGCCCGCAATAGTGCGCGTACTCTCCTTCGATGTGGAAATGGGCAAGGAAACCGTTGAAGGCATCCGCCATGGTAAAGTCCGGTGTGAGAGGTTTCCGGTCGATGGTGCCGTCAGGGTAGACCGCGGTCGCCGTATTGTGGTTGATACTGATATGTGCAATGGGGTCCAGCCCGATGAAAGAACGGTTGTTGTCAGTCCCGTGGTAGTCGGAGCTTTCGAGCAGGATGCTTTGCGGGAAGAGGTCGCGTACCTTCAGGTAGGTGCCCGTAGGTGTGTGCAAGTCTCCCAAAAGGACTTTGTGCTCGGTTTGAAAGTGGTAGGTTTTCATGCTTGCAGAGTAGTTGGAAGGTTGTTCAGATAGGTTTCAATGTCTTTGTCTCCACGCCCTGAGACCGTCAGTACGACGATGTCGGAAGGGCGGAAATGTACCTTGGAGAGGGCTCCCAGTGCGTGTGCCGATTCCAGTGCCGGGATGATGCCTTCCAGCCTTGTCAGCTCGTAGGCAGCCCGCAGGGCTTCATCATCAGTGACGGCGAGGACCTGTGCGCGCCGGGTGGCCGCCAGGTTGGCATGGAGAGGACCGACGCCCGGATAATCCAGTCCGGCAGAGATGGAATAGGGCTCTGTGATTTGTCCGTCTTCGTCCTGCATGACCAGAGTCCGTGCACCATGAATGATGCCGGGGCGTCCGAGACGGATGGTCGCTGCGGAGAGTCCGGTGTCCGTGCCCTTTCCTCCGGCTTCAGCAAGCACAATATGAACCCGCTCGTCATCGAGGTAGTGGAAGATGGTTCCGGCTGCATTGCTTCCGCCACCTACGCACGCCATGAGGTAGTCGGGATAATCCCGTCCTTCGTGCTCCAACAGCTGCGCTTTGATTTCCCGGCTGATGACCGATTGCAGCCGTGCCACCATGTCGGGATAGGGATGGGGACCGACCGTAGAGCCGATGACATAGTACGTGTCAGCCGGATGACGGCACCAGTCGCGTATGGCTTCGTTGGTGGCATCCTTGAGCGTCATGTTTCCGGCAGTCACGGGACGCACTTCCGCTCCCAGCATCTTCATCCGTTCTACATTGACATGCTGACGGTCGACATCGGTCTTGCCCATGTAGATGATGCACTCCATGTCCATCAGGGCACACACGGTAGCCGTGGCAACCCCGTGCTGGCCGGCACCTGTCTCGGCGATGATACGGCGTTTGCCCATGCGGCGTGCCAGGAGGATTTGCCCGATGGCATTATTGATTTTGTGTGCTCCGGTGTGGTTGAGGTCTTCCCGCTTGAGATAGAGGGTGCAGCCGTAACGTTCAGACAGCCGGCGGGCAAGATATAAGGGAGAGGGACGGCCTACGTAGTCGCGCAGGAGGGAGTCGAACTCAGTCTTGAAATCGTCGCTGTCGAGCACGCGCCGGTAGTTGGCGCGCAGTTCTTCAACACAGCGGTGAAGTATCTCGGGGATGTAGGCTCCGCCAAACTCCCCGTAGTAGCCTTCGGAATTGATTTGGTAAGTTCTCATTGGTTATGGTGTTTGTTGATGGATACGTATAAAAAGACAGCGGACTGTCGTAAGTCACTACGACAGCCCGCTTAGCAAATTTATAAAGTGTGTATGTTGGAATTTAATGCATACGAGGCTCGCTCCCTTACGACTGTTGGAGTTGTAAGCGGCGCCACCACCAATATGTATTAGTCTTAAATTTCATCTTACTTTGAATGTTTTGTTCGTTCGTTGGGTGCAAAGGTATACCTTTTTGCGATACGACCAAATGTTTTCTGCACTTTTTTCTTTTGGGAATTTTTTGTTTCATATCTGTATGACGCGGAATGTGGCGTTCTGCATCCGGTCGATTTCTGCCATGGGACGTCCGGAATGGGCTGCTCGCAAGGCCCGGCAGAACAGGCCGTGACTCACGACCAGGACGGTCTGTCCATCATGCTGTTCATGCATTAGCCGGAGGAAACGTTGCGCCCGTTGGAGCATGGCTTCTACTGTTTCCACATCAGCAGGAAAAGGGGACGTCTTCAGTACCGGAATGGATGCGCCGGTCAGACTGCCCCAGTCGCGTTCACGCAGGAGTGGGGTATACGTCAGGGGGATATTCCGCCCCTCCAGCAGGATGGCTGCAGAGTCGACGCAACGTTGCAGGTCGCTGCAGAGGACGGCGTCGAAAGGAATGGAGAGCAGTTCGTCGTGCAGTGCGTGCAACTGTTCCCGTCCGCGTTCGGACAGGTGTCCGGGCAGATGCCCTTGGAGGATTTGTGAGGCGTTCTCTTCCGTCTCTCCGTGTCGTACAAGATAGAGTGTGGTCATAATGGTGTGGGGTTGACAAGTTGATGAGTTGTCGGCAAAAGTACGATATTTATGAGTGCAGGTTCAATAAAAAGCCCTATTTTTGTTTACTGTTTATGCTTCGCATACGCTCACCCTGTCAGGCAGGCATCCCGTCCACGTCCGCTTGTCTGTTCCGGTGTGAGTCTGCGGAAGCTGGATTGTGTATAAATAACCAGAGACTTATAACGTATGACAAACAAATTGAACAATGCGTGGGTGAGAGGCATCTTCTCGCTCATCATCGGTGTGTTATTGGTGGTGTATCCGTCGGCTGCAAGTGTCTATTTCGTGATGGCTGTCGGTGTCTTGTTTTTCATTCCCGGGGCCGTTTCACTGTCTGCCTTCCTGATGCGGCGTGCTGACGGACGTATGTTCCCGTTCATGGGACTGGGCAGTTTGCTGTTCGGCTTGTGGCTGTTGATTACTCCCGCTTTCTTTGTCGGAATCCTGATGTATGTGCTCGGAGCGGTACTCGTACTGGCGGGCTTGGGGATGCTGGTCAACCTGTCTGCTATCAGGAAACGTGCACCGGTGGCTGTGGGCTTCTATGTGGTACCCGTCCTGGTGATAGTCGGCGGAATCCTGGTGCTGGTGAATCCTTTTCGTGCAGCGGAACTTCCGTTTATCATTCTGGGAATAAGCTCAATCATCTATGCCTTGTCCAGCATGCTGAACGCCTACAAGTTCCGTGCAGTGACGATAGAGGCTGTCGAGATTATCAAGGAAGGGCCGTCAGCGGAAGAGCACTCTGAAGCGGAGGCGTCCGAGGTGAAAGAGGTGGAAGGAGAAGCCGATGTGAAGCTGTTGGAGAAGCCGGAGCATCGTGATACTCCACTCTGACGCTGACCTTCGCCTGCTTTCAATGACATGTTGGTAGGGGGTAGACGACGAATAGCCGCCGTATGTACGGACCAAAGTATTATACTTAGGCACCCTAAGTATAATACTTAGCCTACCTAAGTATAATACTTTGGTCTGTATAAGTCCGGCTTGGTTCATGCTTATCCCTACGTTTGACGTTGTCTACTCCCGGGTTTGATGGCCGGTTGGGACAAATACAATAAACGCGAACGCTACGGATGTTCATTCACTGCCTCGTGGGCAGAGGAAATGAGTCCGTAGCGTTCGCGTTTATTCTGATGTGGAGGGTTCCGATTATCGGATGAAGAGCAGTTCGCGGTACTTCGGCAAGGTCCACAGTTCGTTGTCAACCATCAGTTCCAGTTTGTCCACGTGATAACGGATGGTTTCCAACATGGGAGCCACATTGTCGTGGTAAGCGATGGCTTTCTCACGTTCATGCTCGATGCGGTTGGCCACCTTGCGTGCATCAACGAGCTTGTCCACTTGCTCCTTGAGGATGCTGGTGTGCTTGGCAATGTCGCGGATGAGTTCCACGTTGCGGGCAGACATCCCTTCCGCTTCAGCCTTGCTGAAAATCTGTTGCATCTTATATACGTTGTCGATGAGCTCGCTCTGGTATTTGGTGGCGGTCGGGATGATGTGATTCATCACGAGGTCACCGAGGACCCGTGCTTCAATCTGAATCTTCTTGGTGTACATTTCCCATTTTGCCTCGTTGCGTGCTGCCAGTTCCTTACGGGTCATGACTCCGGTCGATTCGAACATCTTGACGCTTGATTCCGAGAGGTAGTTGTCAAAGATGACGGGGCATGAAGTCTCGCAGTCGAGTCCGCGTCGTTTGGCTTCCTCCTGCCATTCTTCGCTGTAGCCGTTGCCGTCAAAACGAATCGGTTTGGACTCCTTGATATACCGGCGCACTACCTTCAAGATGGCGTGTACTTTGGGTTCCCCTTTCTCGATGAGGGCATCCACGTCGGCTTTGAACTCTTTGAGCTGCTCTGCCATGGCAGCATTGAGGGCTATCATTGCCGAGGCGCAGTTGGCTTCGGAGCCGATGGCACGGAATTCAAAACGGTTGCCGGTAAAGGCGAAAGGCGACGTCCGGTTACGGTCCGTATTGTCAATCATGATTTCGGGAATCTGTGGAATGCCGAGGCTCTTTCCCTGCTTGTCGCTGAAGTCGAGCTGTTCGTCTTCCGACTCTTCCAGGTGGTCCAGCATACGGGTCAGCTGACTGCCCAGGAAGGATGAGATGATGGCGGGGGGAGCTTCGTTGCCACCCAGACGATGTGCGTTCGTGGCAGACATGATGCTTGCCTTCAGCAGTCCGTTGTGGCGGTATACGGCCTTTAGTGTGTTGACAATGAAAGAGATGAAGCAGAGGTTGTCGGTCGGGGTCTTGCCGGGAGCCATGAGCAGGCGTCCGGTGTTGGTGCTGAGCGACCAGTTGTTGTGCTTGCCGGAGCCATTGATGCCTTTGAACGGCTTCTCGTGGAGCAGTACCCGGAAGCCATGTTTGCGGGCAATGTTGCGCATGAGTGCCATGACGAGCATGTTGTGGTCGACGGCAAGGTCGCACTCCTCGTAAATGGGTGCCAACTCAAACTGGTTGGGGGCAACCTCGTTGTGGCGTGTCTTGCAGGGAATGCCCAGTTTCCAGGCTTCGATTTCGAGTTCCTTCATGAAGGCTGCCACCCGGGTCGGTATGGCGCCGAAATAATGGTCTTCCAGCTGTTGGTTCTTGGCCGACTCGTGTCCCATCAGGGTCCGTCCGGTCAGCAGCAAATCGGGGCGTGCCGCATACAGTCCTTCATCCACGAGGAAGTATTCCTGTTCCCAGCCGAGGTTGGTATGGACACGTTTCACTTCCGGATAGAAGTAATGGCAGACATCGGTTGCTGCCTGGTCGACGGCACGCAGAGCCTTCAGCAAGGGAGTCTTATAGTCAAGGGATTCGCCGGTATAGGCGATGAAGATGGTCGGGATGCAGAGAGTGTCTTCGACGATGAAAGCGGGGGAGGAGGGGTCCCATGCGGAATAGCCCCGCGCCTCGAATGTGTTGCGGATACCTCCGTTGGGGAATGAGGAAGCGTCAGTTTCCTGTTGTACCAGCAGCTTGCCGGAGAATTCTTCCACCAATCCGCCTTTGCCGTCGTGTTCCACAAAGGCGTCGTGCTTCTCGGCGGTGCCTTCGGTCAACGGGTGGAACCAGTGTGTGTAGTGGGTCACTCCCAACTCCATGGCCCAACGTTTCATGCCTTCAGCCACAGCATCGGCTATGTTCCTGTCGAGGTTGGCGCCGTTCTCGATGACGTCCATCAGTGCGTTGTAAACGTTGCTGGGCAGATACTTGAACATCTTCTCCTTGTTGAAGACGTATTTGGCAAAGTATTCCGAGGGGCGTTCTTTGGGCAGTTCCACTTCGAGCGGTTTTTTGTGGAAAGCCGTCTCGACAACTTTAAATCTGAGATTCGATGACATAATGAATGATCTTGTTTGTTGTTGACGGCGCAAAGATAATTCTTTTGGTAGAGATTTTGAAAGAATCTCGGACATTTAGTTGAATGTTCAGCCTGTTCTCGTTACTTTTGCAACCAGAACTTTGTTTAATCCTATATTTTATACAAACTATGTTTAAACACTTTTTGTCCGTGATTCTGTTGCTTGCGGTGTCGACCTTGGCGTGGGCCGAACGTGTCGACATGAAGCAGGCAGGTGCCAAGACGGATGGCAAGACTATCAACACCCGACTTATCAACCGTACCATCGAACGCCTGGAGAAGCAGGGAGGCGGTACGCTGTTCTTTCCTGCCGGACGGTATCTGACGGGTCCGATTCACCTGAAGAGCAACATTACGTTGGAGCTGGAAGCTGGAGCGACCTTGCTCTTTTCGACGAATTTTGATGACTACCTGCCCTTTGTGGAGGTGCGTCACGAGGGAGTGATGATGAAGAGTTTCAGTCCGCTTATCTATGCCGTCGATGCCGAGAATATCACCATCAAAGGAGAAGGAACTCTTGACGGACAAGGCAAGGCCTGGTGGGACGAATTCTTCAAGGTCCTGGTTGACTTGCGGGATAATGGCAAGCGTGACGTCAACAAATATCAGCCCATGTTTGAGAAGGCAAATGATGTGGCGCAGATTGCCGCCGAGACAAACGAAGACTGGCATGGAACGCTGGACCGCCGTTTCTTCCGTCCGCCTTTCATCCAGCCGATCCGTTGCAAGAACGTACGCATCGAAGGGGTGAAAATCATCAATTCGCCTTTCTGGACCGTTAATCCGGAGTTTTGCGACAATGTGACGGTGGATGGAGTAACCATTCACAATGTCCCTTCCCCCAATACGGATGGAATCAATCCTGAGTCGTGCCGTAACGTGCATATCAGCAACTGTCACATCTCCGTCGGCGATGACTGCATCACGATTAAGAGCGGTCGTGACCTTCAGGCACGTAAATTGGGTGCTGCCTGCGAAAACATCACCATCACCAACTGCACGATGCTGAGCGGGCACGGAGGTGTTGTCATTGGCAGCGAGATGAGTGGCGGCGTACGTCGGGTCACTATCAGCAACTGCGTCTTTGAGGGAACGGACCGTGGCATTCGTCTGAAGTCCACCCGCGGACGTGGTGGTGTGGTCGAGGACATCCGCGTGAGCAACATCGTGATGAAGGATATCAAGAAGGAAGCCCTGGTCTTCAACTTGAAATATAGCAAGATGCCCCAGGAACCCGTGAGTGACCGTACCCCCGTCTTCCGTAACATTCACATCTCCGGTGTGACGGTTAACGGTGTTCAGACTCCCATCAAGTTTGTCGGACTGGAGGAGGCGCCCATCACTGATATTGTGTTGCGTGACATTCAAATCAAAGATGGCAAGGAACCCAATATCTTCCAGGATTGCGAAGGCATCATTATGGATAATGTAATGGTTAACGGAGAAAAGGCAGCTTTGTAAACCACATAAGATAAAACTGTAGCAGCAACCTTCCCCAAGCAATAGGTGCGTATGCATGACGTCTGTAGAACGGTCGTGTGTAAAGAATCCGGTCATCCGGTTTCCGTGCGTATTGTTTGGGGAGGCTTGTATCTGTACTGGTCGGTGGACTCTGCCGGGAATAGGAGCAAGAGCCCGTCCGTACAAACTTTTTTCAATATCATAGTTCCTTGCAAACGAAATCTTTGTAAATTTGCAAATCTTTTGACGAATGTATAAAAACTGAAGATATGAATATCTCTTATAACTGGCTAAAAGAGTATGTCAGTTTCGACTTGACTCCCGGTGAAGTGGCGGAGGCATTGACTTCTATCGGACTGGAAGTCGGAGCTGTGGAAGAAGTACAATCCATCAAAGGTGGACTTGAAGGTATCGTTATTGGTGAAGTACTCACCTGCGAGCCCCATCCCAATTCAGACCACATGCATATTACGACAGTCAATCTGGGCAACGGTGAACCCGTACAGATTGTATGTGGCGCTGCGAACGTTGCAGCCGGACAAAAAGTCGTGGTGGCAACATTGGGCACCAAGCTGTATGATGGCGATGAATGTTTCACAATTAAGAAATCCAAACTTCGCGGAGTGGAATCCCTTGGCATGATTTGTGCGGAGGATGAGATTGGTCTGGGTACCAGCCATGAAGGCATTATGGTTCTCCCCGACAGTGCCATACCGGGAACACCTGCAAAGGACTATTTCAATATAAAGAGTGACTACGTTATCGAGGTAGATATCACTCCGAACCGTGCTGATGCTTGTTCTCATTATGGTGTAGCACGCGACTTATACGCCTATCTGGTTCAAGCGGGGAAAGAGACTTCATTGACCCGTCCTTCCGTAGAAGGATTCCATGTAGACAACCAGGAATTACCCATCGACATCGAAGTGACAGATTCTACGGCGTGTCCCCGTTATGCAGGTGTGACAGTAAAAGGCGTAACGGTAAAGGAAAGTCCGGCCTGGCTTCAGGACAAACTCCGTCTGATTGGTTTGCGTCCCATCAATAATGTGGTCGACGTGACCAACTATATCCTGCATGCTTATGGTCAACCGCTCCACTGCTTTGATGCTGATAAGATCAAAGGAGGCAAGGTGATTGTGAAGACCATGCCACAAGGTACTCCGTTTGTAACTCTGGATGAGGTTGAGCGTAAACTTGATGCTCATGATTTGATGATATGCAATGCGGAAGAGCCTATGTGTATGGCTGGCGTATTCGGAGGACTGGATTCAGGCTCAACCGAAGCTACCAAAAACGTATTCCTGGAGAGTGCTTATTTCAATCCGACAACCGTACGTAAGACAGCGCGTCGTCATGGCCTGAATACGGACTCTTCCTTCCGCTTTGAGCGTGGCATTGATCCGAATGGTGTTATTTACTGCCTGAAACAGGCTGCAATGCTTATCCAGGAACTGGCGGGTGGAACCATCTCTATGGACATTAAGGATTTGTATCCTCAACCGATAGAAGACTTCACCGTCGAATTGGACTACCGCTATGTACATGACTTGGTCGGCAAGACGATTCCCGTAGAAGATATCAAACGAATCGTTACTGCCTTGGAGATGAAAATCGTGGCAGAGACACCGGAAGGCATTACCTTGAAGATACCACCTTATCGTGTGGATGTGCAGCGTCCGTGTGACGTCGTGGAAGATATTCTCCGCATTTACGGATATAATAATGTAGAGATTCCCTTGACCTTGAAGTCCAGTCTGACGACAAAAGGAGAAGTGGATAAATCCCAAAAGCTGCAGAATCTGGTGTCCGAACAACTTATCGGCTGCGGTTTTAACGAGATTCTGAATAACTCATTGACAAAGTCTGCCTATTACGATCATTTGGAAAGTTATCCCTCACAGCATCTGGTCATGTTGATGAATCCGCTCAGCAGTGACTTGAACTGCATGCGCCAGACTTTGCTGTTTGGAGGACTGGAAAGTATCCAGCACAATGCCAACCGTAAGAATGCGGACTTGAAATTCTTTGAGTTTGGCAATTGCTATCAGTTCGATGGTGAGAAGAAGAATGCAGAAAAGGCATTGGCACCTTATAGTGAAAGCTGTCATCTGGGTCTTTGGATAACCGGTAAGCGTGTGACTAACTCTTGGGCTCATCCGGAGGAGAACAGTTCCGTTTATGAACTGAAGGCATACGTATTAAATATCTTCACCCGTTTAGGCTTGAACCTGGGAGGACTGGTCTTCGGTAATCTGTCCAATGACATTTACTCGGCAGCTATCAGCATTCATACCAGAGGGGGTAAGTTGATTGCTACGTATGGTATCCTTACCCGGAAACTGCAGAAGGCATTTGATTTGGATAATGAAGTCTATTATGCCGATATCAATTGGAATGAGCTGATGAAGGCCGTAAAGAATGTGAAAGTCGGCTATACGGAAATCAGTAAGTTCCCTGCTGTAAAGCGTGACTTGGCATTGCTCATTGACAAGAACGTACAGTTCGTGGAAATTGAAAAGATAGCCTATGAAAGTGAACGCAAGTTGCTGAAAGCCGTAGAGTTGTTTGATGTTTATGAGGGGAAGAACCTCGAAGCGGGAAAGAAGAGCTATGCAGTCAGCTTCCTGCTGCAAGATGAGAATGCGACACTCAACGACAAGCAGATTGATAAGATCATGCAGAAACTGATTACTAACTTGGAAAACAAGTTGGGAGCCAAGCTGAGATAACCTGGAAAAGATAATCAATAAAACTAATCTATAGATTCTAAAAACATTAATCCAATGGGAAGAGCGTTTGAATATAGAAAAGCTACAAAGCTGAAAAGATGGGGTCACATGGCCAAGACATTTACAAGACTCGGTAAACAAATTGCTATTGCAGTGAAAGCTGGAGGTCCTGAACCGGAGAACAATCCTACCCTGCGTTCAGTCATTGCTACCTGCAAGCGTGAAAACATGCCGAAGGACAATATCGAGCGTGCCATCAAGAATGCAATGGGCAAAGACCAGAGCGACTATAAAGGAATGACTTATGAAGGATATGGTCCTCACGGAGTTGCCATCTTTGTCGATACACTGACTGACAACACGACTCGTACTGTTGCCGACGTACGTTCCGTATTCAATAAGTTTGGCGGTAACCTGGGCACTACGGGATCATTGGCTTTCTTGTTTGACCATAAATGTGTCTTTACGTTCAAGAAGAAGGAGGGTATTGATATGGAAGAGTTGATACTCGACCTGATTGATTACAACGTGGAGGACGAATTTGATGAGGACCCGGAAGAAGGTACCATCACGATTTATGGTGACCCAAAGAGCTATGCAGCCATTCAAAAGCACTTGGAAGAATGCGGATTTGAGGATGTCGGTGGTGACTTCACCTATATTCCCAATGACTTGAAAGACGTAACTCCCGAGCAACGTGAGACAATCGATAAGATGATCGAACGCCTGGAAGAGTTCGACGATGTGCAGACTGTGTACACCAACATGAAACCGGCGGAGGAAGAATAAGTCAGTATCCCATTCCTTTCATGAAGATCCTGTATAAGACACAAGGAACTTGTAGCACCCACATTGACCTTTCGGTGGAAGACGGCTGTATTAAGGATGTCTGTTTCTGGGGTGGGTGCAATGGTAATCTGAAAGGTATATGCAGTTTGATACGAGGCATGAGAGTCGAAGATGTATTGGCTCGTTTGGAAGGGATAAAATGCGGGCATCGCACAACATCCTGTCCGGACCAATTATGCAAGGCTCTCCGTCAGATTACTAAGGACACTCAGTAAAAGTCCCTAAAAAGTGTAGAGGGCATGTGAAGAGGTTGTTTTCAATCCTTCATATGCCCTTTTTTATTTGGTGTTTACTAATCTCATCGCTTTGACAAAAGAGAATCTTCGAGAAGTCCATACAATATATAGTGGTTCATGCAAGAAAACCTGATAAATACACTATATTTGGACAAAATATAAAAAGTATGGAGATGAAACATATCCTAGGCCTTGATTTAGGGACAAATAGTATTGGTTGGGCGGTTATCAGAGCCCATCAAGATGCTGACGGGCATACCACATTGCAAGATATCCTGGCTGCCGGAAGCCGGATTATTCCGATGGATGCCGCGACACTGACTGATTTTGACAAAGGTAATGCCAAGTCCGGGACGGCAGAGCGTACAAGTTTCAGAAGCATGCGTCGTCGTCGGGAACGGCAGCTGTTACGTCGCGAACGTTTGCATCGGGTGTTGATGCTGTTGGGATTCCTGCCGCAACACTATGCCAACGCATTGACGCGATATGGTGAGTTTGCAGACAACAGGGAATGCAAGTTGCCTTGGGTGAAAGATGAATCGGATGGGAAATATCATTTCCTTTTTCAGGACGCATTTCATGAAATGTGCGAAGACTTCCGTCAATCAGCTCCCCAATGGGTCGCCGACGGAAAGAAGGTGCCCTATGACTGGACCCTTTATTACCTACGCTGTAAAGCTTTGTCCCGTAAAATAAGCAAGGAGGAATTGGCTTGGATTCTGCTAAGTTTTAACCAAAAACGAGGATACTATCAGGCACGTGATGAAGAGGACGAAGTAACCACGAACAAGCTTGAAGAATATTATGCCGGAAAAGTGGTTCGTGTGGATGATACAGGCGAACGGAAAGGGAAAAATGTCTACTATGACATAACGCTTGAAAACGGATGGGTATATCGGTATGCAGCCCGTATTTATCCCGACTGGGTGGGGCAAGTAAAGGAATTTATTGTTACGACAACGCTCAATCCGGATGGTACTCCTAAAACAGACAAGGCGGGCGAAGTGAAACGTTCCTTCCGTATGCCTAAAGATGATGACTGGACCTTGATAAAGAAAAAGACGGAGAGGGATATCGACCGTTCGCAAGAAACCATTGGGCAATATATCTATCATGCTTTATTGAAAGATCCATCACAGAAGATCAGAGGAAAGCTGATAGGTACGGTCGAACGTAAATATTATAAAGATGAACTGAGACGTATCTTGGATAGGCAGATTCAGTTCCATCCCGAGTTGCGGGACCGTGAATTGTATTATGCATGTTTGCAGGAGCTTTATCCCTCCAATGTGGCATTCCGGAATACATTGGTGAATCGTGATTTTACTTATTTATTTTTGGATGATATACTCTTTTATCAACGTCCCCTTAAAAGCAAGAAGTCACAGATTAGTGACTGTCCTTATGAAGAACACTTTTATACGGATAAGGAAACAGGAGAGCGTATATCGGTTCCCGTAAAATGTATCGCAGTCTCTCATCCTCTCTATCAGGAATACCGGTTGTGGCAGTTTATCCAGAACCTGCGTATCTATTGTAGAGAAGCACGTATCGATGGAAATTTGATGATTGACTGGGAAGTTACCGATGAATTGTTGCAGACGGAGGAGGACAAGACTGCATTGTTCGATTGGCTGAATGACAAAGAGAGTGTGAAACAGCCGGAGTTGGTCGCATTTCTACTGGGAGGCAAGGCTAATAAAAAACAAATCAAGGCTTACCGGTGGAACTATATGGATGACGACACAAAGGGATATCCTTGCAATGAGACACGTGCAAGTCTCTTGAAATATCTGAGAGAGGCTCAAACAGACTCGTCCTTCCTAACTCGTGAACGGGAAGAAGCTCTATGGCATATCCTGTACTCTATATCCGACAAGGGAGAATTAAAGAGCGCTTTGGGTAAATTTGCTGTCAAGCATGGATTGGATGAAAGGTTTGTAACTGTCTTCAGCAAATTTCCGCCTTTTAAAAAGGATTATGGAAGCTATTCGGCAAAAGCACTTAAGAAGCTGTTGCCATTGATGCGCATGGGCCATCATTGGCAGGAAGCTTCCTTTATTCCTTCTACCCGTGAGCGTATGGAGAAATTCATTAATGGGGAGTATGATGATTCGATTGATAAGCGCACTTATGAAAAATTAGAGAGTTTGACTGAGGTGTCACAATATCGTGGGCTCCCTGGCTGGTTGGCTTGCTATGTGGTTTATGACCGTCATTCAGAAGGGAGGGATATAGAAATATGGACTTCTCCGTCTGACATCGATTCCTATTTGGCACAATTCAAGCAGCATTCGTTACACAATCCCATTGTGGAACGTGTGGTCTTGGAAACTCTACGTACCGTGAGGGATATTTGGAAACAGGTAGACCATATTGATGAAATACATATCGAGTTGGGACGTAATATGAAGCTTCCGGCAGACAAACGTCGGCAGATGACCGAACAGGCGTGGAAAAACGAACAGACGAACTTACGCATCAAAGCATTATTGCTGGAATTTGCCAGACCGGGGTATGACATAGAGAATGTACGTCCCTATTCGCCCTATCAGCAGGACCAGCTACGCATCTACGAAGAGGCTGTACTGGGTGCCAATGAATGCCCGGATGACATCAGTGCCATATTGAAGAAGTTCAATGGACTCAATCCGCCGACTTCTGCGGAAGTCTTACGCTACAAGTGCTGGTTGGAACAGAAATACCGTTCACCCTATACGGGACGTACAATTCCGTTGAGCAAACTGTTTACTCCCGCTTATGAAATAGAACATATTATCCCAAAGCAACGCTATTTTGATGACTCCTTTAGCAATAAAGTCATTTGTGAGTCGGAAGTGAATAAGAAGAAAGGTGCCATGTTGGGGTATGAATTTATCAAGTCGTATCATGGAGCTTCCATTACCTTGAATATGGGAGGTACAGCTTCTATCTTTTCTGTAGAGGCTTATGAGAACTTCGTCAAGGAGCACTATGCTCATAATAGGGGCAAGATGAAAAAGCTGCTGATGGATGATGTCCCCGACTCATTTATTTCACGTCAGCTAAATGACAGTCGCTACATCAGCAAGCTTATGAAATCCATATTATCTAACTTGGTTCGTGAAGAGGGTGAGAAAGAAGCTATTTCCAAGAATCTGATTGTGTGTACAGGAGGTATCACCGATCGTCTGAAGAAAGATTGGGGAATTCATGACGTATGGAATGACATCATCTTTCCACGCTTTAAGCGTTTGGATGAAATGGATAGCTCGCATACATACATTACCTTGAATACGCACCGTCATCCTATTCCCTCCATGCCGTTGGAGTTTCAACGGGGCTTCAGCAAGAAACGGATCGATCACCGGCATCACGCCATGGATGCCATCGTGATAGCGTGTGCCACACGGAATATAGTCAATTATCTTAATAATGAATCTGCCCGGCATGATGCCAAGACCAGCCGGATGGATTTGCAAAGGTTGCTATGTACGGCAAATAGAAAATTGATAGACAAGCCTTGGAAGACTTTCACGCAAGATACCTGTAAAGTTTTGGAAGATATGATTGTCAGCTTTCAGAGAACTCTGCGAATCATCAATAAAACGAAGAACTATTACTTGCGGTTTGAAGATGGTAAGAAGCGAAGAGTCCTTCAGACGAAAGGTGAGAATTGGGCTATACGCAAACCTCTCCATAAAGAGACTTTTTATGGGGAAATTAACTTGCGCCGGATTGAGACCCTTTCTCTAAACAAGGCATTGGAACGTATTCCTGATATTGTGGAAAGAGATTTAAGAAAGAAGTTAAGTGAATTGCTTAGCTTGGGTTATAATGCCAAACGGATAAAAGGCTATTTCGAGGAACACAAGGAGGAATGGTCGGATGTGAACTTGTCAAAAATAAAGGCATATTATTTTACGAAGCAGAAAAACAAGCGTTATTTTGCAGCTCGGACGGAACTTGATACATCTTTCAATAAGGATAAGATAGAGAATAAGATTGCTGATACGGCAATTCAGAAAATTCTGTTGCAACACTTGGAGGCTTATGGTAACGATGCTGAACAGGCTTTTTCCCCTGAAGGGATTGATACCATGAACCGGAATATTCGACAGCTGAATGGTGGACGTTCGCATCAACCGATCTATAAGGTCAGAGTCTATGAAGAAGCCACGAAGTTTGCAGTCGGACGAAGGGGAAATAAGTCGACTAAGTTTGTCGAGGCGGCTAAAGGTACCAACTTGTTCTTTGCTATTTATGAAATATCTCAAGTAGATGGGAATGGCAATAGACAGACGTCACGGACTTTCAGCAGTATTCCACTTAATGTCGCTGTTGAACGGTTGAAACAAGGACTGCCTCCAGTTCCGGAAGATGAAGAAGGAAATGCTCCCAAGTACGTGCTTTCTCCCAATGACCTGGTTTATCTTCCGACGGAAAGGGAACTGAAGCGGCGTGAGATAGCTATGCCGATAGATAAGTCTCGTATTTATAAGATGGTGAGTTGTACGGGAAAAGACTGCTTCTTTATCCCTGCGAATACAGCAGTACCTATTGTAGACAGGTATGAGTACTCTTCTATGAACAAAATTGGACGTGCTCTTACCGGTGAAATGATTAAAGAAATATGCCTACCGCTAAAAATTGATCGGCTAGGGCAGATTATTGAAATATCTACCTTCTAAAATATAGCCTTATGATAAAGCGTACCCTTTATTTTAGTTCTCCGGCTTATTTAGGGAAATTTGCTGAATATCCCTGCCCAAAATGAGCGTTTTCGGAAACAACTTGAAGCTTCTTTGTCTTAAAAAAAACAATTGTGGCAGCAAACGATTCAGGCAAAAATTGCGAATCAAACTGCTGCCTACTCTTGGTATCCATCATCATAATCGTTACAATGCATATTGTTTGGCTGATGATATTATGGAGCCTTATCGTCCATATGTTGATAGGTTGGTCTTTCAAATGTCTGGACGATATGATATGAGTAAAGTAGAACTCACGAAAAGTCAAAAAGCGGAGTTGCTGTCTATCCCTACGCTAGATGTGCAAATATCTGGTAAGAGGAGTCCTTTGATGATAGCTGTTGGGCAAACAACTGCATCCTTATATAAATGCTTTTCTGGAGAATCACGACGTATATCATATCCTGAATTATGAATATTGCAGAACGTTTTAACGAATATCGAATCATGTGGGTATTGGTTTTGTTTGACCTTCCAACAGAGACAAAGAAGGATAAGAAAGCATATGTGGATTTTAGAAAGAATCTGCAACGTGACGGGTTTACGATGTTTCAATTTTCAATTTATGTGCGTCATTGTGCCAGTCAGGAGAATGCCCAAGTTCACATAAAGCGTGTTAAATCTTTCTTGCCTGATTATGGCAAAGTAGGTATAATGTGTATCACGGATAAGCAATTTGGTGATATTGAGATCTTTTATGGAAAGAAGATACAAGATGCCAAACCGGGAGAGCAGCAATTGGAACTCTTCTAGAAGAGGGTGTGTCGTAATAAGCGATGCACCTTCTTTCTTTCGTCAATTACAAAAGAAAAGTTCGCTATCTTCAAGCAGCGATATGTTGAAGATTTCTTTGATTTATGTGTTCCCTGCATCTGAAGAAAGCGGCTGTAAGCTCACAAAACAGTTTAATCAGCCAGTCTATGCCTTCTTTTCTCATCTTTGCACATAACTTTTTTATATTAAAGGCAATGGCAAGGAAGGAGAAGTCCATAAAGACCTTGTCCTTTCCAAAATGGCGGAAACGTTTGTAGTTCATGTTATATTTTATCTGCCCGAATACGGCTTCCGGTTCTATGCATCTTCGTCCCCTGTGTTTCAGCCCTTCCTCGGAGCAGAGCAACTCTTTGGCTTTTTGCTTGTATTTCCTGAGCCTGTGGTTCAGTTCTATTGTCCTGTCCCCTTTTGCTTTAAAACATAGACACCTTAGCGGGCAGCCTTCGCACCTGACAGCCCTGTATCTGGCACTTTCGCTCACATATCCGGATGCGGTTTTCACATGCCTGTTTCCTATCCTCCGCATCTTTTGTCCCATGGGGCATACGCAATAGTCATGTTCTTCATTGTAGTAGAAGTTTTCAGCCTTGAACGGGTCGGGTCTGAATCTCGGCCGTTGCTCCATGTGGAAGTAATTGTATTTGACGTAAGCTTCCATGCCGTTTTCTGCCATGAAGCGGTAATTTTCCTCGGAGCCGTAGCCCGAATCAGCCACTACTGTATGGGCCAGCCTGTCGTATCTGTTTGAGAAGGATTGCAGGAAAGGTATCATAGTCAGCGTGTCCGTAGGGTTGGGAAAAAGTGCAAAATCGGTAATGAACTGGTTCTCGGTGGCAATCTGAAGGTTGTAACCGGGTTTGGTCTGTCCGTTACGCATGGCATCCTCCTTCATCCTCATGAAAGTGGCATCCTTGTCCGTCTTGGAATAGGAGTTGCGCTCCTGCAGCGTGTCCAGATGATTGTCGTATTCCTGCAGCTTGTCCCTGTGCGCTTCCAGTTCTTTCAGCTGCCTGCGTTTCTTTCTTTGTGCGGCCTTCTCCTCTTTTGTGGAAGGCTCGGGAACCTGTTCAAGCGCATTGCGCAGTTCGCCCGCCATTTCGGTCAGCATGGCTGGGGTAAACTCAACTTCCTCATTGTTTTCCGGTGATTTCTCCTGGGCGATGGCATCGTCTATCTGACCCAACAGGACATGGATTTTCTTCATCAGGCGTTCACGGTTCCGCTCGACGGTCTTTTTCCACACGAAAGTATACTTGTTGGCCTTGGATTCAATCTTCGTTCCGTCAATATATTCCACGTTCAGGCTGATGAACCCTTTGGCGGAAAGCAGAAGGACGATTTGGGTGAATACTTCGTTGATTTCCTTCTTCACGCGGTTGCGGAAGCGGTTGATGGTAATGAAGTCCGGTTTCTCGTGCCCGGCCAGCCATATATAATGGATGTCGCGGTGGAGGAGTTTTTCTATCTTGCGGCAGGAGTAGATGTTGTTCATATAGGCGTACAGGATGACCTTGAGCATCATTCGGGGATGGTAAGGGCTACGGCCGCATTCCTTATATAACTTCCTGAAACCTTCCAGATTCAGGCTCTCAACAAGGGCGTCAACCATGCGTACCGGATCGTTCTTTGCAATATCCTCATCGATTCTTTGAGGAAACAGCACTGTTTGGTTGGGAATGTAAGGACGAAAATGTATCTTTGTCATAAGATTATTTTTGTTATAATGCTTAAAGATACAAAATCTTTAGGTAATAGCAAAGCCTCGGCTTGTGAAAGTCGGGGCTTTGTGCATAAAAAAAGAAGGTGCGCTTTTTGACACACCTTCTTTGAAACAGCTTTTTTTATTTTCCTAATAGAGCCTTTAACTTGTTTATATTCAGAGAATAACATATAATCTGCTGTCTCTGATGGCTCAAAGGTAGTAATTTAGAAGCAAATCACAACGATAGAAGTAACAACTTGGAATGTTGTCGCGCTGTCTCTGATGGCTCAAAGGTAGTAATTTAGAAGCAAATCACAACACTTCGACGACCGCCTGTACATCGCCGACCGCTGTCTCTGATGGCTCAAAGGTAGTAATTTAGAAGCAAATCACAACGGTTCGACCATCGGAGGAATGACCGGATACGCTGTCTCTGATGGCTCAAAGGTAGTAATTTAGAAGCAAATCACAACTGGTAGTAATCATCCTCATTCACGGTAAGGGCTGTCTCTGATGGCTCAAAGGTAGTAATTTAGAAGCAAATCACAACGCGCTCCGACAGGGCGGTCATGAAGCGAGGGCTGTCTCTGATGGCTCAAAGGTAGTAATTTAGAAGCAAATCACAACGACTAGAAATTTTCCACCATACTGAACGATGCTGTCTCTGATGGCTCAAAGGTAGTAATTTAGAAGCAAATCACAACAGCCTCTTACGGTAGCCGTCATAATCGTTGGCTGTCTCTGATGGCTCAAAGGTAGTAATTTAGAAGCAAATCACAACTCCGGCGGATGCGCTTCTCGTAGTCCTCGTGCTGTCTCTGATGGCTCAAAGGTAGTAATTTAGAAGCAAATCACAACGGCGTCGAGGAAGTCGTCAACGGTCTGACCGCTGTCTCTGATGGCTCAAAGGTAGTAATTTAGAAGCAAATCACAACGACCCATGAAGAATGGATAAAACATTTATGGCTGTCTCTGATGGCTCAAAGGTAGTAATTTAGAAGCAAATCACAACTAAATCCTCCATGTGGAATTATGAGTTCCAGCTGTCTCTGATAGCTCAAAGGTAGTAATTTAGAAGCAAATCACAACCATCCGCAACACGTCCGATTTTGACTGCGTGCTGTCTCTGATAGCTCAAAGGTAGTAATTTAGAAGCAAATCACAACTAGAAGCGCGCAACAGCATGATTGACAAAAGCTGTCTCTGATAGCTCAAAAGTACAATTAGAGTTCGGGAAGATCGAGTGAGCTCCGTTCCAGGGCGGCAGCCAACGCGGCAGAGGCATCGTCACCATCCACCTGGTGACCGACTGGACATAGGGCGGGCACGATGCAGCCTTCGACCTCAGCCATCGGCTCTATAAGGCTCTGACGGACTGAGTGGAGAGAGCTTTAACGGACGTCGCTGTTGGAGACGAACACGAACCACAACCACGAGGAGATACTTGAGAGTATTGACAGCTATGCCGTGCGTTACCTGTTAAGATAGGGCGCACGAGTTGCAAGGATGAGGAAGGTGTGTCGTAATAAGTGATGCACCTTCTTTTTTTTCGTCAATTACAAAAGAAAAGTTCGATATCTTAAAAAGAATTGGACAATGTCTATTATCAAACTGGGGATTGATTATGAATCAATTTATGCTTATGTTTGAAAACAGGATCCAGATATAAGAAAAAACTTACAGCTGAATCCTGTTTCCATTTACACAAAATTTTGGACAGTGTCACTCAGTAAGAATTTGAATGTGATTACTCTGCTTTTGCCGGAGTATAACGCTTGTTCAATCCGTCAATGACTTCCTGTGTGATATTCAGGGCTGGATCTGCATACAGCAGGTTATTGAAGCCGGCATTATTGATAATCAGATTATATCCTTTGGTCTTGTTGTATTCTTTCAGATAAGCATTGATGGAATCACGCAATTGGATATTGTTCTTGTCGCTTTCCTGTTGGAGCTCTCCCATCAGACGCTGATGGAGTGCTTCGAGGTCCTGACGTTTCTTAATCAGACGGTTCTGCTCCTGTTGTGCTCTTTCCGGAGTGAATACATGATTTTGATATTTACGTTCAAAATCGCGCATTTCGTTGTCAAGGCTCTTCATTTTCTCTTTCAGGGTTACCTCTACATTCTCCTGCTTCTTTATCATAGCCTCATTCAGGTCCTTACAAAGATTGTAGTTGTTCAGCAAGCTGTCGATTTCAACATAGGCTATTTTTAAGTCAGATACGCTTCCCGCGGGAGTCGAGTTGTCGCTTGTCGTGTTGGCAGCTTTGTTCCCATCACATTGTGTAAAAGCAACCATGATGGCCAAAGCTGAAAGCCCACTCACGATAAAGTTTCTTTTTTTCATACTTATCTGTTTCTATACAGTTTATAAAACGATTATTCATTGCTGGATACCGACGTGTGCAGGCTTTCGCGTATGCCGGGGCGGTTGAGTCTGGCTTCACGGTCCTGAGATTGCACACAGTGTACACCTCTTTTTCTCATTGCCGGATTGCCACTGACGTGTGTATTGGGAAATTTCCCGTTCTTTTTCACGATGATTTGCAAAGCCAGCAACGCGATGCAAATAGCAACTATTAACACGGATATGAGGATTGTTTCAAGCATTTCTTCTAAATTTGTGCTGCAAAGATATAGTTTTGCGCTCACTCTCACAGCTCTTTTTACTTAAAAAATGAGAGAGGGCTCGGAAAGGATATTTTGATTTAACCAAAATTAGCGGAGATAGACTAATTATACACGATAAAAAGGAGACTTTAACGATGGAACATCAAACGAAACTACAACCGGAATGTGTATTCCATTACTTTGCAGAGGTTTGTAAGATACCTCGTCCGTCAAAGAAAGAAGAGAAGATGATTGCTTTCCTGAAGGATTTCGGGGAAAAGCATGGGTTGGAAACAAAAGTCGATAAGGCTGGTAATGTGTTGATAAAGAAACCGGCTACTCCGGGGTTTGAGAACCGTAAAACGGTGATTCTTCAATCGCACATTGATATGGTGTGTGAGAAGAATAAGGAGACACGGCATGATTTTGAAAAGGATCCTATCGAAACTTACGTGGATGGAGAATGGTTGCGTGCCAAGGGGACTACTTTGGGAGCAGACAACGGCATTGGAGTAGCTACGGAACTGGCTATTCTGGCAGCCGATGATGTGAAGCATGGACCGATTGAATGCCTGTTTACCGTAGATGAAGAGACTGGATTGACTGGCGCTTTTGCATTGGAGAAAGGTTTCATGGACGGTGACATCCTGCTGAATCTTGACTCAGAAGACGAAGGTGAACTGTTTATTGGTTGTGCCGGTGGCGTACGTACATTGGTTGAGTTTGATTATCAACCCGTAACTGTTCCCGCTGATTTCTTTTGCTTCCGGCTGGCTGTTGAGGGGCTGACCGGTGGACATTCCGGAGATGACATCAATAAGATGCGTGCGAATGCCAACAAGCTGCTGGGTCGCTTCCTTTATCAGACTAACCGTAAGTATGATTTCTATTTGTTGGATATTGACGGTGGCAACCTCCACAATGCCATTCCACGTGAGGCCCATGCCCTTTGCGCCATACCGATGGAGCACAAGGAAGATATCCGGGTAGATTGGAATATTTTTGCAGCCGAAGTAGAGGAGGAATATGCCGCTACGGAGAAAAACATGAAATTCAAGTTGGATTCGGAGACTTATCATGCTGAGGCTATCGAGCGCCAGGTAGTGACAAGGTTCCTGGCAGCTGTGCAAGGAGTGTTCAATGGAGTCTTTGCCATGAGTCAGGATATTCCGGGACTGGTAGAAACATCTTCGAATCTGGCTTCCATCAAGGTGCGTGATCATAAAGTCATTGTGACGAGTAGCCAGCGCAGTTCCATCCTGTCAGCTCGCAAAAATGTGGCAGACAGCATTCAGTCCGTGTTTGAACTGGCTGGTGCGCGTGTAGATGTCGGTGAGGGATATCCGGGTTGGAAACCGAATACACAGTCTGAAATTCTCCAGATTGCAGTAGATACCTATAAGGAACTGTTTGGTGTAGAGCCAAAGGTGAAGGCAATCCATGCCGGATTGGAATGCGGCCTGTTCCTGGAGAAATATCCGTCTCTGGATATGGTTTCGTTCGGTCCGACTTTGAGAGGGGTTCACTCTCCTGATGAGCGGATGCTCATCCCGACGGTAGATAAGTTCTGGCGCCATCTGTTGGCTGTCCTCCAGCGTATCCCGCTCAAGGCATAAGGCATGAAACAGAATTTGTAAAGCGAGGGCATGATTTGTGAATAGTCACAAGGAGTGCCCTTGTTTTATGTCTGTCCGGTTACTCGTGATGATAAGGACCTCCGTTGAGAATATTCATGGCGCGATAAAGCTGTTCGACAAAGACCAGGCGTACCATCTGATGAGAGAAGGTCATCTTCGAGAGGGAAACTTTCTCATGAGCTGCCTGATAAACATCGGATGAAAAGCCGTAAGGACCACCGATAATGAATACCAGCCGTCTGTTGACCGTATTCAGCTTCCGTTCCATCCATGATGCGAACTCTACGGAGCGGAATTCCTTTCCACCCTCATCGAGTAATACGATGACATCACCCGGCTGGAGGGCTTTCAGGATGAGTTCGCCTTCTTTTTCTTTTTGTTGTTCCATGGAAAGCTTCTTGGTGTTTTTCAGTTCCGGAATTACTTCCATGTCAAACGATATATAGTGTTTGGTACGTTCTACATAGTCGTTAATGGCAGCAATGTAATGCTTTTCTACAGTCTTTCCTACGACCAATAATACGGTTTTCATCGGATTCTTCGGTTGGTTCAGGTTGCAAAGATAGGGCAATTGGTCCGGAATGTCAATATGGGTTGTCGTGCTTGTACCCGGACATGTAATTTTCATGAAATGGGGCCCGTTGGTCATACCGCTGTATGACACGAGTCCCTTCCTTCTTAAATATAGAGAGAGTGTATGGTGCGTTATTGGATCGTCTTGTTGTTCAGGTAGCTTTGCAGTTCTTGTTTGTAGCTGTCCGAGATGGGGATGTATTCCTTTCCAAATACGATTCGTCCGCGGTCAATGAGGCGGATTTTACTTTTCTGCACGATGTAGGAACGATGTACACGTAAGAAACGGGAAGAGGGAAGATGCTCTTCTACCGATTTCAGGCTCATGAGGGATAAGATAGGACGAGGTTCATGCTCCAGGTAAATCTTTACGTAGTCTTTCAGTCCTTCGATGTAGAGAATGTCATCCAGACGAATCTGTATGAGCTTGTAGTCGCTCTTCACGTAAATGAATACATCACCGTTATCCGTGCCTTCTCCATGTCCGTTTGCAGCATTCTGCGACGCCTCTTTCATCTCAAACCATGCCAATGCCTTGTTGGACGCTTCGAGAAACTCTTTGTAGCTGATAGGCTTCAGCAAGTAATCCAACGCATTGACCCGGTAGCTGTCCAGCGCATACTGGCTGAATGCCGTTGTGAAGATGATGCGTGTTTCGGGCACTACCATCTGTGAGAACTCCAGTCCGTTCAGTTCGGGCATCTGTATGTCCAGAAACAGCAGGTCTACCGGATTCTCTTGCAGTCCTTTCATTGCAACCACTGCACTGGAATATTTACCCCGGAGTTGCAGAAACGGAGTTTTGTTGACATAGGTTTCCAGCAGGTCCAGAGCCAACGGTTCATCATCGACAATTGCACACGACAGATTCATAGTTTACATGGTTTTATTGGGATATGTATTAATGGCCAGCAGAGAGGTATAGACACTTCCGTCCGCGTTGACACCCTTCCGCCATTCATAGCGTCCCGGATAAAGCAACTCCAGACGTTTTTTCACCTGTTCGAGCCCGATGCCACTTCCACTTTTGTCCGAACGGTTTTTCGGATGGTTGCTGTTGGCAATCTCACAGACCACTTGTCCTTCCCGTTCACTGATGGTGATGCTGATGAAACTCGGTTCAGTCGGACTGATTCCATGCTTGAAGGCATTTTCGATGAGTGAGATGAAGATGAGTGGGGCTATGGGTGTCTGGCTGTCTTTCGCCACTTCGATGTTAATGACCAGACTGACTCCTTTCACCAGACGGATACGCATCAGCTCGATGTAGTTGTGTATGAAGTCTATCTCTTTACACAAAGGTACAAAGGTTCCCCGGTTTTCATAGAGTACATGTCTCAAAAGTTTAGACAAATCCTGAACGGCTTGCTGTGCCTTGTCTGTATCGAATGCAATGAGGGCATAGATGTTGTTCAGTGTGTTGAGCAGGAAGTGAGGATTCAGCTGGTTACGCAAGTTGTTGAGCTCGGCTTCCATGCGGCTTTGCTCTGCCTCTTGCCGTGCCGTTTCTGCTTTTTGCCACTGCATGCTCAGGCGGATGACCGTGCCCAGTCCTGCCATGAAGATGTACATGACACAGTCTTTGATGAGAAAAGCCCAACGAGGTGGATGGTGAAAGCTGGCAAATGGCTCAACCTTTGTATCTTTCCCAAAGAAACAATCCTGAAGATAAGGGAAATAGAACAGATGGAAGAATACCAGTAACACAGCAATGAGCAAAACATTGTAGAGCAGGTAGCGTGACCGTTCTTTTTTCAGAAGGAACTTGGGTACCAGCAGCCAATAATTTGCATAGAAGATGATGAAGAATGAGACTGGGATGGAGAGGCGACGGAAATATTCATTCCACCGTATACCCTCCGAATGGTCTTCCATCAGTAGCGGAAAGGTGAAAAGCAACACCCATGCGATGATATGTATGTAGATAGCCAAGTGGGCTGTTTTGGGAGTAGAATCGTGTTTCATAGTGTATTGTTACTCTTTCCGTTTAACCAGTCCGGTACTTTGGGAGAAGTACCGGACTGGAGATACTGTGCTTTCTTGAACCGGGAGTTTTATTCGTACCGTAAAGCCTCGATCGGGTCCAGATTGGCAGCCTTCTGTGCAGGATACCATCCGAAGAAAATGCCTGTTATGGTGCAGACTGCAAAGCTCAGCAGGACGCTCCAAGGCTGGATGAAGACGGGCCAATGTGCCACGAACTTGACAACCCAGCTGGCACCACATCCGATGATGACGCCGATGAGTCCGCCTGTAATGCTGATCAGGATGGCTTCGATAAGGAATTGGCTCAGAATGTCAACTCCCCGTGCTCCGACTGACATGCGCAAGCCGATTTCCCGGGTACGTTCGGTTACCGAGACGTACATGATGTTCATGATGCCGATACCACCTACGATAAGTGAGATTCCGGCGATGCAAGCCAGCAGGGTTGTCATCAAGTCAGTGGTCGTGTTGAGCATCTGGCTGAGTTCCTGTTGAGTTCGGATGGTAAAGTCATCTTCATCCGTATCGCGCAGTTTGTGTTCCCGACGTAAAATCTTTCCGATTTCATCGGTGGCATACTCGGTCATGTCCTCTGTCAGTGCTGAAGCATAGATGCCTTGCAGATAGGTGACGGCAAGCAATCGCTTCATCACAGTGGTATAGGGAGCGATGACGATATCATCCTGGTCCATACCCATCGAGTTGTAGCCTTTTGACTTCAAGACTCCGACCACCCGGAAGGGAACCTGGTTGAAACGTATGACTTGTCCCACAGGATCGCTTCCGTCAGGGAACAGATTGTCGACAATGGTTTTTCCAATGATGCACACTTTGGCAGAGGTGCGTATGTCATTTTCTGTGAACATCTCTCCCTGCTCTACGGTGAGCTGGCGTATCTTCAGGTAGTCGATGCTGGCACCGTTGACGGAGGAGGGGTAGTTCTCTGAACCATGAATGAGTTGTCCGGAAGCTGACACGTTCGGGCTGATGGCGGAGAGATAGGTGCACTCATTGCGCAGAGTCTCATAGTTCTCCAGCTTTAACGTCTGCATTTCCGAAGCGTCGCGACGGACACCGCCACGCATCTCACCTCCCGGATGAATCATAATCATATTTGAGCCCATTTCGGAGATTTGTGCCTGGATGCTCTTCTTTGAACCTTGACCGATGGCAATCATTGTGATAACGGATGCCACGCCGATGATGATGCCAAGCATGGTCAGGAAGGCTCGGAGCTTGTTGTTGGCCAAGGCTCGCAGGGCTATCTTAAATAAGTTGCTAACATTCATACTATGTTTTGTTGTTTATGAGTTTGTCAGTCTTCATCATTCCGGGGCAATTCTGCCAACGCCTGTTTAGCTGAGAGGACATTGGCATTCACCACGTCTTCAATGATGTGTCCGTCTCGCAGACGGATATTCCGACTGCTGTACTGGGCTATTTCAGGGTTGTGAGTAACGAAGATGATGGTACGTCCTGCCGCATGCAATTCCTGAAACAATACCAGAATTTCGAAGGAGGTGCGGGTATCCAGGTTTCCGGTTGCCTCGTCTGCCAAAATCACTGCCGGATTGTTGACCAATGCCCGAGCGATTGCTACACGTTGCATTTGTCCTCCTGACATCTGATTGGATTTATGTTCCAGTCGGTCGCCCAGACCTACACGCTGCAAGGCTTCGATGGCACGTTTGCGGCGTTCTGTTGCACTTACGGCCGGATTGTACATCAGGGGGAGTTCTACATTCTCCACAGCAGTGGTTTTCGGGAGCAGGTTGTAGTTCTGAAAGACAAATCCGATTTTCCGGTTGCGCAGAATTGCTCGTTCGGCTTTGCTCATTTGTCGGACAGAGATGCCGTCAAGGTAATATTCACCGCTGGTGGGGGTATCCAGGCAGCCCAGTGTGTTCAGCAACGTAGACTTTCCGGACCCCGACGTTCCCATGATGGTGACAAACTCTCCTTCTTCGATGGAGAACGAGACACCGCGCAATGCGTGAACAGTCTCGTCTCCCACTTGGAAGTTCCGTTTGATATTTTCTATGCTGATGACAGTTTTACCCATAATTACTTTTTCTCGTTTTTCTTTTTATTTCTGTCAGGAGGTCCCGGCATGAACGGGCTTCTCTCGCCTTGTTCCCCGGATACTGCTTCTCCACCCATCAGTGAACCGGTCTCAGCTTCACTGACGATGGTAGTTCCTTCGCTGATGCCTCCCAGAATTTCCGTATTGATGCCGTTACTCAGTCCGATGGTTACGGGATGTGCCTGGAAGACATGGTTCTCGTAGGTCCATACCTTGTGTTCCCCTTCGCAGTCGTTCACAACATCTTCCTCTCCCAGCATCGGTGGTTCCGGGGTGAAGCGCAAGGCCTTGCTCGGCACGCAGAGAACTCCTTTCTTGTCGAGTGTATAGATGGTGACATTGGCTGTCAGGCGCGGTTTCAGTTTCAGATCCGGATTGTCGGCGGTGATGACGACTTCATACGTTACCACTGTTTCGCTCGTGCTGGCTGCACTGGAGCTGGAACTGCTTTTGCTGCTACCCAAACGGATTTGTGCCACTCGTCCTTCAAACGTATCTTCGGGATAGGCATCCACCGTGAAGCTTACGCGTTGCCCATTCTGCACTCCGCCTATGTCAGCTTCGTCGACATCAGCGACGACCTGCATCTTGGTCAAGTCGGCAGCAATGGTGAAGAGGGTAGGAGTTTCGAAGCCGGATGCCACAGTCTGACCTTCTTCTACGTCACGGCTGGTCACTACGCCATTGATGGGTGAAGTAATGATGGCATACGACAAGTTACGTTGTGCTTTATTGTAGGCAGCACGGCTACTCTCATAGCTGCTTTTGGCACGTTGGTAGTTGTAGAGGTTCTCTTCGTACTCTTTGTCGCTGATAAGGCCTTTTTCATGGAGTTGCAGGTTACGTTTATAGTTACGTTCCTGGTATTCGAATTCAGCTTTGGCTCCGTCGTAAGAACCTTTGGCGGACTCCAGTTCGTTTTGCAAGGTGACTTTATCCATTTCGGCAATGATTTGCCCTTCCTTTACTACAGAGTTGTAGTCTACATAGATTTTGTCGATGATTCCTGATACTTGCGTACCTACTTCCACTTCAGTTACAGGTTCAATGTTGCCCGTAGCGGTGATGGAACTGCTGATGTCGCCTTTTTTCACCTGGGTGGTGGCGAACGTAACCATGGTTTTCTTTTTGGATCCTCCAAAGAGCCAGTATCCGCCTCCGGCAACGACTGCCACGGCAATGATTCCGGCAATGAGCTTTTGTTTGTTGTTCATATCGCTTGTGAGGTTGTTTTGTTTAGATTTCAATTTGGTTGCCTGCATAGAACTCCAGCAATACACGGTTCAGGATAGCCATATACTTAGCCTGTACACGTTCTTGTTGGGCGCTCATCAGGTTGTTCTTCTCGGTGAGTAGTTCTACCGTGTTCTTCATGCCGAGCTTGAATTGTTCGTTCACCAGTTCATAGCTGCTTTGGCTACTCTTCAGCTTTGCATCAGCTGCTACAAACTGTTGTTGGGCACTTGAGGCATCGAGCCACATGGTCTCGATGGTGCGGTAGAGTTCCTTTTGTGCATTGGTCAGGTCGAGTTGCCGGCTTTCGCGTTGTATCTTGGCTTTCTCCACAGCACTTTTTGTTTCCCGGTTGCTGAAGATGGGTAAGCTGACGGACAGTCCAATGGAGTTGTTCCATCCGCGTTTCACCTGTTCGGAGAAGGTAAAGTCGCTTCCTGTGGTGTGATTGGTGCCGATACCGGCTGTCAGGCTGACGTTGGGCAGGTATCCTGCTTTCGCCATGCTGATGCTCAAATCTGCCGACTGGATGTTGAGACGGCTGCTTTGTATTTCCGGACGGAGCGCCAAGGCGGTGTTGTAGATGTCAGCCTTGGCAGGGAGCGGGGAGAGCACGTTTGTTTCGTCCAGTTCCGGGATGGCAAGTGTAAAATCCCTGTCACCGTCCAGCTCCAGTAATTGTTTCAGCTGAAGTTTGTAGTTCTCCAGCGAAGTCTGTGCGGTTACAAGTTGGTAGTTGTCATTGCTTACTTGGGATTCCAGTTGGGCGAGTTCGCTCTTGGAGATATCGCCGGCAGCCAGCAATTCCTTGCCACGCTCGTATTGTGCCTTGCTCAGCTCCAGTGTCCCTTCATTGATGCGAACAGATTCGTCTGCATAGAGTATTTGCACATAGAGCTTGGTGATTTCTTCCTGCAAGGTGTTCTCTTGTTCGTTGACAGTCAGTTCGGCGGTCTCTTTATTCAGCTTCTGTTGCTTGATGGTGTTCAGGCGCTGTCCACCATTCCACACGGTCCATTGGGCATTGAGACCATAGCTGCCGGTGTAGGAGGTCTTGTTGGAACTGCTGATAATTTCAGTTCCGCTGACCATGCTGCTGGTCTCCTGGTAAGGACGGTTCGTCATGTTGTGTCCGGTGCTGAACGATAAGCTGGGGAAGAGTGCTGCTTTGGCAGTCTTTACATCCACTTTGCTTTCTTCCAGTGAGAGCCTGTTCTGTTGCAGTTGGATGTTCTGTTCCAAAGCATAGCGGATGCAGTCGTTCAATGTCCATGTCTTTACCTCTTGGGCAAAGACGCCCCATGGTGAAGTGATGGCAAAGGCGGCGATTGCATATACGATTCCTTGTTTCATTCTGTTTGTCTTTTAAGATTTTCTCTATACAAAGGTAGTAGGGAATATGATGCGATGCAATTAAAATAGATTTATCCTTCATTTTTGTCGTTTAATCGTTGCATTTTCCCGATAAAATTGTCGCATAGTCTCTTTCAGTGTTTCTTTGCGTCAGGAACATTACGTACCTTTGTCTCCGGATTTGAATATTAACCTTAATAAGAAAGGAATAATTATGTTCTCAGGAATTGTAGAAGAATATGCAGAAGTGGTTCGCATCGAGAAAGACCAGGAAAACCTGCATCTCACCCTCCGTTGTTCGTTTGTGGATGAACTGAAGATTGACCAAAGCATCTCTCATAATGGAGTATGTCTGACAGTTGTGAAGATTCAAGACGGGACTTATACTGTGACAGCCATGCGTGAGACCATTGAACGTTCAAATATAGGTATGCTGAAAGTTGGCGATAAAGTAAATGTGGAACGCAGTATGTTGATGAACGGCCGTCTTGACGGGCATATTGTCCAAGGACATGTTGATATGACTGCCGAATGTGTGGATGTTCAGGATGCTGATGGCAGTTGGTATTATACGTTTAAATATGCGTTTGACCGTGAGATGGCAAAGCGGGGATACCTGACGGTAGATAAAGGTTCAGTGACCGTTAATGGAGTCAGTCTGACTGTGTGCAATCCTACTGAGGATACATTTCAGGTTGCTATCATTCCCTATACCTATGAGCATACGAACTTCCACACCATTCATGTGGGTAGTGTTGTGAATATCGAATTTGATATTTTGGGAAAATACATCAGCCGTATCATGCAGCTGTCAAAATAGATTGTCCGACGGATGAAACACAAGTGTTTGATCTGCCAAACACATTAGCTTGACTCATCAAACACATTAGTTTGACTTGACAAACATAGTAGTTTGACAGGCCTAAGTATAATACTTTGGCAAGCTAAGTATAATACTTAGGTGGTCTAAGTATAATACTTATCTCTATCAAACTAATTGGTTTGACAGGTCAAACTCTTGTGTTTGGCAGGTCGAAGACTTGTGTTTATCCAGTGAAACGCAAATACCCGAAGGGGCGTTAAAAGCATACCTTCCTTCTTATATACAAAGAGGGTGCGTCACTCGTTGCGACACACCCTCTTGTTGATGTACGCTCGACATGAGTGTTGTCTAACGGGTGCAAGTCCCGAGTAAGCCCTAATAGCGGGAATTACATAGCTCAAGGTAAGGGTGCTCACCGCGAGGTGAAATCTGAAGGAAGCCGTCGGCAAATATCTGACCTGACGAACAGAAACTTCATACAAGGCATTTAACCATGGATAAGATTACATCACAAATCAAAATCCCATAGCTATTCGGAATGGTTGGGTGTAAATGAAGCAGGTATAAGATTGAAAGACAACGCTCTTATTCGAGGAGGTCTCACGGACGTACAGAATGTCTTATGAAAAGTACGGAGTAAAGCTTATCGTGAGAAGTCAGCAGATGCCATAGTACCTAAGGCACGTGTGCCTACGGGGAAGGGCAGAATCGAGCAGTGCAAAAGTAAATGACTGCTACCCTGCGAGTCTTTTGTAGTCAGATGTCCGAAAGGAACTCTCTATTCAAACGATAGGACGGAATCCGACAATAGGATAGAAGTGACGTTACTCAATGGTATAGCTGAAAACAACTTGCCACACATCGCAAGATGAGAAAGCTCGAAACCGCCGTATGCCGAACGGCACGTACGGTGGTGTGAGAGGTCGGTAAATACGAAAGTAGGAGATAAATGCCTATGATTAGTATTTACCTCCTACTCGATTTAATACCATTTATTGAAGAAGAGAATTATGCCTCTGCGGGAGCCTCTTCTGCGGCAGGAGCCTCAGCAGCTTCTGCATTTGCAGCAGCCTCGGCTTCAGCCTTAGCAGCAGCTTCAGCAGCCTTCTTCTCAGCTACTTTCTTGGCAATTTCTTCATTAACCTTCTTCTCAGCATCCAGACGGGCCTTGGCAGCAGCCTTCTTTTCTTCTTCTTGTTTAGCCTTGAAAGCAGCCAGACCATTTTGTTTGTCAGCTTTCCAAGCTTCAAATTTAGCTTGAGCCTGAGCCTCGTCAAATGCGCCCTTCTTCACACCACCTTGCAAGTGTTTCATCAAATAAACACCTTCTCTGGACAAGATGTTGCGTACGGTGTCTGTGGGTTGTGCACCGCAGTTCACCCAATACAAGGCGCGCTCGAAATTCAAATCTACTGTGGCAGGATTGGTGTTCGGATTGTAAGTACCAATTTTTTCAGTAAATCTACCATCACGTGGTGCTCTTACGTCTGCAATAACAATTGAGTAGAACGCATAGCCTTTGCGTCCTCTTCTTTGCAATCTGATTTTAGTTGCCATTCTTACTAACTGTTTTTTTGTTTAATAATTGATTTGAATTATGCTAATAACCCGTATTAGCGGCTGCAAAGATAGTGCTTTTATTCTAATTATCAACTACAGACGGTTCGTTTTTATTGATTTATCTCCCGAAGCCACTTTTCCAACTCACCTGTCCATTGACGTTTGTAGGGAAAGCTGTCACGGAAGCCCCATCCATGTCCTCCAATGGGATAAACGTGAAGGCTGTATGGAATACCCGCTTTACCTAAAGATGTCGCATAATTGAGGCTGTTGCCGGGAGGTACGGCGCGGTCGTCGCTAGACAATGCGATAAACGCTTTCGGAGTTTGTTCGTTCACTCGTAATTCCATGGAGAAGTCATGAACATCGGTTTCTACAGCCTGTTTGCCCAGCAGGTTCTCTCGTGAACCTTGATGTGTTCCTTCGCCCATGGTGATGACGGGGTAGAGGAGAATCTGGAAAGCCGGGCGAACATCTGCCGGAGCCAGATTGGCAACGGTCGCTGCCAGGTGACCTCCGGCTGAAGCACCCATGATGCCTATTTTGTTTGAGTCGATATGCCACTCCTCTGCATGCTGTTTCAGGAGTCGAATGGCTTGGTAGGCATCGGAGGAAGGTATATTCTTGTGTCCGTTGGGCATGCGGTACTGCAATACGGCCAGCGTGATGCCTTGACTATTCATCCAGGCTGCCATGTCGGTACCTTCATGCTGCATGGCCAAATGAGCATAGCCTCCGCCCGGACAGCATACAATGGTCATACCGTTCGGGTGGGCTGCCGGATAGACATATAGCTGTGCTTCGTTTGTATGTTGGGTGCGTCCGGCATCCTTCTCGTTACTGTTTGTTGTCAGCCCGTTCGATTCGGGGGCGCCTTGTTCCCATACAGGGAGGATGATGGGCTTTTGTGCCTGTAGTCCGGTGAGGAAGGACAGAAGCAGTCCCATCAGGAAAACTCTTTTTTTCATAACGGTAGGTTTTAGTTTAAAAGGAATGCAGACTGATGCTTCTGTCCACCGGAAGCATCAGTCTGCGTTGGTTGGTTAATAAGGCAATCGTTTATTTTTGTAATTTCATGCTGGCCTTTACTAGGAATATAATAAGGATCGCGTACATTATAATAGATACGACCTCGCTCATCGGGTTAGCGAGCCATTCTTCGTGTACAAGGTTGATTCCTCCAAAGCGCATGGCGGCACTGACTACACCCATCAATGCACCACCGGCAATGAATCCTGATGCCAACAGAGTGCCTTTCTCTCCTCGTGCGGCATTGACTGCTGCATCCTTGCTTCGAGTCGTAACGTACCAGTTGATGGCGCCACCGACAACAAGAGGAATATTCAGTTCCAAAGGAATGAACATACCCAGGGCAAAGGCCAAAGCCGGTACTTTGAAGTAAGTGAGCACCAAGGCAATGATTGCGCCAATGGCATAGAGTAGCCACGGAGCACCGACACCACTCATCAACGGTTCAATGACGGCAGCCATCGCATTGGCTTGCGGGGCAGCCAGTTGTCCACTGGTAAACCCGTAGGTCTGGTTCAGAATCATGATGACGCCGCCTACTGTGGCTGCTGAAACCAATGTTCCGAGGAACTTCCAACTTTCCTGCTTCTTCGGAGTGGTACCTAGCCAATAGCCAATCTTCAGGTCGGTGATGAAGCCGCCGGCCATGGACAAAGCCGTACATACCACGCCTCCCATCACCAGGGCTGCTACCATGCCTCCTGTGCCTTTCAGTCCGACAGCTACCATGATGACGGAAGCAAGAATCAATGTCATCAGTGTCATTCCTGATACAGGATTGGTACCGACAATGGCAATGGCGTTGGCTGCTACAGTTGTGAAAAGAAAGGCAATGACTGCCACCACAAGAATACCTACAATCGTGTGGAGGAGGTTACCTTGCATGACATCAAAGTAGAAGAACAGGGTTACCAGAATCAGTGTCAGAATGGAACCTATGGCTATGATTTTCATGGACAAATCTTTCTGAGTACGTTCTACCTCTACGTTCGCAGTACCTTTGCCTTTCATCTCCTTAGCGGCAAGTCCGACGGCACCTTTGATCAGTCCCCATGATTTCACAATACCGATAATACCCGCCATGGCAATACCGCCGATACCGATGCTTTTGCCATAAGATGTGAAGATCTGCTCTGGACTCATCTGGCTTACTGTCAAGGTGATGTTAGGGTCCCACATGTTCAGCACCTGATCGCCCCAGATAAGTGCAATGCCCGGGATGATAATCAGCCATACGCTGAGTGAGCCGAAACAGATGATGGCTGCATATTTCAGTCCAACGATATATCCCAGACCCAGTACGGCTGCACCGGTGTTGACCTTGAACACAAGTTTGGCCTTTTCTGCCAGCATTTCACCCCAACCGCACACACGGGTCGTGAAGTTCTCGTTCCACCATCCGAATGTGGCTACAATGAAATCATAAAGACCGCCGATGAGTCCGGCAAGCAGCAATGGCTTTGCCTGACTGCCTCCTTTTTCTCCGGAAACCAGCACTTGTGTGGTCGCTGTCGCTTCCGGGAAAGGATATTCACCATGCATGTCTTTTACAAAATATTTACGGAAAGGAATCAAGAACAGAATACCCAGTACGCCACCAAGTAAGGAACTGATGAATACTTGCAGGAAGTTGACGGTCATTTCAGGGTACTTGGCTTGCAGAATATACAAGGCTGGAAGAGTGAAGATAGCTCCTGCTACAATGACACCCGAGCAAGCGCCGATAGACTGTATGATGACATTTTCTCCCAGTGCATTCTTGCGTTTGGCTGCTCCGGAGATACCGACAGCGAGGATAGCAATCGGAATGGCAGCTTCAAATACCTGTCCGACTTTCAGACCGAGGTAGGCTGCTGCGGCGGAAAATAGAATTGCCATGCCAATACCCCATAAAACGGACCATAGGTTTACTTCCGGATAGTTCTTTTTCGGTGACATCACCGGTTCGTAGGTCTCTCCTTTCTTTAGCGGCCTGAACGCGTTCTCAGGCAAGCCTGTTTTCTTCTCTTCGTCTTGTTTCATTTCTGTAAATCTATTAGTAGTACGTTTGTTAATGATTAAGCGCATTCATGGAAGACAAAATTATCGAAATTTACGGTTTATCCCTATCTTTTGCTATTATTTTTTACATGAGAATCTGATTTTGACGTTTCCTGCGGACGTTTTGATAGTTTGTGAATCGCATTGTTTTCAGGCAACGAGGGGTGCTGCGGTTGCAACCAGAGAGGAATCATGGTGGTGCAAGGCATGTTTCCCAACTTTGACAAGCCGGCAGGGCAGTTTGACATACATGTCTCTGAAGTTCGGGCTTGTATTGCCATGAGATGAAGACGTGAAAGAAACTCAACGGATACGATAAAAAATGTAGGCTTATCAGATGACTCCTAAAATATTTCTATTATTTTTGCAGTCAAATTGTAAAGTGGATTTTACAAAATGACCGACTTAATCAAACATCAAGGTACTGTGGAAAACATTGTGGGCACTCATGTAAAGGTACGGATAGTACAGACTTCGGCGTGCTCATCGTGTTCTGCCAAGTCCTTTTGCTCATCGTCAGAGAGCAAGGAAAAACTCATTGATATATATGATGCTGATACCTCTTCGCTGCATTTGGGCCAGGAGGTAGTGGTCTATGGTACGACTTCCATGGGAATGCGTGCTGTTGGGCTGGCTTTTGGTGTACCTTTTTTGGTGATGGTTGCGGCTTTGTTTGTTCTCTATCGGTTGACTGGAGGAGACGAAGCCGTTTCTGCGTTGGGAGCTTTGCTGACCTTATTGCCTTATTACGCCGTACTTTATGCATTGCGTGGACGTATCAAACGACGTTTCTCTTTCCAAATAGAAACAACAGATAAATGATTAATTATAATTAACTAACTTATTATGGATTTAATTCTGGTTGCTGTGATTTCGTTGGGAGCCATCGGTCTGATTTCAGCTATCGTACTGTTCGTTGCTTCCAAGAAATTCGCAGTGTATGAAGATCCCCGGATTGGTGAGGTTGCAGAAGTGTTGCCTCAGGCCAATTGTGGAGGGTGCGGTTACCCCGGATGTGCCGGCTTTGCAGAGGCTTGTGTGAAAGCCGGCTCTTTGGAAGGTAAGTTGTGCCCGGTGGGAGGTCAGCCGGTGATGGCACGAGTTGCTGCCATCCTGGGGCTGGAAGCTGCATCGGCAGAGCCCAAAGTGGCAGTTGTCCGTTGTAATGGTAGTTGTGAACATCGTCCGCGTACGACACGGTATGACGGTGTGTCTTCTTGTGCTGTGGCAAATGCTACTTATGGAGGTGAGACCGATTGTACATTCGGATGTCTGGGCTGTGGCGATTGTGTAGATGCGTGTCAGTTTGATGCCATCCACATGAACCCGGAGACCGGGTTGCCGGAGGTGGATGAGAATGCTTGCACGGCTTGTGGAGCTTGTGTGAAGGCATGTCCTCGTCGCATCATCGAACTGCGTCCTAAGGGTAAGAACAATCGCCGCGTTTATGTTTCGTGTGTCAACAAGGACAAGGGGGCACAGACCCGTAAGGCTTGTTCCGTCGGTTGTATCGGTTGTGGAAAATGTGTGAAGGTCTGTCCGTTTGAAGCAATCACCCTGGAGAACAACCTGGCTTATATTGACCCGGCCAAATGTAAACTGTGCCGCAAGTGTGAGGCTGAATGTCCGCAGGGAGCGATTCTGGCTGTGAATTTTCCTCCCCGTAAGCCAAAGGTAGAAACTTCAGTTGAGGAGAAACCGGCTCAGACGGTGCAACCGGCAAAGGCTGAAGCCAAAGAGAACGTGAATGAATAATGGATTTTAAAAGATACGAACGTGAAGACATTTAGAATTGGTGGAGTTCATCCAGCAGAAAATAAATTGTCCGCCGGCAAAGCCATTCAAGCACTTGCACTGCCCAAACAGGCCGTGTTCCCTTTGTCGCAACACATCGGTGCCCCGGCGGTTCCCGTTGTCAAGCGAGGTGACTTGGTGAAAGTCGGTACAAAAATAGCTGAAGCAGGAGGCTTCGTGTCTGCTCCTGTCTTCTCTTCCGTGTCAGGCAAAGTGAGCAAGATTGATACGGTAGTGGATGCCAGTGGTTATCGTAAGCCGGCTATTTATATAGATGTGGAAGGAGATGAATGGGAGGAAAGCATCGATCGGAGTGCCGAACTGGTGCGTGAATGCTCTTTGTCTCCCGAGGAAATTGTTGCAAAAATCAAGGAGGCCGGTGTCGTTGGTATGGGAGGTGCCTGCTTCCCTACCCATGTGAAGCTTTGTCCTCCTCCGGGAGCGAAAGCTGAATGCGTCATCATCAATGGTGTGGAATGTGAGCCTTATCTCACGGCAGACCATCGTCTGATGTTGGAAAAGACGGACGAAGTGCTGGTTGGAGTCTCCTTGCTGATGAAGGCAGCGAAAGTGGACCAGGCATATATTGGTATAGAAAACAATAAGCCGGATGCGATCCGTGTCATGACAGAAAAGGCTGAAGGCTATCCGGGCATTGAAATCGTTCCCCTGCAAGTGAAGTATCCGCAGGGTGGAGAGAAACAGCTGATTGATGCCATTATCAATCGCCAGGTGCCTGCACCGCCTGCAATTCCTATCAGCGTGGGAGCTGTCGTTCAGAATGTCGGAACGGCTTATGCCGTGTATGAAGCCGTGATGAAGAACAAACCTTTGTTTGAACGCGTCGTGACGGTGACTGGCAAGTCATTGAAGAACCCGTCGAACTTCCTGACCCGTATGGGAACGCCGATGAGTCAGCTGATTGAGGCTGCCGGCGGCATGCCTGAAGATACGGGTAAAGTGATCGGCGGCGGTCCGATGATGGGCAAGGCATTGGTCAATACGGAAGTCCCCATCTGTAAAGGTAGCTCAGGTGTCCTGTTGATGAACGGGAAAGAGGCATCCCGCGGCGAAGCTCAACCTTGTATCCGTTGTGCGAAATGTGTGAGTGCCTGCCCGATGGGACTTGAACCGTTCCTCCTGGCAACATTGTCCATGCACAAGGAGTGGGAACGCGTAGAGAAAGAAGATATCATGTCATGCATCGAATGTGGTTCCTGTCAGTTCACTTGTCCGTCGCATCGCCCCATGTTGGACTATATTCGTCTGGGTAAGGGAACGGTCGGTGGAATCATTCGTGCACGTAACGCTAAAAAGTAAAGGAGATAACACGTATGGCAAATAAATTGATAGTGTCTTTATCCCCGCACGTTCATAGCGGCGACAGTGTTCAGAAGAATATGTATGGCGTGCTTATCGCCCTTATTCCGGCATTGCTCGTCTCGCTGATTTATTTCGGTGTGGGGGCAGCTGTGGTCACATTGACTTCGGTTGTGTCTTGTTTGTTCTTTGAATGGGTCATTACCAAGTTCATTCTCAAGCGGGAGAAAACGACGATTCTGGATGGTTCGGCAATTATAACGGGTGTGCTGCTGGCATTCAATGTTCCGTCCAATCTTCCAGTTTGGATTATTGTCATTGGCGCTCTGGTTGCTATTGGAATTGGTAAGATGACATTTGGCGGTTTGGGATGTAACCCGTTCAATCCGGCTTTGGTGGGGCGTGTGTTCCTGCTCATCTCATTCCCGGTTCAGATGACCAGCTGGCCTAAGATTGGTCAGGTCACTTCTTATTTGGATGCTGAGACCGGAGCGACTCCGCTTGCGCTGATGAAGATGGCTGTTCATGGGGATGCTTCGGCGTTGGAGCAGCTTCCGTCTTCTTTTGACTTGTTTATCGGAGCTACCGGAGGTTCGTTGGGTGAGGTCAGTGCGTTGGCGCTGCTCATCGGTTTGCTTTATATGCTTTGGAAGAAGATTATCACCTGGCATATTCCGGTGTCTATTCTGGCTACGGTCTTTGTCTTTTCCGGTTTGATGCATATGGCTAATCCTACACTCTATGCTTCTCCGGCCGTACATCTGTTTACCGGAGGTCTGATGCTGGGAGCGATTTTCATGGCGACGGATTATGTCACTTCTCCGATGACGCACAAGGGCATGATTATCTACGGCGTGGCTATCGGCTTCTTGACTGTGGTTATCCGCAACTTCGGTGCTTATCCGGAAGGCATGTCTTTTGCCATTCTGATTATGAATGCATTCACTCCGCTGATTAATAACTATTGTAAACCTAAAAGATTCGGGGAGGTCAAGAAGAAATGAAAAAGCTGGAATCTTCATTTAAGAATATGGTCATTGTGTTGACCGTAGTCGCTGTCGTAGCAGGCTTGTTGCTGGGCTATGTGAACAAGCTGACGGCTGAGCCGATTGCACAGGCGAATGCAAAAGCGTTGAGTGACGCCATTGCGTTGGTCGTTCCCGGTTTTGACAATGAGCCGGCAGCAAACCCTGACACTATTGAGGTGGATGGTGTGACCTATAAAATATATAAGGCTACGAAAGGAGACAAGTTCATCGGGGCGGCCGTCGAATCATCGGCAAATGGTTTTGGCGGAGCTTTGACGGTGTTGGTAGGATTTGACGCCGACGGCAAGATTATCGACTATTCCCTGTTGAGTCATGCCGAGACTCCAGGACTGGGTTCCAAGGCTGCCGACTGGTTTAAGAAAGGAGGCAAGGGAGACATTACCGGAAAGAACCCCGGTGATAAACCTCTGACGGTAAGTAAAGACGGAGGAGAGATTGATGCCATTACGGCATCGACCATTACGTCGCGTGCATTCCTGAATGCAGTCAATGCCGCCTACGCTGCCTATGCCAAGCAGAATGGAAATGAGGCGGCCGGTCTGAATGGAACGACAGGCGCCACCTCGCATGTAGAACAAAATTAAGAAAGGAGAGGCTATGAATAATTTTAAAGTATTGATGAACGGTATCGTCAAGGAGAATCCGACGTTCGTCCTGCTGCTGGGAATGTGTCCGACCTTGGGTACGACTTCCTCTGCCATTAACGGAATGGGCATGGGACTGGCTACGGCGTTTGTGCTCATTTGCTCCAATGTGGTGATATCGTTGATAAAGAATCTCATTCCGGATATGGTTCGTATTCCGGCCTTTGTCGTGGTCATCGCTTCGTTTGTGACTTTGCTCCAGATGGTGATGCAGGCATACGTTCCTGCCCTCTATGCAACTTTGGGATTGTTTATCCCTCTGATTGTGGTCAATTGCATCTTGCTGGGACGTGCCGAAGCTTTTGCTGCCAAGAATGGTGCCGTCGCTTCGTTCTTCGACGGCTTGGGCATGGGACTTGGCTTTACAATTGCCCTGACCATCCTGGGTGGAATCCGTGAGTTCCTGGGTACAGGCAAGCTTTTCAATATTACCATAATGCCTGAGGACTATGGGATGCTGGTGTTTGTATTGGCACCGGGAGCTTTCATTGCTCTTGGCTACCTGATTGCCATTGTGAATAGATTAAAGAAGGCATAACCTCTAACTGTTGATTTATGGAATACGTATTGATATTTATTACAGCCATATTTGTGAACAACATTGTTTTGTCACAATTCTTGGGAATTTGTCCCTTCCTCGGGGTGTCAAAGAAGATAGAAACGGCCTGTGGTATGGGAGCTGCCGTAGCATTTGTACTGACAATTGCTACCATTGTGACTTATGTCATCCAGAAGTTTGTACTGGATGCGTTCGGTATAGCCTACTTGCAGACGATAGCCTTCATTCTGGTGATTGCCGCGTTGGTACAGATGGTGGAGATTATTCTGAAAAAGGTTTCTCCGGCTCTCTATCAGGCTTTGGGCGTTTTCCTGCCTTTGATTACAACCAACTGCTGCATCCTGGGTGTTACCATCTTGGTGATTCAAAAGGATTTTGACTTGCTGACGGGAGTTGTTTATGCCTTCTCTACGGCACTTGGCTTTGCCTTGGCTCTTATCGTGTTTGCAGGTATTCGGGAGCAACTGGCCTTGGTCAATATTCCCAAAGGGATGCGGGGCATGTCCATCGCACTGGTGACAGCCGGTCTCCTGGCTATGGCCTTTATGGGATTCTCCGGGGTGGATAAGGGACTTTCGACCTTGTTTGGTTTGGATTGATTGGCAGATACGTTGCATCTGTTCTGTATAAGAAGGGAACGGGTGGACAAGCGGGTGAGGGGACATTCCCTGCATGCTTGTCCACTCGTTCCTTTTCAGTCTGTTCCTCTTGTGATTTTACTTTTGGGGCGGCTGATGTCTTGAAAATATATCCGGATGCACCGTTTTTTGTACAATGATTTTTTTACCTTTGCGAGAGATTAAAATCAGGAAAAGAATGATAGCACCACTTGTGATTTTAGCTGCAACGATGGGAAACCGTTATGGCGGTCTGAAGTACCTTGACGGTATCGGGCCACATGGTGAAACTATCCTTGATTATTCGGTTTATGATGCCATTCAAGTAGGGTTTAAACGTATCATTTTTGTAATAAACCCCTCTTTTGAAAAAGCTTTTAAGGAAACTATTTCTTCCAAATACAAGTCTGTGGTAGATGTTGACTACGTCTACCAGGATGTGACCGATGTCCCGGAGGCCTGGAGGAATCCGAAGCGGACGGCATTGTGGGGCTCTGCACATGCGTTGTTACGCGGACGCAGCCTGCTGGAGGGTGGCCCGTTTGCTGTAATCAATGCGGTGAACTTCTATCAACGGGAGAGCTTCGAACTGCTTTATCATGGTCTGCAGTCGTTGGAAAGTGCCTCTTATGACGCATTCTTTGTCGGTTACAAACTGGCAAATGTCTTGCCGGAATCGGGAGGAGCCAACCGGGGAATCTGTCAGCTCGACGATGACGGGTATCTGTTGCATGTGGACGAACTGGCCGGTGTGGAGCGGGTCGGAGGACATCCCATGTACAAGGATGCCGGAAACGTGTGGGTCAATCTGGATGAGCAGGCATGTGTGTCCATGAACATGTGGGGATTTACACCACGTGTCTTTGATGCGTTGGACCGGGGCTTTGACCGGTTTGTCAGGCAGCATGGCATGGACACGAAACAGGCTTACATCTTGCCGGAGTTCGTGAATGAGTGGATTGATGAGGGGGCTCGGGTCCGCCACTTGCCGACTGCCGCACGATGGATGGCACTGGTCTCACCGGATGATAAGAGCCAGACCTTGTTACGTATGAATGAGATGATTCGTAAAGGGGTATATCCTTTGCGGTTGTTTGCAGAAGAACAGCATGAAATGTGACACAACTAAATATGAAATTAGTATGAAAGGAAAAATTTTGGTGACCGGAGGAACCGGTTATATTGGTTCGCATACGGTCGTAGAGCTTCAAAATAGCGGTTATGAAGTGGTTATTGTGGACAACTTGTCCAACTCGCGTGCCGATGTTGTGGACAATATAGAGCAGATTACCGGTGTTCGACCGGCATTTGAACAGGTGGACTGCCTGGATTATGCTGCACTTGAAGAGGTATTCCGCAAGCATGAAGGCATTTGTGCCATCATTCACTTTGCAGCCAGCAAGGCGGTCGGGGAGTCGGTTCAGAAGCCTTTGTTGTATTACCGGAACAACCTGGTGTCGCTCATCAATTTGCTGGAGCTGATGCCCAACTATGCGGTAAAAGGCATTGTCTTCTCTTCTTCGTGCACCGTTTACGGACAGCCGGACGTGTTGCCGGTCACCGAAGATGCTCCTATCAAGAAAGCGGAATCGCCCTACGGCAATACCAAGCAAATCAATGAAGAGATTATTCAAGACACGGTGAAGTCCGGTTCTCCGATTCGTGCCATCTTGTTGCGTTACTTCAATCCGATTGGTGCGCATCCCAGCGGACTTATCGGTGAGCTGCCGAACGGGGTGCCCATGAACCTGATTCCTTTCCTGACTCAGACTGCCATCGGAATCCGCGAAAAGCTGAGTGTCTTTGGAGATGATTACCATACTCCGGACGGTTCCTGCATCCGCGATTATATCAATGTGGTTGACCTGGCGAAAGCACACGTCCATGCCATTGCCCGTATGCTGGAAGACAAGCAGGACGAGAAGGTTGAAGTCTTCAATATCGGTACCGGACGCGGATTGTCCGTGCTGGAGTTGATTCATGCTTTCGAGTCAGCTACCGGCGTAAAGCTGAACTATCAGATTACAGGACGCCGTGCGGGCGATATCGAGCAGGTCTGGGCAAATCCGGAGAAAGCAAATAAGGTGTTGGGATGGAAAGCTGAAACCAGCATCGAAGATACGCTTCGCTCTGCCTGGAACTGGCAGTTGAAACTGCGTGAAAGAGGTATTCAATAAGAGATATGATTTGAACAGGATATCGGAGAGGTTGCTTGCAAAGGAAGAGCAACCTCTTTTTACTGTCCGTTTGCGAACTACAAACTAAACTATCGGTTTATGAAAAAAGGACTTTACGCGTTGTCCTTCGGGACCTTCGGCTTAGGCATTGCTGAATACATCATGATGAGTATCTTGCCCGATGTGGCAGCAGACTTCGGTGTCTCATTGCCTGAGACCGGGCATCTGATTTCCGCCTATGCGTTAGGAGTCTGTGTCGGAGCACCCTTACTGGTAATTGTAACCCGGAATTGGCCGCTGAAAACCATTCTGTATGCCTTGATGACATTGTTCATTGTGGGTAATCTGGTGACCACGCTCTCACCGAACTATTGGTTGACGCTTTGCGCCCGTTTTGTTTCCGGAATGCCTCATGGAGCTTATTTCGGAACCGGCGTCATCATTGCCAATCATCTGGCAGAGAAAGGTAAAAGTACGTCGGCTGTTGCCACCATGGTCATGGGCATGACAGTAGCCAACCTGATGGGAGTTCCCTTGGGCAACCTTCTCGGGCATTATCTGTCGTGGCGAGTCGTGTTTGCTTTTGCCACCGTATGGGGATTGGTCACGGTATGGTTCATCTGTCGGTGGATACCGGTCTTGCCGGCCATGCCGAAGACGAACATGAAAGGTCAGTTCCGCTTTCTGAAAAAGCCGCAACCCTGGCTGCTGGCTGCAGCGACTGTCTTGGGAAACGGGGGCATCTTCTGTTGGTATAGTTACATCAATCCCTTGATGACCGATGTGTCGGGGTATCCAGTGGGAGTTATGCCGATTCTGATGTTGTTGGCAGGCGGAAGCATGTGTGTGGGCAATTACCTGGGAGGCGTCCTTTCCGACCGGTTTACTCCGGCACGTGTCTCCATGCTTACTCAGTTGGTTGCCTGCCTGTCATTGCTGTCCATCTTCTTGATGGCTTCGTATGCCTGGTTGTCTTTGCTGTTGATGTGTATTACGACCGGTTGTCTGTTTGCGCTTTCATCTCCCCAGCAACTGTTGCTTTTGCGTCATTCGCCGGGTGGAGAACTGATGGGCGGTGCCATGGTTCAGCTGGCTTTTAACCTGGGCAATGCATTGGGAGCCTTTTTCGGCGGATTACCGATTGATGCCGGATGGGGCGTCCGCTATTCTGCATTGATAGGCTCTTTATTCGCCTTGGTCGGCACTCTGGTGTTTGTCGTCTTTATCCGTCGGTATGAACGGAATGAATAGGCCGGCTTTATTGCGCTGACAAGTGCCGGTTCGTTTGGATACAAGTACGGCTTAGATGGACCTAAGTATAATACTTTGATACCCTAAGTATAATACTTAGGCAGGCTAAGTATGATACTTAGGTCCGTCTGTCCGCCACTTCAGTGAAGCACGAAGGCTACATGTATGAGGTCTGCGTGCTTTACTGGTTTATGCTAAGGCTGGTGCCAGATACTTTGCCATGATGTATCCACCGCCCAACAGCCAGATGTAAATGACGAAAGCCAGGATGAACGGTTTGGCTCCCGCCTGCTTGAACTTGTCGAAGCTTGTTTCGGCACCCAGTGCTGTCATTGCCATGGTGAGCAAGAAGTTGTCCAGTGTCGTAATGGCTTTCAGTCCGCTGTGCAGTGCCTCCGTCGGGATGAAACTGCATGCCTGAAGCAATGAGTTGAGACCGATGACGAGGATAAATCCAAAGGCAAACCAGGGAATGGTAATTTTGCTTTTCCCGTCCTTTGAGACATCCGTATGGCGGTGATGCCGTACCCGGGCGATGATATAACTCATAATGAGCAGCACGGGAGCCAGCATCATCACACGGATCATTTTGGTAATGGTAGCCTGGTCGGCAAGATGGAGGGCACCGGTGGCATCCATGGCATTCCCGGCACCCACGACATGCGCCACTTCGTGCAGGGTCGAACCGGTATAGATGGCCATGCTCTGAGGATCAAGGTCAACGATGCCGGTACGATACATGATAGGGTAGAGGAACATGGAGATGGTGCCGAAGATGACCACCGTGGAGACGGCGATGGCTGTTTTATAAGGCGCACATTTGACCACTGGTTCAGCACCCAGAACTGCTGCTGCGCCACAAATGGCACTACCGGTGGAAGTCATCAGAGCGGTTTTTTCGTCCATCTTCAGGATGCGTCCGACAATCATTCCCAGTGCAAGGGTAATGAAAATGACAATGGCATCGATGACAACTGCGGGCAATCCGATTTCCATGACTTGTTGGAAGGTCAGTCGGAAACCGTAGAGCACGATACCTGTGCGTAGAATCTGTTTGGTACACAGTTTGATACCCGGTACCCAGGTTTCGGGCAGTTGGTTCCGAAGGCTGTTGGCATAAAGCATACCCAGGATGATTCCCACAATGAGTGGACTGAATGACAATTGTTGGACGAAGGGGATTTCGGCGATGTAGAAAGCCGAGCAGGAGAAAAGTACAATCAGCAATACACCGTGCAGGGTGCTGGCTCGTTTTTCTGAAAACATAGTGGTTGTCAGTTTATGAATTAGTATTTTTTTGTTTTACGTCGGCAAAGGTACAGTTTATGCCAAGGCCGTCCAATTGTCTTTTTATTATAGGATATAACTAAATCTTATAAAGCAAGTTCTGAAAGGTTTAATAGCTTCTAGTTAAATAATGTTTAAATATGAAAGTTGCAGGGGGTAATGCTTGTGCGGATGAGTTTTTCCCCTTACATTTGCAATGTGTTTTTCATAGTATTAGATTTAAGGTTAAGTAAAGGTTGGGTCAAAGCGTTGACCCTTTTTTTATGTCCTTTCGTTTCTGTTGCACAGTCAGTCATCGTTCTTCATTCATTCCGTTTAGCATCAGCCTTGAATTTATCGTGCAATGATTTGAAAAGAGTCTTTCAAGGATGCTCTGGCTCAATCTGCCAAAGGCAAATGGCAAGCATTTTGTAGGCATTTAAAGAGACGTTTGCCGGCGGTTTGATGACAGGAAGTAATTTCGGCAATTTTTTTACAATTGTCAAGAGATAGGATTGGTACATCATTTTTAATAAAAGCTTGGCGAAACAGCCCTGTTATTAGAATCGGTTACATCTGTAAACCTATCAAAAAAACATTAAATTTGCCGGTGCTCTCCGTAATTTATAGATTTTTTGTATCATTCTTCGTTAAGAATACGTACTTTTGCGACATAAAGTTTTAATCAATTAAATAGATCTACAGGATGAGAAAAACAACTTTTCTGAGCTTATTGCTCTTCTTTGTTTGTGCTGTGACCGCGATGGCACAAATGCAAGATCCGGTTCACTTTAAATCGGAACTTAAACAAATCTCCGGTACGGAGGCTGAGATCGTATTCACGGCAACCATTGATGATGGGTGGCATGTGTACTCTACCGACCTTCCTGATGGAGGTCCGATTTCAGCGACATTTAATGTGGATAAAATTGAAGGAGCGGAATTGGTTGGCAAGTTGATTCCGGTCGGCAAGGAGGAAAACAAGTTTGACCAGATGTTCCAGATGCAGGTTCGTTTCTTCGAGCATAATGCCAAGTTTGTGCAAAAGTTGAAGATTACGGGTGCCACATTCTCCATTGAAGGCTATATGCAATATGGTGCCTGCAACGATCAGAACTGCTTGCCGCCGACGGATGTAAACTTTTCATTCAAAGGCAAAGGGGATGCAAAGGCAGCAGCGGCAACTCCCGCACCATCAAAAAAAGATGAAGCTGTAGCAACGGAAACTTCTGAAGCTCAAGAGGCCGATACACTTGCCGCAGATGCTACAGCTGCCAATGATTCAGTAGCGGCAGGTGCTCATGCAGCAGTATCAGGAGATTCCGACCTGTGGACTCCGGTTATCAAGGAACTGAATGTATTCGATAATCATACCGAGTCTTCAAACAATTCTTGGCTGTATATTTTCTTTGCCGGATTCGTCGGTGGTCTGATTGCCTTGTTTACTCCGTGTGTGTGGCCCATTATCCCGATGACGGTCAGCTTCTTCCTGAAGCGTACCAGTGATAAGAAGAAGGGTATCCGCGATGCATGGACCTATGGCGCATCCATTGTTGTGATCTATGTAGCCTTGGGCTTGGCTATCACGCTGATATTTGGAGCAAGTGCACTGAACTCACTCTCGACAAATGCAATCTTCAACATCTTCTTCTTCCTGATGTTGGTTGTGTTTGCTGCCTCTTTCTTTGGTGCTTTTGAAATCACTTTGCCTTCTTCCTGGAGTACGGCAGTTGACAGTAAGGCCGAAAAGGCCGGTGGCTTGTTGAGCATCTTCCTGATGGCATTCACTCTGTCACTGGTGTCGTTCTCCTGTACAGGTCCTATCATCGGTTTCCTGTTGGTAGAAGTTTCGACGACAGGCAGCATCGTGGCTCCTGCCATTGGAATGTTGGGCTTTGCCATTGCTCTGGCTCTTCCGTTCACCTTGTTTGCCATGTTCCCGTCTTGGCTGAAATCCATGCCTAAGTCTGGTGGATGGATGAATGTCATCAAGGTCGTATTGGGTTTCCTGGAATTGGCTTTTGCCCTGAAGTTCCTTTCTGTTGCCGATATGGCATATGGTTGGCGTTTGCTTGACCGTGAAACCTTCCTGGCTTTATGGATTGCTATTTTTGGTCTGTTGGGCATTTATCTGTTGGGCGGCATCAAGTTCCCGCATGACGACGATGAACGTAAAGTCAGCGTTCCGCGCTTCTTCTTGGGACTGATTTCATTGGCCTTCACTATCTATATGGTCCCCGGTCTGTTCGGTGCGCCGTTGAAAGCCATCAGTGCTTTTGCTCCTCCCAGCAGTACACAGGATTTCAATCTTTACAAGGAAGACGAGGTACATGCCAAATTTACCGATTATGATGAAGGTATGGCTTATGCAAAGCAGGTAGGCAAGCCTGTCATGGTGGATTTCACCGGATGGGGATGTGTCAACTGCCGCGAGATGGAATCCAAAGTTTGGATTGACCCGAAGGTTCGTGAACTTCTGACTGAAGACTATGTGCTGATTTCTCTCTATGTCGACGAAAAGGAAAAGTTGTCTGAAAGAATCACGGTAGAAGAAAATGGTCAGACACGTATTCTGCGTACGGTAGGTGACAAGTGGAGCTACTTGCAACGTGTGAAGTTTGGTGCGAATGCACAGCCTTTCTATGTGCTGTTGGACAATGAAGGGAAGCCGTTGAACGGTTCTTACTCTCACGATGAGGATGTTGACAAGTATGTGAAGTTCTTGCAGACTGGTTTGGAAAACTACAAGAAAAACAAATGATCTGAATAAGTTTCTTTACCTTACTTAAATACTACCATGTTAGATTCAACAGAAAGAAAACAGATTATAGCTCTGATGCAGCGCGAGGTGGTTCCCGCTATCGGCTGCACGGAGCCTGTAGCAGTAGCCTTGTGTGTTGCTAAGGCTACTGAGACGCTGGGCTGTTTGCCGGAACATATTACTTTATATTTAAGTGCCAATATTCTGAAGAATGCAATGGGGGTAGGCATCCCCGGTACTGGAATGATTGGTCTGCCTATTGCAACAGCCTTGGGAGCACTGGTGGGTAAGTCGGATTACCAGCTTGAGGTATTGAAGGACTCCAACCCGGATGCCGTTGAGAAGGGAAAGCAATACATTGCAGAGAAACGCATCACCATCCTGTTGAAGGAGAATATCACAGAGAAGCTTTATATTGAGGCAATTTGTGAAGCTGCCGGTCATACGGCAAAAGCTATCATTGCCGGTGGTCACACGAATTTCGTCTATGTGGCGAAGGATGATACGGTCTTGCTGGATAAGCAGTCTGCGACTCAGGCGGAAGGTGAGGCGAAGGATGTACAGCTCTCTTTCAAAAAGGTCTACGAGTTTGCAACGACGACCCCGTTGGAAGAACTGGAGTTTATTCTGGAGGCAAAACGCTTGAACATGGCGGCTGCAGAGTTCTCTTTGAAAGGTGATTACGGTCATGGCATTGGACGTATGATGTGTAGCAAGCAAGAGCATGAGATTATGGGCGACAGCGTTTATTCCCGCATTTTGTCCTATACTTCGGCTGCTTGTGATGCTCGTATGGGAGGTGCCATGATTCCAGTGATGAGCAACTCCGGTAGTGGCAATCAGGGAATTACTGCAACATTGCCGGTTGTGGTATTTGCTCAGGAGAACCATAAAAGCCATGAGGAGCTTGTACGTGCTTTGGCACTCAGTCACTTGACTGTTATTTATATCAAGCAAAGCTTGGGCCGTTTGTCTGCTTTGTGTGGCTGTGTGGTCGCAGCGACAGGGTCTGCCTGTGGTATTACCTATCTGATGGGAGGTACTTACCAACAAGCCGTTTATGCGGTGAAGAACATGGTGGCCAACCTGACCGGTATGTTGTGCGATGGAGCCAAGCCCAGTTGTGCCATGAAGCTGTCAACGGGAGTTTCTACGGCTGTCTTGTCAGCCATGATGGCGATGCAACAGCGTTATGTGACATCTGTGGAAGGTATCATTGATGACGATGTGGACAAATGCATTCGCAACATGACACGCATCGGTTCTGTCGGCATGAATGAGACTGATCGTGTCGTACTGGACATCATGACGCACAAAGGTTGTTGATAGACCGTTACCTGCATAATAACGATAAAAGGGGATACATCGCTGAATGTATCCCCTTTTATCGTTATGCAGATCAAACTAGTTCAGATGCCTTAGTCTGCGGCATTCTGATAGAGGAAGCGTTTGATACTCCGTTTAGGAGTCTTTTCAAATTCTTCATGGAATATTTTGATGCGTGATACCTGGCAGTAACCCGGGATTAGCGTGTTGAGTGTGGTACGATTTTCTTCCATTACCCGGGTGATATCTTCTTCACTGACGATACCTTGTGCAGCTGCTTCTTCAAAATCCGGATAAATCAGTGCGACCAGTTTGTCATCCTTTTGTATGACAATGGATTCGGTAACATAAGGCAGGTTGTTCAGTTTCTCTTCTATTTCTTCAGGATAGATGTTTTGTCCGGAAGGTCCTAGAAGCATGTTCTTGCTGCGTCCCTTGATGAAGACATTTCCTTCTTCATCAATGATGCCCAGGTCTCCGGTATGCAACCATCCGTCCGGTTCAAGGACTTCGCGTGTAGCCTCTTCGTTCTTATAGTATCCCAGCATGACGTTCATGCCCCGGCAGAGAATTTCTCCCACGACATGATGGGGGTCAGGGCTGTCAATCTTCACTTCCATACGGGGAGCAGCCTTTCCACAGGAGCCTGGCACGAACCGTTTCCAGTCCTCATAGCAGATGATGGGGGCACACTCGGTCATGCCATATCCTACGGTATAGGGGAAATTGATCATCTTCAGGAAATGTTCAACGTCCTGGTTGAATGCTGCTCCACCGATGATGACTTCATAGAACTTACCGCCAAAAGCCTGTATCACCTGCTCACGAACAGTGTTCTTGATTTTATCATTGATGATGGGGACTCTCAGGAGTATCTGCATGGCAGGTGTCTGGAGTCTGGGGAGTACCTTCTTCTTGATAATCTTTTCAATAATGAGGGGAACGGAAATAACAATGCTGGGTTTGATTTCCTCAAAGGCTTCAAAAATGATTTTTGGACTGGGGACCCGGTTGAGGTAGTAAATGTGGCAACCGACACAGAATTCATAGATAAATTCAAATGCCAACCCATACATGTGGGCCATGGGAAGCATGGAGACTAACCGGTCATTCCGTTTCAGCGTCAGCACTTCATAGGCAAACTGGGTATTGGACCATAAGGCACGATAGGGAATCATGACACCTTTTGAGAGGCTGGTAGTCCCGGAAGTGTAGTTGATCATGGCAAGTTGCTCGGGTTCATCGAGATCATAGTGAACATGTTCAATGCGGAAATTCTTAGGGAACTTCTTGCCGAACATTTCGTTTAAGTGCTCTCGTGCATACGTCAGCTGTTCAGAACGTGAGACAAGCAGAGAATAGTCGTTGAGCATAATGATACCCTCCAGCGATGGCATTTCCTTTTCATCCAGCTCAGGCCAGACCATATCACCCACCAGGAGCAGACGGGCATCGGAATGATTGACAATATAATGTATGTTTTCTGCTTTGAATTCATGCAGTACGGGCACTGCTACTGCTCCATAGGTCAGGGTCGCGAGAAATGCAGCTCCCCATTGGGCACTGTTGCGTCCGCAAATAGCAATGCGGTCACCCTTTTTCACTCCACTTTCTTCGAAGATGATGTGTAGTTTCTCGATTTTGCGTGCTACATCTTTATATTGCAAGGTGGCACCTTTGTAGTCAGTCAGGGCATCTTGATCCCAATATTCCTTAATAGCACGTTCGATGAGGGCTATAAAACTTTGGTTCATAATTTGCACATTTAATAGTTGTATGTGCAAATGTATAACAATAAACGCGCATTGGCAACAATATTGAGGAAAACTTAATGGCTGACGGGTTGGCGGGCAAACTGGCGTAAACCTGTTTGTTCGTCAATTAAATATACAATCTTTCTCCAAAAATCTTGCTTCCTACGCGTACGAGTGTCGCGCCTTCCTGAATGGCCAGGGGATAGTCGTGACTCATTCCCATGGATAGTTCACGGAAGGTGGATGAATCGCTGAAGAAGTGTTCGCGGGTTTGCAGGAAGTACTCATGCAGCGAATGGAATTCTTGTCTTACTTGCTGCATGTCGTCTGTATTGCTGGCCATCCCCATCAGCCCGCATAGCGAGACATGTGTGAGGCTTTTCCATTCGCCGGATGCCAACATTGCGGTACATTCATCGAAGCTGAATCCAAATTTTGTTTCTTCCTGTGCAATATGCAGTTGCAGAAGGCAAGGGATAGTCCGTCCGCATTTTGCAGCCTGTTTGTTGATTTCAGCAAGCAGTTTGTAGGAGTCTACACCGTGTATCATGGCTACATAGGGAGCCATATACTTGATTTTATTGGTCTGGAGATGTCCGATGAAGTGCCATTCGATATCTTTGGGTAGCGCTTCTTGCTTCTCTGTCATCTCTTGTACCTTGCTTTCACCGAAAATGCGTTGTCCGGCTTCATAAGCCTGCATGATGGCTTCATTGGGATGGAACTTGGAAACAGCAACCAAGCGTACACCGGAAGGCAGGTCATTCAAGACCTCTTTGAGATTTCTCTGAATACTACACATGATGATAAAATTACACAAGTTATAGATGAAAAAGATTGAATCTATCGGGCGTGGAGTTTGCACTTTCCGTCAGTAGACATTCAACACAGAGACACCAAGGACAGATGAGCTTTCCATTTTGGAATCGGGTGAAAAGGGGACTCTGTCACTTTGTGTCTCTGCGGTGATGTATTTGTCTGCATTTCGTATGCTGCCTATCGTTTGTCAGCATCGGGGAACTCCGGCTTGACATCGGGTTCGGCTGAATAGGGGTAAACGTCCATAATGGTAGTCTCGGCAATGGAGGCAATGGTATAGTCTGCCATGGTGCCTTTCATGCCTTCGTCGAGCTTCTTGACGGCATCGCGCAAATCGGCTGCTTGTACCAGTATCTGTGTCGCCGTTTTCTTTTCAGCGCCGCTTTTCTCATCCAGTGTGATGAAGTAAAGCTTGCACTTGAACCAGCGGTCGGCAGCCTCTTCATCAGATGGGAATAACTCGCTATAGTTTGCGCGTTTGATATCTGATACTGTAAATTCTCCGCTGATGAAAGGGGTCATTTCCTCTATGATGCGTGCTTCTGCTTCTGTGAAGCTGAGTGCATCCACCAGATAAGGTTCGGTTACTTTCTTGTTCATCCCGTTTTCCAAAGTCTTTTCGTAGCGTATTTTGCATTCAAACCAATTATGCGTTGCCATTATTGTATTGTTTTATGTTATTTAGGTTAGTATATAGTAAGGTATCTATTCAGTCGAGCTGATTGCTTGTGTTCCGATTATTTCACAGGTATCTTGTCGATGCGTTTCTGGTGGCGTCCGCCTTCAAATTCGGTATGGAAGAATTCTTCCATGATGGCAGCGGCCGTTTGTGTATCAATGAAGCGTCCCGGCATGACCAGTACATTGGCGTTGTTATGCTGGCGGCAGAGATGGGCTATTTCCGGAATCCAGCATAATCCGGCGCGGATGCCTTGATGCTTGTTGAGTGTCATGTTGATGCCTTCTCCACTTCCGCAGATGGCTATGCCCGGATAACATTCTCCGGACTCGATGCCCTGTGCCAAGGCGTGTCCGAAGTCGGGATAATCACAACTGTCAGTCGTATAGGTTCCATAATCTTTGTAGGGCATATGGTGTTCGTCCAACCATTGCTTGACGTATTGTTTCAGTTCAAAGCCTGCATGATCGGAGGCTAATCCTATGATTTTTGTATCCATTGTCGTTGTTTGTTTTGAAAATTCACGCAAATTTCGGAATTAATCTTTGTTTGGGCAAATAATGAAATGCAAATGTCGGTATGCATCGTTGTGAAAAGAAAGAAGGAGTTCAAATGGGACTGTTGGGTCTCAGTCCGATTCTTACTCCTTCTTTAGTCATGTATTGGAACGATGCTTATTCAAGGACGTCTCCTGTCAGGTCTGATAGCGGGGCGCCCTGAATGCATGTCAAAGCATTGCTTTCACTTGGTTGTATACATTTTCGGCAGTGAAGCCAAGTTTCTCGTCAAGAACCTTATACGGGGCGGAGAAACCGAACGACTCCAATCCGAACACTTTACCGTTGGCACCTACCAGACCTTCCAGGTTCACAGGGAGGCCGGCTGTCAGACCGAATATCTTGGCACCCTTCGGCAATACAGCATCCTGATATTCCTTGCTTTGGCTACGGAACAATCCTTCAGACGGAACGGAAACAACACGTACCTTTACACCGTCCTTGCGGAGCAACTCAGTACCTGCAAGAAGAGTGGATACCTCAGAACCGGAAGCAACCAGAATGACATCCGGATTCTCATCCGAGCCGGCAACGATATAGGCACCCTTACCAGCCCGGTTGTAGTCATTGCCCTCCGGCAGGTTCTTGATATCCTGACGAGAGAAGATGAGAGCTGTCGGAGTGGACATGTTCTCCATGGCCAGACGCCATGCGACGGTTGTCTCTTCTGCATCTGCGGGGCGGAGTACCAGCATGGAGTTGTGACCCTTATGGTTTTTCAGTTTTTCCATCAGACGGATTTGTGCTTCCTGTTCTACTGGTTCATGAGTAGGTCCATCTTCACCTACACGGAAGGCATCGTGGGTCCAGATGAATTTAACCGGAAGCTCCATCAAGGCAGCCATACGTACTGCAGGTTTCATATAGTCGGAGAATACGAAGAAGGTAGCACATGCCGGAATCACACCTCCGTGGAGAGCCATACCGAGGCAGCAGCATGCCATAGTCAGCTCGGATACACCGGCTTGCAGGAATGCTCCGCTGAAATCGCCCTTCGTGAAAGCGTGTGTTTTCTTCAGGAAACCATCTGTCTTGTCTGAGTTGGAGAGGTCAGCAGAAGATACAATCATGTTTTCTACCTGAGTGGCGAGTGCGCCCAATACGGTTGCCGATGCACCACGGGTTGCTGAATTGGGCTTTTGTTGGATTCCTGCCCAGTCAACTGCGGGAACAGCGTTGCTGAACCATTTCTCCATTTTGGCAGCCTGTTCCGGATTGGCTTTGGCCCATGCAGCTTTGGCGGCATAGCGTTCAGCAACGATGCCTTTTAACTCTTCTGCACGTTTGGCATAGAGCTCGGCTACTTCCGGGAAGATGTGGAACGGATCTTCGGGATTTCCACCCAGGTTCTTGATGGTATTGATGTAAGCATCTCCGCCAAGGGGAGCACCGTGGGTCGCGCAGTTTGCTTCGTAGCTGGAGTTGTCAGCCTTACGGGCACCTTTACCCATGATGGTCTTTCCGATGATGATGGTCGGACGTTCCGTCTCTGCCTTTGCCTCACGCAGGGCCTGACGAATCTGTTCTACGTCGTTGCCATTGATTTCAATAACCTTCCAGTTCCATGCAGCATACTTTTGAGCCACGTTTTCGCTGGTTACAGAGCTACAGGGAGTTGAAAGCTGGATATCGTTGGAGTCATAGAACATGATGAGGTTGTCCAGACCGAGGTGACCGGCAAGACGACCTGCACCTTGCGAGATTTCCTCTTGTACGCCACCGTCAGAGATATAAGCGTAGATGGTCTGATTCATGACCTCACCAAAGCGGGCTTTCAGGAATTTGGCAGCGATGGCAGCACCTACGGCAAAGGTATGTCCTTGTCCGAGAGGACCAGAGGTATTCTCGATGCCACGCATGACATCCACTTCCGGATGGCCGGGAGTCGGGCTGCCCCATTGACGGAATTGTGCCAACTCGTCCATGGTAAATTTGCCGGTAAGTGAAAGTACGGAATAGAGCATCGGAGACATGTGGCCCGGGTCGAGGAAGAAGCGGTCACGTCCTTCCCAACGGGGATTTTCAGGATCATAGACCAAGAACTCCGAGAACAATACGTTCACGAAGTCGGCACCACCCATGGCGCCTCCGGGGTGTCCTGATTTAGCTTTTTCTACCATAGAAGCAGCCAGGATACGGATGTTGTCGGCTGCGCGGTTCATCAATTTTACGTCGTTCATAAGAATAATATTTTGTTTCAATTAGTCATCGTTTGCATTTTGTGGCTGTCTCTTCAATGGGAAGTCCTGCTTTGTAGTTCTCAATGTAAGCATTGAATCCGGCAACATCTTCAGCCGTAGGTGCTATCTCAACACCTGCATTACCGGCAAACACTTTTTCTTCCAGGAAATCAGCCAAGGTCTGTCCGGCTGTATTGTTTACCAGGAATGAGGCGAGCAGAGCGATACCCCATGCACCTCCTTCTCCTGCAGTTTCCATCACGGAGATCGGTGAATCGATGGCTGCTGCCAGCACGCGCTGACCCACGCCTTTGGTCTTGAACAGACCTCCGTGTCCCGTGATGCGGTCGACTTTGACTTTCTCTTGTTTGAAGAGGATGTCGTTGCCAATCTTCAGCACACCGACTGATGCATAAAGGTGGGCACGCATGAAATTGGCAAGGTTGAACTTATCATTGGCGGAGCGCACAAAGAGGGGACGACCTTCCGCCAGTCCGGTGACGGGTTCACCTGAAATGTAATTATAGGACAAGAGTCCGCCACAATCGGCATCACCTTGGAGGGCATGGTTGTAGAGCTTGCCGAAAATCTCGTTCATGTCTACGGGGATACCCAGCAACTCCTGATACTCTTTGAAGAGATTGACCCATGCATTAAGGTCGGAGGTACAGTTGTTGCAGTGAACCATGGCCACGAGACTGCCGTCAGGAGTGGTTACCATATCAATCATTTCGTAGGGCTTTGACAGGTCTTTCTCCAGGACAATCATGGAGAAGGAGGAAGTTCCGGCAGACACGTTGCCTGTGCGTTGTTTGACTGCATTGGTTGCTACCATGCCTGTGCCGGCATCTCCTTCAGGCGGGCAGACCGGAATGCCTGCTTTCAGATGACCGGAAACATCCAGTCGTCGTGCACCTTCGGCAGTCAGTTTGCCGGCATCTTCGCCCGCCAGTAATACTTTAGGCAGTATGTCCTGCACTTGCCAGCCGAATCCTTTGGGAGCAATGAGTTGATTGAACTTCTCAATCATCGGTGCCGAATAGTTCTTTGTCTCCGGGTCGATGGGAAGCATGCCGGAAGCATCACCAATGCCCAATACTTTCTCTCCGGTCAGTTGCCAATGCACATAGCCGGCAAGTGTAGTCAGGAAATGGATGTTACGGACGTGAGGCTCGTTGTTCAGGATTGCCTGATAGAGGTGAGAGATGCTCCAGCGGAGCGGAATATTGTATACGAACAGTTCAGATAAGGCTGCGGCAGCTTCTCCGGTGTTGGTATTTCTCCAGGTGCGGAATTCTGCAAGCAGGTTCCCTTCTTTGTCGAAAGGCATGTAACCGTGCATCATGGCGCTGACGCCTAAGGCAGCCAAAGTCTCTATTTCAATGCCATATTGTTCCTTGACATTTGCGCGGAGGTCGGCATAGCAATCTTGCAGACCGTTCCAGATAGCGTCCAGACTGTAGGTCCACAGACCATCGACGAGTTGGTTTTCCCAACTATGGCTTCCTTGAGCGATAGGTTTGTTGTCTTGGTCAATCAAAACAGCTTTGATACGTGTTGAGCCCAGTTCGATTCCGAGCATGGCTTTTCCTGTTTCGATGGTTGACTTTGCATCTAGTTTCATACGTAAAACCTGTAATTTAAGGTGCTATAATGAGATATGGAAAAAAGTAGAATTGGTTTGCGAAGGAACCGGTGTCATCGTGTGTTGCAGATGCCTGTTTGTTCCTGCCGCAAACCAATTCATTATCAATTATCAGCAAAGAGCTTTGTTGAGCATGTAGTAGATTTCGTTCATGCGCAACTCTTTCTTGAAGCTGCTGATGGTGGTGTCTTTGTTGATGTGAACCATTTCAATGCCTGCGATTTCTGCATAGTCTTCCCAATATTCGACTGTCAGGTCATAGGAGAAGCAGGAGTGGTGAGTTCCACCGGCGAGAATCCATGCACCTGCGCCAATCTCGAAGTTTGGCATCGGAATCCAAAGGGCGGAAGCCACGGGGAGCTTAGGCAGCGGTTTTGATTTGATGCACTCTACGTCGTTGACGATCATGCGGAAACGGTTGCCGAGATCAACAATGGTAGCCGTTACACCTTGTCCTTGCTTGGAGGTGAATACCAGACGGGCTGTCTGGCTGTCAATGCCGATTGCCAGACGGTGTACTTCCAGCTTGGGACGATGTTCTGCGATGAGCGGGCAAACTTCGAGCATGTGTGCTTGAAGGATGGAGCTGTTTTCGCCGTCGAAGTTGAGGGTATAGTCTTCCAGGAACGAGCAACCCTTCTCCATGCCCTGACTCATGAACCACACGGTGCGGTAGAGAGCGGCAGACTTCCAGTCTCCTTCAGCGCCGAAGCCGTAGCCTTCAGCCATCAGTCGTTGAGAAGCGAGGCCGGGGATTTGGTCAAACAGACCAAGGTCGTCAAAGTTGGTTGTGAATCCTTTGGCACCTTTATCTTTCAGGATACCACGCAGGGCGATTTCAGCTTTGGCTGCGTTCCAGATTTTCGTGTATGCTTCGCTCTTGGTGTCTTCCAGTGCAGCATCATGTTCGTAGAGTTTGAAGTAGGTGTCCACGAGTGCCTTCACTTCTTCGTCCGTAGCTTTCTTGTAATATTCCATCAAGTCGTTCACCGGACAATAGTCTACGTGGTAACCCAAACGTTGTTCGGCTTCCACTTTATCGCCGTCGGTTACGGCTACATTGTTCATCTGGTCGCCAAAGCGGAGGATCAGCATATCTTGAGAATCAGCCCATCCGGCGCAGACACGCATCCAGACAGCAATCTTGTGCAGTGTATTCTCATCCTTCCAATAGCCTACAACCACTTTGCGACGGATACGCATGCGGGTGCAGATATGCCCGAACTCGCGGTCGCCGTGAGCAGATTGGTTGAGGTTCATGAAATCCATATCCATGGTATCCCAAGGTATTTCCTTGTTGAACTGGGTATGCAGGTGAAGCAGGGGTTTCTTGAATTGCTGCAAGCCGTGAATCCACATCTTTGCCGGAGAGAAAGTATGCATCCAAGTGATGACACCGATACATTTGTCATCATTGTTGGCAGCCTTGAATACGGTCTCCACTTCTTTAGAGGAGTTTACTGTGCCTTTATATACAACTTTGACAGGCAATTTCCCGGAATTGTTCAAGCCTGCAACCATTTCATTGGAATGTGCGTCAACAGCAACAACAGCGTCACCTCCATAAAGGAGCTGTGCTCCGGTGACGAACCATACTTCATAATTTTCGAAAGCCATAGTATTGTATTTTATTGGTTATATTGATTGATAATTCTTTGTTTTCAGTGTTTAAAAGTACGTAGTAATATTTAGATTTTCGAAAAAGTGTCGGGATATTTGCTGTTTATTCATAATTTTTAAAGGATAAGAAGTGTAAAAGTGCCCATTATATGTTGTGCGGCATCTTTCAGTGTACGCGAAGGTCCTTACAGGTGTGGTTCCGTCTGCATCGGAGTTCATATTCTTCTTGTATTTTTCAGTGCGAGTCGGTCCCTGTCATTTTGTCAAAATGTCAAATGCAGCTTTCCATTCGGCTGTATTTTATCCCTGAAATCAGGATGTGATTGGAGCAAATCTTTCCAGGTGATGAGCAGCATGCAGATGGATACTCTGTCAGTTGTTTGAGTGCTCTTTTGTGCTTTTCTATCTTTTTGCCAGTAGTCACGGATAGCTTACTTTTGGAATTTTGGGGAGGAAACTGCAAAAATCAGATTCCCGAACGGATAAATTCAGACTTCTCCCGTTGTTTTTACAGGTTTCCTGCCGTGAAACTTCGATTTTCCGGCATCGCTTTTGTATTTCGATGCGACGAATTGCATGTTTCCCGGCGGGATTTTCCCTGTTTCCGCGAGATATAGTGCTAAGTTTTCTGAAATAAACCCCTTCATTCAAGCCAAATGTTAAATCAGATTAGCAGTTGAATACTCCTGATGCTTGAGTACCTTCAAACGTTTGTTTGCGGAAACCTTCCTTTTGCTTGATTTTGTTAGCGGGACCATCGGTATAGGTTTCCTTTTGATGATTGCCTTTTACCCTGAAGTCGACTGATTGGGGTTGAATGTTTTCGCGGACCCAATACAGAAAAACGCCGTGGCAATTTGGGGAAATTACCACGGCGTCAGGTTGTATCATGAACAGTTGGTCGTTATTTCTTCTTTTGTCCGTAGTAGGCATTCGGACCGTGTTTACGGCTGAAATGCTTTTCTACCAGCAGCTGGTTCATGGTGAGGTTGGGGTTGACACTGTAGGCGATGCTTGCCATCTTGGCCACTTGTTCCATGACGACTGCATTGTGAACGGCTTCGTGAGCATCTTTTCCCCAGGCAAACGGACCGTGGTTCTTCACCAATACGCCCGGTGTGTGTACGGGGTTCATGCCTTCAAAGCGCTTCACGATGACATTGCCTGTTTCCAGCTCATAGTTGCCTTCCACTTCTTCGCGTGTCATGTCAGCCGTGCAGGGGATTGCCTTATAGAAATAGTCTGCATGTGTCGTGCCGATGTTGGGGATGTCTATGCCGGCTTGTGCCCATGCGGTGGCGTAGGTAGAGTGGGTGTGGACCACTCCGCCAATCTCGGGGAAAGCCTTGTAGAGCACCAGGTGGGTGGGAGTATCCGACGACGGATTGAGGTCGCCTTCAACCACCTTGCCGTCCAAGTCTACAACGACCATGTCGCTGGCTTTCATAATGTCATAGCTTACGCCGCTTGGTTTGATGACGACCAGGCCACTTTCACGGTCAATGCCTGAGACGTTGCCCCAAGTGAATATGACCAAGCCATGCTTCACCAAGTCGAGGTTTGCTTGGAATACTTTTTCTTTTAATGCTTCTAACATGGTTATATTGCTTTTATAAAGTTTCTTATAATTTGAATTTAAGAGATTTGGAATAGATGTGGTTGTTGAACCTATACAAACGCGCTCCTCTACGAGAGCTTTTTTTATCAATCAGTTCCGTCTGTTCGATGAAGTCCATGTCTGCCACTTTCTTGCGGAAGTTCCGTTTGTCGATGGGACAGTCATAAATCGCTTCATAGAGACTTTGCAACTGAGTCAATGTGAAAAGTTCAGGTAATAGATTAAAGCTTATGGGGGCGGACGATGCTTTCCGTCTCATTTGTTCCCGTGCTTTCTCAATCATTTCTTCATGGTCGAACAGCAGGTGAGGGAGTTCATCGATTCTTGCCCAGTATCCGTTGTGCTCTTCTACGCATTTCTTATCGTAATCCTGGATGTTGATAAGTGCATAGTAGGCAACGGAGATAACCCGCTCTTCGGGTTCGCGATGCACAGCGCCGAACGTGCCTACCTGTTCCATGTAGACTTCGTTCAGCCCTGTGTATTCGCGTAATACCCGTTTTGCGGCATTGTCGACGCTTTCATCGTTTTGTACAAATCCACCCATTAAAGACCAAGCTCCAAAGAAGGGCTCCATGTTCCGTTTGAGAAGAAGCAGGCTGAGCCCGTCTTTGTTAAATCCAAAAATGATGCAGTCTACTGCAACGTGAAACTTCGGATGTATATCATAATAGGTGGCCATATTGCAGAATGGGTTTTAGAGGTTGATTACCAAAGTGCAATATAAAGGATAGCCAGAATGATGACCACCAAGGCTGAGCCAATGGTGAAGCTGCGGTCGGAACGGAAGAGTGACAGGTCGATTGCCACGGCTTTGCCGTCCTGAACGGTGTCGAGTGCGTTCGAACGCAGGTAAATCCACAACGACAGGAAGAAGGTTCCCAGGAAGAAGATGGCTTCGAATCCGTAATTCTTCAACAGGGTGATGTCGCCGAAGAAGACGATGCAGCCAATGAGGAAGCAGATGATGGCGAGCACCAGCATCACGTTGCCCCAGAAGAGCTGCGTCTTCGTGGTGTGTGCATCAAGCTGGTCGGCTTTCACGGTCTTGTTGCTCATGTAGGACAGGGTGAAGAAGAGTACCACCAGCACCATGAACACATAGCCCATGCGGAGCAGGAACGGAGTGCCCGGCATCATGAACTTGAAGGCAATACTGAAGACGAAAGTACCGATGGCTGTTACAACAGCAGCTACACCGGAAGCACGTTTCCACAGCAAGCCCAGACCGAAGATGACTACGACACCCGGATAAACGAAGCCGGAGTATTCCTGGATAATCTGGAATGCCTGGTCAGCACCGCCCATGATGGGATATACAGCCAACAGTGCGATTACAAGTGATGCCAATGAAGTCAGACGACCGACATTGACCAGTTTCTTTTCAGAAGCAGTCTTGTTGATGAACTTCTTGTAGATATCCATCGTGAAGATGGTCGAGGTCGAGTTGAACATGGAGGCCAGTGAGGAGATGACTGCCGCTGCCAATGCCGCAAACGACAGACCTTTGACAACCGTCGGAGTGAAGTTGCGGATGAGGAACGGATAAGCATCGTCGGAACGCTCGATGGCGCCGGCAAGAGTCTGGGTCAGTTCAGGCTGGTAGTTCACGATGTAGAAGGCACAAACGCCCGGGATACATACGATGAAGGGGATCAGAATCTTCAGGAAGGCTGCGAAAATCATACCTTTCTTGGCCTCTGCAAGGCTCTTGGCTGCCAGACCTTTCTGGATGATGTACTGGTTGAAGCCCCAGTAGCCCAAGTTGGTCAACCACAATGCACCAACGATGACGGTGATACCCGGAATATCGAAATAGGGGTCAGAGGGTTGGGTTGCCGTACCTTCGAGCACCGGATACAAGTCGGCATTACGTTCGACAACCAGGTTGAAGTGGGTGTCTCCCGGTATGCTTGACAAGTGTCCCATGATATAGCTCAAGGCATCCAAGGCACCATTCAGTTCGAGTTTGGTAGAGATGACGTCAAGGGCAGCATAGGCAGTTACCAGACCACCGCCGACGAGGAAGGTCACCTGCATCACATCGGTCCAAGCCACGGAAGCCAGACCACCGTAGATGGAGTAAGCACCCGCGATGAGGAAGAGCAGGAGGATGATGACCAGTAATGTCATGTCGACCTGCATGCCCAGCAAGACTGCGGGAGTGGCGGGCAAGCCCAGAATCTGTTTGATGGCCAATGCGCCCAACCAAGCCACGGAGGTCAGGTTGATGAATACATAGAGGAAGAGCCAGAAGATGGAGAAAGCCAGACCCACGCCCCAGTTGTAACGTTCACTCAGGAACTGGGGAATGGTGAATATCTTGCGCTTGATCATCACCGGCAACAGGAACTTTGCTACGACAATCAGGGTTGCTGCAGCCATCAACTCGTAGGCTGCCATGGCAATACCTGATTTGAAAGCTGAACCGGACATTCCGATGAACTGTTCGGCAGAGATGTTGGCGGCAATCAAGGAGGCACCCACAGCCCACCATGTCAGTGTGTTTCCCGCCAGGAAGTAGTCGCTGGACGATTTTTCTTCTCCTTTCTTTCCACGGGAGAGGAAAATTCCCAATCCGACGAGGAGGACAATGTAGGCTGCAAATACGAGGTAATCCGCAGTAGCAAAGCCATTGTTTTTTAGAGCTTCTAGTATTTCCATAGTAGATTACTTATGTTTTTTAAGTTATTGGTTTTAAGAGTTAGGGAAGTTTACTTTTCTACGCCAAATTTGAAGATGCAATGGCTTTGGTAGGTTTGGCCCGGTTCAAGGATGACGGACGGCCACTGGGGCTTGTTGGGGCTGTCGGGATAGTGCTGGGACTCCAGGCAGAGACCTACACGCTGCTGATAGACGATGCCTTTCTTTCCAGTCACTGTACCGTCAAGGAAGTTGCCGGTATAAACTTGGATACCCGGTTCGTCGGTGTAGACTTCCAAGGTAATGCCGGTTGAGGGGCAGACAACGCGTGCAGCCACTTCCTCCATGTTTCCTTTCGTGTTGAGCACATAGTTGTGGTCGATACCCATGCCGAATTTGACTTGTTCGTTGGTCATGTCAATGCCTTCATTGATGGATTTTGCATTTTTGAAGTTCATGCTGTTGCCTTCCAGGGCGAGCATTTCACCGGTAGTCATGAAGGTGCTGTCGACCGGGGTGATGCTGTCTGCATTGACATACAGGATATTGTCGGTGATTGTGTTCTGCGGATTGCCGGACAGGTTGAAATAGGAGTGGTTGGTCATGTTGATAACCGTCTTCTTGTCGGTCGTTGCATCATATTTGATGTCAATGCTGTTGTCGCCTTTGAGCGTATAGGTTACGTGGGCGGTTACGTTTCCGGGGAAGTTGTTGTCTCCGTCAGGAGATTGCATGGTCAGTTGCAGCGTGCTGTCATTAACCTGTTGTCCGGCGTAGACCTGATATTGCCATCCGGTGGGACCACCGTGGAGGCAGTGTCCGTAGTTGTTCTGCGGCAACTGGATCGTGTCGCCGTCGAGGACCAGCTTGCCCTGATTGATGCGGTTGGCATAACGTCCGATGGCAGCACCGAAGTCGCTTGGGACATTGATGTAGTCGGCAATGCTGTCGAAGCCGAGTACCACGTCCTTCATTTCACCGTTCTTGTCCGGTACCATGATGGATACGATGCGTCCGCCAAAGTTGGTGATGCATACCTCCATGCCGTTGGCGTTGGTCAAGGTGTACAATTGTGTTTGTTTCCCGTTTACTTCAGCCTGGAAGTTTTTCGGATTAAGCCCTGACTGGGTGAGGGCTTCTTGCTGGGGTGTACATGCAAAGGTTGCCATGCATGCGCCCGCAAATAAAAGTTTACTTAAAGTTTTCATCTCGTATAGGATAATTAGTAAATTCTTCTCGAATAAAACGCCCAAAATTAAGACGAATGTTCAAGACAACGAAAGAATTTCGTATGTTCTTGAACATTCAAGTGTAAAATCTTCACTTTTGTTATTCGACTCGTCGTGCACCGTCACCTATAATTACATCATAGACCTTGGGAGTACGGTTGAATCTTTGGGCAAAGCTGGCTTTGGTCTCTCGGATGAATGCCTCATAAAGTTCTTCTTTGACGAGGTTGATGGTACAGCCTCCAAAGCCTCCGCCCATGACGCGCGAACCGGTGACACCGTGTTGGCGGGCGCATTCGTTGAGGAAGTCCAGCTCCTCGCAGCTGACTTCATAGAGCTTGCTCATGCCCTCGTGGGTCTCATACATTTTTTGTCCGACTGTCTCATAGTCTCCGCGCTCCAGGGCTTTGCAGACATCGAGCACGCGCTGGATTTCTTCGATGACGTATTCGGCGCGCATGTAGTCTTCCTCGCTGATGTCCGGTTTGGCCTCATTGAGCATATCCATGTTCGCATCGCGCAGGAATTCCACTTCCGGATGGTGTTTCCGGATGGCAGCGACAGCCGCCTCACAGCTTTGCCGACGTTTGTTATAGGCTGACGATGCCAGCTCATGCTTGACGACCGAGTCGAGCAGGACAAGCTTGTAGCCTTCCGGTTTGAACGGGTAATACTGATACTCCAGGCTGCGGCAATCCAGGCGGATCAGATGGTCACGCTTGCCGAATACGGAGGCAAACTGGTCCATGATGCCACACTTCACGCCACAGTAATTGTGCTCAGTGGCTTGGCCCACCTGTGCCAGTGTGAACTTGTCGAGTTTGTTGTCGCCGAACAGGTCATTCAGGGCGTATGCATAGGTGCTTTCCAGAGCTGCCGACGATGACATGCCGGCTCCCAGAGGAACGTCTCCGGCAAAAGCCGTATTGAATCCTTTCACTTCGACACCACGCTTAATCATCTCGCGGCATACGCCAAAGATGTAGCGTGCCCAGCTGGCGCGTGGAGCGTCTTCCTCGTTCAATCCAAACTCCACGTAATCTTTCAAGTCGATGGAGTAGGCGCGTACCTTGTCGGTCCCATTGGGCTTGAGCTCTGCCATCATGCCTTTGTCGATGGCTCCCGGGAATACGAATCCGCCATTGTAGTCGGTATGCTCACCGATGAGGTTGATACGTCCGGGAGAGGTATACAGTGTTCCGGTAGTGCCGTCAAAGTGTTTGATGAAACGGCTTCTTACATGTTCGATATCCATAGTATGTTCAAATTCAGTTGTTAACAAAACAGGTTGATGATGCGGTTTAGGCTTGTACGCCGAATTTGTAAATGGTGGTTTGTAGGTACTGTTCTCCCGGCATCAATACAGCCGTGGGGAAATGTGCCTTGTTGGGAGTGTCGGGGAAGTGTTGGGCTTCGAAGCAGACGGCACTTCGGTCGGGGAAGGTAGCACCATGTGCACCCTCCATACCATGATTCCAGTTGGCAGTGTAGAACTGGAGTCCCGGTTCGGTGGTGTACACTTCCAGCGTACGTCCGCTTTCCGGCTCGATGCAGCGGGCTGCAAAGCTGAGTTCGCCGGCCTCCTTTTTATTCAATACGTAGCAATGGTCGTATCCGTTCGCCTGCTTCAGCTGGATGAAGTTGTCGTTAATCCGTTCGCCGACGGTATGAGGCGTACGGAAATCCATGGGAGTACCTGCCACCGGTGCCACTTCTCCGGTCGGAATCGAGGTGGCGTCCGTCGGTAAATAGAAGTCGGCATGGATGGTCACCAGGTTGTCATAAACATCCGGTGTCGGATTGCCGATGCCTGAAAGGCTGAAGAACGCATGATTGGTGAGGTTGACCAGTGTCTTTTTGTCAGTGGTGGCACGGTAGTCGATGCGGAGTTCGTTGTCGTCGGTAAGCGTGTAAGTCATTTCCACATTTACATTGCCGGGGAATCCTTCTTCTCCGTCGGCAGACAGATAATGGAAGACGATGTGCGAGTTGTCATGTGCCACAACGTCCCATACACGTTTATGGAATCCGGTGGGTCCTCCGTGGAGAGAATTCGGACCATTGTTGATGGCCAGCGTATATTCTTTTCCGTCGAGAACAAACTTTCCGTTGGCAATGCGGTTGCCGTATCGTCCGATGGTCGTGCTGAGGCAATCTACCGGACTGTTGATCAAATGTTCCAGGGAGTCATGCCCCTGGATGACGTTTGCAAAACGACCTTCCTTGTCCGGGGCAAACAGAGACAGGATGGCGGCTCCGTAGTTGGTGACAGCCATTTCCATGCCTCCCTGATTGCTGAGGATGTAAAGGTCGGTGTTTTTCCCGTCGATGGTGGATTGGAAATCTTCGCGCTTCAGGCACGAACGATTTACTGAGGTACTCATAATAAACTTATTTTGTAGGTAATATTAATAGTCGCAAATGTATGTAACTTCTTTTTCTTAAACAAACTTCATTCAGAAAAAGCCCGGTTGCCTTGAAGTGCCGTCAGGAGGTCTGCAACAATGAAGCTGCTTCCGCCGACGAAGAGGCAGTCGTTGGCGCCGGCTTCTTCCTGAGCTTGTCTCAATGCCGTTTCCACGCTGTCGTAACAACGTCCGTCCAGTCCGTGGCTGGCAGCTAATGCCTGCAGGTCATGGGCAGGCATGGCACGCTTGACGCTGGCTTGCGTGAAATAGTAGACAGCCTGTCGGGGCAGCAACTCAAGGACACCGTTGATATCCTTGTCATTCACCATGCCGAACACGATGCGCAGGGTGTCACACGGTTGCTGTCTGAGTTGCTCGACAATGTATTGGATTCCTCCGACATTATGCCCGGTGTCGCAGATGAGTGTCGGATGCTCGCCGAGACGTTGCCAGCGTCCCATGAGTCCGGTCAGTTCGCAGACGTGGGCAAATCCTTTCCGCACATCGGATTCCGTGAACCGGATGCCACGTTCATGCAGGACAGGCAAGGCGGTCAGGAGGGTGTTGGTGTTCTTCTCCTGGCAGAATCCGCCGAGTTGTCCCTGTAAGTCCGGATAATCGGAAGTCTGGTATAGAAAACCTCCCCCGGCTTGGGGAAGGGCGGACAGCAAGGGATGTATGTCTTCGGCAAAATGGATGGGAGCGTTTTTCTCATGAGCTTTGGCAAGGAAGACCGGACGTGTCTCCGGTGTGGTCTCTCCGATGACAACCGGGATGCCTGGCTTGATGATGCCGGCTTTCTCTGCGGCAATCTTGTCCAGGGTATTGCCCAGGAATTGCATGTGGTCCATGCTGATGTTGGTGATGATGCTGAGCTCGGGGACGATGATGTTGGTGCAGTCCAGGCGACCGCCCAGTCCGACTTCGATGACGGCGATGTCGACCTGTTGTTCGGCAAAGTAGTTGAAGGCCATCGCTGTCGTCAGCTCAAAGAAGGAAGGATGGAGCGGTTCGAAGAAAGAACGTTCCTTTTCGACAAAACGAATGACTTCTTCCTCCGGTATCGGTTTCCCGTTGATGCGGATGCGTTCCCGGAAGTCAATCAAGTGGGGGGAGGTGTAAAGTCCGGTCTTGTAGCCGGCGCTTTGCAGGATGGCTGCCAATGTGTGGGAGCAGGAACCTTTGCCATTGGTCCCGGCGATATGGATGGTGCGGAACTTCCGGTGCGGATGTCCGAAATGCTCGTCTAGCAGATTGGTATTTTCCAGTCCCTCTTTATAAGCGGCTTTGCCCACTTGCTGGAACATCGGAGCGCTGTCAAAGAGGTAGTTCAATGTCTCTTGGTAGGTCATAATTCAAAACTAATAGATAGTCGCTGACAAAGATACATATTATTTTGATTATGTTTTGCTACTGACAAGAAGGAAATGTGGGGTAGAAGAGGGGTTGGAAGTGACGAATTGTAGCGGTTGACCTGATAGGGTACGGAATGACAATCTGATAGCTGATAACGAAAAAAAGGGTGTGCCCTTGTCTGGAACACACCCTTGATTCGGTTTGTGAGTATAAGTCTTAGTCAAAGAAGTTACGGAAGCGGCGGAAAATCTTTTCCTTGATGCTGGAGCTGGGTTTGAAGTTCTCGGAATCCTGCATTTTCTCCAAGGCGTTCTTCTCGTCTTTCGAGAGTGTTTCCGGGATATAGACGCTCACATTGACCAGCAGGTCACCGTTGCCATATCCGTTCACATTGGGCAGACCTTTGCCACGCAGGCGGAGTACTTTTCCCGGTTGGGTTCCCGGCTCGATTTTCACCTTTGCTTTCCCGTCGATGGTCGGTATTTCTACCGTACTGCCGAGGGCGGCCATCGGGATGCTCAGCAACAGGTTGTAGACCAAGTCATTTTCATCGCGGATAAGTTCGGGATGCGGTTCCTCTTCGATTTGAATCAGCAAGTCTCCGGGAATACCGTTGTGACGTCCGGCATTGCCTTTGCCGCTCATGGACAATTGCATGCCTTCGGCTACACCGGCGGGAATCTTTACTTCGACTACTTCTTCGCCATAGACGATGCCTTCGCCGCCGCACTCCTTACATTTGTTCTTGATGATTTTGCCTTCTCCATTACATTGCGGACAGACAGTCTGTGTCTGCATCATGCCGAAGATGCTCTGCTGGGTGCGCAGGATGTGTCCGCTACCCTTACACGTCGGACAGGTCTCTGTCCCGCTGTTGCCCTCGGCACCTGTCCCGTGGCAATGGCTACAGGGCACATATTTCTTCAGCTTGAACTTCTTGGTCGTACCGTTGGCAATGTCTTTCAGCGAGAGCTTTACCTTCACGCGCAGGTCGGAGCCACGGAACTTGCGTTGGGCCTGTGAACTGCCTCCTCCGCCGAATCCGCTGAAGCCTCCGAATCCGCCATGTCCGCCGAAAATGTCACCGAACATGGAGAAGATGTCGTCCATGGACATGCCCTGGCCTCCACCGAATCCACCGCCGAATCCTCCGGCACCGCTCATCCCTTCATGACCGAACTGGTCATAACGGGCGCGCTTGTCAGGATTGCTGAGCACTTCATAGGCTTCGGCAGCTTCTTTGAATTTTTCTTCGGCTTCCTTGTCGCCCGGGTTCTTGTCCGGGTGATATTGGATGGCCTTCTTGCGGTACGCCTTCTTTATTTCATCTGCGCTGGCGCTTTTGTCTACGCCGAGCACTTCATAATAATCTCTTTTTGCCATAGTCAGTTTCTTTTAGATGTTGCATCACCGGTCATTGCGCCACGGCAACCTTTGCATGACGGATGACTTTGTCGTTCAGCTTGTAGCCGGTCTGTACGCAGTCGAGCACCTTGCCTTTCTGGTCTTCGCTCGGAGCAGGAATCATGGCGATTGCCTCATGAAAGTCGGTGTTGAAGTCTGCGCCTTCGGTCTCAATCTTGTTCAGTCCTTCTTGCGACAGGATTTTCAGGAATTTGGCGTTAATCAGCTCCATTCCTTCACGCAAGGCCTGTGCATCGTCCGATTTTTGCATGTTAAGGAGGGCACGTTCCATGTCGTCCAGTACGGGCAAGATGGCAGTGATGGTCTTTTCAGCGGCAGTCTTGATGATTTCCGACTTCTCTTTTATGGTACGTTTCCGATAGTTGTCAAATTCAGCGGACAGGCGCAGGTACTTGTCCTGCAGGTCGGCAATGCGTGCTTCTGCCTCGTCCAGACTTTGTTGCAGCTTTTCTTCCGGAGAAAGTTCAGGTGCTGCTTGCTCGGCTTGTTGCTCTGTCTGTTGTGCTTCTGCTGTTTCCTGAGTGTTCACTTTCTCTTGGTCCATGTTTTCGTTTGTTGTTGAATTCATGTCTATATGATTTTATTATTATGCTGAAATAGGGTGGATGGTTGTTCTTAAAGAACACGAATGCTCCCTACAAAATGTTTGCCAACCGGTAAAAACTTCTTATCGAAGTTGCAAAGGTAGATAAATTTGTCGGGGAGGCTGTCAGTTTGACACTGTTTTTTTGTGTACCTTTGCAGCCGGTTAAATGAGCTACTATAATATAATAAGGTATAAAGACTATGATAACAGTTTCAGACTTGGCTATCCAATTTGGTAAAAAGGTATTGTATAACGACGTCAATTTAAAATTCACCAACGGCAACATTTACGGAATCATCGGGGCAAACGGTGCGGGGAAGTCCACGTTTCTGCGTGCCATCTCCGGAGAACTGGAGCCGACGAAAGGTTCGGTGACCCTGGGACCCGGGGAACGGCTCTCCGTCTTGTCGCAGGACCACTTCAAATGGGACCAGTTCACGGTGCTCAATACCGTACTGATGGGGCACACCGTGCTGTGGGACATCATGCAGCAACGGGATGCGCTGTATGCCAAGACGGACTTTACGGACGAGGATGGCATGAAAGTCTCGGAGCTGGAAGAGAAGTTTGCCGAGCTGGACGGATGGAATGCCGAGAGCGATGCTGCCGCCTTGCTGAGCGGACTGGGCATCTCGGAGGACAAGCACTACCTGCTGATGAGCGAGCTGAGCGGTAAGGAGAAGGTGCGTGTCATGTTGGCGCAGGCGTTGTTTGGAGAACCGGACAACCTGTTGCTCGACGAGCCGACGAACGACCTGGACATGGACACGGTGACCTGGCTGGAGGAATATCTGGGCAACTTCGAACACACCGTATTGGTGGTCAGCCACGACCGCCACTTCCTCGACTCGGTCTGCACGCATACGGTGGACATCGACTTTGGGAAGGTCAACCTCTTTGCCGGAAACTACAGCTTCTGGTATGAGAGCAGCCAGCTGGCTTTGCGTCAGCAGCAGAACCAGCGTGCCAAGGCGGAAGAGAAGAAGAAGGAACTGGAAGAATTCATCCGCCGTTTCTCTGCCAACGTGGCGAAGAGCAAGCAGACGACCAGCCGCAAGAAGATGCTGGAGAAGCTCAACATTGAAGAAATCCGTCCCTCCTCGCGCAAGTACCCGGGCATTATTTTCACACCCGACCGGGAGCCGGGCAACCAGATACTCGAAGTGTCGGGACTCCGTGCCGAGACCGAGGATGGAACCGTGCTCTTCAACGACGTCAACTTCACCGTGGAGAAAGGCGACAAGATTGTGTTCCTGAGCCATAACCCGCGTGCGATGACCGCCTTGTTCGAAATCATCAACGGGAACCGCAAGGCACAGGCAGGGCACTACAGTTGGGGAGTCACCATCACGACGGCGTATCTGCCGCTCGACAATACCGCCTTCTTCGACTGCGACCTGAACCTGGTGGACTGGCTCAGCCAGTTTGGCGAGGGGAACGAAGTCTACATGAAGGGATTCCTGGGACGCATGCTCTTCTCCGGCGAGGATGTCCTGAAGAAGGTCAACGTCCTCTCGGGAGGCGAAAAGATGCGCTGCATGATTGCCCGCATGCAGTTGAAAAACGCCAACTGCCTCATTCTGGATACCCCGACGAACCACCTCGACCTCGAATCCATTCAGGCATTCAACAACAACCTCAAGACCTACAAGGGGAACATCCTCTTTGCATCGCACGACCACGAGTTCATCTCGACCGTGGCAAACCGCATCATCGAATTGACGCCGAACGGAATCATTGACAAGATGATGCCTTACGACGACTACATCACCAGCGACCATATCAAGGAAATGCGTGCCCGCATGTACGGCGCGTAAGGCCGGAAGGTCCCGCTGACGGAAGAATCCTGCATCCGATGTTCCGGAAGGAATGTCCGATGCAGGATTTTTTATTTATACGGATTTTTCTTATCAAAAAAACACCGGAAATATCTTGTTTGTAGAAAATAGTCCGTATATTTGCATCATTCTATAAACAAAAGACACCAAATTATGACTATGTATTATTATCCGTTCACGACAGGCATGGAAATGACAATCACACGAATGTCAACATCCATGATGATGACCCCTCGGGGTTGAGGATAATAGTATAGTGTTTCTACGTGATACACGCCTACGGATGTAGGCAAAACAATCTTTTCTTTTTCTTCTTGTTTAATTCCAATCGGAAGGGCATGGACTCCATTCCTTCCTCTACCTTATATTATATACAGACATGAAAGTAATGAAATTCGGGGGGACCTCCGTCGGTTCCATCCACAGCATATTGAGCGTCAAACAGATTGTAGAATCACAGCACGAACCGGTCATAGTGGTTGTATCGGCACTGGGAGGCATCACCGACAAGCTGATACGCACCTCGCAGATGGCAGCGTCCGGCGACATGGCATACGAGAAGGAATTCCAGGAAATCGTGCGGAGACACATGGAGATGGTCGATGCCGTCATCCCCGAAGGAACACCCAAGGAGGAGCTCAACCTCGTCGTCTCCGCCCTGCTCAACGAGTTGAAGGACATCTACCAGGGACTGTACCTCATCAAGGACCTTTCGCCGAAGACCTCGGCTGCCATCGTCAGCTATGGCGAACGGATATCCTCGCGCATCGTCGCCACACTCATCGACGGAGCACGCTGGTATGACTCCCGTCAGTTCATCAAGACCGAGAAGAAGCACGCCCGCCACATCCTGGACTCCGAGCTGACCAACCGACTCGTCAAGGAGGCATTTGCCGACCTGCCGCAGGTGGCACTGGTCCCCGGCTTCATCTCCACGGACAAGGACAGCGGCGAAGTGACCAACCTCGGACGCGGAGGCTCGGACTACACGGCGGCAATCATCGCCGCGGCACTCGATGCGGACAGCCTTGAGATATGGACCGACGTCGACGGCTTCATGACAGCCGACCCCAGGGTCATCTCGACCGCCTACACCATCAACCGCCTGAGCTACGGCGAAGCGATGGAGCTCTGCAACTTCGGGGCGAAGGTGGTCTACCCGCCGACTATCTACCCGGTGTGCCATAAGAACATCCCCATCCTCATAAAGAACACCTTCAAGCCGGAAGCGAAGGGAACCATCATCTGTGCACAGAACGACCCCCACAGCAAGGCTATCAAGGGCATCTCGTCCATCAACGACACCAGCCTCATCACCGTGCAGGGCCTCGGCATGGTGGGAGTCATCGGCGTGAACCACCGCATCTTCCGCACGTTGGCGGAAAGTGGCATCAGCGTCTTCCTCGTCTCGCAGGCTTCGTCGGAAAACAGTACCTCCATCGGTGTGAGGAATCAGGATGCCGCCCTCGCCTGCAAGGTGCTCAACGAAGAGTTCGCCAAGGAGATTGAAATGGGCGAAATCAACCCCATCGAGGCGACCGGTGACCTCGCAACCGTTGCCATCGTCGGCGAGAACATGAAGCAGACGCCGGGCATCGCCGGAAAACTCTTCGGCACGCTGGGACGGAACGGCATCAACGTCATCGCCTGCGCACAGGGAGCCTCCGAGACGAACATCTCGTTTGTGGTCGACCGCAAATCGCTGCGCAAGACGCTCAACGTGATTCACGACTCGTTCTTCCTCTCGGAATATCAGGTGCTCAACCTCTTTGTCTGCGGCGTCGGGACCGTCGGCGGAAGCCTCCTGCAGCAAATCCGCTGCCAGCAGGAGAAACTCATGCAGCAACGCGGGCTGAAGCTCAACATCGTGGGCATCGCAAACGGACACCACGCGCTCTTCTCACGGGCGGGAATCGACCTTGCCACTTACCGGGAACAGCTGGAACACAGTGCGCCCGGCTCCATCGAACGCCTCCACGACGAGGTCATCGGCATGAACATCTTCAACTCCGTCTTCGTGGACTGCACGGCAAGCCCCGAGGTGGCATCGCTCTACAAGGACTTCCTCGCCCACAACATCTCGGTGGTGGCTGCCAACAAGGTCGCAGCCTCGTCCGCCTTCAAGGATTACAGGGAACTCAAGGAGACGGCACGCCGGAGAGGGGTCAAATTCCTGTTTGAGACCAACGTGGGAGCCGGACTGCCCGTCATCAACACCATCAACGACCTCATCAACAGCGGCGACAAGATTCTGAAAATCGAAGCCGTGCTGAGCGGGACGCTGAACTACATCTTCAATAAAATCAGTGCCGACATCCCCTTCAGCGAGACCGTACGCCTGGCAAAGGAGGAAGGATACTCCGAGCCGGACCCGCGCATCGACTTGAGCGGAAAGGACGTCGTGCGCAAGCTCGTCATCCTGGCTCGCGAGGCGGGATACGAACTGGAACAGGAGGATGTCGAGAAGCACCTCTTCATCCCCGACTCGTTGTTCCAGAGTTCGCTGGAAGACTTCTGGCGCCAGCTGCCGTCCCTCGATGCGGACTTCGAACAGCGACGCCGCCAGCTGGAGAGCGAGAACAAACACTGGCGCTTCGTGGCAAAGCTCGACGAAGGAAAGGCTTCCGTCGAACTGCGCGCCGTCGACGCCGGGCACCCCTTCTATGGACTCGAAGGCAGCAACAACATCATCCTCCTCACCACGGAGCGATACAAAGAATACCCCATGATGATTCAGGGATACGGAGCGGGAGCGGGAGTCACCGCCGCCGGGGTATTTGCCGACATCATGCGCATTGCAAACATCTGACAAATTTTCAAGACATACTTAAAGAGGGAGAACCTTATGAAACACATCATCATTTTAGGAGACGGCATGGCGGACTGGCCCGTGGAACAGCTCGGGAACCGCACGCTGCTGCAACATGCACACACGCCGAACATGGACCGGCTGGCTCGCAACGGACGTTGCGGATGCCTGACAACCGTACCCGAAGGCTTCCATCCCGGAAGCGAAGTGGCAAACATGTCCGTCCTGGGATACGACCTGAACCGGGTCTACGAGGGGCGCGGCGTGCTGGAAGCTGCCAGCATGGGCGTCGACCTGCAGCCGGGCGACATGGCGATGCGCTGCAACCTCGTCTGCATCGACGGCGACCTGCTGAAGAACCATTCCGCCGGACACATCACCACCGCTGAGGCGGCGGAACTCATCGAATACCTCCAGGCGCACCTGGGCAACGACCGCGTGCACTTCTACACCGGCGTGCAGTACCGCCACCTGCTCGTCGTGCGCGGCGGGGACAAGCGCGTCCGCTGCACACCCCCGCACGATGTACCCCTGAAGCCCTTCCGTCCGCTGCTCGTCCAGGCGGAAGTGCCCGAAGCGCAGGACACCGCCGACCTGCTCAACACGCTGATACTGCAATCGCAACAGCTGCTCGCCGCCCATCCGCTGAACCGGCGTCGCACAGCCGAAGGCAAGGACCCGGCAAACAGCATCTGGCCCTGGTCGCCCGGCTACCGTCCGCAGATGGAGCCTTTGTCCGAACGCTTCCCCCAGGTGAAACGCGGGGCGGTGATTTCGGCGGTCGACCTGATACGCGGCATCGGGCGCTACGCCGGGTTGCGCAACATCGAGGTCGAGGGGGCGACGGGACTCTATGACACCAACTACGAGGGGAAGGCTGCCGCCGCACTGGACGCCCTGCGCACCGACGACTTCGTCTACCTGCACGTCGAGGCTAGCGACGAGGCGGGACACGAAGGCGACGTCAGCCTGAAAATCAAGACCATCGAGAATCTCGACAGCCGCATCGTCGGCCCCATCAGCGAGGCGGTGCAGCACTGGGACGAACCCGTCGCCATCGCCGTGCTGCCCGACCACCCGACGCCCTGCAAGCTGCGCACACACACTGCCGAGCCCGTGCCCTTCCTGATTTACCGTCCGGGCATCGAGCCGGACGAGGTGCAGACCTACGACGAGGCAGCCTGCCGCGCGGGGAGCTACGGGCACCTGAAAGGCAACGAGTTTATCAACGCATTCATGAACGATTAGGACGACAGGCGGGCACGCCTCCCGTGTACCCCTTGCCGCCCAGCCAAACAGACACGAAACATGTTCTACTACAGCACCAATAAGCAAGCACCCGAAGTTTCCCTCGAGGAAGCCGTGGTGCGCGGGCTCGCCCCCGACCGGGGACTCTACATGCCCGAAGACATCCGTCCGTTGCCGGAAGACTTCTTCCGCGACATCGACCGACTGACGTTCCAGGAAATGGCGTACCGCGTGGCGCGCAACTTCTTCGGCGACGACATCCCCGCCGACGACCTGCAACGCATCGTCTACGACACGCTCAACTTCGACATCCCGCTCGTGGAGGTCACCGATCGCATCTACTCGCTCGAGCTTTATCACGGACCGACGCTGGCATTCAAGGACGTCGGCGCACGCTTCATGGCACGTCTGCTGGGCTACTTCATCCGCCGCGAAGGCGGACGCACGGTCCATGTGCTCGTCGCCACGTCCGGTGACACCGGGAGCGCCGTGGCAAACGGCTTCCTCGGCGTCGAGGGCATCCGCGTCTACGTGCTCTACCCCAAGGGGAAGGTCAGCGACATCCAGGAGAAGCAGTTCACCACCCTCGGGCGCAACATCACCGCGCTGGAGGTCGACGGCACCTTCGACGACTGCCAGGCGCTCGTGAAGCAGGCATTCCTCGACGCCGACCTCAACGCGCGCCTCAACCTGACGTCCGCCAACTCCATCAACGTCGCCCGCTTCCTGCCGCAGGCGTTCTACTACTTCCAGGCGTACGCCCGGCTGAAGCAGTTGGGCAAGGCGGACGAGATGGTCGTCTGCGTCCCCAGCGGGAATTTCGGCAACATCACCGCCGGACTGTTTGCCCAGCAGATGGGGTTGCCCGTCAAGCGTTTCATTGCCGCCAACAACCGCAACGACATCTTCTACCGTTACCTGCAGACGGGGCACTACGAGCCGCGTCCCTCCGTCGCGACCATCGCCAACGCCATGGACGTGGGCGACCCGAGCAACTTCGCCCGCATCCGCGAGCTGTATCACGACCGGGTGGAGGAGGTGCGTGCCCACATCTCCGGCGCGTGGTACACCGACGAACAGATAGCCCGGACGGTGCAGGAAGCCTACGATGCAACGGGTTACCTGCTTGACCCCCACGGCGCCTGTGCCTACCGCGCCCTGCAGGAGAATCTCCGCGAGGGCGAGCACGGCGTGTTCCTCGAGACCGCCCATCCGGCAAAGTTCCGCGACACCATCGAGCGCATCATCGGACGGGAAGTCCGCATCCCCGAGCGTCTGCGTGCCTTCATGCAGGGCGAGAAGCAGACGGTCCCGATGACGAAGGACTTTGCCGACTTCAAGCATTTCCTCCTGTCCCTCCCGTCGTGAGCCGTTCCGCCTTTTGTTCAGCGGAAGTCACTTTGTGAGGGCGTTTCCGGGTTGGACCGTCCTCTGCCGGGGCACAGAAACACTGCATACCGTTTCCCGTCTGTTGCGGGAGTCCGGAATCCGGTGTTTCTGTGCCCCGGTTGTTTTTCCGCCGTCCGTCTTCGCCCTTCTTTCCTTTCACACGGAAGCGGACGCTCCCGGAAACCGCGTTTCCTGCAAGCCATCGTCCGGTTTGGTCCTGGATACAGTGTATATTTCGTGTCGTAGCTCTGTTTAATACTACATACAGTGTATATTTTCTGTTGCATCCCTGTTTGCTCTTACATACAGTGTACATTTCTCGTTTCAGCTCTGTTTAGTCCTGCATACAGTGTATATTTCATGTTTCAGTTCTGTTTGGTCCTACATACAGTGTATATTTCATATTTCGGCTCTGTTTGGTCTTACATATAGTGTATGTTATCTATTGCATCCCTACATGATGTTACATACAGTGTAGGTAGATGGAAGGCGGGCGTCGGTTGAAAAGAAACGGACGGAAAAGGCATGAAAAAAACGCCAACCGGACCGGTGAAGGCGGTTGACGTGTACAAGAGGCGTCCGGTGAAAGACCCGACGGGGAATGACGGACGGACTACAGGCTGCGGCGGAAGCTGTACCAGTGAAGCAGGAAGCGGATGCCCGTGCCGATGAGCGCCAACGAGAGTCCCGTGTAGAAAACGGCAATGAACAGGGGAGGAAGCAGCTCGAAAAGGCGGACGACGATGCCCAGCGTCATCATGAACGCCATGATGAGCCACCCGCGGGTGTCGAAGAACGCGAAGGGGCAGTTCTTCTCGGACTTCCCGCGGATGCGGGCGGTGTATTTGCGGAACAACCGGTGGAAAACGAGGCAGAAGAAGAGGAGGAAGACCAGCGTCGCTTCCCCCGTCTTGAAGTACCAGGCGTGAGTGTGCTCATGGAGCCATGCCGCCAGTCCGATGGCAAGCACCTTGCCGCCGGCGAGAGTCCACACCAGTCCGGCGGTGAGGAGCAGGGTTTGTCGGGATACACCGTATTTCATGTGAGTCAGGATTTGGTTGAGGCGGCGAATATACGACAAACGGCAAAAAGAGGAAGTCAAGAAAAATCTATTTCCTTCCTCTCTTAACGTATCTTGACAAGTGTGCGGGGGCTGCCGGCGTGCCCGTCGGTGTGTCAGCGGACGGTCACTTGATGTGTTCGCGGATTTTGGTCAGGTATCGCTTCATCGCGTCGGCATCCTTGTCGCTGATGATGGTGAGCAGCTCGTTGAGCTCCGTGCGGATGCGCTCGACCTGTGCCGGCGTGCGTGGGTTGAAGAGAATCTCCTGCAGGAGGTAGTCGTCCTCGCTCAGCACGCCCCGGGCGATGGCCATGTGGCGCTTGAAGGTGGTGCCGGGCGCGTCCTGGTGCTTCATGATGGCTGCAAAGACGAAGGTGGACACGAAGGGGATGGAGAGCGAGTAGGCGACGGTTTCGTCGTGCTCCTCGAAGCTGTACTCGAAGATGTTCAGCTTCAGCGAGCTGTAGAGGTCCTTGAAGAAGATGCGTCCCAGGTGGTCGCCCTCGGTGATGATGATGGCATTCTCGTTGCTCAGGTTGTTGAAGCTGGCGAAGGTGGGTCCGAACATGGGATGGGTGGAGACGTAGCGGAAGCCGCTGGATTCGTAGAACTCCTTCAGTCCGGTCTTCACGGAGGCGATGTCGCTGAGGATGCACTCCTTGGGCAGCAGGGGGAGCACGTGGCGGAAGGCGTCGAGCGTGTACTTCACGGTGGCGGCATTGATGACCAGCTCGGGACGGAAGTCACGGATTTCGTCGTCGGTCGTGAAGCGGTAGGTGTTGTAGATGAAGCGCATCCGTCGGGGTTCGATGTCAAAGACGGCTGTTTCGTGTTGGAAGCTGAGGAGGTCGGTAAAGAAGGAGCCCATTTTTCCGGCTCCGAGTATCAGTATTCTCATGTGGTGGGTTGTTTGGTGGTGCGGGCACCGGCAGGCGGACGGGACGCGGGGTTGCGCCGTCCGTGCCGTGTGTCCCGTGAGAGGGTGTTCAGTTGTATGTTGTGAGGGTTGTTTTTCACTTGTTGATGATTTCCATCTGCTGACGGACGGACTCTCCGTGGATTGCCTCGAAGATGGTCCGCACGAAGTCGGCGCTCATGCCGCAGAGCTCGCCCTGTGCGCCGCGCTTCTCCAGGATTTCGTTGTAGCGTCCCGTCTGGAGGATGGTCATGGCATGTTCCTTCTTGAAGGTTCCGATTTCGCGGCAGATGCGCATGCGCTTGGCGAGAATCTCGATGATGTTGTTGTCGCACTCGTCGATTTGCGTACGCAGCTCGTTGAGGTTCTCGGTGGACTGTTTCTCCTTGCGGATGACCAGGAGGTTGAGGATGTATGCCAGCACGTCGGGTGTCACCTGCTGTGCGGCGTCACTCCAGGCGCAGTCGGGGTTGCAGTGGCTCTCGACGATGAGTCCGTCGAAGCCCAGGTCCATTGCCTGCTGGCTGAGGGAGGCGATGAGTTCGCGTTTGCCGCCGATGTGGCTGGGGTCGCAGAAGATGGGCAGGTTGGGGATGCGTCGGCGCAGCTCGATGGGGATGTGCCACTGCGGCAGGTTGCGGTATATCTTCTTGTCGTAGGAGGAGAAGCCGCGGTGGATGGCTGCCATGCGTTTCACGCCTGCATTGTTGAGCCGTTCCATGCCTCCAATCCAGAGTTCGAGGTCGGGGTTGACGGGGTTCTTCACGAGGACGGGGATGTCCACTCCCGCGAGGGCGTCGGCAATCTCCTGCATGGCGAAGGGATTTGCACAGGTGCGTGCGCCAATCCACAGCATGTCCATGCCGGCGTTCAGTGCCGCCTCGACGTGCTTGGCGGTGGCGACTTCGGTGGTGACGTACATGCCCGTCTCCTGTTTTACGCGTTGCAGCCAGGCGAGTCCCGGTTCGCCGACGCCTTCGAAGCCTCCGGGCTTGGTGCGCGGTTTCCAGATTCCTGCGCGGAAGATGCGTATGCCGCGGTTTGCCAGTTCGGTGGCAGTCTGCATGACTTGTTCTTCAGTTTCGGCGCTGCAAGGGCCGGCTATGATGATGGGGCGTTTGGGTTCGATGCCCGGTAAGAGGATTGATTCGAGTTCCATAGTTCGTTGTATTGTTTGAATGTTTGTCCGGTGTTGTGTGGCCGGTTGTTCAGATGATGTTCTTTATTCGTTGGAGTGCTTCCGCCAGTTTCTCCTCCTTGGCGCAGAGCGAGATGCGTATGTAGCGTGCGCCGTTGCTGCCGAAGATGAATCCGGGGGTGATGAAGACCCTGGCTTCGTGGAGCACCTTTTCCGTGAGTTCCTCGACGTCGGTATAGCTGTCGGGAATCCGTCCCCAGAGGAACATGCCCACCTGCGCGGGGTCGAAGGTGCATCCCAGGGTACGCATGATTTCCTCCGCCAGGTGCCTGCGGCTGCGGTAGAGGGTGCGGTTCATGGCTTCGTGCCACTCGTCGGAGTTGCGGTATGCCTGTGCCGCTGCCAGCTGCATGGGGCGGAAGGTGCCGGAGTCGATGTTGCTCTTCACCTTCAGTATCCACTGTACGAAGCGTGCGTTGGTGGCGAGCATGCCGACGCGCCATCCCGGCATGTTGTGGCTTTTGCTCATCGAGTTGAATTCGATGCAGCAGTCCTTGGCTCCGGGGACCTGCAGGATGCTCAGCGGATGTTCGTTGAGGATGAAGCTGTAGGGATTGTCGTTGACGATGACGAGGTTGTGCCTGCGTGCAAAGTCCACGAGCCGCCGGTAGAGTTCGGGGGTGGCATTGGCGCCCGTCGGCATGTTGGGGTAGTTGGTCCACATGATTTTCACGCGGCTCAGGTCCATCTTCTCCAGTGCGTCGAAGTCCGGTTGCCACTGCTGGTCCTCCAGCAGGTCGTAGGGGACGATTTCGCTGCCGAGCAAGCGGTTGAGCGAGGTGTAGGTGGGGTATCCGGGGTTGGGAACGAGTACCTGGTCGCCCGGATTGACCAGTGCGAGGGTGACATGGAGGATGCCTTCCTTCGAACCGATGAGCGGTTGGATTTCGGTGTCCGGATTGAGTTCCACGTCATAGAACCGTCGGTACCATGCTGCCATCGCCTGTCTCAGTTCGGGGATTCCGACGGTGGGTTGGTAGCCGTGCACGTCGGGTTGGCGTGCGGTTTCGCAGAGCACGCGGATGGTTTCGTCGGAAGGCGGCATGTCAGGGCTTCCGATGCCCAGGCTGATGACGTCCTGTCCCTCGGCATTCATGCGTGCCACCTCCTTGAGTTTCCTCGAGAAGTAGTATTCGCTGACGGAGCTTAGCCGTTCGGCGGGCTGTATGTCAAATGTGTGATTTTCCTTCTCCATATTCACCAAGTATTTGAAGTTCTTTTGTCAGGGGTGTGATGGCGTCGATGGACTGCTTGTAGCGCAGGTAATCGGCGAAGGCGACATCGACGTAGAAGAGGTATTCCCATTCCCGTCCGATGATGGGCAGTGACTGTATCTTGGTCAGGTTGATGTTGTAGAACGAAAAGATGGAAAGTACCTGTGAGAGGCTGCCTTCGCAGTGAGGCAGTGAGAAAACGATGGTCGCCTTGTTGATGTGCGAGCGGTCGCGCAGCTCGTCCGCCTTCCAGGGGTCTGCCACGACGAGGAAACGGGTGAAGTTGTGCTTGTTGGTCTCGATGCCCTCTTCCAGGACTTTCATGTCATAGAGCGAAGCGGCGGATTTGGAGCAGATGGCTGCGTGGCCCTTGAGCTGTTTGCGGCTGATGAGTTCGGCGCTTCCGGCGGTGTCTTCTGCTTCGACGATTTTCACGTCGGGATGTTGCAGGAGGAATTCGCGGCATTGTGCCAGTGCCACGGGGTGTGAGTTGATTTCGACGATGTCGCCCCATCCCTCCTCCGGCAGGCAGAGTAGGCTGTGTGAGATGCGCATCTTGTGTTCGCCGACGATGGTGGTATGGCTTTCACGCAGCAAGTCATAGTTGTGCAGCAAGCTTCCGGCGATGGTGTTTTCGATAGCCATCAAGCCGATGACATTGCTGTCCTGCTTCATGGCATCAAAGATTCCGTCGAACGTGGAGCAGCAGATGAGTTCGATGTCTTCATTTTCGAAATACTGGTGTGCAGCCATGTCGTGGTAAGAGCCTTTGACACCTTGGATTGCAATTCGTTTCATGCTGTTTATCTTGTTTTAAAATAAAAAATCCCGCCTCAGTGTTGAAGCGGGACCTTATATAAGTTCATAATCATCAGTTGTAGGCTTACCTTACATATACGACTTCCCGCTTCACTTTGTTGCTAAAGTAAAAGTAAAAGAAGAAGTAAAAATATGTATGGAATAAAGCTTTCATTGTTGTTTTGTTGTTAATACGTGGGCAAAAGTAGTACATTTCTTTTAAAATGCAACATCTGCAAACATTTTTTTTCAAATTCCGCTATTTTCCTTTCATCAGCCCAGCGGATTGTTGCTTTTGTAGAGCGTGTCGAAGTTGTCGAAATGTCCGCTGATGCGGTTCTCGCTTTCGGGGTTCAGCTCGAGCGCCTTCTTCATGTCGGCGAGTGCCCCTTCCTTGTCTCCGCTGTCCATCTTCAGCTTTCCGCGCAGCTGGTAGAGCTGTGCCTTCTCGTTGATTTCGAGCGCTTCGTCGAGTGTGGTGATGGCCTGTGCGTATTCCTTTTTCCGTGCATGGATGAGGGCAATCTGTTCGTAGGAATGTTCGTTGAAGGGGTTCAGGTCGATGACTTTCTTGTAGTAAGTGACGGCTTCGTCTTCGTTGCCCAGTCCCTGTTGCACTTCCGCTGCAAGACGGAGTGCCTCTTCGTCGATGGAGTCATGTTTCAGCAGGAAGTCGACGTCCTCCAGTGCCTCGTTGTACTGTTTCATCTCCAGCAGCACCTGCCCGCGCATGAGGTAGGCTTCGGTGAAGTCTTCCTTCCTGCTGATGGCCTGTGTCAGGGCGACGATGGTGTGTATGGAGTCTCCCAGCTTGTGGTATGCCTGTGCCTGGAGGAAGTAGGGTGTTTCGTTGTCGGGCACCAGTTGTGCAGCCTGTTGTGCCGTTGCCAGCATGTCATCATAGTGTTCCTGGAGGTAGCAGACGCGTGCCAGGTCGAGGTAGCTTTGCAAGCGTTGAGGTTCGAGGCTGATCATCTGTCCCAGCACTTCGTGTGCCTGGTCGAGCTTGTTCAGCTGAAGGGATGTACTGACGAGCAGCGATGCAGTCTCCAGGTCCGGTCGGATGTTGAGTGCTTCCTTGAAACACTTCTCTGCATAAATCCATTTCCCGATGCGCTGTGCGCGTATGCCATCGTATTTGAGAATGTCGAAATTTCTCTCTTCGTTCTTGTGCCGTACGTTCTCTTCCGGTTCGTTGTTGCCGGTAAAGAGTTTCTTTAAGAGGTTCATCATAATTAAGGGGTGTTGTTTAAATGGGATTAAAGTTAAGATGGGGGCAAAGATATGGATGTTTTTTTATTCCTCTATCTCTGTACTCAAATATTTCTTGTTGAGCTTTGCCCGTCCGTCCTGCAGGCGTATGTCTCCGCAGTGCAGGAGGTAGGCGTATGCTTTCTTCATTTTGTCCGGTGAGTTGTCCAGCTCCATCAGGTCGGCGGCAGGGTGGGGCAGTCCGTCGCTGAGTTCCTGGAAGATTTTTGCCCGCAGGTTCTCGAATTCCCCCAGTAGCAGGCCCGAGTCATGCTTCCTGAGACAGACGTCGCATTGCAGGCAGTTGTGCGTATGGCGTTCGCCGAAGTAGTCCAGCAGCATGCGTCCGCGGCATGCATCCCGTGAGGTCATGTAGGTCAGCATCGCCTTGATGCGCTGGGCGTAGTTCTCCTTCCGCAGCTCGTATACTTCCGGTGGAATCACAATCCGCTCTGTCTCCACCCTTTTCTGCGTGAAGGTCACGTAAGGGGTCTTCTTGCCGGGGATGTATTGCAGGATGCGCCTCCGGGCGAGGCTCAGCAGCCCCTCATAGACCTGTTGGCGGGAGAGTCCGGTCTTCCGGCTGATGTCGTTTTCGCTGATGATGACATAGTCGGAGAACACTCCTGTGTAGTTTCTCAGCAAGGCTTGCAGGAGCTCTTCGGTCTCCTCCGGCAATCCGTGTATCCGGTAAAGCTCATCACGGCGGAAGATGAACATGATGCGGGAGCTGCTTTCCTGCTCTCCCGTATAGTCGATGTATCCCGAGCGCGACAACAGTTGCAAGGCATGATGCAGCGGTACGGGGAAGTGCTTGAAGTTGCGGCAGAACTCGTCCATGTTGAATTCATACGTGCAGTCGAACCCGTCGCCCACCGCCATCTGATAGTAGTAGCACAAGTGTTCGTACACCTTCCGGATGTAGTCTTTCTCGGGGAACTTGTCGGAGACATGTTTGTTGAGCATCCTCTTGTCATGCGGATTGTAAAGCAGGACAGCGTAGGCCTTCTTCCCGTCGCGTCCGGCTCGTCCGGCTTCCTGGAAGTAAGCTTCCGGCGAGTCGGGCGAATCCGTGTGTATGACCAGGCGTACGTCCGGTTTGTCGATGCCCATGCCGAACGCGTTGGTCGCTACCATGACCCGTGACTCTCCCGTCTGCCATCGTTGTTGCCGGAGGTCCTTTTCCGCATTGTCCAGTCCGGCATGATAGTATTCGGCAGTGATGTCGTGCTGTTGCAGGTAGGTTGCCATTTCCCTGGTCTTTCTCCGGCTGGTCACATAGATGATGGCGGACCCCTTCATCCGTTGCAGGATGTGGATGACCTGTTCGGGTTTGTTTTCCGTTTCCCGGACGATGTAAGCCAGGTTCGGACGTTCGAAACTCATCCGGAACACATTCTCCTCGCGGAAATGCAGCTGCTTCTGAATGTCGGCGACCACCTCAGGCGTTGCCGTTGCAGTCAGCGCGAGGACAGGCACGTCCGGCAGCAGTTCGCGGAGCTGATGTATCTTCAGGTAAGCCGGACGGAAGTCATATCCCCACTGCGAGATGCAGTGTGATTCGTCCACCGTGATAAAGCTGACGTGCATCTTCCGGAGTTTGGTCTGGAACAGCTCTGTCCCCAGTCTTTCCGGAGAGATGTAGAGGAACTTGTAGTTGCCGAAGATGCAATTCTCCAGCGTGACGACAATTTCGTCACGAGTCATGCCGGAATAGATGGCAGTAGTCTTGATGCCCCGTTCGCGCAAGTGGCGTACCTGGTCCTTCATCAATGCGATGAGTGGAGTTACGACCAGACATAAGCCTTCCTGTGCTAATGCCGGAACCTGGAAGGTGATTGATTTTCCTCCCCCCGTCGGCATCAGTCCCAAGGTGTCTTTTCCACTGCCAATGCTGTTGATGATTTCTTCCTGGATGCCTCGGAAGTTGTCATATCCCCAATAGTGCTTGAGGATGGCTCTATAGTCCGTCATGATTTATTCAGCAGGGCGTATGTCCTCTATTTGCAGTTGCACTTCTCCGCGTTTGTGCGTATTCTCTTCAATGGTGTAGCAGATGTCAAACGAACGTTTGGTCTTGATGTATCGAGCCTGCGAACTTTGGCCGAAAGCGATTCCGTTCATCACATTGTGCGACTTGTTGTCCACCAGTTCCAGCTTGATGTGTTCCTGTTCACGTCCGACCACTTTGCTTGTCCCATAGTCATAGACGTGGTTGGTGCAGAAGATGGGTTTGTGATTGTCCGGTCCGAATGGATTGAAATGCTTCAGGTCGTTGAAGAACTTGGCTGTAATGTCACGGAAGTCTATTTTGGCGTCAATGTTGATGATGGCACGTGTCTGTTCCGGCAAGATGTGTTCTGCCACAAACTGTTCGAACCGTTGCGTGAAGGCGTCTACATTTTCCACTTTCATGGAGAGCCCGGCAGCATAGGTGTGTCCTCCGAAGTTCTCCAGGAGGTCACGACAATGCTCGATAGCCTTGTACACATCGAATCCGGCAACCGAGCGGGCAGACCCCGTAGCCATGTCGTTGGTGCGTGTGAGTACGACAGCCGGACGGTAATAGATTTCCGTCAGGCGTGAAGCCACGATGCCGATGACACCCTTGTGCCATGCCTCGTTGTAGAGGACGATGGAACGTCTGTGTGACAATCCTTCCAAATGGTCCACAATCTTGTTGGCCTCTTCCGTCATGCTCTTGTCCAGGTCCTTGCGCGTCTCATTGTATTGGTTGATTTGATTGCTTTTCGCCAACGCGCTGGCAAAATCTTTCTCAATGAGCAGGTCGACCGCTTCCTTTCCGTTCTGAATCCGTCCCGATGCGTTGATGCGCGGTCCGATTTTGAAGACAATGTCGCTGATGTTGATTTCTTTGTCCGCCAGTCCGCATACGTCGATGATGGCTTTTAGTCCGATGCTGGGATTGGAGTTCAATTGACGGAGGCCGTAATATGCCAGAATCCGGTTTTCTCCCATGATAGGTACAATGTCAGAAGCGATGCTGACAGCCACCAAATCGAGTAACGGAGTAAGCTGTTTGAATTCGATTCCGTTGCTTTTGGCAAAAGCCTGCATGAACTTGAATCCGACTCCACAGCCCGACAGATGCGGATAGGGATACGTTGCATCCAGGCGTTTGGGGTTGAGGATAGCCACGGCAGGAGGGAGAATTTCATCAGGCACATGGTGGTCGCAGATAATAAAGTCAATGCCCTTTTCCCGAGCATACGTGATTTCTTTCACAGCTTTGATTCCACAGTCGAGCACGATGATGAGTTTGACTCCCGTTTCATGCGCGTAGTCCACTCCCTGTATGGATACTCCATATCCTTCGTTGTATCTGTCCGGAATGTAGTAGTCTATGTTGGAGTAAAATTGTTGTAGAAACTTGTAGACCAGTGCCACGGCAGTCGTACCGTCTACATCATAGTCGCCATAAATCATCACACGTTCCTTTCTTCCCATCGCCTGGTTGAGACGCTCTACGGCTATGTCCATATCTTTCATTAGAAATGGGTCGTGTAGTTCGTTCAATTGTGGATGGAAGAATTTTTTGGCTGCGGAGACGGTGGTGATTCCCCTTTTTTGAAGTAAGTGGCATAGAATCGGGTGGATGCCCAGCTCTTTAGCAAAGGAGTTGGCTGCCTCTACTTCATTGTGTGTGGGAGCTTGATAATTCCATCTGTATCGCATTTTATATATTGTTTTTCTTTTTCTTTCTTTATCAGGCGGAGGAATTTCTCCGTTTCGATTTGTAAAGTTAGGAAAAAGAAATAGAAAAGCGCACCGATTCTGCATATATTTAACAGAATCGGTGCGCTTGGGCAAGTTTTAAAACCGGGGAATCAGATGCTGTAGAATTTTATTTTATACCCAGTTTCTTGGCTATTTCCTTGGGAAGTGCCTTCTTGTTGACAACAATGTTCATGGTTTTGTATCGTGCATAAGCTTTGGATACATACCAGATACCCTTGTAGTCGCCAACGGTGCCCCATGAGTTCTTTACCATGTAGTATTCCGTACCCTTCTGGTCTTTGGCAATACCGTAAATCTGCATGCCGTGATCGTCGGTCGTTTCCCAATTGTCATAAGCTCTTTGGCGCTCCTCGGGTGTGCACCACATTTGCGGCTGCGGGCTGTTGATGAATTGCGGAGAGTTGGAGAGGCGCAACCAGCGTGCCATATCAGAGCCGGTCAAGTCTTCTTGTGCCTTCTTCATGTCAGGCAAGGTTCCGATACCGGTACGGTTGAATCCGTTTTCGCTGACGTCAGCTCCCCATGCAATGGTATATCCGTTCATGATTGCGTTGTCAAACACTTCCATGAATTCGTCAAGCGGCAGGTTGTAGGATTGTCCCCAACGCCAGTTGTCCTGGATTTCAAGTACGAAAGGTTTGTAATACGGATGATGCGTATAAGAGGTCAGCGAGATGTAGTCGTCGGCATTCAGTCCGGTTGATTCGTAGAATGACTTCGGGGTATAGGTCTTTCCTTTGTATTCGAAAGATTCCGGACGTTTGCCCAAGTAGGCATCGTAGATACCGGCAAGACCTTTTTGCCATACAGGTACATTGTTCTCGTCCATCTGGATGGATTTCTGGTTGCCTTTAGCAATGGCTGCCACATAAGCTTCAGTTACTGCCGAAAGTTCATTGTGGTTGGACAGTGTGTCACCATACATGACACCCGGCCGCATCAATTCTTCAGGCACCAAGCCAAACTGCTGCATTCCATAAATCACGTCATAGAACGAACCTCCCTGTGAGAAGGATACGTCACCATGGGTACGGACAGTTGCGTTGGCGCGGTCCATATAAGTATTATAGACCAGATACATTTCAGAGAAGTCATACTCACCTTTGCCCATACGCAGCAGTTCGGATTCAATGAAGCCTAAGCCTGAATAGCACCAGCAAGTACCTGCACGACTTTGGTTCTTGATGGAGGTGATGGGGTTTTCTTTCACGGTCGTGAATACAAAGCCTTCTCTTTTCTCTTCTTTCGCTTGCTCCTGTGCCATAGCCTGACCCATGAACAGCAGGCTGAGTGCAGCCGTTGCAAATAATGTTTTTTTCATGTTTTGGTTTTGTGATGGTTAAACTAATTTAGTTATTTCTGAATTGTTATTAAGTGAATGAACTGTCAATCGGCTACTGCGCCAATGTCTGACGACCATTTCATTAAGTTCATTCTCTTAGTCTGTTGTTTTTACTCATTCATGATGTTCTCAACTTCCTCGACGGTTAATGGAATATGTTTCTTTCCCAGGAAGCGCGAGCCGGTCGCGGTAATCAACACATCGTCCTCCAAGCGGATACCGCCGAAATCCTTATAAGTGTCGATGATATCGTAGTTAAGAAAATCGGTGAACTTGTTTTCAGCCCTCCATTTATCAATCAGGGCAGGAATAAAGTAACATCCCGGTTCGTCCGTGATGACAAAGCCTTCTTGCAGGCGACGTCCCATACGCAAGGATGCCAATCCAAATTGTTCAGAAGGACGGGTCTCCTCATCATAGCCTACATAGACTTGTCCTAATCCCTCCATGTCATGTACATCAAGTCCCATCATGTGTCCCAGTCCATGGGGCATGAAAAGAGCGTGTGCACCCGCAGCTACGGCATCATCCACATTGCCTTTCATGAGTCCCAGATCTTTCAGACCTTGGGCCAGCACTTTGCATACATTGATGTGTACCTCTTTCCAGGTCTGCCCGGGGCGCGCAAAGTCGATGGCATGGTCATGGCAGGCTACGACAATGTTATATACATCCTTTTGGCGGCTGGTAAAACGTCCGCCAACAGGAACTGTACGTGTGAAATCCGAGCAATAGTTATTGACGGTTTCAGCTCCGGCATCGGTCAGCATCAGCTTGCCGGTTTGCAAGATGTTGCCATGATAATGGTTGTGCAAGGTTTCTCCGTTTTGGGAGAGGATGGTGGCAAATGAGGTCATGCTGCCGTAAGAAGCTGCAATGCCGTCGAGTACACCGGCTATGTATTGCTCTTTTACACCGGGCTTGCAGAGGCGCATTGCGGTGGTATGCATTTCATAGCCAATATCACAGGCGCGTTCGATTTCCTCAATTTCGCAAGGCTCTTTTACAGAACGCAGGTCCACAACAGCCTTGATCAGCGGAAGGGAGGCTTTGGCTTTCAGTTCTGCAGCAGGGATACCGAGCATCTCTTCCAAAGCGAACATGGTATCATGGCGATAGGGAGGGAGATAGTGTATCTGGCGGCGTTGTCTGGCAGCAGTAGTAACTAATGTTTTCAAATCCTGGGTCGACCCACTGTTGTCTACGCCAATACTTGCCGCCATATCTTTGACACTGGGTTGCGGCCCCATCCAAATGATGTCGTCCATGGTTACATCGTCTCCAAAGAGATATTCCTCACTGCTGTCCAAGTCAATGACACCAGTCATCCCGGGACGATTGATACCGAAGAAATAGAGAAAGCTACTATCCTGACGGAATTTGTAAGCATTGTCCGGGTAATTGCACGGAGCTTCGTTATTGCCCGGAAAAATGATGATGCCACCTTGCAATTTAGTTTGAAGAGCTTGGCGGCGTTTCTTGTAATCTGCGTTGAACATATTACACCTGGCTTAGATTTGTTGATTTAAGTTATTTTGCAAAAATAGTCATTCCTATGAATAAAACTAATATCTTTGCCCATATCTTTGAATAAAATCTATATGGCGATAGACAATCACACAGGACTGGTTTTGGAAGGAGGTGGTATGCGTGGCGTATTTACCTGTGGTGTGTTAGATTATTTTATGGATGCACACATTGAGTTCCCTTATATTATAGGTGTATCTGCCGGAGCGTGCAATGGCTTGTCATACATGTCGCACCAACGGGGAAGGGCACGTTTCAGCAATGTAGAGATGATGAAAGAGTATCGCTATATAGGTGTAAGGCATCTGTGGACACAGCACAGCATTCTCAATCTGGATTTATTGTATCGACAATTTCCTGAACGTATTTTGCCTTTTGATTATGACGCGTGCTTTGCCAATCCTACCCGTTTTGAGATGGTCATGACTGATTGCCGTACGGGGCTTCCTTGCTATCTGGAAGAGCGTTCAGATCCGGCGCGGCTGGTTTTACTTGCTAAAGCATCGAGCAGCTTGCCTTATGTCTGTCCAATCACGTATGTGGACGGAGTGCCGATGCTGGATGGGGGAATTATAGACTCGATTCCTGTCGTACGTTCTGTCAGTCAGGGATATTGGAAGAATGTGGTAGTACTTACGCGTAACAAAGGGTATCGGAAAACGGCCAAAGACATGAGGATTCCTTCCTTTATCTATAAGAAATACCCTAAATTGCGTGAGATACTCAGTCACCGTAATGCCATTTACAATCGTCAGCTGGAAATGGTGGAACGGATGGAGGAAGAAGGACGTATTTTGGTTATACGTCCGATGAAACCCATGGTTGTCGGGCGCATCGAGAAAGATGTGAAGAAACTGGCAGCTCTGTACGACGAAGGATATGCTTGTGCAAAAACGGTGATGGAGAGTGAAGAAGCCGCATCATTTATGAAATCCGTATCCATTCTGTCGGATAAGGTTTTATAAGCATGCATTTTTATAGGGTAGCATTCATTTTGCGGTTGGCTTTCTCTTCCGCTTATAACACTGTTCATACGAACAAAGTCCACAAGATTATTCCAATTTACGCACATCAGGGCGACCTCCGCTGTTGGGTTGAAAATGACTTAAAGGAAGGAACGGATGACAGAAAAGCCTCCCCTGATGTAAAGATTCCACAAAACGTAAAGAAAGCAAAAGGCGATATTTGCTTGACAGAATTGGCATTTCTGCCTTTTCCGGCTAACGCGTATTTTGGGAAAAACGTGTAAAGTAGGCTTTTTTAGGAATAGATATGCGCTTTCGGACGCATAAACATTCCATTTCAAGCTGAAAGTTGCATGTTTATACCTACAAACAATATTGTTTCACGCATCAAACACTTGTGTTTGCCATATCAAACAATATTGTTTGATTCGCCAAACAATATTGTTTCGTGGGTCGAACATTCGATTTTCTTGATAGACAACAATAATATACCGAATTTCACCTTCTTTTACCTCTAGTTTGTGTGTGCAGTGTTCATTTTTCAAATGATGAAATTGCAAACTTCTTCTTCGTTTTGGTGAATGGAAGAATTACTTTTATCTCTTAATTAAGACGGAAAGATATAAAAATAGTCAGAAGAGTGCCATCATGTATTTTGCGAATCGCCTGGGAAGGCCCTTCTCGGTCACCAACTCGTGTTTTGTTCCAAGGAAGGCCCTTCTCAGGCGATTCGTTTGACGTTTTGCCATTTTGTTAGTTGAGGCTTCTTTTGAATATAAAATGCATAATTGATTTCATGTGCATTGAAGTTCCCTTCTATTCTTTTTTCTGCAGGTTAAAGCGGTATTCCCTGATATTATGACTATATTTGCACTATAAGCCAAAATGTTATGATTAACAGGAAATTCAAGACTATTCTCTATATATAAGTGGAGGGAACGAGATGGTCTTTTAGATTTGATGTTAATTTGAAATGTGTTATTGATTGACTTGCGTTGACAATGTTAAGGAAAATTAAATATTGCATGTTAAGAAATGGCGGACGCACAAGCGCAAGCGGCAAGTACCGTGGTGCAGACAGTAAGAGCGCATCCTACACCCTTGCGATGAGCTATGACAATATGCACCGCATCAAGTCGAAGAGCCAGCACCTTACCCAACAAGGCGTGCAGTTTGATGGCACGCTCAATGCCGGATATGACCTGGCCTATACCTATCAGGATTCCTTGGGGCACAAGTTCCAGCTCTCCAAGATAGAGGACTTGAACTACCGCACCGAGGGAACACCCAAGGAGAAGATCGACAACGGACACAGATACCTCTACGATGCCAACGGCAATTTAGTCTACATCAATAC
>NZ_LT985808.1:2200180-2469726 GCF_900291465.1 Bacteroides sp. Marseille-P3684
ACAAGGCGTGCAGTTTGATGGCACGCTCAATGCCGGATATGACCTGGCCTATACCTATCAGGATTCCTTGGGGCACAAGTTCCAGCTCTCCAAGATAGAGGACTTGAACTACCGCACCGAGGGAACACCCAAGGAGAAGATCGACAACGGACACAGATACCTCTACGATGCCAACGGCAATTTAGTCTACATCAATACAAGCCGTGTCAAGAAAGACGGCAAGGAAGATGAGCAGGCTATCGAGAAGAAGTTCCGTTGGGATGAAGAGAACCGCCTCTTGGCAAGTGATGAAAATGGCTTTGTCGCCAGCTATTGGTATGATGCCGATGATGAACGTACCGTGAAATCAAGTGGCGAAGGTGAACAAATCTATGTGAACTCCGAGTTCTCCGGAGGCGTGACCAATACCGCCAAGTTCTCCCTCTATGTCAGCCCATACCTTGTGGCAAGCCAGGGTGGTAAGTACACCAAGCACATCTACATCGGAAGCCAACGTATCGTCAGCAAATTAGGCGACCTTGCCAGCTATGGTGCCGACCCAAGGCGCATCCCATACGCAGGAACGGAAGCTGATGGTGTCAGCGTAGACTACCAGACGAAGTATAACCGTCAGCAACAAGCCATTAAGGACAGCTATGCCGACTTCGGTGTGCCTTACAATGGTGAGGACAACAACGACTATGTGAACGGTGAAGGCTTCTGTTGCAATGATGGCACACCAACCGTGGCACGCGCCAAGGCTGCACGCTCCATCGAGGGTAACTTCAAACCCAACGATGACTATGAGAAGATGCAGTTCTACTACCATCCCGACCACTTGGGCAGCTCAAGCTATATCACCAATCTTGACGGTGAGGTGGTACAGCACATCGAGTATGTACCCTTCGGTGAAGTGTTCATAGAAGAACGCAACAATACGTGGAACACGCCCTATCTCTTCAATGCCAAGGAGTATGACGAGGAAACAGGTATGTACTACTATGGTGCAAGATACTATGAACCCAGGATTAGTCTGTGGATGAGCGTAGATCCGTTAGCAGAAAAATATCACGATTTATCGCCATACAATTATACCGCAAATAATCCAATCAGGTATATAGATCCAGATGGTAAATATATTCTGTTTATTAATGGTTTAAGACTTTGGCATGCAAGCATGGATCAGAAGAGCTTTTATGGTGGTTTTAAAATTCACCCTACAGATGTTTATCATTATTGGTCTACAGATAAGAATTCATTTGGTCGAAAAGTAGATTTGGTAGCCTTTTACAAAAAGGCTTATAAAGATGATAATGTGGGATTTACAAGTGGTTCTTCATATTGGAACTCAAGTGCACAAGATAGGGTGAATGAAGGTTATAAAAAGGCAGAGTTGTTCCATAAGATGGTTACGGAAGGAAAAATAAAACTTTCAAAAAATGAAACGATTAAAGTGATTTCTCATAGTCAAGGTGGAGCACATGCTGCTGGATTTGCAGAAAAGTTAATGTCCTATAAGGACAAAGAAGGAAACCCTCTATATCATATTGAAATCATGGAATATATAACCCCACATCAACCTATGGATTTCTCTCATCCTAAAGGACCTTGTGGAATTCAATATAGCCATCCAAATGACGCAGTAGCATCAGATTCACCTTGGTGGATGCCAAATGGCGGAACTGCCTATGGAAAGATAAATAATATAAACTACTTCTATGGAGGTGATATTATCGGGGGCGAAGGACAAATAGAAAATACAGGTGCAACTGGTAATATGGGTGGACATAAGGTTACTGATAATGATGAGTTTATACGGTAATGAGTAACAATATATCCTTCTTGTTCAGAATAATGAACAAGAAGGATATATCTAAAATGAACGCAATGAAACTATATATAAAGATTTTTGTTTATATTGTAATTATTAACTTTATTCTATTTATCCTCTTAATATTTTTTTCTATGAGCGATGAGGGTGGAAATTTAGTTGCTACTTTATGCTATAAAATTTTAAGATATATATGCAGTTTCCCTCTGATAATGTTCAATAGAGATTGGCCCTACTATTTAGATGATAAATCGCTTCCGAACGATTTTGCATTCTTAGTTATATTTAATATAATGTTACAGGAGATTTGTATTATTTTATTTCTTTATATGATAAATAAAATAAGAAATAGATGATCTCTATACATATGATTAGTCAGCGGGTGAGGTACAGCTACGGTATGGCATTGGAACGTCGTGATTTGAATAACTTCTACTATGAAACCGACATTGACAACCTTGGTCGTATCAAGGCGGTAAGAGGTCCGAACGAACTGGCAGCAGGCATACCTTATGTGATTTCTTTCGACTATCATCCTATTGCCGAATTTACCGACAAAGGTATCAGCGCACCGGCCTATGCCGTAACCAAGCACTATGACGTGCAGCATCCGAGTGACGATATGGAAACCGTGACCTTTGTAGACGGATTCGGCAGACCTGTTCAGGTGAAGAAAGACGGTGTCGTGACCACCGCATCCAAAGGCGGCTCATCAAGGAATGAGAATGTGATGATTGTCAGCGGACGTAATGTCTATGACGCTTTCGGTCGTGTGGCAAAAGCCTACTATTCGACCACAGAAGCCGTGGGCAGCAGGTCCGTATTCAACCGCACCTTTGATAATGTATCGCCCACCGTTACCGTCTATGACGTGCTCGACCGTGCGATGAAAGTTACCCTGCCCGATGGCAGCGAGACCCAAACCGAGTACAGCACAGATGGAAGTACGAACGCACTCGTATCGACCGTTACCGACGCGCTCGGCAACAAGCAAGCCACCTATACGGATGGCAGCGGTAAGACCGTCAAGACCGAACAGCTCAGCGGACCCGACGGCACCATCACAACGACCTTTGAGTATGACGGCATCGACCGCTTGGTAAAAGTGACCGACACCGAGGGCAACACCACGACCTCCGTCTATGATATGGGCGACCGCCGCATAGAGGTCAATCACCCTGCCAGCGGCATCACCTCGTTCACTTATGACGCACTTGGCAATGTGGTGAGCAAGCAGACTGCCAATTTGAAGAAGGATGGCAAGTCCATCACGTATGACTACGATTATACCCGTCTGACCGGTATCAACTATCCCGACCATCCGGAGAATAACGTGCGCTACTATTATGGCGGACGCAATGCCTCACAGAACCGTATCGGACGCCTGATGCTGCGTGAGGACGGAACCGGAGCCATCGAGTATTACTATGGCAAGATGGGTGAAATCACCAAGACGACCCGTACCCTCATTGTACCTAACCAAGCGATTGCTACCTATGTGACCGAGTGGAAGTACGACAGCCACAACCGTCTCTTGGAAATGACCTATCCCGATGGTGAGAAGATCAGCTACGGCTATAACCTCGGCGGACAGCTCGACCATGTACGCGGTTACAAGAGCTATGGTTATGACTATGTTACCAAGATTGGTTACGACAAATTCGAGCAGCGTACCTACTTGAAGTACTGCAATGGAGCGGAAACGTTCTATACCTACGACCCACAGCGTCGCAGATTGCAGAACCTCGCCGTAACCTCTTCTGCCGGCACGATTATGGATAACGCTTACAGCTATGATGCCGTGAGCAATGTCCTCTCCATCGCCAATACAGCACCGCTGCCACAGAGTGGCAAGGCAGGTGGTCAGATGAGCCATACCTATGGTTATGATGCCCTTTATCGCCTGACAAGCGCAAGCGGCACCTATCGTGGTGCAGACAATAAGAGCGCATCCTATACCCTTGCGATGAGCTATGACAATATGCACCGCATCAAGTCAAAGAGCCAGCACCTTACCCAACAAGGTGTACAGTTTGATGGCACGCTCAATGCCGGATATGACCTGGCCTATACCTATCAGGATTCCTTGGGGCACAAGTTCCAGCTCTCCAAGATAGAGGACTTGAACTACCGCACCGAGGGAACACCCAAGGAGAAGATCGACAACGGACACAGATACCTCTACGATGCCAACGGCAATTTAGTCTACATCAATACCAGCCGTGTAAAGAAAGACGGTAAGGAAGATGAGCAGGCTGTCGAGAAGAAGTATCGTTGGGATGAAGAGAACCGCCTTTTGGCAAGTGATGAAAACGGTTTTGTCGCCAACTATTGGTATGATGCCGATGGTGAGCGTACCGTGAAATCAAGTGGCGAAGGTGAACAAATCTATGTAAACTCCGAGTTCTCCGGAGGCGTGACCAATACCGCCAAGTTCTCCCTCTATGTCAGCCCATACCTTGTGGCAAGCCAGGGTGGTAAGTACACCAAGCACATCTACATCGGAAGCCAACGTATCGTCAGCAAATTAGGCGACCTTGCCAGCTATGGTGCCGACCCAAGACGCATCCCGTATGCAGGAACAGAGGCGGACGGTGTCAGTGTGGATTATCAGACGAAGTACAACCGCCAGCAACAAGCCATCAAGGACAACTATGCCGACTTCGGTGTACCTTACAATGGTGAGGACAACAACGACTATGTGAACGGTGAAGGCTTCTGTTGTAATGATAATTCACCGGAAGCAGCAAGAGCGAAGATGTTGAAGGCACGAGCTGTTTCCAACAACTTCCACGATACCGAAGAATATGAGCGGATGCAGTTCTACTACCATCCTGATCACTTGGGTAGTTCCAGCTATATTACGAATCTTGACGGTGAGGTGGTACAGCACATTGAGTATGTTCCATTTGGAGAAGTGTTCATCGAGGAGCGCAACAATACGTGGAACACGCCCTATCTCTTCAATGCCAAGGAGTATGACGAGGAAACAGGTATGTACTACTATGGTGCGAGATACTATGAGCCAAGGATTAGCTTGTGGATGAGTACGGATCCGATGCAAGAAAAAAAACCTACAAATTCAAGTTATATGTATGGTCAGAATAATCCTATTAAATATATTGATCCGACTGGTTTAGATGATATATTTGATGAAAAGGGAAACTTTATAAGGGATACTGGCAAAGGTTCAGCTGTTTTAATTCAAAATAATAATCAGGAGTTAGTAAAATTATCGTCATTTGACTACTCAGATAACAAAACTGGATATAGACAAATGTTAGTAAACGTGGCTTCTCATTATTTAGGGATGAGCGACAAACAATCATTTAATATTAACGTAGAAGAAAAGGATGCCAGCATCCCATCAGGAGCCACTTTCTATAATGTAGCAGGAACTAGGGATTATGGCATAATTTTGGAAAATGGTAAAATAAACAACATTTTAGATGACAAATATGTTTTTGAGAACATGACTTTTCATGAGAGTTTGCATAGATACAACTCTAATACGCACGGAGGAACAATCGGAGAAGTCGAAGCTATTATAGCACAAGCAAACCACAAGTCATGGGATAATGTGCCAGAAAGTTTTAGGCAATCACAGGCTTCTTATGCTTCATATAGCTTTACAAAGGCTATTCCAACTTTATCTCAAGGTCAAATTGATAATTATATAAATAAATTGAATGATGCTTTTGTTGGAACTGCTATCTTTAGCGTTATTAACAATAAAGTGGATTTTTCTTTAAGTTTATCAGGTTTTACAGTTTTTGGAAATAGCACCCCCGAAGAATGAAAAAGTTATTATGGATCTGTTTGTTAGTGAGCACAATACATAGTACTATGTCTTGTCGTTCTACCTATGACTTAGAAAAAAAACAGAATATGCAACCAAGTAATTCGCAAATCATAGAATTGCTTACAGATGATAGTGTTAAATGTTGGAAACAAATAAAATCTCTGCATAGCTTGAAATTTATAAAACAAGGTATGAGAATGAAATTTTATGATGAAAAAGGCAACGAGGTGTTTGGTTCTCAACAAGATATCATGTTCACTAAAGTGTTTAACATTGATAGCATGAGAATCAATGTTTATTGGAAATTACCTAATTCAGAATTGTATCCAGATATTAGTTATAAAATCCGGAGAATTTCAAAAGATACCTTAGTTATTGGAGAATATAAAGATTATATTTATATCAACAGTAATTTGTGTCAAGAAATGAAGTAAGAATATGATTCATCAACCCCGTTCCGCCATCGGCAGAACCAATATGCTCAAGGAAGTGACTAACTCACTCGGCGGTCGCTTCACGCTCGACTACGAACATACCGCTCCTACCTACGGACTACCCGGTGGTAAGTGGGTGATGTCTTCCGTGACCGTGGATGACGGAATCCACGATGACGGCCCGCTGATGATGACACGCTTTGCCTACTCAGACGGTATGAAAGACCGCCACGAACGCGAGTTCCTCGGCTTCGGTAAAGTCATCAGCAAGAGCATTGATACCGAAAAAGGCGACTCTGTCGTTTATCGTCAGGCAGTACAACCCTATGACGTGTCTTCTTACTATGCACAAGGCAACGAACTTGGCTCGTCAATGGAAGATGCTGAGGGCAACAAGTACACCGAAACACGCAATGAATACGATGGTTACGACTATGTTAACAAGATTGGTTACGACAAATTCGAGCAGCGCAGCTACTTGAAGTATTGCAATGGAGCGGAAACGTTCTATACCTACGACCCACAGCGTCGCAGATTGCAGAACCTCGCCGTAACCTCTTCTGCCGGCACGATTATGGATAACGCTTACAGCTATGATGCCGTGAGCAACGTCCTCTCTATCGCCAATGCAGCCCCGCTGCCACAGAGTGGCAAGGCAGGTGGCCGGATGAGCCATACCTACGGCTATGACGCCCTCTATCGCCTGACAAGCGCAAGCGGCACGTACCGTGGTGCGGACAGCAAGAGCGCATCCTACAGCCTTGCGATGAGCTATGACAATATGCACCGCATCAAGTCAAAGAGCCAGCACCTTACCCAACAAGGCGTACAGTTTGATGGCACGCTCAATGCCGGATATGACCTGGCCTATACCTATCAGGATTCCTTGGGGCACAAGTTCCAGCTCTCTAAGATAGAGGACTTGAACTATCGCACCGAGGGAACACCCAAAGAGAAAATCGACAACGGACACAGATACCTCTACGATGCCAACGGCAACCTTGTCTACATCAATACCAGCCGTGTCAAGAAAGACGGTAAGGAGGATGAGCAGCTTGCCTTATGTCTGTCCAATCACATATGTGGACGGAGTACTGATGCTGGATGGGGGAATTATAGACTCGATTCCTGTCGTACGTTCGTTCTGTCAGTCAGGGATATTGGAAGAATGTGGTAGTACTTACGCGTAACAAAGGGTATCGAAAAACAGCCAAAGACATGAGGATTCCTTCCTTTATCTATAAGAAATATCCTAAATTGCGTGAGATACTCAGTCACCGTAATGCCATTTACAATCGTCAGCTGGAAATGGTGGAGCGGATGGAGGAAGAAGGACGTATTTTGGTTATACGTCCGATGAAACCCATGGCTGCCGGGCGCATCGAGAAAGATGTGAAGAAACTGGCAGCTCTGTACGACGAAGGATATGCCTGTGCAAAAGCGGTGATGGAAAGTGAAGAAGCCGCATCATTTATGAAATCCGTATCCATTCTGTCGGATAAGGTTTTATAAGCATGCATTTTTATAGGGTAGTATTCATTTTGCAGTTGGCTTTCTCTTCCGCTTATAACACTGTTCATACGAACAAAGTCCACAGGAATATTCCAATTTGCGCACATCAGGACCCAGACCAATGATTCCGCTTACAGATTTGATGGGAACCATTAAACAGGAATTAGTTAGGTGGATGCCACAGGGATAGGGAGTAGGAAAGAAATGAAATAAACTCGGTTGTTCACTTACGTGCCATCCGCAATATCCGGGACTGAAACGGTTGGTATGCTTCCAGCCATAGTCATTGATAACTTCTTGTAACGCAAGTTCCATGCAATCAGCCGTCTTTTCTGCTATAATGCTGCCTATACAGTCTGCCATATAGCATTTTACCAAGTCCCCTTCATCTTTCAGAGAGTGTTGCAAGCTTTCGAATTCCGTGCCGGCTGTAGCCGTGAAGAAAGCATATTGTACGGCTCCTTGCAACTGGTTTGCAATGATTCGTCCAAGATGAAAAACTGTTTGCCCAACTTGCAGGCTGTTGTCCTCCCTGTTCAGTAAACCCTCGATAAGTATAAATTCGAAACGGGGTACAACCATCTTTGCTACCTGACGGAGCATGTCATGCATTTCTGCATACACGTTCTCGTCAGGGAGTGAAGTGCCATAGCCCATGGTTTCGTTCAGTTCGCTATCAGTGATATTGAGCTGCTCGAACGTAAGCTTAGATTCTAGATGTGTTATATTCATTTAGGGCAGAATAGAAGGCGTCTATGTTTGCAAAAGGAGTGTGAGGCGGAGTATCGCAGCCACTCGAAAGGACAAAATTGGGATAGGCTTGTGTGGCATCCAACAGAGCTTGTACACTTTGTTTCATCGTGTCTACGCTACCCATTTTAAAGATGCTGACAGGGTCGATGTTTCCCATTGCGAGAGCATCTGAAGGAACTTCCTTGAGAGCCTCTACCATATCGATTTTATTGCCGAAATGGTATCCCATAGCGCCCGTATAAACCATAGCCTTTGTACAGTTGCCCATATTCCCGCAATTATGGAGAATGACAGCAAAATGCTCGTCCTGAACTTTGGCAATGATGTCTTTTACAAATTCTGAGGAAAATTGTTGGCAGTCTTCATTGGAAAGCAGACCGGCCGCAGGTTCGGCCATGATAACGCCGTTTGCTCCTGCTTCTTTTAATGCAAGGCAGTAGTTCGTGAGGAATTCACTGCATTTGGCAAGTAACATGCGGGCTGCATCCGGATTAATATATATGAGCATCATAATCTCTGACATGTCATAAAGGCGTCCTGCCAGTGAATAAGGCCCAATACATCCAGCAAGAACCGGACGTTCTGTAAGGTGTTCGGCTGCCAATCGATTTGCTTTAAGATATTCAGGTATACGACCTTTTGTCAAGTCTGGAACTTGGAGAGCCTCAATTGCGCTTTCATCATTGAGCAGGCGTCCAATGACACTAGGGACTTCATTTTCAGGAAAAAGAATTTCAGCACCGAAGGCTTCTGCTTCTACTGTCAGATCCATAATCACGCATGAAGCTGCCGAAGGATATTTCTCATACAAGGCTTTTATCGCTTCATAATGTACCTGTCCGTCTGTGACTGCATCGCGTACGGTTTTTCCGATTAGCTCAATCCCGGGATGAGTCATGATAGGAATTGCTGTTACGTCCTTTCGTGCAATGAGTTGGTCTACCCATTGCTTCATATTGATTGTGTTCATCGTAGTAAATATTGTTTTTAGGCTAATAAAGGTCTCTGAATGTATAATTTTTAGGAAAAGGATGCAGGCCATGTCTTATAGAATGACTCTGACAAGGCATCACCTGCATCCCTTTATGACAGATTAGTAGGCAAAGATCGGGTAGTCTGCCATAATCTTATTGACACGTTCGCGAACAGAAGAAATTACCTTTTCATTGTCAACGTTGGAAAGAACGGTTTCAATCATATCGGCAATTTCGAGCATCAGATCCTCTTTTGCACCGCGCGTGGTAATCGCAGGAGTACCCAAGCGAATGCCTGAAGTCTGGAATGCTGAACGGGAATCAAACGGAACCATGTTCTTGTTTACTGTGATGTCTGCAGATACCAATGCCTTTTCTGCCACTTTTCCAGTCAAATCGGGGTATTTTGAACGCAGGTCAACCAGCATGGAGTGGTTGTCTGTTCCGCCGGAAATGATATCAAAGCCTCTATCCATCAGGGCTTGGGCCAATACCTTGGCATTTTTCTGTACTTGAATCTGGTATTCTTTGTATTCAGGTTGCAGACATTCGTGGAAAGCTACTGCCTTGGCTGCAATGACATGTTCCAACGGACCGCCTTGTATACCGGGGAATACGGCAGAATCGAGTAACTGCGACATTTTCTTGATTTCTCCCTTCGGCGTCTTTTTGCCCCATGGATTTTCGAAGTCTTTTCCCATCATGATGACTCCACCACGCGGGCCGCGCAGGGTCTTGTGGGTTGTAGAAGTAACAATGTGGGCATATTTTACAGGGTTATCGAGCAGACCGGCTGCTATCAGACCTGCAGGATGGGCCATATCGACCATGAAGATGGCACCGACCTTGTCGGCAATTTCACGCATGCGTTTATAGTCCCATTCACGTGAATAAGCCGAACCGCCACCTATAATCATTTTGGGGTGTTCGCGCAAAGCGATTTCTTCCATTTCATCATAATCTACCCGTCCTGTTTCCTTATTTACATTATATTCACAGGGAGTATAGATGATACCTGAAGTATTGACTAAAGAACCATGAGAGAGGTGGCCGCCGTGTGCCAGATTCAAGCCCATAAATTTATCACCAGGGTTCAGCACGGCTAAAAAGACAGCAGCATTCGCTTGTGCTCCTGAGTGGGGCTGTACGTTTGCCCATTCAGCTCCGAAGATCTTTTTCAAGCGGTCAATGGCCAGTTGTTCGCTCTGATCTACTACCTCGCAGCCTCCGTAGTAGCGCTTGCCGGGATAGCCTTCGGCATACTTGTTGGTCAAGCAAGAACCCATAGCTTTCATTACTTCTTCACTTACAAAGTTTTCTGAAGCTATCAATTCGATTCCCTTCAACTGACGTTGATGTTCTTTTTCGATGATGTCGAAAATCTGATCGTCTCTTTTCATGTTCTTTTCAGTATAAAGATTAATATGTGTTTTCTATGTGATTGCAAATCTAATGCTTTTTCTCTACGGACCATCCAAATTTACCAATCTTTTTCCCCAGCCCATAGTACGCCCCATGAAGGTAGACCAATGGACAACTTTCGGACAGTTCAAATTTGCCGGTTTCAGGATTCAGGAAACGCTCATCTGCACGTATGTTGACTACATCGGCAATGAACATGTCGTGTGAACCTAACGATACAATTTCTTTCACCCGGCATTCGATGCAAAGCGGGGACTCTTCTACAAGGGGTGCATTGACAATGGAAGCTTTTCCCGGAGTCAGTTTCATTTCGTCGAATTTATTGTAGTCTCGCCCGGAACGTACACCGCACCAATCGGTTGCAAAGGCCATATCTTCCGTAGTCAGGTTAATGACAAACTCCATGTTACGTTTCAAAATTTCGTAAGAATGTCGTTCCGGACGTACGGAGATATAGCACATCGGCGGATTGGTGCAAAGGGTTCCTGTCCATGCTACCGTAATAAGGTTATATTCTTCCTGCTGGCTCCCGCAACTGACAAGAACTGCAGGCAGGGGATAAATCATGGTTCCCGGTTTCCAGTCTAGTTTCATGAGTCAAATAGAGAAATTACAGAAGTTTGAGATTGTCCTTGCGTTGTTCCTTCTCGCAGTAATGGCATTTTAGGATTCCTTCTTCCTTGTTGATTACATGGAACCATGTTTGCATGGGTTCGTTGTTGGTGATACATTTGGGATTTGGACATTTGACAATACCTTTGAGTTCATCCGGCATATGTACCTCTTTTTTTTCAACGACCTCGTAATCGTGGATAATGTTTAATTTCACATTAGGAGCTACTACCGATAAGCGGCTGATTTCTTCATCGCTGAAAAATTTATTGGCAACTTTGATAATACCTTTCTTGCCCAGTTTCTTGCTGTCAAGGTTAAAGCCGATGGTTACATTGGAATCCATATGTTCAATACCGAGTAGGGATACTACTTGGAATAGTTTACCAGAAGGTATGTGGTCAATGACCGTTCCGTCTTTGAGGGCTGCTACTTGGAGCGCCTGTTTATTTTCGTTCATAATAATCGATGGTTATCCTTTGTTGTTTTTGACTTCGTCTAATGTGATTCCCAGCACATCGCAAATGATAGCTTCCCGTGCGAATAATCCGTTGCGTGCCTGTTGGATATAGTAAGCATGCGGGTCGGCATCTACATCATAAGCAATTTCGTTTACTCTGGGAAGCGGGTGAAGGATTTTCATATTGCTTTTGGCTTTCTTCAGCATGTTTGCTCTAAGGATGTACACGTCTTTAACACGTTCGTATTCCATTAGATCCGTGAATCGTTCGCGTTGCACACGTGTCATGTAGAGAATGTCTGCATCAGCAATTACATCTTCATTGAAATCTACATGTTCTACGTATTTGATGTTATGCTCACGACAATAGAGTTTGTATTCCTCGGGCATGGCAAGTTCCTTGGGTGCAATGAAGTGAAATGTAGGATTGAAGTGGCGCATTGCCATGAGCAAAGAGTGGACGGTACGTCCATATTTCAAATCTCCAACCAAATAGATTGATAGGTTGTCAAGTGTACCTTGAGTTTTATAGATGGAGTATAAATCAAGCATCGTCTGTGATGGATGCTGATTAGCACCGTCACCGGCATTCACGATAGGGATGGGAGCCACTTCGCTGGCATATCGGGCTGCCCCTTCAAGGTAGTGACGCATAACGATCAAATCTGCATAGTTGCTGACCATCAGAATGGTGTCTTTCAGAGTCTCTCCTTTTGATGAACTGGTGGTAGATGCATCCGTGAAGCCGATTACACGTCCACCCAAACGGTTGACTGCAGTCTCGAAACTTAGGCGTGTGCGGGTGGAAGGCTCGAAAAACAACGTCGCAACAACTTTCCCGTCAAGGATTTTGCGATTCGGGCATTTCTCAAACTCTTTAGCCATTTCGAGCAGGTAGAGAATTTTCTCTTTGGAATGTTCCGCAATGGTTACTAAACTTCTATTTTCCATATATTATAAAGGTATTATCATATCAAGTTGTAAAGTTAGAGAAAAAATGACAGAAAGATATCATTTCAACTCAAGAACTTTGAACCCCTTGATAAACTTTTTAAAATAGCGGGCATTATCAAGCATTTATTGTATTTTTGCGACTTCAATCAGAGTTTATAGAAGACATATTTTGAGACAAGATTTACACATTTAGTAAATATGAGAAAGAAACTTTTGATCATTTTATGGTCAGGACTTGTGGGAGTCACTTTATTGGTCGCATTGGTCTTTCTGGCAATTGCAAAAGGATGGATAGGCTATATGCCTCCGGTGGAAGAACTTGAAAATCCTATTAATAAGTTTGCTTCTGAGGTCATAACGGCCGATGGCAAAATGTTAGGGACATACTCTTACAGCAAGGATAATCGTGTTTTTGTGGGCTATGATGAACTGTCGCCTAATCTTATCCATGCGCTTATTGATACGGAAGATTTCCGTTTTGAGCAGCATTCAGGTATTGACGCGAGAGCTTTGTTTCGTGCTATTGTGAAACGTGGTATATTGATGCAAGCAAGTGCGGGAGGTGGTAGTACAATTACTCAGCAATTAGCGAAGCAGCTCTATTCAGACGTAGCAGAAAACACTTTGCAACGTTTGTTTCAGAAACCGATTGAGTGGGTGATTGCGGTCAACCTGGAACGTTTTTATACGAAAGAAGAGATTCTTACGCTCTATCTTAATTATTTTGATTTTCTGAATAATGCTGTCGGTATAAAGACGGCTTCCAATACTTATTTTTCTAAAGAACCGAAAGATTTGAAGGTAGAAGAGGCGGCCACATTGGTAGGCATGTGTAAGAACCCATCCTACTATAATCCGGTGCGCCATAATGAGCGTGCCCGTGGGCGGCGTAATGTTGTGATAGACCAAATGTGTAAAGCGGGGCATCTGACCGAGGCACAGGCTGATTCATTAAAAGCGCTTCCTTTGAAACTGCGTTATCGGAGGGTGGATCATAAAGAGGGGGCCGGGACTTATTTCCGGGAATATCTTCGTCGCATGATGATTGCCAAAAAACCGGTACGTAGTGAATACAGAGGCTGGCAAATGCAACAATATTATGAAGATTCGCTTGCTTGGGAGAATAATCCCTTGTACGGCTGGTGCAACAAAAACACTAAGAAAGATGGTACGAATTACAATCTTTATACGGATGGTCTAAAGATTTATACTACGATAGATTCACGAATGCAACGTTATGCGGAAGAAGCGGTACATGAACATGTGGCTCTTTTCCTGCAACCTCAATTCTTTAAGGAAAAGAAAGGGCGGAAAACGGCTCCTTATACGAATCAAATCAGTGCAGAAGAGGTAAATAAGATTCTTGATCGCGCGATGCGTCAAAGCGATCGTTATCGTATCATGACGAAAGCTGGGTATAGTGAAGATGAAATACGCCAGGCATTCAATCAGAAGCAGGAAATGACGGTATTTTCTTATCAGGGTGATATTGATACGATTATGACTCCAATGGATTCTATTCGATATTATAAGTATTTTCTGCGGGCAGGCTTTATGTCAATGGATCCACATACCGGTTATGTGAAAGCTTATGTAGGAGGTCCTGATTATACCCATTTCCAGTATGATATGGCCATGGTGGGACGACGTCAGATTGGTTCGACCATCAAGCCTTATCTCTATACTCTTGCCATGGAGAACGGATTCTCTCCTTGTGATGAAACTCGTAATGTGGAGCAGACTTTGGTGACAGAAACTGGAGAAACATGGACCCCTCGCAATTCATCTAATAAGCGTTATGGCGAAATGGTCACGTTGAAGTGGGGACTGGCCAATTCAAATAACTGGATATCGGCTTATTTAATGAGTAAGCTCAATCCGTATGCATTGGTACGGCTGATTCATAATTTTGGGGTGTTGAACCGTGATATTCAGCCGACTCCGTCGTTATGTCTGGGACCGTGTGAAATCTCGGTCGGTGAGATGGTGAGTGCTTATACCGCTTTTGCCAATAAGGGCATCCGTACGGCTCCTTTGTTTGTTACCCGTATTGAAGATAGTGATGGCAATGTGTTGGCGGAATTTTCTCCAGTCATGCAAGAAGTGATTAGTGAGACTAGTGCTTACAAGATGCTGATCATGCTCCGCGCCGTCATCAATGAAGGTACGGGAGGCAGGGTGCGTTTCCGTTATGGAATACAAGCCGATATGGGCGGAAAAACAGGTACGACCAATAATAATTCCGATGGATGGTTCATGGGTTTTACTCCATCGTTGGTGTCGGGTGTATGGGTCGGCGGTGAAGATCGTGATATTCATTTTGATACGATGCTTTATGGTCAGGGTGCTTCTATGGCATTGCCTGTATGGGCTATCTATATGAATAAGGTATATGCTGATAAAAGTTTGGGATATTCTCAAGATGAACGCTTTGAAATTCCGGAAGGCTTTGACCCGTGTGCTGGTATGAATGAAAGCACGGATAGCGATTCGGTGGTGACTGACGGAGGTATTGATGATTTGTTTGAAGAGTGAAACTTGATAAGATAAGGATAATGCAGGCGGGCAATGAAGAAGTCGTGGATGACTTTTTCGTTGCCCGTCTCTTTTTGTTTTGGAGCTCATATGGAATGGTTGAGTATTTTAGTGCAATTCCGTGACCTCCATTCGTCTTTTTGTACTAACTTTGCGAATGTTATACGATAAAGCAATATCTATGTTTCATAAAAAGATGCATCGGTGGTATGTTCCTAAAGGACAGGAACTCACTGAAATGGATAAGAAAATCCTTTATTATCAAAATAAGGGCAGTCTGGTGCCGACCCGTAAACTTATCAAGACCCCGGAACAGATTGAAGGAATTCGCCGGAGTGGAGTAGTGAATACCGGAGTACTTGATCTCGTGGAACGAGAGATTCATGCAGGCATGAGTACAGCCGAGGTGGACAAGCTGGTTTATGATTATACACTCGATCATCATGCTGTGCCTGCCACATTGGGATATGAAGGTTTCCCGAAAAGTTGTTGTGTGTCGATTAATGAAGTTGTATGTCATGGTATTCCGAATGAAGAGGAGATCCTGGAAGAAGGTGACATCGTCAATGTGGATTGTACTACTATTCTTGATGGCTATTATGCAGACGCATCCCGCATGTTTATTATAGGTAAAACGACGCCGGAAAAAGAAAAATTAGTTCGTGTGGCAAAAGAGTGCCTGGAGATAGGCATGCAGGTGGCTAAGCCTTATTGCTTTGTTGGTGATATAGGCAATGCCATTGATAAACACGCTCGTAAGAATGGTTTTTCTATTGTGCGTGATTTGTGTGGTCATGGTGTAGGATTGGAGTTTCATGAAGAGCCGGATGTAGAGCATTATGGTCGGAAAGGAACAGGAATGCTTTTGGTCCCAGGCATGGTGTTCACAATCGAGCCAATGGTGAACATGGGGACTTGGGAGGTCTTCATCGATGAAGAAGATGGATGGACTGTGGTGACAGAGGACGAATTGCCTTCAGCACAGTGGGAACATACTTTCGTGATGACTGAAGAAGGTTTGGAAATTTTGACATACTAGATATTCGTAAGTCAATCAAAAACATTACTTTTGCAAGCAATAATGAATTTATGGATACAATAATATTAGGTATAGAATCATCATGTGATGACACTTCGGCGGCGGTTATTCGTAACGGTGTCTTGCTGTCGAATGTTATTGCAAGTCAAGCTGTACATGAGGCTTATGGGGGCGTTGTGCCAGAATTGGCATCACGGGCTCATCAGCAAAATGTTGTTCCTGTTGTGCATGAAGCGTTGAAACGGGCTGGCGTAACAAAAGAGCAGCTGAGTGCTATAGCCTTTACCCGTGGTCCCGGTTTGATGGGGTCGTTATTGGTCGGCGTGTCGTTTGCTAAGGGTTTTGCCCGTTCATTGGGAATTCCGATGATTGATGTGAACCATTTGCAAGGCCACGTGCTGGCTCACTTTATTAAAGAGTCGGAAGAAGATACTGACAAACCGCGTTTTCCCTTCCTTTGTCTGTTAGTTTCTGGAGGTAATTCCCAAATTATCTTGGTGAAGTCTTACAAAGATATGGAAGTTCTGGGGCAGACTATTGATGATGCTGCTGGAGAGGCTATCGATAAATGCTCGAAAGTTATGGGGCTGGGTTATCCCGGTGGGCCTATTATTGATCGTTTGGCACGACAGGGAAATCCAAAAGCTTTTACTTTTAGCAAGCCGCATATTCCGGGCTATGACTACAGCTTTAGCGGTTTGAAGACCTCCTTCCTTTATTCTTTACGGGAATGGTTGAAAGATGATCCTGATTTCATTGAACATCATAAAGAAGATTTGGCAGCTTCGCTGGAAGCCACTATTGTGGATATACTGATGACGAAACTTCGTAAAGTAGCAAAGGATTTGAATATCCGTGAAGTGGCCGTCGCAGGGGGAGTCTCTGCGAATAATGGTTTGCGGAATGCGTTCCGTGAACATGCTGAACGCTATGGATGGAAGATTTATATACCTAAATTCAGTTATACGACTGATAATGCTGCCATGATAGCCATGACAGGTTATTTTAAGTTCTTAGATAAAGATTTTTGTTCCATTGATAAGCCGGCTTATTCACGGGTCGGTTTGTAAAAACTACAAGATATGTCACTAGAAACAAAGTTTATAAGTAGAGAAATTAATGAGCTGATGTGGAAAAACGGTTCCACTCTCTCTACAGCCGAGAGCTGTACCGCAGGAAATGTTGCAGCCGCTATCACTTCTGTTCCCGGTAGTTCGCAGTTTTATAAAGGTGGTGTAGTAGGTTACTCCAATGAAGTCAAGGAAAACATGTTGCATGTCAGCCATGAAACACTTGAAACGTATGGGGCTGTCAGTGAAGAAACCATTACAGAGATGATTAAAGGTGCCATGAATACATTGAAGACTGATTTTGCCGTAGCAACCTCAGGCATTGCAGGTCCAGGTGGAGGTTCGGCTGAAAAGCCCGTAGGACTGATTTGGGTGGCAGCCGGAAATAAAGATAAGGTGCTGACACAGAAATTGGAAGGTGATTATGGACGTGAAATCAATATTGCTCGTGCCACACAGGCTGCTTTAGCTCTGCTTCTGACCTTGATTCGTGAAAGTGAGAGCAGTGAATCTTGAAAAAGTGCACATTTTTAGGCAAATTGCTTGTTTATAAGGAATAAATCCTTTAATTTTGCACGCTGTTTGAGATAAACAAGAAAAAGAAACTATAAAACTAAGATAGCAATGTCGAAAATTTGTCAAATTACCGGAAAGAAAGCCATGATTGGCAACAATGTTTCACACTCAAAGAGAAGAACTAAGAGAGTTTTTGATGTGAACTTGTTTACGAAGAAATTCTACTATGTAGAACAAGACTGCTGGATCAGCCTGAATATTTGCGCAGCAGGTCTTCGCGTGATTAATAAGAAAGGCTTGGATGCTGCGCTCAACGATGCTGTAGCTAAAGGCTATTGTGATTGGAAAACTATTAAAGTAATCGGCTAAAATAAGGGAGAATAAGACTTATGGCAAAGAAGGCAAAAGGTAACAGAGTGCAAGTAATCCTTGAATGCACTGAGCACAAAGCTAGTGGTATGCCGGGTACTTCCCGCTATATCACAACGAAGAATAGAAAGAATTCGCCTGAAAGATTGGAGCTGAAGAAATATAACCCCATCTTGAAACGAGTAACTGTACATAAAGAAATCAAATAATAATAGAACCCCATGGCAAAGAAAACTGTAGCAACCCTGCAAACGGGTAAGGAAGGACGTTCTTATACCAAGGTCATTAAGATGGTTAAGTCTCCTAAAACAGGTGCTTACGTATTTGATGAACAAATGGTTCCGAACGACAAAGTGCAAGACTTCTTCAAGAAGTAAGAAGTACATAAAGGACATATTCCATTTTGTAAATATCAGGAAGTCGGAAGTAGCTGAATAAGTTTCTTCCGACTTTTTTTCGCTTAAAACAAACAAGTAACTGCCGTAAATCTGCTTCTTGATTTGGATTAAGCAGGAATAGGGATGTGATATGGAGCTGATTAATTCCTGATGACTTATAGAGCCGGTTGACTAGTTGGAGTCGGTCGGCTTTTCTTTATGTCCGGAATCGGATAGGAATTTGGGATAGAGCAGCCGGCTTAACTGAAAAGTATGAGAGTTATTGAGAACAAGCAGGAGGAAAAGCGATGGATGTCATTTGTGCAATCCACGAATCGTGTAGGGACATTTAAAAAGGCTTAGCAACGATTATCAACGATACTTGAACAACAAAAAAGGCGCCCGTAAAGAGCGCCAGAATAATCGATTGTAATCAATTTAACTAATTTACAATCAAGTATTTATTTCCCGATGCAGCATGCATACATCATTGAATGTCAGCGATAAGGCTCTTTAATCGGTACAAACGCTCTTCTGACAATTGGAAGAAGTCAAAAAGAAAGTGCAATTCGTTCGCACTCAATCGTTTGGCATCATGGCGTTGTGCCGTCTTTTTACAGCTGTTTGCGAAATGTCCTCAGTCATGCACAAGGCGTTGATTGACAAAGGGTTTCTCCGCAGATGTTACAGAACGCTTGTATGCGTGCAAAGATATGATTTTTCTTTGTAAATTCGTGATTATTACTCGAATATATTTGTTACCTTTGCATTGAGCAAAAATACTTAGTCCACTGAGTAAAATGTAATGGTATGTATAAACGAGCGGAATATCAGGTAATTACAGACAGGATGAAAGAGCCACGTAGGTTCATCCAAGTGGTGATGGGTGCCCGTCAGATAGGTAAATCTACCGTGGTCAAGCAAGTGTTGCAAGACTTGGATATGCCTTACCAGTTCTTTTCTGCCGACAATGTTCCGGCTACGAATAGTGCTTGGATATCCGATTGCTGGGCGGCTGTGCGCAGTTTGAAGGAAAGCCGAGGATGGGAGAGTGTCATCCTTGTGATTGATGAGATACAGAAAATAGCCAACTGGAGCGAGGTGGTAAAAAAGGAATGGGACGATGATACGTTTCACGACCGAAATATCAAAGTTCTGCTTTTGGGAAGTAGCCGTGTGTTGTTGGAGAAAGGCTTGTCCGAATCCTTGGCTGGGCGGTTTGAAGAAATACGCATGAGCCATTGGAGTTATCGTGAGATGCAGGAGTGCTTCGGTTTCTCGCTTGACCAATACTTGTTTTATGGAGGCTATCCCGGTGCGGCAACCTTGATTGGCGATGAAGACCGTTTCAGTCAATACATTCAGTCTTCCATTATCGAAGCCACCATTAACAAAGACATTCTGATGGACACGCCAATAAGCAAACCAGCCTTGCTCCGCCAAACCTTTGAGTTGGGTGCAGCCTATTCAGGCGAATTGCTTTCACTGAACAAAATGTTAGGTTCGCTTCAAGATGCCGGAAACACAGTTACCTTGGCAGGATATATCAACCTGTTGGATGAAAGCGGATTGCTGTGCGGTCTCCAGAAGTTCAGTGTGGATATGGCTCGAAGGCGTGCCAGTATCCCCAAGTTGCAGGTATATAACAATGCGTTGAAGATGGTGTATAGTCCGTTGACCTTTGAGCAGGCGATATTCAATCGCAAGGCATGGGGACGCATCTTTGAATCGGGTATCGGTGCCTATCTGGTAAGCCAATCCTTTGTGCATCGCTTTGAAGTATTCTATTGGCGTGAGCGGGATGATGAAGTGGATTTTGTTCTGCGTAAGAAAGGTTCGGTAGTTGCCATTGAGGTGAAAAGTAATGCAGAAAAGCGGACTGATGGATTGGATAAGTTCCGCAAGCTGTTCAATCCGCAATCAGCGTTTATTGTCGGAGACGGAGGAATTAGTGCAGAGGATTTTCTTTCGACGGATTTGAGGAAGTTGTTTTGAAGTTGGAATAATAAAAAGGAATAGCTATGGATACGTTAAGTCTCACAAAAGTAAAATCATTGTTCATCCTAACTTTAATACAAAGAGACGATGGACAAAAGAAACAAACTTTGGAGACGCCAACAAATGGCACGTATGTTTAAGGCTCGTATGATTCTTTATGCCGCTTACGGACATCCTATTATCCATGATGATGGAAGTGTGGTTGAGCATCCACATTGGTTTGAACTGGCAAAAGACAAATGGGCAAAGGTTTATCAATCTACGGGAACTCCATGCAGCTGCTGGATTTGCAGAGGGGAAAGATACAATCGTAGAGAGTATAAGAAGGAAACTTTGCGCATTATTCGAGAATCTACTGAAGACTAAAGTTCGGGTCACTTCTTTCCGCCTTATGGGGTAGGAAGTGACCTTATTTTATAAGTTTCTCCACCAGCGGTACATAATACTCCCGCACTTCTTCCACCGTAGGCGTATGAGCACCGGGAAAGTGATAAGCATGGGTGTAGTGTTGCAGGAACAATGGTTCAAAGTGTGCCAAACGGTCATTCTCTCCGAAGAGTCCCCAGATGTGGTCGGTCATTTCCGGTCGCCAATCATCCCATTGATGCGCTTGTATGTCGGCAAATTCATCTATCAGCGGTTTGTCTATCATGAAATGTTGCCGTCCGTCCACTCGTGGTGATTTGTACTCATGTACTCCGATACGTTCAGAAAGAAAATGGGCCATCTCAAAATGGGGATTACCCAATAGGGCAGGTATTCCCAAATGCGATGCTACTATCTGTGCCAAGAAAGAGCCATTGCTATTACCCACCAATACGCTGGGGCGTTCACGCTCGCAAAGGGCCGTAATGAATGCCAGCGCTTTGCGAGGATGAAGTGGAAGGTCAGGCGTGAGAACTTCCGCTTTGTCTGCGAATGCCTGCTTCAATGCTTGGGCAGGTATGCAACTGCCCGAAGCGAAGAAACCATGTAGGAAAAGGATTTTTGTAGTCATCATCATTGCTCGTTTATAAAACATCGTCAATTACTATATTGTTCAATTTCACTATAATTCCACTTTTATGAATGAATAATTATCATCCATGTCAGAAGCCATGTCATTCAAACATTTCAGATTAGTATTATCACTTGACGCCATATATTCTTCTACGGGGACCTGTTTATGAAAACCATCTGAACACAATAAGAATACATCGTTCTTTTGGGCAGATACTATTTTAATAGGAATTTCATCTTTAAGCTCATCACCCATGACAGCGCGAGTTACTATTGCTCCATATTTCTCATAAATCGAGGGTGGTATATTCACTTTAGCTGCTAGCTGCTGCACGATGGAATGATCAGTTGTACAGGTCATCATCTCGCCATCGCTGTATTTATATACTCGACTATCACCCAGCCAAGCAATATATGCCTGATCGTTGAGTATCAAAAGGATAGCAATAACAGCTCCCATCTTTTTTCCACCCAATTCCATCCGTTTAACCATAAGGGCATCGTTGGCAAAAGCAATTGACTCCCTTATTAAATCTTTCGGAGAGTAATTCGTCCTATTTTTCTCTATAAAACTCACAATTTTTGTAGCTACGATCTGAGCGGCTATCTCACTATGTGAGTAGCCACCCATACCATCAGCTAAAACAAATATTGCAGAGTCAGCAGACAGTGACCGATGGATTACATAATCCTGATTCACTGTTCTGCTACCTTTATTTGAATATTCTGTTATGTTCATTCTTTTACAGCTTGTATCGTATCACCACCATGTTTTGTTACACGTGGGCGAATACTGATTTTTATAGGACGCTGGGTTATCGCCTTATCGGTAGCTTTGTTTGCCCACAGGTATGCTTCACCAGAGCCTAATGCAGCCATTTCTGTGGCTGTTAAGGTCTGCAGTGGAGTTATCGCTTTCTGAACATGCTTAACCCAGGCCGGTGAACTAAATCGGTGCATCACAACCATAGAACTTAATTCTATAATTTCCGTAGGCAAGCTCATCGGATCTTGGCTTGCAATCATGATGGAAACACCTTTATGACGCATCTCTCGGATTGCGGTCGTAATAGAATCCACCAATTCCTTGTTGTTCATATATTTATGAGCTTCATCAAAGACGATAAACTTATTGAAAGCCTTGCCGTCCACAGTCATTACACTTGAGAAGATATTAAGCATGACAACAAACAGGCCAAGAGCTTCCTCTTTTTCAATAAACTCATCGCGTAAATCGACTATAATCAATCTTCCCGGACGAAGATATTGCTGTAGCTTACATCCGTCAGAAATATACTCCTCTGCAAAATCCAATTTTGTATTGGCTAATGCCCTCTGAGAAGTAGAAAGATGATCGCTGTTTGCAACACCCTGGCGAATATTTGCCAACGACATATTGTAGCGACATGCTTTCATTATCTGTTTGAGCTCTTTGATATAAGCAGAATCATTACCTAAAGCAGCCAAAAGGAACAACCAATCTCGTACAGCCAACTCAGAAGAATCAAAACCAATAGCATGTACTTCCAAGTCCGGATATTGAGCCTTGCGTAATTCCACTTGTGCTTCAGGAGCTAAGAGGATAACATCTTTAACAGAGTGAGCTTCTGCACCGTATTCAGTTTTTAACTTAGCCAGCTGATCTGCTTCATCATTAGGATATACCATCGACGTAAACTCGGGAGCATAATCCATGCTTTCACTGTAGTGGAAAATAACCCCAGCCATAGGAGCAGGCAGTTTGTTTACCTTGGAATACTGCTTCAGAACCATCTCTGTGACAGAACCGATGGTATAACTCTTACCAGCACCTTGTACGCCAAACAAACTAATTGTATTACACTCGTTCAAGTCCATACCAATCACGCGCCCATTTGAAACCATTTTCCCTAATACTCCGAATTGAGGAGAATCATTGTTTTTCCCAACAATGACATCTACCAAAGGCTCCTGATAATTCGGATCGATTTCAGGCTGGTGACCCCGTTCTTTTATAGGGTCTGCCGGTAATGAATCATCACTTCCAGTATCATTTTCTTTATTATCCGCATTGGTATCAGGAACTTCGGGTTCAGTATGTATGGAATCAGCTACAGGGACTTGCTCTTTCGATTTAGGACTGGTTTCTACTGCTGCTGTTTGTGAATTGTCAGACTCTTCTTCTGGATGATCAAGGATTACAGAAAGATTTTCTGCTTTAGCCTTAGCTGAATTTTCAGTCTTCGACATAACTGGATCAGCTTCTGGTTTCTTCAGAACAATTACTTCATAATCCGTATCAATATGCGGTGATATCTCAACTGGCTGAACAGGTTTTGGTTGACCTTCCATGTCCGTTGTAGCAAGGCTGAATGTCGGCTCGAAGAAATTGATAAAGTCATTATCTTGAGCTTCCAGAATTTGAGTATTCAAGTCACTATTGTCATCGAGAATCTGTTCAATGACAGGATTTCCCATTGTGTAGATTAACGTGTCACCATAGAAATCCTTCTTTTGACGTTCAGTTTGCATGAAATCAAAAATCACGCCAAGTCGTTTGAAACGAACGGAATAACCATCAGAGAGTTTGCTTAAAAATACTTTGTATTCATGAGCCTTATCCGGATTAAGTTGTCCATATCGTAATGAACGATTGATATAAAATTCCAGAAGCGACTTTAATTCCAACACTTTTAGTTCACGGTCAAGTCTGTCATGACCATCGACTGCAATTTCAAAATGGGAGCGAAGTGCTAAGATGGTATTTTCAATCTGGTTGACAATTTTCATGTGTAGCTCATCAGCTTGATAATAAGCATTTCTGCATTTTATCTCAACCACATTAAATAAGATCTCCTTACGCTTAACATCTATCTTGACAACAAGATTATCTGCACGTTCTTGGCTTTCGCTATCCAAGTCAACGAATAAATCTTTATGCAGATCAATCGGAATCATGATTGATTCTGTCGTGATGCCCTTCTTTTCCAGGAAACGTTTGGTTAAGGTCGTACCTATTACTTCAAATCCTTTCCGGGATGTTGTATTGACTTGCATAATCAACGAGCTGCTCACAGAACGGACATCCTCTAGAATTTGCTTGAAGTTCTTCTTGTCTTCAATATCAATTCCATACTGTTTGAAAAGCGGAACCATCAAGGATGCAATTTCGCTGGTCGGTTTCGTGGTCAGATAAGAAGACACACCTGTCGCTTCGTCATTCGGGACATAATCCAACAGATACGGAACATCGGAATCTCCAAGACAGGGAAGGTCATAGAATTCAGGACCCATATTTTTATCAAATGTAATCACCCAATCGCTGCTGTCATGAATAAACGACAGCAACATCATATCACTCTCCTTCAAACGGAGTGTAGTTGCCGGTACAGATTCTTCGATGGTAGAAGAAAGCATTTTACCAATCACTTCTTGCAAACGGGCAAACAGGCTAACTTCCAAATTAGCCGATTCTGAAACCGGGTTCGGCAAACTCTTATTGGAATAATAGCGATTCCAAACGAATGTTTTACCAATCGGCTTCGCTTCTACAATATCCCTGCAAATTGTACCATTCAAGAAGAAAGAACGACTTAGTTCACTTGGACGAGAGGGCTCTGTATTTACAATAAACGGATTCACCAGAAAAGACAGATGAGCTTGATAGTCATCATGTTTGTTGATAAAGTCACTCGTCTTATTTAAAGAAAAGCGAAGTTTTGGGAACAAGCGGTTTGCAGAAGCTTGTGAAAACACTTCCGCATCGTTGGCAACTACAGATTCTGGATCGAGCAAATCCTTGAAAGCTTCACCCGACTGCAACATATTCTCATCGGTAAACAACCTGATTTCATAGGTCAGTTCATGCCCAATTCCTATCTTCTCCAAGCATACCAATGCCTCTGCGAATGTAGCTGCATCGCCTGCATTGAATAAATTGATAATCAGTTTATCTGTATAAGGATGAGATACACTGTAGTTAAAAAGATGACGTACTACCAACTCAAGGTTTACATCGCTATCAATACGTTTCTCTCTTGCCACATTCAGCAGCATGGAAACATAGGATTTCAACTGACGATTACCCGAAGAAAAAGCCTCTTCCGATTGGGTCGGTTGCGCATAAGCACCCCAACCAAACGTCAGTTCACCGATATATTGATAGGCTTCCTTTAGCGGGTCATCACTCAATACAATAGGTGCTACATTCATCGGTATTTGACCCTGGAAAAGTTTGTCCAATTTTCGATACCAAGCTTTTTTATACTTTGGATTCTCAATGGTACGCTCTTCCCAGTCTTGATACAGCTCATAGAGATTTACAATCCAAGCCAGTCGCAACGGATGCAAAGGACTGATCATTTTAATCTTAGTCTTACTGCCATCAGGCATTTCTACCGATAACAGTACTGTATCAATATTTTGCAGTTTGACGACAGTATCCGTGCTAAGATCTTTCTCCAGTTCTTCCCTGAGCCAAGCATCATACTCAGACAGATAAGCTTTAATCAAGCCCAAATTGCTGGTGAAATCCAACGTGCTGGTCAAACCGGTTTCGTCTTCTGCTGACTCTCTGATGATAGCAAAGAGGTCTTCTCTTAATGCTCCCAATTCATTCGGAATATGAATGTCAGAAACAGGAACGAACAGCGGTTCACGATCGGCTGTATCATTCGGATTCATCAAGTAAGCATCTGTCGGATTACCGCCGAGTAAAGCTTCGATGTAACCAAAATCATTTGCATTTTTCAAGAAGGTAGATTCCAGTTGAATCAACTTCTTCGACATTTGAATTTGGTAAGCATAAGCAGATCCAAAATCAAAATGATAGGTATTGTTCAGATTACCATCTACCCACCGATTACGATCTATGCCATCGGTAGGAATGTCCAACTCTTCATTTTTAGCTAAATGAGCCGAACGATAGAGTATGATGGCTTGTGTGTAGCTGTTGACTTTGGCACGTTTGTCTATCTGACCTTCGGGAGCTTCTCCATCGTTCACAATGGTAAATACAGCAGATTCGTTACAGTAAGCAACATGGTGTTCCAAGCGATACTGTTCCATTTGAAGGTTGGGATTTTCTTTCTTGGCTTCTTCCCACGCTGCTTGTACCTGGTCTTCCTTGAATATTTTCTTTTGCTCAAGTACAATGCCATTCTCGTCTAAAGCTCGGACACGAAGCATATAATCACCTTCGTCAAACATTCCGTCTGCAATGTTCACTGACATCTTGCGTGTAGCACGCTTGTTGGTTCCTACTTTAGCTTTTTTAATTATACCCACTTCTGAAAAGTCATCGATGTCAACCAAGGCTATTTCGAAAGAAACAATAGCGGGGTTATCTTTAGGCGCAGGATCAGTTGTAATGGTAAAGGAAACTTTTGATTTCTTCTCCGGTAAGATGTTCAGGACAAAATTCCCTTCTTCATCCTTGACCAATTCTTTCTTTGAATCCTTACCTGTATTCAAGTCCACCATTACCTTCACAGGTCCGGAAGAACCTATTTCAAGCCAAGGCACCTTCGCGTAATTAAATTCCGGATGTTTACAAAGAATACACTCAAACAGCGAGTTGGCATCATTCAAAGAATCATCAGAAGTCAAGAAGGTCATGAGCGCACGCTGAATGGTTCCTCTTTCAATCGGAAGAGAGGCTATACGGTCAGCTGCAGTCAAAGAAAAATCAGCAAGAATGGCCGATGCTTTCTCTTTATTCAGCATAAAGCGTCTGCGGACAGCATTCTCTTCTTTGAAAAGTTCACTGTCCGGCCACATACCAAATACAAACAACCCATTTCCCCAAGCCTCACTTGAATACTGATTCAGTTCAAGGTACAGGATATAGGAAATAAGATCACTCTTGTAGGCATGCACTTCATCTCTTAACAGCTCAAAAATTTGGGACCAGTTAGATGTCTTTTCTTCAGGCATTTCATCCATCAATTTATAGATAAAGGAATCCTGAAGGTCTGATGCCGACAAGTTTTGGAATGTAGCGTCACCATAGGAGTCTTCAGCTGATGTTCTACTGTTGGTCGGGACCAAAATCAATACTGCTTTGGATGGGTCATTTCTCAATTCAATGAGTTTCGTTGCATGGATATATTCATCCCCTTTTTCTTCTTCCGAGAGGATGAATACAGAAAGGCTTTCATTGATAGGGCGCAATAAAGGAAGCAACACACGAAGTTCCTTCAGAGCAAGACCGGTTATCTTCATACAATGCCCTGGGCGAACCTGCTTCAGCTTTGGTGCATATATTTCAACGACGTGTTGAATAAAACGTTCGTAATATAGTGTTCTAATTTCTTCCATTGTTTACAATTTATAGCGTGGACGAATCTTCTGTAGAATACAAGCATCACTCATATCCGTGTAGAAACCAATCTGACGAAGTTTGTCTTTGAAAGCTTCTACATTCGTGCGAAATGCTTCATTCATTTCTACATCAGCGTTTGCAAAACGCTCTTCACTGACACCATTGATAATTAATCCATAACGATTTCTTATTTCCTGGATCAATTCATCGATGGATAAGGAACGGGTCTCATAACTTCCATCAGACTTCTCTTTCAGTACCAACAGCTGAACCAGTGTTTCCAATAGTTTGGAGCCAAGTGCACCCCGTCTGGGATGGCGACGAGAACGACTGTCTGCCAGCAGTTTGGATGGCGAATTTTTCATCGTAACCGCATCCAGAAATTCATGTAAATAACGGTATTGATAATTACCCAGATTTGATTTTTCTAAGATATGGACCAACATGTCAAAGTAATCTTCTTCGGGGAAAAGTTCAAGCATTTCCCTGAAATCTTCTTTATCAAATTCCTTTTCATCTGAAGTAGGAAGATCCTTGCGTATTCCATTCAGAACCGACTCATAGAAACCGTCAGACTTATTATTTTCTTCTTTCAATATTCGCAAAGCTTCGTCTATTGAACAGGCTTTTCTATCTTGAATGATATCGACCATGTAAGTAGCCCGAATGTACTTGCCTATGCTGTTTTGAAGTATCTCAACATCCTTACAAGCATAGGTCGAAACAATGCTGTTCAAGTCATCTGTCACATCCAAAAGCAGCGACCAATCATCGGTTACCTGTCGTGAACCGGCATCTACCATTTTGGGCAACAAATAAATCACTTTCATGGCATACAACGCCAAATGAAAACCACATAAAATTCTCAGGTAATCAATGAATACTGCTCTGGGCAGTTTATCTTTATAAAGTAAGAGTCTGCAAATATCATCATTGAACAACGCTGCCTGTTTACGAAGGAAGGGCTGTGGTATGGATCCAGCAACTTTATTCAAGGTCTTACGTTCCTTCAGAGGTTTAGTAATATACAGAATACCTGTAGTGTCCACATCCAAATCCTCACTCTTGACGAGTTCACCTGTTTGCTTGTCCCAGCCTTTACTGAGGTATTTAACCAATCCGCGCATGACTTCCGGATTACTGCGCAGCATAAGATAAAGCTGGTCAGAAGCGCGGTAATCACGGCAGTACTTACTGTTTTGTACACGGAAGCTCAATAGATGCAATGGCTTGAGTGTAGAAACATGCTCCTTTACCACATTTCCACGGTTGACCAATTCAAGCAGTGAACTGCGAAGCCAGTCCTCTATGCCATCCGGATTATCTGTTACACCACGGATGTCACCTTGGTCTTCTAAGATAGCCAGATGCTCTTTCAGGATGTCGATGGTATATTCTTTACGGAAAGACATAGAAACAGGAGCGCCATCAGCATACATCTTGATAAACAAATTGGTCAATACACGATCTAGTTTTACCGACTTAACATCGACATAGAATATATCTTTATTAAGAAATGCCTGCACCCCTGTTCCTTTCTTTAGCTTTAATATCATATCATTACACGTTAAGAGGTTCAATGATTATATGCTTTTGGCTGTCTAAACGTATTGCAGTAAACTTGCGATTGTTTTTTGTCACAAGTATTTCTGAATAGGTTTTTGCCTCCAGCAAATTCTTAAATATCTGCAACTCAATAAAACGTCCACGCAAATCGTTTACAGAAGGACTGAATCCGGCATGAATGTATTTGAGCATTTCATACAGGTCAAGACTTACCGTCAGTTGGATAAATTTATCCTCCTTATGACGGAAAATCAAGCTGTCGCTTTCATATTCAATGTACTTCGTCAAGTGTTCGGTCTTATTCACATAGAACTCGAATTCATCCAAAGAGAAGCGACGGTAACTCTTTGAAATAGGATCTGCCACGTTTGAACTGGCCAATAAAAGATATCCCTTAGTCAGCAACTCGTTTGAACATCCTTCACTTGCAGAAATCGCACTTGCAAGATCTTGCATGGTTTGGGCCAATTCCTTAGGGTCTTCCTGGCGCAATTGCTTTTCAAAAGCATTGGCATACCGATAAGGAAGTCTTCTTTTGAAATCAATGGCACCTTCGAAATACTGATGACGGACAAATGATTTGTGACGGCTTGTAACAGCCATACGCACTTCATCCGACCTTACCTCATAAGAAGGGATAATCTGATTACAGTCATTGAAGTCTTTTAATAATGAACGCTTGCGGTCACTAAATATGATGTAGTCATTGGGGTGTTTGATACGGTAGTACAGATCACGGTCAAAGGCAGGAAGTGCAACACCAGCTACGTCTGTCTCACGAAGCAACTTGACCAGTCGGTCATTGGAATCCAATGTTGGCAAATTGAAATATTCCACCTTGCTGGCGTCAGGATAGACAACCGGAGCTGTGAGATTGAAGTAATAATATTGCCAGTAATATTCCGGAATGTTATTGGCATTCACCAGTTCTATCAGTGCCTTGACTTCATCACAAGAATAATCACGAGTCAGCATCCAGGCTATTATAGAACGCAAATCGCGCATTGTGATATGCAGTTCCCGCTTATATACAATCGTACGAACCAGCCATTCCAGACGATTGATGACTTCATCGCCTGCACTGGTGTCCTGGAATGTATCTACATTATACTTGATAAAACAGCGGTCGGCAACTGGACAATTTTGGCATTTACTCCATAACTCAGGACGGGTCAGCTTTTTCATTTGCTGAGCCAACAAACTTGGAGTTTTCGATTCTACATCTCGTGCTGTGACAGACCGAAGATTCAAGTTGATGACCATCAGACCCGGGAGCAATTCTGTATGTCCTTCTTTGTAGAAATACTCCTCAATATTATCTTGTAATATCCGCAGTTCAGGATGCATGGATAAAAAATCCACCAGACGCCCTTCATTGATCGCAATCACACGGCCTTCCGTAGCTTGCGTATAATCATTCAATCCATAGAAGGGTGAAAGAAATTCAGTCAGCACTTCATCGTTCGCCTTATTGCTTTCATCCTGCGAGCCATCATAATTCGATTCAAACCGAATGCCCGAGAGGTAGAATTGCGAACCGTTATTGGTGTCAAACTGCTGTTTGTCCTGTCCCTTATCTTCAATTCGGTGAATAAATGCTGTTTTACCATCTCCTGCATTACCGGTGATGATAATAAGCTTGTATTTCAGAGCTTCGATATCTGCTATCAATTCTCTGTCTAATCGTGTCTCAGAATAGGTAAGTTCATCAAATGCATGTTGAGCGACACCAGCTCTTGTTCCCCCATTTCCATGGTGGCTTTGGCTATACAGTGAGTTGATGTAATCCACTGAATTACCCATTTCTTGGCCTTGATGAATAATAGTAACCATAGTTGAATCCTTCTGCATACCATCCAGACCGATAGCATTCAGGGCATCCAGCATTTCTTTTGCTGTTTTAAACCGCTTATTCTTGTCTGTACGGATAGACTTCATAATGAAGTCTGCCATCGAATCAGACAACTTATCATTATAGTTACGGATATCCGTAGGTTGTTTATGGATATTAGGGCGCAAGTTACCTCCAGGCCACGGATACGCATGCGCCAGTAATTCATACAGTGTGATACCCAATGCAAACGTATCAGCGGAACAATCCCAATCAATCTTGTTCCCAGAGAGGATTAAGTCTGGAGCCATGTAGGGGAAGGTGCCTCCAAATGATTTATCCTCAGTAGTAGCCGAGATATTAAAGTCTATCAGCTTATACTGCTGACGCTTGTGCCACATGATATTGCTAGGTTTAATATCACGGTGATACACAGGTGGAACTTTGCTCTGCATGTAGGTTAGTGCATTCAGGATTTGTGAAGCCATTTTGAATATTTCATCTGCAGGAAGTCGCAAATCGCCCTTGGTGTACTCTTGTAGATTTTCGCCCTCAAGCAATTCCATCAGTGTAAAGAACAAGCCTCCGGGAACAGTCCTGTCGTTATACTTGAATTCTACGATGTTTGGATGATGTAACTCTTTAAGCGCATTGAACTCATTAATGGCATTATCTATAGAAGCATCCTTCTCAAAAATCTTGATGGCCAAGTATTGTTTCTGCATGTCGTGCCACACCTTGAAAACTCTTCCAAAACCACCTTTCCCAAGGGTTTCATGAAGCGTCATACTGGGAGAAACCTTCATACCGGGTTTCATATCCTTGAGGTATAAAGTCTTCTCCTTCTTCGTAGTTACAACTGTAAGGGGTGTGGCTATCGTTTTATGTACTTCTTCATCAACAACCCGGTTAAGGAAGTTAAGCACTTCGTCGGCTGTTTGCCAACGTTTATTGACATCAGCAACAATCGTCTTCTGCACAAACTCATCCATCCATGCAGGTAGTTCCTTCAACACATGACTGGGCAGATGGTCTGCCGGAAGTTCACCGCCTAAGGCAGCCATAAAAGTAACCACACTGTCAAAAGGCAATTTGCCAACCATGAGTTGATAAAAAATTACCCCCAAAGAATAGATATCGCTGGTAGAAGAAACATCACCGTCCAACAGTTCAGGTGCTGTGTAGGGTGAAGACTGATTGCCCGTGGCATTAACAGAGAAGCTCAGATCGATGTGCTCCACAAACCACGACATTCTAAAGTTTGCTAGTGCAGCTCTACCCCCTTCATAAACATAGATGTTCTCAGGGCATACATCGCGGTGATATACCTGCACCTTATGTGCCACTTTCAGTGCATTAGCTACATCCATGATGATGCTCAGCTTATCCGTCTGTTTGAATGTCTTCTGATTGAGCTTGGCCCGCAGTGAACTTTCGTCCTGGTAACGACTGATTTCATAGTAGTAGGTCTGCTCTTCATTCATCTGGCACTTCGTGTTGACAATGTAGGGGGAATCTCCAATCTTCTCTTGTGCCATGTAAGCGTTTTGCACCGAATAAGCCAACTGCTGCAGTTCCTTCGGACTTTTATCTGCCACATCCAACGGATATTCACGCACCCGGTAACGGGCTGTGGCAATAAACTGGGGAATACAAAGGTATTCGGTAAATTCTTCCGTTTCCTGAAGCTTTTCCTCTATGCGATAATTGAATATCGTGGTACGTTCAGCGCGTTTCCGCTCTACAGATTCCCCGGTAAGGAAATCTGTCAGCTTATTCATTAAAGACTGAATACTATTTACAGAACGAGACACCAATTCATGATTGGTGATAAATTCAATCAAATCATCCCCTAATGTAAAGGTCTGCTTATAGGTATCACAGGTAGGATCCAAGCCGAACTTTGATTGCTGAGGATGGCTAAGTGTTACCAGCGTAATGATTTGGCCGAAATTCCAATCCGGATGTTGGTTCTTGATTTTGGATGCAAGAATACGACTCTTTAATCCTGCAGTCTTATGCGGATTAGCTACTTCCTGACCATTGCGGAACCAGGCATAGTCGTCTCCTTCCAGATTACCTGCCCAATCCTTATTCTCGATATGATAAAGGGCATGAGGAGTCATCACGATACAATCATATTCCCAATACTTCACAATGCGGTTCAGTCCCGTAATCGCAATATTACAATTGGGGATAATGTAAAAATTGTCAGGCAACTTCACCGACAGAAAATCCAGCAAGCGCTGTTCTCCGGCATTTACCGGTCCATCGTCATGAGGAGGTCTTTTTATGATTGCCATAATATTTCGTTTTTAATTGTTGTCAACTATATGTATCACCGGAATCCAGAATCAAGATTTACGTTTACCGACTCCCGATGGTCAAACTATCTTTTATTATTAAATTTGAATGTAGCTGAAAAACGACCATGCTAGCTTAATGCTTCTTGATTATAACCGAAATATAACCGAATTATAGCCGAAATGGCCTTGTATTTGCCTGTATTCATGAATTTTATAAAAATACTTGAATGTTATAGCCGAATTTATAACCGCAGCTTCGATAATCCGATTTCTGTTATATTCCAGGTTCTACCATCAACTTGAAGCAGAAGTGAGGCACTCATCTTTCCAAGCAATCTTCCCAAGTATCTTTTCTTTGATGTCATACTCATGGAAGCAGGTAAATTTTTATACAGAGCCTCATAAACATCGCTTAATTTAAAACCTTCCTTTCCTGCATCTTTAGCCAATTGAAGTATGGTTTGTTCGAGCAATTTCTCTTCCAAGCCTTTTTCTTTAGTATAATGTCCAATTTGATGCGTCAACTTGGCTACTGTAAGTGAGATGATGTAATTGGGCCAACGTCCTTCTATCAGTCCTTTTTCCTTCAGATGCTTGATGGCATCCTTCGTTACAGGTCGATGTTTCTGAATTGCATCCAACCAAAAACATTCCTTCAATGTCAAATCCGTATTCGATTTCAGCAGCGAGCTATACTTTTCGTCAATCATCTTTCCATAGATAGTGACACCAACCGTACGGTTCTCATTGTCTATGTCATAATCAGGCATGGGGAAAAAGCGATTGCGTTGCTCAGCAAATATCTTCTTGATGCCTCGTCCTACAGTATCAATCATATTGAAATTCACCATCCCTGAGCAAAGACACTCGTTCCGATAATGGCGTTGTGGTCCTTTGTGCTCCAGGGCTTTCTCTATAGTGCCGGGGATGAAACTGCCTCCATTGCCATAATACAACTTGTCTTCACCTTCTACAAACGAGATGCGTTCTTGAAGTGTATAGTCCTGATGGGCTATGCAATTGTGCAGAGCTTCGCGTATGGTATAATCGTCGTATTGCTTCATGGTATCGGGAAAAAGGGTTCCACCCGGCAACTCACGCATGGTTTTGTTACGAATCTTAGCAAGCACCTTATCTACCGTGAGGATAAAAGGAATAGTGAAATGCTCATAATCAATTACCGTAGCGTCCTTGTCTTCCCATGTCCAGGTAATCTGTGCTACTGCCGGATGAATCTTTTGCAGCGATAGCGGTTTGCCAAGTAGCAAGATGGCGGCTCGGGTAAGCTGTCCCTCACGCATCACTCCGCTATGCGAAAGAAACTCTTCTACCGTCCATCCATCAACTTCTTCTGCAGCAATCTTCGACTTATGCACCTTCTTAAACATGATGCGAGCTGTAGCGATAGCCAACTCGTCAAGGTCATCAATGGTAGCATTCGGAACCAGTTGGGCAGTCCAATCAGGTATCGGAGGCTGCTGACGTATTTCATCCTGCTTGGCTTGATTTAGCGGTTTCAAGCTTTCACCATCGCGCCCATAAGCAATCCCTTTCCACTTCATCACGATATTTCGAGGAGTGGCAGGCACTTTAAATAGCAGCACGCGCTTATCCTCTACCGTTACCGGAATGATTTCACGAAAAATCACCCCGTCGGTTGTATGCTGCGACATATCTTGTTTCAGTCTATTGAGTGCCATCTCTCCATCTTTGAAGGATGTCCCAATAACCTGATGTTTCTTATCCCATACACCAAACACAATCCAACCAAATTCACGTTCTCGTAAGTTGGCTTCGTTGCTGAGCGCAGAGAAGTATTTTCCCAACTCATCTATATCAAAGTTGGTTTCTGCCTTTTTGAATTCCACCACTTCATTTTCAGCGTGTTCCCAAAGGCGGTAAAAAATTTCTATATTCTCGTCCATAAACTAATTCTCCTTTCTTGCACTCCAAGAGTCTATTTCTTGCTCAACCATAGAGATAGCTTTTTTTTCTTTTTCAATAGCCATTCCTACTTTTTTGCTGTATTCTATCACCCAATTATGTATATCATCTATGATAGAATCTTCGATGATTGGAATTGGAATTAATTTTAAATGAGGGGGTTCTATATGTTGTATTACAGATCCAAATATATGCTTTTGAATAAGAGCTTTACCAATAGAGGACGAAAGGAATGCATAGATATACCCACCTTTGAGCATGTCATTCGGCTGTAGCCGAATGACATGCTCAGAAGCAAGCTTCTGAGCATGTCCGGCATGCGCCCAAGCCACATTTCCTATTGTGCCAGATCTTGGTATCAAAATAGTATTTTCTTTTATCGTTAGACTATTAATGTTTGCTGTTTTAGATTTTGATAATTGCTTTTTACTATCTGGATTAGATAAAAATATGTCAGCTCCTCCTAAAAAAACAATACCGTTTTGAACATAATATCTTTTGAATATATCAGGTCTTGAAATGTCTTCACACACTTCACCCAAGGGTTTCCAAGTAAAATGTTTATAGATATATTCTTCAATGTCGTGACCTTCTGATATATAATAATTTGCTTCAAACCTTTTATTATGAGAGGATAGAATTGTGCGTGAAGAAACACACTTAACATTTTTCTTTGCAGGATATGGGATGATTTTTTCAATTTGTTGTATTGCTTGTTGTAGCACATCAGCTGCCTCCTCACGCAATCTTGCTGATTCCTGTATCAGATCGTCTACTTCCTGCTGGAAGGATTCAGGGAAGACTGGGACTAATATCGATTTAGTCTGTACATCATTAATATGCTTAACTACACCTCCAAACTGAGACTGAGTAATTTGGTTGTAGCCATATTTTCCTGAAAGAAATGCATATAAAGTACCCTTATTAACCTTGTTATCATTAGGGATTACACGAATTAAATCATGAGTAGCTATATGATTTTCAAATGTCTTGTTTGTGTATATTACATTACCAAGAGTCCCCGAACAAGTAATTAGAATCCAATCGCTTTTAAGAATTAAATATTTTAATTTTTTTACTTGCTTGTGAGATAAGTATCTACCAGTTTCTATATTTGCAAGAACTGTGTCAGATGCTGCCAAATAAGGCATCCCATGTTTAATATCCTTAACAAAAACCCGTGAGAATATATTACCCAAGAAAACCTTACTTGCATTCTCTCCTACAGTCGAAAGATCATAAGGCGAAAGTGTAAGTTGCTCACGAGCTTGTACACCATCGCTTAAATGAACATCAGGATCGATTCTATATCCCAAATTGGAACGAAGCAATGTTTTAGAATTTATAATACCCGTTTTCATACCCGATGTTCCTCCAAGAATTTAGCATAAGCAGCAGCCACTTCTGGCAGATCATCAGCCAAACGCTTTACACGTTCGCGGCGACTGCGCACAATTTCACGCCCATTTTCCGTATAAGTCAGCCATTTTTTTTCGTGAGCAAAGAGAATCTCTGCACCATCCTCATCTTTCTTATAGACAGGCACGCCACGGCGGTCTTTCCCCACTTGCTCTACAATGGCCATAAACACATCGTAATCCTCTTTGTCGATGGGAATAAGCAATTCTTCAGCTGTTTTCTTTTGAAGGAACAGCAAAGAAGCCTGCACACCCACTTGCGGCAAGAATGCCTCTACAGGGAGGTCTACAGAAGCCAAAAGTTTGAAGTGTTCCAAAATCCATTTACGCACACCTTCTGTATTGGGGTTTCCCAAAATGCCATCGGGCAATACGATAGCCATTTTGCCACCGGGCTTCAAGAAGTTGTGGCATGCCTCGATGAAGAGCACTTCTGGAGCATTGCTGTCCAACTCATAGCGGCGGGCTATCTCTGCATCTACCTGTACCTTTGCCCCAAAGGGAGGATTCGTGAAAATCATATCGAATTTGCCCTGTGCATTGCCAGGCCCCGTTTCAAAATGGAAATCCTTATCCTTGCTCTGCTTTATGCTTTCGTTGACCGCTTCGGCTACCAAAGGACGGTCGGGCTTATCTCCATGTGGATAATCCAAGGAATTGATGTTGAAAATATTGCAATGTCCATCGCCCGCCATCACCATATTCATCCGTGCTGCTTTCTTCAAGTCGGGGTCAAAATCGAATCCAAAAATCATGCGTTCCGCATAGTGGCGTGTCAATTCCTCCACTTCGGGCGTATTGATGCGGGCAGCCAGGCGCACTTCATCCAATTCCGGGTACAGATTGCGCGCAATTTTATGACGCACGTGGTCGAGCACCATCACCAGAAAGCCGCCCGAGCCACAAGCTGGGTCGAGCACACGGGTGTTTTGATCAGGGTCCAGCATTTCGACCATGCACTTGATGATGTTTCGTGGAGTAAAGAACTGTCCGGCTTCCTGCTTCAGCGTATTGCTAACAATTGTTTCATAAGCCGTTCCTTTCACATCGACAGTCGCATCCAAGAAAGAATATTTGGCCAGTTCTGCAGCCACAAAAGCGAGTCCGCGGTCAGACAGCATAATTTGCTCCGAACCGTCAAACACGTCACGGAACACCTGGCTCTCCTTGAGTTCCTCAAAAAGTCCCCTAATGCGAGCGGCCACCGCTTTTCGCCCTTCTTCGGTAAACTGCTCCGTTACCCCCACCCAAAAGCGGCGGCGATAGCTGATGCCTTCTTTGGCATCCATATTGCGTCGTTTTTCATCGTATAGTTTGCAGAAAATCAAGTTCAGCAACTCCCAAAACGCAGTCTTCTTCATGCCTTCATTGCCATAGATATAATCGTGGCAACGCTTGAAAGTCTTAATCAACGATTCGTTGGCCGGTTTACGGGGCATGGCACGGTCACCCTGCGCCTCAAGATCTGCTAGCGTCTGCCCATTGGCAGGGAAATCAGAAATATCCTGCACCTCAGACTGTCCGAAAGCATCTTCTGTATAGTAGCGGTATACCAAATCCTCCCCATTGGTCCAACAGCCAAACTCACAGTCGGTAAATGTCAATATGTTATCAAGCATGGCTTCCGCACCCTTCTTGGTATCCGTGGGTTTCACCTTCGCATCTTTTGCCACGACAACAAAGCGGATGAGGTTTTCTATCACATGCTCCTTTCCTTCTTCAAAGATGGCCAAGTCCACACTCTGAGCCCGGATCTTGTCCGAATCCGGCTCTTGATAGGTCACCCTAAAGTCGCGTTCCATGTCTTCGGGGGCGAATCCGTATTCTTCTGCCATCATGTCAATCATTGATTGCAGGGTCAGTTCTTTATCCGTCGTTTTCACCACTTTATTGGTAAGCGTACAGACCAGCTGGTTATCTTCTAATACCAATTCGTCGTTTTCTTGTATGCTGTTAATGAGGGTTGTCTTATCTTCCATAACTACTAAAATTACCATTTAAGTTTTACTTTACAATATCCAAGTTAGTCCATGTTTTAATTTACTCATGGAGATTGGTCCTTATTTCACTGTTGGCAAGACGAAGAGCACGCTGCGCAACCAGTAAAGGCTCATCCTTTGTTACATTGATAATCTTATCAGCTGTCCATAAAGAACGTAGTTCTTCCTCTTTAACATGGAGTATGTCCGCTATAGGGGCAATATACTCATCTCGAAAAGGACGAATGCCTCTTTCAATCCTGCTATACATTGGCTCATCAACACCAATCGCGTAAGCAATTTGACGCTGCTGTACATTCAGTTCATTACGGAGCTGCTTTATTCGTGCGAGTAACATATTAGAATTTATCATGTGAACAAAACAAATTGTTATTGCGTTGCAAAGATAGCATTTACTTGTCAATTTTAGACAAGTAATCACCTTAATCTTTATTCTATTTATCATAAATATGCTGTACAACACTTATATGACATGCTCAGCACTTAAAACTTATTGTAAACATGGATTTCTATTCATGTTGTTTCACAGAACCTAAAATATAAAAAGAGAAAAGAGGAAGAAAACTCTCCCTCTTCGCTCGAATTCATTCAAATGCCATTCAATCAGACATGGATGGCTTCCAACGGTGCCGCATAACAATCGTTACCGAACCGATGATTGGTCGTAAGTCTCAACCCTAACAGGCGGTAATCGCCTTGCATGTCATTCTCGATGCCAAGATAATGGAAACCGTAGAGTGGGGCATACTCCTTGAAGAAACGGACCAAGTCAAACAGGTTCTCTTGACGGTTCTTCTCAAAGATGTAGTTCACCAAGATGATGCAGCGGTCAGGAAAACCGTTGACTCCTTTGCTGTATTCCCACAGGCGGAAATACAACTTCACGTTCTTTTCGCGGATGTCAATGCAGTAACCGTTACAGGTCGGATTCACATACACGCTGTTACGATACCCGAACTTCTCACAGATGTAGAGTTCAATGTCTTTCACAAAATCTTTTGTAATCATAAAATTAAAATTTGATGTTGATAAAATGGGTTTGTTATAGTCGGAAGCCTCGCTTGCGCTTGGCTTTCTTTTTCCGTTTTAATTCCGCTTCAAAGGCCGCTTCATCTGCTGCACTGGAAGTAGGGGATGAAGTGAGCAGCCCTAATCCCGAAGCAGTTGATTCATCCCATTCTACTGCCCGTTCTTGTACAGGAGGTGGCGGAGCATGATTAGCTCTGATGGCCTCTCTGTAAGAATAGGACGGGGCATAAGCATTCCTTTCCAGTTGGCGGTCGATATTGAGATAGCTGAACTCCCTGCTGATTTTGGAGCCGGAAAAGGTAAAGCCTCTATATGCGAATTTCACGCCTTGTACTTCACGGGTAGTTCGGCTGACCTTGAATTTCATATCAATGCCACGGGTTGCAAGCGCGTCTTTCAACTCATTCCAACTCTGTGCATACGGCACTTCTGCTTTCAATGCTTTGTAGATTTCATGCTTTGCCCGGTCGTATGGGCGTAAGCGTTCTTCCTTGACGCAGTCTTTCCCGTTGGCGAAGTGAAGCCTGTACTTTGCGGTCAGCATCTTGCAGACCTTCTCGTTGCGGTAGCGGTCGTTCTTGTCGCTAATAGTCTTTCCATCGTTGTCCACACGGTTGAAAACAATGTGGCAGTGCGGATGCTCCCGGTCAATGTGGCGTGCGATGATGTATTGTGTGTTTCGGATGCCCATCCGTTCCATGTACTCATGGGCGATTTTCAGCATTAATGCATCATCGTCTTGTAAACGCAAGCTATCCTGTGGCGAAAAGCTGAGCGAAGTGTGTCCGACAATATTCTTTACCTTGTCATTCAATAGGGATTGCAACTCGAACTGCTCCGCCATTTGTTCGGGCGAGCCGTCCACTCCTACAGCTTCTAATAGTCGTGCTTTTTCTTCTTTGAGGACGTAGCACACACATCCGTCAAAGGAAGTTCCCTTTGTCTGTTTACCTATCATCTTTCAATCGTTTAATGAGTTGTGAAATATGTTTTGCTGTCTCTTGGCATTGGTCGGCTACCACAAAGAAACCGTATGTGTTCGCCTGTTTTGCCAACTGATTCAGATTGGTGCTTTCACCTATCAACTGTCGGATGATGTGCAGGTGGTCGCGTGTGATTCGTTCACGCACAGAACCCTGTTCAATGAGTGCACGGATGACCTCGCTTTTAGTCCGCTTGCTGCGTCTGCTCAATGCTCCCAGCCATGCTAATTGCTCATCGCTGAGACGTAATGTAATCGTATTCTTCTTGTTCATATACATTCAATTTTAGTTGTTAGTTTTGTGACCATCGGGAGCCGTTCCACCAGACTTTGAGGTGGAGCAAGTTGTCGGGAAATGTAATACACCGACATAAACTTGCTCCCCTTAAAAAGTCCCGGTTCCCTTGTCCTTCGGCCACTGTCTGATAAAGGAGTTTCGGTATGACCAAAACCTGTTTTTTCATTGGAAGGATTGCGTATTTACCAGTTCCAATCCGAGCTTCTCCATCAGCAATTTCAGGTTCGGATTCTTTCGAATCATGCTCTGAAGGATGGCTTCGTCCGGTTTGATTTTTAATAGATAATCGGCTATGTCGTACCCTTCTTTCCGCTCTTCGGGCGGTGCATTGGCTTCCAGATAGTCGAATAGTTGTACATCTATTCCGATGCTTTTCATCGCTCCGATTTTGCCTTGCCAGTATTCAGTGGCTCCCAAATCGGGAAAGAGGACAACGCTTCTTCCTGCCAGTACAGATAGAGCAGTCTCATTGAAACAACCGTTCTTTCCTCCCGAAGCCAGCCATAGATATTGGGGCAGATAGTAGGATGCGATAAGTGCTGTTTTCTCGCTCTCAACCAGTGCAACCGGGCGTGCCTTGTCTGTAGTCAGTAGGTGTTCGCCAAAGAAGCATTGCCTGAGATTATAGTTTTCTTTGTGTAAAACGGAATGTACCCATGTGGCATGGTTGTATGGTTCTTTTATCCGTTTGCCAGTCTCAGCATTGTAAAGCATTATCTTACCCGTTCGTACCCGGTTCTTATGGTCGATTTGCCAAAAGACGGTAGCTCCATCCCAATGCTTGGAAGAGCCGATTTGATACTTTTCCATTAAGGTCATGGCTGACGATTCTCCCAATTGTGAAGCTAAAAATTGGTACAGTCTATTCGTGCTGTAACATTTCAAAGACTGCCGGACTATATTTTTATCAATGTAAGAAGTCGGAACAATTATAGCCGTTTGTGCATTGGTGCATGGATGCGAGGCGGTTTCTTCCATGAGGCTTTTCTTTTTCATAGGATTTTGGTCGAAAAACTCACGGGGCGTAAAGTGGTAGCCGCACTTCTGTTCATGGTCACATCTGCCGACATGATTGGGAAAACTGATACGCTTTTCCGTATCAATGTATCGGGAAAAGCACCTTTTACGATGGCAGGCCGGACACGTATGTCGGGTAGCCATGCCTTTGTAGGGTTCTAATATGAATCTATGTGTTGTCATTGTTTTCTACTTTTAAGTGTGTCGTTATTGTCACTATTGTCGTTTTGGGAATTGAAAGTGTCAAAAGCGACAATAACGTCACGGGTTAATCTTTGAGTATTCTCCATGTTTCTCTTTGCGGAACAGGATACCGATGTTGTCGTTCAGAAACCGTTGTAGTGTACGTTCCTTCATCCCATTCTGCTCTGCAATCTGTGTCGCCTGTGCCGTGGTGAACGTAGAGGGCAGCAAGCTGACAATGGTTTGCTGTTGGCTATTCAATGTCACCTCGCTGATGATGTGTTGCACACTCAGAGCGGATGCTTTGAAATATGTCGTCAGCCGGATGGCACGTTCTACGGTCAGCAAGTCAATGTGTTCTTTACCGCATTCTCCACAAGTCCACAGTGCCAGTTGGATTATCAGACAGAAGCGGATGATATAGATTTCCAACTTGCAATAAATGCTCACAATAGTGTCATTCCCTTTCGTGTCGCACAGCTCTGAGAATTGGTGCTGCCAATCATAAAGCCGTTGACGGGCTTCTTCCGTGAAATGCAGGACATACGGTTCGATTTCACCATGCTCATTGTAATTGCATTCCATGTGGATGAGTTTCTCAATGATGTCGTTCCATTCTTTTTCAATATCGGCTGGCAGTTCTTTGTCATTCCAACGTGCTTTCTGTTGCAGATTGGGCATGACAAACAAGATACGGTCGATGAAACCGTTGCTTGAACGTTCTCCTTTGGCCAACTCATGGAGAATCTTTTTTTGAATTGTACCAATGACTGAGATATACGGTCGTTTGATGAATATCGAACTTTTCGCACTCTTCCGGTCGGAAATAGTTGTCTTGGCACTGAAAACCGAAAGCCAGAACTGTTCTTCCGAACCATTATTGTAGCGGTTAAAGTTCTTGAACCAAGCGGAAAGTTCATCAGCCCACAGACACAATCCGCGTTTGTTCTGTGCATGAATGAAACTTAATCCTTCGGGTGTGACATCAGACACAAGGAAGCGTTTTCGGATGGGTTCCATTGGAAACTGTTCTCCTCCGTTTTCCACACGTTCTTTCCGACTTAAAGCCATCTGCCGCTCGTATTCCGCATAAGCCTTTTCGTATTCCTGATTTTGGCAGTAGTCGAAATCAAGAAAAGGCTTCATGGCAAAGCTGAGCGGATGGCTCTTATTGGCTCCCGGTCTTCCAATCAATGCCATATATAGGATAGGACTTTCCTGCCATCCCTGCTTGATTTGCACGAGATGTGTATTGCCAATGCCGACAGCAATGGCGGTCAAAATAGAGGCGGCGATATAGTCCGTCGGATAGCTATGGCATTCGTGTACCTCGCTAATGATGCGCTGAATCTTTTTCGGGAAGATGCTTACTGGAAATTCCGTACCTTCCAACCTTGTACTCATATCAATTGCCTTATCAATGAGAGCTAACGGGTTGATTGATTTATTTCCCATACAATGAAAGTTTAGAAGTTTATACGAGATTTGGGCTTATGGCGTACTCCGTTTTGCATGGCAGCAAGCATCTCTTTATAGCTTTGGGCAGATGTTTCCTTTCTGCCGTTTTCAATCCATGTCAATAGCTCATCTTCGTAGAAATAGAGCTTCTTTCCTTTCTTGTAAGCAGGCAGAATGCCTTTCTGCACCAGCCTGTACACCGTGGCTTTCGCTTTACGGATGATACGGCAAGCATCCTCGATTTCAACCAAGGTGCGTTTGTCCGATGGGGGAGGCTGAAGTTCCGACACCATCTTTTTCAGTTCGATGACCTGTTCGGTCAGATAACCTACCGCTTCGGGCAGCTTATCAAAAGTGAGAGTTTCATTCTTCATATATTGTATATTTAGTTGGTTTATCTTATCAGGCAGTCTGTTTCAGGGAAGTATCAATCTTGATGGTACATTTCCCGTCTAACCGCAACTTGCTCTTTAGTGTGAATATTTCATTTTCTTTCAAGGCTTCCGCAAACACCCGCTTGATGAAGGTGGCAATCTGGATTCCCGTTTTGGAAAACTGATAGCCGATGTTCCATCCGAAGTGCATCAAGTCTATGGTTCGGATAGCGGAATCCACCTTAATCGATTGGGGAATCTTTGGCACATCTTTGTCTGCTTGGAACAGGCAGATGTATTTGCAAAGCAGATCCAAATCATCCTCTTTCATATAGGGAGCGAACGATTCACGGGTATAGGTCAGAACTGTGGCAAGTTTCTCTTGCTCGATACGTTCTTTGTCTTTCATTACCGATTGCCGGATCTGCTCATAGTCCGGGCTTGGTGGCGGGTTTGCATCTGTTTCTTCGACAGCGACTTCTTTTTCTATAGATTCTTCATCGCTCTTTGATATGCTTATGGCTCTTTCTCTATAGCATGAGAATTTCAAGAAGAACTTTTCAAAGTATGGAGATAGCATTTTCCTGAACAATGTTTGCAAGTTGATGTATATGGCGGTCAGCACCAGAATACAAACCATAAAAGCCACATAGCCATTAAAAGCGTCAAGTCCATGATGGAGCACCATTTGCCTTGCAATCGCACCAATGATTACATTTGCGCTGAATACCAATAATGTCAACGTCTGTTTTTCCAATCCTTCTGTCTTCATATCTATCAATTTTAATTGTTTGCCTGCAAAAGTATATTGGTATAGACGAGTTCCAATCACTTCGCTCTGTCGTGGCAGCATTTGGCGTCGTTAACTAGGACATAAGCTGCCACGAAGATGATTGCTCGGCTAATCCATACGCAAAAGTCTGAATTTGCAAAAAGAAGAATTGCATAGTAGGTACCGAGTAGGCAATGATTTTTTTGAAGAGGGCATAAAAAAGCCCGAAATGGCTTGACCAAATCGGGCTTTATAGGGTTCTCGTATCAACAAGAGCATTCTTCCTTTCCGGGTAAGTGGATGAGGATCGGTGTTTGAGTACGGTAGGGAGTGGATGCTTTCCGTATCAACCATCTACGGAAGAAGGTGGAATGACCCGTGTCAAAATGGAAAGACAGGGCAATGACCATCTCCAAGTTATATACATCTGCGTGATTCCCGTTCTCTAAACAAATATATCGGTGTACTTGAGATGCTACAAGAACTTCCTTTTTCAAAATCCGTTTGATGGTATGATTGATGGATACTGGTGTGACATAGAATAGGTCTGCTATCTCCCAAGAAGTCATCCATATCTCATCATTAGGGATTATGATGGAATAGCCGTTGTTAGATATGATTCCTCGTTTCATAAGTCTTGTCTTTATTTGAGTGATATTTTATTGGCTGTTTCCCGCTTCTTTGTATTTATCAAATCGGCATAGATTTGAGTTGTGGACACATTTTTGTGAGTGAGCATTTTGGAAACGGTGTAAATGTCTGTACCTAAAGAAATTTGAATTACGGCATAGGAGTGCCGAAAGCAATGAAAGCTGATGTGCTTCTGGATTCCGGCTTGCTTGATCCATTTCTTTAGGGGATGTTGTGTCATGCTTCGTTGCAATCCTTTGAATACTTTTCCCGTACCGGGTGTGCCGCACAGTTCGTATGCTTCATTACTGATAGGGAGTGTCGCTTCCGTCTGTGTCTTTTGTGTGCGGATGCGGAGACAATATCCTTGGTCGGGAGCAATTTCAAAATCTTCCCATTGCAATTTCAGGATGTCACTGATGCGTAAGCCTGTTAGACAGGCGAAAAGAGAAGCTGCTTTGAGCACAGGTATGTCGCAGGGAGTTGCGGCAAGTTGTTTTGACTTCTTTCAATGTGAGGTATTCCTTTTTTACATCCTCCGGTTCAATCTTATCCAAGAAATCGTTGATGTTCTCGCGTAGCCACTTATCACGGTAAGCGATTTTCAATAATCCTCGGAATGTCGAATAATAACCGGAAGCTGAATTAAGTGAAATCGGACGGTCGGTGTGTTTGAGTTGCTTGGCATTTAGCAAATATTCCTGACTTTGACAGCTTGATATTTGAACAATTGTAACATTTTTAAAATCAGCCGTTCCAGAAAATCTTCATGGTGACGCGGGTGACGCAAACCTAAAATGAGTACCTTTATGGCATGTTTGTACGCAAGAAAAAGAACCGTAGCGGCACTGTGAGCGTGGTTATCGCAGACAAGAGCAGTGGCAAGTTCAAGGAGCTTAAGACAATTGGAGTATCGTCTGCCCCCGACGAGATTGTTCGCCTTGAGGTCAAAGCGCGTCAATGGATAGACGAATATTCCGGTCAGATGACACTTGACTTTGACGAGAGTGCTCAGGCGCTCCAAGAAGCGAGAAATACCATTGCGCGCATCGAGAGGACGCTCCAGAACACGCCACAAGTTATCCTCGGCCACATATACGACAGAATTGGCTTTGGAGTAATCGGGGACAGCATTTTGCGTCATCTCGTCATCGCAAGGGTCTGTCATCCGCAGAGCAAGGTTGCCACAGCGTCGTATCTGAAGTCCTACTTCGACGAAGACGTTCGGTTACATAACATCTACCGCTATATGGACAAGCTGTATAATACGCAGCGCGAGAAGGTCCAGCGGATAAGCGTAGAGCACACGATGAGGATTCTCGGCGGACGGATTGGGGTCGTTTTCTACGATGTGACCACACTTTACTTCGAGTCCGCACCACAGCCGGACGATGTTCTTCGTCAGGCAGGCTTCTCAAAGGACGGCAAGATGGCAGAATCGCAGATAGTCCTCGGACTGCTGGTGAGCGAGGACGGCTACCCGATGTCCTACTCTATCTTCAACGGCAGCCAGTACGAGGGGCGCACAATGATTCCCGTAATCGATGACTTTGTCCAGCGCTTCAAGCTGACAGACTTCATCGTTGTGGCCGACTCGGGCCTTATGAACACAAAGAATGTGGAGCTGCTGGAATCCGCCGGCTACCGGTATATTATCGGGGCGAGAATCCGAAACGAGTCTCCAAAGATTAAAGACTGGATTCTTGCAATTGACAGGACGGACGGGAACATTATTGAATGTTGCAAGAATGATTGCCAGAGGCTGGTTGTGAGCTATTCAGATGCACGGGCAAAGAAAAACGCATGGAACCGCAACAAAGGCGTCGATAGACTCCGCAAGGCCTATGCGAAAGGTACTCTGACCAAGGACAACGTCAATAAGCGAGGCTACAACAAATTTCTCGATATCAGCAAGGACATAACCGTAAGTATCAATGAGGAAAAGATAGCAGAAGACAGTCTTTGGGATGGACTGAAGGGGTATATAACGAATACGACCCTGTCCGGGAAAGAGGTCATATCACAATACCATGGCCTTTGGATGGTTGAGAGGGCTTTCCGTATTGGCAAAGGGACGCTCGAGATGCGTCCAATGTTCCATTTTACGGAGAAACGTATCGAGGCCCATAATTGCATCTGCTTTGTAGCCTACAAGGTGTATAAGGAACTTGAACGGGTCATCAGAGAAGTCGGCATGAAGATGAGCGTTGACAAGGTTCTTGAAATCGCCAAGACAATAACGACGCTCAGAATAAGGCTGCCCAACGGCTCGGTATATACTGAGACTTTATTCACAACACCACAGCAGGAGACCATCAAACCATTGTTGGAGGCATTAGATCAAGACAAAAATAAAGCAGGGTGACGCATTGTCAAAGTCAGGAAGTGAAATCGGACGGTCGGTGTGTTTGAGTTGCTTGGCATTTAGCAAATATTCTCGGTTCATCCGACATTTCGCGTGATGCGGCAATCATGCAGTGCATATAGCCTCAATTCAAAGTATTGTTCATCCCTAAATCCATATGCCGTTCTCTTCATGACCTTTATCTTGTTGTTGATGCCTTCTACCTTTCCGGTTGATATATGGCAGTCATACCATGCGAGTATGCCTGTCCTGTGTGCCGTTACCGTAGTTGCCATCTTCACCAATTGCGGCACTTTGCTCTCCCGGGCTTGCTTTACCCAATCCGTCATGCCCCTTTCGGCATCGTCCTTATTGACCTGCATCCAGATTTCCCTGAGCTGTTCTTTCAGGTAGTATGCCTGCGACAGGGGCTTGTTCATATCCAGCGCGTTGTCAAGCCGTGTCTTATACTCCTTGTCGAAGATATCCGCCCCATTACTCAGTAACAGGTATCGCGTACCTTTCAACACCTTGCGTTTGTTGATGTCTTTTTCCATGTGGTATTGCACCCTACGTATTTCATCCAGTTTCTCGTTCATAAGCTTTACCACATGGAAATGGTCAAACACGTGCACCGCATTCGGGCAATTCTCATATACAGAGGAGATGAAGGCGGCGGAGAGATCTGTTGCAATATACTTGATGCCAACGCCTTTTCTTCTGATCCGTTTCCAAAAGCCATCCAGGGCGTCTGCTCCTTTGCCGTTACCGACATAGAGAATACGGTCACTCTTTAGGTCAACCACGATTGTCTTGTACACATGTCCTTTCCTGACCGCAAATTCATCTATGCCAATGCTGTCCACTCCTTCAAGGGAGGGAGGCGCGTAATGGTATTCAAGATGACGCGTATGGATATCCTTGACGGTATCCCAGGATACGCCCAGGAGATTGGCTGCGTCTTTCAAGGTCATGCTCCTTAACAGGTCGACTACATATTTTGCGAAACGATGGGTGTAACCGCAACTACCCGTGGCAAAGGGTATGCTCTCCTGACGGTCATAATCACAATCCTGATTCTTGCACTTATAGCGTTGGACTTTCATGCGGATTATCACCTTTTTGCCGCCTATCGGGAGTCCTATAAAGTCACGAACTCGAAAACCGTTCTTGACCAATTGGCGATGCCCGCACTTAGGACATTCTTTCTTCCGCTCTTTTGCTTCAATATGTAAGATAATTGTATTACCTTTGTATTCCTCACGAGTGCATTTGTGGTTATATAACCCCCAAGCATGATATAGAAAACTGCTGTTCATTACTGTACATTTGTTTGTGCTTATTCAAATATACAATTTGTTCAGCGGTTTTTCTTCTTTAATAAACTATCACGCGAAATGTCGGATGAACCATATTCTCTGAAACGCTTGCATAAATCCACATTTACTTCACCGAAAGAACATTTACCCTTGACGAAGTTGTAAAAGTGCTGGTACACGAAAGTCCATTTCTCATCTTTGGTGCGGCACATCTTCTTGAAATAGGCAAGGAAGTCAGCCTTCTGCTTGGTCTTATCCAAGAAGCCGAACTCTTCGTTGATGAGGGATTGGACACGGATGCATCGGATGGCCTCCGCTTTGTTCAGCATCTCATTGTTGAATGCTCTTTCCATTTCATTTTTAGGATGAGCATAAATGTAGATGCCGAGATATTCCCTGCGGCTCATCTGCATTGTTTCGGGGTTGCGCACTGCCGGATAATAATCCAGATACAAAGAAAAACGGTCATTGCGAATCGCTCTTTGGCGAACGGTCACTTTTGTACAGGTGTGATTCATAACTGATGATATTTAGAGTTTTACATTTGTTTTGGACACAAAGAAATCGGGTGATAGAATGGCGAACAACATCACCGGAGGATAACCAGAAAATAGTCATTCAATCTTTGGAGGGGCAAGAAGTTTGTCCAATTCAGCCCGGTTGATGAAGGTGTATTTCCCTTTCTTGACCTTAGCAATGTGGTGCCATTTCACATAATGGTAAAGCTGGTCGCGCGTGAGGTGGAACTTCTCCATCGCTTCCGCTACGGTATAATACAGGGTTTCTTCCGGTTGGGATATTCCTTTGGCTATATCCACGTGCTTCTTCGAATAGTACACCATGATACCCTCCTTCTTTTTCGGGATGGCGTTCTTTGAGGCGAAATTGTAGATGGCGGACATGGTCATGCCGAATTTGTCCTGCATATCCTGTGTGCTATACCATTCGGTGATGTCAGGGTTCGGAGCTTTCTTTGCAAAGTAAGCGTCTATATGTTTCTTGCTCCAATAGGTCTTGCCGCGGTTGAAGGTTCGTGGAATGTTATGCTTCTTGGCGATAACGAATATCCACGATTCATTGACATGGTATTTCTCTTTGACTTCGGCGGTGGTGTAGAAGTCGGTGATGGGAGACTTCTCTTTTGTCGGAGTATGGAACTCTATTGGAGTATGGAACAACTTATCAATATCCTCTTTCTTCAAAAGGTATTTGAAACCTAATCGAATGGCGTTTAATTCACCTCTTTTGATGTAACCGTAAACTGTTGGCCGGGTTACTCCAAGGTAAATAGCTGTTTCGGTGATAGTGAGGAAAGGCTTGTCTTTAATTCTTTCAATAGGCTTCTCCTCAATCTTCTTCTCCACGATTTGATTGTTGGTCTTAATTGCTTCATCACGCTTCCTCTTTTTATAGAGTGCGTTGGCACATTGTTTGGAACAACATGCGGTAGTCGTTTTCTGTGCGATAAACTCCTTACCGCACCATGCACAAATTCTTTTGATTTTCAAGTTACTGCTCATTTTATTTCGTCTTTATTTCTCCATTATTCTTGTAAATTCCCGTAAAACCGCGTAAAATGGCGTAAAGTTTCTCCATTACCTATCTACACGTTTTTCAAAGTCAAACAAGCGAGTAACAAATGTGGTACAAAAATGAGCCGAAAAAGGCTTATCAACGTCCTCTAACGCTGACAAGAGAAAAACAAAAGGCGCTCAAAATGAACGCCTTATTGGTCAATGATGATAGATGCTAATCGTTGGTAATCGCTACCTATTTACCGATGCAGGAAATAAACATCGCTGATTATCAGATAGTTAGGTGTTAAACGGTAGAAAAGTGAGAAAACTGCTCAAAATAATTTTCAAAAATCGCATTTTTAATGTAATTAACATTTGTTAAGATGGTAAAAGCCCCAGGTTGACTCAAAATCGGCAAAAACATAGAGTTTAAGCTGCTTTTAAAAGGATGTGCCCCCTTTCTTAAACTATAGGATAAGTTCTTTTGTTCTTTCATTCGGTTGAATGTTTCGTTAAATGTTGATATTTTATGCTCAATATATTGTGGCGAAAAAAGTAAGCGTTTTACACCCTTTGACTTGTCCACCTGGATGAATCGAGCAGATATTTCAGAGAACTGAGTGAACATATCATGGAGAATTTCATGGGTTGTTATGCTTCGATATATTTACCTGGCTCGAATGATTCATGCTCCCCATGAAATACATACCCCAACTGATTGGACACACATTTGGTATTGCCTATCTCGACATCCACGTTGTAGTGGGAGTGGCCATATATCCAGTAATCGATGCCGCTATCCTTGATGTAGTCTTCCAGTTCAACCGTGAAAGCTCCGTTAGCTTGGCTTTCGGCAAACTTGGGGCATTGCATCTGGAAGGATGGGACATGATGGGTTACGACAATTTTTCTTCTGGCCTTGCTGCTTGATACGCCGTTCTTCAGGAAAGCCAGGCACTTTTCATGTTCGCGGTTGAAATCAGCAAAGGTGAGAATATCGCCATTGAAGATGATACGCCGGAAGTCGCTTACCACTTGTTCCGTATAATATGCCTCCTTCAGGGGAATCCTGGCCCACAATGTGGTTATGATGAAGTCAATGTCACCTATATGTACTACGGCATTATAATAGCTGTGAACATTAGGACGTATTTCAAGGCAATAGCCATCGTTCAGCTTTGCGATGTCGTAGAACTTGTAGAACTCATGGTTGCCCATACAGGCTATTACCTGCTGGTAGTTCTCCGATGCCCAGTCCCAGAAGGGATGTTTGGTATAGTTGTCATCCCCCAAGTAGCCGATGTCGCCAGCCAGAACGAGAATGTCCCCTGTCACTTGCAGGGGATTCTCCTTCAGGTATCGCCAGTTGTCGGCAAACTCCAGATGGAGGTCAGATGCATACTGTATCTTCATGACTGTTCTATGGCAAATAATCCATCTAATTGTTCAAGCAGAGCCTCGATGAACGAAGGATCCTGGTCAAGAGCCTTTGCAAGAGGCTCTGAGAGGGCATCCCAATCATTTCTGATTGAGGCGACAAATTCTTTTATGCAAGTGACGATTGGCTCTGGAGCCGTAATCTGACTGTCTTCCATGATGACCACGTTCTTCAGCACGTCAGAACGATGCTTCTTTATGTCCTTGCTGTTGACATGCTTGCCATTAGCCTTGTCCTGCAAAAGATTGAGGTAGGCACGTGACTTCAGGGCGATGAGGGCTGCTGAGTCAGCATGGCGAAGCCCGTTGGTCAGTTTGCTGTGGTCGATGGTGAAGTGATAGAAATCATCATCCATGATGATTGCACTCAGGCTTGACGTTTCCTCGTCCACAGGCAACGGCTCAATGGTCAGACCCTTCGGTTCGCCGAGAATGTCTGGATGCCGTGACAGCAGTTCAATCATTTCGGGATAGTCAGGCTTGCCATTGACAAAGCGGTATAGCTCGTACTTAGGAACTTCCCCTTCAGACTGCTTGCGCTTTTCTGGGCGATAACCGCCTTCACGCACGAACTGCCAGAAGTGTTCGGCAAAGTCTGCGGTCATCTTTTCGACAATGACAATCATATCAATGTCGTGGGTTGCACGAGGACGTACTGCCGTCCCGGTCATAGCGATGTCACAAGCCGTGCCACCGATGATAACGTAGTTCTCTGAGTAAGCTTCAAATGCTTCGCGGAATTTCTCTAATCCTTCCATTCTATATCATTAATTAAACGTTCAACTTCGCCTTCCACTCGTGGGTCTGCATCCTCACGGAGTGAAACGGCCAATGATAGCCTGTCCACCCATTCGGCTTCAGTACCAATCTTGGTGACAGGCGGGTATTTCCATGCCTCAATGATGATGTTGCCGTCGAACTCATTAGGACGTACCAAGGTTCCAGAACTCCTGAATTCACGGAGCTGTTTGACAGTCATCATGATGATCCTTTCCGGGTCAGGGTTGAGCCATGTATAATGTGCCAGGGCATTGATGCCACATGCAGGGTAGTGTTCATCTGAAAGCAGGTCATCACAGAAGATGCGTTCTTCAACAGGATTGGTGAGGACGGATTGAGCCTGTTCCCACAGATCCTTCCCCGTCTTATCGAAGTGTATGACTTTCCGCTTGGAACCATCGGCTACCTTCTTGCACAGTCCCAGGTCTTCAAGGCAAGTAATGCCAAGCGTAATGCTTGCATATGAATAAGGCATTTTGTCTTCTATGTCTCGTGCTGCAAGTCCTTCGATACTTTCTATCTGTAAATGGTAGAGCAGCAGGTATTGGGCTACTGGTGTCAGAGCCTTTGCCTGTTTTGTCTTGCGAATACGCTCATTAGCCAGAAGCATAGGCAGATGAACATATTTGTCGGATGCGATGAAATAAACATCCTTGTCGATAAGCCTTTGCCGTTCATAGGCCGGACATGTTGGCAGTAAGAATACCGTGGGACGTTGTAACAGCGAAGTAAGATTGCTGGCTGTGACAGACAGACTGCGTGGTGAAGCAACCTTACCTTTGGGTTCTGCGAAAAGTAGGGACATTCCATGGAACTCGCCATCGTAGAACTTGTATGCAAGAGAGTCCCCGATGGTGACACCTTTCATCTGCGCTTTGCTTCGTTCTTGCAGCTGTAAGGGTCTTCCTAATATGACAATATCTTTCGTTTTAACCATTCTGCTTCATTTTAATATACCATTAAAACGATGCAAAAGTATTAAAATAATCTGATATGACCAAAGGTTTTTCCATTTATTTTGCTTTGTGCATCAAAAATCGGATGTTTTATGTTTTGAATGACTCTATAATCGCAACTTTTTCCTGTTTAGACCTCCGCCTCGTCCTCTACAACCTTGCCGAAATCACCGGCAAAGGACAAAGAACCCCACACAAAACCTAAACAACATCTTTTCTTTCAAAATTGCGTAAAAGGATGTATCGATGAGTAGCGGCGTTGAATAACAGTAAGTTACGATGATACAAGTCAATAATAGCATGTAGCGATGATGTAGCAATATGTAGCAAAGTGTAGCTATAGCTATTAAATGTAAATGGTGAATCCATGGTGATTTGATGGTGGAATGTATGGTGAAACGAATCACCATGCTTCCACCATAGGCGTTAATGTTAAAATTAAGGCCGATTTGTTAAATTTGACTTGGCAGAAATCGTTTTGTTTTTTGCCAAGGGTAAAACTCGAAACTTGTTTGAGGTGGGTTGTCCTGGCAAATGTAAGCAGCCCTTCGAGTCATTTGCGATGCTCGAAGGGCTTTGGTTTATGCAGACTTCTTTCCAATCAGTCTGTTAAACTCGCTGGCATAGAATACCCCAAGAAGGTATTGCTCCAGCTGCTCTAGGGGCAGATAGTCGGTGCATCTTGTCCCGAACTCTCCTGGCTTCTCTACCACATATACGGCATACCTTGCCCCACAACGGGCATCGGCTGCACGGAGGATGGCTTTAGGGTTTATCTGAGTGACCCATTGCTCAATCATTGTTTTTCTCTGCTTGTTGGTCATATCGCCTAATATTTAGTTAGATACCATTCATTGATATTCCAGACCTCAATATCATAGTTGGTTTCATAGCCTTGCGTCTGGTTGGCAAACTCCAGTTCCTTGCGGAGCCTGCGCTTTGCCTCGGCTTCTAACACACGCTTTGAGGTCTTTTCAATCTCGTCCTCGTCAAAGAACTCATCCAGCTCTATGCGGTGGTTCTTCACGATGGCATTCACGGCAGCCCATTTGCTGGTGAACACACCTGCACATTCCCGATGGTTTGTGCTGTGCCATGCGTCAGTCTCGTAAACAACAAATATCTGTCTCATATTGCTTGTGTATTATTGGGAATAGGCAGCTCCCTTGCCACCTATTCCCGAAGTCGTTTAATCTCCAATCTCCGAAGTGATGAAGTCCATGTGTCCGGCAAAGATGTCATCTGCCTCAATCTCATGCTCATTTCCCCGGTCGTTCTTCTCGTCACCTATGATGGTGAGACCTCCATCCTTGTTCGCTCTGACGGAAAGGATTACCACGTCACAAGGCTCGTCATAGTCATAGGCTGCTACGATGGGACATTCACCCTCGAAGTGCCATTCATAGCCATCATCCACCTTCTCGCCATGAAGTTTAAGTGCTGCTGCAAGTTCTTCCTGCTCACGGTGCTTCACCTCCTGCACACTGTCATAGATGGAAAAGTCCTTCAGACGTCCGCTACGTGTGACGTGAACTTCTTCGCCGTTCTCCTTGTCGGTGTCATACTCATGGAACTGCACTGGCACAAAGTCGATGGGTGCTGCCATCCAAGAAATGTTGTTCAACGAATAGCCGTGCTTGGAAAGGAACAATTCTATTTCGTCCTCCAGCATGTGGTCGGCTACGTTCAAAACCTCGATGCGCACGTTGGCGCTGTCCATTACGATAATCTTCATAATCTGATATGTTTAAGGGTTATACATTAGTATTTATCATAGAGCCGTGAGAGGAATGCTTGCAGTTCTGCGTCCTCAATCTCTGCAAGGGTGCAAGGCTTGAAATCCTTGTCCTGCTCAGTCCTCAAAGTGCCAAGTCCGTACTCGCTTGCATCATAGGTGATACTTGCCATTTCGGTTGCAGACTGGTAGCCGTATTCCGTCTCTTGCAGTCCAGTAACGATGCCATAGAGCGTGAAGTCATTGCCTTCCTGCTGTCCTTCCATGATGTACCAGCGGATATTGCCAAGGTAAAACACTGCGATGCAAAGAGCATCCTTCTTATTCGCGTCCTGAGAATACAGGGGATAACTGCTCAGAGCCTCTGTCAGCTCTGGAGTAATCAGTCGGTTGTTGAATTGCGTTGTTGCCATATTGCTTGAAATTTTTATTTCCCTTTTATCAAAGCCTTTCGGCTGTGTAGCGGGAAGATTTTTCTGCTTTCAGAAGTGCGGATAGGGCAAATAAGGCAAGACTGTCGTGAAGAATACTCTTTAAGCAATATTTGCCTAAAGGAAGATTGTTCACGGAACACGCCTTGCAGTTTGCAAAATCCAAGGTAACTTCGCAGAAAAATGATTCCCTAGCTATACAAAGCCGATATGATAAATCGAAAGAAAATGGTAATGGAACTGAACGGCTGAATTGCAGGATGCAAATTTAGTCATACATGAATGACGGTGGGTAGCGGCAACGGTACGGCTGCCAGATGAACGTCAAAGCGAGTGAACAAAGACCATTTCGGAAAGGCCATCAAACTGAGCTGGCGAAGAATGTAGTCAGCCTTGTGGATGCCAGGGAGAAAGGTCTCTGTCCTCTCGCCGTTCATCCGTTCCGCTATCGTGCCATCGGCTCAATAGCAGAACCAGTCCTGCCGTTCCGCTTTCGGGTGGGCGTAGTTCTTTGATACCCTGAGGGCAGAAGCGAAGAATGAGGTCAATGGCATAGTAGGGCAAACAAAAGGCGAATGGACGGGATTCAGATGAAGAGCATGTACTCCAACGGAGATCATCCTCGACTGATGAAGCCTGTCGTTTCGTGTTTGCCCATCCCGAAGAAGGTGTCCTTGGTCAGTGCAGCTGTGCTTCACCGACGTAGGACACTTTCTGAGGGATATGCGCCATGAGAGGAGAATGAATAAGTCCTGCCCAACCAGGCAGGACTCGCTGGCTTCAGCACAGTACAATGGTAGCCCAATCTATGGGTTTCCCTTCCTGCTTCATTTTTTCAATCAGAGCCTTAATTTGATCCTTTTTCTTGTCTGTCACACTATCCATAATCATAAAGAATTGTGGGCAGGTGGTTCTTGCTCTGGCAAGCGACCAGAGGTCGAGCGAGTCTGCCCGTTGCCTTTAGAATTTCTTGTTGACGTATTTCTCAAATTCAATGTCATTGAGTTTGAAGAACTCCTCTGCCGGTACATAGCAGTAGAACTTGTCTTCATCGGGGCTGCCTTCCTCTATATGTGCTTCAAAAACCTCTTCGGTCGTCACCTTGACTTCGGCATTCAGCTCCTTGATGAAGACGTTTCGATACAAGATGTTGCTTCCGTCAATCATCATGCCCAGCAGCGTCGGACCTTCTTCGAGGCACTTCATTTCCTCGAATACCAGTTCCACCAGTTTGCCTTGCTTCTCCCTCTGCAGGGAAGTGTAGATGATGTCACCCTCCATTTCCTTGCTGGAGATATGAACCATCAGACGATGCTCCGCTTTGTCATAGTAGATGCTCTCCACGTCAATAGCCATATCACCGAAATAGAGCGTTCCTATCTCCACCATGTCATAGTGGTTGATGACCTCTTGAATGAACCGCTCCCTGCGGGTGTCAAGAACTTCATCCGTGAGGTTGTTAAGAGCCTCGTGTTTTTCCAAGAGTCTTTTATACTCTTTGTTTTCAGTCTTTTGCTTTGCCATAATGATTAGAATTTATGGGCAGATGGTTAGTCTGCCCGTTACCTTTTACTTTGTCTGGAAGCACACTCTGCCTTTCCTGCGAAGTTGCAGCACAAGGTGATACTCCTTGTTCAAGTCTGCCAGCTTCTGTAGTTTCTGCCGGGTGTCCTCCGTGTTCTCCATCAGAGAAGCGTAAATCAGATTTCCGACTTGTCTTCCCTCGTTAACGTCAAAAGCCTTGAAGCCTTTGCATCCGTCAAACTTTGCATATACGATGTGCCAATCCATATTCACCTTTATTAGTCTACAAATTCAAATTCATCCCTATAGCAGGTTATTTCTGCTCCACTGCCTAATACGATGCAGATGTACTGATAGCCATGATAGTCACCGTCTATGCTATCCAAATCCACGCTGATGTCCCAATATCCACGATAGGGAACAAATAGCCTTGCGTATCTCATTGCATCCTCCTTTCTTCGTTAGAATGGCATGTCCTTCTCGTCAGGTGCTGGAGCGTCCAGCGGTGGCTGGGGTGTGTTCTTCGCCTTAGCTCCTTTCTTGGCAGCCTTCTTCGGGTTGTCGTTCTGCTCCTCTTTCTTCCCTGCATTGACGAAAGCGATGCTGTCCGCATTGATGGAGATTTGTGTGTGGCTCTCGCCTTGGCGGTCTTTCCACTGGGATGTGGAGATAGTTCCCTCCACGAGAATGAGCCTTCCCTTGGTGAGATATTCAGCCAGACGGACATGGTTCTCCCTGCTGCTGCGTACCCTTACCCATGTAGTGATGTTCTGACCTTTGGAGTAATCATCAACGGCTATGTCAACCGCCAAGAACGTTCCGTGCGTTCCTGTGATGACTTGGCAATCCTTGCCGATGCGTCCGATAGTGTGTGTGTAAAGCATAATCTAAAATGTTTGATGGTGAATAATCGAATGAAATCTAACTCTTTTCTTTTCCCTTTATTCAGGAAATCTGCTTTGCAGAGGGAAGAAGAAGACTCACTTGGCCTTCTTCTTTGAAGTTTTCTTCTCCTCCGTAGGAGCTTCTTCCTCCTTGTCGGGAGTCTCATAGAACTTGGTGGCTACCAGCAGCACTCGCTGATGCTTGACACCTTCCTGATCGCTCCATTCCTCTGGCTTGAAGTAACCTTCCACGGTGAGCATTGCACCCTTGGTGAGCTTGTCGAATGATTCGGCGTTCTCGTTCTTACGCCATGCTTCCACGTTGATGAAAGCCGATACGCGGTTGTTTTCCTCGCCGTTCTTCTCGTTACGGCCGATAGCCAGTGAGAAACGTGCTACTGAAGCGGTTGTGAACTGACGGATTTCTGCATCCTTACCTACGAAACCTGTTACTGCGAAATTGTTCTCGATCTTTTTCATTGTTTTGAATTTTTAGAAGTGAAACATTTATTTTTTACGTTGCTATCAGAGTTGGCAAGGGAAGTATGGGAATGCAAGGAATTACCGAATTATTTCACCCTTGGGCCAGAAAAGTTTTTATTGGCTGGGACAGACAGCAAAAAGTTTTTGAAAAAATTCAGGGAATAAGGCACCTGGTACTTGCAGAATACGGCTTGCACTAACTTTGCGACGGAAAAAGTAAGTGTGACTCGCTTCGCCCGGAAAAGTCATCGATGAGGAAGTCGGAATAAGAACAATTCAGTGACAGATACGAAAAGGAGGATGCCCGGCTGTCCAACGCTCAGACAGGGCACGTTATGGCCATCGGACGGAGAAGGACACGGAATGGGCTGCGTATCATTCCGCTATAAGCAGGGAGCATATAGAACGATGAATGTCCATTGGCAGGTAAAGGGGCTGTGACGTGGAATGAAATAAATGAAGGAATGGGAAAGAGATTGAGAATGTAGTAAAAGCAGTCTGTAAGGTATCAGGATGTGGACTACTACAGGGATGGAAAGGAGATTTTTCGAAAAGCAGAAGAAGGTCAAGTGAGCCATCATTCAAGAATGATTAGAAAAAGGGGATAACAGTGAGATACAATTCTTGTCTTTTGTGAAAAGGTGTAATAACTGGTAGTATTTGAAGAAATGAGACTTTTTTTGTTAATCTGATGAAGATTTTTCTGGACATTGATGGTTGTTACGAGATAATTTATTAAATTTGCATCAAAATTTAATTTTATTGTCCATGGAGAATTTAAATAGACTTAAAGCGGTACTCGCAGACGCTGGTCAAACCAACAAGTGGTTAGCAGAGCAGCTGGGCAAAGATCCAGTGACCATTTCCAAGTGGTGTACGAATACTACTCAGCCTGACTTGCAGACTTTATCAAAGATATCTGATTTATTGAATATCGATATTCGAGAACTTTTAGTTAGCAGGAATCAGCCAGTTCAACCTCTAACGAAAGAAATTAAATAGTTTAATAGCATATTTGTTGTTTAATCAATTGTTTCACTCCGTAATAACAGTATATTGTCTTTATATATTATGCTTGATATAATTCAACATAATCCATTCCGACTAATAGGAGTTTTTTCGACCGCTACAAGGAAAGAGATCGTGGCCAACTTGGCGCGTATTAAAGCAAACATACGTGTTGATCGTCAGATTTCTTTCCAAGCAGATTTAGATGGCATATTGCCATCTCCTAAGAGGACTGCTGAAACTATTGCGGAAGCAGAATCAAAATTAGCCCTTCCCAAAGATCTTATACATTACGCACAATTTTGGTTTATTGAAAATACGGAGTTAGATAAAATAGCTATAAACAACCTTTCCGCTGGTTCATATGATAAGGCGATTTCAATATGGGAAAAGAAAGAAAACCTATCTTCTGTTCATAACCGGATTATAACATTCCTCATAAGAGGGAATTATGCTAAGGCATTTGAATTGGCTTTCTTGTTCTATGGCAAATATTCGTTTGAATTTGCCCAACTGATATTAGGAAAAGAAAGTAATATTGTTACGTCAGAAAGCCTTGAACATGGATTCCTTGACGTATTATGCGATGAAATTGGTGCATCAGAAGTTTCTCTTTATATAATCAATAAGGATTGGGGAGAGTATGTCGGAAGTAAAATAGTTAAGCCGTTAATAGATGATATTGATCGCAGTATAACGGTCGCTAAAGAAACGAAGGGGAAAGGAGCGAATATTCGTTTATCCGCCGGTACAAAATTAATGTCTGATACGCTCACTCCACTACGTTCTTTAAAGAGTGAACTGTCTATATCTGATCCGAGGTACCAGATAATCGCAGACAAGCTGGGTTTGGCTATTCTTCAGTGTGGAATCGATTATTATAATGATTCTAATGATGACGACGCTGCATTCAAAGCAATGAAACTTCAGAAATATGCACAGTCAATTGTCGTTGGAAAGATGGCTAAGGATAGGTGTGATGAAAATGTTCGGATTCTTGAAGATATAATTAGCAAATTGCCTCCATTGGAGGTGATGGCTAACCATAGGGCTATTCAATCATCTTTAGCTACTTTTGCAATACAGCCAGATTTGATTAGATGTTCTATTCAGTTGATAAAGAATTGTGTTCCACATCTTGTTCAAATAAAGGAAAAATTAGGTAAAACTCACCAGTATTATATTAAGATATCAACATCCATAGTTAACAATGCTCTTGGCAATGTCATAGCAGAGGTTAATGAAGCTCAAAATGTTGATTTTAACACTTTGAAAAATACGCTTATTTCTGCTTGGCGTGCCCAGTTGTATATGGATAAGTTTGACTTGGATCCAGAATACAAAGAAGGACGTTATAAAGAATGCAGAGAAGCACTTCACGGAATCATTAGCAATTGTAAAGGCTTTGATGATTCTGGGTTGTCTTTTATGTATCAATATGGCTGTGGATGGTGTAATGACTTAGATACTTCTGATGTGGATTTGCGTACAGATGAAGAATATTATCAAACATGTAGCAATCTAACCTCTTATAGATCTTATCTTCAGAGATTCCCTTCAGGGAAATATGTTACACAAGCAAAATCTCGGATTGAGGAATTGCGTTTTAAGCAATGTAAGACTGTAGCAGATTATCAAAAGTTTATTAGCGATTATCCAAACAGTAAATTTATTGCCAAAGCGAAAGAAGAATTAAATAGATTCAAGAAAGAAGAAGAAGAACGAAGAGCAAGAATCGAAAGACAGGAAAGGGCCATAAGTTCTTGTAGTACAACTGATGAGATTGTTTCTCTATATGCTAGGGAGAAAAGTAATAGTATTAATATAGATAAATGTTCATTAAGAGCTTTTGAACTTGCCAAATGCGAAGAAGACTATCGTAAGGTTTTGTCAATCTTTGGCGTTAGAACCTCTGGAGGGAAAAAAGCCAAAACAAGTTTAGATGACATTGAAAAGAAGCGAAAAGAGGCTGCAGAAAGAAGAAGCAAAACTATAAAATGGTCTCTTATAATAGTTATTCCTTTATTAGTACTTCTTGGCGTGTATCTAATTTGGGGATTAAGCGGTTTAAGTTCTACTTGTTATGTCTTTACTTTCATTTTTGGACTTATCGCTTTTGGAGGGATTGGTTCTAAAGAAGGTGAAGGATGTGTAATTGGAATCATTTCCGGGTTAATTGCCCTTGGACTTGGTAGTTTAGGTGGTTATTTAGAAGATCTTTCCAAGGAAGATAAACAACAAAAGACAGAATACGTTTCTTCCTATACAAATGGAAGTACGAATAATTCCTCAGGAAGAGACTATCTTTCTAGTTCAACGACAGACGATACAAATGACGAGTCTTATACAGTTGATAACGATTACGAAACGTACATCAACAACCAATTAAAAACAGGTTCAAAACCTTATAAGGAATATTATCGTTCACGTACAGGTGACAATTATCTGGATTTCAAGACATCTGGAAATGACTATGTTATTATAGTTAAAGATTACGGTTCCTCTGACGTCGTCAACCATATTTATGTAAGGGCAGGAGATACGGGGCGTTTATATCTTCCAAATGGAACGTACAATATTTACTTCTATGGAGGTAAGGGATGGAATCCAGATATGGAAAATGGTAATGTCAAAGGAGGTTTCGTTTCTGGTGGAAACATTCAGAAAGATGGTCCTGTAGAATTATACAATCAATATGGAGAATATACTTTATATCCTGTACAAAATGGCAATCTGCAACTGCAAGGAGCATCAAAAGGTGAAGCATTTTAAAAAATATATATAATGAAGATTATAAATAACAACCCATATCGCCTACTTGGCGTTTATTCAACATCTCCTCAAAAAGAAGTTGTTGCAAATCAAGGTAAGATGAAGGCTTTCTTGAAAGTCGGCCGTCCAGTGACGTTTCCGCTTGATTTGAATGGCCTTTTACCTGATGTTTTGCGAACAGAACAAAGTGTTGCGGACGCTATTTCAAAATTGACGCTTCCTACGGAGCAATTACGATATGCTCAGTTCTGGTTTTCCAAGTGCAATCAGTTGGATGAAATCGCATGTGGAAAATTAACGAATGGTGACATAGACGGAGCTGTTGAAATATGGAAAAAGAAAGCAACTGCCTCTTCACTGCAAAACCTTCTTGTTTGTGCTCTCATCAGGAATCAGTTGGGAAATGCGATTAGTTATGCCCAAACTTTATATTCATCTTACAGTAATGAATTTGTCAAGATGGTATTAGGAGAGAATGCTTTGGCCACTTCAGATAATCTTGCACATGATTTTTTGAATGTCATATGTGAAGAGTTTAATCCTAATCAATTCCTTGGTTATATCACCAATTCCGAATGGAAGGAATATGTGGGTAGCAAAAGTACAAAGCCTATCATAGACAAGCTTTCATCTGCAATAGATGCTTGTAAATCATCGAGAGGAAAAGGTCCAACTGCTCGTTTGAATGCTGGAACAAAATTGATGAATAGTACTAAAGCAGACCTGGCTCAATTAAAGCAGTTCGTTCCTACTGGTGATTTGCAATATCAAATGATTGCGGATAAACTCGGTTTGGAAGTACTGCAATGCGGTATAGATTACTATAATGATTCAGATGCTGCTGACGCTGCTCGCAAAGCAATGGTTTTGCAGAAATATGCGCAATCTGTTGTTGTTGGAAAAATGGCAAAAGATCGTTGTAAAGAGAATGTAGATATTCTTAATCGAATCATTGCAGAACTCCCTCCGTCGGAAGTATTTGCTGAAGATAGAGCAATTAAGGAAGAACTGCGGAAATTTACCCGCCTTCCAGACAGAATAAGCTATTCAATGGACTTACTCAATAACACAAAGCCACACTTGCAGGGTATAAAGTCTAAATTAGGTTCATCGAATGGATATTACCTGAAGATTTCCACCCAGGTTGTTGGTAATGCCCTTCATAATGTCATAGAAGAAGTTAACGCACTTCAGAATGATCCCACCTTCCAGATGAACATGATATTGGATAAAGCCGCTGCTCTGTCTTCGCTACGTTCTGTTTTACGTTCTGCATGGCAAGCAACTAAGCTGATGGATACTTTCGATATGGAAAGCGACTTTAAGAATCATCGTTACAATGAGAATAGACGAACTCTTTCTAGCATGTGTAGTCAAGTTGGAGTTTCTACTTACACGTCATCATATTCTTCATCTTCTTCATCTTCTTCATATTCGTCTCGTCCATCATCACGTCCTGCCGCCGCATACAGTTCAACATCCTCATCAAATTCTTCGGATGATACAAACTGGGGATGTATTATTGCTATTATTATAGCCATTATAATATTCTGCATGGCACAATGTAACTAAATTAAATTCTATCAATGTGAGAAAAATTACAATTGGCATTTTGTGCTTGTTTTTGGTAAACAGTACATTTGCTCAGAGTGAGTCGAAAGAGCTATCCTCTTTAAAGAAGGAAGTAAGCGGACTGCAAACTTCTCAAAATCGTATTAAAAACGATGTTATTGTTCTTACGAACAAGAATCGGAAAGCAGAGTCTCGAATAAGTACATTGGAGGCCGCAAACAATGAATTAAAATCCAAGTTAGATAGTCTCCAAGTTGCTTATGATGACCTTGCGTCTAATCAAAAAGCAGACAAGACAGAACTTTCTGAAAGTATTAACCAAACAAATGACAAGGTTCAAGCTACCGAAGAAATATTGTCTTCTCGAACGATATGGGGCATGGGCGGTATATTTCTTTTGCTTCTAGCACTTGCTGCAACTGTTTGGGCTTTCATGAAGAAGTTCAAGTCTGGTTCTACATCAATTGATGACGTACGTAAAGCACAGTCTTCTTTGGAACAAGCCCAAGAGAATATTCGCAAAGCTCAGGAAAAAATGCAAGAAGAAACTATTCAACTTGACAATAAGTTAATAGAAGTGTTGAGTAATCAACCAGTACCAACTCCAACCACTATAGATGACGGAGAGATTGATCATTCACTTACTCTTAAAGTTGCAGACGAGATAGTAAAGATTGAAATGAATCTTTCTCGAATGGACGAGAGTATAAAAGGATACAAGCAACTTTCAAGAGGTGTTCAACGAATAAAGGATAATTTCAAGGCTAATGATTATGAAATCGTTGATATGCTAGGAAAACCTTATCAAGCAGGAATGAAGGCAGCTGTAACTTTTGTTACGGATGATACTTTAGAGCCTGGACAGCAAATCATCTCTCGAATTATTAAGCCACAAGTTAATTATAAACAAGTAATGATCCAGGCTGCTCAGATAGAAGTTAGCCAAGCAGAATAAAATTATTTCAATAATTATGGCAAGATTAAAAATTGATTACGGTATCGACCTGGGTACTACAAACTCTGCTATTTGCAGAATGGAAAAAGGTGAACCTGTCGTTATTAAGACAGACGTTCTTAAGGACACAATGCCTTCTTGTGTGTCATTTACCAAGCGCCAGAGCGTTAAAGCCGGTGACTCCGCCTTTAACGATTTGAAAAGTGATAAACGACGTGCGTCTAAGGCTGGTAAAAAAGAGGCCTCAAATGCCTATGTTGAGTTCAAGCGTACCATGGGTACTGATACAAAGTATACCAGTACATATATGGGTCGTGACTATTCTTCAGAAGAACTGTCTGCAGAGGTCCTGAAAACACTGAAGTCTTTTGTTACAGATGAAAATATCTCATCTGTGGTAATTACTGTACCTGCTAAGTTTACGGTAGGACAAAAAACTGCCACATTGGAGGCGGCTAAGATGGCTGGTTTTACGAAATGTGAACTCCTTCAGGAACCAATTGCAGCAGCTATGGCATATGGCTTAACTACTGATTCAAAAGATGGTATCTGGATGGTGTTCGACTTTGGCGGTGGAACTTTTGACGCTGCTTTGTTGAAAGTAGAAGACGGTATCATGCAGGTGTTTGATACTGAAGGTGACAACTATCTTGGTGGAAAGAATCTTGACTATGCAATTGTTGATAATATAATCATCCCTTATTTGCAGAAGAACTTTGTTATTGATGAAACTCTTAATAACGAAGAAAAGAAGGAAGTTCTACGTGATGCAATGAAGACATTTGCAGAAGAAACAAAGAATCAGCTTTCGTTCAAGGATAAGTATGATATTCTTTCAAACCTAGGTGATCTGGGAGAGGATGAAGATGGTGAAGAAATGGAGCTTGATTTAACTGTTTCGCAAAGTGAAGTGTTTGATGTTATGCGTCCTTATTTCCAAAAAGCAGTTGATATATGTAAGGAATTGGTAAATCGCAACCATCTATCTTCTTCACAAATCAATAAGCTGATTCTTGTAGGAGGTCCTACTCATTCACCCTTGATTCGACAGATGCTGAAGGATCAAATTACCCCCAATGTTGACACCTCTATTGACCCGATGACTGCTGTGGCTACAGGTGCCGCACTATATGCTTCTACTATGGATGCCGTGGTTGACCAGAAGGACATTAAAGTAGGAACAGTCAAATTAGAAATTGGTTACGAATCAACATCAGTAGAGCAGACAGAATGGGTTAGTGCAAGGTTAGAACCAGGTAGCTCATATTCAAAAGTTTTCGTTGAATTAGAAAGAAGCGATAAAGCATGGTCAAGCGGCAAGGTGGAAATTGACGCTACTGGTAATGTAATAGAAGCCAATCTTCTTGAATCAAAGCCAAATTCATTTGCAATTGTTGCCTACGATGAGAAGGGTAATAAAGTACCTTGTTTCCCCAATGAGATAACGATTATCCAGGGCTCTAAAGTTGGAGCAGCACCACTTCCATATAATATCGGTATCGCTACATGGAGTGAAGTGAAAAAGCGTCCAGTCTTTAGAATGGCTAAGGGCTTGGAAAAGAACAAACCTGTACCAGCAGTAGGAGTTATTAATGACCTAAAAACTACAAGTAAGTTGCGTCCAGGTGTAGAAAGTGATGTCTTGAAGATACCTGTTTATCAGGTTGATGATTTCAAGGGTGCTGAAGGCAGGAGCGCTTCATTGTATGAATATGTTGCAGATATCGTTATTACAGGTGAAGATGTTGAATCATTAATCACAGAAGATTCCTCGGTAGACGTAACGTTAAAGGTTGATACTTCTGAACAAATGACTCTTGAAGTTCATTTCCTCGCAACAGATACTACTGTAGAAAAACAGCTTGATACAAGTAAGAAACAATCGATAGAAGATGCAACAAAGGTTATTGACAAAGATTTAGCTGAAGCTCAGCGTAGTATCAGCCGACTTAGCGGCACTGGAGTGAATATAGATGACTTGCAGAATAAGCTTGATGCAGTAAAGAATGAAGCTGCTAATAGTTCTGAGAAAAAAGCTGTCCTGCAACATCTTAAGGAAGTTCTTCGTGAAATTGAGGATCAAGATGATGCAACCGAATGGGATCGAGTCGAGAAGGAACTACGTGAAGAATTTGACCGACTTGAAAAGGCTCAGAATGACCTTGGTAACGATAAGACCTTACAGATTGTTAACCAATTGAGACATCAAACAGATCAGGTCATCCACAGTAAGGATGTCAAGATGGGGCGTGAGGTTCTTGAACAAATAAATGCCCTCTTTGTACATTTGACTCTGCTATATCAGTGTATGGGCTTTATCGAGCATTACAATGGTCGTTTCGGTTCTGTAAGATGGACGGATTCTAGCCGAGCACGTCAGTTGATTAATAGAGGTTTGGCTGCTATCAATAACAATCCTACGGTGGATGTTCTGCATCCAATAGTTTGTGGATTGATTGATTTGATGCCAGATGATGAAAAAGAAGGTGCGGGCGGTATGCTCAGATAGTTTTATTCGCCTTCTGTGTTTAGCCACAGAAGGCGAATCATAGATATTACTGCAAATTAAAATTTTAAGCCATATATGCTTTACAAAAAGAAGGATAATATTGGGCCCTACACGGTTACATTTCAGCATAAAGAAGGTTCTTATGCTGAAACGTATCGTGTTAAGGATTCTCAAGGCAAAACACGTTTCTTGAAACTGATTGATTATTCTAAACTTAATAGACATCAAATAGACGATAATGGACGTGTTGTGGAGGTTGAAATCTCAAAATGTCTCAACCACCATAATTTGTGTAGTTATATTGACTCCGGAAGCATATTGGCTAATGGAGGGCAACGAACATATATTGTGACAGAGTTCGTTAGTGGTGAAACACTTGCTCAGAGAATCATTCGAGATGATGATATCAGTGTTTATGATATTAAAAAGGTTGCTAAAGCTGTGCTGTCGGCACTCGATTCAATTCACAACCAAGACGAGCCTATTGTGCATGGAGAGGTAACGATTCAAAATGTAATGCTCAATTTAGTAGGAGGTTTGGAGGATTTGAAGTTGATTGATTTTGGACATGCTCGGTTTTTGAATCAACCACCTGCAAAGCCTAATTTAAATGAATTGAATCCTTTTTATTTGGCACCTGAGAGATTTTCTGGTGTTTGTCAGATACAATCAGATATCTATTCTGTCGGTGTAATGATGTATCACCTGCTATATGGAGAGTTGCCTTGGTTTCTTGACATTTCAAGAATCAAAGGTGATAAAGTGGAACGCATTTTAACGGAAAGGGAAAAACCTCTTAAAATTCCAACAACTGATATTTTTGAGTTGGATGAACAGTTATTAAACTGTATAGTAAAGGCGTTAAGTTATGATGTGGAAAACCGTTTCCAAACAGCGCAGGAGTTCATAAAAGCAATTGATGGTGAGATAAAAGTAGAACGCCAGCCAACGTATAGAAAAGTTAAATCAGACGAATCAAAAAAGGAAGATAATGATGCTAAGCGGTCTCTTTCAAGAAAGGTGGAGGGACCTGGATTCGCAGCTATTGCTGGCATGGATGACCTAAAACGCCAAATGAGGGAAGAGGTTATAGACCCACTTCATAATCCAGAGGAATATCATAGATATGGAGTGACAATTCCAAATGGAATGTTACTATATGGACCTCCAGGGTGCGGTAAAACTTTTTTTGCAAAACATTTTGCTGAAGAAGTCGGATTTAATTTCATGCAAGTAACTCCAGCTACCTTAAAGAGCAAATGGATAAATGCGACTCAGGAAAATATTGCAGCAATGTTTCATGAGGCTGAAGCAAATGCTCCGACCATCATATTTATAGATGAATTGGATGATTTATTAAAGGATCGGTCATTAGCTGATGATAAAGGTATGTCTGGCATTAACGAGTTCCTGGCACAGATGGACAGAACTGGTGAGAAGGGTATCTTTATCATTGGTGCCACGAATAAGTCTGATGTTCTTGATTCTGCTGTATTGCGTGCTGGCAGACTTGAAAAAAAATATTATATTGGAGTTCCCGATAAAGCAGCAAGAGAAGCGCTTTTCAAGTTATATTTAGAAAAACGCCCATATGATTTTGGTATAGACTATGGATTGCTTGCAGATTTGACACACAATTATGTTTCTGCTGACATACAGTTGATTGTAAATGATGCGTCAAGAGCTGCTTTAAAGGCGCATAGTAAGATTACTATGGAGTTGCTTCAGAATGCAATTTCAAAAGTAAAGCAATCTATATCTGATAACGAATTAAAAAAATATGAACGTATCAGAGCTATTATGAATGGTGAAAAGATTACGTCCGATAGACCAAGAATAGGATTTAAGTAACTTTTTAAATATTTAAATTATGAATAATCAAGATTTACTTTTGAAAACCATTTTCGCATGTATGGCATGTGATGGTGACATTGCACCCGAAGAAATCCAGGTGCTACGAGAGCTAATTACAAACACTGATTTGTTCAATGAATTAGATGTTGAAGTTATATTAAAGAAATATGTAGATTCTATCAACCAAGATGGAGTGTCATTTTTGAACAAATATCTGAGTGACGTTGCTGAGGATGCATTATCGAAGGAAGAACAAATGTGTTTGGTGGATTTAGCTTTTAAGACAATCGAAGCAGATAAACGAATTGAATACTCAGAAGTGAAATTCTTCAAGAAAATTCGAGTTAGGCTTTCACTCACAGATGAAGAAATCCTCGCCAAATATCCAGATAAAGAGGACTTTTTGCTTCCAGATATCAATGTTGCGGACGATCCAGAATGGAATAATGTGACTTTTGCAGAAATCACTTTAAGTCTGGATAAGGACCCCCAAAGTGCTGATAAGGAACAAGAAGCTGAGTAGTTTTGTCATTATATCTGTCAAATGATGTATTAGTGTTCAATTTTAAAAGTGTTTTGATATTATGGGTTTTTTCGATATTTTTAGACGAAAGAAAGAGCCAGAGATGCCTGAGGCACTAGCAAAGGTTTATAAGTTGTTTTTCCCAGAAGGAAGAGAGCAACAAGTGTATCTGACTAGCCAATTAAGTCAAAAATTAGGCAATCGTTATAACGAAGATGTAGTTGCAAATAACTATATTTTTGTTTTGACATGTCTTTTTATGGATGAAGATAAAACCCTGAGCACAATTACGGGGAAGGTAAAACGTCGTATAAATAACCAGCTGACAGATTCTGACATTCGAATTATCTACAACCATGCTGTAGATAATAACAAGCAGTTGTCACAGACCATTGGCTTATTAAATGCAATGGAAATGATGTGCAACACAGGAACTGCTGAAGATGTTATGCCGGAAGGCTATGGTGAATTCGGATTAGATATAACGAATCCAGTTCCTATTCATGGCGTACCTCAAAATGAAGTGTATCTAAGAAAATTGCGCCTTTCTGACGGTTCAAAAATATCATGGAAAAGGATTGGGTCTTGTAATGCTCCAAACATTGAACACATAATCGACAGATATGAAATATGTGATCAATTTGGTAACAAGGTGTGCAATTTGTACTTATGTCCTTACAATAGAAAGACAAGTAATAAAGTACCAAAAGGATTTATTTTTGAAGGGCAGAAACCATCCGTGGCTGCTCCTTTGAATAAAAGTTTACAAGGTAAAATATTACCGTCCAAAGGTGTTTCCTATGCAACAGACGATAATGGCGAGCCACTACTGGTTTTCTATCGTTCATCGTCAAAAGTATTTGTGAATAAAAGAACGAGTAACGATTCCGTAGGATATTTTCTGAATATAAGACGACCTTTACTCCTGGATGTCACTGGCATGGACAAAATAGAAATACCTCCCATGCCTTCAGAATGTGATGGAATCATCCTAAAAGGTTATGGAATAAATAATTCTACAGGATTCATTGTTAGAGATTTCCAGTCACAAACGATGGAAATTCCTTTGGGAGATTCAAATTTGTCAAAATCTCCAGCTACATCTTCCAATGAGGCATACCTGTTGTTATTTAGCGCATCATGGTGTGGTCCTTCTAAGCGATTCGTGAAAGAGATTAATGAAGCCGGAATTAACTCTTACACATATATTGATGTTGAACAAGAGGGTACTGAAGATCTGCAAGAGAAGTATAATGTAAGGAGTATTCCTATGACTTTCCTGGTCAAGACAAATGGAGATATTATCAACAAATGGGTTGGGTATGATGACGAAGATCCAGGACAGACCCAATTCGTGAATTATATACGAACTTGTGGGTACAATATTATTCCCTATAATGGTGAGAAGTTATAATATATATGAAATGTTAGATACACTAAGTATAAAACAGAAAAAAGCTTTGGCTCTTGTCGGTCTGAGTATATTGGGCATTTCATACGGTGGAAGGATTAGAACAAATGAACCTGATATATATGCTTTGTTCGTGGATTTCTTCTTTGTTGATTCACAAGAAGAAATTTTTCCAATCCTTCAAGACATAGTCAGTATGAATCAGGACGAGGCTATAGAGATAGCCAAACAGCTAAGCAATCGCGAAAAAGATGAATTCCGTACGTATATGGTTGATGTTGCAGGTGGAGATAGTAGAAGGTTACTTGCGCTTGCTTCTTTCATGCAAAACATTGGATTCAATTCTAGTTACTTTGAATAAAACGCCCTCTAGATATAATGACTGAGACATACGATATATTCATAAGCTATTCCAACAAAGACCGTCAATTAGTCCACGAGTATGCAAAGTTCTTGGAGGATTATGGATATAAAGTTTGGTATGATGTCAAAGGTCTCTATGGCGGTGCTAAATTTGCAGGTGAAATTGCAGATGCCATTGAGGCTTCAAAACTTTTTGTATTCTTCTCTTCCGAAAATTCAAATAAATCAGAGTGGACAAAAGGAGAGATTTTTCTGGCTCAAAAATATAACAAGCAAATACTTCCTGTACGAATTGATGATTCTGAATATGAGAAGTCTGTAATGATTGTTTTATTGCCTTTACAATATATTGTTTGTAAGAATGGTGTATATGACGAGTCATTGGCGGAATTACAGAGTGCAATCAGTAGATTCATAGGAGAGCCAGATAAGAAGAATTTGTCAAGTAAGAATAACGAGAAGCCCAAACGCCGTTGGGTTAAACAAAGTCTATGGTTCTCTGGCTTTCTATCCTTGTTTTTTGCATTTTTCATGATGGTTGTTAGTGGTGAGTACATGATAAATGTTTCTCTGTCACTATTCTCAATGACGATTACTGCTTTTCTCTGTTTTCTGGCTTGTTTGTATATAGTTCGACTTGACAAATATTGGGATGAACGATCTATGACCATAAATATAATATATTTATTGGGGATGACGTTCTTCTTGTCCTATTCGATTATGGCATTTGGCTTGTGTTATATTAGTTATGAAATTTTCTCATTGAACTATCCAAGTATCATTTGTGCTGCAATTTCAATTTATGCATTGATAAGGTTGATGAATTATAAGAAAGTGGGATATATCCTTCTATGGATTTGCGTATTTCTGTTCTCTGTCGGTAGCTATTGGTGGCTTATGCATTCTATAATTGCTCCCATTGTTATTGCAGTTGTCGGTGCCATTTGTATGCTTTTACTCACAACTATATTAAAGCAAAAACACAATGGTACTTCAATGTGGAGCAAGTTGTCTTAGCTCCATTACAAAATGAATATTACTTGATTTGATTATGATTGTTAAGTTTTCATATCTAATATTATCGGCATTATTGTTGCTATGTCTTGCTCCGATGCCTTATGGGTATTATCAATTAGTGAGGTTTGTCGCAATGGTATTATTTGCAATCTATGCATATAACTATTGGATTAAGGAGATTAAACCATTGGCGATAACCTTTGGTGCATTGGCGCTGTTGTTTCAGCCTTTTATTAAGGTCGCTCTTGGCAGAGCGATGTGGAATGTCACAGATGTCGTTGTTGCACTTGGACTGATAGGGTTATACCTATATGAAAATAATAAGGTTAGCAACTGAGGTAGGTTAAAGATAGCCCTGGTATCTATTCCCCTTTTTCATAAGTTGCGGGTTCTTTGCCAGTGAGTATGTCGACAAAAACCTTAACCCTTGCAAAATATTCGCGAACATATGTCATAAGTGCCATTTTTGATGTGGGATCAGCAGCATTGTAGCCCTTAATGTCATGTACTTCAAGTCCAAGATATTCTGTAAGATAAATAGCTCTTTCGTTATGGAATCTTTGTGATATAACTACAAAGCTGTGAATATTAAATACCTTTACAGCTCTGACCACTGCATCAAGTGTTCTAAACCCTTTTCCATCCAAGATGATGTCATTGGTATCAACTCCATGAGCAATGAGAGAATCTTTCATACATTCAACCTCATTTACTCCGTCAAGGCTGTTTTCATCGCCGCTAATGAGAATGTGTTTTATTTTCCTTGCTTTATAAAGATGTTCTGCTGCTTCGATGCGGAACTTGAAAAATTGATTCTGCCTTCTTCCGATTCTTGTCTGAGGTGTTGTCCCCAACAATAAACCATATTCGGTAGTTGTCACTTGTTCAATGTCAGAAAACAGCTTTCCTTTAGCGTTGTTCACTATGATTATATTACATACCAGTATCGAAGTAAGACATACAACACCAATAATAGCGTAAGCATTCGGTAAACCACGTATTTTCGTCTCCAACTTCCATCATTAACTTTACGTCCAAAAAGCCAAGTTATGATGACACGAGAAGAAGTGGTAGAGATAATGAACTACTGCAAAGAGCACAAAATGACTTATAAGTCAAGACTGGAGGAACTCAATATCCCTGTATGGCGGTTTTATGACAGCAAATCCCGTTATGCCGCCGAGCAATCATCTGGTAAAACGGCTCAAGGTGAGTTTATCGAGCTTCCGCACAGCGGATCTTTTGTTCCGGTTCCTTCATTTGCCGGAACGAGCGGACGTAAACAGAAAAGTATACCGGCCACGCCAAGCGGATTGAAAGAGATAGAAATACGTACCCCGGCCGGTAGTGCCATACGTATCTGCGGTGAACTGAACGACAAGGAACTGCATTCAATCATCCAGGCCTGCAGCCATGTTCAGCCTTAATGACAGTATGCGCTATCTGTTGTATAACCGCCCTACTGATATGCGCAAAAGCTTTCATACTCTCAGCGGTATCATCACCGACGCCATGGGTCAGGACCCCTGCAGCGGCAATGTGTATATTCATAAACCGTGCCCGTGACCGCATAAAGCTCCTGCATTGGGAGCCGGGCGGCATGGTGCTGTATTCCAAACTTCTGGAAGCCGGTACCTTAGGCAAGCCTGATTCTGTCAACGACAATGAGGTCTGTGCAAATATAGAATGGCGGGAACTTGTCATGATAGTGGAGGGTATCATGGAAGCCCGCGACTCCCGTCGCACGAGACTTGAAAACCTGCAGAAACTTCGAAAATAGTGTCGTTTTCTTACTCTGTTTGCTTTTGTATGTCATTGGATTTTAGTATATTTACATTGTGAAACAATGAGATACAGATGCTTACGGAAGAACAGGAAAAAGCCTTATTGGAAGAGGTTGATAAGCTCCGCCAGGATAAAGCGGCGCTTATCAGCAGGGTTGCTTCGCTGGAGCAGTCGCTGTACTGGCTCCGGAAAAAAGTCTTCGGACGGATGAGCGAAAAAAATCTTCCGCTTGATCCCAACCAGTTGTTTCTGTTCTCAAAAGAAGAAATGTCCTCCATGGAAATATCCCGGATGGAGGATGAAGTCCGCAAAAGCGATGAAGAAATCACCAGAACCATAAAAGTCAAGGAGAAGCCGTCCCGCAAGCCCTTGGATACATCTTCTCTTCCGGTAGAAGTTGTTGATCTTTACCCCGAAGGAACAACTGACGGGGAAGGCAGGCTTAAGGATGATTTCATTGAAATCGGAAAGGAAGAGAGTTCACGCCTGGAGCGTGTTCCGGCAAAAGTATATATCCTGAAGACCGTCCGTCACAAAGTGATAAGAAAATCCGATATGGAGAAATATCCCGAGGAAAGGCAGATTCTGATTCATCCTCTTCCTCTTATCCCGGTCAGCAAATGTATGGCAGGCGCCTCGGTCCTGACGGACATTATCATCGGCAAGTTCATGTATCATCTCCCGTTCTACCGTCTGATACAGCAGTATCGCGAATCAGGAATCATCATAAGCGAATCTACCATGTGCGGATGGTATGAAATGGCGGTGGAGAAACTCAGGCTTCTGTACAACCTGCTCAAACAGAAGATACTCTCCAGTGAGTATATACAAGTGGACGAGAGTGTCATTCCTGTGCTGGACAATGAGAAACATAAGGCGAAAAAGGGGTATGAGTGGTGCGTACGCGACGGCATCACGGGGGACGTCATGTTCCATTATGACCGTGGCAGCCGTTCGGGCATGGTAGCCCGTGAACTGCTGGGATGCTGCCGTGGCATTGTGCAATGTGACGGCTATGCAGCTTACGAACAGTTTGAGCAGATGAAAGGAATTACTCTGGCCGGCTGCTGGGCACATGTCAGAAGAAAATACGTGGATGCTCTGGAAGAGAACAGGACCCTGGCTACACAGGCGATTCACTACATCGGCAAGTTGTACAAGATAGAGTCTGATGCCAATGATGCAGGGCTCACTACTGAAGAGCGTAAGGAAAAACGTATCCATGAGTCCTATCCGCTGATACTTGAATTTGAAAAGTGGCTGCAGGATGCTTATCTTAGAGTACTTCCTAAAAGCCGTATGGGTAAAGCCATCGAATATACTTACACGCTCCTTCCAAGACTTTCCAGATACGTAAACGACGGAAGAATCGAAATTGATGACAACCGCATAGAAAATGCCATAAGACCTTTGGCTTTGGGAAGAAAGAACTATCTGTTCTGCGGCAACGACGCATCCGCATACAGGGCTGCTATCGTGTACTCACTGATTGCCACCTGCAAATCAGCAGAAGTAGACCCTAGAATCTGGATGGAAGATGTCCTGAGCAAAATTCCATATTATGAGAGGGATGAGAAGAATATGGAAGAACTTCTACCACGTAATTGGGCAAAATCCAATCAAACTTGTTCCGAATAGATACTATTAGTTCCGAATCGACTACGAATAGCACCGATTCGGAACTAATTCACAAAATTTGCAACGTGGTTTACCGAATGCTTACCCTGAAAGATGGGACTTATATTTAAATGAAAAAGCCATAATACTGCCGTAGATAAAGAGTGTATATGTATAATCAATCTTCTATACAAAATTCGTAATCAGATAAAAATATATCAGATTTTATATACTTTCGCTTTTTGAAGAGTAGATTTAAAGGAATTTTAAAAGAGGCGTATCATTACTCAATACAAAGCTTGATACGCCTTTTCTTTTAGAATGTTCAATTTTAATATTTTGCACACTATCACGTTCCATATAATGTTGGTTAATATCTGCTCTGTTATATCTGTTTATTATAAAAGTATAATTTTATATGCAATCGCAATGCACAGAGCGATATTTGTTGAGACATTTCTCAATTTTAGTCTTAATGCTCATTCTGTATTTATCTGGAGCTAGGACTTCAACATCAGGTCCAAAAGCTAGAATTAATTGGTCAAGTTCTCGTGTTGGTATTACTTTGATAGTAACTATACACTTGTATTCATCAATAATTTTCTGTGAGGTATGCAGTGGCTTTGAAACAATATATTTAAATCGTTCTGAACTAAATTGCAAAATAATTGTTTCGGCCTCCTGTACTTCATAAGGCACCGATACCCCTACAATATCATCAAAGTAAGAGTTGAAATCCACAAGGTCATTTTTACAGAATGGTACATCACTTCTACTTATCCGCTCAATTCGGTCAAGGGCTCGGTTGACAATATAATCTTTCCCATCAATACGTCCGAATATGAACCATCTGTTATTATATTGTTTCATATAATATGGATGAAGCACATTCGTTGAACTAATGCCTGCGTGTGTTGTGTAGCTTACTTCGAGAGGCTGGTGATTGATTGTTGCGTCTATGAGAGTTGAAAGGTATTCAAGCCCTTTTAAACATGAGTTACACTGAAATGAAATAAGATTTTCTCTATCCGATTTTACTCCAAAACGAAGTTCTAGATTGGAGATAACATCTTCAAGCCAAGCATTACCAGTAACTCCACGATATTTACTAAGCATTTCAATTATCGAGCGTAAAGAGTTAACCTCGGTAACCGATAGACCATTCTGGTAGATTGAATAGTTTGGCTCAGAATATCTGTAGTAGCATTTCCTTCCTCCAAATGGTTTGGCATCAAGATAGATGTTATCGGGTAGCATCTTTCTTATGGCATTTAGGTCACCTCGTAACTGACGCAACTTGATGGTAGAGTCCGAACCTTCCAATTCATAAAGATGATTGTTGACTATTTCAAGGAGATCTTCGATAGTATATTTCTTATTCCAGTCACTGAAGCATCTGTCCAGCACTTGATAACGATACTGAGCGTTTCTATTTTCTGACATTGTTAGAGTTGCTTATATGAGATGGTGTAAAGTATTCCGTTTCCTATCTGCTGTTTATTGAACAGTTCGAGATCTATATTCCAATCTTCTCTGAAATCGCGGTCGGTGCATTCAGCGTTATCTCTTCCAAATGGTGCCCATCCTTTTGCTATACCTGCATCTGGACGTATACAGACCTCTGCATTATCCGCTTTAACCGTCAGACACCGTTCATGCTCAACATAACCTGTATCTTGAATTTCCGGTTCTATTCCGGTCAGTTCAAATATAGCAGCCTTCAGGAAGTGATTTCTCTTCTTACCGTTGGCAAAATCTTTTATAGCATTTACTGCCACATCTGAGTCATTAATTGAGACGATATTTGTGACGATAACCTTAATTGATACCAAGACTAAGTCTGCTTCATTCTTCAGACTGGAAATCATTTTTGCCAAAAGCATACAGCCTAAGGGCGTTTTTAGGTATCTATCAGAATATTCAATAGAAACAGCCTTGCCTCGTAGGTTAGATATTATTCTATTCCAATTACCAGTTTCCGGAGCTTTCAGAGAATCAAAAAAACGACCCAACGAGCTGTGTTCTCTTATTCTATATTCGAACATAAAGGAAGAATCGTCCGATGAAAAGGCGCTCAACAGTTGCATTCTATTTATGTCGGCATAGGACAATGAATTTGGCTGTGTGGTTATGAATACATCTCCACTTCCCCAATTCTTAGAATAGGATGTATCAATATTTTTCCCAAAGTATGTTTTGACGATTCCGTCATTCATAATCACGACCATCAACGGAAATAATCCTGTCGGCAGTGTGTTTTCAAGACATTTAAAGTTGGTTTTAAATACCTCCGCAATTAAAGTTGCACTGTCAGCTGACGAGAGTGATTTTACATCTGGTACGCTTGGCAGTATAAAGGCAACGTCAACTCCTTCTAGAGATAGTTCTGTGAGAATTTTTTTAAATGGGAATGTTTCCGCATCCCATTGAGAAATGTTGTCGTTGACAAATATTCTGATACCAGAGATGTCCTTGTTCCGTGTGAGCTGATAAAACTCGGTCGTGATGTCTGATGTCACAGCATGAGAATCAGGCATTAAATAAATAATTTCCTTTGGGGCAACACGGGCCTTGACTTCCTGTCTTAACCATTCTAGAGCCTTAGGCCGGTTAAGATAGTTCGTATACCATTGCGATCTGCGATCTATAAGGCACTTCGTGCAAGACCGTTCACAGTCGCATCTTTCAAGAGTTTCCAAAGCCATTTTTAGGACTTCATCTTTATATTCTCGGAAGAGCAATGAATAACCTGCACCACCGAGAGCAGTATCATATATGAAAATAGAATGATTTATGCCATCATAGCCGAACTCAATTTCTCCATCGTTGACACCGAGCAGTTCCGTGAGTTTACGGCTAAGAATCACGCCGAGAGAATAGAGTGTCTCAGTGTCTTCTACCAGATTGTTGTCCTTGTCATAAAACTTGATCTCAACAAAGTCAGTCTGGTATCTTCCGACCAACAACACATGACGTCTTACTGCAGCACCGTCATTTTCGCCACCGGGACAAGAGGTCGAAGCTAGAAGATGTTTATGGTGCGACAGCATCCGCTCTGTGGTGTCTGGTGATTTTTCTGATTTCATTCTACCGCAATAAGGACAGAAAGCATATCCATACCCATTCGTTCCTTTATTATAAAAGAGAATCTCAGACCTTGGCGTTGAACAGCGGATAGACATTTTTGCAGAATTTGTCTTCAGAAGCCAGGCATCCATTTCAAGCAAAATAGGCTGAATGAAATTCATACTGCCGAGAGAGTCCATTTTTCGAGTCGGGGTCGAATCCCATGCTACGGAGAACGCAGCTGGTTCAACGACCTCTGTAAAACGCTGATCTGTCGATAGTGAGATGTCCTTTATGCCATGCATAGTTCCATGCCGACCGCACTTGGGACAATCCGTCTTGGCACTTCCATAGATAATAGTTGTATAACCACAATGAGTGCAATTCTGTATGATATACCTTGAAGTGCTGTCATCGTATTTTGTCTTCAGACGAATACCATTGGTCTCATAGACCCATTCGTTTTTCACTACTGGATTACCGGGAGCATAAGAGGAGATGGCCTGACTTATATGCAATGTCGGTGAGTTACCGTCAACCTTTTCCTTACCGTCTAGCAGACACTCAACTAGTCCTAAGGGTAAACCTGCACTTGGCAGAAAAGAATTTTCAGCAAGATATGACAACATCGAGGTCTTTAAAAAATTTTCCTCTTGTTTCTCTATAGCTTTGATAGCATTGGTCGTTCCTGATTCATTCTTTAGAGATTCAATCGCCTTTGCAAGAGCTCCTTTATGAGCATCAAAGACATTGTAAACAGCAACTATGTCTTTTTTGACTACTTGTGCGACATCCGCCAATGTTATCTGAGCGAGACTTGTTCCCTTAATTAATTTTGAATATGGTTCTTGAAGACGTTCAACCTTTCCGCTGATTACACTATCAATATAATTTAGAAACTTATCAAAGAAAGACATCCCTTCTGCCGTGACAAAAAAATCCCTAAGAGTTGCCGTAACCCTGATTCCCCCTTGATCTGCTACAAAGGATGCGAATACCATCGCATTAACATGACGTTGAATCAACTGACGGCTTTCCAATTTTAACAACGGAGTTTCTGTTACATGTGTAATCGGATAATCTGGATTGTTCCATGTATGAGTTCCAATAGGATTGGGAGCACAAACAGTTAAAGCCAAGGCTTTAGTTTCACTTCTTCGTCCTGCACGTCCCGTACGCTGAAGGTAATTTGACGATTTTGGCGGCACATTATTCATGACGACTTCTGTAATACCACCAATATCGACCCCCATCTCCATTGTTGTTGAGCAAGAAAGAATATTGATTTTCCCCTCATTAAACTCTCTTTCGTATCGGTCAAGATCTTCTGACGATTGCTGAGCTGAATGTTCAGCCGATATAAAAATCGGTTTTGAAGTAAATACTCTGGAGTTCATAACCCCGAACACACCAGCAGCCTTTTGTTCAGAGAAGTTCTTCTCAATCCATTCCATGACATTCTTTTCTGTCTGATCCGCAGACTTGAATGGGAAAAGCGGATTTACAAACTCCGTCTTGATTTTGAATCTATCGAAATTTTCACGACCGATGTAACCGTTCATTCTTGGGCTATAGCCACAGAACGGCGCATCTATAATAACATTGTCAACAGGACAGAGATAACCTTTTTCGATAAGTTGCAGCTTAACTTTATCCCCCATGAGATCAAGCATATATCCTTGATTTTCTACATCTGTTGCTTCAAGAACATTTTGTTTCAGAAAATCCCATGCGGCATCAAGTATTGAGTTGATGTCAGCAATCTTTATTTGATTGATTTGAGAAATATCATCATAATCTAGAACTGCACACAGAAGAAGAACGAGTCTGTTCTGATTCTCATTAATACCTTTTGAACTTACATTGACTTTAAACCATTTCGATACAGGGTTCCCATTCTTCCTCAGTTCTGAATTTGAAGGATATATAGGAGAACAGTACTTATTTTGTGTAAGGTAATCTTTATAAGCTCCAGAAAGCATATAATGACGACCTCCACGAATGACATAATCCATACAGATCTTGAGAAAATTCTGCCAGTCGGTGTCTGTACATCTTTTCTGAAGGAGTGCTGGGCATTTCGCATTTTTAAGTGCTGGATAGACAAGACGTACGAATCCCATCGTTTCCAATGAGTTCGCCCGTTTAGGAATCCATCCGAATTGGTCGACAAGAAGTGCTTTCAGATAGTCCGTTGCATTCTTGAAATTTTTTCTGCCACGTGCTTTATCAACATGTTCATACAACTTCTTGAAATTTGAGTCATTTTCAAGAGACTGGCTTATTTGCCCCCATGACACCTCCTCGGGATTGGGGATTACTGGTGTGCCATTCTTTTTTTCTTCAAGTCGTTTAAATTTTTCAAAAAGTAAGGTCGGAAGATGTTCCCGAATACTCAGATATGCATTGTATTCTGCTTCCTCATCAGGGGTCAGACCACCAGGTTTCACATCATTCAAACGCATGTCGGCAAGTTTATGAAAAATGGAAGCTCGAATCCATGAACGTTCTACATCCTGATTAAGTTCCATCGCAGAACGTGCAGACCCTTGACGGCTATCGGTAAATGTTATATACTTTCGGCCTTCATATACAACGTCTGCGTCATTACTGTCAATGGGTTCAGCATTATCAAGAAGCAATGTTGCTAAAGTACGTCCAATTTGGGTAGCACTTATTCTGAGATAATCAAGGTTTTTAAACTCGCTGAGATTATTGCCACAATGAGGACAAAGAACGTGATTATCTCCTGAGTGTCGAAGAGATTGATATATAACAGGAATACTTTCTTCACTTTTTAAAGAAGTAAAACACTTGTTGCTTCTATTGTCTTCAGGGACAAGTTCTATTTTACCATTCCGATGATTGAAGATGTGATATGTTCTATTCGCATTTTTCCTTAGACATGCTTTCTTCGGAATGGCGAAAAAGAAGCGAGAAAAGCCATCCGCCTCATTTTGCTCAACATCTTCTATATTTCCCATATCTTCCAAATCAATGAGATCTTCCTTTTGCTCATAGAAAAGACTCTTGTCAAGATCAATTACATTGGTGTGCATCCTAAATCCCTTAGTTGTGCTTGTTTCACCCACTATAATGGGAGAGCCGCAAGACGAACATGTAGCAAGTTCCAGCATCTTTGATTTACAAACTGGACAATTCATATTTTGATATGTTGTCAGACTTCCTATCGACAATCTATATCCCTTATGACGCTGACAATCGGGATTGGTGCAAACATACACTCCACTTATCGATCTAACAAATAAATGAGCACGTGTTGGCAATAAAGCTCCAAGGCCGCCTCCTTTGTTTATACCTTTCACTTTTTCCCCGAGAGCATCTATTATTTCCAATGAGGTATCCACATTTTTCCCAATTCCTTTATCAAGCATACGACCGATTTCCTTTGCTTTCAATACCGGCGAAGAGTTAAGCTTTTTTCTCAACTTCTCAATATCAGAATAACTCAATTCGATACTAAACTTTTTGCTTATTTTGGACAATTGATCTTCTGCAATTCCCTTGTTTAGTTCTGGAATAATGCGCTTGCCACTAATTATTTTTATATCTTCAAATGGTTTTCCAGTGAGTTGAGACACAAAAGTTTTTAGCTTTATCGTCGTTTTGGGGTCACTTTCATCCCCGATAGTCGCTGATGTTACAGCAAAATTCACTTGATCAATAGTTACGCCAAAAGCATCTAGTACACGACGGATTTGCAATGATAATTCAGCGGCTGAAGAGCCAGTATAAGTATGTGCTTCATCTAAAAGAATCCATTTGAGCTTCCCTTTGGATTTTTCCAAGATTTCACGGTCTTCTGCTCGTACCAACATATAGTTGAGCATAGTTGGATTAGTAAAGAGAATCTGAGGCGGAGTTTTCCTTATTTGAGGCCTTGTTACGAGCTGTGGATAATGAGATGCAGTATATCTGTCAGACCGATTTCTTTTGTCGGTTTCTCCATTATATATCGCATAGGTAACCTTTTCGGGAAGAGCTTTGCACCAAGCATGAATACGTTTCTGTTGGCTTTTCATCAGTGCATTCAAAGGATAAAGGAATATGGCCTGAACACAATTTTTTTCATTGGTTTTAGCCAAATCTTGCAACACAGGTATCATAAAACACTCTGTTTTACCTGATCCTGTTCCGGTAGTCACGACAATGGTTTGTGGTCGAGAAGAAAGCATAGTTCTCCAGCTTTCTGTTTGATGCTTATAAGGATGCCTGTCTAATGGAAATCTCAAATCCTTGTCAACTTCTTCGCTACTCAGTGCATTAACAAATGAAGGAGTTAACAATCTGAGTTTAGAAGAATGTTCCTCAAAACTGTCGGCACTCTCCTCCCAAGGGAATATTGATTGGAATACAGGTTCTGCAAAAAGAGGCTCATCCTTAGTCAAAATTCTCTTGATATATTCTTGTTCTTGGGCTTGACCCTTGAACCAAAGAGAGGCAAGAGAATCTATTAATAATTCCTTGGCCTTATTGTAGAATGAAAAATAATTCATATTCATTTGTTTACAATTTGTTTTACTGTCCCAATGAATATCTCACTGTAGGTTTCTTTAAAGTATTTTCGGTAAAAATTAGTGATACGAGCATAGTCTCGACTTTCCAATAAAAAAAGATTTGTGCGATTTTTTACTTGTGCGAAGTTTTCCGCAGCACACATTGCGGACTCAATCATTACACGATAAGACTTGTGCATCTCTTGGTCTACATAATATTTATTTTGAAGTACAAATCGGGTTATAGGTAGGTCTATATTGTTATCTGTATATCCATGTATTTTTGATTTAAATTGATTAATGTCAGCTCTTGAGAAAATCCTGGCATTTCCGATATTCCCTCCCGCAACATATTGAGTAAGTTCAGACGCAACTTCTGCAGATAGTGTAGCGTTGAAAAGTGCATTTATCAGTTCTGTAATCTCACCTAATTTTGTATTCATTATATTAATGAGTGTTGGAGGAAGCGAACGTATGAAACTCTCAATACATTCTCCCCACACAGTGTGCGGAATCCAATGTACTGCAATGTTTAATTCATCTTCAAAACGGTCAATTTCTTGAATGAGAACATCGGAAGCGCCATTAATCCAACAAGCTAATATTAAGTTAACCAATAATTTAGGTTCACAACCAATAGCTTTGAAAGCATTATATGTGGTAAATGGAAGATTAAATTCTGAAATAATACGGAATGCTTTTACTGTCTTTGCCCAATACTCGCCGGCAAAAACATCATCCTTGCAAAGCCTTTCACTCCAAAGTATTGTATTAGCAGCAGACATCTCTCCACGTACTTCCGAACTGTAATCTTCTTGTTCAAAATTGTAATACTTAGGAACAAGCCTGCGCGAACTTTCGGGACCAGAGAAAAGAATTGCTTCCGAATTCAAAAGCTCATCAGGAATTGTAAACAAGTTCATTTGTCGATTATACGGCTCAAGCTTTATCTGCACTAATTCAGCTGGTTTTATATTTTCTGAAACCGGCAATGCATATACATCACCGTCATATATGAAATCGGAAGTGTCTTCGCTGGTATAATCTGTGATTCGAATTTTATCTGAACTCAACTCACTATCAAGAACAAATTTTCTTATATAGATGCGTTTGTCAAATATTTTTAGTTCTATGGAACTACTACGGTCAAAAGTATTTGCACCATATAATTGAAACATTCTTGCAAACAAATCACGATAATCGGATAATGGAACTATACCTTCAATTACTGGACTCTTAAGATGCTTGATTGTATTGTCATCCTTTATTTTATCAGATTTGTAAGTTACATCTATCATACCAGACTGTCCATGACTGATTATATTAAAATATCTCAGGTTATCATAAGATATGATTTTTCCCGATGGCACAATTTTCCCTTCCAAATCAGATATTACTATACCCTCAAACGGTGCTACAACAGATACTTTCAAAGGAGGATTATTCTCGGCAATTATTTTCAAATTACACGTAGGAGAATATTTAGAAGCACAGGCATCTCTGGAAATCCTCCAGGTATTTTTATCCGTCATTTCAACAGATAAGTTTTCGCATTCATCAACTTTTGCAGAGATAACATGGCGAGAATATAGGTGTAGCTCTGTGGAAAACATTGTTTCGTTGCGAGAGACAAATGTCATATCGTCTATGAAATAAAATGTTTCCATCACGTATTTATTGTCAGGAAATTCAACCTTGATATCAACAAGCCCAAATGGCAAAAGGCATGAATTGGACAAATTCCGCCACTCAGCCTTACTATTATGAACACGATATTTAGGCTTGATATTCCCGACTCTAGTGCCAGTTTGGTCAAAAACGCTTATTACTGGAATGCGAGTCAATAACTTAAAATTAGATTGCTCTACCCATTGTATATATGTACCTCTGAATTCAGCGCTATAAGGCGTGAACTCATTGGTTATGGTTATATCCTCATTTGACATGCAATTGTGTAAATCTACTTTATCAGTAAATTTAATCGCCGAATAAAGTTCTCCATTTAGTAATAGCTTATGACTACCATCACACTTCCAATTAGTGGAGAAAACAGCTATATTATTTTCAGCATTCGCTGTCGATTTCAAAGAATATACATTATCATCAAGCATTTGGAAAACCTGAGGGCATTCAAAATTCGGAGGATAACTACCACATAAAGTTGGAAACAATCTGTCATCGTTGTCACACCTGATCTTAACTTCAACTACAGGTTCTCCACTCCACTTTATATCATTTGCTACGCCAACAGTTATACGAGAATATATCGCACCGATAACCTCTCCTTTGTCATCTTTAACTAGGGATTTTCTTACATACTTTCCAACAAGTATACCAGAGACAAACACATCGAAGGTGTAGCACGATTGATAGTTTAGACCTTCAATAGATTTTGATGAAATCTCTTTTACTATATTTAAATTGACAAAAAGATTTGCAGTTTTACTTGAGGTCAAACGAAGTTTCCAACTTAGAGAAAGTGGTTTGGTTCTATGTTCACTCTTAACTCGCCGGTATTCTCTTTTTAAGGATTTAGTCAGTTCTGACAAAGAGGAATCCGTATCATCATATGGTAGCCAGCGGTCTTCTTCGGATATGATTGCATGAGCAATCTGTAATGAAACATCGTAAATATTGTCATTTTTGAACGCTTTCCCAAGATAAGCTATACAATTAAAATTCTTGATTAAATCTATATTATTATCATCCCAATCAATATTTATTGAAGACAATTCTTCAACCAATCCAATGAGAAAACGTGAAAACCCGCTAAGATTAGTTCCGTTCTTTATGTAATTTACAGGAAGACCTCCTTGATTTAGTAAAGTTCTAAAATATTCATTCCCCTTGAGAGAGTGAATAAATGCAAATCCATGACTTTTAAGCCCATGACGTGCAGCTTTATATAGTTGCTCCCAACAATAATGAGGCAGTCCTAATCCGACTGCAACATCTTCTCTGGAAGGAATTCCTCCATTATAGTCTCTTCTCCACCATTCAGCGTAACACAAGGCCGCCTCTATTCCAAAATCTTCTAATCGATACGCATTTTGGACAAGAGTCTCCTTTAAGTTTGTATATTCTTCCTCGGTTAATTTAAGTTTCCAAAGGGGCATATCTGGGGTTATGGACGGTCTGTTACGAGCATCCAAAATCCTCATCAAAACAACATGCTGTTCACTATTGCATATATTAACCATGTTCTAAAAATCAATTGGTTTATAATCTTTTGTAAAGATAGCGCAATTCTGTGCAATCACAATGCACAGTAAACAAAAAAATCCAAGATGGATACATTTTTTTCCATGTATTGATAAATAACTTAATTACTGTACTCACTTAAATTTGTTGGTATTGCAATAGATTTGGAGCGATAATCGACAATAAGAAGTCAAAGCAATAAACGATTTACCAAAATTCTGCAATGAAGATATAGAGAAAGTAGACACTGGACATTATCCATATTTTGCAGTCCATCTAGCTTTTCTCCAAAGGCAAGGGATGATTTAAAAACTAATATGCACAGTATTGTTCTTCGTTTGAAAAGCTTGTTTACTATTCCTTTTTCCCTAACAATTGTTTTGGCAATTATAGAAATACTCCGTATTTTTGCATTTAATAGAGCGTTCTTTTGGTTAATGCAAAACAAGAAAAATATAGAACTTCGCTCGTTTCTAAATCGTTATCTGTCAAAAAATATTTTCTTATAAACTGCTTATTTTCAGTGTGTAGGATAAATGGTGATGCCTATATGAATGGAATGTGATATTTTTTGTGATTCCGGCAGAACGGATCCATTCCTTCATCGGCTGCTGCGTCCAGCTCCGTTTCAGACCTTTGAATACCAGACCGGTCTTTTCAGGGCTGTAGCCTATCAGTTCCAATGCTTCATCGCTTATCGGGATGATGTCCTCGGTCTTGGTCTTCTGGGTGATGGTATGGACACATTTCCCTCCGGCTGCGAAGTCGACGATTTCTTCCCAGCAAAGGGAAAGAACATCACTGAGCCGCAGGCTGGTCAGGCACGAAAAGAGGGAAGCGGTCTTCAGAACAGGTATCTTGCACGGGGTCTCGGCAAGGCAATACAGCTCTTCCACGCTCAGGTAGTCCTTCACCACATCTTCCGGCTCGATCTTCTCCAGAAAATCATTGACATTGGTCTTGATCATCCTGTTGCGGTAGAGGATTTTCAGGAATCCTCTGAAAGTGAACCAGTATCCGGAAGCCGAGTTCCGTGTAATATATCCGTCCCGTTTCAGCAGTCTGGCGTTTAGAAGGTACTCGCGGAACCTGTTGCATAGGTTAACGTCTATTTCCTCGAAGGTGCATTTGCCGTGGACGAAGTTGCAGAAATGCTGGTAGACGAATCCCCATTTCTGGTCGTGTTTGCGTAGCTGCTTGCGGTAATATTCCAGAAAATCAGATTTGAACTTACGCTTGTCAAAGAAATCATACCGTTCATTTACGATAGCTTCGAACCTCCGGCACCGGATGGCTTCCGCCTTTTCCGACATGGCGGCGTTGAAATCACGTTCACGCTGGTTCTTCGGATTGGCATAGATATAAATGTTCAATCCCTCATGACGGATGGTCTTCATCGTTTCTTGGTCACGGTAGCCCGGATAATAATCAAGGTAGAAAGACAGCATACCTTTCTTCAATGGGCGTGTCCTCAATGTTACTGTTTTGCATTCTGACATAATGATGAATATTAAATGGTTATAACTGACTTTTGCTGCGAAAATCCTTAATGATGTTGTGCAGACCGTAATCAGCAGGAAATAATTTCCGGATAATTACAGTCGGTTGCATTTAGCCACTAACGGGCTCCCATAATGTGGTCGAATTCCACTTTCAGGAATCGCACGAACCGTCCTTTCTTTTCCCGTTTGATTTCGTGGAATTGCAGGATGCCGTAAACCGAATCCCGTGTGAGGTTGTATTTCTTCATGGCTTCCTGGACGGTGTAGTATTCCGATGAATCTTCTTCGGCGGTCTGTTTGGATAGGTCGAAGTGTAGTTTGGAATAGAATATCTGTCCGTGTTCTTTCTTTGATGGGATATTGTTGCGATAGACATGAGAGCGGATGGCGACACGTGTCATGCCATATTTCTTCTCAATTTCTTCGGGAGTGTACCATTCCGTCAAGGCATCGTCCGTCTTGTACTTGGCAAATGCTGCATCAATGTGCTTCTTGCTGTAATAGTTGAACTGGCGGATTTTGACCTTAGGGACATCATGCTCTCTGGTGTATGTCCATACCCATTTGGTGTTTACCTTGTACTTCTCCGCTATCTGCTCGGCAGTATAGTATTCAGTAATGTCAACATCATCCTTTGGCTTGATGCTTTCGTATGGTTTGGTTTTCAGCATCAACTCGATGTCGCTTCTGCGGATAAGAGACATTCTTGAACTCAGCCGTGAAGCACGGAGTTTGTCTTCTTTCACCAGCTTGTAAACATACTGACGGGAAACGCCCATCAGTTTGGCCGTTTGGGAAAAGGTGAAGTATTCCTGACTATCCAGCTTTTTCTTTACTTTAACCATTTCCTGAATTTGCCGAAGTTCCATTCTCCGCTCTTTCATGCGATGTTTGTAACCTCTCTTGGAGCATTGCGGACTGCAATAGTTTGTGGTGGTCTTTTGCGCTATAAAAGGCTTGCCGCACCACTGGCAGATTCTTTTTACTTCCATGTCGTTTGTCCTCCATATTTTCGTTAAACATGAGCTTTTGACAGCTCGAATAATTTCAGACCTTGCGGTCTGCAATAAAAGCTGCGCCTCAGCACAGCCCATAAGCAGGCTTATGGCTCTGCGTTCGTCTTGCATTTTATTTCCCTTTTTGTCCACTCACGTAAACCATTGTCAACACACGTCAACTACTGCGTCAGTGTGACATCGGGGTCAAACCTCGATTTGTTCCGTGGTAGAAATATGGTAGAAAAATAGGGAGGACAACTGCATCCGACTGCTATCAGCCGGATTCTGGACAAATAAAAAAAGCCGCTGGAAATCAGCGGCTTCGTTATAGTTAGTTCTAATTCGTTGCAGTCAGTTATGCGCAATCACTTTCCGATGCAAAACTTCCTGAATATATTCCCCAACACTTCATCATTCGTTACTTCTCCCAAGATATCATTAAGATAGAAGATACATTCGCGAATATCCTGGGATAAGAAATCACCTGATAAACGAGCAGATAAACCATCTTGAACACGATGGATGGCATCGAGAGCATGGGAGAGGGCCTCGAAGTGTCGGATGTTGGTGACGATGACGTCGCTCTGTGAAATTTCTGGGAGAGAAGCGCCCTTTACCAAAAGGGATTGTAGTGCATCGGTGTTTTCGTGCTGCTTGGCTGAAATGAATAGAGTGTCTCCTTCATCAAGAGGCAGATGGGAAAGGGCCGTTTGTGCTTCCGGTGAGAGAAGGTCGGACTTGTTGAAGAGACGGATGAGCTTCTTGCCTTTGCAATGGGGAAGAATCTTCTGAGCCAATGAGGCATATTGCGTCTGGGCGGTGGTACTGTCTATAACCCATAGGACGATGCTGGCTTGCTCTAACTTTTGGAATGTACGTTCGATGCCGAGACTTTCAATTCTGTCACTTGTCTCACGGATGCCGGCAGTATCAATAAAGCGGAAGGTAATACCGCGTAAGTTAATCGTGTCCTCAATGACATCACGGGTCGTCCCGTGAATATCACTGACGATGGCACGCTCTTCATTCACCAGCAAATTGAGAAGGGTCGATTTGCCGGCATTCGTTTCACCGATAATTGCTACGGGGATGCCGTTCTTTACTGCATTTCCCACGCTGAAGGAGTGTACCAGGTGGGCAATGATGTTTTCTATCTGCGTTGCCAGTGTACATAATTGGCTGCGGTCAGCAAATTCTACATCCTCCTCGCTGAAGTCTAACTCCAGTTCGATGAGGGAAGTGAAGTCCAACAGACGAGTCCTTAGGGCGCGAAGCTCATTGCTGAAGCCTCCACGCATCTGGTTCATCGCCAGACGGTGGGTAGCTACATTTGAGGAGGCTATCAGGTCGGCTACTGCTTCAGCCTGGCTAAGGTCCATTTTGCCATTCAGGAAGGCACGTTGGGTGTATTCTCCGGGGTTGGCACTGCGACATCCGTTGGCAATGAGCAGTTGCATGACTTGCTGGAGGATGTACGATGAGCCATGGCACATGATTTCCGTAGCATCTTCGCCGGTGTAGGAGTGAGGACCGCGAAACAGACTTACCAGGACCTCATCAATCAGTTCACCAGTATCAGCGCATATTTGTCCGTAAGTCAGTGTGTGCGACTTGCGTTCTGACAGGGCTGCACCTGTTGCCGGAGTGAATATACGCTCCGTGATTTCAATGGCGCGACTGCCGGAGACACGGATGACACCTATGGCACCTCCTTGTGCCGTGGCAATGGCACAGATAGTATCTTCGTTGATAAGTTGCATAAGCTTTTTAGAGAGGGTTAACGTCCTATACAAGTGTACTCAAAGCCGAAATTCTTGATTTCGTTGGCATCATAGATGTTACGTCCGTCAATGATAAACGGACGGTTCATCAGCTTGCGCACGACATTCCAGCTGGGCAGACGGAATTGCTTCCATTCGGTGATGACCAGCAGCGCATCGGCATTCAAGGTGGCGTCGTACATGTCGGCGGCATATTCCACACGGTCACCGATACGCCGACGGCATTCATCCATGGCGACAGGGTCAAATACACGTACCTTGCAGCCGGCGTCCAATAGGAGTTTGATGGTGACCAGTGAGGTGGCTTCACGCATGTCGTCAGTCTCAGCTTTAAAAGCCAATCCCCAGATGGCGACTGTCTTGTCGTTGAGCACACCGCCATAGTGGGCACTGAGCTTACGGAAAAGGATGGACTTCTGTCGCTCATTGACTTCCTCTACGGCTTTGAGTACCCGCATGTCATATCCATTCTGTTCAGCGGTTTTGATGAGAGCCTTTACATCTTTTGGGAAACAGCTTCCGCCATACCCACAACCGGCATAAAGGAATTTGCTGCCAATGCGGGTATCTGCCCCGATGCCCTTGCGTACCATGTTGACATCAGCTCCTACCAGTTCACAGAGGTTGGCGATGTCATTCATGAAGCTGATGCGGGTAGCCAGCATCGAATTGGCTGCATATTTGATCATTTCGGCGGACGGAATGTCGGTGAAGATAACCCGGAAGTTATTCAGGAGGAAGGGACGATAGAGTCGGGTCATCAACTCCTTGGCCTTATCGGATTCTACACCGACGACTACGCGGTCAGGGCTCATGAAGTCCTTGATGGCAGCTCCTTCTTTGAGGAACTCCGGGTTGGATGCCACGTCGAAGGGGATATTTACTCCACGTTTGGCTTGCTCTTCCAGGATGACGGCTTTTACCTTGCGGGCGGTCCCGACGGGGACGGTCGATTTCGTGACCAGCAATACATAGTGTTGCATCTCATGTCCCACAGTGCGTGCCACTTCCAGTACGTAGCTTAGGTCGGCGCTTCCGTCTTCGTCAGGGGGAGTGCCTACTGCACTGAAGACAATCTCTACGTCATTGAGGCAACTCGTCAGGTCAGTTGTAAAATGCAGGCGTCCCTCACGTTGATTGCGGAGCACCATTTCGTCCAGTCCAGGCTCATAGATAGGCACTTGACCCTGTTGCAGGTTATATATCTTTTGTTGGTCTACGTCGACACACGTTACATTGACTCCCATTTCGGCAAAGCATGTTCCGCTAACGAGTCCCACGTAGCCGGTTCCTACGATTGCGATGTTCATATCTTTTGGTTCTAGTTGCTGATTGGTGAGCAAAGGTACAAACTTCGCACCATATACAGTGGTATGGAGTTGAAATTCTTCATCTACTCCCACTCAACGCAGCGGAATCACTTCATGTTCCTCCCATCCGGGAAGAACACTTCGCCATCTCCGCTGACGTCGAAAAGGCCTACGCAGTATTTGTCGGCAAGAGCCTTGGCGCATTCGAAGGCTTCGCCGGCAACGGACCATCCGAAAGCCACATAGATGACGTGATGTCCGATGGCATAATCCGCCAGGTGCTTGTCACCCGGGTCAATGTCGGGGAGGAGGGGGAGGTTCATGTTCGGGAAGGTCTGGACCATTTCACCATACCAGCCCTGCAGACTGTCCGAAGCCAGAGAGGGGTTGTTGTAGTCATGTTCACCATTCCATTCGGTCTGTTCGTCGTACCAACGTAAAAAGTCCTTGTATTTCTTAGGTGCTTTGTCGCTTTCAAAAGCCATCAGGTCGTAACTCATAATCTTCAAATATTTTTTGTGGTTAAAGAACTAGGTTGCCGGTTTCATTACCGTGAAAAACTCATGCCCGGAAGTTTGGAGACTGCTAGGGCGGGGGACTGGATGTCGGTACTTTCATGGTCATGCTTCGATTGGTTCAGGTGTTTACTATTATTATTGCTGACGGAAGCTTTCATACGGACGGGGTTCCGATAAATATACCTCTTTGTCTGTCAAACGGATTTGATAACCGTTGGCTTGCCGTCGGCAACTTGTTCGTCAAAGGTAAGATAAACTACTGAAAATACAAATGTTTGTCTCTGATATTTTTGTTGGAGAGTGAATCCGGTTGGACGTTCTGCGGATGACAAAAAGAAATTGATAAGGCGGATGGGCCATACAAGTTTGTCCAAATCTTCTTTTTCTGCTAACTCATGCTTTTTGAAAATCCGATAATCTGGAGATGAAACGTGAATGATTGCAAACGAAACGTCCGAAAAAAGTCTTTGATTTTAGAAAACTATACATTCTGTTTTCGAAAAACAGACAAAACGTGCTCGGAAAAATATTGTTTCGCGAGCCAAACAATATAGTTTGGGGCGTCAAACAATATAGTTTCCCCTCCCAAACACAATTGTTTCGTGCCCGAAAGTCAAATCTTTGGAAAATGGAAGCGAAAAATTCCGAGTTTCGCACTCCAGAAGGTGGGCTGTGTCAACAAATCGGAAGGTAACGTGGAAGAGGGAGCGTGGGGCTTGGGATAGTCGTAATGGGAGATTGTGTGTCTGTCATGCATCAAAATGATGCTGCCTGACGTGAACCGGCAGCAATGTGTATTTTGCGAATCGCCTGAGAAGGCCCTCGGAATCCACCGGACTGTATTTTGGTGCGAGGAAAGGCATTCTCAGGCGGTTCATTTGACATTTTGACAGTCTGCTACGCTTGTCCTATCAGGGCGTGGAGTCGCTGTCAACGTTTCGAGATGGTGAAGATGAACTCCAGTCCTCCGGTGGAGGCTATGCGGGCAAAGATGGTACCCCCGTGGAGGATAACGGCATTTTTCACAATGGCGAGTCCCAGTCCCGTGCCACCCAACTTTCGCGAGCGTCCCTTGTCGACACGGTAGAAGCGTTCGAATATGTGGTCCAAGTGCTCGGGGGCGACGCCGACCCCGTTGTCGGCAAAGCTGAAGCGGTAATATTCGGGAGTCTCCATGACACATTTGATGGTGATGGTCACGTTCGGCCCGGCATAGGCAATGGCGTTGTCGGTGAGGTTACGGAAAATGGAGTAGAGCATGGAGGGATTGCCTTGTACCTTCATGGGCGGATGAACCAGTTGCAGGAAGCGCATCCCTCTCTCGTTCAGCTGCAAGGCGACATCGGCGTGCACATTGGCAATGATGTGGCACAAGTCGACTTCCTCCATGGCGATTGATTGTGACGCTTCATCCATGCGGGTCAGCAGGGAGATGTCACGCAGGAGGCTGGACAGGCGGTTGCTTTGTGCATAGCAGCGTTCCATGAACTGGTTACGTTGTGTCTTGTCCATATCCGGGTTGGAGATGATGGTTTCCAGGTAGCCTTGTATGCTGCTCACCGGGGTCTTCAGCTCGTGGGCGATGTTTTGGGTCAACTGACGTTTGAGGCGCACTTTGTCCTCTTCGCTCCGTTTCACCTGGGTGTAAAGTTGCACGATGTGGTGGGAGATTTCGCCCAGTTCGTTGTTGGGGAACTCGAAATGGAACTGTGCCAGGTCTTCGTCGTTTTCCGCCTGCTGGGCAAAGCGGCGCAGCTGACTGATGGTCTTCCCAAGGTTGCTGGTGTACTTGTAGTAGATGTATCCCAGGACGAGGATTAATGCCAGGGAGAACCACAGGTAGCGCCAGTCGATGGACAGCTCGTCGATGAGGTCGGCACTGTTGTAGGGCAGTGCGGTGCGGACAATGAGTCCCTTCTCCTTGAAGTAGGTGGCGGAATAGAAGAAATCGTTGTTGAGTGTATGAGATTTGCGCTGGATGGAGTAGCCGCTTCCTTTTTCCAGCGCCTGTTTCACTTCCGTCCGGTCACGGTGGTTTGTGGTTTGGGCGGCATCCTTTTCGTTGTCAAACAGGACCGTCCCGTCCGTCTTGATGACCGTCACCCGCAAGTCCGGCATGGTGTGGAACCGGGTGTAACGCGTCAGCAGGGAATCGTTCCAGGGTTTCTCGGTTTCGGTCAGGTGCTCGTACATCTGCACGTTGTAGGCTTGCAGACGTGTGTTCAGCACTTCGATGCGGTAGGACTTCTCCCGTTGATACTGGTAGATGAGGAAGCATGCCGCAAAGGAGAGGAACAGCAGCAGAACAGACAGGAACAGACGCTGGCTGAATGAAATCATTCGGGTGATGGACATGGTTATGAAAGGAACGGTTTAAGTTTATTTTTCATCGAAACAGTATCCGTAGCCAAGGCGGGTGATGATATGTTTCCCGTAGTCGCCGATTTTTTTACGCAGACGGGTGATGTTCACGTCGACGGTGCGGTCGAGTACGTAGACTTCATCACTCCAGATTTTGGCAAGGATGTCTTCGCGGGAGAATACCTTTCCCGGTGATTTGAGCAGGAGTTTCAGGATTTCGAATTCCTTTTTCGTGAGAGCCACGTCTTCTCCATTGATGGTCACGCGTTTCTGGGCGATGTCCATGCTCAGCCCGTGGTAGGTTAGTATGTCGGGTTGTGCCGCCTGGGTTTCAGCGGTACGTCGGAGAACCGCCTTGACACGTGCCACGACTTCGCGCAGGGAGAACGGTTTGGAGATGTAGTCGTCTCCTCCGAGGTTGAAGCCTGTGACGGTGTCGTTTTCCGTGTCCCGGGCTGTGATGAAGATGATGGGGATGGAAGCCGTGTTTTTGTCCTTTTTCAGCATACTTGCCATTTTGAAACCGGAAATCTCGCCCATCATCACGTCCAGAAGCAGGAGGTTGTAGCGGGTCAGGTCCAGTTTGAGGGCTTCTTCCGCCGAGTTGGCGGTGTCGACCCAGAACCCTTCATTTTCCAAGTTGAACTTCAAGATCTCACACAAGTCTTCTTCGTCGTCGACGACCAAAATTCGAATATCGTTCATACCTATTTCTTTTAATGTTGCGAACACATTTCTCTGGATGCAAAGGTCCAGCATCTTTGTTACGAAGATATAATATCCATGTTACGATTTTATGACAGATTCTGTATTTGTTGTCCTCTATTAATAAGGATATACAAAAGTAAACTTTTTCGTATGAAATAAGTGTGACAACCGACAATTTTATGGCATTCCGCTAAAAAATAACGGCGGAAAGTAGCACTCTCCTTCACAAATTATATTATTTTTGTCGACGTTAGCACGGGAGTGCATTTGTTTCCGTCGCCTGGGCGGAAGCAGACTGTCGCGCTGGCACCCAATCAGAGAATAATCAATAACATTTTAAAATTAGATAAAAACAGAATGGGTAGAGTTTTAATTATTGGCGCAGGTGGTGTTGGAACCGTTGTGGCGCACAAAGTAGCACAGAATCCTGACGTGTTTACAGACGTGATGATTGCAAGCCGTACGAAGGCGAAGTGTGACAATATTGTGAAGGCTATCGGTAATCCGAACATCAAGACTGCGCAGGTGGATGCCGACAATGTAGACGAACTGGTGGCTTTGTTCAATGAGTTCAAGCCGGAGATTGTCATCAATGTGGCACTTCCGTATCAGGACCTGACCATTATGGAAGCCTGTCTGAAGGCAGGTGTGAATTACCTGGACACTGCCAACTATGAGCCGAAGGATGTGGCACATTTCGAATACAGCTGGCAGTGGGCTTACAAGCAGCGTTTTGAGGAGGCCGGTCTGACAGCCATCCTGGGTTGTGGCTTTGACCCGGGAGTGAGTGGCATTTATACGGCTTATGCAGCCAAGCACCATTTTGACGAGATCCAGTATCTCGATATCGTGGACTGCAACGCCGGAAACCACCACAAGGCTTTTGCCACCAACTTCAATCCGGAAATCAACATCCGCGAAATCACGCAGAACGGACGCTACTATGAAAATGGCAAGTGGGTGACCACCCAGCCGTTGGAAATCCATAAGTCGCTGACTTATCCGAACATCGGCCCGAGAGATTCCTACCTGCTTTACCATGAGGAGCTGGAGTCGCTGGTGAAGAACTACCCGACCATCAAGCGTGCACGTTTCTGGATGACATTCGGACAGGAGTATCTGACTCACCTGCGGGTCATTCAGAACATCGGTATGGCACGCATCGATGAGGTGGACTACAACGGAGTGAAAATCGTGCCGCTGCAATTCCTGAAGGCCGTTCTTCCCAATCCGCAGGATTTGGGTGAGAACTACGATGGTGAGACATCCATCGGATGCCGCATCCGTGGTCTGAAGGACGACAAGGAACGTACCTATTATGTATATAACAATTGCAGCCACCATGCCGCTTACCTGGAGACCGGTATGCAAGGCGTCAGCTACACGACCGGTGTGCCTGCGATGATTGGTGCCATGATGTTCCTCAAAGGGTTGTGGAAAAAGCCGGGTGTCTTCAACGTGGAAGAGTTTGACCCGGATCCCTTCATGGAGCAGCTGAACAAACAGGGATTGCCCTGGCACGAAGTGTTTGATGGCGATTTGGAACTTTAAAAAAATAACCTTCGGATGAGGGAGGGGGGAAGTCTCGTCCTTCATCCTTAATTTATTCGCTTGATATGATGAATGTAGGAGATAAGGCCCCGGAGGTCCTGGGGTTGAATGAGAACGGTGAAGAAGTGCGTCTGAGTGTCTATAAGGGCAAGAAAGTGGTGCTCTATTTCTATCCGAAGGATAACACTTCGGGTTGCACGGCACAGGCATGCAGCTTGCGTGATGGGTATGAAGACCTTCGTAAAGCCGGTTATGAAGTGATTGGTGTCAGTGTGGACAGTGCGGCTTCCCATCAGAAGTTCATTGCCAAAAACAATCTGCCCTTTACGTTGATTGCAGATACCGACAAGAAGCTGGTGGAGCAATTCGGCGTGTGGGGTGAGAAGAAGATGTATGGACGTGCCTATATGGGAACGTTCCGTACGACATTTATTATTAACGAAGAAGGAATCATCGAGCGTATCATCACTCCCAAGGAGGTGAAGACCAAGGAGCATGCGCAACAGATTCTGAAATAAACAAGAGTGATATGGCTAAAAAGGATAATGGAGAACTGGAGTTTGAAGGCAGCGACAAGATGAAAGCCTTGCAAGCTGCCATGGATAAGATAGAGAAGAACTTCGGTAAAGGCTCTATCATGAAACTGGGTGACGAGATCGTACAGGAGGTAGAGGTCATCCCGACCGGTTCCATCGGGTTGAATGCCGCATTGGGCGTCGGTGGATATCCGAAGGGGAGAATCATCGAAATCTTCGGTCCGGAATCGTCCGGTAAGACAACACTTGCCATTCATGCCATTGCTGAGGCACAGAAGCGTGGCGGCATCGCTGCTTTCATCGATGCGGAACATGCGTTCGACCGTTTCTATGCGGCCAAGTTGGGTGTCGACATTGACAATTTGTGGATTTCCCAGCCCGACAGCGGAGAGCAGGCACTGGAGATTGCCGAACAGCTGATCCGTTCATCGGCTATTGATATCATTGTCATCGACTCGGTAGCGGCTTTGACTCCGAAAGCCGAGTTGGAGGGTGACATGGGTGAGAATAAGGTCGGGTTGCAGGCACGTCTGATGTCACAGGCACTGCGTAAGCTGACGTCGACCATCAGCAAGACCAACACCACTTGCATTTTCATCAACCAGTTGCGTGAGAAGATCGGTGTCATGTTTGGCAATCCGGAGACGACTACGGGTGGTAATGCCTTGAAGTTCTATGCTTCGGTGCGTCTGGACATCCGTCCGGGGCAGCCCATCAAAGACGGTGAGGAGGTCATCGGAAAGCAGACCCGTGTGAAGGTGGTGAAGAACAAGGTGGCTCCTCCCTTCCGCAGAGCGGAGTTCGATATCATGTTCGGGGAAGGGATATCTCGCACCGGGGAGATTGTCGACCTGGGTACCGACATGGGCATCATCAAGAAGAGCGGTTCATGGTACAGCTACAATGACACCAAGTTGGGACAAGGACGCGATGCTGCCAAACAGTGCATTGCCGACAATCCCGAATTGGCAGAAGAGCTGGAAGGGCTGATTTTCCAAAAGCTGAAAGATAACAAAGACTAAGGAACAGCTGCTTTTGCAGGTGTTCCGGATATGGAAAGAGGAGAGAACGTATCCCTTATGTGGAAATGTCCTCTCCTCTTTCTTTGTTTGAAGGTTTGTCGTCTGTCATTGTTACCGGTTAGGGCTCGGGCTGAGGCTCAGCCGGAGTGAGCTGGCTCTTGTCGAGTGCCTCATGCAGTTTGAGGTAGTCACCCTGCAAGGTCGCTCCACCGGAACAGTAGTAGTAGAGCAGGCTTGGGTCGTCCGATGAAATGGACAAGGTGTCTCCACGGAGGGTGAAGAAGATGTGACTGCCCTCTTTGGCTACGACCAGGGTGTCGCCATTGTGCGTCAGGGTACCGTCGCCGTCGAATGTACAGGTCGGGTTCTTCACGTCGGCTCTCGAACGGATGCTGATGTGGGCTGTCGTATCCGAAGCAGCTGTGATGCTGACGGCTGTCCAGTCATAACCTTCGGCACGTTGTGCATACTCTTCTGTTACGAAGTCGCCGGGGAAGGTTGATTCTCCCAATGTTTTCCGTTCGGTCTGTTCTGCCGGCTTGTTCCCGCACGATGCGAGAATTCCCAATGCCATTAAAAATGCTAGTCTCTTCATAATCTTCAGTTAGTTGGATTTAGAGTAAATGTTCATTTTGCCGTTTTATCGGTTGGGCAAAAGTAACAATAAATTCCGAAAACCTATAAACAGGACTCACATAACTTGCCCTTCCGTCACTTCTGAGGGCGCATCAGGCAGCGGATGAATTCCGGGTCACGGCTGAGCTCTCCTTCCTTCTCCAATGAAACTTTCCCCTCCGGCAGGATGAAGTGTACCTGCTCAAAGCGGATGCCGCGTCCGTCGACCAACTTGATGAGCGAGTCGGGACACTCGATGCTGACATTCTTCAACGTCATTCCGTTGACATCCTGGAAGAGCATGAGTTTGTCGGTCCGGGCGGTGACATTCTCAATCCGTACATTCTCCACCGGTGTCTCGGGGATGCCTTGTGCCTTGATGAACTGTGTGCCCGACTCCACGATGATGTCGCGTGCCGTGATGTTTCTGAACGAGGGGGTGAGTGGAGTGATGTCGCGTGCCGGCAGACGGATGGCAAGATCGCCTACGAATGTTTTGCTGCCCAGCATATCCCAGACGAAAGGTTGTCCGCTGAGACGCATGCGGATGCGTTCGTAGGTCAGGTTCTCACCGCCACCGCCACGGTTACGGCGGGTCTTGAAGCGAAGTCCTGTCCCGGTCCCGTCGAACACGCAGTCGTGTACATAGAGGTTGCGTATCATGCCGGCCGTCTCGCTGCCGCAAGTGATGCCTCCATGTCCCTTTTCCGCCAGGCAATGGCGCACGACAATGTTTTCCGAGGGCTTGTTCACGCGCAGACCGTCCTCACAGCGTCCTGCCTTCATGGTGAAGCAGTCGTCGCCACAGCTCAGTGTGCTGTATTCGATGAGTACGTTCCGGGTGGATTCGATGTCGATGCCGTCGCCACGAGGTATACCTACGGAGTGTACGGTGATGCCCCGGATGATGACGCTGTCGCAATAGACAGGCACTACGTTCCAGAATGGTGTACTTTCCAACGATACTCCTTCGATGAGTACGTTCCGGCAATTGGTCGGTGATACGAACATGGGAAGGAATACCGACTTGCCTCTCTTCCCGTCGTAGATACGTTTTTCGATCGGTGTGTTGACATCAATGTAAGTCTCGATGACTCCTCCGCGCATCTGGCGTTGCTGGATTTCGCAGTCCTGTGGCGGACCTACCAGTTTCCCTTTGCCGGTCAGGGCGATGTTGCGTTGTCCGTTGGCATACACCAAGGCTCCGAGTGAATAAAGTTCCACCCCTTCGTTGCGGGTGAAGACGGCAGGTTGGTAGTCCTTGATGTTGCCGCTGAAGTGCAGTTCGGCACCTTCTGTCAGGTGGAGGTTGACATTGCTTTTCAGTTCGATGCGACCGGTGTTCCATACGCCGGCAGGCACGAGGACCGTACCGCCTCCCTGGCGGTTCATGCGGTCGATGGCCTTCTGGATGGCACGTGTTGCCATCTTGCCTTCCTTGGCACCGGTTTGGGTAATCGAGAGGGTGTCGGCCTTGAATTGCGGACGAGTGAGTTGGGGCATGTCAAACGGAGCCTCGATGGGGGCGATGTCGGCAGGCAGATTGAGTGCGCCTACCTGATCCCGTGTCGGGATGCCGTCGGTCTTTACCTGGGCAAGGAGCACCGTCGGAGAGGCGGCGAACAGCCCTACGGCAAAGCAGACCGTGCCGAGCAGGGTGGGGAAGTGTTTGTGGTTCATAATGATTGGGTGTTAAGTAAAAATCAAGGCAAATTTAAAGAAATATGACGGTCAGGACGTCCGTTTTACAGATATTTTATAGATTTGTAGACATAAACTTATGTTCGACCTTAATTTTAAATTGTAACATTATGGAAAACCTTTTGAAAAGCCCTCTTAGTGGTATTATCCCACCCTTGGTCACTCCGTTGAAAAGCAACGACACGTTGGACATTGCCGGTCTGGAACGTTTGATCGAACACCTCATTGCCGGAGGTGTGCACGGATTGTTTATTCTCGGGACCACCGGGGAAGAGCAGAGCCTGAGCTATCACCTGCGCCACGCCATGATTCGCGAGACCTGTCGTATCAACAACGGACGGTTGCCTGTCCTGGTGTGCATCACCGACACCTCCATCGTCGAGAGTATCCGCATGGCGAAGATTGCAGCGGACTGTGGGGCAGCCGCAGTCGTGTCGGCTCCGCCTTACTATTTTGCACCCGGGCAACCGGAGTTGGCGGAGTTCTATGAAGACCTGGTTCCGCAGCTGCCTCTTCCCGTATTCCTTTATAATATGCCTTCGCATGTGAAGGTCAGCTTTGCGCCCGTCACGGTACACCGCATCGCACAGAATCCCCGTGTTATCGGTTTCAAGGACAGTTCGGCAAATGGAGTCTACTTCCAGTCGGTCATGCACATGATGAAGGAACGTCCTGATTTTGCCATGCTCGTCGGTCCGGAAGAGATGACAGCGGAATGTGTGCTGATGGGTGCTCATGGAGGTATCAATGGTGGAGCCAACATGTTCCCCAAACTCTATGTGGACATGTACAATGCCGCAAAAGCCGGTGACCTGGAGACGTTGAAGCGCCTGCAACCCATCATCATGCAGATCAGCTCCACCATCTACACCATCGGACAGCACGGGTCAAGTTACCTGAAAGGGTTGAAATGCGCCCTGTCCATATTGGGCATCTGCGACGACTTCGTGGCAGCTCCCTTCCACAAATTCAATGCACCTGAGCGTGAGCGCGTCCGTATGGCTTTGGAAGCATTGCCCCTGTAACCTTTAAACTTCCCGAACAATATGCATATTATAGACCTGATTGTATTCCTCGTGTTTACCGGTGGCGTGATGCTGCTGGGATGTTCCTTCTTCAAGAAGAAGACCTCTTCGGATGAATTTACTTCTGCCGGACGCAGCCTGCCCGGATGGGTGGTCGGCATGTCCATCTTTGCCACATACGTGAGTAGCATCAGCTACCTGGGGTATCCCGGAAAAGCGTTTGCCGGCGATTGGAATGCCTTTGTGTTCAGCATTTCCATCCCTGTGGCATCCTATTTTGCCGCAAAATATTTCGTCCCTTTCTATCGGAACATCGGGAGTGTGTCAGCCTACAGCTTCTTGGAAGAGCGTTTCGGAGTGTGGGCGCGGCTCTATGCCTCGATGTGTTACCTCCTGACCCAGATAGCGCGTATGGGAGCCATCCTGTTCCTGCTGGCTCTGCCGATGAACAGCCTGATGGGGTGGAACATTCAGTTGGTCATCATCGTGACCAGCATTGCCATTATCATCTACTCGATGATGGGAGGCATGAAAGGGGTGATATGGACGGAAGCCATTCAGGGTTTCATCCTGATTGGTGGTGCTTTGGTGTGTCTGGCTGTCCTCCTGTTCAAGATGCCGGAAGGTCCGATGCAGACCTTTGAGATTGCTGCACAGGACAACAAGTTCTATCTGGGCGACCTCTCGCTGGACATCAGTTCCTCCACATTCTGGGTATGCCTGATTTACGGCATCTTTATCAACCTGCAGAACTACGGTATCGACCAGAACTACGTGCAGCGCTATCATACAGCCAAGAGTGAGCGTGAAGCCAAGTTCTCGGCACTCTTCGGAGGTTACCTGTTCATCCCCGTTTCTGCCATCTTCTTTCTGATTGGTACGGCGCTCTATGCGTATTATAAGGTATACCCCGATTTGCTTCCGGCGGACATCCAGGCAAAGGCGGATTACGTGTTCCCCTTTTTTATTGTTCAGGAATTGCCGGTGGGAGTGACGGGACTGCTCATTGCCTCCATTTTTGCTGCCGGAATGAGTACGGTGGCAACCAGCGTGACCAGTTCGTCGACCATCATCCTGACCGACTATTACAAGCGTTTTCGCAAGCAGGCTTCCGATAAGGAACAACTGCTGGTTCTGAAGATAGGCAGCCTGGCGATAGGTGTGCTCGGCATCCTCGTCGCCATCGCTTTCCTGAATGTCAACAGTGCGCTGGATGCCTGGTGGATGTTGTCATCCATCTTCAGTGGCGGTATGCTCGGACTGTTCCTGCTGGGGTATCTCTCGCGGAAGTTTGTCCGCAATTTCGATGCCATCCTGGGTGTCGTCTGTGGCGTCATCCTCGTGGCATGGATTACCATCAGCCCGCTGGTGCATGACAACCTTGCCATCGTCTTTGGCACCTTGCTCATCTTCTGTGTTGGTTTCCTGAGCGCAAGTATCTGCAATCGCTTCCGGAAAAAGGCATGAATCCCTGAAACTGTCTTGTCAAGATTAAAATAGTCCACCGGGCAGCCGTACAGAACTCCCATCAGCTCAGGTTCTCGTTCTGTACGGCTGTCCCCGGTAGACTATTTTTTTTTATCATTTGCCAATCCAGTGGTCAATCAACTTACGGGCAAGACTCACCTTGCCGGGGATGTTGGGCAAATGGTCTTTGTGAAAGAAGTCCCCGGCGCTGAGCTCGGAATCCTGCAACTTGATGGTTCCGCTTTCATATTCAGCCGTGAAACCCACCATCAGCCCGAAGGGGTAGGGCCACGCTTGGCTCGCAAAATAGCGGATATTGCGGATACGCAGACCCGTTTCCTCCATGACTTCCCGTTCCACGCACTCTTCCAGCGTCTCTCCGGTTTCCACAAAACCTGCCACCAGTCCGTAGTAGTCCCCCTTGAAGTTGCGGGCATGCACCATGAGTGCTTCGTCACCCCGGGTTATCAGGACAATGATGGCGGTCGACACCGTCGGCCATATCTCCTTACCACAGCCCGAGCAGCATTTGCTGATGTTGGTATGCCAGTCCATTGGCATGCCGCATGACGGGCAGAAGCGGGAATTTCTGTCCCAGTAAATCAGTTCCTGAGCCTTTCCAGCTTTCTGGTATTGGCTGGGGAGCAGCACCTCAAACGAGGCCCGCAGCCCCATCATGATGAACCGCTCGTTTTCGAGAACCGGTGACGGGAGGGCATACGCGTTGAAGGTTTCGCCGTCGAACATCGAAAGTTCGTGGATGTGCGTCCATGCAGCCACCGGAGTTGGAGGCTCGTTTTGATAAGGTATTGTCAGTTTGCCGTCTTTCTTCTCCAGCAGCAGCTGGTCGTTGAAGAAGACGAACCAAAGTCTTTTCTCGTTGTCCATAGTTTGTCGTTTGTTTCTTCGGTAAATTCACGCAAAGTTATATGAATCTCCGCAAAGCGCTCCCCTTGCAGGAAGGTAAGTTGCGAAAATCTTCCGGCTTTCACCCGTCTGTCTGAACCCGAAGATGGAGAAAGTCACCAAGAGATGCCCGGGCTTTGCATGGGGTGTGGCGTATTTTTCTTATCTTTGGCCGTTCAAAACAAAAAACTGAATATATGGTATTTCGTAGACTGATAAATTGTCTGGCTTTCGGCCTGATTGTAATTATCGGACTGTCGGTTTCAGGCTGTGATGATAAGGTGGACACGGATCGGCTCGCCGAGAAGACTCTCTTCATGTATTTCCCCTGGTCGAATAACCTGACCGGTTATTTCCGGACAAATATCTCCGATATGGAGCAAGCTATCAGCCAGCGTGGGCTGGAGAATGAACATGTGATAGTCTTCTTTTCGACGGCTCCGGATGAGGCCGAGCTGTATGAGATTGTATGCAAGAAAGGCAAGTGCGAGCACAACATCCTGAAACGTTATACGGATCCTGCTTTTACCACATCGCAGGGTATTACGGGCATTCTGAACGATGTCAAGTCCTTTGCGCCCGCCCGGACGTATGCCATGACCATCGGTTGTCACGGCATGGGCTGGATCCCGGTATACAACAGCCGGGCACGTTCGTTGGTTCCCTTCAAATACCATTGGGATGTGGACGGTGCTCCCCTGACGCGTTTCTTCGGCGGTACGGAGAAAGCTTATCAGACGGATGTCACGGCGTTGGCAGACGGCATTGCCAATGCCGGCATGACCATGGAGTTTATCCTGTTTGACGATTGTTACATGGCATCCGTGGAGGTAGCATACGATTTGCGTCACGTGACCGGTCATCTCATTGCTTCCACATGCGAGATGATGGCTTACGGTCTTCCGTATGCCCGAATAGGAGCTTACCTGTTGGGAACACCCGATTATCAGGCGATTTGCGACCACTTCTATGAGTTCTATTCTGCCTACAATCTGCCTTATGGCACACTTTCGGTCATTGACTGTTCCCAGCTGGATGCCCTGGCTGAAGTGATGAATGAAATCAATGCCCGGTATACGTTTGACACCTCTCTGCTAGGTTATCTTCAAAGGCTCGACGGCTATAGTCCAACCATCTTTTACGATATGGGCGATTATGTCTCCACGTTGAACCGGGGAGAGCACTTGCAGGAGCTTTTTGAGGAACAGCTGGCACGGACGGTTATCTATTCGGTGCACACTGACGAATATTATACCACCCTTTCGCAACCGAACGTACGGCCTATCCATTCCTTCTCAGGGCTGACCATTTCGGACCCGAGCACCAGTTCGGAGGCTGTAGCCAAGACCAACACCGCCTGGTGGAAAGCTACGCACCGTTCCACCACCTATTAACCAACCTTACACGCTGCATCTTGAAGACGAAAGAAATCCATCTGAAACTCATTGAGACGAGCGACATACACGGGAACTTCTTCCCCTACAACTTCGTTACCGACCAACCGTCGGAAGGGAGCCTGGCGAGAGTATGCGCGTTGCTGGAGAAGTTGAGGGAGAAGTGGGGCGATCGCCTGGTGTATATCGATAACGGAGACATTCTTCAAGGACAGCCTACTGCCTACTACTATGACTTTGTCGATACGCAGTCGGAACATCTGGCGGCCTCCATGCTCAACTACCTGCACTGTGATGTGGGCAACATGGGAAACCATGACATCGAAGGTGGACATGCTGTCTACGACCGTTGGGTACGTGACTGCCGTTTCCCTATCCTGGGAGCCAACGTCATCGATGTACGCACTGGGAAGCCTTATCTGACGCCGTATGTCATGCTTGAACGTGCCGGGGTCCGCATCGCCGTGTTTGGTATGATTACGCCTGCCATTCCCATGTGGCTACCCGAGAATCTGTGGAGTGGCCTGCATTTTGAGGACATGGAGGAATGTGCCCGTCAGTGGGTGCCTTACATTCTCGAACGCGAGAAGCCGGATGTCCTCGTCGGCGTGTTCCATGCCGGCAGGGAGTCGGTGCGTCAGATTGATTTCTACAACGAAGACGCCACGCTCGACATTGCCCGCAATGTGCCGGGATTCGATGCCATTCTCATCGGCCATGACCATCGCCGTTTCTGCGACACGGTGACCAATACGGAAGGGCGTCCCGTGTGGATTGTCAATCCTGCCCACAACGGCGTGATGGTGGGAGAAGTGGACATACGGGTGTCGAAACTGGAAGACCGCGTGGTGTACAAGAAGGTTAGTGCCAAGCTGACCCGCACGGGATTCTACGGCGTCAGTGAGGCGTTCATGCAGCATTTTGCCGATGCCTACGAAACGGTGAAAGCCTTTGTCTCCCGACGGATAGGAACCGTGGCGGAGACACTGAAGACAGAGCCTGCCTACTTCGGGCCGTCCGCTTTCATCGATTTCATTCACCGCATGCAGCTGGAGCTGACACATGCCGACATCTCTTTCTGTGCCCCGCTGTCCTATGACGCGATTATCCGTGCCGGGGACGTTTACATGCGCGACATGTTTAATCTATACCGTTACGAGAACATGCTCTATACGATGCTTCTCACCGGACGGGAGGTGAAAGACTACCTGGAGTATTCCTATACCTTGTGGACCAACCGGATGCAGACCCCTGCCGACCACATCATGCTGCTGGCTCCGCTGGATAATGCGGGAACACGTTACGGCTTCCGGAATTTTGCCTTCAACTTTGATTCGGCTGCCGGCATCTGCTATACGGTGGATGTCACCCGTCCACAAGGCGAGAAGATTACCATCACTTCGATGGCAGACGGACGTCCTTTTGACACGGCGGCCACCTACCGGGTTGCCATCAATTCGTACCGGGGCAATGGGGGAGGAGAGCTGCTCACCATCGGCGCAGGCATACCGAAGGAGGAACTGGCGACACGCATCGTGGAGATTACACCGAAGGATTTACGCTATTACCTTATGAAATACATCGAACGGCAGGGAACCGTCAGCCCGAAGCCGCTGAACCAATGGAAGTTTATTCCAGAGGCATGGACCGGGCCTGCCATCGAGCGCGACCGCAAGCTGCTGTTTGGAAAGTAAGTCGTCCATCGGGCAACAGATTAAGAATAAGGAAACTGATGAACCGTAGTTTGAGAAATATCGGATGGTTGGGAATTGTCTTATGGCTCCTGTTCGGGTGTGTACACAAGCCGCAGGAAACAGTGGATGCATTGCCCTATTGTGAGGAGGACACGACTGCATGGGGGCTGCTGACCACCGACGGCACTGTGGCTGCTCCTTCCGGAACGTGGAGGCAGGCACCGTCTGCCGTAGTCAACGGACGGTTCACGGCGACAGATACGGACGGTCGGGTACACCTTTACGGACTGGAACAGCCGGACCGTCCGTTGAGCCACACCGGCGGCTACTATCGGATAGGATACTTCTTCGACCGGGTCACTGTGGCGCAGCATTCCCCGGACATGCCCTTTGTCTTGCTGGACCGTGATGGAGAGACGGTTGCCGTCGTGGATAACTCCGTCCGGATGATGCATAACTTCTCGTGTGCCCGTGCCTTGGTCTATACGGACACAGGACATTATGGTTACATGGATTTGCAGGGACGGCTTGTCCTCCCCGCAGTGTATGATTATGCCGCCGACTTTGCCGACGGTGTCGCTCTCGTGGGACGCCTGGATGCTGACGGACGGATGGGCTATGCCTTCATTGATGAGAACGGAGAGGTGGCAACCCTGCCCGGAACCTCTTCCCGGTTGTTGGGCGTACGCTACAGCGACGGGCTGTTGAACTGCCGTGAGCTGGATAGCGGACGCTGTGTCTATATGGACCGGAAGGGACGCGATGCCCTGTTCCTGTCCGACACCATCGTAGAGGCTTTCTCTTTCCGGAACGGTCGAGCCGTGGTGCAGTCGGAGCAGGGACGTGGAGTGATTGACCGACAGGGACGGTCGGTGGTGGCGTCCGTGTATACCGATATTTATCTGTCCGGGAAAGACCGCATGGCACTGTGCCGTGCCGGACAGTGGCAGCTGGCCGATGCCGAAGGGAATCCGCTGTCCCCGGCACGCTATGAGGCTGTCTCCCCGTTTCTGCCTTCGGATGCCCTTGTCGTGCGGAAGGCGGGCAGGATGGCCCTGCTGAATGCAGATGGTCATACCGCAGCAGTCGGCTGGGTGGACTCCATTGCCTGTGACCCGGTGGCGTTGAGGCTAGTACCGCAGGTCTTCGTGCGTAGCGAGAAAGCAACGTCTCATGCCGCGGACAAGGTTATGGAGAAGGATTCCGTGAAGAAGGCCGACGAACCGTTGAAGCCGGAACGGGAAGTACCCGTCCGTGTGACACACCGCACCGCCCCCGATTGGAGGACCGTCGGTAAGGACAACCCCTTCTATGCGGAAGCCGTGAAAGTAGTATCCGGCAGGTTGGAGGAAGACGATGCCGAACGCCGCCGCATCATCCTGAACTATGTGGAGCATCTGCGTACGGCTTATACGACCAAGGACGTTGATTTCCTGGAGCAGCTGTTCAGTGAACGTGCCCTGATTGTCGTCGGGACGGTCATCCGCGCTTCCTCCCAGGAGTCTGAAGGCTATCTGTCTCCCCGTCAGGTGGTCTATAACATCAAGAGTAAACAGGAGTATCTCGGACGACTCAAGGAACTGTTCCGTGCCAACAAACATATAGACTTGCAGTTCAGTGGCTTCAAGATTATGCGTCATCCGACGGCCGAAGGAATCTATGGCGTCAGTCTGCGCCAGGCCTACCGTTCGGACCTCTATTCCGATGACGGCTATCTGTTCCTGTTATGGGACTTCCGCAACCCAGCCATGCCACAGATCCATGTGCGCACGTGGCAGCCCGCTTTCCCGGACGGACATACCCCGTTGCCTGAGGACGAGATACTCGACATACGTAACTTTAATTTGCAATGAGGATGAAACGTCTGATGATTTATCTCGCAGCCTGCTTGTGTTGCCTCACGATGGCGGCACAGAAGTTTGGAGTGGCACGTTTCCGGGTGATGCCGAACGACATCTCTGCCTACATCCATCCCGTGCGCGACCTGAACGGAGAGGCTTGCGCACTCATCAAGGTGGTGGGCAGCAAGGATTTCGCATTCTCTACACCACTGGGCATCGTAAAGCGGGTCGATGAGGTGGGGGAGGTCTGGCTCTATGTGCCTCACGGGACCCGTTTGCTCACGGTGAAACATCCCCGATGGGGCGTCCTGCGCGACTATCGTCTGGACCCTGCGGCAGAATCGCGGTTGACCTATGAGCTGGTGCTTGCAGAACCCTTGCCGGATGCCGATGGATGGGGTGTTCCTTTTCCTGAAATGCACCCCGTAGCTGTATGGAGAGTGGCGTCGGATATTCCACAACCGGAACCGGTCAGCTGGAAAGCACGCCGGGCGAAAGAACCCTGGAGGATGGTAGCATTGGTTGGTACAGGCATCAGTGACGGAGTCTCTGCGGGATTGCGGTTGGGAGTGATGCGCAGGCACGGTGCCTATGTCTATGGACAAACTAATTTTACGTCTCTCCCCTCTACGGTCGGTACATGTGACGACGAGGGCTATACGGCAGACGGTTTCCTCCCTTATTATACCGGACGTACGGAAGATGCCCGCTGGCTCTTGACTGCCGGAGCCATGCACCGCCTGTTCGGGACCTTTTACCTGTATGAAGGTTTGGGATACGGCAAGCGTACGTTGGTGTGGCAGACCATCGAAGATACCTATCTGCGCCATGCACCCCGTTCAGTGGAAGGACTCTCTGCCGAACTGGGAGCCATGTATCGTTGGCGTATGCTGATGCTGTCCGCCGGTGTCACAACGATTGCTGCGGACTGGTGGGAAATGAATATAGGAATAGGAATAAGCTTTTGAACCATGGAACTCAAATACATCTTGATTCTTTTGATCGGACTAGGTGTTGTCTCGCTGGTCTCTTGTGCCCATGACAATGCACCTTCCAACCGGCCGCCGACGCTGACTGTCGATTCGGTGGTAGGAGTGACACGCACGTCAGCCATCTTGGCAGGAACCCTTTACATTCCCGAACGGAGCCGGGTGGACTTCTGCCGGTTCTGTTATGGGACGAGTCCCGAAAGCATCGTTTCTGTCGATTGTCCGGTGAAGCAAGGTGTGGTCTACGCTCGTCTGGAAGGGCTGCGTCCCGGAACGACCTATCTTTATTACCTGGAGGCAGGTACGGAGGCACAGCGTGTGATGAGCGACTCAAGGGCTTTCCGCACCTTGCCCAATGAAGTGCCTACGTTGGGACGAGTGACCATTGATGCCCAAGGGCCGTTCAGTGCCATGCTCCGTTGCCGGGTGTTGGAAGATGGAGGTGAGGTATTGACCCATACGGGGTTTGAGTATGTGCTGAACGGGGAGGAAGAAACTGTTCGGGTCGAGATGGTGGACAGCTGTCTGGCCACACGCATTGGAGGACTGGTTCCCCACGCGGTCTATACGGTTCGGGCTTTTGCTGAGAATGCCGTCGGAAGGGCTTACAGTGAGCCGTTGACTCTCACAACCAGTGATGCCTTCGTCTGGCAGCAGCCTGGTGACCTGGTGGTGCTGGTTGAGGATGCTGAGAAATACAAGGTGGAGGCCATGACGCTGGCGGGACCACTTGACGGGGCAGATCTTCGTCTGCTGCGTGATATGGCAGGACGGGACGCGGAAGGCAGGCAGACCGCCGGTCGGTTGGCTCGTCTTGATATGACCGATTCCCGGATTGTCGAGGGTGGATTGTCTTATGACGGTTCTCATTATACCGAGGCTGACGTGGTCGGGAACGGACTCTTCAAGCATTGCCTGTCCTTGCAGGAGGTACACTTGCCTTCTGGTGCCAAGCGGATGGATACGGATGCCTTCACCGGTTGTCATGCCTTGCGCAGGCTGATGATTCCCGAGTCGCTTTGTACGTTGGTTCCTTCTGCCGATTGTCCGTCCCTGACTGAAATTGAGGTGTCGGCAGCCAATCCGGAGTTAAGCAGTCTTCAGGGTGTGTTATATGATAAGAAGGGGACAAGCCTTCTGTGGTTCCCACTGGGAAAAGATGATGCGGAACTGGAGCTTTCTCCTACGTTGGTACGGTTGGGTGACTATGCCTTGCAAGGTTGCAGGATACAGTCTGTCCAATTGCCCTCTTCGGTGCGTGAGCTGGGTATGGGAGTTTTCCATAATGCCAAGTCACTGAAGCAGGTCACCCTGTCTGAAGGTGTAGTGAGGATGCCGACAGCTCTCTTTCAAGGTTGTGATTCTTTGCGAACGGTGACCCTCGGGAAGAATACGGAGTATGTCGGTGAATCTTGCTTCGATGGATGCACTACCCTGAGCGAACTTCGGGTTGAGGCTGCTGTACCGCCGGTCTGCACGGAAGCGTCCTTTCTAGGTGCGGGAGAAGTGTACACCCGTTGCATCCTGCGCGTGCCTGCCACATCTGTAGTGACCTATCGCAGTCATGCCGTATGGGGAAAGTTCAAGTATGTAAAGCGGATTGAAAACTAACGGGAGCTAGAATCGTTGGGCGAGGTTCCTGCCTGTTCGGGCAGGTTCCATCCCTTCATCTCTTCCCGGTAGGCAGCCGATTGCTGCTGTTCCTCCAGTGGATAACGCCGGTCGAGCACTTGCTTCAACTGACGTCGGAGGTGCGTGCTGTCTGGTTGAGGACGCAGCCGTTCATCTCCAAGGATGCGCCGGTATTCGTTTGGCAGTACAATACTGCCATTAGCAGGGAATAGGGGAGTGAATGCGTCGGAAGGCAAGTCTTGCCGGAAACTGTGCAGAAAGAACCATCCACCGATGATGCCGCAAAGCAGGGCGGCTGTCACAAGCAGGTTACGGGACACCGGACGGCGATGCCGTTCCGTCTGTCGGAGTGCGGCAAGCATTTCTTCTGCAGAGCCATAACGGCACTCACGTTCAGGATGAGCACAGCGTTGTGCGATGCGCAACAGCCGTTTGTCTCCTGTCAACGAAACCATCTCCTTCATGATAACTCCGAGCGAGTAAAGGTCGCAGCGTACATCCCAGGTTGCGTTCGGGTGGAAAAGTTCGGGAGCCATGTAGCGGCGTGTCCCGGCAGGTATCTTCAGCAGGTAAGTGTCATCACAATCGGACAGGCTGAAATCGATTATTTTGCAATTGTTTCCATTGTGGGTCACGAGGATGTTCTCGGGCTTCAGGTCCCGGTGGACAATCTGTTTGCTGTGTATGTATGCCAGTGCTTCTCCAAGTTCGGTGAGAAGTTTCCGTGTCAGTTCGCGAGTCAGCATCCCCCGTTCCATTACTTCACGCAGGGTGATGCCGTCCACATACTCCATCAGGATGCAGTTGCCCAGTCCTTCGACCATCTCCCATCCCAATGTACGGCAGATGTGAGGGTGGTCCAGCCGATAGCCGATGGTGAATTCCTTTTGCAGGAGCTTTTGGTACAGCGGATTGTCGCAACAATCTTCTTTCAAGGTCTTCAGAATACGCAACCTGCCGAAGTAACGGATGCAGAAGAGGCGTGTATATCCTTCGGGGGAGACATAGAACTCTGTCATGCGACCGCTCTCTGTGTCCCCTGTGGCAGGCAGTTCTTCGAGAAATCCGGAATTATCCCAATCAGACTTGTTCATGGGAGTGAGTGTTTAACAGCGTCAGTCCACCGTTACGTCCCGCAACAAAGGCTCCGGTGCGGAAACCGTCGCGGAGGATATAAGGAATGGTGAGCGGTTGTCCGAGGACAAAGCCGGACACTTCGAAACGGTCGCCGATGCGTAGTTTCGATTGCAAGACCTCCGTCACTTCGTAGATAAAGTTGCCGCAGTAGGTGAGGCAGACATAGCGGTTGGGTGCCCATCCCAGCTCGACCTCGGCACCGACATCCAGTTCATCTGAAGAGATGGAAGGTGTGGAAAAGAAGGCGGAACACTCGAACTCTCCGGTTGGTCGTCCGTTGCAGAAAGCCTGGAAGTCTGCATATCCAAGGAAATGAGAGAGACTGTCAAGTGTCTGCATGCGGGGATGGTGTGGATAGGTCACGTAGCCCCACAACCGCTTCAAGGTGGATGGAGAGATAAATTCACCACATCGGTGCTTCAGGAAGAGTGAGAAGATGTTGAAGTCGTTGCTCGTCTTGAGCGGCTTGGCATACTTCTGCTCTACACGGCGTAAGAGTTTGATGATTTCTGTTTGATAGTTATCCATGTCTCAGCGGTTTAATCATAAGTGTGGGTTAGTGTTCCCTTTATTAGGAAAGCAAAGATAGTGAAAAGAGTATAAACAGGACACTATCTGCCACTAATTCCTGAAAGAAACATCCACATGCAGGAGGAACTGCGTCCCGGTGTGCCTGCATGTGGATGTCTATCAGATGATCGTCCGTTCTGAACGGTACCCCATTTGTGTGACGGTTGTTGGTTAATCCCGCAGCTCGTCCGAGGTATACCCCTGGGGCAATGCACGGCAATTGTATCCGGACGCCATGATCTCACCGTAGGCTCCGGCGGAACGCAGGGCCAGCAGGTCATGACGGGTCACTCCGTTGAGGTCAACAGCCTTGCCGAATACGTCGGACGATTCACAGATTGGTCCCACAACGTCGTAAGTTTCTACCGGACGTTCGGAAGTGAGGTTCTCAATCTTGTGATAAGCCTGATAAAGGGCAGGGCGGATGAGGTCGGTCATACCGGCATCGACAATGGCAAACTGCTTGTGGGTTCCCTGCTTGACATAGAGTACTTGCGTGATGAGTGAGCCACACTGACCGACAATGGACCGCCCCAGTTCGAAATGGATGGTTTGTTGTCCGTAGCGGCGCAGGTGCTTGTGGTAGCACGCAAAGTATGCAGCAAAATCGGGAACAGGCTGGCGGTTGGGATGCTGGTAGTCGATGCCCAGACCACCCCCTACGTTGATATGTTCCACGAGGATGCGGCGTGCTGCAAGGCGTGCCTGCAGCTCATTGATACGATTGCAGAGAGCGGCGAAGTCACCCATATCGAGAATTTGTGACCCAATGTGGAAGTGCAGTCCGATGAAGCGTACATTGCTCATGCCGAGTGCCAAGTCGATGACACGGTCCATATCATCCATGCTGATTCCGAACTTGTTTTCTGCCAGTCCGGTTGTGATATGTGCATGAGTGTGTGCACCGACATTGGGGTTGATGCGGAAGGCCACACGAGCCACTTTACCTTTGGCGGCAGCCAACGCATTGATTACTTCCAGCTCGGGGACAGATTCCACGTTGAAACAAAGGATATCATTGTCCAGTCCCAGCTCTATTTCCCAGTCGGCTTTTCCCACACCGGCATAGACAATCTTTCCGGCAGGGAAGCCGGCTTGAAGAGCGGCACGTATCTCGCCTCCGCTCACACAGTCGGCACCCATTCCACTATCGCGGATGACGGCGAGGATTTTCGCGTTGGCATTTGCCTTGACGGCATAGTGTACCTGAAAGTTCTCGTAGCGTTCCGCTTCGCGGTTGATGACGTTTAGTGTATTGCGTAGTAAATCTGTATCGTAATAATAAAAAGGTGTTTGCAGGTTCCTGAATTTTTCGATAGGGAAGATGCCTTTCATGCTGTGAGGATAATTGATGATTAGTGGTTGAACAGAGATTTGCTTAATGCTTGCAGAGCACGTTTCTTGTCTTCTTCCTTGATGAGGAAAGAGATGTTGTAATTGCTGCCACCGTAAGAAATCATGCGTACGGGAATCTCACTCATGGCTGCCACAGCCTTAGCCTCGAAACCTACATTGTTCCAGCTCAGGTCGCCCACAACACAGACAATACACATGTTGTGGTCAACTGTTACCGTACCGTATTTCTTCAAATCATCGACAATCTCATGCAGGTGCTTGGTGTTGTCAATGGACATGGACACACCGACCTCTGAAGTACAAATCATGTCGATGGAAGTCTGGTAGCTCTCGAAAATCTCGAAGACTTTCCGAAGGAAACCGTGCGCAAGGAGCATACGGCTTGACTTGATTTTGATTGCGGTGATGTTGTCCTTGGCAGCTACAGCCTTGATTTTTCCACTTTCCGACTCGTTGGAGATGAGCGTACCGGGTGCCTGCGGTTCCATGGTGTTGAGCAGACGTACGGGAATGTTGGCATATTTAGCCGGCTGTATGCAGGTCGGGTGAAGAATCTTGGCGCCGAAGTAGGCCAACTCGGCAGCTTCTTCAAACTGCAATTGACGAACGGGAGCCGTCTTGTCGACTACACGCGGGTCATTGTCATGCATACCGTCGATGTCTGTCCATATCTGGATTTCACTGGCATTGACAGCAGCTCCGATGAGTGATGCCGTATAGTCGCTTCCGCCGCGTTGCAGGTTATCAACCTCACCGTAGGCATTGCGGCAGATATATCCTTGTGTGATATAGATGTCAGCTTCGGGGAGTTTGGCCAGCTGTTGTGCGAGCTTCTCCTTGATGTAGTTCAAGTCCGGTTCGGCATTCTTGTCCGTCCGCATGTAATCGAGTGCCGGGATAAGAACTGCATTGATGCCCTGTTCGAGCAGGTAGTTGGTCATCATGTTGGTTGAGATGATTTCTCCTTGTGCCAGGATTATCTTTTCTTCAAACAGGGTGAACAGGTCCTTGGTATAAGAGCGGATGAAGTTAAATTCGTCTTTCAGGAAAGCGAGTGTCTTCTGCTTGTATTCATCTGTCGAATAAAGCTCATCCACATGCTTTCTGTAAGCAGTTTCGAGGTTGTTGATGATTTCGTTGGCACCCTCTGGATTCTTTTTGTAGAGATAGTCCGAAATCTCAACCAATGTGTTTGTAGTCCCCGACATGGCCGAAAGCACTACGATTTTCTTCTCTCCGTCTGTAATCAGCTTGGCAACATCCTTCATGCGCTGGGCTGAACCGACAGACGTTCCTCCGAATTTTAAAACTTTCATTGTCTATATCTTATGATTAGTTGTTAATTGATTGTTGTTGATAAAATGTCTGTGTGATTTCTTCGACGTGGTGTTCCCGACATTGGTAGACGATGCCCGGATAGTCTCGTACGATTTTCAAGTTGTGTGTGGTCATGACGACTGCCGCTCCCTTGGAACTTATCTCGTGGAGAAGCTTGACTATCTGACAACCGGTTTCTTCGTCCAGATTGCCTGTTGGCTCGTCTGCCAGAATAATCTTCGGCCGATTGAGAATTGCCCTGGCGAGAACGATGCGTTGCTGTTCTCCACCCGACAACTCATGGGGTAACTTATATCCCTTGTTGCTCATTCCCACCCGTGACAGCACCTCCTCGATGCGTGTATCCATTTCGTGCCGGTCTTTCCAGCCGGTGGCTTTCAATACAAAAGCGAGATTGTCATATACAGTCCGGTCAGTGAGTAGCTGGAAGTCCTGAAAGACAATGCCTAGCTGACGGCGCAACCGGGGAATATGTTTGCGTTTGAGTGAGTTCATGTCGCATTCTAATACTCGGGCGTTACCTGCAGCAATACTCAATTCCCCATAGATGGTTTTGAGCAGACTGGTCTTGCCTGTTCCGACTTTGCCTATGATATAGACAAACTCCCCTTCGTTCACTTGGAAGTTGACCTCCGACAGAACGAAATGTTCCTGTTGGTTGATTTCCACCTGTTGGTAATCGATGAGCATGTTGTTTCCCTTTCGTTGACGAGTTAAGAAGTAGATGGGCGGGGAAACCGACAGTCAAAGGCAGTATCCTCAGCCTTCTTGCTTATCGGTTCCCTCATTTTCTTTCGGTTTTACTTATGTCTTTTTTGCAGTTCCCGGGCAAGATCCTCGATGCGCATTCCCTTGGAAGTGAGAAGGACGATGAGGTGATAGAGCAGGTCAGACGCTTCGTAAATCAGTCGTTCGTCTGTCCCGTTCGTTGCTTCGATGACTGTTTCCACAGCTTCTTCACCCACCTTTTGTGCCATGCGGTTCACTCCGGCCTGGAAGAGCGATGTCGTGTACGATTTCTCGGGCATTTCCTGGTGTCGCTTTTCAATAAAGTCCTGCAGGTAACTGAGGAAGAAGATATCAGCGTCGTTTTTCTCTCCCCAACATGTGTCAGCTCCCGTATGGCAGACAGGACCGTCAGGATGTACCTTGACAAGCAACGTGTCCTGGTCGCAGTCGGCCTTGATGGAGACAACATGGAGGAAATTTCCACTGGTCTCGCCTTTCGTCCACAATGTCTGGCGTGAACGGCTGAAGAAGGTCACTTTTCCCGTCTCCACAGTCTTGTCGTATGCCTCCTTGTTCATTAAACCAAGCATAAGCACCTTGCCGGTGCAATCGTCTTGGATGATGGCAGGAATAAGCCCATTCATTTTGTCAAAATCTAATTCCATGTGTGTACTGTTGGTTAGTTTATCTTAATCGTACATTTACATTGTGCGCACAAAGATACTGTTTTAATTTCGAAATATTTATTTCTCCGAAGTGAAAAACACTAGCTGCAAGCGCAGCGTCGGCTTTTCCTATCAAAAATGCATCCCTGAAGTGTTCCATTGCACCGGCTCCTCCTGAAGCGATGACAGGAATGGGAAGGGCGTCCGCCAGCTTCGCCAACGCTTCGTTGGCATATCCCGTTTTTACCCCGTCATGATTCATGCTGGTGAAAAGAATTTCGCCTGCTCCTCTGTCCGCGGCTTCATGAGCCCATTCGAAAAGTCCCCGTCCAGTCTCGATGCGCCCTCCATTGAGATAACACTTCCAACCGTCTGGTGTTTCTTTGGCATCGATGGCAACGACGCAGACTTGTGAGCCGAAATGTGAAGCAATCTCATCAATGAGTTGAGGATTACGCAAGGCGGACGAATTGACAGAGACTTTGTCAGCACCCGCTTGCAGCAGGCGTTCCACATCGCTCAGTTCGTGGATGCCGCCTCCTACGGTAAAGGGAATATTGATATTGGCTGCAACTCGCTCGACAAGCTCAGTGAAGGTCTTCCGTTTTTCATGGCTGGCGGTGATGTCAAGAAACACCAGTTCATCCGCACCTTCCTGTGAGTAGAAGCGGCCGAGTTCGACAGGATCTCCGGCTTCTCGGAGATTGACAAAGTTGGTTCCTTTGACCGTCTGTCCATCCTTGATGTCCAGGCAAGGTATGATTCGTTTGGCTAACATGGCAGGTCCTCCTGTGCTGATGCTTGCACTTTACCGTTGTTGGCGATAAAGCGGTTGATGTCCTGAAGATTGATTCGGTTCTCATAGATGGCTTTCCCCACAACTACGGCCGGTATGCCGGCTGCATTGAGCTGCCGGAGGTCTTCCAGGGAACTGACTCCTCCACTGGCGATGAGATAAAGTCCTGGAAGTTGGGTGAGTATGTCCTGATAGAGTGGGAGTGAGGTTCCTTGCAACATGCCATCTTTGCTGATGTCGGTGCAGAGCACTTGCCTGACGCCCTGCTGGTGATAGTTGCTGAGATAGGGCAGGAGTTCGATTCGGCTGTCTTCCAACCAGCCATTGACGGCAATGAACCCATCTTTGGCATCGGCACCCAGAATGATACGTTCCGCACCGAAACGCTCCATCCAGGCTGAGAACAGTTCCGGTTGTGTCGCGGCGATACTGCCTATGGTGACCATCTGCGCTCCGCAGGAAAAGGCCGTTTCCAGGTCCTGGTCGCTTTTGATGCCGCCGCCAAAATCAATAATCAGCGATGTATGGGTGGCAATCTCCTCCAGCACCTTGTGATTGACGATGTGTTTAGACTTGGCACCATCCAAGTCTACCAGATGCAGTCGGCGGATGCCATTGTCTTCAAAAGCCTTGGCTACATCCAGTGGACAGTCGGCGTATACCTTCCGGCTACTGTAGTTCCCCTGTGAGAGTCGGACACATTGTCCGTCCATCAGGTCGATTGCAGGAATTATGTCGATCATTGTGTGTACAGTTATAGAGTAAATAGATATTCCTGTCATTACAGAGCCAGGAAGTTCCTTAAAATCCGTTCGCCCACGCTTCCGCTTTTTTCGGGATGGAACTGCGTGGCATAAAAGTTGTCTTTCTGCAGGGCGGCACTGAATGGAAGGATATAATCCGTTTGTGCTGCGGTATCCGGGCATATCGGTGCGTAGTAGCTATGGACAAAGTAGACGAATTCTTCGTCGGTGAAGCCTTTAAACAGTTCCCCTTGGGTATGGCTTAACGTATTCCAGCCCATGTGAGGAACTTTGTCGTCATGATTCCGGGGCTGGAAGCGGAGGATGTTGACGTCGAAGATTCCCAGCCCGTCCACATCCCCTTCTTCAGAATGCTTGCAAAGCAGCTGCATGCCAAGGCAGATGCCCAACAAGGGTTGGCGAAGCGAGCAGATAAGCTTGTCCAATCCCGTTTGTTGCAGATGGCGCATGGTGTTAGCCGCTTCGCCTACTCCGGGAAAGATTACCTTGTCCGCTGCCAGCAGAGTTTGCGGATTAGCCGTGATGCAAGGCTCAACGCCTAACCGTTTCAGCGCATGACTGACAGAGTAGAGGTTTCCCGCATTGTATTTTACGATAGCTACATTCATACTATATAATAAGGTGTTAGTTGAAAATGACCGTTTTGTTGTGATATGCCAATATCTTCTGTTCGATATGTTTCTGGACTGCTCGGGAAAGAACAATCTTTTCCAGGTCTTTCCCCTTGTTGATCAGGTCCTCCAACGTATCTTTATGCGTGATCCTCACCACATCCTGTTCGATGATGGGGCCGGCGTCCAGCTCGTTGGTGACATAGTGACTGGTGGCTCCGATGATTTTCACTCCCCGTTCGAAGGCTGCATGGTAAGGGCGTGCCCCGATGAATGCCGGCAGGAAGGAATGGTGGATATTGATGATACGCTGTGGATACGCCTTGATCATGCGGTCAGAGATGACCTGCATGTAGCGTGCCAATACGATGAAGTTGACATTATATTCCTCCAACAGTTGCAGTTCCGCCTTTTCCTGTTCCATCTTGTTTTCTTTGGTAATGGGGAACACGTAAAAAGGAATGCCGAAGCGTTCAGCCACCGGCTTAAGGTCAGGATGGTTGCTGATGATGAGCGGAATATCTACATGCAGCTCTCCCGCAGTATACCGTGCCAGAATATCAAACAGACAGTGTGACATCTTCGACACAAAGATAGCCATTTTGGGCTTTATGTCTGAGAAATGGAGCTGGAATTCCATCGCGTACTTTTGTGCATACAATGTCTGGAAATAATCGTGTATCTTTTCCTTGGGGATAAGAAAATTCTCCAAATCCCATTCGATACGCATAAAAAATGCACATTCAGCGTGGTCGACATATTGATCGAGGTAGATGATGTTGCCTTGATTAATGGTAATAAAGTTGGTCACTTCAGCTAGGATACCCTGTTTGTCCGGGCAATGTAACAGTAATCTCGCAGTTGTAGTCATACGTATTTTTCTCTTGTCTATTTTTGTAACGGCACAAAAGTATGAAAAAAATGTGAGTCATTGCATTTTATTTCTTCAAAACCTTCTTGCATATTCGAAAAAGTATTTATATTTGCATCCGTAACCCAACAAGGTGCGTTAGTTCAGTTGGTTAGAATACATGCCTGTCACGCATGGGGTCACGGGTTCGAGTCCCGTACGCACCGCAATAAACATTGAATATCAATGTTTTACAAATTAAACACCCGATTTTACACCCAAGAATGTAAAGTCGGGTGTTATAGTTTTTATCTGTATTTACTATTTGGGGGCTGAGCCGGAAAAAAATCCGCTGACCCGGATTTCTTCCTTGTGGACTCCAAACCGATAGAAGTCTGCCGCCTCGCAAGAGGAAAACGTTGCAAGATGGGACAGACGGGAGATTTTTCCAAGGCTCCTGATTTCGGCTATTGTGCTTCGCAAGACACATATTGGTTATAAGCTTCATGCCCTCTGTGGGTTAAGTGGGGTGATTCATTCCTATGACTTGTCAAAGGCAAGCGTACATGACCTCAATTACATGAAAGACGTGAAACTGGAATATCACGATTGCAGCATCTATGGAGACAAAGGATATATTGGGGCTGACGTACAGCTCGACCTCTTTGAAACCGCACATATCAGGCTGGAATGTCCCTACCGCCTGAACCAAAAGGATTGGAAACCGACTTTCATTCCTTTTGCAAAAGCCCACAAGAGGATTGAAACGATATTTTCACAATTATCAGACCAGTTCCTGGTCATCAGGAACTATGCTAAGATAACAAACGGTTTGTTTGCCAGAATCATTGGCAAAATTAGTGTGCTGACCGTGTCGCAATAGTCAACTATATCAATAACAAGCCTATTGGCAGAATTAAGTACGCACTAAATCAATTCCGCCAATAGGTTGTTCTATATAATGATTATTATGTTTAATATAAAGGTGGAAATAGATTTTTTCCCAGTATAAGTGCATCTCCTATTGCTCTCTTTAGGGACATTCAGTAAATAGTATAAAATTAGCCAACTAATTCATACATAAAGTATTGCGAATTAGTTGGCTTTTTTGTATCTTTAGGCATTCCCCCGAATTTAAGGTTTGGCAGCCAAAACGGGGGAAATTCCCAAACTAAGATATGGCTAAGATACAAAATATTTCAGAAATTCACCCTACTTTGGGCTTTACAGAATTTGATATTCTGGAAAAATATCGCAAGAGTTTTCATGAGAGTGAGCTTGGCAGGCTTCATTCCGTGTTCCCGTTTGACCGTATGGCAAAGACTATGGGCCTGTCGGAACAGCGACTGGGACGCAGGAACATCTTCAGTCCTTCGGCTAAGATTGCCCTCATGGTTCTGAAGGCGTACACCGGCTTCTCTGACAGACAGCTGGTGGAGCATCTTAACGGAAACATACACTACCAGATGTTCTGCGGAATCATGATAAATCCGTCTTTCCCCATAACCAACTACAAGATAGTCAGTGCCATCCGCAATGAAATAGCATCCCGTCTTGACATTGATTCCCTCCAGGAAGTGCTGTCCTCACACTGGAAACCTTATCTTGAGAACCTTCATGTGTGTATGACCGATGCCACATGCTATGAGAGCCATATGCGTTTTCCTACGGATATGAAACTCCTTTGGGAAAGCCTGGAATGGCTCTACAGGCATATCTGCCTTCATTGCAGGGATCTGGGTATAAGGCGTCCGCGCAANTGTATGACCGATGCCACATGCTATGAGAGCCATATGCGTTTTCCTACGGATATGAAACTCCTTTGGGAAAGCCTGGAATGGCTCTACAGGCATATCTGCCTTCATTGCAGGGATCTGGGTATAAGGCGTCCGCGCAACAAGTATGCGGATGTGGCGAAGTCCTATCTGTCCTACTGCAAGAAAAGAAAGAGGAAGGCTTCAAGGACAAGGATGCTCAGGCGTCGTATGATCAGACTCCTTGAAAAGCTTCTCATACAGAGGGATGAAATCCATAGAGAACATGGGACCTCACTCCGATATACCCGGGATTACCGGAAGCGTCTTTCCATCATCAGAAAGGTTCTTGTACAGGAAAAGGATTTGTTTGAAGGCAGGAAGGTCAGTGACCGTATTGTCAGCATTGACCGTCATTATGTACGTCCCATTGTAAGAGGTAAGGAAACAAAGTCTGTCGAGTTCGGTGCGAAGGTCAACAACATACAGATAGACGGCATATCGTTCATCGAACACCTCTCCTTCAAGGCTTTCAACGAAGGCATACGCCTGAAGGACTGCATCCGCATGCAGCAGAAGCTCATGAATGTGAGAGTAAGATGCGTGGCTGCCGATTCCATATACGCCAATAATGCCAACAGAAAGTTCTGTACAAAATATGGAATATCCACCTCCTTTGTACGCAAGGGAAGGGCGGCCAGGGATGAATCCTTGAGAAAGGTTCTCAGAAGTGAACTCTCAAAAGAAAGAGCTACCCGGCTTGAAGGCAGCTTCGGCACACAGAAGCAGCATTACTCACTCTCAAGGATAAAGGCACGGACCAGAAAGACGGAAATCCTATGGATTTTCTTTGGAATACATACGGCAAATGCCGTACTGATGATNAGAGCTACCCGGCTTGAAGGCAGCTTCGGCACACAGAAGCAGCATTACTCACTCTCAAGGATAAAGGCACGGAACAGAAAGACGGAAATCCTATGGATTTTCTTTGGAATACATACGGCAAATGCCGTACTGATGATGGACAAGATCGGAAACAGAGCTGTTAAAGCGGCATGACATGATTTTACTGACAGAATCAGAAGAGGTCATCTGACTTCTTCCGCAACGTCATGTCCTGCTGATAAGAGTATATGAGAAAATACAGAAGAATGACAATAAAAATGGCATATGAAGTGATTATATTTTGTCATCTTCATATGCCATTGTATTTTATAGGGGCATTTACTGAATATCCCTCTTTAAAAACAAAACCGTATTTGGGGATAATACCCAAATACGGTTAAATCAAGCTAGAACAATTCAATTGCCAATTGTTCTTCTCATTTTTCTTCTTGATAGTTGATATTCAATTCATCCAGAATTTTTAATGCCTTATCTAATACAGTCGTGTCATCCAATTGGACAATGCCTCCATTAGGTCCTGGTTCAATATGAAGTCCTACACTCTTACCATCTTTGAAGTTTTGTCCTCCAAAGAAATTGCGGACTGTATCGACAGACAAATTCAGTTCATCGGCAATTCTATGCATGCTTCCATCGGGTAATGAATCTTTGATTCTACGAAGTTCATTAAATGTAATTGTCCTTTCCATGATATTACAAGTTTAAAGAATAAATACTTGAGTGAATGAATTACGGAATAAAAATAGCAAAAGATTTATTGACATGCAAAGAAATGTGACAATATTATGTCTACCGGATGAAAAATCAAAAACCGGAAAGTTTCCACAATACGCTTATCAGTTGAATAAATCCTGTTAAAATCAGTATATTACCCAAGAAGAATATATCAGATATTGCATATCCACTACGAGTGTAACGCTCCGTAATCCAGGTGGCCTTTTGTGAGGATAATTTATAATCAAGCAGGATAAACAGAAAATAAACAATTACGGCCAATATGCCACCATAGAGAATATCAAAAATAATTATAACCTTCAACAAAGGGAGCATGAAATAGAGCAGTATGCCTTCTAATAAGGTAATAAGCAACAAAGAACGACTACGAAAAAGGCACAACGAAAATACCAATATTGCAGTACTTATGCCTACAGCCTTTGAATCTTCAGAACTTTCAACTCCAATGATATATTCTTTTGCAAGGTCTGATGTATAATAGACAAGCAACAACAGCAATCCTATCGTGCTTAAGATAGAAATCCCCCTTTTTAATGAATTGTTTCGGAGTAGTATTATGAACCATGACAGCAATAAAGGGATATACAAGTAGATGCAGGAAAGGAGTTCAATCAGCTCCTTTCCTATCCATCCACTTATATGTCCTAGAATAATCACTGCGTTATAAAGATTCAAATGATTTCCATAACTTCACGTGGTATCCATCCTATGCTGCCATCTTCCAGCTGAATTTCACACCACTCCTTCATTGTCGAGTCCTTAATGAGCACTTTATGTCCTTCATGGAGGATAAACAAATCGGTACCACCTGTATCCGGGGTGCTTTTTGCCGTCACGCTAGGACTCATAATGATAGCGGACTGTCTGTTGACCAACAGATCCTTTTGTTGGAACGCACACACATTTGCAGCAATTATTATTACTATGCAGACAGCAGTTCCTATAAATCCAACCTTCCGCCATACTAAATTCTTCCCAAATATATATATGCCCAAGCATATAAGTGCCAGAATGAACGTAATAATACCCACTCTAGCCCAGCCATCTGTTCCCAAGCAGTTGCGCAGGGAAGTAAACCAGCTCGTCAAAAAGAATGTATTGACAGCATCAACTTTGTCTATCGTATTATTTCGCGCCATCTCCAGGTTAAAACGTATGTCGCTGTCTCCCGGATTGAGCAAGTGGGCACGTTCATAGTTTAGCACAGCATGTGCTATGTCCTTATGTTTATAATAGCTGTTGCCCAAGTTATAATAGATATCTGCCGATTCGCCTTGTTGTGCTAAAAGCTGCTCATAAAGCCCGATTGCCGAAATATAGTCTTGCTTTGCATAAGCGCTGTCAGCCAGTGCTTTTGTCACATTCTGATCAAATGCAGATTTCTCAGCTGGAGCAGATGCCTCTATTTGAGTCGAGTCTGTCTGTGCCTTTTCAGATGACTGTTCTTGTGCCTGTAAAGAAATTACAGGCAGACAAAGAAGAATAGTCATATAAATAATATTTCTCATATATAGGTTCTATCGATTTAATGTTTGAAACTGTCTTCTATTTTACTAATGATAGTTACTGCAGAGGAATATACTTTATCCATCGCTTCACTCTCATCTCCCGGAGCGTAACGAGCAAATTCACAGTCGTTCAGTGTATCCATAAATTCCTTAATCAGTTCATCTGACACCGCTGCCCGTTTTAGTTCTGAATCGATATTATCTTTCGACAACTCTGATACTGGGATATTAAGCTTATCGCTAATGTAGCCCCATAGCGCTTTCAGTACCTCATCATAAAACTCGTTTTTCTTGCCTTGGTTCATTAGAGAACCAGCCAGTTTCATCCGTTTCACAGCCATCTTATTGGCCTTCTTCGTACGGATCTTTGCTGTGTTTGCATTTTCCAATGCTTGTTTCCGCCCCATAATAATGAGAGCAATAAACAATGCCAATGGAATAATGTACCACAGGTAATAAGCCATAGAGCCAAAGAAAAAGTCACCTCGCTGTTTGAATGTCGTGTCACCCAGCTTAATATAAAGAATGTCTTTTCCCAAGCGCTTGATGTCTTCCTTATTTGTAAAATCCGCAAGTACCTGACTGGCATCTCCCTTACCCTTCTCAACATTGAGTTCATAGGCTTCTGTTGTCAAGGTCTTGTAACTGTTGGTTTTCAAATCAAAATAAGAGAATTCAACAGCCGGTATAGTATATTTTCCCGGATGACGAGGTATAGCAAGGTACTCAAACACCTTATTTCCACTCAAGCCTGATTGGGTCAATGAAAATTTGTTATCTATCTTCGGATCATAAATCTCAAAGTCTGAAGGGAATTTGACTTCCGGAGTATCGATGAGTTTCATATTTCCTGTACCAGACAGGACTATCTTTACTGTCACAGCATCTCCAGTCTTTACATTCTTGGAATTGATGGATGATGTGAGTGAAAAATTGCCGACAGCTCCACCAAATGATGCCGGTTTATTATCAGGCAAAGGAAGCACTTCAATGCTGACTTTCGGAGTGACAACTGGTTTGCGAACAGAAATATACGCTGAACTACCATTAAAGAAGGCATCAAAGGGATCGATGTTTCGATTAGGTTGTTCGATAACACCTGTGTAAGTTATAGATGGAACCTCTAACTTTCCTGTCTGTTGCGGAAAGAGAACATATTGACTCCATACAATGGTTTTGTAATTACGCCCCCGATAGTGCTCAAGCGAGAATGTTTTGTTCCGTGGCAATGGAACCTCTTGGGTATGAAAACCCTTCAAGTCCGGCATTTTCCCTCCTTGAAGTTCTGTCAGATTGAGAGTCGTATAAATCTTATAAGTCAATAAAACGGCTTCCTGTTCATGTACCTTTGATTTGCTAACCGTAGCCGTCATAAACAGGTCGTTGTTGGATATATTTTGAGAAACTGACGTCCCCCGTTGAGAACTGGAGTTCCCTCTTCCATTCCCTCCAATTCCATTGCTTTGATCCGGAGGTAATACTTTAACTGTGACAGAATTGGATTTATACTCCTTCCCGTCTACTTTGATTGATGCACCAGGGATGTTAAAGGTCCCTTCCTTTGTAGCAGCCAATACATAAGTGTAGGTAATAGAGCTTGAGGAAGACATATTACCATTGATGATTTGTGCGCTAGTTTGTTGTGAGCGGCTAGGTCCCATCAGTACATCGAAGTTAGTGATAGAAGGTGCTCTGAATTCCTTCACGTTCATCGTATTTACAGTAAACGTGAGTCGGAACTGTTCACCATTCACCACTACATCCGGCGCATGGGTCGTGAACTCTACATTATCAGCCCACGTCGTACCGATGCTCACCATCCATAGCATTACAAGGAAGACTATTTTTTTCATTTCGCTATTACTTAATTATATAATTACCAATCTTTATCATATTTCTTACCTCGCATTTGAAGGTTCTTCTTTACCTTTTCCTGCACATTCTTTTCATCCTGCATGACTGCATTCAACAGTTGTTCAGCATTCTCTTTTGACATTTGGTCTTTGTTTTCTTGCTGCTGTTGATTCTTGTTGTCCTGCTGCTTCTGGTCCTGATTCTGTTTGTCTTGTTTCTGTTCTTGCTGTTTCTGCTTATCTTCCTTTTGGTCCTGACCATTTTTATCCTGTTGTTGGTCCTGCTTTTGGTTCTGCTGTTGATCTTTCAACATCTTTTGAGCCAAGGCCAGATTGTAGCGAGTCTCATTATCCGTCGGATTATTACGCAACGATTGTTTATAGGCTTCGATACATTGAGGATACTGTTTACCAGACTGCAAAATGACACCGGTATTATGATAGATTTTTGCCAATTTGGTTTTATTGGTCTCAATCTTGGATGCTGTCTCATATTGCTTCATAGCCTCTTGCGCTTTCTGCTGCATGAGCAAAGCATTCCCCAAGTTATATAAAGCTTCTGTAGATTTTGGATTTGCATCCAATGCCTTTCGGTATTCCACTTCTGCCTTGACAAATAAGCTGTCATTGTACAGTTTGTTGCCACGACGGATGTGGTCGCGTTCGCTTTTCTGTGCCATCACACTAGTCGACGAGCAGATGGCCAGCAGGAAGATTCCAATGTATTTTATATGTTTCATATCCTTAATATCCATATCTCTGTCAACGAAATAGTTTGATATTCTTAAATAGAGGATTCTTCTTATCAAGTACCACCACCTCAATGATGAGAAGCACTATAATAATCCATGCTAAAGCCGGGAACTGTTCATTATAATTCGAATAGACTGTACTTTCCAAATCGCTCTTTGTCAGCTTATCTATTTCTTTTTGCAATAAAGACTGTGCAGAACTGGAATTGTCTACTCGAATATAAACCCCATTACCTGCCTGCGCTACTTCCCGGCACATTTGTTCATTTAGCCGAGTTACGATAACATTTCCCTGGTTGTCTTTCCGATAGTCATTACTGCCTTCCAAAGGTATCGGTGAACCATCAGGAGAGCCTATACCCAGTACAAAGACTTTCATCCCTTTGGATGCAGCTTCTTTCGCAGCTTCTACAGCCCCACCTTCATGGTTCTCACCATCCGTTATGACAATAATGGCTCTTCCAACTTTCTCTTGGGGAGTAAAGCTCTTTATGGCTAGTCGTATCGCTTCGCCGATGTTGGTGCCTTGGCTGCTGATTAACGAAGGCGTTATTGATTCCAAAAACATCTTGGCCGAGATATAATCACTTGTGATAGGCAGTTGTGTGAAAGCATCTCCAGCGAAAACAATTAATCCTACCTTATCATCATTAAAATTGCTTACCAGACGTGATATCAGGCTTTTTGCTTTTTCCAAGCGACTCGGGACAACATCTTCAGCCAGCATGGAGTTTGAAATATCAAGGGCAATAATTGTTTCAATACCACTTCGCTTCACCTTTTCCAGTCTCGTGCCGAATTGGGGCCTGGCCAACATGACTATGGAAAGTCCTAATGCAATCCACAGTATCCAGAACTTAAAGACCGGTCGATGCGCAGAAGCTTCGGGCATTAACATACTCAAAAGCTCCGGATCACCATATTTACGTAATCGTTTAGTACGGCGATAGTTTGAATAGAAATAGAATATAGCCACAAATGGCAATATTATCAATAAATACAGGACGTTAGGATCTGCAAATCGAAACATAATCAGTTCTCCTTTTAATCGATTTTAAGGTATTCGTTTTAAGATAGAATTGCGAAGAACGACCTCCAGCAAAATAGATACAACCAATATCCACGCAAACAGCTGATAGTCATCTTCCCGTTTACTAAACTCCTTGACATTCAATTTTGTCTTTTCCAACTTATCAATCTCTTGATATACTTCCTCTAATTTAGCATTACTACCAGCACGGAAATAATTTCCATTGGTTGTTCCTGCTATCTGCGTTAGAGTCTGTTCATCAATCTCAACAGGAACCTGCATATACTGCACGCCTGCATAAGTCGGTACAGGATAGGGAGCTGTTCCATTTGTTCCTACGCCAATCGTATAGATACGAATCCCGAAGCTCTTGGCTATTTCTGCTGCCGTCAGAGGTGAAATATCTCCGGCATTGTTGGTTCCATCAGTCAGAAGGATGATAACCTTAGACTTTGCTTTACTGTCTTTCAAACGAGATACGGCATTAGCTATTCCCATTCCTATTGCAGTTCCATCAGAAATAAGTCCTCGTTGAGCAATATCGCACTTTATGTTTTGAAACAAATTTAATAAAACAGCATGATCTATAGTAAGTGGGCACTGTGTAAAGCTTTCGCCTGCAAATATCGTCAAGCCAATATTATCATTAGGACGTCCATTGATGAATTGCGACGCAACTTCTTTCGCAGCTTCCAACCGATTAGGTTTTAAGTCCTCGGCCAACATACTGGTTGAAACATCGACTGCCAACATAATATCAATACCTTCCACTTCAGTATTTTGCCAGTTATCAGTAGTTTGTGGACGTGCCAATATGATTACTAACATCGTAAATGAAAGTAAACGCAATAGGAACGGTGCATGTAGAAGATAAACTTTATAACTTTTCGGTGCAGAAGCATACATGTGGGTGTCTGACACTTGAAGTGTCGGCGACGTCTTCCCTTTAGACAGAATGTACCATAATATATAAGGTATAAGTAAGAGAAGCAGAAACAGATATTCTATATTCGCAAAAGTCATGTCCTTCTAAATTAAAAGCATAAATTATAAATATCACGAATCACCACTACCAGCATACCTACAATGGCAACAACCAATATGATAATGGAAGACAACAATGCAATCTTGGCATATCGAGAGCGTTTCTCTTCTACCGTAATCTCTGTAGGGATAGGCTTAGCATTCGGATCTTGCTCAATCTTAGTCTGATTAATAAAATCAATGGCATTGATCAGATTCATATCATTCTCATTCATCAAGGGATGATGTTTGGCAAACTTGACGAGGTCAGCTGTTTCAAATAGGCCTTTCAGTTCGTCGATAAGCTTCTGATCCTTTTCTTGGAGCAGACGATCAATTATTTCCGAAGAAGTCATCTCCAAGGCATTGAATCCAAATCTTTCCTTAATATAAGTACGGATAGTATCAGTCAGTTCTGTATAATAAGCTTTTGATTCTCCGCTTTGTCGCCAACTCTTATCAGCCTTAATTCGTTCAATTTCGTTCAAAGCCTGTTGATGTGGTGGCAATTTAGGTTCAATCTTGATGGTACGTAGGATAGGCTTATTATCCTTATAGCGTATAACCAGATAAACTACCAAGATAACAAGAGGTATGACAAAGAGGGACAGCCAAATAACTAAAGCCCAATCACTCCATACAAAAGGAGCTTCCATAATCCCTTTCGGTCCGAAGAACTGTTCCGGATGAGCTTCATCAATAGGTACAGGCAGCGTAAGTACTTTTAATGCCAAGCTCTTTGATTGATAAGGTTTTCCGTCAACAGCTACTACAAACGGAGGTATGTAGTAGAATGCTGAATCGAAAGAGGTTACCAGATATTCCTGCGTTACGAGTAAACGCTGTTTATTATTAAGGTATTGCGTATCCGGTTTAGCAATATCAAGCACCTCTATCCCATGTACTAAAGTATCCCGTATGACCGGTAAAACCATTTTCTGATGAGCATCAAGACTCACTTCGAGTCTAACTTTTGTCTGTTCACCAATAAGTATTTGCATCGAATCAATTGAAGCCTCTACGGTTACATTTTGTGCTTTAACCGATAAGGGCAAAAGCATAACCAAAATTCCCCAAAAGGCTTCTTTCAATCTCTTATGTAGAACTAGTCTATTCATGTCAGCTACGTTTTGCAAACAAGTTTAATAATGATTTCACGTAGTCCTGATCCGTACGTATGGATACAGAGTCTACCTTACTTTTTGTAAATATCTCGTGCAAAGTTGTTTGCTTTGATATCCACCAATCATGGTGTGCTTTTCTTAAAGCTTTAGAAGAAGTGTCAATATACTGCATGTGTCCCGTCTCTGCATCCCGTACTTTCATCAAGCCCACATCGGGTAAGTCTTCAATTCGTCGATCGTAGACTTGTATGGCAACGACATCATGTTTACGATTTGCAACGACCAAGGCATTGCGAAAATCATCATTTGTGATGAAGTCACTTAATATAAAAGCTGTGCAGCGCTTCTTTATGACATTCGTCAGATACTCGACCCCCTCTTTCAAGTTAGTGCGTCTACTTTTCGGCTGAAAGTCGATAAGCTCACGGATGATATAGAGAATATGTTTACGCCCTTTTTTAGGTGGAATGAATTTCTCTATTCGATCTGAGAAAAAAATGACACCGATTTTATCGTTATTTTGAATAGCTGAGAATGCCAATGTTGCAGCAATCTCAGTTACCATATCACGTTTCATCTGTTTGATTGTTCCGAAGTCCAAGCTTCCTGAGACATCCACTAACAACATCACAGTCAACTCTCGCTCTTCTTCAAATACCTTGATGTAGGGCTTGTGGAAACGGGCTGTCACATTCCAATCAATGTCTCGCACATCATCGCCATACTGATACTCACGAACTTCCGAAAAAGCCATACCTCTACCTTTGAACGCAGTGTGATATTGTCCGGCAAAAATATTGCTAGATAGCCCGCGAGTCTTTATCTCAATCTGGCGAACCCGCTTTAAAAGTTCGTTTGTCTCCATTATTTTTAAGTATCTGATTAGGGTACCTCAACTCGGTTCAATATCTTGCTGATGATTTCTTTAGACGTAACGTTTCCCGCTTCAGCTTCATAAGTTAAGCCTATACGATGCCTCAATACATCATGGGCAACTGCACGTACATCTTCCGGAATCACATAACCTCTGCGTTTGATAAATGCATAAGCACGTGCTGCCAATGCCAAGTTGATAGATGCACGCGGCGAGCCTCCAAACGCAATCATATCCTTCAATTCCTTCAAATCGTATTTATCCGGATAACGGGTTGCAAAAACGATATCGGCAATATATTGCTCGATCTTTTCATCCATATAAACTTGACGTACAATGTTGCGTGCCTCCAAAATGTCTTCACTGCGTAAGATAGGGCGTACCGTAATCTTTTCCCCTGAAATGTTTTGGCGGATAATCTTCTTTTCCTCTTCCAATTTAGGATAATCGATCACCACCTTCAGCATGAAACGGTCGACTTGTGCTTCCGGAAGAGGATAAGTGCCTTCTTGTTCTATGGGATTTTGTGTGGCAAGTACCAGGAAGGGTTCTGGCAATTGAAAAGTCTCTTTACCTAAAGTAACCTGACGTTCCTGCATCGCCTCCAACAGAGCACTTTGGACTTTTGCCGGTGCACGGTTGATTTCATCAGCTAAGACAAAGTTCGCAAATACCGGTCCCTTATTAACAAGGAAACGCTCTTCTTTTTGACTGTATATCATGGTACCTACCACATCGGCAGGCAACAAGTCCGGAGTAAACTGTATACGGCTATATTTTGCATCAATCAAAGATGCCAATGTTTTAATAGCCAAAGTTTTTGCTAATCCAGGAACGCCTTCCAACAAAATATGTCCGTCAGATAACAAGCCAATTAACAGTGATTCTACCAAGTGCTTTTGCCCAACAATCACCTGATCCATTCCTGTCACCAAATTTGTAACAAAGGCACTTTGTTTTTCGATTCGCTCATTTAATTCACGAATATCAATTGCTTCAGCCATAATTCTTTTTTGTTTTAGTGTTCTATTAGTCTTAAGTTTTCAATTCCTGTCAAGAGCCTGTTGCTCTTGTTAGGGTTGTCCAAAAGTATAGCTTATAATTAACAGGGACAACTAATTTTTACTAAAAAAGTTTCTCAAATACTAGATTTTAAAAGTATTTGCAATCCAACCATATAAACGTAAGAAAGTCTTAAAACCCTATCTAATGCTTTTACCAACCCGGACCTCGCATAAGAGGGTGCAATCCGAGACCGGATTGTACCCCAATTATTGCATTCTTTTTGATTAATTAGCTAGTTATCTTTGTTCATTTTTTAAAGAGGTCACTCTACGACTGTTCCATAGAGATCAAAATCATCAGCTGAGGTTATTTTAACCTGGTAAAAGTCACCTATTCGGAGCTCTTTGTTCTCGAGAGCTATGAGAACTTCCGGATCCACCTCAGGGGAATCATATTCTGTTCGTCCGACAAAATAATCTCCCTCGATACGATCTATAATAACTTTAAATATTTGACCGATTTTTGTAGCTCCTAATTCAGCTGATATATCCTCTTGTATAGCCATGAGTTCATCCAAACGTTGACGCTTGACATTCTCAGGCACATCATCCTCATAATGCTCTCCTGCATACGTCCCCTCTTCCTCTGAATAGGCAAATGCTCCCATTCGGTCAAACCGAACATCACGGACAAATCTTTTCAATTCCTCAAAATCATCTTCAGTTTCTCCAGGAAATCCAACCATTAAAGTCGTACGTAAATGAATCCCTGGGACTTCCCGGCGAAACCGTTCAATGAGTTGATAAGTCTCTTCCTTATTAACATGTCGGCGCATACGAGCTAAAACAGGCGTACTAATATGTTGTAAGGCAATGTCCATGTACTTACAAACATTTTTGTGCTCACGCATCACACGAAATAGGTCGTCGGGGAAATGAGAAGGATAGGCATAATGTAAACGTATCCATTCGACCCCATCAACTTCGGCCATGCGTTCAACCAGCTCTGCTATTTTTTGTTCTTTGTATAAGTCTACACCATAGTATGTCAGTTCCTGAGCAATCACTTGAAATTCTTTAACGCCCTGTGATACCAACCATTTAACTTCTTCTATGATATCTTCTATTGGGCGTGATACATGATGCCCAGTAATAATTGGGATGGCACAATAAGCACATTGCCTATCACAGCCTTCTGATATTTTCAGGTAAGCATAATGACCTGGTGTAGTTAAGGTACGTTCCTGCTGAAGTTCTGGATGATACGCCTTACCTAGATCTTGCAGTAATTCTGTCCAATTAAATTTACCATAAAACTTGTCGACTTGAGGTATTTCTACTTGTAGCTCCTTCAAATACCGTTCCGAAAGACATCCCATCACATAGAGATGACGCAATCGGCCCTCTTCCTTCGCTTCACAAAACTCCAAAATCGTATTGATGGATTCTTCTTTAGCATCCCCTATAAAACCGCAAGTATTTATTACGGCGATTTCACCAGTCGGATGCTCCGAATCATGAGTAACCTTATAACCGTTGGCACGCAACTGCCGCAATAACTTTTCTGAATCTACAAGATTCTTTGAACACCCGAGGGTGATGATATCTATCGTATTTTTTCTCATTTATTACTTCCAAATAGCGAATCAACAAACTCCATTCGATTAAATAACTGTAAGTCTTCCATTCCTTCTCCTAAACCTATATATTTCACAGGTATCTTGAATTGGTCTGATATACCTATAACGACACCTCCTTTGGCTGTACCGTCCAATTTAGTAATGGCCATAGCGGTTACTTCTGTTGCTAACGTGAACTGTTTTGCTTGTTCAAAGGCATTTTGACCAGTAGAACCATCCAGCACCAATAAGACTTCAGCCGGAGCATCAGGAATGACTTTCTTCATTACATTCTTAATCTTCGTCAACTCGTTCATCAAGCCAACTTTATTGTGCAATCGTCCGGCTGTATCAATAATTACAACATCTGCATTATTTGCTACAGCAGAACTTAAGGTATCAAATGCGACAGAAGCCGGATCGGCCCCCATTTTCTGCTTGATAACAGGTACACCGACGCGATCTCCCCAAATAACCAATTGCTCTACAGCAGCGGCACGGAAAGTATCCGCTGCACCTAGATACACAGATTTCCCAGCTTTCTTGAACTGATAAGCCAATTTGCCAATAGTGGTTGTCTTACCGACGCCATTGACACCTACTACCATAATAACATACGGCTTTTTATCGATTGGAATATCAAAATTCACAGCATCAACAGCATTATTCTCGGTCAATAACGCTGCGATTTCTTCTTTCAATATCTTATTGAGCTCTTCCGTGGTTACATATTTGTCACGTGCTACACGCTCCTCAATACGCTTGATAATCTTTAAGGTTGTTTCAACACCAACGTCAGAAGTTACCAACACCTCTTCCAGATTGTCTAACACTTCATCGTCGACCTTTGATTTGCCAGCCACAGCACGCGCGATTTTCGAGAATACGCTTTCCTTTGTCTTCTCCAGACCTTTATCTAAGGTTTCTTTCTTTTCTTTAGAGAAAAAACTGAATAATCCCATACAAATGTTTTTAAGTGATACTTGCCACAAAGATAAACATTTTCAGCAAATGATACAATGAAGCAAAAACCATAATAAAAAGTGGGTGATTGGACATTGTACATCGGATAGTTCTCCATAAAACAACACTTGCCTGTAGGCCGGAGTGCCTTACACTCTGCCTGCAAGCAAGTGCCAATATTTTATCAGATGGAGAACTGTAATTTATGTTCTAAGATCCCCTTTCCCTTTCAATATTTAATATTCAATGTCTGTAAAATCTGTCGCATCTTCTCATAGGTCGTAATACGTGTAGGTACCAATGGCAGACGTAACCGATTTTCAATAAATCCCATAGCGTTCAACATGGCTTTTACACCTGCCGGATTCCCATCCACAAATAACAAATTAAACAGTTCTGTAAATCTATGATGAATAGTCAAAGCATTGGCATAATCCCCTTGTAATGCCAAACGCGTCATTCTACTGAACTCACGAGGAAACGCATTCCCGATAACGGAAATAACCCCTACTGCACCTAAAGTTATCAAAGGAAAGGTTATACCATCATCTCCGGATATAACATCAAAGTTATCAGGCTTATTCTTGATGATATCATCCATTTGCGTAATGTTCCCTGAAGCTTCTTTAATAGCAATCACATTCGGAAAATCACGGGCTATGCGTAATGTCGTTTCTGCAGTCATATTTACTCCTGTACGACCTGGAACGTTGTAAAGAACGATGGGCAAATCTGTTGCAGTAGCTATTGCTTTATAGTGCTGATAAATGCCTTCTTGAGACGGCTTATTATAATAAGGAACAACAGACAATATTGCATCAACACCCGTAAAGTCATCCTGCTTCAAGGAATCAATAATAGCTTGCGTATTATTTCCTCCGCAACCGAGCAATATAGGCATACGCCCATTAACACGTTCTATAACAAGACGTTTGATTTCATTTTTCTCTTCTGTCGTTAAAGTGGGGGTCTCAGCCGTCGTTCCTAAAACACAAAGGAAATCAGCTCCATTTTGCAGGAGGTAATCTACCAAACGAATTAAGGCGGCATAATCCACACTCCCATCCTCTTTGAAAGGAGTTATCAATGCAACCCCCATCCCTCTAAATTGCCGATGTATCATAAATATATTATAAATCCGTATTTAATTGACCGCAAAAATACTAAAAACGCAAAAATACTTACTCTATGAGCTTCAAAAAATCATCTTCATTGACAATTTTTATACCCAGCTTCTTTACTTTTTCCAATTTGCTAGGCCCCATATTATCTCCGGCCAGTATAAAAGAAGTCTTTGAAGAAATACTACCTACGTTTTTGCCTCCATGTTGTTCAATCAGCGCTTTATATTCATCACGCGAATGATGAATAAATACACCGCTAATGACAATGGACATGCCTTTTAGTTTCTCGGTCTGTCCTTGCAGCGTTTGTTCGGACAAGCTCATCTGCACTCCGGCTCTTTTTAATCGTTCGATAAGTAAGCGGTTATTTTCATTGGAGAAATAAAGAATTACACTTCTAGCAATCTTTTCTCCAATTTCATCAACATGAATAAGTGTATCCAATGTGGCATGAGACAATTCCTCGATGTTTTTGAATACACGTGCCAGTTTTTTTGCAACCGTTTCTCCAACAAAGCGTATGCCTAATGCAAAAAGCACTCGTTCAAAAGGAACATTACGTGAATCCTCTATACCCTTGATAATGTTGTCAGCTGATTTTTTTCCCATACGTTCCATACGGCAGATAGCATCAGCTTGCAGTTCATAAAGGTCGGCTATGTCCCTAATTAATCCATGTTGATAGAATTGGTCGACTGTTTCTGGGCCTAAACTGTCTATATTCATTGCCCGACGGCTGATAAAATGTTCAATACGGCCTTTGATTTGAGGAGGACAAGCAATATCATTCGGGCAATAATAGGCAGCTTCTCCTTCATAACGAATCAAAGGAGTCCCACATTCCGGACATGTAGTAATAAACTGCACTTTTGTACTATCTGATTGCCTGGAGGCTATATCTACACCCGTAATTTTAGGGATTATCTCTCCTCCTTTTTCCACATAAACCATATCACCGATGTGCAAATCCAGATTTGCAATAATATCTGCATTATGCAGGGATGCCCTTCTCACCACGGTGCCTGATAACTGTACAGGCTCCAGGTTGGCAACTGGCGTAATGGCTCCCGTACGGCCTACTTGAAAACTGACGGAATCCAAACGGGTTATCGCACGTTCCGCCTGGAATTTATAGGCAATGGCCCAACGAGGGGATTTTGCGGTGTATCCCAAATTACGTTGTTGGCGCAATGAATTTACTTTCAAAACAATACCATCTGTCGCAACGGGGAGATTCTTTCGTTCCGTATCCCAATATTTGATAAATGAAAAGATTTCTTCCAGCGTATGACATTTACGTGCGACATGGGAGATTTTGAATCCCCAACGTTCTGCCATCTGTAAATTCTCAAAATGTCCATCACTTGGCAAATTCTCGCCCAACATATAATATAGGTAGGCATCTAGCTTACGCGATGCGACTACAGCAGAGTTTTGCGATTTTAGCGTCCCAGAAGCTGCATTACGAGGATTGGCAAATAATGGTTCTTCCCTCAACTCTCGTTCTCGATTCAAGCTGTCAAAAACCTCCCAAGGCATTAAAATCTCACCACGCATCTCAAACGATTGCGGATAACCTTCACCTTTAAGTATTAAAGGAATAGAGTGTATCGTCTTGACATTGTCCGTTACATCGTCTCCCTTTTCACCGTCTCCACGAGTTACAGCTTGCACAAGTCTGCCATTTTCATAAAGCAATGATATCGAAGTTCCATCATATTTCATTTCGCAACAAATCTCAAAATCTTCTCCTTCCAACCCTTTACGCACACGTTCATAGAAGTCTGTGACTTCCGCTTCCGAATAAGTATTTGCCAAGGATAGCATAGGGTACTTGTGATAAACTTGCTGGAAATCTTTATTCAAATCACTCCCAACACGCATGGTTGGCGAATTTGGGTCAGCCATTTCCGGATGTTTTGCCTCTAGATCCTGAAGCTCACGCATTAAGGAATCAAACTCTTGGTCGGTTATTACGGGAGCATTCAAAATATAATAGTTGTAATTATGTTCGTGCAATTCGTTTCGTAGTTGCAATATGCGTTCTTGTTCTGTCATAAAATTAGCAAATTGAATTTTAATGTTAGGTGAGCAAAGTTACAACAAAAAAGCCAACAGACTATGAGCTGATAAGAAAGATAGATGAATTTCCAATGAAGAAAATTCCCATTGACCGATATCTTTTTCGTATTTTTGCACGAAAAAGATTTTAATTGCGATAATGAGAATAGATATAATCACCGTTTTACCGGAAATGATAGAGGGCTTCTTTAATTGTTCGATTATGGCGAGAGCCCAAAAAAAAGGATTGGCCGAGTTCCATCTTCACAACTTGCGAGATTATACACTTGACAAACATCGTAGGGTTGATGATTACCCGTATGGGGGATGTGCCGGTATGGTTATGCAAATTGAACCTATTGATCGTTGTATCTCAGCGTTAAAAAGTGAGCGAAACTATGATGAAGTGATTTTCACAACACCTGATGGTGAGCAATTTGACCAAAAAATGGCAAACACATTATCGCTAACTGAGAACCTGATTATATTATGCGGACATTTTAAAGGTATTGATTATCGCATCCGTGAACATCTTATAACCAAAGAAATCAGTATTGGAGATTATGTTTTGACAGGAGGAGAACTGGCTGCTGCTGTGATGGCTGATGCTATTGTACGTATCATTCCGGGAGTAATCTCCGACGAGCAATCTGCTTTATCAGATTCTTTCCAAGACAACCTGTTGGCTCCGCCTGTTTATACCCGCCCGGCAGAATACAAGGGCTGGCGTGTTCCTGATGTATTGTTATCGGGTCATGAACGTAATATCCGTGATTGGGAATTACAACAGTCTATTGAAAGAACTCGTCTTCTACGACCCGATTTGCTTAAATAATATCTATTCACTTATATAGTACAGATAAATTGCATGAGAGCATATTCAAGAATATATTTGATCATAAAATACAATAAGGTATAAAAAAGTCCCCCAACAACAGCTAGAGGACTCTTCATAAAATTCAGATGATTAACATTCCAAAGCTCCAATAATGTCAGTGACTGATTCAAAATGATGGCGATCCAAATAGTCATTAATACCATCAATCACTTTCAAAGAAACCGTTGGGTCTATAAAATTTGCTGTTCCTATTTGTACAGCGGTAGCACCGGCTAACAGAAATTCAATAGCGTCACGCGCATTCATGATGCCTCCTAATCCAATTATTGGAATCTTAACTGCCTTACTAACTTGCCAGACCATTCGGAGTGCTATTGGTTTAACCGCTGCACCACTCAAACCACCGGTAATAGTTGATAGTATAGGGCGACGCCGTTCTGCATCAATAGCCATGCCCAAGACAGTATTTATGAGCGAAACACTATCAGCTCCACCGTCTTCTACAGCGCGTGCTATCTCTGTAATATCAGTCACATTGGGGGATAATTTTACAATTAGAGTCTTATTATAGACTTTTCGTACAGCTTTTACTACTTCGTTAGCTCCTTTGGCAGTCACTCCGAAGGCCATGCCTCCTTGCTTTACATTAGGGCAAGATATATTTAATTCAATGGCAGGAATACCGGATAATTCATTGATAATTTCGGCTGTCTTCATATAACTCTCTATATCGGACCCCGATACATTCACAATCATATTAGTTTGTATATCTTTTATCTTGGGATAAATATGATTTACAAAATAATCTACACCTTTGTTTTGAAGCCCTACAGCATTCAACATTCCAGAAGGGGTTTCTGCCATACGGGGATAGGGATTCCCTTCTCGATGATTGAGGGTAGTTCCTTTAACAATGATTCCTCCCAATTGTTCCAAACTAAGAAAGTCTGCGAACTCAATACCATAACCAAAAGTGCCCGATGCCGTCATTACCGGGTTGTTCATATTAAGATGATTTATTTTTACATTTAAATTTGCCATAACAATCGTTTTATATTAAACACAGGACCTTCCTTACATACGCAGACATTGCCTTCATCCTTGAGATTCTCAACACAACATAGACAAGCGCCTACTCCACAAGCCATATGGTTTTCGAGGGATACCTCGCATTCTATTCCATTTGTTTTGGCAAACTTGGCAACAGAAACCATCATCGGTTTGGGACCGCAGGTATAAATCATATCAAAACGTTCATTTTGGAGTATCGAATGTTGGGTCACGTAGCCCTTTTCACCCTGGCTTCCATCTTCGGTTGTTGTATATACCTTACCGTATTTTTCGAATTCTTCCAATTGCAATAAATCTTTGCTGGAGCGTGCTCCCAAAAGGAATGTTGGCTCAAAACCTCTTGATTTGAGTCGCTCTCCCAAATAAAGCATGGGAGCAGTTCCAACTCCCCCACCGATTAACAGAGTCTTCAAATGTGTATTTTCTGGGATTGTGAATCCCTTTCCAAGAGGATAGACTACATTTATCAGATCTCCTTTTTTCGCTTGTGCGAGATGCTTGGTTCCTTCGCCCACGAGTTGAATCAGAAACCAAATCTCATTCTGCTTTTTGTCAATAAAATTCACGGATATAGGACGTCGCAGAAAAGTAGCGGGAGAATTGTCTACGCGAATTTCTGCAAACTGTCCGGGGCACATCTCCGGTAAAGAACCTGTAGGAGTCAGTTTCAATAAAACATAGTTAGCATGTAGGCGGATATTTTCCGTAACCGATAAATCTTGAATGTATTTCTTCATCATAGAAAAAACTGTATTATATACTCTGTGGGCAAAGATACGTATTTTGCTTCATACCGTAAATATGCATTTATAACGAATGAAAGGTAATAAATCTCTATTTAGAAGGAGTCAAAGTTTCATAGGTACCATCATCATAAAAAATACGAACTTCTACAATCTTTCGAGGAGGTCGTTCTATATAGCGAACACTTTCCATCGAAGGGATATTTTCAGGCTTTCCGGGCGTATTTTCTATTTCATTTATATCATCTGCAGGGAAAAGTTCATTCATAACAGGCGCAATGATTTGCCCCTCTCCATTTTCTGGACTGTTTATCAAGTTACTTTCATGTACAGTTCCTTTTTCGCCTTTTCCATAGAGTAGCCATTCCAAATGGATTCCAGGATAAGCTTGATTAATCTTCATAATAACATCTAGACTAGGATTATTTCTTCCTGTCAGAATGTGTGATAAAGAAGCCTGCTTCACTCCAATAATCTTGGCAAACTGAGAAGAAGTAACTTTAGCTTCTCTCATAATTTCTTCTATCCGCTCTTTCATTTTGCAAATTCTCTAAGATGTTACAAATGTAAATAAGCGAGATTAAATATCCAAATTTGTCTATAACAAAAATAAAATATATTTGTATTGACTACTGATTGCATTTGTATTATGTACTTAAGTACTTAACTAATAACAAATCTATAATTAACTTGTATTAAATTAAATATAGTACTAGTATACAGCGTGTTATATATAAAGAAAGGAGCATACTATACAAATCTAAGTTTATATACATTTCATTTTTAACCCTGTCTACCATATAGCCTCACTGTTCAGACACTAATATATTGGTATTCATTAGAATATTATCAATTAAGAAGAGTGGATAAATATACATTAAAACAATTGTATTGTTATATTATGATATATAATGTAATATCTAAATATAATAAATCAAGTTTTATTCTACCGATCTTATCACCTATTTATTATACTATTGTAATATAATATAGGGCATTTTATAATGATTATTATAATTGTAATACAAAAAGTCCCTATAAGAAATAATATCTTACAGGGACATATTTAATGAAGGATTGTATAGACAAGTTCTTTGAGAAGCTCTCCATTTGTTATTGAAGAATTACCTACTCCTTTAGACTTGGCATCGCATTGGCGAATGGCCGCGATAATCTGCATAACCTTTACTCCACTGAATTTTTTCATTGCGAGCATGTATTCCCGAGATTGCCATTGATTTCGCAATCCTAATTGAATGGCTATTCCAGCTTCTGTCTTCTGAGGTGCATAATAAGCAAGCATCAAATTGGAGAAGAAGTTAAAGAGCACAGCCAATGTCATCTGGAGAGGATTATTTTTGGGATTTTCCTCAAAATATTTAATAATCTGGTTTGCCTTAAATACATCCTTCTCAATTAATGCATTTTTCAATTCAAAGTTATTAAAGTCTTTACTGATACCTATATTTCTTTCAATCTGCTCAGAAGTAATCCGGTTCATCCCTTTGGGTAAAGTAAGAATCAGTTTATCCAACTCACTACTCATTCGGGACAGGTCAGAACCAACAAAACCAGCCATCAGTTCACAAGCTTTGGGTTCTATATCCACCCGTTTTCGCTTCAGGTAATTTGTGATAAATGCAGGTAGCTGTGATTCCTTCAAACGCTTGGACTCATAAAGTACCCCATTTCTCTCAATCTCTAATGTAACTTTTTTTCTTCGATCCAAACAGCCGTTCTTATGGCAGAATACTAAGATCGTAGAGGGCTGTACCTTCTTCAAATAATAAGACAGCTTATCGATATTCTTTAAGCCTTGGGCTTCCTTGACAATAAGCAGTTGGTATTTACTCATCATCGGAAACCGTTTGGCTGCATTGATGATAGTTTCTATATCAGTATCTCCTCCATAGAAAATCATTTGATTGAACTCTCTCTCTTCAGGAGTCAGGATTGTATCTGCCATATAATCGGCAATCTTATCAATGTAATAAGACTCATCTCCCATTAAATAATAAATGGGAGCATATTGTCTATTTTTTAAGTTACGGATTATTTCCTCAATGCTTATTTCCTGCTTAGCCATCTTAAATTCATTTTTGATTACCATTCATATTTCAAGTGCTTCACCGTCCGTTTTTCATCAATAATCATGCGGAGGGATTCGATACCGATTCGTACATGTTCGCGCGCGTAATTGTGCGTAACCAGCGTGTCACTCTTTTCCGTCTTAACGCCCTCGGGAACCATTGGCTGATCTGATACCAGCAGCAACGCCCCTGTTGGTATATGATTGGCAAAGCCCACGCTGAATAGAGTTGCTGTTTCCATGTCAACAGCCATAGCACGAGTTGACAACAGATATTCCTTAAACTTTACATCGTGTTCCCAAATGCGCCGATTGGTTGTATATACAGTACCTGTCCAATAATCCCGTCCATGATCGCGGATTGTAGAAGAAACGGCTCGCTGTAGCATAAAAGCCGGGAGGGCCGGAACTTCAGGGGGAAAATAATCGTTTGATGTACCCTCACCACGTATTGCAGCAATGGGAAGTATTAAATCTCCTAATTGATTTTTCTTGTCAATTCCTCCACATTTTCCAAGGAACAGGCAGGCTTTTGGTCGAATTGCTCCTAACAAATCCATAATGATAGCCGCATTGGGACTTCCCATTCCAAAATTGATTATTGTGATACCATTGGCAGAAGATGATCTCATATTAGCATCCTCACCTGCAACTTCAGAATTACATTCTTCTGCAAACAACTCCACATAGTTGTTGAAATTTGTCAACAATATATATTCTCCAAAGTCTTCCAGACGCCTGTGCGTGTAGCGCGGAAGCCAATTCTCGACAATTTCTTGCTTCGTCCTCATAATTTCTATACTTTTGTCTAAATGAATATGGCTTGATATAAACTCTCACAAAAGTAGCAAATGTTATCATTAAACTTACCTCCTTTCCAACCAAAAATAGAACTTCATGATGGGAAAACAACTATCTTCGACATTCTGCGCAGGCGATATGTAGTGTTAACTCCCGAAGAATGGGTCCGGCAGCACTTTGTACATTTTCTTATTGAGCATAAGGGATATCCTCAAGCATTAATGGGCAATGAAGTCATGCTGAAGCTGCACAAAACGACCAAGCGTTGCGACACGGTCCTTTATAATCGTGATCTGTCGGCAAAAATGATTATAGAATACAAAGCCCCCCATATCGAGATAACCCAACAGGTCTTTTCACAAATCAGCAATTATAATATTGTCTTGAGGGTAGATTATTTGATAGTCAGCAATGGGCTGAAGCATTTCTGCTGTAAGATGGATTATGCCCGACAAACCTATACCTTTCTTCAAGAGATACCGGATTACTCGTCTTTATAAAAAATACAATAAGTTCTTCTTTGGATACTTCCTAAAGTTCTTAATAAATGAACAAGAAGAAGCGGTAGCACATCCTTTTCTATTCAGGGATATGCTACCGCTTTTATTAATTCTAGAGGAATGACAAGACTTATTCAACGCCAGCCAGTTCAGGATCGATCATGATACGGCCACAATATTCGCATACGATGATTTTTTTACGCATTCGAATGTCCAATTGACGCTGAGGGGGAATCTTATTAAAGCAACCGCCACAAGCATCACGTTGTACATAGACAATTCCCAAACCATTACGAGAATTCTTACGGATACGCTTAAATGCTTGAAGCAAACGAGGCTCAATAGTTGTTTCCAACGCCTTTGCTTTCTCACGCAGTTTTTCTTCTTCCTGTTTGGTCTCAGACACAATCTCATCCAATTCTGTCTTTTTGACCTCCAAATCTTGCTTACGTTCCTCAAGCAACTCCGTGTTCTTTTTCAACTCTTCGGCTTTAGCAGTTGCAGAAGCATTGTATTCTCTGATTCTTTTCTCGCATAATTCGATTTCCAAAGTCTGAAATTCGATTTCCTTACTCAACACATCGTATTCACGGTTGTTGCGTACATTATCCAATTGAGTCTTATATTTATCTACCGATGCCTGTGCCTCAGAAATCTCATTTTTCTTAGTGGTGACGTTCTCTTTCAGCTCAGCTATTTCCTTATTGATCTTCTCGATGCGGGTCGTCAGGCCTGTCACCTCATCTTCCAAGTCTTGTACTTCCAAGGGGAGTTCACCGCGCAAAGTCTTAATTTTGTCAATTTCAGAGAGCATAGTCTGCAGTTGATACAGTGCTTTCAGTTTCTCTTCTACCGACAGATCTTGAGGGTCTTTCTTTACGTCTTTTGCCATATGATTATAAATATTTGATGGGATTTGTATTGATCTTTGTTTGTTCCACTTTAAGCCCGGGGAATTGTCTCTGCAGATATTCTGCAAGCAATTCCTTCGTGTATTGCTCACTTTCATAGTGGCCTATTTCAGCCAGAAGAATCTCTCGTTCATGTCCAAAATATTCATGATAACGGATTTCTCCCGTAATGAAAACATCGGCCGCAGCCGCAATAGCATCCGGAATCAGGAATGCACCGGCTCCTCCACAAATGGCCACACGTTGAATCTGACGTCCGGTCATTTTATTATGGCGAAGGCAACCGACCTCGAAGAGCTTTTTGATGCGTCGCAAGAAGTCGGTCTCAGTTTCAGGCTCAGACAATGTACCTATTATTCCGCTTCCGCTCATACCGTCATTCTGAGACGGAGTCAGGAAGGTAACATCCCTTAAACCAATCTTTTCGGCAATCTTGAAGTTTACACCTCCCACTGTATTGTCCAAGTTGGTATGTGCTGAGTAGATTGCTATATCATTTTTTATAGCTTTCAAAATACAGCGCTCCACATAAGTTGAACCGGAAATGGATTTTACTCCTTTGAACAACAGTGGATGATGCGACACAATGAGGTTAAACCCCAATGCTATCGCTTCGTCTATGACAGGTTCGGTGACGTCAAGACACAACAAAGCCCCTGTCGTTTCCGACTCTGTCAATCCTAATTGCAAGCCAGCATTATCATAGCTTTCTTGCAAAGGCAGAGGCGCGAAGCTTTCAAGGGCGCATACAAGTTCCTTTATTTTCATTCTATTTCTAAAATTACCGCAAAGATAGTGGAAATCTACGCGCTATCCTAGTACCAAATACATTTTTTGGTTGAAAAGACTTATCTTTGCCGCACAAACAAATACGAATGTCAATCCATGATCTCATTTTAGTCGCAAAATCAGAAAAATCATGATATCAGACATTCAATTGAACAAAAAACAGAATATTATAAATTGATAGAACACTATGGGATTATTTGTTAGCCTACCCCAAGGAGGCGGTACAGAAAAAACGTTGCAATTGAACTTTGGAGTCGAGACTGTTGCCGCTTTTCTTCCTGCTGAGTGGCATTTACAGAGTTTGATCCAACTGACTTGGCCCCATAAAAATACAGATTGGGCACCCATGCTTGGCGAGGTGGATGCCTGCTACATGGAGCTGGCTAAAGAGATTACTGACAGACAACCGCTACTCATTGTCACACCGGAACCGGAACGTGTACGAAAGCTTATATATAATAAGGTGAATATGGATAATGTCTACTTCCTGGAATGTCCGACCAATGATACGTGGGCACGTGACCATGGCTTCATCACAATGCTTACCGAACAAGGGCCTCTCCTACTTGATTTTTGTTTCAACGGATGGGGTATGAAGTTTGCTGCCAATGAGGACAATCAAATCAATCGTCGGCTGTTCGCTTCCGGATTATTGCATGGAGCTTATCGCAACTGCCTTGATTTCGTTCTGGAAGGTGGTTCGATTGAGAGTGATGGCAAAGGAACGCTACTGACGACTTCCACTTGCCTGCTGGCTCCCAACCGCAATGAAACCATGAATAGAAAGGACATCGAAAACCATCTCAAATCTCTGTTCCATCTCGAACAGGTTTTATGGTTGGACTACGGATATTTATCGGGTGATGATACAGACAGCCATATAGATACTTTAGTACGTTTTTGCCCGGAAGACACATTGGTCTATGTGAAATGCACGGATGAAAATGATGAGCATTATGAAGCGCTTCAACGGATGGAGGAGCAATTGTCTTCTTTCCGTACACTCGACGGACGCGCTTACCGCCTGTTGCCTCTTCCGATGCCTGACGCTATTGTATGTAACGGGGAACGCCTGCCAGCTACTTACGCCAATTTTCTTATTATGAATGAAGCGGTATTATATCCGACTTATGCCCAGCCAGATAATGATGAGAGAGCTAAAAAAGTATTGTCACAGGCCTTCCCCCATCACGACATCATCGGGGTGGATTGCCGTGCACTCATCAAGCAGCATGGTTCATTGCATTGCGCCACCATGCAATATCCTTCAGGATGTTTTGTAACAGCTAAAGAAAATAAATAACACGATATGAGAAAGATAAAGATTGGTTTAATCCAACAAGCAAACAGTAACGATTTGCGTATCAACCTGGAAAAGCTTAATCGCAATATAGCTGCCGTTTCAGCTTACGGGGCTGAGTTGGTCGTATTGCAAGAGCTACACAACACACTCTATTTCTGTCAGACAGAAGACACAACGAATTTTGACCTTGCTGAACCTATTCCAGGTCCGTCTACCGGGTTTTATAGCGAGATTGCACGACAATTTCATATTGTTCTGGTCACTTCATTGTTCGAAAAGCGTGCGCCGGGACTTTATCATAATACAGCAGTTGTATTCGATAAAGATGGAAGTATTGCCGGAAAATACCGGAAAATGCACATTCCTGATGACCCTGCTTATTATGAGAAATTCTATTTTACTCCTGGAGATTTGGGTTTCAAACCAATACAAACTTCGATTGGAAAACTTGGTGTGCAAGTCTGTTGGGATCAATGGTATCCTGAGGGAGCGCGTCTGATGGCATTGCAAGGTGCCGACATTTTGATTTATCCGACAGCGATTGGTTGGGAAAGTAGTGACACTGACGATGAAAAGGCCAGACAACTGGGTGCATGGATGATTTCCCAACGGGGCCATGCCGTAGCCAACGGGTTGCCGGTCGTGGCTGTCAATCGTATTGGACATGAGCTTGATCCTTCCGGGCAGACCAGGGGTATCCAATTTTGGGGTAATAGTTTTGTTGCCGGACCGCAAGGAGAAATTCTGGCACAAGCCGGCAGTCTCAAAGAAGAGAACCTCGTAGTGGAAGTAGACTTGGAACGTTCGGAGAATGTGCGCCGCTGGTGGCCGTTCTTACGGGATAGACGAATTGATGAGTTTCAAGAGCTGACTAGGAGATTTATAGACTAGTTGCAGAATCTTGAAGCAATTCCTTGTTTTTTCCTGACTTTGACAGCTTGATATTTCAACAATTGTAACATTTTTAAAATCAGCCATTCCAGAAAATCTTCATGGTGACGCGGGTGACGCAAACCTAAAATGAGTACCTTTATGGCATGTTTGTACGCAAGAAAAAGAACCGTAGCGGCACTGTGAGCGTGGTTATCGCAGACAAGAGCAGTGGCAAGTTCAAGGAGCTTAAGACAATTGGAGTATCGTCTGCCCCCGACGAGATTGTTCGCCTTGAGGTCAAAGCGCGTCAATGGATAGACGAATATTCCGGTCAGATGACACTTGACTTTGACGAGAGCGCTCAGGCGCTCCAAGAAGCGAGAAATACCATTGCGCGCATCGAGAGGACGCTCCAGAACACGCCACAAGTTATCCTCGGCCACATATATGACAGAATTGGCTTTGGAGTAATCGGGGACAGCATTTTGCGCCATCTCGTCATCGCAAGGGTCTGTCATCCGCAGAGCAAGGTTGCCACAGCGTCGTATCTGAAGTCCTACTTCGACGAAGACGTTCGGTTACATAACATCTACCGCTATATGGACAAGCTGTATAATACGCAGCGCGAGAAGGTCCAGCGGATAAGCGTAGAGCACACGATGAGGATTCTCGGCGGACGGATTGGGGTCGTTTTCTACGATGTGACCACACTTTACTTCGAGTCCGCACCACAGCCGGACGATGTTCTTCGTCAGGCAGGCTTCTCAAAGGACGGCAAGATGGCAGAATCGCAGATAGTCCTCGGACTGCTGGTGAGCGAGGACGGCTACCCGATGTCCTACTCTATCTTCAACGGCAGCCAGTACGAGGGGCGCACAATGATTCCCGTAATCGATGACTTTGTCCAGCGCTTCAAGCTGACAGACTTCATCGTTGTGGCCGACTCGGGCCTTATGAACACAAAGAATGTGGAGCTGCTGGAATCCGCCGGCTACCGGTATATTATCGGGGCGAGAATCCGAAACGAGTCTCCAAAGATTAAAGACTGGATTCTTGCAATTGACAGGACGGACGGGAACATTATTGAATGTTGCAAGAATGATTGCCAGAGGCTGGTTGTGAGCTATTCAGATGCACGGGCAAAGAAAAACGCATGGAACCGCAACAAAGGCGTCGATAGACTCCGCAAGGCCTATGCGAAAGGTACTCTGACCAAGGACAACGTCAATAAGCGAGGCTACAACAAATTTCTCGATATCAGCAAGGACATAACCGTAAGTATCAATGAGGAAAAGATAGCAGAAGACAGTCTTTGGGATGGACTGAAGGGGTATATAACGAATACGACCCTGTCCGGGAAAGAGGTCATATCACAATACCATGGCCTTTGGATGGTTGAGAGGGCTTTCCGTATTGGCAAAGGGACGCTCGAGATGCGTCCAATGTTCCATTTTACGGAGAAACGTATCGAGGCCCATATCTGCATCTGCTTTGTAGCCTACAAGGTGTATAAGGAACTTGAACGGGTCATCAGAGAAGTCGGCATGAAGATGAGCGTTGACAAGGTTCTTGAAATCGCCAAGACAATAACGACGCTCAGAATAAGGCTGCCCAACGGCTCGGTATATACTGAGACTCNNNGGTGTATAAGGAACTTGAACGGGTCATCAGAGAAGTCGGCATGAAGATGAGCGTTGACAAGGTTCTTGAAATCGCCAAGACAATAACGACGCTCAGAATAAGGCTGCCCAACGGCTCGGTATATACTGAGACTCTATTCACAACACCACAGCAGGAGACCATCAAACCATTGTTGGAGGCATTAGATCAAGACAAAAATAAAGCAGGGTGACGCATTGTCAAAGTCAGGAAGCAATTCCTTGTTTTTTCTTAGTTGACGTGGATAATACGAGTCTGTTTGTGACCCTGTTATCCGCGTCAGTAGTTATTCAGATTATTTCTCACTTCCCGATATATCGCTGATAGGCCAAGCGGGGAGTCCCGTTTGAAACGTAGATAATACCGCAATAGGTAAATCCATATTTAGCCACGAGATGTTGTAATATAAGATTATCACGATGAGTATCTACGCGTAAATTATTGCTACGCTCCATGCACCAGCGGAAACAAGCATCCGCTACTCCCCTCTCTTCTCCGGATGTCGCCAATCGATGAATTGTGGCATACGGCAAATCATTTAGCCAAGCTCCTTGTTCAATATGTGCATAGTTCGGGTCTTCTCCTTCGATATAGCAGAACACACCGACTACTTGTCCGTTTCTCCCCACACAGACATAGCAATGTTTTTGCTCAATCTCTTCCCTAATCAACTGCTCGGAAGGATAGCCGTCAATCCATTGATGGGGATTATTTGTAGCAATCATTAGCTGACGGGCATGAGCAAAAATATCCATCAAGCGAGTCAGATCGCTCAATTCGGCCTTACGTATTTCCATAAATTTACGATACGAATCAATTATTCCAATCGACTATTATTAAGTTGATGGTGATTGAATAAAAAAGACCCTATTTATGAACCGTTCTAACTGAAATGTCCATAAATAAGGTCTTTATAACAGAATAGTTATTTTATTCCAATCACTTTTCCTTCAAGTCAACAATCAAATGTAGTTCGTCCAATTGCTTTTGTTCCAAAGCTGCAGGAGCATCCAACATAACGTCACGACCGGAGTTGTTTTTGGGGAATGCAATGCAATCGCGGATGGAATCCAAACCTGCAAACAACGATACCCAGCGGTCAAGCCCGTAAGCCAATCCTCCATGAGGAGGAGCTCCATATTTGAACGCATTCATCAGGAAGCCAAACTGCTCTTGCGCGCGTTCGGGAGTGAATCCCAATATTTCGAACATCTTTGCCTGAAGCTGTGAGTCATGGATACGAATAGAACCACCTCCGACTTCAACACCGTTAACTACCATATCATAAGCATCGGCACGAACAGCAGCCGGGTCGGTATCCAATAGAGGAATATCCTCTTCCTTCGGATGGGTAAAGGGATGGTGCATAGCCATCAGACGTCCCTCTTCATCACTCCACTCAAACATCGGGAAATCTACGACCCATAGGCATGCGAACTTATTTTTATCACGCAATCCCAATTGATTTCCCATTTCCAAGCGTAGCTCTGAAAGTTGTTTACGAGTTTTCATAGCATCATCACCACTCAGAATCAGGATCAAGTCACCCGGTTGCGCATTGAAGGCTGCTTTCATCTGTTGCAACACTTCTTGTGAATAGAATTTATCAACACTTGATTTTACATTTCCGTCAGCTTCAACACGAGCATATACCAACCCCTTGGCGCCAATCTGAGGGCGTTTTACAAAATCCGTCAGTTGGTCAAGCTGTTTACGGGTGTAATGAGAGGCACCTTGGGCACAGATTCCTCCAATATAAGCTGCATTGTCGAACACAGAGAATCCATATCCTTTAAGAATGTCCATAAGTTCAACAAAACGCATTCCGAAGCGCAAGTCTGGTTTATCGCTACCATAATATTTCATGGCATCTGCCCAAGGCATGCGCAAGAAAGGTTCTGTCAATTCCACTCCACGGAGTTCCTTGAACAAATGTTTGGCCATCCCCTCAAAGGTCTCAATGATATCTTCCTGCTCTACAAAGCTCATCTCACAGTCGATTTGAGTGAACTCCGGCTGGCGGTCAGCACGCAAATCTTCATCACGGAAACACTTCACAATCTGAAAATAACGGTCCATTCCAGAAACCATCAGGAGTTGCTTCAATGTTTGTGGTGATTGTGGAAGAGCATAAAATTGCCCCGGGTTCATACGGGAAGGAACGACGAAGTCACGGGCTCCTTCAGGAGTTGAACCTACCAGCATGGGGGTCTCTATCTCCAAAAAGCCTTTGCTGTCGAGATAACGACGTACTTCCATGGTCATACGGTGGCGCAGTTCCAGATTCTTGCGTACGGCATTACGTCGCAAATCAAGATAGCGATACTTCATGCGCAAGTCATCACCTCCATCCGTATTGTCTTCAATGGTAAACGGAGGAGTCAATGCTGTATTCAATACGGTGAGAGTATTGACAATAATTTCAATATCACCTGTTGGAATATGGGTATTCTTATTGGAACGCTCATTGACGGTACCTTTCACCTGAATGACGAATTCACGCCCCAGACGATTAGCCTGTCCGCAAAGTGCTGCGTTATTTTCTTCATTAAAAACCAACTGTGTAATGCCATAACGGTCACGCAAATCAATAAAAGTCATACCTCCCATCTTGCGTGAACGCTGCACCCAGCCGGCAAGAGTTACTTCTTTACCTGCATCGGAGAGTCTCAGTTCTCCACATGTATGTGTTCTGAACATTGCGATTAAGTTTTTATGTATTTTCAATTTGCGGACAAAATTAGTGAAAATAATAAGGATGAAGCATCATCCGTTGGGAGAATATACGGCTAACCTACAAAAAAGCCTTAAAATAACTTCTACTCAGATACTTTTTCAAGCACAAAATAAGCCTTGCATGTATAAAACGTAACATGCAAGGCTCATCAAGATTAATTATCCGATTCTATTTAGTTAGATAGATAGTTCATTCAAGACATTAATCAGTTCCCGATCAATGGGCTTATTCCGTTTAATAGCCTTATTGAAAGGAACATAAACAATCTCATTGTTACTGATTCCGATCATCACATTACGCTGTTCCTCTTTCAGAGCTTCAATGACTGCTACTCCCAGACGGCTTGCCAAGATACGGTCAAAGGCGCTAGGGGTACCTCCGCGTTGCAAGTGTCCGAGGATTGTCACACGTACATCATATTGCGGATACTCCTTGCGTACACGTTCTGCATAGTGCATGGCACCACCGCTTTTGGGACTTTCCGACACGATTACGATACTGCTACTCTTGCTTTTACGTACACCACGACCAATAAATTCCTCCAACTGGTCAATATCGGTTTCGTCTTCCGGGATTATGGCAGCTTCAGCTCCTGAAGCAATGGCACTGTTTTGTGCCAGGAAACCGGCGTCACGTCCCATTACTTCTACAAAGAAAATACGATCGTGTGACGTTGCTGTGTCACGTATCTTGTCAACACATTCGATAATAGTATTCAAGGCTGTGTCATAACCAATTGTGGAGTCGGTTCCATACAAGTCATTGTCAATTGTACCAGGCAATCCGATACAAATCATATTATGCTCATTGGCCAACAGTTGGGCTCCCGATAAGGAACCATTTCCACCAATCACAACCAGTGCATCGATTCCATGTGCCTGAAGATTCTCATAAGCTTTCTGACGTCCTTCAGGAGTCATGAATTCTTTCGAACGCGCTGTTTTAAGAATGGTTCCGCCACGTTGTATAATATTGCTGACACTCTCTGAGGTCAAGTCTTTTATGTCATTGTTAATCAATCCCTCATAGCCCCGATAGATTCCTTTTACTTTCCATCCGTTGTAAATGGCTGAACGAGTCACCGCACGGATTGCTGCATTCATTCCTGGAGCATCACCCCCGGAGGTTAAGATACCAATACATTTAATTGTTCCCATGATGTTCTTTTTACCTATGAATAATTTGTTTAGATGCTGCAAAAGTAGAAAAAATAGTTGTACGCATGCAAGAATCTTTTCTAATTTAGAAGCTGTCTATACCTTATTTAATATATGTGTAATAGGTTGCAACAGTCTTTTAAGCTCAGAATTTAATCTCTTCCAATATCTGAAGGATACGTTCTGCCGTACGTCCATCCCAGCGTTCCGGAAGGGAGCCTGTTTTCCACTCTCCTCTTCTCAGAACCCGGAGGGCTTCTGCCAGTTCTTTCATATCCAGACCTACGGCAACGTTGGTCCCCTGATTTACTGTTTCAGGATGTTCCACATAATCATGTAAGGTAATACAAGGTATTCCGAGAAACGTTGCTTCTTCCGCCACATTGCCTGAATCTGTGATAATTCCGGCTGCATGTGCTTCCAAATAGCCAAATTGCAAATAAGGCTGGGGAGGCAACAAATGGAGGCGAGACAAATCAAGATGCAAAGAACGTATCTTATCTGCTACATACGTATGAAGTGGAGCCATGATTGGCAAATCCGTCTCCCGCAAAAGAGTTTCCAACAAATTCTCCAATGTTTCCGGCTCATCGACCACTGCGCGTCGGTTCAGAGTGAACAACAGGTAGGCTCCGTCAGTGATATCAGCCGGCATATCGGGACGCACGAATCTCTGTCGATTGTAACGCAATGTATCAATCAGGAGATTACCTACGAAATAGACATGGGCCTGTTCTGTTCCCGTTTGATTCAGGTTGCGATTGGAATTCATCCCCGCAGTAAAGAAATAGTCAGATAATCCATCTGTAATCATCCGGTTAACCTCCTTGGGCATATTCATATCAAAGGAACGGATTCCTGCAACCAAATGCGCCACTTTGATGCCTTTCTTTTTTGCTACGATGGAACATGCCATGGTTGGGGTCATATCATCGACAACCATCACCAAGTCTGTAGGGTGAGCATCCAGGTCATGTGCAAAAGAAACCAAGATTCCCGCCAAACGTTCAAAGAAGTCCGTTGCTTCCACATTGAGATATACATCGGGAGCATCCATTCCCAAATCCTCAAACAATGTAGAGTCCAAACTTGCATCCTGTCGTGAACCGGTGTAGACCAAACGATATTGAATATCTTTGCCCTGAGCCTGTTCAGCTTTGATTGCACGTGCTAAAGGGGCTATTTTCATGAAATTGGGACGTGCGCCGGCAATAATCGTAATCTTCATACTTAAAAAATGAATATTTAGAGATTTACAGTACTGCTGAATCCTTATAAATTATAGGAGAGCTAATAGCCCACAAATGTAGAGTATTTTAAGTAATCAAGCAACATTCACAATGCACTAAATATCATTTAATAAGCAGGCAGACCTCCTTGTCTGTTGCCAATCTGGTATTGTCCAGCTTATCATACGGCAGATAAAAAAGTGTATATTTGCACCGTATAACTAAAAAGATTGTAACAAAAATGATTAACGGACACGGCGATGACATCCATCACTATACTCATCCGATAACAAGTAATTTCAGTTCCAATGTATACTGCGGAATTGATCATCAAGAGTTATTCCAACGACTTGGCTCTAAAATTTCATGCCTTTGTAATTATCCTGAACCTGCACCTGTCACGTTAGAAACGGCTTTTGCTGATTTTTTTCAGGTAACCGGGGAGAGCGTATGTGTCACCAATGGTGCAACAGAAGCCATTTATCTCATCGCCCAAGCCTTTCGCGGGCGCAAAAGCGCCGTATGGGCACCAACTTTCAGTGAATATGCAGATGCATGTCGTTTGCATCATCACAAGATTTCCTATTTCTACACCTACGATAGCCTTCCGACAGATGCTGAAGTCGTATGGTTGTGCAATCCAAATAATCCGACAGGAGAAGTGCGTACCCTGTCCAAATTGAAAGACTGGATATCCTGCAATCCTCACAAACTTTTCGTTATAGACCAGTCTTATGAGGCTTTTACCTTGCATCCGCTGTATAGCGTTTGTGAAGCAGCAGCTCTACCCAATGTTCTTTTAATTCATTCCCTGACAAAGCATTTTGCTATCCCTGGTCTTCGCATTGGGTATTTGACAGGACACCCGGAGATATTGCGCGATATACGTGTGCAACGGATGCCATGGTCAGTGAATGCTCTGGCTATTGAAGCGGGGTTTTATGCATTGGAACAACATTTGTCTCTTCCATTTGACTTGGTTAGCTATCTCAACGAAAAAGAAAAATTTGTAAATGCCTGGAAACAGACCCGAATGGTAGATGTATGGGACAGTGATACCCACTTCTTTTTACTTCGTTTGCGTCAAGGTAAGGCTGCTGCGCTCAAAGATTTTCTGGTTCGTGAGTATGGAATATTAATCCGAGATGCATCTAATTTCCGTGGACTTGACGAAAGTTTTTTCCGTCTCGCCACCCAAACACCCCGTGAAAACAAGATGCTTATCCAGGCATTTATGCACTGGTTGCAACAATAATATTCATTTTATGTATATCCTTACATCTATATTATCCCTGATTACAGGTTGGAGCCTTGATAAGATTTTTGGAGATCCACCTGCGTTGCCCCATCCGATTGTTGGCTTTGGCAAACTGATTGCCAAAGGAGAGCGTTGGCTGAATCGTGGAAAATTCCGCCTCCTTAAAGGATCTGTCATGGCTATAACCTTGGTCTTTGGCATTTATATTTGTACTTATACGGTTTTACAGGCAACTCAGGAAGCTGGTTGGCCATGGTTTTCTTACCTGCTGTCCTCTGTCTTGATATTCTATTGCTTGGCAGGTACTACACTCATTCGTGAAGTCCGTGCCGTATTCCGTGCCGTAGAAAGGTCGACAGAGGCAGGGAGAAAGCAAGTGTCCCGCATCGTTGGTCGTGACACCCATACGCTATCTTCTCAAGAAATACGAACGGCAGCCCTGGAAACATTGGCCGAAAATTTGAGTGATGGTGTTGTAGCTCCCCTATTCTGGTATCTGCTGTTAGGAGTTCCCGGAATGATGGCATACAAGATGGTGAATACACTTGATTCCATGATTGGATACAGGACGGAACGCTATAATCTGTTTGGGCGTATTGCCGCACGTATGGATGATATGGCAAATTACCTGCCGGCACGTCTGACTGCCTTGCTGATGGTCATTGCCTCCGGTCATCTGCAGCTTTTTCATTTTGTAAGGCAATATGGGAACCAGCATGCCAGTCCCAATTCCGGTTATCCGGAAGCAGCGTTAGCCGGCATCCTGCAGTGCCGTTTTGGAGGCCCGCACGATTATTTTGGCAATACGGTCTGGAAACCATACATTGGTACCCAAGAGCGGCTTTTGACGACCGTAGACCTGGAACGTTCCCTACAAATCAATATTCGTGTAGAATGCATGATGGTATTACTTGTAGTAGCCATACAACTGGTAATGTATCTCTAGAATATGGGAGTGGTTTCGGTACTCAAAAATGACATTACTCAGTAGCAAGAATAAAGATAACACATGGAATGAGCAGAAATAATACGAAAAACGCCGTACCCCAATTGGATACGACGCCTTGTTGCATACCTCTTTATTTCCTTTGGATAAGGCTTTCATTGTAACCTTATCAAATCAGTTCCCAACTACTTATTATGAAGATAGTTCGGGAGTTGTTCTACACGAACGTTCATGGCTATAATCACACCATGCTCATCCAGTAGATAGTTTTTGAAGCCTTTGTCCAAATGATAGAGACTAAACAAATTCGAAGCTTCACCGTCAGGTTCCACGAAATAACGGGCATTTCCTAAACGGTCCTGTTTGAGGGTCTCGTCAAATATTGACTGATAACGGTCAAATGAGACTGAGACCATCTTTACATTCCGTGGCAAGTCATTGAGCGCATGGTCCAGCAACATATTGTTCACACGTGCCGATGCATCATAACTTGCCCAAAAGCTCAAAAGCACATAGTTACCTTTCAGTGCTTTAAGACAGGCTTTCATATGATGCTCTTCAATTGAAAAATCGGGAGCTTTGTTTCCAACACTCAGTCCGGTTGTTGGTTTGTCTTTATCAATGAAAGCCGTTAAGGAAAAAAGTAATACTGCAACAAAAATCCATCTTACATGTCTCATGCAATATGATTTTAGTTCATACTTATCCGGACCTGCCCTAAAAGATGACAGTGATTTCCATCCGGACTATTACCTCTTTATCCTCTATCACAATAACAAGAGATAGAAGATATCATAACGATGAAATCCGGGCACAAAGTTCCCACATATTTCGCTAACAGACAAGCATTTTAAAGAAAATCATGTTTTATAACATATATTGCGCCTTTTTCAAGGAGCATTTTCATTCACTTCCGTCCGAAATAACTACTTTTGTTCATTCTAAACCATAACCACTGAAGAAAGATATGAATGACATCAATACAGAACTTATCCTAATTCGTATTACCGGATTGGATAGACCTGGTTTAACTGCCTCTATGACTGAGATATTAGCTCGATATGATGTAACAATTCTAGATATTGGACAAGCAGATATACACAGTACCTTGTCGTTAGGTATTCTCTTTAAGACACGTGAAGATCAATCGGGCAATATCATGAAGGAGTTACTCTTTGAGGCCTCAAATTTAGGTGTTAACATTCGTTTCTATCCGATTTCAACCGAAGAATACGAGAATTGGGTAAGCCTGCAAGGGAAGAACCGCTATATATTGACATTATTGGGCCGTAAACTTACTGCCCGGCAAATCGGAGCTGTCACTCGCATTTTGGCAAATCAAGGACTGAATATTGATGCCATCAAGCGTTTGACCGGCCGTATACCACTCGATGAGAAGGCAGCCAGCACGAGAGCTTGTATCGAATTCTCAGTTCGTGGAACTCCGAATAACAGAGCACAGATGCAAGAAGATCTCATGAAACTGTCGCGCGACCTGGAAATGGACTTTTCTTTTCAGTTGGATGACATGTACCGACGTATGCGCCGCCTGATTTGCTTTGATATGGATTCAACGCTTATCAAGACAGAAGTTATCGATGAACTGGCAGATCGTGCAGGAGTCGGAAAGGAGGTTCGGGAAATAACCGAACGAGCCATGCGGGGTGAAATTGATTTTAACGAGAGCTTCCGTGAACGTGTTGCACTGTTGAAGGGGCTTGATGAATCCGTCATGCAGGACATTGCCGAGCATCTGCCTATTACGGAAGGAGTGGAACGTCTGATGTATGTTCTTAAACGCTATGGATATAAGATTGCAATTCTTTCCGGAGGATTTACCTATTTTGGCAATTACCTGAAAAACAAGTTTGGCATTGATTATGTCTATGCAAACGAGCTGGAAATTGTGGATGGCAAACTGACAGGACGGTATGTAGGAGAAATTGTGGATGGGCGTCGTAAGGCTGAACTGTTACGTCTGATAGCACAAGTGGAAAATGTAGATATACGACAGACGATTGCTGTAGGCGACGGTGCCAATGACCTTCCGATGATTTCGCTAGCCGGTTTGGGTATCGCCTTCCATGCCAAGCCCAAGGTGGTTGCTACTGCCCAACAGTCAATCAATACCATAGGCTTGGACGGTGTCCTATATTTCCTTGGGTTTAAGGACTCCTACTTGGATGAACGTGGAAAAAGACTTTCTTGATCACATTATAATAAACACATTCTAAAAACTTTTAATCAGAAAATAATCTATGAACTTTTCCGACCTAGACCTAGAGGATTGCATTCTGGATGCGCTGGATTCGATGAATTTCCGCGAATGCACCCCGGTTCAAGAACATACAATTCCCATTCTATTGGAAGGGAAAGATCTGATAGGTGTTGCTCAGACAGGTACTGGAAAAACGGCAGCCTATCTCCTGCCCGTGCTGAATCAGTTAAGTCGGGGTACTTATAAAGAGGATGCCATCAATTGTGTGATTATGGCTCCAACCCGTGAATTGGCCCAGCAAATTGATCAGCAGATTGAAGGGTTTTCCTACTTTATGCCGGTTTCCAGTGTTGCCATTTACGGAGGAAATGATGGAATACGCTATGAGCAGGAAAAAAGAGGGTTAGCCTTGGGAGCCGATATTATCATCGCAACTCCTGGACGCCTTATCAGTCACTTGAACTTGGGAAATGTCGATCTCTCTGAGGTTTCTTTCTTCATTCTCGATGAAGCCGACCGCATGCTTGATATGGGATTTTATGATGACATCATGCAGATTGTCAATCGCTTGCCTAAGGAACGACAAACGATTATGTTCTCTGCAACCATGCCTAACAAGATTCAGCAGCTGGCACAGACCATACTCCATGATTCCGTAGAGGTGAAACTTGCTGTGTCAAAACCTGCCGAAAAGATTATACAGACCGCATACATTTGCTATGAACGGCAGAAATTAGGTATCATCCAATCATTGTTTGCCACAACCAAGCCGGAACGGGTTATTATCTTTGCTTCATCCAAACTTAAGGTGAAAGATGTCACCCGGGCACTACAACGCATGAAACTGAATGTCGGAGAGATGCACTCTGATTTGGATCAGAAACAGCGTGATCATATCATGCATGAATTCAAGAACGGGCGTATTGACATATTGGTTGCCACTGACATTGTAGCGCGAGGTATTGATATTGATGATATCCGTTTGGTGATTAACTATGATGTACCTCATGACTGCGAGGATTATGTACATAGAATCGGACGTACGGCTCGTGCCAATCATGACGGATGCGCCATCACATTTGTGAGTGAAAAGGAGCAAACGAACTTCAAAGCGATCGAAGACTTCCTGGAGAAAGATATTTACAAGCTACCTCTTCCATCCGAATTAGGTGAGGCGCCGGAATACAAGCCCATAACTGGACATGGTGGCAGAAAAGGCGCACATGGACGTAGACGGAATGATAAAGCACCCAAGAAGGGTTGTGTAGAAGAAAAACCTGCAGGGAAAAAGAACGGCAATTCCCGTCGAGGGCATTCCTCTCGCAAGCGTAAGCAACAATCTTCACAAAAGCAGTCATAAAAATAGGCCCCTTGAAAACAGGAGGAAACAATATCTCCAGCTCTCAAGGGGCTTTATTTTATTCATGGAGCAGTTTACATCTCATTGTGAAGTGACATCTCCCCTTCTGGAGATATCTGAATATAAACCTGGTAGCAACTGGTCTCGTCAGGAATACATAGAGAAGCTTCATACCAAAATCCTCGGCTATCCACTCCAATAAAGTCCATATCGCCCAATACTGCATTCTGCAAAAATTTGGCGTCAACTAATGCCTCAAAGTCTTTTTTGGTAAAATCTTTGGCATAAAGTGACTTTTTCCCTTCATACACACAGATGTGAATGACATTGTCATAAAAGGCTTGTTCTATTTTTATTCCATTCTCATTATAAGATGTTTTGACGACACGCATGGTCGAAGGATTAATATATACATAACCTCGATAGCGATGGCGATCAAACATTACCACGGAATCCTTTTGAACCACACTGTCGTAAAGAGCGATAGGCTCACGGAGAACATTTAAAAATTCCAACGAATCCAATTCATACTCGGAACGATGGAGCTTGATGAGTTCACCTGTAATGGAATGATACCAGAATTTGTTGCTATCCAGCTGCATAATCCTATAAGAAACCGTATCGGTCCCACATATCATCAGTTGTCCATTGAGCACTTTAAAATAAAGCGGTTGTGACTCTCTTCCTGGATAATAGAGCGAATCACCCTCAGCACGAAACTGGACAACATCTCCACTATCGTCAGCCCAAATACCTTGCAGTGATTTTTTTGCGACAGTGTCTTCAACCACAATGGCTGTCTCAGCCGGTTCCATCAGGCGATGACAGGCGCATAGACTTCCAAGAGCCGCTCCAAGAACACATCCGACTTGTATCAACTTATTCATATCCTTCAGCATTGCGTAGCCAAACGGCTTTCAGATCCTTTTTTGACGATTCATGTTCTTGTATAAAATCTATTGCTCCTATATGTTGTCCAAAATCGGTACGTTTGAAAGCTTCAACAAAATAGCCTCTTGAGTCTGTGAACACACGCGGCTCAATCAGGTATACTCCTTCTATATTTGTAGGAATGTAATTCATTGCTTTTGTTTTTTATCACACAAAAGTACATAAAACTCGTCAGGTAATAACACTCTTATTAAAGAAAATTAATCTCCGGTGCATACCCCGTTTTTCAAAGGAAAAGGCTACATTTGCAGTATGAAAGTATTGTTATTACATATTGAGAGGCTGTTGGCAGACAACGAATGTGTTATCATACCGGATTTAGGTGGCTTTATTACCTATTATACACCGGCACAGCACATTGACAGCGAAAACCGTTTCCTTCCCCCCTATCGTACCATCGGTTTCAATCCTTTGTTACGCATGAATGATGGACTGCTTATCCAATCTTACATGCAAACCTACGAAGTCAGTTATCCGGTTGCACACCAGATGGTGGAAAGTGCCGTGAATGAACTGTGCGAGGTCCTGTATAAAGAAGGTGAAGTACAGATTGGACGACTGGGAAGATTGTCTGTCAATATTGACAATACAATCCACTTTAAGCCGGCGGAAGAGCATGTTGAATCCATGAGTCTCTATGGATGGGGTGCTTTTGAAATGAGTGAGTTAAAAGACTTACGCAGTAAAAAGGTGGAAATGGAACCGATGCTTCCGCAGCATATTGACAGCAACAGAAAGAGCAATACACTAGTTATCAATATTAACCGCACGTGGCTAAATAATGCGGTAGCGATTGCAGCAGCCGTCATTCTTTTCTTCTTTCTTTCCACTCCGGTAGATAATACTTATGTGGAAGCAGAAAGTTATGCTTCGCTGGGTAATCGCGAATGGTTTGACCAGTTGCGTTCTCGTTCACTTACCACTACCCTATTGGCTGCGCCACAAACTCCTGTTCCGCAAAAAGAGAAGAAAACGAAAACAACGCACCCGACAATTCATGAAGAGAAAATCGAATTGGTAAGCAAATCGGTTGAAAAGACGAAGCCTAGTGCAACAAAAACAGTTGCCGAGAAGAAACCTGTTACGTCTGAAAAAAAGCAAAATGCGATTGCAGCCAAAAGCGAGAAAGTGCACGCAAGAAAACTTTACCACATCATTGTGGCAAGTGTAGGCAATCGGGCTGATGCGGAAAAGACCGTGAAAGACTTGGCGGCCAAAGGTTATCCGGGAGCAACGATCATAGAACGTGACGGTCGTGTACGCATTGCACTGATGTCAGGAACGGATAAGGAAACGTTGAATAACCGTATGCTCCAACTGAGAAAGAATGACATGTTTAAAGGTGCGTGGATGCTTACAACGCGAAACTAACCTACAGAGTAAAGATGAAAAGAGTACGTTGCCCGAAGTGTGATCACTACATTATTTTCGATGAGACCAAGTATGAAGAGGGACAATCGCTTGTATTTATTTGTGATGAATGCAAGAAACAGTTCAGTATTCGTATTGGAGCATCTAAACTTAATGCCATCCGGAAAGAAGAAAAGATTGATGAACAAGAAAATAAAGACAGCTTCGGAAGTATTGTAGTTGTCGAAAATGCATTTGCTTACAAACAAGTGCTACCATTGAAGGAAGGTGACAATGTAATCGGTAGACGCAATAAAGGCATGAATATTGAGGTGCCTATTGAAACGAATGATCCTAATATGGACCGGAAGCATTGCACAATCAATGTCAAACGGAATAAACAGGGAAAACTTCTCTATACCTTGCGTGACAATGGAAGCCTGTGTGGAACATTCGTCATGAATGAGTTGGTCGGAGATCGTGAACAGGTGCGTATTGAGGACGGAGCTATTCTGACTTTGGGAGCCACCACTGTGATCTTACGTGCCGCTGAAGAAAGACAATAATCTCGGTAAGCTTATATTTTCAATCGGATATAACCTATCTAATCAATACGAACATGGCATACAGACTTCTGGTTCTTGATCTTGACGGAACATTAACAAACAGCCGAAAAGAAATTACTCCTCATACCTTGGAAACATTAATTCATGCACAGGAAAGAGGAATTAAAATAGTTCTGGCCTCAGGACGTCCGACTTATGGAGTGGCACCGGTAGCTGATAAACTGCGTTTAACTGATTTCGGCGGATACATTCTATCGTATAATGGTGGAGAAATCATGGATTGGAAAAGCAAAGAAATGCTTTATGAAAATGTACTCGAACCGGAAGTCCTTCCTTATTTATACGAATGCGCCCAAAAGAATAACTTTGCCATTGTGACTTATCATAATGAATTCGTCATTACTGAATATCCTGATGACGAATACGTACAAAAGGAGGCCTTGTTGAATGTCATGCAGCTGAAAAAAGTGGACCATTTTCTTGATGCCATACAATTCCCTGTTGTAAAGTGCATGATTGTCGGTGATCCGGCACGTTTGGTTCGTTTAGAAAAAGAAATGTTTGATTATTTGAAAGACCGGATGGGAGTTTTCCGTTCTGAACCCTATTTTCTGGAACTTGTTCCTAAAGGAATCGACAAGGCTCAGTCGCTTGCGGTCTTGCTTAAAAGGCTGGATATTGTTCCTGAGGAAGTGATTGCTTGTGGGGACGGCTTCAATGATTTGCCTCTTATCAAGTATGCCGGACTAGGAGTTGCCATGGCCAATGCACAACCGGTGGTACGTGAACATGCCGATTATGTGACCCGGTCCAATGATGAGGATGGTGTCGCTCATGTGGTGGAAGAGTTTATTCTATGAAGCAGGAGTCATAGATACAAAACTGTTTCCCCCGAAATGTCATTTTGTCAAATTGTCAAATGAGGTCCTCTGAGGTGACTCCATTTTCGCACTCAGCCCGGTTGAAAGGAATCTTCTTTGCCATTTCATGTAATTCACAGATAACAGGATGCTACTATATTGATAAAACTTGGCAGCAGTTGCTACGGGTATTCCTTGCATAAAGTATATTAGTGTACGAAATGCATGCCTTATGTAGGGATATTTAGTAAATGTCCCTATAAAATACAATGGCATATGAAGATGACAAAATATAATCACTTCATATGCCATTTTTCCTGACTTTGACAATGCGTCACCCTGCTTTATTTTTGTCTTGATCTAATGCCTCCAACAATGGTTTGATGGTCTCCTGCTGTGGTGTTGTGAATAAAGTCTCAGTATATACCGAGCCGTTGGGCAGCCTTATTCTGAGCGTCGTTATTGTCTTGGCGATTTCAAGAACCTTGTCAACGCTCATCTTCATGCCGACTTCTCTGATGACCCGTTCAAGTTCCTTATACATCTTGTAGGCTACAAAGCAGATGCAAATATGGGCCTCGATACGTTTCTCCGTAAAATGGAACATTGGACGCATCTCGAGCGTCCCTTTGCCAATACGGAAAGCCCTCTCAACCATCCAAAGGCCATGGTATTGTGATATGACCTCTTTCCCGGACAGGGTCGTATTCGTTATATACCCCTTCAGTCCATCCCAAAGACTGTCTTCTGCTATCTTTTCCTCATTGATACTTACGGTTATGTCCTTGCTGATATCGAGAAATTTGTTGTAGCCTCGCTTATTGACGTTGTCCTTGGTCAGAGTACCTTTCGCATAGGCCTTGCGGAGTCTATCGACGCCTTTGTTGCGGTTCCATGCGTTTTTCTTTGCCCGTGCATCTGAATAGCTCACAACCAGCCTCTGGCAATCATTCTTGCAACATTCAATAATGTTCCCGACCGTCCTGTCAATTCCATGAATCCAGTCTTTAATCTTTTGAGACTCGTTTCGGATTCTCGCCCCGATAATATACCGGTAGCCGGCGGATTCCAGCAGCTCCACATTCTTTGTGTTCATAAGGCCCGAGTCGGCCACAACGATGAAGTCTGTCAGCTTGAAGCGCTGGACAAAGTCATCGATTACGGGAATCATTGTGCGCCCCTCGTACTGGCTGCCGTTGAAGATAGAGTAGGACATCGGGTAGCCGTCCTCGCTCACCAGCAGTCCGAGGACTATCTGCGATTCTGCCATCTTGCCGTCCTTTGAGAAGCCTGCCTGACGAAGAACATCGTCCGGCTGTGGTGCGGACTCGAAGTAAAGTGTGGTCACATCGTAGAAAACGACCCCAATCCGTCCGCCGAGAATCCTCATCGTGTGCTCTACGCTTATCCGCTGGACCTTCTCGCGCTGCGTATTATACAGCTTGTCCATATAGCGGTAGATGTTATGTAACCGAACGTCTTCGTCGAAGTAGGACTTCAGATACGACGCTGTGGCAACCTTGCTCTGCGGATGACAGACCCTTGCGATGACGAGATGACGCAAAATGCTGTCCCCGATTACTCCAAAGCCAATTCTGTCGTATATGTGGCCGAGGATAACTTGTGGCGTGTTCTGGAGCGTCCTCTCGATGCGCGCAATGGTATTTCTCGCTTCTTGGAGCGCCTGAGCACTCTCGTCAAAGTCAAGTGTCATCTGACCGGAATATTCGTCTATCCATTGACGCGCTTTGACCTCAAGGCGAACAATCTCGTCGGGGGCAGACGATACTCCAATTGTCTTAAGCTCCTTGAACTTGCCACTGCTCTTGTCTGCGATAACCACGCTCACAGTGCCGCTACGGTTCTTTTTCTTGCGTACAAACATGCCATAAAGGTACTCATTTTAGGTTTGCGTCACCCGCGTCACCATGAAGATTTTCTGGAACGGCTGATTTTAAAAATGTTACAATTGTTGAAATATCAAGCTGTCAAAGTCAGGACAAAATATAATCACTTCATATGCCATTTTTATTGTCATTCTTCTGTATTTTCTCATATACTCTTATCAGCAGGACATGACGTTGCGGAAGAAGTCAGATGACCTCTTCTGATTCTGTCAGTAAAATCATGTCATGCCGCTTTAACAGCTCTGTTTCCGATCTTGTCCATCATCAGTACGGCATTTGCCGTATGTATTCCAAAGAAAATCCATAGGATTTCCGTCTTTCTGTTCCGTGCCTTTATCCTTGAGAGTGAGTAATGCTGCTTCTGTGTGCCGAAGCTGCCTTCAAGCCGGGTAGCTCTTTCTTTTGAGAGTTCACTTCTGAGAACCTTTCTCAAGGATTCATCCCTGGCCGCCCTTCCCTTGCGTACAAAGGAGGTGGATATTCCATATTTTGTACAGAACTTTCTGTTGGCATTATTGGCGTATATGGAATCGGCAGCCACGCATCTTACTCTCACATTCATGAGCTTCTGCTGCATGCGGATGCAGTCCTTCAGGCGTATGCCTTCGTTGAAAGCCTTGAAGGAGAGGTGTTCGATGAACGATATGCCGTCTATCTGTATGTTGTTGACCTTCGCACCGAACTCGACAGACTTTGTTTCCTTACCTCTTACAATGGGACGTACATAATGACGGTCAATGCTGACAATATGGTCACTGACCTTCCTGCCTTCAAACAAATTCTTTTCCTGTACAAGAACCTTTCTGATGATGGAAAGACGCTTCCGGTAATCCCGGGTATATCGGAGTGAGGTCCCATGTTCTCTATGGATTTCATCCCTCTGTATGAGAAGCTTTTCAAGGAGTCTGATCATACGACGCCTGAGCATCCTTGTCCTTGAAGCCTTCCTCTTTCTTTTCTTGCAGTAGGACAGATAGGACTTCGCCACATCCGCATACTTGTTGCGCGGACGCCTTATACCCAGATCCCTGCAATGAAGGCAGATATGCCTGTAGAGCCATTCCAGGCTTTCCCAAAGGAGTTTCATATCCGTAGGAAAACGCATATGGCTCTCATAGCATGTGGCATCGGTCATACACACATGAAGGTTCTCAAGATAAGGTTTCCAGTGTGAGGACAGCACTTCCTGGAGGGAATCAATGTCAAGACGGGATGCTATTTCATTGCGGATGGCACTGACTATCTTGTAGTTGGTTATGGGGAAAGACGGATTTATCATGATTCCGCAGAACATCTGGTAGTGTATGTTTCCGTTAAGATGTTCCACCAGCTGTCTGTCAGAGAAGCCGGTGTACGCCTTCAGGACCATGAGGGCAATCTTAGCCGAAGGACTGAAGATGTTCCTGCGTCCCAGTCGCTGTTCCGACAGGCCCATAGTCTTTGCCATACGGTCAAACGGGAACACGGAATGAAGCCTGCCAAGCTCACTCTCATGAAAACTCTTGCGATATTTTTCCAGAATATCAAATTCTGTAAAGCCCAAAGTAGGGTGAATTTCTGAAATATTTTGTATCTTAGCCATATCTTAGTTTGGGAATTTCCCCCGTTTTGGCTGCCAAACCTTAAATTCGGGGGAATGCCTAAAGATACAAAAAAGCCAACTAATTCGCAATACTTTATGTATGAATTAGTTGGCTAATTTTATACTATTAACTGAATGTCCCTATGTATTCATTTCGTCAAATACAAAACAAGCATTTCCTAAGACATCCCAAGGTGGAAAAATCAGAAAACCGACTTTTGAACCGTCAAGTTAATCCCTTCACAGCAGGAAAATGCGGATTTATGGGATAAAACTCAAGATTTCGTCGCATCAATTTTCCAATTTCACCGCAACGTTTTCCAGGAATCTCGCCTCAAAATCTATCTTTTCCTACAATAAAATATTAAGTTTCCCAAAATTAAATGATAGTGTGATGTATAAGAGTTAATTTATGTATACGCAAGATAAGACGAGGGCTAACTCCCTTCTTGAAATTTGTCTGGAGATACAGCAAATTGCTATCTATTGTCTTCATTTATACACAGAATGGTATCTTTTAGAAATACACATTGTATATAAATCGGAAGCCTATAGCCTTATCCGCATATACATCTGAAATTCATTCTTCAACCTATTGCCGTGTCGGTTCGGCGTTTTGCAATGCCGTGCCTGAAGATGATTTACCTGTCACCAGATTTTTGAAAGAGGAAGGATAAGGAGTCTCAAATTTCATCAGTTCGCCGGTAACAGGATGATAGAACCATAATTTAAAGGCATGAAGAGCCAGACGTCTCAAAGGGTCATCACCATTACCGTATTTAGTATCTCCTACAACCGGATGACCAAGGTCCTTCATGTGCACACGAATTTGGTTTTTACGGCCTGTTTCCAATTCCAGTTCCACCAATGAATAACCATTGGCACGACGGATTACCGTATAGTGAGTGATGGCCTTGTCTCCCCCATTGTTGGAGAGGCTGGAATAGGTGACATAAACCTTATTATCTTTCAACCAGGAAGTGATGGTCCCATTATTTTTTTCAACTTCTCCGGATACCACAGCCACATAACGGCGATCGGTTACAATCTCCTGCCAATGATCCTGCAAGTTACGTTTTGTTTGTTCGTCCTTTGCAAATACCATCAGTCCCGACGTATCCTTATCCAAGCGGTGAACAATGAATATCCGGTGCTGTCTGCCTGAACGTTGTACATAATCTGTCAGGATAGAATAAGCAGTACGCTCCTTCTCGCGATTAGTTGCAATGGAGAGAAGTCCTTCACGTTTTTCTACTACAATGAGATACGCATCTTCATAAACAATACTCAACAGCGAACTGTGGAATTCTTTTTGTCCCTTTTTCTTACTGATTTGTACCTTCATCCCCGGCTTTAAGGCAAAATTATACTGCGTAGTGATCACCTGATCAACATATACCGCACGCCCGGTCAGCAATGCCTTTACCTTGTTCCGGCTAATACCTGACATGACTTTCAAAAGAAAAGTCATCAACTCCTCCGGTTCATACACATTAAACGTCGTATATTGTGAAGCCGCACGGGGGCGCTGTGGCATGCGGTCTTTGGTTGTTCTGCTCATACAATGCGATTTAGAGTACTATTAAAATCTCAGTTCATTATTTTCTTTTCTCCAGCAACACCACATTCTCAACATGATGAGTGTGAGGAAACATGTCAACAGGTTGAACTGCCTTTACCTGATAAGATACATCCAATAGTTGCAAATCCCGTGCTTGAGTGGCAGGGTTACAGCTGACGTATACAATTCGCTCTGGGGCAGCAAAAAGTATGGTATTGATGACATCGGAATGCATACCGGCACGTGGAGGGTCTGTAATGATGACATCAGGACGCCCATATTGCCTGATGAAGCTTTCCGTAAGGATATCTTTCATATCACCGGCAAAAAACAACGTATTATCGATACCGTTTACCTGCGAATTGACTTTAGCATCCTCTATGGCCTCAGGTACATATTCGATACCAATAACCTGACGTGCTCGTCTCGATACAAAATTCGCAATCGTTCCAGTTCCGGTATACAAGTCATAGACTAATTCTTTTCCAGTCAGACCGGCAAATTCACGTGCAACCTTATATAATTGATAAGCTTGTTCACTATTGGTCTGATAGAATGATTTAGGACCAATCTTAAAGCGAAGACCTTCCATTTCCTCATAAATATAATCATTCCCCTTAAAGGTATGAACCTCTAGATCAGTAATAGTGTCATTGCACTTATTATTGATAACATAAAGTAGCGATGTAATTTGCGGAAAGGTTTCCCCTACATACTGCAGAAGGTTGGTCATCTGTGTGTGCTCAGTTTCGTTGGTGACACAACATTGCAGCAACACCATCAGCTCTCCCGTCGAAGAAGTACGTATCATGAGATTTCGCAGCAGCCCACGTGGCTCGTCACTCTTGGCGCGGAAATTAAAGAATGAATAATCATGTGCATACGCATAATCCCGAATAGCATTACGTACCTGATTGGAAATATCATCTTGCAACCAGCATTTTTCAATAGCGAGCACTTTATCGAAAGCGTTAGGGATATGGAAGCCAACAGCATTCATCTGTTCATAGACCACATTCTGGTTCACTTCTTCTTCCGTCAGCCAACGCTTATTGGAAAACGTAAATTCCAGTTTATTGCGGTAGAATACAGTCTTCTCAGAGCCTAATATAGGGGAAATTGGAGGCAATTCAATCTTCCCAATCCGTGTCAGGTTATCCTCTACCTGCTGTTGCTTATACTTGATTTGTTCCTCATAAGGAAGACATTGCCATTTACATCCCCCGCATATACCGTAATGCTGACAAAAAGGAACTGCACGTTTGGGGGAATATTCATGAAAATGTACGGCAACAGCCTCTGCATAATGATGCTTTTTGCGTTTCACCTGCAAATCGACGACGTCTCCCGGTACCACATAAGGTACGAATACGACTAAATCATCTACACGCGCCAAGGCCTTTCCTTCTGCTGCGACATCGGTTATCAATACCTTTTCCAACAAGGGCAGCTGTTTTTTCTTTCGAGCCATTCTTAGTCAATCTAATGAAAATTTTCGCAAAGATAGATATTTTCTCATGAGAATGATGAAAGTTATTATGAAACTCTTATTTTTTTGTAAGGGGCCCTATTTTTTTCGACAATATGCTTTTTGTATTCCAAAGAAAGAACTAGTTTTGCGCGCGAATAACTCAAATGTGATTTTTAACTAATAGACAAAATCTTATGACCGAAAAACGAGTGTATATCTTCGGCAATGGAAAAGCTGAAGGTAGAGCAGACATGAGAAATCTACTAGGAGGTAAAGGTGCTAACCTTGCAGAAATGAACCTCATCGGTGTTCCTGTGCCTCCCGGGTTTACAATTACGACTGACGTATGCAACGAATATTATGCCATAGGTAAGGAAAGAGTGGTAGAGTTGCTCAAAGATGATGTGACAAAAGCCGTCCAACATATTGAAAATCTGATGAACTCTAAGTTTGGTGATGTAGAGAACCCGTTGTTGGTATCTGTACGTTCCGGTGCACGTGCATCCATGCCGGGCATGATGGATACAATCCTCAACTTAGGTCTGAACGATGAAGTTGTAGAAGGATTGGCTCGTAAAACCGGTAACACACGTTTTGCATGGGATTCCTATCGTCGTTTCGTACAGATGTACGGTGACGTGGTATTGGGTATGAAGCCTACCAATAAAGACGATATTGACCCCTTCGAGGCTATCATCGAAGAGGTGAAAGAAGCCAAAGGTGTGAAGTTGGATAATGAGTTGGATGTAGAAGACCTGAAGGAGTTGGTAAAACGATTCAAGGCTGCCGTAAAAGCACAAACCGGACAAGACTTCCCGACCGATTCACACGAACAGTTGTGGGGCGCAATTTGCGCAGTTTTTGATTCCTGGATGAACGAACGTGCTATTCTGTATAGAAAGATGGAAGGTATTCCCGCTGAATGGGGTACTGCTGTCAACGTACAGGCTATGGTGTTCGGAAATATGGGTGACACTTCCGCTACTGGTGTTTGCTTCTCCCGTGATGCAGCTACCGGTGAAGACTTGTTCAACGGTGAATACCTGATCAATGCTCAGGGCGAAGATGTCGTTGCTGGTATCCGTACTCCGCAACAGATCACCTTGGAGGGTTCTCGTCGCTGGGCCGCTTTGGCTGGTATTGACGAGGAAACTCGTGCTGCCAAATATCCTTCGATGGAAGAGGCCATGCCTGAAATTTACAAGGAACTTGATGCCATCCAGACAAAATTGGAGAACCACTACCGCGATATGCAGGATATGGAATTCACGGTACAAGAAGGCAAACTTTGGTTCCTCCAAACCCGTAACGGTAAACGTACTGGTGCTGCCATGGTCAAGATTGCCATGGATTTGTTGCGTCAAGGCATGATCGATGAAAAGACAGCTATCATGCGCGTCGAACCGAACAAGCTTGACGAACTTCTCCACCCCATCTTTGCGAAGGAAGCTTTGGCCAAGGCTAAAGTTATCGCCAAGGGTCTGCCCGCTTCTCCGGGTGCTGCCTGTGGACGTATCGTCTTCTTTGCTGATGATGCAGCAAAATGGGCTAAAGATGGTCACAAAGTCATCATGGTTCGTATCGAGACTTCACCTGAAGACCTCGCCGGTATGCAGGTGGCTGAAGGCATCCTGACTGCTCGTGGCGGTATGACCTCACACGCTGCCGTGGTTGCACGTGGTATGGGTAAATGCTGCGTTTCTGGTGCAGGCATGCTGAACATTAACTATAAGGAAAGAACCATTGAGGTTGACGGATTAACATTGAAAGAAGGTGATTTCATTTCACTCAATGGAACTACCGGACAAGTTTATGAAGGTCAGGTGACGACAAAGGCTGCTGAAGTATCCGGAGACTTTGCCGACTTGATGGACCTCTGCAATAAATACAGCCGTCTGCAGGTTCGTACCAATGCCGATACTCCCCACGACGCACAAGTTGCACGTAACTTTGGTGCTGTAGGTATCGGCCTTTGCCGTACAGAACACATGTTCTTCGAAGGTGAAAAGATTAAGGCTATGCGTGAGATGATTCTCGCTGAAACCTCTCAAGAACGTCAAAAAGCTCTTCAAAAGATCCTTCCCTATCAGAAGGAAGACTTCAAGGGTATTTTCCGCGCAATGGATGGTTATCCTGTAACAGTCCGTCTGCTCGATCCTCCTTTGCACGAGTTCGTTCCTCACGATGACAAGGGCCAGCAGGAAATGGCAGATGCCATGCACGTAAGCTTGGACTACATCAGAAAACGTGTGGAATCTTTGAAGGAGCAAAACCCGATGTTGGGTCACCGCGGTTGCCGTTTGGGTAATACATACCCTGAAATCACTCAAATGCAGACTCGCGCCATTTTGAGCGCAGCTCTTGAGTTGAAGGCTGAAGGCATCAACTGCCGTCCGGAAATCATGGTACCGCTGACCGGTATCCGCTACGAGTTCGAAGCACAGGAAAAGATTATCCGTGAAGAGGCTGACAAGTTGTTCAGCGAAATGAATACTTCCATCGAATATAAGGTGGGAACCATGATTGAGATTCCGCGTGCAGCCCTTACTGCTGATCGTATTGCATTGCATGCTGAATTCTTCTCCTTCGGTACAAACGACTTGACCCAGATGACCTTCGGATATTCGCGTGATGATATCGCTTCCTTCTTGCCCATCTATTTGGAGAAGAAGATCTTGAAGTTCGACCCCTTCCAGGTACTTGACCAGAATGGTGTAGGTCAGCTTATCAAGATGGCTACCGAGAAAGGACGTTCTGTACGCCCCGACCTGAAATGTGGTATCTGCGGTGAGCACGGAGGTGAACCTTCTTCTGTCAAGTTCTGTCACCGTGTCGGTTTGAACTACGTAAGCTGCTCTCCGTTCCGCGTGCCTATTGCACGTCTGGCTGCGGCTCAAGCAGCGGTAGAAGATACTCTCTAAGAGTCTATTAGACATTAGCTTAGGCTGTAAATCTCTCATTATAAAGAGGCTTACAGCCTAAGTCGTTTTTAGGCGGCTGTACATTCTACATAATAATCATGTGCGTAAAAAACAACTCTTTCAATTTGCCAATACAATTTTCAGGCAGTTTTCCTTCTGGTTGGTAAGAACCGATTTCACAACTGTTCAAAAAGTCCAACTCCTGCAGATTAACTATAACCGGGCCTTTTACCAACGTCAATACATACGGTGCGCAGTCATCTACCATGTCCATTTCCTCTTCCGGGTCCTCCAAAAAAGGTATGGCATCCTCGCCTATGGCAATCGTGTGCATCAGATAGAGTTCAGCATCCGCCTCGCGTTTGTGGATGAATACGACCTTGTCACCTTTTCGGGGCAAATCTCTTTCCCAAGGAGGAAATCCACCCCAGCGGAAGCGTGCGACACCATCTTGATAAAGAAATCGCATAAGGTCTTTGGAGAAATTGCTGTTCACCTTTTGTATAAACCAGCTTTCCATACTGTCCTCCTTACTCTTAATATAGATGGTCATGCGCAAGCGTTCATCGTATGCACCACTATTCTTGACAGTGGTAAGTTCTGCAGTGAAAGCATCACCCCATCCCATATCCATCATGTTGGCAATCATTTCATTTTCCTTGCGTGGTACATAGCCGATGATGCAATCAAAGTCTTCCACATCACCGCCTATATCCTCAGCCAATGCCACGGCCACAGCATTACAGTCGTGCTTATTGGCACGTTCGCGGAGTAAGACAAGTTTCGCACCTTCGTACAACTCGTCCCAAAAGTCTTCGGGATGGTGGAAGCTCCAGCCGGCAACGGCACATTCCTTGAAAAATGCCCTTCTCTTTTTGGGTTCAGGAAAATTGAACATTCCTGCAGGAGGCGGTACAGGCATACCTTCTGTAAATTCTATTTTGTCATCATATTCGGATGGAGCGACATCGCCTAGGTCAATGAGGTTGTTGTCCGTATCACCGCCTGGATTGAGGTTTCTCACCATTTCCTCCATCTGCCGGTCAAGTTCAATATTCTCAATGCCTTTCTCCTTTAATTGCTTTTGCAGGTTTTGCAGCTCAGCGTCACATTGGGGGCATGTGCCTGCACAATTTCCTTCGTGATGACACTCTACAGGTTGGTATGTCAGTCCATACTGTTCGGTTATCCGCCTGCGGATTTCTCTGAGCAAGTTGCATTTATCTTTTCCGTTCATGTTACAGTCCTTTTGTTTGAGGGTAGTTCAGACCGAAGCGGACGGCCCATGAAACAGCCCAATGTGATGATTCCATGTCTGTCCGTTCCCATCCGTAAGCGGTCTATGGTGAAGATGGGAGTCATATAATACGTTTGATGTTTATTCAATGATTCCATATGGATGTTTCTTCATTTTATTTTACTGAGTTTTTCCCTCACATCCATCAATGCGAACCCAAGCAGGTTTTCTCCTTTCCATAGACGGGGATTCCGGCAGTCCGGGTCATCTTCTTTCATGCCAATTCCCCAGACTGTATCGTAGGGACTGGCCTCCACCAATATCTTGTCTCTTGTGTTGAGCAGAAATACTTTCAGCTCTTCATTGTCCATGAATTTATGCAGATTGCCGGTAATGACAACCTCCATACGGTACTTTTGCCATTTGAATTCGTCAAAATTCCGCACTTCTCTACCTAATGCTTTTATTTCTTTAGGGTCAGTAGAAGCCAAAATTCTATTTCTAGTATCTTCATCACCCATGATTCGCGCCTTCTCTGCCATCATGAACTGTTCCGCACAGTTGTAATGGATGCCATTTACGGTAAACTTACAAGGAAACCATTGGCTGAGACAGGCTTTGGTTGTTTCACCCGGCTTGCCGTGATGTCCCCAAAAGAACAGGAAATCCGGATTGGAAATCTCATAGAGACCTTCTTTCCTTAATCCTCCATTCACATTCGTATAGTCCAAAGCGCGGTACCATTCCCTGAAAATATCCGAATTCGCGAAATCACCTCCCCAATAAAGCCAGCGGTTAAGCAACAAGGCTTTCATGGACATAGGCACACCATCATCAGGACATAAATCGGCAAGTCCGCATTGTTTGTAATAATCCAAATCCTCTTCTATATGGGGATACTCTTGCGGAAATAGATTGAACTTCACCCAACATCGTTCATACGCAAATAACATGGCCTTCCTATGTGGATGAAAAGGACACAACCTTTCTCCTTTATAATAATGGCACTGTTCCAGCAGCATCAGCTTCTGCGATGGGAACTCTGCCGACATATACATACTGAACACCCATTCTTTATTGACCGGTTGGTGCATGAGATCATCAGTCAGCACCACTCCTCTTTCAAAGTCTTTGTGCAAGCCGTACTTTTCAAAATGCTCGTGCCAGTCATAATAGTCATAGCTATCCCACAAAAGTTCAAAATAGTGCTGATGTTCCCAAATACCGTGAGAAAGCGTACCTGCGGAATAGGGATTCCTTGCTTGCATCCGTTTTGCCAGCACATCTATGGCCGCCTTGCTTAGCGGACGGATTTGCATGATGACCTCCTCAAACGATTCCGGCAACACAATGTTCTCTTCCACTATCGCTTCTTTGAATAAGGGAGCGATGTCCTCTGTCTTGAATCCGGCAATTCCACAACCGATGGGAGTCACCAGAAAGGTCAGCTCCTTATGTTCCTTGGCAAAAGCAATGAACTCCTCTACATAGGGACGGATGGTTTCCACGCCACCTTGCATGGTCGGTATGGCGTAGGATTGCCCTTGTAACCCAACGCCCTTGCCCCAGATGGCACCGAACTTTTCGTATGCCATGCGGGCAGCTCCTCCGCCGTGCATTCCCTGCAGGTTGCTGCCAAACACGAATATTTCGCCTGGTTGAAGGCTTGTGATTCTTTCGGGTGTGTAGATAGGTCTAATGTATTCCATATTGGCATCTTCAAAATAATGAGAGTTACCCCATGTTCGTATACCTGTTCTCCCTTTTATCAGAAAGTATAAAGAAAAAGCTCCTGTACGCATGCGCCAAACGACACATTTGCAACAGGAGCTTATCCGTTAATTTCTAATCCTAATCTATTAGAGGATAGACTTTACAGTCTCCAGCATACCCTTTTCCTGGATAGAATTCAAGAAAGCAACCACCATATCGGTCAAGCCGGGAATTTGATTCAAGTCTTCATTCCAGATAGAAGTTGCGCCAAGTACACCTTCGGCTACCTTACGAGTATCACCGGTTGCCCACAGGTCTTTCAACAATTGCATAATTTCCGGTGCGTCATTCGGAACAATTTCAGCACCATCAGCACGTTTGCCACCTTTATAATAGGTAATGATAGCAGCCAAGCCCAATACCAGTCCCTTAGGCAACTCACCCTTACGTTGCAGATAAGTCTTCAGACCGGGGAGGTCACGAGTTTCAAATTTCGGGAATGAGTTCAGCATGATGGAAGTCACCTGGTGATCAACAAACGGGTTGTTGAAGCGCTCCAATACGTCTTTAGCAAACTTCTGAAGTTCCTCTTTCGGAAGGTTCAAAGTCTCCATCAATTCATGGAACATAACCTTATCAATGTACTTGCCTACCACCTCATGCTGACAAGCATCACGTACAATATTGATGCCAGAGAGATAAGCTACCGGAGAAAGAACAGTGTGCGGGCCATTGAGCAAGCAAACCTTTCTTTCATGATACGGAGCTTCAGACGGAACGAAGAGTACGTTCAAGCCAGCCTTGTCGGCGGGGAATTCTTTAGCAATCTCCTGAGGAGCCTCAATCACCCACAAGTGGAAGATTTCAGCTTGAACCACCATATTGTCATCATATTGCAACTTTTCTTTGATGGCATCAATGTCTTTACGCGGGAATCCCGGAACAATACGGTCAACGAGAGTAGCATATACACCGCAAGCCTCTTCAAACCAAGTCTTGAACTCTTCACCCAGGTTCCACAAATCAATGTACTGATAGATGCACTCTTTCAGTTTGTGTCCGTTCAAGAAAATCAGCTCGCAGGGGAAGATAATCAAACCTTTGCTCTTGTCGCCGTTGAAAGTCTTGAAACGGTGATAGAGCAACTGGGTCAATTTGCCCGGATAGGAAGAAGCGGGAGCATCATCCAGCTTGCAAGCCGGATCAAAAGCAATACCTGCCTCCGTCGTATTGGAAATCACAAAGCGCATTTCCGGCTGCTCAGCCAATTTCATGAACTCATCGTTCTGAGTATAAGGATTGAGCGCACGGCTGATGACATCAATCATCGTCAGGCTGTTTACAGTTTCACCCTTGTCAAGACCTTGCAAGTTAACATGGTAGAGGCAGTCCTGCTTATTCAGCATATCAACCATACCTTTTTCAATCGGTTGAACGACAACAACACTGCTGTTGAAGTCGGTCTTCTGGTCCATGTTGTAAATGATCCAATCGACAAATGCACGAAGGAAGTTTCCTTCACCAAACTGAATAATCCGTTCGGGGCGTTGTACCTTAACGGCTGTTTCTTTGTTTAACGGTTTCATAATATGTGATTTATATTAAATAAATGTGATTTACAAATTATAGGATTCAACATAGTAGTCAATGTTCTCCTTCATGAGAATATCGACAGGCATGTACCGGAGAGGTTCGACTTCACGTTTGAATACCACTTTGTCAGTCAGCATTTTGATACAGCTGTATCCTTGCATGGCCGGTCGTTGTCCGATCAGATAATCAATCACCCCATCCTTGAGTAATGCGATATTCTGCGGCAAAAGGTCATAGCCTATGAGATTCAAGGAACGCCCTCTGCTTTTCAGATATTCGCCGACCCGATAGACCCGTGAGTTAAATACAACTCCCCCACTGACACCGGGGTGATGTTCGAAAAAGGCATCCAATGTCCGGTAATTTTCCAAACCATCTCTTTTCAAGGTGATATCATGCAAGCAGATATTCAGATGACGCTCGTTCATATAGGCATTGAATCCTTCCAAACGACGCTGCATCTGTATTTCCTGTGCGTCCGGGTCCTTTTCGGTACGCAGAAGGACGACTTCCTGACCGTCAAACCCGGTATCACAGAATATACGGGCGGCAATATACCCACTTCGGAAAGAATCCTGTCCGATATAGGTCAATGCACCGGCGCCTTCGACATTGACATCAATAAAAGCAAAGACAGTGCCTTGTTCACTGAGCTGGCGTGTAAAATCCAACGTCTCCAGATTGTAATTGGGAGCAATGAGCACCGCATCGAATTTGCGACTGAGCAGTTTCCTGCTCTCTGCCACATAAGATGCCTTGTCAGAATGGTCGTAATAGATGAAATCAACACTGATATTGAAGGGAGCAACCTCGTCAAGTGCCTTCCTTACGCCACATGCCACTGTATACCAATAGTCGTTGGGCTCATATTTAGGAATGAAACAACCGAAATGATATTTCTTTTTGCGGGCAAGCCCGATGGCATACATGTTCGGTTGGTAGTCAATTTCTTTCAAAATGGCCTCGACCTTTCTTTTACTACTTTCGGAAACCTCGCCCCGCTGATGGAGCACCCGATCGACAGTTCCTGCCGAAACGCCTGCCATCTGCGCAATATCCTTAATCGTATATTGTTTTTCATCCATAGTAACTTCTTCATTCAAAGGTTTATGTCTTTCCCGAAGGCAATAAAATCATTAAATTTTGCTACAAATATACGAACTTATTTTGCTATCACAAATAAAATATCTATTTTCGTGTTCGATAACGGTTAATAAAGTTAAATACATGTTTTAAAGCATAAGCTGGACGTTTCCTCATTGTGTTTGTTTAAATAAATGCAAGTGATTGTTAGGGAAAACGAACGAAAGGAACCGGAGGATATCCTCTCTCCTCTCCCACTCTGCCGGCTGATGATGAAACATAGCAAGAGACTCTAATATATACAACGATTAATTCTAAGTATTATGAAAAAATTTATGGATGAGAACTTCTTGTTGCAGACTGAAACAGCACAGAAGTTGTACCACGAGCATGCAGCCAAAATGCCTATCATTGACTATCACTGTCACTTGATTCCGAAAATGGTTGCCGACGATTATCAGTTTAAGTCAATCACTGAAATCTGGTTGGGCGGTGACCACTACAAATGGCGTGCAATGCGTTCTAATGGTGTCGATGAACGCTACTGCACCGGTAAGGACACCACCGACTGGGAAAAGTTTGAGAAGTGGGCAGAAACAGTTCCTTATACCCTCCGCAACCCGCTTTATCACTGGACTCATCTGGAGTTGAAGACGGCTTTCGGTATCGACAAGATTCTGAATCCGAAGACTGCCCGTGAAATCTTCGATGAATGTAACGAGAAACTTCAAAAGCCTGAGATGTCAGCACGCAACTTGATGCGTCGCTACCATGTGGAGACCGTATGTACAACGGATGATCCTGTAGATTCTTTGGAATATCACATTCAGACCCGTGAAAGCGGTTTTGAAATCAAGATGCTTCCGACATGGCGTCCGGACAAGGCTATGGCAGTTGAGGTTCCGGCTGAGTTCCGTGCATACATGGAGAAATTGTCAGAGGTTAGCGGCGTAAAGATTTCCAAGTTTGCAGATGTAATTGAGGCTCTTCGTAAACGTCATGACTTCTTTGCAGAGCAGGGATGTCGTCTTTCTGACCATGGTATCGAAGAGTTCTATGCAGAGGACTATACGCAAGCTGAAATTGATGCTATATTTAATAAGGTATATGGTGGCGCAGAACTGACACACGAGGAAATCCTCAAGTACAAGTCTGCTATGCTGATTGAATTTGCCATCATGGATTATGAGAAGGGATGGACGCAACAGTTCCACTACGGAGCTATCCGCAACAACAATACGAAGATGTTCAAACTTCTTGGTCCTGATACTGGCTTCGACTCTATCGGTGAATTTACTACAGCCAAGTCTATGGCCAAGTTCCTCGACAAGCTGAATACACAAGGCAAGCTCACCAAGACCATCCTGTATAACCTCAATCCTTGTGCCAATGAAGTCATCGCAACCATGTTGGGTAACTTCCAGGATGGTTCGGTTCCGGGCAAGATCCAGTTTGGTTCAGGCTGGTGGTTCCTCGATCAGAAGGATGGCATGGAAAAGCAGATGAATGCACTCTCACTGCTTGGATTGCTGAGCCGTTTCGTGGGTATGTTGACAGACTCACGTTCCTTCCTCTCCTATCCGCGTCATGAATACTTCCGTCGTACATTGTGTAACCTCCTGGGCAACGATGTTGAAAACGGAGAAATCCCCGTTGAAGAAATGGAGCGTGTCAACCAGATGGTAGAAGACATCTGCTACAACAACGCAAAGAAGTTCTTTAACTTCTAACCGTTGTCTATATAAGCACAGGCGAGTCAACAAGTCGGGAGCCTGCATAATGGGACACTCATTATGATTTAGCCCGGACTTGTTCACTCGCCTTCATTTTATCCCCTCCTGCTATGAAACGTATCATATTCATCACCGGTGGACAACGGTCCGGTAAAACCTCTTATGCCGAACAGTTGGCTCTCTCATTGGCAGAACATCCCGTCTATCTGGCTACTGCGCATGTCTGGGACGAAGAGTTCCGTCAACGGATCGTACGGCACCAGCAAAACCGCGGACCACGCTGGGTCAATGTGGAAGAGGAAAGGGTTCTGAGCCGGCATGACTTCAACGGTCGTGTGGTGGTCGTGGACTGCCTGACACTTTGGTGCACAAATTTCTTCTTCGATTCAAACTCGGAAGTTGAACCTGCGCTGCAAGCCCTGAAGGCGGAATTCGACCGATTGATCACACAGGATGCCACATTCCTTTTTGTATCCAATGAGATAGGATTAGGCGGGGTATCTGAGAATCAGCTCCAACGCCGTTTCACGGATTTACTGGGGTGGATAAATCAGTATGTTGCCCGAAGCGCAGATGAGGTATATCTCATGGTGAGCGGAATACCCGTGAGAATTAAATAACTGTAACCATACATGCTAGAAGCCAAACTGAACATCAATATACATGAAAACATTTCATATAGAACAACCCGACCAACAAATGCGTCCTCTGCTGGAGGCAAAAATCAATGACCTGACCAAACCGAAAGGGGCTTTGGGCAGACTGGAAGAACTGGCATTGCAAGTCGGATTGATCCAACAAACCCTCCGCCCGACTCTTCACCATCCGTGCAATATCCTTTTCGGGGGGGACCACGGCATTGCCGATGAGGGCGTCAGCGTGTCGCCCAAGGAAGTTACCTGGCAACAGATGATTCATTTCGCCGGAAGAAGACGGGCAGGAATTAACTTCTTTTGCCGTCAGCATGGTTTTACATTGAAGGTTGTGGATGCCGGAGTGGATTATGACTTTGAACCCCATTCGGGCATCATTGACAAGAAAGTCAGAAAAGGTACACGCAACTTCCTTCATGAAGCTGCCATGACCTCCAATGAGCTGAACCTCTGTTTCGAACGGGGAGCTGAAATCGTTACCCGCTGTTACAAGGAAGGCTGCAACATCGTCAGTTTCGGTGAGATGGGTATTGGCAATACGTCTGCATCCTCACTCTGGATGCATGCCTTCACGCACATCCCGCTCGACCGTTGTATAGGCGCCGGGAGCGGGCTGGACGATAAAGGGGTTCGACGCAAGTACCACATCCTGAAAGCAGCTTGGGGAAATTATGACGGCGATGGCTCGCCCCTCGACATCATCCGTTACTTCGGCGGTTACGAAATGGCAATGGCTGTCGGAGGAATGCTCCGGGCTGCCGAACTGCACATGATTATACTGGTTGACGGCTTCATCATGACCAACTGCCTGCTGGCAGCATCACGGCTCTATCCGGAAGTGACGGACTATGCCATTTTCGGACATCGAGGGGATGAGAACGGGCATGCACTGGTTCTTGAATACTTGCAGGCACGCCCCTTACTGGACCTGGGTATGCGCTTAGGGGAAGGGACCGGTGCCGTATGCGCCTACCCCCTGATAGATTCTGCGGTACGTATGCTGAATGAGATGGATACGTTTGGCCGTGCATCCATCACCAAATATTTCTAAGATGAACCGATTGCTTGCTGCTCTGATGTTTTTCACGCGTCTGCCGTTGTGGCGCATCCGCCGGGTTCCTGCCGACAGCTTCAAACACCTGGTGGAGTACTGGCCGTTCGCCGGCTGGCTGACCGGTGGTGTCATGGCGGGTACTTACCTGCTGATGTCCGAGGTGTTTCCCCCTTTCGCGGCTGTCCTTTTAGCATTGGCCGCACGTCTGTTGCTGACAGGTGCCCTCCATGAAGACGGACTTGCGGACTTCTTCGACGGGTTTGGAGGCGGCGGTAGCGACCGGCAGCGTATCCTTTCCATCATGAAAGATTCCCATATCGGAAGTTATGGAGTCATTGCGCTGATTGTCTATTTCCTGCTGCTGACATCGCTCGTCTCATCCTTGCCTGCCGACCTTGCATGGCGGGCACTGCTGGGCTTTGACGTGTGGAACAAGTTTGTAGCATCCAATCTGATCAATCTCCTGAGTTATGCACGGAAGGAAACGGAGAGCAAGGCTCGCGTCATTTACGAACGCATGAGCCTGCCCATGTTCCTGCTGGCATTTGCCGGAGGGGTGTGTTGGCTCCTTTTCCCGGACAGCATCGCTGTGCTATGGGGAGGTGCGTTCCTGTCCCTGGTCACATTCATCGGGCTGGTCCTTCTGATGAAGCACCGCCTGCAGGGATACACCGGCGACTGTTGCGGAGCCACCTTCCTGCTGTGTGAACTGACGTCCTACGCAGGGCTGTATCTAACCAATTATTTCTGGCATTGATACTATGAACATCACTTTTATTCGTCACACTTCGGTCAATGTCCCGCGAGGCACGTGTTACGGCCAGACGGACGTTCCTTTGAACGCTTCATTCCCGGAAGAGGCAGCAGCCGTGTCGGCAGGTCTGGACGGACGCTCCTTTGACAAGGTGTACACCAGTCCGTTGAGCCGTTGCGTACGGTTGGCGGAATGGTGTGGTTTCCCCGACGCGGAGCGCGATGTGCGCTTGCTGGAACTGAACTTCGGTGAATGGGAAATGAAACGTTTCGATGACATCTCCGACCCACGCCTGCAACTGTGGTATGACGATTTTCTCCATGTCCGTGCCACCGGAGGCGAGTCATTCGAGGACCAGCGTACCCGCATCTTTGCCTTTCTGGATGAAGTGCGTATCCTCCCTTACAACCAGGTGGCAGTCTTTGCGCATGGAGGCGTACTGCTATGCGCCGGTCTGTATGCGGGATTGGTCCGGGAGGAAGAAGCCTTCCATTCGCTGACACCTTATGGAGGAATGATTGAGATTGAGGTCTGACAGCTCTCCTTCCGCCCTCGTGTCCCGGCATCACACGACAATCAACCGGGATACTTTTCGTCAGTTCCGTTTCAGCTCCAGCCGATGGTCAATCACGGCGGGCAATTCCTCTTCATAATGTGTCACCATGACCAGGGTCTTGTTGGCCCGCCGGCAGAAGGTCTCGATGACGTCTTTCACCAGCCGTCGGTTGGACAGGTCCAGACCGTGCATGGGCTCGTCGAGAATGAGCAGTTCAGGGTCCTTGACAAAGGCACGGGCCAGAAGCACCAACCGCTGCTCGCCGCTGGAAAGCTGGAGGAAGTTGCGGTCCTTCAATGCGGCAATACCGAAAATATCCATCCAGCGAACACACTGTTCCACATCTTCTGCATGCATCTGGCGGTACAACCCGATAGAGTCGTGCAACCCGGATGCAACGATGGAGACAGCTGGAAGATTCTTCAGGTAAGCACGGTGCATCTCCGGGGAGACATAGCCGATGTGGCGCTTGATTTCCCAAATGCTCTCTCCCGAACCACGACGGCGTCCGAACAGGGAAATGTCGCAAGCATAGGACTGGGGATTATCGGCACAGACCAGGCTGAGCAGCGTAGACTTGCCGGAACCATTTCTTCCCGACAGCGCCCAGCGTTCGCCATTCATCACCTGCCAGTCCAGTTCACGGAGGATGGTGCGTTCTCCATAACGGATGCTCACGTGGTGCAGGTCAATCACACAATCGGCTGCAAACTGCCTGTCACTAGCCGGAAGGGTGAGGATGCTCTGCACCTTCTCCTCCGGAAAAACGTGGGGTCGTATGTGTAACGGGGTATGCAGATAGTCCGCACGGGTGAGCTTCGGACCACAGATACGGTCATTCACCTCCACGACATGAGTGATGAATGCCGGAATTTCATCGGGACGCGACAATACCAGAATGAGCTGCATGCCCAGGCGTCCGCTCACAAGCTCCAGCAACGAACTGACAAACTCGCGTGCAGCGGCATCCAGCCCGATAAAGGGGTTATCCAGAATCAGCAGACGTGGTCCGGACAGGAGGGCCTTTGCCAGTTGGAACTTCCGCAGCTCACCACTGGAAAGGAGCACCATCGGCTTGTCCAGCAACGTATGCAGCTCCAGGACCTCAAACAGCCTCTCACGCATCCCGGCAGGGTCGCCTTCCGGAAGGCTGTCACGCACAAGCGGGGAATCTTCCGTGTCCTGTGAATGCCAACGCTGCTGGTAATAATAGGTGCCGTCCGCCTCACCGTAAGAATCGCGGAAAGTGATGGAGCGGATATTCTCGGAAGCCAGCCGCGAAGCTCCCTCTCCGAAGTCATAAGCCGGTTCGTTCATGAGCAGCGGGTATTTCCCCGTCAGCGTGTCGACCAACAGACTCTTTCCGCCGCCGTTGGGACCGACAATGGCTAACTGTTCACCGGCTTCCATGCACAGATTTATCGGAGCGGCAAGCCGGTAGGCAGGATTACGTGCCACTCCGTTCACGATTTCAATAACTTTTCTCATATCTCGTCAAGTGTAAATGTTGTGACCGGAATCCCTCTTTCCGTCGTCCGTGTCAACGCACGACCTTGTCGGGGTTCTTCGCTATAAAATCTTTCCAACCGTGATAGGGCTTTGTCGTGTCGGGACGTCCCATCTGCAGATAGTGGCAGTAGGCTGCCGCCAGTCCGTCGGTGGCATCCATGAAGGGCAACATCGACTCCTGGGGAATGTGCAGGATGCGTTTGAGCATGTCGGCGACCTGTTCCTTGCTCGCCTGTCCGTTGCCGGTCAGCGCCATCTTGATTTTCAACGGGGCATATTCGGTGATAGGGATGTCATGATGGAGTGCCGCAGCCATGGCAACTCCCTGTGCACGTCCCAGCTTCAGCATGGACTGTACGTTCTTGCCAAAGAAAGGGGCCTCAATGGCGAGCTCGTCGGGCATATAAGCCTCGATGATGCCCGTGACGCGCTCGAAGATGCGGTGCAACTTCAGGTAGTGGTTTCCGTACTTCCGCAAGTCAATGACACCAAGGGTCACCAGCTCCGGCTTCACTCCCACTACACGCAGTACTCCGTATCCCATGATGGTCGTTCCGGGGTCGATGCCCAGGATGACCTTCTCCTTGACCGGTTGTATCATTCGATGACCTCCATCAGGGTCGTAAAGCCCAGCACGTTGTCCTTGAATATCCTGGTAATCTCTCCGTCCAGCTTCTCGCCCTGCTTCACATACCACCGGTGCAGCGCCGTGCTGTCGTCGACCTCCCATTGCAGGGAGAAACATTCAGAATCGGGATCCTTGTGGCTGAGGACACGCACCAGCCGCGGATTGCGCAGGCTGCCCTCCTCGACCACCTGAGGTATGTAGGCCTCGTGAAGCCAGATGACAAAATTGCGGGCTTCATCCATCGAGGTGTGATAGGTAGTGTTATAAATCAACATGTAGTTCTGCTTTCTTTGAGGTTTAGAAGGCTACTCTTCGTGAAATAGCCGTACAAAGGTAGGATAAAAAAATGAGATGACCTGCAAGTACGCGATAAGTCCGGTAAAAGTACGGCTTAGACAGACCAAAGTATAATACTTAGACCCCCTAAGTATTATACTTAGGCTGCCAAAGTATTATACTTAGGTCTGTCTAAGCCGTACTTTTACGTCGCTTCTCCCAGGCATGTACCGGAACTATCCCCGGCTTCCCTCGTCTCGGGTCCGGGGAGCACGGACAACGGGGCGTCCGTCATCCCGGGAAAGGAACAAAAGAAAGGCGCGAAACCACCGGATTTCATCGCCTTCATCAGACGATGGCAATCTCTGTGGTTTCGCGCCTTCCTGCTCCGGAATCCGGATGAGCATCTCCGGACCTCCGGACGGACGACTGTCTGTCCTCTAATATTTATTCTTTGATACGAATCAGCGCATTGGCAAGGATGGCTGTCAGACCGCCGGTCGTAATGCCGGACGAAAAGATGTTCCGCAAGGCATCGGGCAACTGGTTCAGGATTTCAGGAACCAGCTCGACACTCAGTCCCAGGGAGAAACTTAATGCCATCACCAGCGTCGCTTTGCGGTTAATCTCCTGAGAGGCGATGATGCGTATACCGGCAGCGGCTACGGTGCCAAACATCAGCAGGGTGGCTCCACCCAGGACGGGGTCAGGCATCAGCGAGAACACCAGACCGACAGCCGGGAACAAGCCCAATACTATCAGGAAACCGGCAATGTAATAACCGACGTAACGGCTTGCTACGCCCGTCAGCTGAATCATACCGTTGTTCTGTGCGAAGATGGAATTGGGGAACGAATTGAACACTCCTGCCAGCATGGAGTTGAATCCGTCGGCAAGGATACCTCCGGAAGCACGCTTGACAAAGGTCTCTCCTTCCACAGGCTGACCGGATATCATGGAGTTTGCCGTGATGTCGCCGTAAGCCTCGATGGCAGTAATCATGTAAATCAGTCCCAACGCGATGAAGCTGGACCAGTCGAATGCCAGACCGTAACGGAAGGGCACGGGAACGTTGAACCCGCCATAGCTCTGGATGGAGCTGAAATCGACCATCCCCATGAACCAGGCGACAACATAGCCAATCACCAGTCCGATAACGATGGAACTCATGCGCAGATAACGGTTGTTGCTGCGGTTGAAGAAGATGATAAGCACCAGCACCATTACAGCCAGTCCGACGTAGCGGAACGCACCGAATGAGCCGTCGGCTTTCGCAGCCTCTCCTCCTCCGCAAGCCGTGATGCCGACCTTGATGAGGCTCATACCGATAAGGGTCACCACGATGCCGGACACCAGCGGAGTGATGATGCGGCGTGTGTACTTCAGTACCCGGCTAATCAACATTTCCACAACAGATGCCGACATACACGTTCCAAAGATCAAGGGCAATCCTCCTAAAGTACCTGCAGAAATGATGGGGCCGATGAATGAGAAGCTAGTCCCCTGGATGCACAGCAGTCCGGTTCCGATGGGACCGACACGGCGACACTGGATGAACGTGGAGATACCGGAGGCGAAAAGTGCCATAGACACCAGGAAACCGGTCGTTTCCAAGTCCAGCTTCAACGCACCGGCAATAATCAGCGGCGGCGTGATGATTGCCACAAAGATTGCCAGCAGGTGTTGAATAGCCGCAAAGAAGGCATCCTTGAACGGGGGACGGTCTTCCAGCCCGTAAATAAGTCCCGACGGACTTACTTGTTCACTTGTTTGTTCTTTCATTAATCACGTATTTTGATTTGACAATTGTCCAGACTGTCAATGATGGCCAACGATTCGACTTTGATGCCCATCTCCCTCAACATGTCACCGCCGTGCTGGAAGGATTTCTCAATGATGAACCCCATGCCTACCACTTCGGCTCCTGCCTGCTGCACCAGGTCCAGGATGCCTTTGGCAGCATTGCCGTTTGCCAGAAAATCGTCAATGAAGAGCACGCGGTCTCCCTTGCAGAGGAAGTCCTTGCTGACACAGACGTCGTAGGAACGGTTTTTCGTGAATGAGTAGACGGAAGTGACCAGCATGTTGTCCATGGTGCTAGGTTTCTTCTTCTTGGCAAACACCACCGGCAGCTCCAGCAGGTACCCGACCATGATGGCGGGGGCAATGCCGCTGGCTTCGACGGTAATCACCTTGTCAATGCGGTCGCTGGCAAAGCGACGTACAAATTCCACACCAATTGACTTCATCAGGATGGGGTCCATCTGATGGTTGATAAAGTTATCGACCTTCAAGATGCCGCCTTCCAAACATTTTCCATCGCGGAGAATCCGCTCCTTCAGGGCTTTCATAATACTTTTTATTTGAACAGTTTTCTAATAAGTCAATTCAGATTCCGCAGGCTCCAGGGGATAGCACCTTCGCTCCTTCCTCCAATCACCGGATGCGGAATGTAATCGTAAAAGATGTGCAAAAATACAAGAAATATTTATTGCCTCCTTTATTCACACCCTTTTTTCCATGACCGGCAAGGAAGGCGGATTCAGCGGACGGCAACTTCAATCCGACTTTTTCCATTGTCTTCCTTGACCACACGGATTTGGGTTGTAATGCGTTCCGTCATTTCAGGGACATGTGAGATGACACCAATTTTCCGTCCTTGGGTCTGCAGACTTTCCAGTGCCTCCATCGCCACGCGCAGGGTATCGAGGTCCAGTGAACCGAATCCTTCGTCAATGAACAGCGACTCTACGTTCATCCGGTTTGATGAGAGGGACGCCAGCCCCAATGCCAACGCCAATGAAACCAGGAAGGATTCGCCCCCGGAAAGTGAATGCACTGTCCGGACCTCTCCCAGCATGTCCTGGTCAACGACCTGAAGTGCCAGGGTGTCGGGAATACGTTGCAGCAGATAGCGTTTGGACAGTTCCTCCAGGTGCTTATTGGCGTATGCGACCAGGATGTCCAGCGTATAGCCTTGCGCTATCTCCTTGAACTTGCTTCCTGTCTGTGAACCGAAGAGGTCGTTGAGCTTCGCCCAATTGATGTACACCTCTTCCTGTTGTTCCAGTTCCTTCCGATAGTGCGCCAGCTGCTTTTCGTTTTTCTTGTGAGTCTCCAGTGTCAAGTGCAACTCCAGCTTCCGCTTGTTGCGAACTTCCAACTGACTCTCCAGCTCTCTGATTAGTTCTGTCTGCTGCTCTGCGGTGACTCCGTCTTCCGGTCTGTTCTTGTCTGACAGGTGCTTGTCCACACTCTGCCGCCGTTCTTCACAGACAGCCATGCGGGACGTACGCAGCTCTTTGAGTTTTTCCAAGGCTTCCTTTTCTTGCCGGTACCAGTCCGCATCCCTGGCAAACAAACGGTCCAGGGCATTCCGTCCGTCCAGTGCGGGATGAAGATGCAACCACTCCTCGATTTGCTTCACAGCACCTGCCTGAAGTTCAGCGGTCCGTGCCTGCTCTTTCACCAACTGTTCGTGATTTCCCTTGCAATGCTGCAACCGGGAGAGACACTGTTGCACTTCGGTAGCCAGCTTTTGGACGGCAGCCTCCAGGTCCTTCAGATGCTGTTCCTGCTTCTGCTGAAGCTGCTTGACGGATTGTCCGCCGAACAAGGTCGCCCTATCCGCCTTCACTTGGGCGTAAGTCTGCTCCAGCCGGGCATGTGCCGCCACTTTCCGGTTCAGTTCCTCACGTCGGGCACCCCTCTCGGACGACAGTGCCTCCAGGCGGCTTTTCACCTTCGCCAGCCCTTCCTGTATGACATGTCTGCGTTGCGTCCGTTCATTCCACTGGCTGACAAACTTCCGGATGTAGTGCTCCAGCTTCCCTTCTTCCAGCCATTGTTTCCAGTCGGGCAGCAAAGCGACCTGTGATGCCAGGTGTGTAGCTCCCTCTTCAGCTTGCCGGGTATACGTCTCTATCAGGGCGGTCAACCTGGACAGCTCGTTCGTATGCCTGGCAATGGCTTCCTGCAACAAGGTCAGCGAACGGTTGTTCTGTTCTTTCGCCCGGTTCAGTTCTTCCTCTTGCAACGAAGGGACCTCTCCTGTCCCCGTCAGCGGATGATGCAGACTACCACATACCGGGCACGGCTCACCTTCCACCAACCGGGCACGCAGGGTTGCTATTTCTGCCGGAAGAAGCGCATCGAGCCGTTGTGCCTCCTGTTGCAGGACAGTCAGCCGTTCCTGCTCTTCCGCCAACAGCTGGCGGTTCTCCGTCAGCAACCGTTCGTTGGAAGCCTTCATCTCACGGGCGGCACGAATGTTTCGAATCAAATCGCCGATCAGGTCTACCTTCGGTATCAGGGTCTCATACGATTTATATTTATCCAGCCACTCGGCAGCCAGCTTGTCCTGCTGTTCGGCTTCCGCCTGCTGTCGGGCAAGGTCAGCCAGCTCCTTTTCACGTTTTTCTACTTCGACAGATGCCTGTTGCCTCTGGCTTGCGGCATCCAGTACCTGCTTCCTGATTTCCTCCAGTCGGGCATCCAGCCGGTGTGCTTCGTCAAAGCGAGGACGCAGTGCCTGCAACTCCTCTTTATAGGCAGCCAGTTCTGCATCCGACTTTTCTTTGGAAGCCTGCAGTTCCGTCAACTGACGGGACAAAGTGGCTTCCTCCCGACGGAGCGACTCCAGCTGACCGGCAAGCTGTACGGCCAGTTCCCGGCAACGTTGCTCCTGCGCATAAGATTCACGGATGCTCTGTGCCTGCTCCCACTCCTCCTGAACCCGGAAACGCGGAGCAGCCTTTTCATACGCTTCATCTGCCGCCGCCCGTTGTTCCATCGCCTCACGCAGCAGGGTAAGCATCCGCTCCTGCTCGTTCAGCCATTGCAACCGCGCCTTTTGCCGGTCCCTCTCGGTCTGCTCCCGGCGGATGACGTCATCCAACGTGCGGTCCTCCTCCATCAGCTTTTCCAGCTCTTCCCCGGACAACAGGACCACATCCTGCATCTTTGCCTTCAGCTGTTCATAGCCTGTCTTCGCCTGCCGCCAGTGTTCATAGATGGATGCCGATATGCGTGAATAGATTTCCGTTCCGGTCAGCTTCTCCAGGATTTCAGCTTTCTCGGACTGACGCGCTTTCAGGAACGTGGCAAAATCGCCTTGTGCCAGCAACACCGAACGACTGAACTGTTCGAACGACAGTCCTATCAGTCCGGCAATCTTCGCCAGCAATTCGGTCTTGGTACCGCCTACCTCCACACCGCCTGCAGTCAGGTCAGTCAGACGCATCTCGACCTTCTGCAACGAGCCATAGACTTGTCCACGCGAACGACGTACCATCCAGCGTGAACGGTAATCGTGTCCATCTAATGCCCGGAAGTCCACCTCGGCATATCCCTCAGCCGTTCCCCTCCGCAGGATGGTGCGGCTATCGTTCTGCGAGAGTTGCCGGTCAGCCACGTCAGGCACCAGCACATTGTTTTCCCGTGCCTTGCTCATGCGCGGTGTGGCGTCAAAGAGTGCCAGGCACAGTGCGTCGAGTAAGGTGGATTTCCCGGCACCCGTACTACCGGTAATGGCAAAAATGCCGGCCGACTTCAAGGGTTCTTCGGTAAAAGAGATTTCAAATTCGCCTTCCAGCGACGCCAGATTCTTTCCTCGGATAGCCAATATCTTCATGTCCTACTCCTTTCCTTATATTATATATAGGGTCATCACACATTTTCCCGCGCCACTTCGTTGAACAGTTGCTGCAAGGCGTCCGGCATCTCACTTCCTCCGTATTTCTGCTTGTAAAAATCGAGTGCGATATCGATGGGGCGCAGTTGCTGCACCTCTTCATAGGTTGTCAAGCGGCGGGAACTTTCAGCTTTCGGGGGAGCTACTGCCACAATACGTGCCAACCTGACCTGCTTCCCTTTCAACGCCTCCTGTATCTTGTATTTTAAGGTCGGGTCCGGCTGTGTCACCTTCACCTTGATTTCCAGATAGGGAGAGCTATCGTCCGGTTCGCCTTCAGGCAGACCGGCAATTGCTTCCAGCACACCTTCTATCTCAGCCTCTTCTGTCGGCAGGCTCCACAAGGACACAGGCGGTTCATAGAGGCGGCGTTCGACAACCGCCGGCTTCCTTTCCTCCTCATCCAGTGTCACCAGCATCACGCCCTGCCGGTAATGCTTCTCGGCAAACGACATCGGCAACGGTGCACCGGCATAACGCACCAGTTCCCGTCCGGACACCCGTTGTGCCCGATGCAGGTGACCCAGTGCCACATATTCCACCTTCCCGTCAAACACTTGTGGAGAGACCGCTTCCAACCCACCTACGACCGTACGCTCCGAACGGTCATCCACCGAAAGTTCCGAACCGGTAGCTTGCAGATGCCCCATGGCAACCAAGGGCTTTCCCAGTGGCAACGCCTGTTCAATCAGCTCCGTATAGAATGACTGCACTCCTTCAGCATAACTGTCAGCCTGCGGATAGTCCCCCTGGCGCAGGTAAGGGACAGCCAGGCAATAGGCCGCAATGTCTCCCTCCTTTCGCAAGGGGACAATCAAATGGTCCGTGTCAATGCTCCCGTCGCTACGACGACGGACGACACCCCGCACAACAATGTTCATGCTTTCCAGTAAGGGCGAAGGGGCTTCCAGCCGGGCTGCGGAATCATGATTCCCGGCAATGATGACCAACTGCAACTGCGGATTCTCCCGGGTAATGTCATGAAGGAAGCGGTAATAAAGCTTTTGCGATTCTGCGGATGGATTCGGACTGTCAAAGACATCGCCCGACACCAGCAGCACGTCTGCCTGACAGATTCCGACTTCCCTCCGCAACCAGTTCAGGAAATCAAGGTGTTCCAACCTCCGGTCATAACCGAAAAAAGTCTGTCCCAGGTGCCAGTCCGCTGTATGGATGATTTTCAGCATAAGCAAATAGAGGTTTCAGGTTTGTCATACTCCCAGCGTGTCATTCTCCCAAGATGGTAGCCACCACCCTGCGGCTTCCGCCGTGATTCCGGAACTCGCACAGGTAGATGCCTTGCCAGGTCCCCAGGTTCAACCTGCCGTTCGTGATGGGAAGAGTCAGTTCGACACCGACCAATACCGATTTGGCATGAGCCGGCATGTCATCATCTCCTTCCAGCACATGCTCATAGTAGGATTCTCGCTCCTTCACCAACCGGTTGAAGATTGACTCCAAATCAGTCCGGACATCGGGGTCGGCATTTTCACAGACTGACAGGCCACAACTGGTATGCTTGATAAATAAATGCAAAAGCCCCATACGGGGCAGTTCCGGTAACTGGCGAAGCACCTCGTCAGTCACTAAATGAAATCCCCGCGGACGGGGACGTAACGCAAATTCGACTTGTTGAAGCATCTTAAAAAAGGATTTGAATGCCGTTCAAATGGGAAATAAAACAAAGACAATGACATTGAGCAACGCATGGGACAACATAACCGGAGAAAGCCAGCGGGAGTCCAAACGGCAAAGTCCTCCCCACAACATACTCAGCAACAATGAACCCACAATCAGCATCCAGTTGAACGACCACACGTACATCGATGCAAAGAGCAGTGTGGTCAGCACGTAACCGGTGTTGGCTCCCCAACGTTCAGAAAAGACCTGTTGGATATACCCTCGCCAGAATATTTCTTCCGACGCCCCCATCAGGAACAAAATGAGGATGGACAGCAGATAGTAGACAGGATCATCATAAAACAGATGGATACGCTCCAAATCAATCTCCAGGACCGGAATCCAGTCAACCAGGAACTGACTGCCCACATGGCATCCGATGCCCAACACTCCTGCCAGCACCGTCCCGATCAGGATATTCTTCTTATCGACATCCAGGTCAAGGGTCCATTCCGGATGGAAATGTCCCGCCAAGATAGAGATTAGCACCGACGAGATGGAGAGTATCCACCAGAAGTTGACCAACGGACGTGTCCAGGGTGAGAACAGAATAAACCAACAAACGGCTATTACTGCAATGGAGAACATCGTGCCCTCCGAGATGTGAATCTGTTTTGCTATTTTCCGTTCCAAATTTGTCTCAGTTTATAATGAATAATACCTATATTTATAATGGATACGAAAAGGAAGAGAAATCCTGCCACCGCAAGGACCGTCTGTACGCTGCTTCCCTCCAACGAGGGGAATAATGTTTGCAGGTTATTCAGATACATCCTGCGCAACCCGTAGAGCAACACACAAGCAATGCCTGTAACTCCCAAATTAAGTCCGACAGCCAGTACCTGATAAGGCAGGGCTACCTGCACGGGCGAATAACCAATCAGCAGCAGAGTCTGCATCTTCTTCGTATTCTTTTGCAAAAGTAGAAAAATACTCAATATCAAAATATAAAATGACAAGAAGGTTATCACAATTCCGATAAAAAGTACGATTCCGACCAGTATCTGCAGGAACCAGACAGTCTTTCCGGCATCCAAGGTGTTGCCTTCCACCTCATAGCCACGAGCTTGTATGTACTTGACAATCTCCTCGTCAGCCGGGTTGTTCACTTCTACAATCAGCCGTGAAGGCTCGGCTTTCTTTCCCGGTGCATAGTAGTGATTGGCCCAATTCATGAACGCTTCAGGCACCAGGATGGTATTCAGCCGATTGGAGAAGCCTACAATCCGTCCGTCATAGACCTCCACATGTCCCCCGCCGGACAAACGTATCTCCAACCGAATCATGGAAAGTACTCCTTCGGACAGTTTCGGCAGATTACGGCTCTGAGCAAAGCCGAAGTTATACAGATTCAGGTAGTTGCGAGGAAGAATAATTGGAATGGTCCTGCTCCCCTCTTCATACGTCCATGCTTGGGCATTGACATCGATGTAATCATCCGGAACCGATTCGAAGAACATCTCCGTCCCGACCTGCATGCCCGTCCCCAGCATACCGATAGATGCCGACACATCATAGAGCGAGGAGGTGAAAGTTCCGACCTGCCGGGTAAAAGGCTGGTCACGGAATCCCTGTATCTCACGGGCAGAAAAGGTCCCCTTGCCTCCCAAAAGCGAGCCCAGTGTGCTCACCGGTTTAGACACAATCAGGAACTCACGCTTGAAAAAAGCATCTTTGCCCTGGAACAAAGGCAAGATGTCGGCATAAAATTGCAATCCGAACAAGATGATAAGCATCCCCAACAGATTTGCCACAAAGAAGCCCACCAGCTGGGTAACGCTTACATGTTCGCGTAAAAGTTTCCACAACAGATTCATAAATGAAGTATCTTCGAATAGTTCAACGGCAACTGTTTTCCAATGGAAGTAACGATGATTCCGGCGTTCCGAGCCTCTGCCTCCTCCTTCAACAGGACAGCCATCGCTTCTGCATTGGCATCATCAAGATGACTTACCGGCTCATCGAGGAATATGAAGTCAAAGGGCTGGCAGATAGCCCGGACAAATGCCACCCGCTGTTGCTGGCCGAAAGATATCTTACCCACCGGAGTCCGAAGTTTATCGGAGAGTCCCAGTCGCTCCAGGCATTCTTCCACTTGTCGGTGCGTCTTGTAAGCGGTCAGCTTGTTTTTCAGTTCTATATTTTCCCAGACCGTCAGTCCCGGGAACAGACGCAGCTCCTGAAACAACATGCTGAGACTCCGTTTCCGCAACTGTACCCAATCGCCTGTCTTCAAACGGCGAATATCCTTTCCGTCAAAACAAATCGTTCCTTCATAATCCTCCCGATATCCATATACATAACTGCACAACGAAGTTTTTCCCGTACCGGAAGCAGCTTCTATCAGGACATGTTCCCCACGCCGGAAAGACAACTCCCGATGCCATACATCGGAAACAGGCTGTACCTGTCCGCTGAATGCCATCGGGAGTGTATGATCCAATTTAATGAGTTCCATAAAGCGATACCACTTTAGCCAAGATTTGCTGCAAGAGATTTGCATCCTTGTCCACAGCCGTCAGCTCCATCCGGCATTCGTTGGCATCTTTTGCATACAGGGTCACTGCATCAAAGAGTTCAATAATCGGCATGGATACCCGGAGACGGGGGTCGCTTTTCAGCATGCTCGACTGCTTCTCCACTGACCGGTGAATATCCATCCGCATGTAGAACAGGCAACCTTCCGCATCAGCTGCCCAGTCGGCTGCCTTACCGTCCGGCTGCAACACATTGGCATCACTTGTGCAATAGAAATGATTCTCCTTGTCGACTCCCAGCCACAGCTTCATCTTCTGCTGTTCCAGGCTGTATTGACGAGGTGAATCCTTCTGCATGTTCAGCCCCAGCATATTCAGGGTCTGTTGCATCACGTCCATATCCTCCAGAATGGAGTCATTGTCAAGCTCCGCCTGCACGGTAAACAACGGGAAAATGCCAGCTGACGAGTCCGGTATGATATCCGCACTTACTGCCACATCTCCATCCATAGAAGATATCAGCTTCTGGATATTGAATCCAAAGACGGCACCTTCCAAAAGCTGTTTGACCGGAGCGTTTTCTTTCAGTTGTTGATACAGTTTCGGTCCGTCAATGCCGACACCGGCCCAAATCCATGGCGAAGCATTCCCGGTTGGGAAGAATTTTCCATCCAGCGGTTTGAGTATCTTTGCCTGTTCTTCATAGTGCTTGGCTGCAGCTTCATTGGCTATCAGCACTTCAGAGTGGAGCACTACTTTTCCTTCTTCAAAATCCAGATTAACCAAGTAGTGGATATCATCCAGCTGCACATCACGCGGAAGTCCCATTTGAGGAACCATTTTTTTAATCTCCTCAGGTACAATCTCCATGCTCATCCAACCGGAGATATCTCCCTGTTCCTCGTCCATCTTCTCACAGTCCTCCGTTGCCTGGAAACTGTCTTCCGGACGCTGATTGATCCATCCCATGGAACGCAAACGCAACGCATCCGATGTGGCGGAGCCTGATGACGCCATCGTGATCATGGCTAATTCATCATTCATTATAACAACTCCGTCGCCCTGTACATCATAGTCAAATCCATCTTCAGACTTCCATGCTACTTCCGTCTCCCCTCTCCATATACGGGAAAAAAACTCTTTGAAATCACTTTTGTCCGCCAACTTGGCAACTACGGCTATTTCGTCTTTCGCGGTCCTGAAGGTATAAACGGGTTGGTCGAAATCAATCCCCATACCGGCAGGGTCATCCAGCAACTCACCGGCAAACGCACGGTCCTCTTCCGGAACATTCTCTTCAATCAGCTTTTTGACGGATTGTGCCATCTTCGGGTCAGTCAACCCTCCTTTCTTGACCAATGCTTTAAAATCAGTTGCAACAACCATCTTTACATCCGAAGGAATCGCAGTACGGATGTCTCTCTCTTTGCTACATGCTGCCAACAATAGTAAAAGGAATAAGCAGGCAGCTCCTGTGAACTTGTTTTTCATAGGCTATTAGTTTTGGTGATACAAATTCATCAAATGAACGGCAACCAATGCGGCTGTCTCTGTACGCAAACGCGATTTGCCCAGACTGATTGGACGGAAACCTTGCGAAACAGCCAGCTCCACCTCTTCCGGACTGAAATCTCCTTCAGGACCGACAAGTACCAATGTATCTCTATCAGAGGTCAACACATCTTTCAACAAAGGCTTCTCTCCTTCATAACAGTGAGCAATAAATTTATCTCCGGGAAAATCTTGTCGAATGAACTTCTCAAACGGAATCATCTCGTTCACCTGCGGCTTACGTGCTTTCAATGACTGTTTGACGGCTGATACGACTATCTTTTCAATGCGCTCGGTCTTAATTACCTTCCTTTCAGAAAAGCGGCAATTTAGAAAAGACAACTCGTCCATACCAATCTCCGTCGCTTTTTCAGCGAACCACTCCGTCCGGTCCATATTCTTAGTAGGTGCCATAGCCAGGTGCAAATGCCCCCGCCACAGAGGAGGCTGCGTTTCCTGTTCAAGGATGGTAAAAAGGCAACGTTTACCGGTAGCTGCAGTAATCTGTGCCTTATAAAAGCATCCCCTCCCGTCAGTCAGTGTGATCTCATCTCCCTGCGACAAACGCAACACCCGAAGACAATGAGCAGCTTCTTCTTCAGGAAGCTCTTGCCTAACGCTTATTTCCGGTACATAAAATACATGCATAGAATATCATTTTTGCAGACAAAAGTAATGAAACATTTTGGGAAGTCAATAGCCGGAAGGGAGTAAACAAACACGTTGGGAAGGGTATATAAAAAAAGAAGGGAATCTCACGATCCCCAATCTTCCTTAACCTTAAATCTAATACCATGAAAAACACAGTGCAAAGATAGGCACATTTATGTTATGCAACACATAATCGGGTAAAAAAGTGCGTTATATTAACGCTTTTTATGCTGTAGAACATATTTTCAGGGATGAAGGCTTTAAGAATGTGTTGTATTAACACTTGTTTAATCCAAAGAATACCTGAGAAGGCATTTTCAGCATCATTATGCTGTTCCGTGTTCGTTACCGACAAACATTGATGGCATAATTCTAAAGAAAGCCCGACCTATTTGTCGTTTTGACAAACAAGTCGGGCTAAATCCTATCTTCTTTTTCCTTTTTACTCTACATAGAGCACCAGACCTTTCAGATATTCCCCTTCGGGATGATAGATGTTGACGGGATGATCGGCTGGCTGTGTCAGCTGATGCAAAATACGGACACTGCGACCGGACATGGCTGCTGCCGTAAAAACGGCTGTACGGAAGTTCTCTTTGGTCACGACCTGTGAACAGGAGAAAGTGAAAAGGATACCACCCGGACGTATTTTCTCAAATGCCTTGGCATTCAGCTTGCGGTATCCTTGCAGTGCATTTCGCAAAGCATCCTTATGCTTGGCGAAAGCAGGAGGGTCCAATATAATCAGGTCATATTGATGTCCCATACGGTCAAGGTACTTGAAAGCATCTTCTGCAAACGCTTCATGGCGCGGATCTCCGGGGAAGTTCAGCTGCACATTCTCGTTTGTCAAATCAATGGCTTTGGCAGAGCTGTCCACCGAATGTACCAGACGGGCTCCTCCACGCATCGCATAGAACGAGAAACCTCCGGTATAGCAAAACATATTGAGTACATCGCGCCCTTTGGCATATTTTTCCAGCAAGGCACGATTCTCGCGTTGGTCGACAAAAAAGCCGGTCTTCTGCCCTTTTAACCAATCCACATGGAACCTGAGTCCATATTCCATGGCCACATTGTCCGTACTTCCACCCTTGATAAAACCATTCTCTGCATCCAGTTCTGCTTTAAAAGGTAAAGTCGTCTCTGACTTATAATAGATGTTCTGCACGACATCACCCATCACTTCGGCCAATGCTTCGGCTATCTGCATGCGACAGACATGCATTCCGACAGAATGAGCCTGCATGACTGCCGTATGGGCATAAATATCGATTACCAATCCGGGCAGGTTGTCACCTTCTCCATGTACCAATCGGTAGGTGTTGTTGTGTGGATTCTCCGCCACACCGATACTGCGACGCAAATCGTAGGCTATCTGTAACTTGCGTTTCCAAAACGCAGAGTCAATCACTTCGTCCCGAAAGGTCAGTACACGGACGGCAATACTGCCTACCTGAAAATGACCAATAGCAATGAACTCCTTCTGTGAAGTGTAAACACTGACGATTTCTCCTTCATCGGGTTCTCCTTCAATATGATGGATGGCCCCCGAAAAAATCCATGGATGGAAACGCTTTAAAGACTCCTCTTTCCCTGCTTTCAGAAATACTTTCTTATAACTCATAGATTTATTCATGTGGTACTACTTCGATGTTTTCAATGGTGGTGCACTCCAGATGGTAGTCACCGGAGCCTTGCAACTCTTCCAACAGATTGTAGATCTTCAGACATGCCCAAGCATCAATGGCAGCATAGACCTTCTGACCATCAGACAATACATCCGCTTCCCAATTGGAAAGACGCTGGGACTTCGATATTTTCTGTCCGAACAGGTTCGCATATATCTTCTGAAGGCTCTGATCCTTGATACCGAATTGGTGAACATAGTCCTGCAACTCGATAAAGTTACCTGGAACAAAGTCACTTCTCCGTCGCAAGGCTCCAAAATCATCCTTCAGCGACAGTCCGATTTTCTCCACCGTCTCATCTTCCAGAAAGCGCTTCAACGATTCTGGAAAACCTATATAGTTCAAGCGGAACAAGAAGCAGGTATCGGCAGTAGATATCTGGACCAATGCAACCTTATGCACTTGTCCGCTTACAAAAGACGGACGTGTCTCCGTATCTACTCCCACCCGTGGATAAGTCATTAAATAGTCTATTGCTTTGTTTGCCTCTGCTTCAGTCTGTATGCAGACGATACGTCCTTCAAACATCACTTTGGGCAAAGCGGCCAATTCGGCCTTTGGAAATACATCTCTTATTGTCTTCATTCAGTCGTTGTAATCTTCATGTAACTCTTCTGCGTCATCCTCATCGGCAGGTGCGTATTTCACTTCATGCAAGGCACGCATGGTGTTGACCAATGTTTGTCCCCAATATAGTGCAAAATTCTCCTCACAGATAGCCAGCGCATCGTTCATGGTCTCGTCAAACCCCAAGCGGTAAACGCTGACAAAGTTCTTCACATCCTGATAGATGTCAGCCAAGTCTTCCGAAATGGTCTTGCGGATGGGGGTATCGCTGTAACGCATATCATCCAGAAAGACATCCAGATAATCGTCGCGTTCGCCCATCACTCCCGCCACACTAAGACGCACCACTTCATAATCTGATTCGTTCACAAACGTCTCCGGTTCCGTCATTCCTATGGATTCACAGGGAGGGAGCATGGAAGCTTTCAGATAGAGCAACGGCAGAATCTTCAGTGCCGTGTCTACAAACTGACGGCGAGGTCTGGTATTTGCACGCTCCAGAAAGCCACAGAACTCAGCAGCTACCGTGACAAACTCAACCGTATCACGATGAAATATGACAGAATTGTTAGTGTCCATAATTTCTTATTTTGAGTTGCAAAGGTACTAAAAACACAGCACCCTACAAGCTGTTTCCGCAAAAGAGAAGACCGGACAAAGCTTTCTGTTCAGCTCCCGACAGGCTTGAGACGGTTCAGACACAGGATGCCGACTGCATCTGCCAGGAACCAGCCGATAGGAATAGCCCACCAGATACCCACAACACCGACAGACGGAACGGCAGCCAGCAAATAGGCCAGCACGACACGGGTACCCAACGAAATGACTGTCAGCACGACCGACATCCCAGGCCGTTTGATTGCTCTGTAATAACCGTAAAGCAGGAACAGGCATCCGATACCTACATAAAACACTCCTTCTATACGCAGATAGCCGGCACCTGTACGGATCAGTTCTGTTTCTCCGGCATCCACAAAGCACATCATCAGCTGCTCTGCAAACATGAACACTGCAACGGACACGACTGCACAAAACAGAAAGGTCGTCCAGGCTCCACTGCGGATACCGCGACGGATACGGTCAAACCGTTTGGCTCCAAAATTCTGGGCAATGAACGTAGAAAAGGCATTCCCAAAATCCTGAGCCGGCATATATGCCAAAGTGTCTATTTTCACAGCGACCGTAAATGCTGCCATTACCACCGTTCCAAAGCTATTGACCAATCCTTGCACCATCAGGATGCCCAGGTTCATGACCGACTGCTGGACACAGGTCAGCAGGGAGAAAGAAGCAATCTCGCCGGCTATGTCGCGACTAAAATGCATGTCGCTACGCCGGATGCGCAATTCGGGCACTCGTCCATAAGTATATATCATGAGTGAAAATGCAGATACTGCCTGCGCAATGACGGTTGCCCAAGCTGCTCCGGCGACTCCCCAGTCCAATGGAAGGATGAACAATAAATCCAACCCAATGTTCAGCACCACTGAAATCGCCAGAAACAAAAGAGGTGTCAGAGAGTCTCCGACTGCACGCAACAGCGAGGCATAATAATTATAAAGGAAGGTAAAGCCTATTCCCCAACAGACCGCCCACAGGTATTCACGCATCAGGGTATAGATGTCTGCCGGTACATGCATCAGCCCCATCAGGGGATCAAGCCACAGGAATACGGCAATATTGAGCACGAGAGTCAGCAGCCCAATGAGTACAAAGGCGACAAAGCGGCTGCGATGAAGCCTGGTGAAATCCTGCGCACCATAATAAATGGAAAATGCCGCCCCACTGCCCATGCAAAGTCCCAGCTGTATCGAGTTGAGAAAGACCATCAGGGTATAGGATGCTCCCACCGCAGCCAAAGCGCCGACTCCCAGAAAGTGTCCGACAATAAGTGTATCTGCCAGGTTGTAGACTTGCTGAAAAAGATTGCCCAGAATCATGGGAACAGCAAAACGGAGCATGGTAGGCGTGACACTTCCGGTAGTAAGATCGATATGCGTTAGCTTCATATATTCAGAATCGGTTTCGGATGCAAAATTAAAAAACAGTTTCGAATTTCTGCCATGCCCGATCCAAGAGAGCAGAAGCGGGTCGCCGGAAGGAAACATTCTCCTCCAGCAGACCCGCTTCTGGCTCATTTGACAGACTGCGTGATTATTTCAGGCGTAGGAAACTATAGCCGAATCGCTCACAGGCAGCCCGTTCCAATTCTTCGCGTGCCGAGGGCTCGGCAATATCAATCAGGGCCCGTGCCCGCTGTGCCAGGTCTTTTCCCTTAAGGAACGCCACGCCGTATTCAGTCACGATGTATTGAGCCTGTGCCCGTGTCGTCACGACCCCGGCTCCCGGCGTCAGAACCGGCTGAATCTTCGAACGTCCCTTATTCGAGGCAGCCGTCATGGCGATGAAGGTCTTGCCACCCTCTGAAAGCCATCCTCCGTACATGAAGTCATGCTGACCGCCCACACCGGAGAACATACGTGTACCGATGGAATCCGCACAAATCTGTCCCGTCAGGTCAACCTCAATCGCAGAATTGATAGCCATGACTTTGGGATTCTGGCGAATGATGAACGGATCGTTGGTCCATGCCACATCCTTGATGACAATGTCCGGATTGTAATCCATATAATCATACAGACGTTGTGAGCCCAAAGCCAGACACGCTACACTCTTGCCGGGCATGATGACTTTCTTGGAGTTATTGATGACACCGCTTTTCAACAAGGGGACTACCCCATCAGTCATTGCCTCCGTATGCAATCCCAAGTCCTTATGGTCATGCAACGCGTCGAGTACTGCATTCGGGATACCTCCTACCCCAATTTGCAGCGTCGCACCATCGGGGATAAGTTCAGCAATGTAACGTCCGATTTTTTGCTCTTTCTCATTCGGTTGCGCAATGGGGAGTGTCACCAACGGGTCATCGACTTCCACGCACGCATCCAACTTGGAGATATGTATCACCGGATCTCCATAAGAAAACGGCATTTGCTTGTTCACTTGCGCAATCAGTATCTTGGAGCACTCCACAGCCGACACGGCCAGGTCTGCTGATATGCCAAAGCTGCAGTAACCTTCATCATTGGGTGGGGATACATTGAGCAAAGACACATCCAACGGAATGATTCCTTCGCGGAAGAAACCCGGAATCTGTCCCAGGAAGCCCGGTATCGCCTGCGCCTCACCGCGGGCAACGGCATTTCGCAGACAGTTTGCAATGAACAGGCTACGAGGAATAAACGCATCTCTCAGCTCATGCACGGCATACGGGGCATCCCGTCGTCCGACGGCAAAAGCCGAGTACATTTCCACGCCTTCCAGCTCGTGCCCACGTGCCGTCAGTGCATCCAAGAGGACCTCCGGGATGGAAGTACTGCCCTGAATATAGACTCTGTCATGCGACTTGATCAGTTTCACCGCTTCTTCGGCGGTCATATAATTCGCTTTTATCGCTGCCATAAGAGTTTGCTATTTTTCCATTCGGTTAAAGATTTCCAATCGTTCGTCCAGCAATGCGTAGTGTGCTTCCTTCACCATCGATGTGCAGACCCGTATGCCTTGTTGCTCACTTCCCGTCGTCCGCAGAGAAATAGCCGACACGCCGTAATACAACAGTCGGTCCAGCAACTCATCGCCGGTATATCCTTTGCGCCCGATTGTGAAGAAGAAGCCATCGCTGACCGGTTCATCCAGATCCTTGTCATACACGATGTGGAAGCCATGGCGCAAGAATATTTCTTTCAGGCGGGCAGCCCGACGGGCATATTCACGCGTCTCTTCCACAAAGTCCAGCGTTCCGTCACACGCAGCCTTATACATGGCTGCCAATGCATACTGCACCGAATGTGTCACACCTGAAGACAAGGTATAGACTACCACAAAGACAAAGAAACGCCCCAGTGTGTCAATGCCGAACTCTTCTTTCAACTTCGGATAAACCCGGTTATACAGTTCGTCAGAAATCGCCACCGTAGCAATCCGTTCTCCGGCATAACTGAATATCTTGGAAGCCGAAAGCATCAGCATGTAGTTTTTGGTGTACCGCGCCACAGTTGCCTGATAAGGCGGCTCAAAGGGGTGTCCCAGCTCTTTCCGGAAGTCCATGCCCAGGTAAGCGAGGTCTTCAATGACAATGGCATCATACTTTGTCGCCAGTTCACCGACATAGCGCAATTCTTCTTCCGTCAGGCAAACCCAGGAAGGATTGTTCGGGTTGGAATAGACAATGCCTGCAATGTGACCTTTTGCCAGAATGCTCTCCAGCTTATCACGCAAGCGCTCTCCCCGACAGTCGTATACATCAAATGCTTCCCGTTTATACCCCAGCACTTTTGCCTGCAAAGGTTGTACGGAGAAACCGGGATTGATAAACAATATCGTGTCTTTTTCCGGCGACAGGTGCGTACATACAATGAAAGAAGCAAACGTACCCATCATGGAACCCACCGTCGGGATACATCCTTCCGGTTTGACATCAATATCCAGAAAGGCTTTCACAAAACGCGAAGCCTGCTCTTTCAGTGGAGTGATACCTGAGATATTCGGATAAGACGAAGCTACTCCGTTATCCAAAGCTTCCTTCTGTGCTTCTATGCCGAAGCGGCTTGCCGGCAAACCGGGAGACCCCATTTCGAGATGAATGAACTTCTCACCGGTACGTCGCTCCAACTCTTCGGACAGAGCGACTGTCTGGCGGATTGTGGCATCCCCCACTTTGGATATGCGCATACGCTGCAGCACATCCTCCACCACGTCACGTTGAAACGGTATTCCCATAGCTGCTCCTATTTAGTTTGACCGATTGATGCATGAGCATGCTCCAACCCCGCACGGAAAGCTTTGAGATTCATCTCTACGATGTCTTCTCCCTTCCGTCCGAAGATACGACGTATACCTTCTTCTATCTTGTCCACATCAATGCCGATGAACGGTGAAGCGGCACCCAGCAGGACAATATTGGCAGCCCGCGGAGATGCTACCTGTTTGGCAATGGCATCCACGTCAATGGCAACGGCATGTTTCAATCCCTGAATGGCGTCCATCAGCTTCCTTTCTTCCGGGTAGTTGGAAATATTGATGAAAGGAACCGTATTGGTAATCAACCAACCGTCTTTGCGCAAATAAGGCAGATAACGAAGAGCTTCCATCGGTTCCAGAGAGATGATAATATCAGCTTTTCCCAGTGGAATCAAGTCAGAAGCAATGGGTTCGGAACTGATGCGGAGATTGGATTGCACATCACCTCCACGCTGGCTCATACCGTGTACTTCGGCCTGCTTGATATAAAGTCCTTCATTGATGGCTGCCGAACCTATGATAGTAGCGATGGAGAGGATACCTTGTCCTCCCACACCGGAAAGTATGATATCTGTACGCATGATGTTGGGGATTATTGCTTTTTTTGTTTACTATGGCGGCGAGCCGTCTGAATACACTCTCTACGCGGGATGATGACGCTCACTCCACGATACTCTATTTCTTCCCGGATGATATTCTTCATCTCCTCCATGTTTTTCGGAAGGGGTACAACCACCCGGATATGTTCCGGAGCCACACCGATACCTTGACAAATCTGTTCCAGACGTCCCGTTCCGGCAGAATCCTGTCCGCCGGTCATACCTGTCGTCAGGTTATCAGAAATGACAATCGTGATGTTGGAGTTCTCATTGACCGCATCCAGCAAACCGGTCATGCCCGAATGGGTGAAGGTTGAGTCGCCGATGACAGCCACTGAAGGGAACTGCCCGGCATCTGCTGCACCTTTCGCCATCGTAATGGAAGCTCCCATGTCAACGACTGAATGAATGGCACGATAAGGAGGCAGGAAACCAAGCGTATAGCAGCCGATATCACTGAATACACGGCTGTTCTCATATTCACGCAACACCTCATTCAAGGCGGCGTACATATCGCGGTGGCCACAACCTTTGCACAGGGCAGGCGGACGGGGGACTACCAGTTCACTGGGCGGATAGACTTCCTCGTCCTTCAGCCCCAGCGCAGCAATGATATTATCCGGTGTCAGTTCACCCGTACGAGATACTTCTCCGGTTAACCGTCCTTTGATGGTCTTACCGTTGTCAAGCACACCACGAATCATCTCTTCTACCACAGGCTGGCCATCTTCCAGTACCAGCAATGTATCGCAGGAGGCAGCCATGCGACGTACCAATGCTACGGGAAGCGGATATTGGGATACCTTCAGAACAGGGAAAGGACAACCGTCCTTAAAATGTTCCATCAGGTAATTATAAGCGATGCCACAGGCAATCACACCCAACGAATGGTCCGAACCATCGGTATATCTGTTATAAATGGAATTCTCCGCGTCGGCGAGGAAGTCAGCCTGTTGCACAATCAATGTTTCGTTACGTTTGCGCGCCACAATGGGCATCAGCACCCAGTCACCCGGGTTGGAAGGAAAACTCATCGGATTCGGTTCACGCACTTCCCCCGTCGTCACCACGGCACGGGAATGAGCCATGCGGGTCACCAGACGCATCAGCACGGGCACTTTATGACGTTCGGAGTAATCAAAGGCATACCCCATCATGTCATAAGCCTCCTGTTGTGAGGAAGGTTCGAAGACCGGAATCATGGCAAACTTTCCATAAAAGCGTGAATCCTGCTCGTTCTGGGAGGAGTGCATGGAGGGGTCATCAGCTGCAACGACAATCAGTCCGCCATTGGTCCCTGTCATGGCAGAGTTTACAAACGCATCTGCGGCCACATTCATGCCTACATGCTTCATGCAGACCATGGCACGTTTTCCCATATAGGACATACCCAACGCAGCTTCCATCGCAGTTTTCTCGTTCGTGGACCACTGACGGTGGATATTCCTCTCGGCAGCCAACGGATGTCCTTGAATAAACTCTGTGATTTCAGTAGAAGGAGTACCCGGATAGGCATAGACTCCGGAAAGCCCGGCATGGATTGCACCCAACGCCACGGCTTCATCTCCTAGAAGAAGGTGTTTATCATTCATAATCTTGTGTTTTTTCATGATGCCACAAATGTAGCTTTTCTTTTCGGAGATTCCAACAAGACGGAGAAAAGCATTAGACATATTTCTATTAAAAATACATAATACTATATCTTTTCGTCCGCCTTATGTATCTTATGCCGCCGCATAAGACTAAAATTTTATCAAAAAGTCATCCTGTCCAGCTATTGACAGCCGATCCTACTCCTCTTTCTTCAGGCGGTTGACCTGCTTCTGTTCTGCCAGTTCCTGCTCCCGCTTCGCAGCCAGCTGCTCTTTCTTCCGCAGCACATATCCCAACAATAATATAATAAGGTAAGAGGCAACCACCGTACACCACTTTTCCAGTTGGCTGATCTCCGTATTTTGGGGAAGGAAATAAATCGCCATGGCAGTCGTGTACACAAACAAAATAAGAGGCAAAACCCGGGATTTCTTATACTTTCTTTTCATTCGCATAGATTTTTATAGTAAAAATGACGGGGCAAAAGTAGCAAATAAAACGTACCTTTGCGCCAATTTAGTTTGAAGATATTATGTCACATTGTATGAAACGTCTTTGCCTATACGCCCTCTCCTCGCTTTTCCCTGCGTTATTGCCGCTACATCCTGTCAAGGCCCAGTCGGAGGTATTCTCGCTGACAGAAGCGTCATGCCGCCCTAAATACGAGACGCGTGCAGTATGGATCACGACGCTTGCGGGACTGGACTGGCCACGCATCAAAGCGACTTCCCCAGCCAGCATGCGACGTCAGCAAGAAGAGTTGTGTCGCCAACTCGACTCCTTGAAGGCTGCCAATTTCAATACCATTCTATTCCAGGTCCGTTCACGCGACAATGCGCTCTACCCTTCCCGGCAGGAGGTTTTTACGGATGTCCTGACCGGGACGCCGGGACAGTCTCCGGGATACGATCCCTTGGAGTTTGCCATTCGTGAATGCCATAAGCGTGGAATGGAACTGCATGCCTGGGTCGTAGCAATCCCTTTGGGAAGTGACCGACAGGCAAAAGAATTGGGCGAACGCTCTTTTGTCAAGAAGCATCCGGAAATGTGCATCCGTTTCCGGAAGAACTGGTATCTGGACCCGGGACATCCGCAGACCAAAGAGCATCTGTCCGGGATTGTGCGGGAGATTGTTACCAACTACGAGGTTGACGGTATCAACCTGGACTATATCCGCTATCCCGATCGTCCCAAAGGCTTTCCCGACCAGCGTTCCTTCCGGAAATACGGTAACGGGAAAAGCCTGAGTCAATGGCGCCGTGACAACATCACGGAGATTGTCCGCAGCATCTATCACACCGTGAAATCCATCAAGCCCTGGGTCAAAGTGGGCAGCTCCCCCATTGGGAAATATGAAGATGTGGCACGCTATTCCTCACGCGGCTGGAATGCTCGCAACGAAGTTTTTCAGGATGCGCAGCAATGGGTAAAGGAAGGCATCCAGGACGTGATGTTCCCCATGGTCTACTTTCGCGAAGATAATTTCTATCCTTTTGTCCTTGACTGGCAGGAAAACGGCAACGGACGTACCGTTGCACCGGGACTGGGCATTTATTTCCTTGACCCGAGCGAAGGCAACTGGCGGTTGCAGGACGTTTTGCAGCAAATCTATTTTACACGCTGCGCACGTGTTCCCGGACAAGCGTATTTCAGGTCCCGTTTTTTGCTGGACAACACCCAAGGACTGTTTGACGAAATCAAGCGGAATATCTATACTCATCCGGCCCTGACTCCTCCCATGAGCTGGCTGGACAGCATTCCGCCTGTCGCCCCGACGGGTCTTCGGACGGAGGTACAGGGAGACAGCCTGATACTCTCCTGGAATGCTTCTACCGACCCGCAGACCGACGGACGTCCGGAGGGTCCTGTACGCTATAATCTATATGGGAGCAAAGAGCGGGAAATAGATATCGAGGATACACGTAACCTGCTTCAGCCCTATATCTATGGCACACGCTATGCCCTGCCTCTCAGGCAGGTGCAAGGACTGCATTTCACAGTCACTGCAGTAGATGCCTACGGAAATGAGAGTATCCTTCCTCCCACCCATCATCCGATAAAGGCCCACTTCCCCTCGAAATTGCCTCCCCTGGAGCTGCCGGCACTCCCCCAGGCCACCCATCTGACGGTTACAGACCTGTATGGAAGAATCATATGGCAGGAGCCTTACACACGGGAACTATCCATCGGACGCTTCGCTCCGGGAGTCTACTATGTGCTGATTCAGGATAAAGCGCAGAAAACCCTGCAAAGACTACAGTTTACCCGATAAAGGAATTGCCCAAAGGGCGGCGCGGTAACAGGTGCCTTCCCCAATGGGAGTCAATGACAAATAACCGGACTCCATACGCCCATCCTTCACGACCGGAGGATGGGCTTTCTCTTGTCGGCGATGGTCTTCCTGCAAATCCGAAGGAGTCTTGAAACAGTCTACTCGGAATATTCCTTCACTTCGGGGAGAAAGCCAGCGGGTATACAACCGATGAGCCACCATCCCCATATTCATCCGCAGGTTTATCTCCACACAAGGGTGAAGGCGATAAAATGGAGCCTGTTCAAAGGCACAAACCATCATATCTACTCCCAAATAGCCGACATAGGATTGTCCTAGCATCGCCGCCAGCCTGACACACAATTCCTGCTGTACCTCTACCAACAGCGCTGCGGGAACATGGCCGGACAGTGCTGCAACAATCCGTGCATCCGACTTCAGAAAGTTTTCTTTATAGGCCCCGTTGGCATCCGTGTTAAATAAGGAATAACCCTGAAAGGATACCTTGCCTGCCCCGTCGGCGTAGAACTCCATGGCAAAATCTGCCACCTTCTGATAGTAGGGTTCCACGACGACAGCTCCTTGCGCGGACAGTATCCGGTTGCACCAGTTTGCCACAGGCTCCTCCAACTTTCCGCTGTCCAGACGACGCAGCCCTTTTCCACTCCCGGACCAGGGAGCCTTCAGTAACTTCCGCGGCGTCGGGCAACCCTCATAGGAAGGTTTCAGCTCTTCATTGATTTCCTCCAACGAACGACAAGCCCGGGAGACTCCACACCTCCCCGGCGCATCTGCCAATTCGGAAAGAAGTTCCACGGCCCGCAAGCGGGAAGCCAGGAACCGACGTTCCTCCAGAAACATGTCCCCAGGCAACAAGGCATCCGCTACTCCCTGTTCCTTCAACCGATGAACCAGCGCACGGTTCCACCCCCAAGGATGTATCTCCCGGCAACGGCCCCATCCGTCCGTCAGACATCCCCACTCTACACGCGGACATACCGGCAGGGTCTGTACCCATTCTTCAATCCTTCCGGTAGAAGGAAGGGCCACAAACGAATCGGCGTCCGGCACCACCCATGCCGGTAGCCAGAACAGGTCATTTGCCATTTTCAAGGCTGATGCCGGAGCCTGATAGTAGGCGCTGTTGTTGCCCAACGCCATATCATGGTCCGGATTGAACAGATAAAGATTCATCTTCTTACAGGTTTCATGATTGCAAAGGCAAATATACGCAAAGAATACAGACTCTCCGGTTTCGACAAAATCAAAAAGAAATCATTCCAGCCCGTTTGCTTGACAGAATTGCCTAAATCGCCTCTTCCCGCTAACCGGCATTTGTCGATATCGACACCAACCAGCGTTCAACCGCTAAACAAACTTAACAGATATGCCTGTAAAGACGTATTATTTTAGAAAACTAAACATTTTATTCTCGAAAAACAGACAAAACGTGCCCGGAACAATATTGTTTCGCGAGCCAAACAATATTGTTTACCGCGTCAAACACATTAGTTTCATGCCCCAAACACTATTGTTTCGTGCCCGAAAGTCAAATCTTTGGAAAATAGAGATGAAGAATCGTGAGTTTCACTCTCTGGAAGGAGTGCGGAGTCAACAAATCGGAAGGTATCATAAAGCATCATGTCTCAGGCATAAAGTATCCCAAATAGAGATTTGCAGGGTAGTATTCCTCCAGGATGAAAGCATTAGAGCATAACCAATGGAAATGTGTATTTTGCGAATCGCCTGAGATGGCCTGTTTTGGGCACCGAATCGTCCTTTGCGCCGAGAATTGCCATTCTGGAGGCTTTCATTTGACATTCTGACACTTTATCCGGATACACCAGTTTGCCCTGATTCGGGAATCCGGGAAGTCCGCTCCATCCTCTGTTTCGGCAGGCTCTCTAACGTACGAAAGCCTATCGGAAGCATTCGCAGTTTCACAGATTTTTTTTTGCAATCTCCACTTTGCAATTCTTGAAATATGTATTACCTTTGCAACAAACTAATTAAGCAAGGGAATGGAAGCCTTTTACCAAACGCATGCCTACTTGGTGGAACATACAAATGCCCCGGTTCGTCGCACTCTCATGGATGAGATTAACTGGAACGATCGCCTCATTGGCATCAAAGGCACGCGCGGCGTAGGCAAGACAACCTTCCTCCTGCAATATGCCAAAGAATATTTCGGGAGTGACCGTTCATGTTTGTACGTCAACATGAACAATTTCTATTTTCAAGGTGCAAGTCTTGTTCAGTTTGCCGGAGATTTTTATCGAAATGGAGGCAAGGTGCTGTTGATCGACCAAGTATTCAAGCAGCCGGGATGGAGTGAAGAGTTGCGTCAGTGCTACGACCTCTATCCGGGATTGAAAATCGTCTTTACGGGTTCGTCCGTAATGAGACTCAAGAGCAAGGAAGAGAATCCGGCACTTGTTGATATTGTCAAATCTTATAACCTGCGAGGTTTTTCCTTCAGGGAGTTCCTCAACCTTCAGACAGGGAATCATTTTCCAGTATATACACTCGATGACATCCTCGCCAATCACGAGCACATAGTAAAAGAGATATTGCCCAAGGTACGTCCACTCAACTATTTCCAAGATTATTTACATCATGGATTCTATCCATTCTTCTTGGAGAAGCGTAACTTCTCGGAGAATTTGTTAAAGACCATGAATATGATGATTGAGGTGGATATCCTTCTCATAAAACAAATTGAGTTAAAATATCTCTCCAAAATCAAGAAATTGCTATATTTGCTCGCTGTAGACGGTCCATCTGTTCCGAATGTCAGCCAACTGGCTGCGGACATACAGACTTCAAGGGCGACAGTCATGAACTACATCAAGTATCTGGCAGATGCACGACTCATCAACATGGTTTATCCGAAGGGAGAATCCTTCCCCAAGAAACCCAGCAAGATCATGATGCACAACACCAATCTGATGTATTCCATCTACCCGGTCAAAGTCGAGGAACAGGATGTACTGGAAACCTTTTTTCTTAATACTATGTATAAAGACCATAAGCTTTATAAAGGCGACAAGGGTACCTCCTTTCTGGTAGATGGCGAGCAACCGTTCCGCATTTGCAACAAAGGATGTAAATTCAAGAATAACCCGAATGTGGTATATGCCATGCATCACACGGAGGTGGGGCATGACAATCAGATTCCGCTTTGGCTCTTTGGGTTCGTATACTAGCAACCACTGAAAAACAAGATAATTAAACTGAGATTTTTTACTAATAATTTAACTGTTATGACTAAACAAAAGAAATTTATCACCTGTGATGGTAATGAGGCTGCTGCACATATCTCGTATATGTTCACAGAAGTAGCAGCTATCTACCCCATCACTCCGTCGTCTACCATGGCTGAGCACGTGGACGAATGGGCTGCGGCTGGTCGTAAGAACATCTTCGGCGAGACAGTCTTAGTGGAAGAGATGCAGTCAGAAGCCGGTGCAGCTGGAGCCGTTCACGGTTCTCTGCAAGCCGGTGCCTTGACTACCACTTACACGGCGTCACAAGGTCTCTTGCTGATGATTCCTAATATGTATAAGATCTCTGGTGAGTTCTTGCCTTGTGTCTTCCACGTTTCAGCCCGTACGCTGGCTTCTCACGCACTCTGTATCTTCGGTGACCACCAGGACGTGATGTCTTGCCGTCAGACCGGATTTGCCATGTTGTGCGAAGGCTCCGTACAGGAAGTGATGGACCTCGCAGGTGTAGCTCACCTGGCTTCTATCAAGACCCGTGTTCCGTTCCTGAATTTCTTCGACGGTTTCCGTACTTCTCACGAAATCCAGAAGATTGAAAGACTGGACAACGAAGACCTCGCTCCGCTGATTGACCAGCAGGCGTTGGCTGAGTTCCGCAACCGCAAGTTGACTCCGAACAAGCCGGTAGCACGCGGTATGGCTGAGAACCCCGACCACTTCTTCCAGCACAGAGAAGCCGGCAACACCTTCTACGAGAGCGTTCCTGAAGTAGTTGAAAGCTACATGGACGAAATCTACAAGATTACCGGCCGTCGTTATCACTTGTTCGACTACTACGGTGCTGAAGATGCTGAACGCGTCATCATCCTGATGGGTTCCGCTACCGAAGCAACCCGTGAGGCTATCGACCACTTGGTTGCCAACGGTGAGAAAGTCGGTATGGTGTCTGTTCACCTCTATCGTCCGTTCTCAGCCAAACACTTCCTGGCTGCCGTTCCCAAGACTGCAAAACGCATTGCCGTACTCGATCGTACGAAGGAACCGGGTGCCATCGGCGAACCTCTTTACCTGGACGTAAAAGAGTGCTTCTACGGTCAAGAGAATGCCCCCGTTATCGTAGGCGGACGCTATGGTCTGGGTTCCAAGGATACTACTCCTGCTCAGATTCTGTCTGTATATGAGAACCTGGCATTGCCGATGCCGAAAGACCACTTCACCATTGGTATCGTTGACGATGTAACCTTCACTTCTCTGCCTCAGAAAGAGGAAATCGCTTTGGGTGGCGAAGGCATGTTCGAAGCCAAGTTCTACGGCTTGGGTGCTGACGGTACTGTAGGTGCCAACAAGAACTCTGTAAAGATTATCGGCGACAACACCGATAAATACTGCCAGGCATACTTCTCTTACGACTCCAAGAAGTCGGGTGGTTTCACTTGCTCTCACTTGCGTTTCGGTAACCACCCCATCCGCTCTACCTATTTGGTGAACACTCCGAACTTCGTGGCTTGCCACGTACAGGCTTACCTGCACATGTACGATGTGACCCGCGGTCTGCGCAAGAACGGTACGTTCCTGTTGAACACCATCTGGGAAGGCGAAGAGTTGGCAAAGAACCTGCCGACCCGCGTGAAGAAGTACTTCGCAAAGAACAACATCACCGTTTACTATATCAACGCTACCCAGATTGCTCAGGAAATCGGTTTGGGTAACCGTACAAACACCATCCTCCAGTCTGCATTCTTCCGCATCACACAGGTAATCCCTGTTGACCTGGCTGTAGAACAGATGAAGAAGTTCATCGTGAAGTCTTACGGCAAGAAGGGTGAAGACGTGGTTAACAAGAACTATGCTGCCGTTGACCGTGGTGGTGAATACAAGCAGTTGACTGTTGACCCGGCATGGGCTAACCTTCCCGACGATGCCAAGGTTGAGAACAACGACCCGGCATTCATCAACGAAGTGGTTCGTCCGATCAACGCACAGGATGGCGACCTGCTGCCCGTTTCCGCATTCAAGGGCATCGAGGACGGTACCTGGCATCAGGGAACAGCCAAATACGAAAAACGTGGTGTGGCTGCCTTCGTTCCTGAATGGAATCCTGAGAACTGTATCCAGTGTAACAAGTGTGCTTATGTTTGTCCTCACGCTTCCATCCGTCCGTTCGTTCTCGACGCTGACGAGCAGAAGGGTGCAAGCTTCCCGATGCTGAAGGCTGTCGGCAAGCAATTCGACGGCATGACCTTCCGTATCCAGGTTGACGTACTCGACTGTCTGGGTTGCGGTAACTGTGCCGACGTTTGTCCGGGCAACCCGAAGAAGGGCGGCAAGGCTTTGACCATGAAGCACCTCGAAAGCCAATTGGATCAGGCTGCCAACTGGACTTACTGCGCCGACAATGTGAAGAGCAAACAACACTTGGTAGACATCAAGGCAAACGTGAAGAACTCTCAGTTCGCTACTCCGTTGTTTGAGTTCTCAGGTGCTTGCTCCGGCTGTGGTGAGACTCCGTATGTGAAGTTGATTTCCCAGCTCTTCGGTGACCGCGAAATGGTTGCCAACGCAACAGGATGTTCTTCCATCTACTCCGGTTCTGTTCCTTCTACCCCGTATACAACCAACGAGAAGGGTCAGGGTCCTGCATGGGCAAACTCTCTGTTCGAGGACTTCTGCGAATTCGGTTTGGGTATGGAGCTTGCCAACAAGAAGCTCCGCGGCCGTCTGGTAGAAGCCATGCAAGCTGCTATCGCTGCTGAAGGCACTCCGGCTGAATACAAAGAGGCTTTCCAAGAGTGGCTCGACGGTAAGGATGATGCCGACAAGAGCAAGGCTGCTGCTGCCAAGATTGTTCCGATGGTAGAAGCTGCCAAGGATAAATGTGAATTCTGCAAGACCATTGCCGAGTTCCAGGATTACCTCATCAAGCGCAGCCAGTGGATTATCGGTGGTGACGGTGCTTCTTACGATATCGGTTACGGAGGTCTCGACCACGTCATCGCATCCGGCGAAGATGTCAACATCCTCGTACTTGATACGGAGGTTTACTCCAACACCGGTGGCCAGGCTTCGAAAGCAACTCCGCTCGGCGCCATCGCCAAGTTTGCTGCTTCCGGTAAGCGTGTTCGCAAGAAAGACCTTGGTCTGATTGCTACTACTTACGGCTATGTTTACGTGGCTCAAATCGCTATGGGTGCCGACCAGGCTCAGACCCTGAAAGCAATCCGCGAGGCAGAAGCATACCACGGACCTTCGTTGGTTATCGCTTACGCTCCGTGTATCAACCACGGTTTGAAGGCCGGTATGGGTAAGTCGCAAGCTGAAGAGGCTAAAGCCGTTGAATGCGGTTACTGGCACTTGTGGCGCTTCAACCCCGAATTGGAAGCCGAAGGCAAGAATCCGTTCTCACTCGACTCCAAAGAGCCGAACTGGGATGCTTTCCAAGACTACCTGAAGGGTGAGGTTCGTTTCGCTTCTGTCATGAAGCAATATCCGCAAGAAGCTGCTGACTTGTTCGCCGCTTGCGAAGACATGGCAAAGAAACGCTATGCTTCCTACAAGCGTATGGCTGAAATGAATTGGGGCGAATAATCCCAATCTGCATAATCTGAATGAAGGGGTGTGTCGATAACCGATGCACCCCTTTTTTATACCCCGACACAAACCAATCGACTTTAGTATATGATACGGAAAATCCTCCGGATTGCAGGCTTCGTACTGCTGCTCGTGGCAGGAGGTTGCTGTCTCAATTCGGTCCTTCACATCGACAACTATCCGGGAAAAATCTGGCTGCACCGTTGCAATTCGGTAGAGAAATACAGGGAGAAACATCCGCGTTATCCGAACGTGGAAATCGATCTCGTGTTCCGGGACAACCAGCGCTTTGACGTGACACACGACATCGACACCACATTCGGGCTGACACTCGACTCCATCCTTGCAGAAAGCCTTCGCAGGGGAGGCGGGAACTTCTGGCTGGACATCAAGAACCTGGATGCAACCAACAGCCGCCAGGTCCTGTCGGAAATGGAAAGACTCTGCACGACCTACAACGTCTCCCCCAAACAATTTATCCTGGAAAGTCCCGACTGGCGTTCACTCAGCCTTTTTACCCGACGGGGATACTACACCTCCTGCTACGTTCCCTACGACAAGCCTTCCGACCTAGAACGTGCTGAAGTAAAACAATGCATCATGGAACTGCGCAAGGTGGCCGACAGTCATGCCGTCCGTGCCTTGTCCTTCCCGGGGTGGTGGTATCCGGTCCTCAAGAAGTACCTGCACCGCCCGATAGACCTGCTGACGTGGAAGCACCGCACCACGCAATTCGAGTTCTTCCTCACTCCCATCGGCTGGAAAATGCTGAACGACCCTCAACTGAAAGTCATCTTAATCAAGGATAAAGGGAAGTTTCATCGGTAAAGTCACCCGCTCCTCGCCATCCGGCAGACGAATCCAAAGATTGGACACAATCCTACCCTCCTTAAGCCCGAAGAGTTTGACTGACACGGGATAAGGAGTGTTTTGGGTTAAATACTCCAAAACGGCAGGAATCTTCACTACCGCCTCGTTGCTATCCTACTTTTTTAGTTAACTTTGCAGCCGATTATGAAAAGAATACTCTTTATATTAGCCCTGTTGGCAGGCATGTTCGGAAATGACCTGGCTGCACAAAACTATAACCAACTGTATGAACAGACACCGGACGGTCCGCGCTATATCAACGAGAACGGAGACCGCCAGCACGAAGACACGACAACGGTCGACTCGAAAACAGTACCCATCGGACTCAAGATGTGGACCATCGACCCCCGCTTCGGCAACACGACGGAGGTAGAGGTTGACACACTGATGCACCAGTTCCAGAACGTGCAGTTCACCGACGGACTGAACGGTGAGTACAACTACCTGGGAAACATCGGCTCGCCCAGACTCTCGCGCATCTTCTTTCATCGGCAGGAGGCTTCCCAGTTCGTCTTCACCGACCCGTACGATTACTTCATCGTGCCGGTGGACCAGTTCCGCTTCCTCAACACCAAGTCTCCCTTCGCCAACCTTTCCTACTTCTCGGGAGGTAACCAGCAGAACGGTGAAGACCGCTTCACGGCTTACTTTGGTGTAAACGCCAACCGGAAGCTGAACTTCGGCTTCCGCTTTGACTATGTATACGGGCGGGGCATGTACAACAACCAGGCAACCTCACTGTTCAACGGGACGCTCTTCTCGTCCTACCAGGGAGACAAGTACGACTACCACTTCCTCTTCAGCAAGAACCACATGAAGATGGCAGAGAATGGCGGTATTGCCGACGATACATACATCACCAATCCGGAAGACCTCCCCAACTCCAGCTCCTACACACCGTCGGACATCCCGACCAACCTGGAGCAGACCTGGAACCGCAACGACAACTTCCACGTCTATTTCAACCACCGCTACAACCTGGGATTCTATGAAGCTCCGGAGGATACGTCTCAGCACTACGACAACTTCATCCCGGTGACCAGCTTCATCCATACCCTCCAATACAGCAACTACGAACGGCAGTTCATCGCTTACAACACACCTGCCGACTACTATGCCAACGACTTCTTCGGCAGTGAGTACCAGCGTGACGTCACCCGCCACACCTCCTTGAAGAATACGTTCGCCATCGCCCTGCGCGAAGGCTTCAACAAGTGGGCAAAAGCCGGACTGACCGCTTTCGTCAACTACGAGATGCGCAACTATCACCTGGTCGACACCCTCACTGCAGCTACCGACCGTTACGACCGGAAATATACCGAGAACATCCTGAGTGTCGGTGGTGAACTGCTGAAAGAGCAGGGCAAGACGCTGCACTACCGCGTCTACGGAGAGACCGCCCTGACGGGAGAAGACATCGGTACGTTCAACCTGACAGGACATGCCGACCTGAACTTCCGCCTGTTCAAGGACACCATCCAGCTGGCAGCCATGGCGTACACCCGCCGCATCAATCCGTCGTTCTACTACCGCCACTACCACTCGCGCCACTTGTGGTGGGACAACGACCTGAGCAAGGAGTTGCGTACACGCATCCAGGGCGAGCTCCGCTCCAAGAAGGCAGACATCCTGCTCAGTGTCGGAGTGGAAAACATCAGCAACTATACGTACTTCGACAACGCTGCCGAAGGTTATGACAACAACGGGACAACCGCCTACCGGCACAACGTACGCGTCAGCCAGTGTGGCGACAACATACAGGTGCTGACCGCTTCGCTGAAGAAAGACCTGGCACTGGGCATCTTCCATTGGGACAATGAAATCACCTATCAGAAGAGCAGCAATCAGGATGTATTGCCCCTGCCCGACCTGTCGCTCTACAGCAACCTCTACCTGAAGTTCAAGCTTGCCAAGAAAGTACTGTCCGTAGAGCTGGGAGCCGACGTCCGCTACTTCACGAAGTATTACGCTCCGGACTATGCACCTGCCATCGGACAGTTCTACCTGCAAAACCCGAACGACCGCATCGAAATCGGCAACTACCCCATCGTGAATGCCTACGTCAACCTCCACTTGAAACACACACGCATCTATGCCATGATGTATCACGTGTCGGAAGGCATGGGCAAGTCGAACTACTTCCTGGCACCGCACTACCCGCTCAACCCGATGTGGTTCAAGTTCGGTCTTTCGTGGAACTTCTTCAACTAACCAGCCTGCCGCCATGCCATGAAGAAGAAATTCCTGACACCGTGTTTCATTGCCGGAGGCGTCCTGGCACTGGCTGTCGCCTTTCTCTGGCCGGCGGCACCTGCGGCTGATTCCGGCAGCCCCCGCTCCTATGAAGACATCATCCGTTCGGGTGTCCTGCGTGCCACGACGGAATACAACTCCATCGGCTACTTCGTGGAGGACGACACGCTTACCGGATTCCATTACGAACTGCTCCAGGCTTTCGCACGTGCCAAAGGGCTGAAGGCGGACATCAAGCCGGAGATGGAGCTGGAAACACAGATGGAGGGCATCAACCACGGCACCTTCGACCTGATTGCCGGGAGCCTGCTCATCACCAGCGAACAGAAAGACTCGCTCCTGCTCTTCACGGTCCCCATCCTGCGCAACAAGCAGGTCCTGGTACAGCGCAAGCCTCAGTCGGAAGACGACAGCCTCTACATCCACACCCAGCTGGACCTGGGCGGTAAGACTGTCTACGTACCGGAAGGTTCACCCGTCCAATACCGCATCCGGAATCTTGCCATGGAGATTGCCGACACCATCCGTATCGAGGAAGTACCCAAGTACGGCAGCGAGCAGCTGCTCGCCCTGGTGGCACACGGAGACATCGACTATGCCATCTGTGAAGAGAGCATCGCCCGCAAGCTCATCGGCCAGTTCCCTCAACTGGACATCGACACAGCCATCAGCTTCAACCAGTTCTACGGGTGGGGCGTCAGCAAGGAGTCACAAGCCCTGCGCGACACGCTCAACACCTGGCTGAAAGGGTTCATGAAAACAAAGGCCTTCCAACGACTGGTAAAGAGATATGTAGCCGACTGACGCACCACCCCGTCAACTTGTCCCCTTGTCAACTTGTTTCCTTGTCTACACTTTCTTAACTTTGGCAGCGAAAGCCGGATGGCTTTCACCTTATGTCCTACCATTAAAAAACAACAACAGACTTATGAACCGTATTCCGTATGCGTGGGGAACACTCATCCTCCTGCTGCTGACAGCCTGCCAACAGCACTTCATCAGCGACACCAACGAACGGCAGGAAGCCCGACACTTCTTTGAAGAGAGGCAGAACGCCTTGCAACACACCGACATCTTCCAGGTCTTTTCCGAGACAATGACTGTCCGGGAGCAGGAAGCCATGCAGTTCATGTATGCCTACATGCCACTGGGCGACCTGACCGACTACTCCGGCGACTTCCACCTGCAACAGGTGCGTGCCGCCCTGAAGGCACGGGAAGAAATGCCCTGGGGAAAGGACATCCCCGAACGGGAGTTCCGCCACTTTGTCCTGCCCTATCGCGTCAACAACGAAAACCTCGATTCTGCCCGTACGGTGTTCTACCGAGAGCTGCAACCGCGGCTGCAGCACCTCACACTCCGGGAAGCCGTGCTGGAAATCAACCACTGGTGCCATGAGAAGGTAGCCTATACGCCGTCGGACATGCGCACCAGCGCTCCCTTGGCGAGTGTCCGCACCGCCTATGGACGATGTGGAGAGGAATCCACCTTTGCCGTGGCAGCCTTCCGCGCCATGTGCATTCCTGCCCGTCAGGTCTACACGCCCCGGTGGGCTCACACCGACGACAACCATGCCTGGGTGGAAGTGTGGGTCGACGGACAGTGGCACTTCCTGGGTGCCTGTGAACCGGAACCGGTGCTCGACCTGGCATGGTTCAACGCTCCTGCCAGCCGGGGCATGCTGATGCACACCAAGGTCTTCGGCCACTACTACGGACCGGAGGAGGTCATGGAGATGAATGACAACTATACCGAAATCAATGTCATCAGTAACTATGCCGACACGGCGACTGCGACAGTGACCGTCCGTGACACGGAAGGACAGCCCGTGGAAGGGGCCGTGGTGGAATTCAAGCTCTACAACTATGCGGAGTTCTATACCGTCGCCCGCAAGACGACGGACCGGGAAGGGAAGGTGACACAGACGGCAGGGCTGGGCGACATGCTGGTCTGGGCTTCAGCTGACGGACGCTTCGGCTACCGGAAATGTTCGTTCGGGAAAGACCGGGAACTCGTCCTCACGCTCGACCAGTCCGCCGGACAGCTGCAGACCGACATCGACCTGGACATCGTCCCTCCGGCTGAGAAGCCACGCATCCCGGAAGTCACGCCGGAGCAACGTGCCGAGAACGACCGCCGCTTCGCTTACGAAGACTCCGTCCGCCATGCCTACATCGCTACTTTCCCGACAGAGGAAGACTCCCGGGCATTCGCTGAAGCACACGGACTGGATGCCCGCCTCGTGGTCCCCTTGCTGACCCGGTCGCGCGGCAACTACGCTACCCTCCAGTCTTTCCTTGCCGACGTATCACCGGACGAGGCTTCCACTGCCATCCGTCTGTTGCAGATGCTGTCGGAAAAAGACTTGCGCGATGTGGAACCTGCCGCCCTTGACGAGCACTTCCGTCTGCGCATCAAGGACTCCGACTGCGCACCTGCCATCTACGACCCTTACCTGCTGAACCCGCGCATAGCCAACGAAATGCTGCTGCCCTACAAAGAGGTTATCCGTCAAGCCTTCACGGAGGAAGAAGCCGAAGCCATCCGTCGGCAGCCCTCCCTCCTCGCCGACTGGTGCCGGGAGCACGTGCAACTCCATAACGAATGGAACCCGCAACGCATCCCCCTCTCACCTGCCGGTGTCTGCCGTGCACGGGTAGCCGACGACTATTCGCTGCAAATTTTCTACGTGGCGGCAGCACGCAGCCTGGGTGTCCCGGCACGCATCGACGAGGTGACCGGGAAAGTGCAATATTTCGAAGGGGAACGTCCGGTAGATGTCGACCTGACCGGAGAGAGCCAGGCTACAACCGCCAGCCAAGGCACACTGAAAGCCGCCTACACACCCTCCTCCTGGCTGGACGACCCGAAGTACTACAACCACTTCACCCTCTCCAAGCTGGAAGGCGGCAGCCTGCGTCTGCTGAACTATCCGGAGAACGGTACTTCCTGGAAGAGCCTGCTGAAAGAGGGAACACCGCTCGATGAAGGCACCTATGCACTCGTCACGGGAACACGCATGGCAAACGGCAGCGTGCTGGCACACCTGAAGTTCTTCACTATCCGCCCCGATGAGGAATGTCTCGTCGACCTGACCATGCGCGAGAGTAAGGACGAGGTGCAGGTCATCGGCAATTTCAACTCGGAGAACCTCTACCTGCCTGCACAAGGCGGAGCGGCAGTCTCCCTGCTCTCTACCACCGGACGGGGCTACTACGTAGTCGGGCTGCTGGGCGTCGGTCAGGAACCGACGAACCATGCCCTGCGTGACATCGCTGCCCTGAAAGAGGACTTCGAGAAATGGGGACGCTCCCTGATATTCCTGTGCCCGGATAAGCAGGAATTGAACAAGCTCCGTCTGTCAGACTTCCCGCCACTCCCCTCCACCGTGACCTGGGGAACGGACCCGGATGGGAAGATACGCGCGGAAATCATCCGCGAAATGAAGCTGGATGCGTCCAAGGGTCTGCCCATCTTCCTGGTTGCCGACACCTTCAACCGGGTGGTATTTGTCTCCCAAGGCTACACCATCGGACTGGGTGAACAGCTCATGAAGACGATTCACAAGCTCTGAACAGACCGTCTGCCTGTGCCTGGGTCGGGAAAGCGGCACTTGTACCGTTCCCACCCCAGGGACAGACGCAGACAACCCCCGGCTTAGATGGACCAAAGTATTATACTTAGGCAGGCTAAGTATTATACTTAGGGGGTCTAAGTATAATACTTTGGTCCGTACAAGCCGTACTTATATCTCATCTATCCCGGGCATGTATGACATGCATCCCGGCCCCGTCAAACGACGAAGGCACAGAGAGCCATCGTGTCTACTCACCGATGGACTGCTCTGTGCCTTCGTTTGCTTCTATCGTCCGGCATCTGCAGAACCCTTCATGTCGGTCTGCACCGCCGGAGGTGGGAAGATTGTCAATTGTCCGCAATCATGCTTCCCTTGATTTTCAGACGATGAATCTGTGCCTTTGTGTTGGTACGGATGGTGATGGACTTCTCGAACTCTCCGGCACGACGTCCTTTTCCGTTGTAGGTCACCTTGATTTCACCGCTCTCCCCGGGCTTAATCGGCTCCTTGGGATAGATGGGAGTCGTACAGCCACAGGTAGCGATTGCCTGATGAATGACCAGCAGGCCCTTACCGGTATTGGTAAATTTGAACACACACGTGACGGGTCCGTCGGACTCTTTAAAGGAACCGAAATCGTATGTTGTCTTTTCAAAAGTCATTTCAGGCTTGTTTGCGTCGTTGTTCTGTGCCAGAAGCACGGTGGTCGTTGCGAAGAGCAACACCAGGATGGTCAGTAGTTTTTTCATTTTGTTATGTTGTTTGGTTGGTTAAATTTCAGTCTGTCATTTCGTCTCGTCCGTGTTCACCGGGAAGCGGTCTTCACAGCACAACTGCTCCATCGGCTTGCGACGGGGCTCGGGGCGTTCGGTTTCTGCCGGATAGCCGATGGGGACTATCGCTACGGGATGGGCACCGGAAGGAATCTGGAAAAGTTCCTGCAACATGCTCTTGTCGAAATTGCATACCCAGCAACTGCCCAGTCCCCGATCGGCAGCTGCCAGGCAGATGTGCTCGGTCGCAATGGCGGCATCGATGTCCGCATGGTTCTTGCTGTCGCACGGACGTACCCAGGCTTCCGTCTCTACGGCACATATAATGATGTATAGGGGAGCTTCCGCAAACCATTCGCGCGGATAGCAACGCTGCACCTTGGCGCGTGCCTCTTCACTGCGCACCAGGATGAAGCGCCACGGTTGCTTGTTGACGGCGGAAGGTGCCAGACGGGCACACTCCAGAATGTAGTCAATCTTTTCGGGTTCAACGGGTCGTGTGGCATAGTGTCGCACGGAATGTCTCAGTTGTGTCAGTTGTAGGAAATCCATTTGAGTCTTTGTTTTTTAAGGAAGGCAGCCTGATGCCGCCCGGTTATTTTGCCGTTTAACGGTTGTTCAAATGCTGTTTAAATGCTTCTCGAATGCGGTCAGTTCCGCTTGATTTGCTTCACCCCTTTCACGGTCCGCAACTTGCGGATGAGCGATTCGAGCTTCGAGGTGTCATCGACCATCACCGTCAGGTTGCCCGAGAACAGTCCGTCGTTGGAGCTGATGCCGATGGAACGGAGCTGGATGTCGGGTTCCTTGGAGATAATCGAAGTGATGTTGTTCACGATGCCGATGTCGTCATGTCCGACCACCGTCAGGGTTATGGGATAAAGCTGTCCTTTGCTCTTGCCAGCCCAACGCGCCTTGACGATGCGATAGCCGAAGCGGGAACGCAGCTGCGGTGCATTGGGACAGTCGCAACGGTGTACCTTGATTCCGCCATTGACGGTGATGAAGCCGAAGACCTCGTCGCCGTAAATCGGGTTGCAACATTTTGCCAGGCTGAAGTCTATGCCCTTGAGATTCTGGTCGATGACCAGTACATCGTTGTTCGTGTTGGTATATTCTTCAACCGGAAGCTGGATGTTATAGTTCTCGGCACTGCGCAGGGGGAGTTCGGCAGGCTGCTCATTCTCACGCCGGAGCATGGCGACGTATTTGTCAATAAAGTCATTCACATCGACCGTCTCGTCGGCAATGCTCTGGTAGAAGTCGGTCACTTCCTTGAAGCCCTCCTTCTTGATGAGCCGCATCATCACCGCTTCGTCATAATCCAGCTTGCGGTTCTTGAACTTGCGTTCCAGTGTCTCTTTGGCAAAGGCAGCCTGACGGGAGGCAACCTCCTTGAGCGTCTGCCGTATCTTGGTGCGCGCTTTCGAAGTGGTAACGATGTTGATCCAATCCTGCTTGGGGGTCTGTGTGCTCGACGTAAGAATCTCGACCTGGTCGCCACTCTGAAGCTTATGCCGGATGGGGACGTTGCGTCCGTTCACCTTCGCCCCGATGCACTTGCAGCCCAGGTTTGAATGGATGTGGAACGCAAAATCGAGCACCGTAGCCCCCTTGGGCAACTTGTAGAGGTCTCCCTTGGGCGAGAAGATGAACACCTCGTCTTCATACAGCTCCATCTTGAACTGGTCCATTGCCTGGATGTCGTTGTCGCTGTTCTCCAATGCTTCGCGGATGGAGTTCAGCCACTCGTCGAGTCCTCCTTCCCCCTTGACTCCCTTGTAGCGCCAGTGGGCAGCCAGTCCGCGTTCGGCAATCTCGTCCATCCGCTCCGTACGTATCTGCACTTCGACCCATTTGCCTTCAGGCCCCATCACCGTGATGTGGAGCGATTCATACCCGTTGCTCTTGGGGATGGACAGCCAGTCACGCAGTCGCTTGGGGTTGGGCTGGTACATGTCGGTGACGATGGAGTAAGCCTGCCAACACTCCTGCTTCTCCTTGTCGAGCGGAGAATCCAGGATGATGCGGATGGCAAAGAGATCATAGATGCCCTCAAAAGTCGTATGCTGCTTCTTCATCTTCTGCGCAATGGAGTGGATGGACTTGGTGCGCCCCTTCATGTGGAACTTCAGTCCCGCCTCCTCCAGCTTCTTGCGTATCGGCTCGATGAAGGCAGCTATGTAACGGTCACGTGACGCCTTGGTCTCGTTAAGCTTCTCCTTGATGTGATAGTAGATGTCATGCTGGGTGTACTTCAGTGAGAGGTCTTCCAACTCCGACTTGAGTTTGTAGAGTCCGAGCTTGTGTGCCAGCGGAGCATAGAGGTAAGCGGCCTCGTTTGCCACCTTGACACGCGCCTCGTCGTTGGGTGAGTCCTTGATTTGCCGCATCACGTTGAGACGGTCGGCAATCATAATCAGGATGACGCGGATATCTTCGGCAAAAGAGATAAGCAGGTTGCGGAAGTTCTCCGACTCAATGGTCGGACTCTTGGCATAAAGTTCATTGATGCGTATCAGTCCGCGAATGATGCCTGCCACGTCTTCCCCGAACTCTTCCTGTACCCGTTCGGGCGTGTAAAAGCCCCCACGCACACTCTCATGGAGCATGATGCCCAGGATGGAAGCACGCTGCATGCCGATTTCCTCTGCCACGATGACAGTTGTTTCCATATCCTTGATGATGGGGTTCAGTCCGAAGACATCGCGCCGGAGTGACTGGTTGCGGGCAGCCTCAATCAGGATGCCTTTGAGCTTCTTGCAGTCGTCCTCACGGAGCATGTCGTCAGAGAGCCGAAGAAGCTTCTTATAGAGTAAGCATAGTTTCTTGTGTTCCTCAGGAGTGAAAAAAACGTTTTCTTCCATAGCAATAGAAATTTTGCATGTAAAGGTACTTTTTTTATCCATTTTGTGCTTTACTCTTCGGAAATATTTATATTTTTGGCAGAAAAATTAGGTATTTTGTCAACAATTACTTGCATTAACTTTAAATTCTCCATATATAATGTTAACACAAGACGATAAAGCCTTATTGGCACAGAAAGGCATCAGCGAGGCACAAATTGCTGCCCAGCTGGCTTGTTTTGAGAAAGGGTTCCCCTATTTGAAGCTGGAAGCAGCCGCTTCCATCGGCAACGGTATCATGGCTACTGACGCATGTTCACTGGACGGTTATGTCCGTGCCTGGGAGAACTACAAGAAAGCAGGACACAAGGTCACAAAATTTGTCCCCGCATCGGGTGCCGCCAGCCGCATGTTCAAGAATATGTTTGAATTTTTGGGCGGCGACCACAACGAACCTCAGACCGACTTCGAGAAGAAGTTCTTCTCCCAGATAGAGCACTTCGCTTTCTACAACGACCTGAACGAGGCATGCCTCCGCAACCAGGGCAAGGATATTCCTGCCTTGCTTGCCGCCGGCGAGTACAAGGCAGTTGCAGCCAACCTGCTCGAAGCAGCAGGACTGAATTACGGTGCGCTTCCCAAAGGCTTGCTGAAGTTCCATAAATACGAAGACGGAGCACGTACCCCCCTGGAAGAACACCTGGTGGAAGGTGCTCTCTATGCAGCCGGTGCCGACGGACAGGTGAACGTCCACTTCACGGTGTCCCCCGAGCATCGCGCCCTCTTCGAGAAACTGGTGGCAGAGAAAGCCGAAAAATACGCAGCCAAGTACGGAGTAACCTACCACGTATCGTTCTCGGAACAAAAGCCCAGCACCGACACAGTGGCAGCCGACATGGACAACCATCCGTTCCGCGATGAGAAGGGCCGTCTCGTCTTCCGTCCCGGTGGTCACGGAGCACTCATCGAGAACCTGAACGACCTGGATTCAGATGTCATTTTTGTCAAGAATATCGACAATGTGGTTCCCGACCGTCTGAAAGATGACACCGTGACCTACAAACAATTGATTGCCGGCGTCCTGGTAACTTTGCAGGAACGCGCCTTCGAGTATCTGCGCCTCATTGACAGTGGCAAATATACTCACGAGCAGATTGAAGAAATGATTCGCTTCGTTCAGCAGGAACTGTATTGCCGCCGTTCGGATATCAAGAACCTGGAAGATGCAGACCTCGTGCTCTACCTGAAATCGAAGTTGAACCGTCCGATGCGCGTCTGCGGTATGGTAAAGAATGTAGGCGAACCGGGTGGTGGTCCGTTCCTGGCATACAACCAAGACGGCACCGTATCGCTGCAAATCCTCGAAAGCTCACAGATTGACATGAAGGATCCGGCGAAGAAAGCCATGTTTGAAAAAGGAACCCATTTCAATCCCGTAGACTTGGTTTGTGCCGTACGCGACTACAAGGGCAACAAGTTTGATTTGACCAAGTATGTAGACCCCAACACCGGCTTCATCTCTTACAAATCGAAGAATGGCAAAGACCTGAAGGCTCTCGAACTCCCCGGTTTGTGGAACGGCTCCATGAGCGACTGGAACACCGTCTTTGTGGAAGTACCTCTCAGCACGTTCAATCCGGTTAAGACCGTCAATGACCTCCTCCGTGAACAGCATCAATAGTCCTTCAGACTGAATACATACCCAAGAAGGTGTATCAAAATGGAAAATCCAATTCTGATACACCTTCTTTTCGTATCACCCGTATCGGCACCGACGCCCAAAGAGTCTCTGGCGTTTGGAACATAAAGAAAGCTTTTCGGTAATCCACCGTGGCTGATTGGGTTCAAAGGTCAAAGGAGAGTGGAAGGAGCATACGGGCATCCTCCAGGAGATAGATACGCTCCGTGCCATACAGCAGCACCCGGAAGGCATGCCCGGAGACTTTTGCCATCTCCGTCATCACCTGACGACAGGCTCCGCAGGGAGTGACCGGACGGGCGGTAAAGCCTTTCCCGTCATGAGCCGCAATCGCCAGCGTGTCAAAGGCAAGTTCCGGATGTGCGGCATGCGCATAAAACATCGCCGTCCGTTCGGCACACAGTCCCGACGGATAAGCTGCATTCTCCTGGTTGTTTCCCTGGATGACCGTTCCGTCAGCCAGACGCAAGGCTGCTCCTACCGAGAAGGAGGAATAGGGAGCATAGCTGCGCGAAGTTGCCTCACAGGCGGCACGCACCAGTTGCAAATCGGCAACAGCCAATTCCTCTTCAGACAACACCTGGACGGGACAAATGATTTCTAGCTTTTGCATAATCACAGACTGAATGTTGGTTGCCTACAAAAATAGACAAAAAGCCCAAAGAAATGTTTTGTTTACACAAGAATTTCCATCAGATAGATACGTGACATACAGATTCCATTAACTTTGCGTCAAAAGTGATTATCCATTCAAGTAATGCACAAACTCAAAACGAATTGACGTATGCAACTCAGATATTGGTTAGCGGGGATGGCCTGCCTGGGCACAGTCCTGACCATGACTGCACAGACCAGGACCAAGCTCTACGAGGACTATATCCATAAATACAAGGACCTCGCCGTCGAACAGATGTCACGCTATCGGATTCCGGCAAGCATCACCATGTCACAAGCACTGCTGGAGAGCGCGGCCGGACGCAGCCAGCTGGCAAGGCAATCGAACAACCACTTCGGCATCAAATGTGGCGGCAACTGGAATGGCCGTACCGTCTACCACGACGATGATGCCCGGGGAGAATGTTTCCGTGCGTACAAATCAGTCCGGGAATCCTACGAGGACCATTCACGGTTTCTCACCACACGGGGACGCTACTCCTTCCTGTTCAAGCTGAAGACCACCGACTACAAAGGCTGGGCACGGGGATTGAAGAAGGCAGGCTATGCCACGAACCCACGTTATGCCGACCAGCTGATTTCCATCATTGAGTTGTATGAACTGGATGAGCTGGATACCAAAAAAGGACGAAGCAAGTATGACCAACCGGTACGTTTCGTCCACGAACCGCTCCTCGCCAACGGTCTTCTCTATGTGATAGCACGCGATGGAGACACCTTCGAATCGCTTTCGAACGAGTTTGAAATATCCAAGCGCAAGCTGCGTAAATACAATGACCTCTACAAGGACTATCGCTTTCGCGACGGAGACATTGTCTACCTGGAGAAGAAACACCGGAAGGCTCCCAAACCACATATCATCCACCGGGTGAAACAAGGAGAATCGATGTATTCCATCGCCCAGACTTATGGCATGCGCCTGAAATCCCTGTATAAACTGAACGATAAAGACGAAGACTATACGCCCCGGGTAGGTGACTACCTGCGGCTGCGATGAACAAGAACCTGAAAACTATAAAAACTAATCACCATGGTACAACGTTATGGAAGTGTAATCAAGGTGGCTCCGGGCCGCCTGGAAGAGTACAAGCGGTTGCACGCTGCCGTTTGGGACTCGGTAAAGAAAATGATCAAAGAGTGCAACCTGCAGAACTATAGCATCTACTACAAGGACGGCTATCTGTTCAGCTACTACGAATATACCGGCAACGATTATGCTGCCGACATGGCCAAGATGGCAGCTGACCCCGAGACGCAACGCTGGTGGACCTTCTGCGAACCGTGCCAGCAGCCTCTCGAAAGCCGGGCGGAAGGAGAATGGTGGGCGACCATGGAGGAAGTATTCCATCTGGATTGACCCTCGCATCAGGCACCCGTCCATGAAGTCCTGCATGGCATCCGACAAGAGCTCTATCTTCCGAAAACATGCCATGCAGGACTTTCGTTTGCTGCAGCGGAGACTTGACACATGCACATCCATTATCTCTTTCCGGCATCAATCATTCACCGGAACCCAAGATTCATTGACAATACGAAAGAAAGTTATCGTCTCTGCATCTCTTACCTTCTGACAACCTATCCCCTCGCCTGATTCATTCCAACAGGCATTACTGCCCGATGTTACGTTTCAAACCGGTTCCATTCAATAACAATTTGCTAGCTGACGCCTGTCTCGGCAGAGCATTTTAGGAAGATACTTTTGGGCAATACGTCAAAAGCCACTATCTTTGCGAAGTTTCTATACGCCAACTTTTTTAGATAGATACTTAAAGCACTAGAACAAACATGAATAAGATCATTTCGAAAGAACAATTTTCAGAGAAAGTCTTCAAAATAGAAGTCGAAGCTCCTCTGATTGCAAAATCACGTAAAGCAGGACACTTTGTCATCGTACGTGTGGGAGAAAAAGGAGAACGCATGCCGCTGACAATTGCAGAAGCGGACCCCGTGAAAGGCACTATTACACTCGTGGTTCAGAAAGTGGGTTTGTCGTCCACCCGACTCTGCGAACTGAACGTCGGCGACGAGGTCACCGATATCGTGGGACCGCTCGGACAAGCCACGCACATCGAACACTTCGGAACGGTAGTATGTGCCGGAGGTGGTGTAGGCGTCGCTCCCATGCTCCCCATTATCCAGGCATTGAAGGCAGCAGGAAACCGTGTCATCTCCGTGCTGGCAGGACGTAGCAAAGACCTCATTATCCTGGAAGACGAAGTGCGAAAGAGTTCTGACGAAGTTATCATCATGACGGATGATGGTTCTTACGGGCGCAAGGGACTTGTGACGGAAGGTATCGAAAGTGTCATCCAACGTGAAAAGGTCGACAAATGCTTTGCCATTGGCCCTGCCATCATGATGAAGTTCGTGTGCATACTGACAAAGAAATACAACATTCCGACCGACGTTTCCCTGAACACCATCATGGTCGACGGAACAGGCATGTGTGGCGCCTGCCGCATCACCGTAGGGGGAAAGACCAAGTTCGTCTGTGTCGATGGTCCTGAATTCGACGGACATCAGGTTGACTTTGACGAAATGCTCAAGCGGATGGGAGCCTTCAAAAAGGCAGAACAGGAAGAGATGCAACGTTTCCAGGATGAACATGAATGCCAGGCTGAGATAGACCGTGACAGCCGCGATACCGAATGGCGCGTGGCATTGCGTAAAAGCATGAAGCCCAAGGAACGTACAGCCATCAAACGGGTTGTCATGCCTGAGTTGGATCCCGAGTACCGTTCACATAGCCGCAAGGAAGAGGTGAACCGTGGGTTGAGTGCCGAACAGGCTGTTGTGGAAGCCCAACGCTGTCTTGACTGCGCCAATCCGACTTGCATGACGGGATGTCCTGTAGGCATCAACATCCCGGGCTTTATCAAGAACATTGAACGTGGAGAATTCCTCGAAGCCGCCCGTGTATTGAAAGAGACCAGCGCCCTGCCGGCTGTATGCGGTCGTGTGTGTCCGCAGGAGAAACAATGTGAATCGAAATGTATCCACCTCAAGATGGGCGAACCTGCTGTAGCCATCGGTTACCTGGAACGCTTTGCCGCCGACTATGAACGTGAAAGCGGACACATTGCACTGCCTCGTGTTGCCGAAAAGAACGGAATCAAGGTGGGAGTCATCGGGTCCGGACCTGCCGGATTGTCTTTTGCCGGAGACATGGTGAAACTGGGCTACGACGTCACGGTGTTTGAAGCACTGCATGAGATTGGCGGTGTATTGAAATATGGTATACCCGAGTTCCGTCTGCCGAACAAGATTGTCGACGTGGAAATCGAGAACCTGAGTAAGATGGGTGTACACTTCGTGAAAGACTGCATCATCGGCAAAACACTCAGTGTCGACGAACTGAAAGAAGCCGGATTCAAAGGATTCTTTGTGGCATCGGGTGCCGGACTTCCCAATTTCATGAATATCCCCGGAGAGAACTCCATCAATATCATGTCCTCCAATGAATACCTGACCCGCGTAAACCTGATGGATGCTGCCAGCGAAGACAGTGACACGCCTGTGACGTTTGGCAAACGCGTCGCCGTCATCGGAGGAGGCAATACCGCCATGGACTCGGTACGTACGGCCCGCCGGTTGGGAGCGGAACGTGCCATGATTATCTACCGACGCTCGGAGCAGGAGATGCCCGCCCGTCTGGAGGAAGTCAAACATGCGAAAGAGGAAGGAGTGGAGTTCATCACGCTTCATAACCCCATCGAATACATTGCCGACGAACGAGGTGCCGTCAAGCAGGTCGTTCTGCAGAAGATGGAACTGGGAGAGCCCGACGCTTCCGGACGTCGCAGTCCGGTGCCCATCCCCGGAGCTACCGAAACGATAGACATCGACATGGCTATCGTCAGTGTCGGCGTATCGCCCAATCCCATTGTCCCCCACTCCATCCCGGGACTTGAGCTGGGGCGCAAAGGCACAATCGCTGTCAATGAGGACATGCAGTCATCCATCCCGACCATTTATGCCGGCGGTGACATCGTACGCGGTGGAGCAACCGTCATTCTGGCCATGGGCGACGGACGGCGGGCTGCTGCAGCCATGCACAAACAGCTCTCCGGCAACTGACATCCTGTACCGGATACCATCGGGCAGCCACATCTGCCAGCACTAAATAATTCCTCCGAGAATCCGACGCTCTCGGAGGAATTTTATACATTTGTCACACCAAACCAAACCCCTATAAGCTATGTATACCATACAGACCAACCCGACAGGAACCCGAAACCTGGAGATTTCCGAAGAACATCTACAGACCATCCGCAAATATGCGTTATTTGAACACCTCATCGACAGCAACGGGATTGTCGACGAAAGTGTGCTTGACAAGCTGAAGCTCAACGTCCGTTCCCTGATAGCTTCCGCTGAATGCAACTGCAAGGATTTGCTGGACCTCTGCATCGACGTGATTTATCACAACAACATGAAAGCTTTCGGTCTGAATGCCCTGGTGAACCTTTACAAGACCTGGAACACGGAACATCCTGCTCCGGCGGAGAAAGAAGAATAAACCCAATCCACTTTCCCCTCCTGTTTGAACCCTATCCATACAGAAACCTTACAACATGCGTGAATATAAACTCACCGATTGGTTACCCACCACCAAGAAGGAAGTCGAACTTCGTGGTTGGGATACACTTGATGTCATCCTCTTCAGTGCCGATGCCTATGTGGACCATCCTTCATTCGGGACGGCTGTCATCGGACGGATTCTTGAAGCGAAAGGATTGCGTGTTGCCATCGTGACCCAACCCAACTGGCGTGACGACCTGCGCGATTTCAAGAAACTGGGACGTCCCCGCCTGTTCTTTGGAGTGGCACCCGGATGTATGGATTCCATGGTCAACAAGTATACTGCAAACCGCCGTCTCCGTTCAGAAGATGCTTATACGCCCGACGGACGGCATGACTTGCGTCCGGAATACCCGACCATCGTTTACACACAGGCGTTGAAACGCTTGTACCCCGATGTACCCGTTGTCTTGGGAGGCATTGAGGCCTCTCTGCGACGCTTGTCCCACTATGACTATTGGCAGGAGCGACTGAAGAAGTGCATCCTTGTCGATTCAGGAGCCGACATGCTCATTTACGGCATGGGAGAGAAACCGGTTGTGGAGCTTTGCCGGAAAATGGAAGCCATGCTCGGCGCAGACGAAAGGGAATTCTCTGTCAGCCGTCATCATCTCCCACAAGATGTTCGCCAGACCGCATTCCTCGTCCGTCCGCAGGAAGTCCCGGGAGGCATTACCGACACCGACATCTGCCTGTACTCCCACGAGGAATGTCTGGCAGACAAGAAGAAACAGGCAATCAACTTCCGTCATATTGAGGAAGAATCCAACAAATATGAGGCACAACGCATCCTTCAGGCTGTCGACAACCGCATGGTCGTGGTCAATCCTCCTTTCCCTCCCCTGACCCAACAGGAACTGGACCACTCATTCGACCTGCCTTATACCCGCATGCCCCATCCGAAATACAAGGGGAAACGTATTCCTGCATACGACATGATCAAGTTCTCTGTCAATATCCATCGTGGATGTTTCGGCGGATGTGCGTTCTGTACGATATCCGCCCATCAGGGAAAGTTCATCATGAGCCGGAGCAAGGAAAGTATACTCAGGGAAGTGAAGGCGATTGTCGAGCAACCGGACTTTAAAGGCTATCTGTCTGACTTGGGAGGTCCCTCAGCCAACATGTATGCCATGGGCGGACGCAACCAGAGCCGTTGCCACCGGTGCAAACGTCCTTCCTGCATCCATCCGCAAATCTGCCCCAACCTGAATACCGACCATCGTCCGTTACTGGAAATCTACCATGCCGTCGATGCACTTCCCGGCATCAAAAAGAGCTTCATCGGCAGTGGGGTACGTTACGACTTGCTGCTGCACCGCAGTGGAGATGAGTCCATCGACCGGAGTGCGGATGAATATACCCGGGAACTGATACAGAATCATGTAAGCGGACGCCTGAAGGTGGCTCCGGAACATACCAGTCCCCATGTACTCCGACTGATGCGCAAGCCGTCGTTTGAACAGTTCTATGCCTTCAAGCGTATCTTTGATACCGTCAACCGGCAATTCGGCTTGAGGCAGCAAATCATCCCCTACTTCATATCCAGCCATCCCGGATGTACGGAAGCTGACATGGCAGAACTGGCCGTACTCACGAAACAGCTGGACTTCCATCTGGAGCAGGTGCAGGATTTCACACCGACTCCGATGACAGTCAGTACGGAGGCATGGTATACAGGGGTTCATCCTTACACGCTTGAACCGGTATTCTCTGCCAAGACACCGCGCGAGAAACTTGCCCAACGCATGTTCTTCTTCTGGTATAAACCCGAAGAACGTGCCAACATCATGGCTGAATTGCGCCGTATCGGGAGGAGTGACCTGATTGACAAACTCTACACAAGAGACAAAAACAATCCGACAAGCAAGAAGCAACGGCATCCGGGTGGAAGGAAGATGCGTTGACCGACAACGGGAGATTTTCTCTAAACACTACACTTACAGCCTCTGACGAATGAGCGATCTCATCAAAGACATACGAAACAACCGAATCCAGGCATTCAGGCAGCTCTTCAACGACTACTACCCGATGCTCTGTGCCCTGGCACACCAATACATTGCCGACAGAGAGTGTTGCAAGGACATCGCGCAAGATGCGCTGCTTACTTACTGGGAGCTTCGTGAACGATTTGATGACATCCGTCAGGTGAAAAGCTTCCTCTACATCACCACACGCAACAAAAGTCTGAATGTGCTCAAGCATGAACAGTTTAAGGATGAATCAGCCTCCATGCCGGATATCATCGCCGATGAGGTGCTGGAGGACCGGATTATCCGTCAGGAGACCTACCTGCAAGTGCGGCGTTCCGTGGAAAGCCTGCCCGGACAGATGCAGCGCATCATCCGCTTGAGTATGTCCGGGAAACGCAACAGCGAGATAGCCCGGATTCTTTCTATCTCAGAAGGTACCGTACATTCGCTCAAGAAGACGGCTTACAAGAAACTGCGTATCATTTTGAAAGAACACTTCTTTCTATTGTTGTTCATTTAGAAACTAAAAATAATACTGCAGTGACTACCCCATTTGCCACTGCCGGTTGTTATACCCATAAAGACCGTAAATACCGAACCATGGACATACAGAAATGTATAGATATCGCTCGCCTGCTGGCAAAGAAACTGACCGGCTCCATCACACCGGAGGAGAACCAACAGCTGGATGAGTGGAGACTGGCCGACCGCCGGCATCAGGAGCTGGCAGACAAACTGACGGACGAAAAAGACTACCTGGTCCATCAACAGGAACTGGAACAGTTCCCGCCCGCTGAACGCTGGGAGCAGGTGGAACAGACAATCCGGAAACAAAACCATTGTTCACCTTTTGCCACCCGAAGATGGATTGCAGCTGCTGCCGCAGCCGTTTTGCTGGTGCTTGCAGCGGGAAGCATCTATTACCATTACCGGCATACAGCGGGAGAAGGCATACAACTTGCCGCATTGGACGTCCCCGCCGGAACACACTCCGCACAGCTGGTATTGAGCAACAACGAAATCATTTATTTAAATTCCGACAGCAAATGTATCTACAACGAACTGAAAGGCGTTCAGATCGTCCAGGAATCTGACGGAGTCAAGTTCCTTCCGCAAAAAGATATCCCCGACACACTTATCTACAACCAAATCCGGACGCTGCAAGGCATGGAATACCATATCACCTTGGGCGAAGGGACAAAAATCTTCATGAATGCCCAGAGTACGCTGACTCATCCCTTGGCTTTCCGTGGCAAGGAGCGTCTGGTGAAGTTTGAGGGCGAAGCTTATTTTGAAGTAGCCAAAGACAGCAAACATCCTTTCGTCATTGAGCTGGGAGACAAACGGCTGCAAGTGCTGGGGACTTCCTTCAACGTACATGCCTATCCGGACGAAGACTTGATGCAGATTACATTGGAAAGCGGTGCGTTGGAAATGGATGGGACCCGTATCCGACCCGGAGAACAAATCGTATACGACAGGAAATCGCATGAATTGACGGTACATGCCGTTGATACGAAAGAGTTTGTGGCATGGCATGAAGGGCACTTCCTCTTCCGGAACGAACGCCTGGAGGATATTCTTCGCACCCTCTCCCGCTGGTATAGCTTTGACTATGATTTTGCCGATCAGGCTGCCAGGGATGTACGCTTCGGCGCTTACCTGAGTCGGTATGACAACATGAAGACCATCATCAACATGCTGCAACGCACCGGACTGGTAAACGTAACGGTCAAAGATGGCAAGCTCTTGTTTGGCATCCCCTGAAAACAAGGATTACACAACTCTCTTTTCATCACATACTCTTCTTACACGAATCCCCTGCTTGTCGGCTAGCGAGCCTGTACAAGCAGGGGATATTTTCATGCCTGCACACATCAGGCTGGTCCTTCATGCCCCGGGAACCAAAGTATACCCTTAAACCCAAATCGATCATTAGACTTTGAGTAGATTGTTCGCATCTGTCAGGCAGCTTGTTTCTCGTTTTGGTGAAGACGTAGCGGGCTACGTCGAAACAGAACGAGGAAGAAGATGCCGACAGAGGGGAACAAGATGCTCAAAGAGCGTGCCCTTGTAAAACGGGGAGCCAGAGCCAGAACTTTGAGCGGTCTAATGATCGATTTGGGTTAAAAAGAATCCTGTCCAGACTTTCACAAGCCCGGACAGGATATTACAATTAATTTATATATAGAGAGAGAAAAATGCAATTTGAAGATTGAGTGCGGAAGAAATCGTTCTTTCGTTGAGGACCTCCTTCCTTCTCAATTGCGCTGCAAAGATAATGGATATTTCTTCAAAAAGAAAGGTAGAACCTAGAAAAAATGTTTAAGAGTAATAAGTTTGTTCAAACTACACCCAAATATCGGCTTTTCACTTGGCAGAAAGAAAGTAGGCATCCAGTTCCTGTCTTACCACGGACGATATGCCGAACCATCCCGACGGGCAGCCTCGCGCTCTTGTTCAGCAGCCTGACGCATGCGCTCGGCTTTGAGGCGTTCCTGCTCGGCACGTGCATCTGCCAGCATCTTCTCTTTTTCACCCGACATCAGCGTACCATATTGGAACAGCATCGGTGCGTCGGTCAACAGCGTAGCCAAGGCGGAAGCATACAGGCTGATAGCCCAGAACGCTACTTTCAAGCCAACATAGTAACCCGGCAAATCGGCCGCAACGCCATCCACATTGCCCCGGGCAACCATCCCGTCAACCAACCAGGTAATGGACGTCGGCAACGAACAGATAAAGCAGAACACACCGGTGATGATGCCTGCCAGTACCACAATGGCAAAGGTCGAACCCCAGTTGGGAGTCCCCTTGCGGAAAGCGTGCAGAAAAGCATCCCACAACGACTCGCGTTCCAACATATAATAATAAGGAAAGAGCTTGAAGATGACACCGCAATACAGCAATACCGGGATGAGCAGCAATCCTAACCAGGGAGTCAGCGTGATGAGCATATAGAAGATGGCAGCGACAATCAGCCAGAAGAACAGGATGAACAAGGCATACAGGAAATAGCGCCAGACATCCCGCTGCATCCATGACCACCAGGAACCGAGCTTCATGGAAGGCACATATCCCAAATCAACATACTTGCGGAAGATGCCGAAGACAAGAGCTTTCCAGCAACACGTCCCCAACAGGGCTACCACACCGCACACCAGCAGACGCAATGCCAACGAAGAATAAAAGTCGGCAAGTGCACCGGGAGATGCCATCAGAGCGGTCACATCCGCCGTCGCTTCCATCTGCTGGACAATATCCATCAGCCAGGTCATGGCAAATGCCAGTATGACAGCATACGGAATCAGGATAAACGAACCGACACGCAATATGGTCTGTAAATTCTTCTCCAGAAACTTATAGCCACCGGACAAGCGTCCCGAAAATCCCCGACGCTTATAAAAGGTACTTAAATGCTCTATGTTTTCCATAATTTATACTATTAAAAATCGGTGATATGTGTGGCAAAAGTAAGTAAATTGGATAACTTTGCAATTCACAGATGTATATTTTTTAAGTTAAGCTTTACAATCCAACAAAAAACAAGAGACACTATGATTAAATGGGGCTTTATTGGTTGCGGAGATGTAACCGAGAAGAAGAGCGGACCGGCTTTCAACAAAGTCGAAGGGTCTAAAGTGGTTGCCGTGATGAGCCGGAATGCCGAGAGGGCTCGGTCCTATGCACAACGGCACAACGTATCGCGCTGGTATACCGACCCGCAGGAACTGGTCGATGACCCGGAAGTGAATGCCGTGTACATCGCCACGCCCCCGTCGTCGCACGCCACCTTCGCCATCATGGCGATGAAAGCCGGGAAACCGGTCTACATCGAGAAGCCCATGGCGGCAAGCTATGAAGACTGTACACGCATCAACCGCATCTCGGAGGAGACCGGCGTGCCGTGTTTCGTGGCATACTACCGGCGCTACCTGCCCTACTTCCAGAAGGTGAAGCAACTCGTCAAGGAGGGGGCCATCGGGAAGGTCATCAACGTACAAATCCGCTTCGCACAGCCGCCCGGAGCACTGGACAACAGCAAGACCGACCAGCCGTGGCGACTGAATGCCACCATCGCCGGAGGCGGATATTTCTACGACCTCGCCCCGCACCAGATAGACATCCTGCAGGACATGTTCGGATGCATCCTGGAGGCCGAAGGCGTCAGCAGCAACCGCGGGGGACTCTACTCGGCAGAGGATTCCGTCAGCGCCTGCTTCAAGTTCCAGAACGGGTTGCCCGGCTCCGGCTCGTGGTGCTTTGTCGCGCACGAATCGGCGAAGGAAGACCGCATCGAAATCATCGGCGACAAGGGGATGATTTGCTTCTCGGTATTCTCGTTCGCCCCCATCGCCCTGCATACGGAACGCGGACGGGAAGAATTCACCTTCGAGAACCCGGAGAACATCCAATACCCGCTGATAAAGGCGGTCGTGGAGCATCTGCAGAACAAAACCATCTGCACGTGCGACGGCGTAAGCGCCACACCGACCAACTGGGTCATGGACCGTATCCTGCACAAACTGTAATCTGTCAAACACCTCATACATGCCATTCCGCCTGACCTTCTGCATCGCTTTTCTCTTACTGACGTCCTGCCTGCTCCTGCATGCGCAAGGGGGACCGTCCCTCACACGTACGCTGCCAGTCCGTACAGACACACCGACTGACAGCCTGGAGACCGATTCCGTCGTCGGCAAGGAGAAACGCAAGTCCTGGTTCACGCGTATGGTGCAATGGATCGATTTCAACAATCCCGACCCGCGCTACATCACCCCGAACCTCTACAACTTCACCTTCATGCTCAACACGACCAGCTCGTACGAGCACTACCGCATCGCCAGCTCCTCGGCGAAGGAACAGAGCCTCACCTTTGTCCCCACCCCTTCGTGGCGCATCGGCGCATACTTCGGGTGGCGCTGGATTTTCCTCGGATGGTCCGTCGACGTGCACGACCTCTTCGGCAAGGACAGCCACCGGAGCCAGAAGAGCGAATTCAACCTCAGCCTCTACAGCGCCAAGCTGGGAGCCGACATCTACTACCTGAAGAGCAGCAACAACTTCAAGGTGAAGAATGTCTCGGGATTCGACCACATAGACAGCCGGCAGACTTTCCGTTTCGACGGACTGAAGTCGGAGATGAAGGGCATCAATCTCTACTACATCTTCAACAACCGACGCTTCTCCTACCCTGCCGCCTACAGCCAGTCGACCAACCAGCGCAAAAGTGCCGGCTCGCTCATTGCGGGCTTTTCCTACTCCCGCCACAAGTTCCTCTTCGACCCCGGACAACTGCCCGAGGGCATCAGCGGACAGCTGGAGGACAACATGCGCTTCCGCAAGATACGCTACATCGACTACAGCCTGAACTTCGGCTACGGCTACAACTGGGTCTTCGCCAAGAACTGCCTGGCGAACCTCTCCGTGACGCCTGCCGTCGGGTACAAGGCGTCCGACATCTGCTTCGAGAACGAGGCGTACAACGAGACCGACCACAACATCAACTTCGACGTCATCACGCGTGCCGCCGTCGTCTACAACAACACGAAGTACTACGTCGGGGCATCCCTCCTGGCGCACACGTACGACTACCACCGCAAACGTTTCTGGATAAACAATACCTATGGCATCCTGCAATTCTACGTAGGATTCAACTTCAATAAAAAGAGATAGACAATGAAGAATTACACCAACGAACAGGTGCGTCGGCAAGACCGGTTGCTCGACGAGAACCTGGCAGACGAACTGGTCAGAAAAGGAGAATATGGAGTGCTGTCGATGGTCACACCGGAAGGCGAGGGATACGGCATCCCCGTCAATTACGTGTGGGACGAAAGCCTCAATGCGCTGTACATCCACTGTGCACCGCAAGGGAGGAAGCTCACCTGCCTGGCACACCAGCCACTCGTGACATTCACCATCATCGGACGGACGGGAGTCGTCCCATCCAAGTTTACCACCAACTATGAGAGCGTCGTCCTCGCCTGTACCGCTCACACCGGGCTGCCCGCCGAGGAACGCATGAAGGCGCTCGAACTCATCCTCGACAAATATGCGCCCGACGACAAGACCGTCGGCTTGAAGTACACCGAGAAGTCGTTCCACCGCACGGAAGTCATCCGCCTGGACATCCGCTCCGCCAGCGGCAAGTGCAAGGTGGTCCGCTGAATAAAGACAGGACAGAGGCACAAGGACGCAGCGTGATTCTTCCGCCGCACCTTGTGCCTCTGTCCGTATCCCGCGGTGGACGTCCTGCCGACGTCCCCGGGCTCAGCAGCTCAGGCTGAACATTTCCTTCAATATCAGGACGGCATGCTCCACACTCTCCACATCGCGCACCACCATGCTGCGCTTGCCGTTCTGTTCGCGCAGGTTGCACTGACGCGGATATTTCCCCATGTATGCAATGACTTTGCCGAATGCCTCGCTCTGGTAGTAGGGGCTGTCGGGGTTGCTCACGAAGTAGAGGCTCATGCGCCCTGCCTTCAGGAAGATTTTCTCGATGCCCAACCGCTTGCCCAGGCGGCGCAGGGGGACAATCTTCAGCAGCTCCTCGCTCTCCTGGGGCAGTTTGCCGAATCGGTCCTCCAGGCGTTGGCGGTATGCCTCCACATCCTTGTCGAGCTCCAGCCCGTCCAGCTCGCGGTAGAGCAACATGCGTTCGCTGCTGCTGGGCACATATTCGTCGGGGAACAACAGCTCCAGGTCGCTCTCCACCGTACACTCCGACACGAACTCCTCCCCGCTGAGCTTCTCCTCGCCGGCTGCCACCTGACCGTCGCCGTTCTCATAGAGCGAGGCGAACTCGTCGTTCTTCAGTTCCGTGATGGCTTCCGCCAGAATCTTCTGGTACGTCTCGTAACCCAGGTCGGCGATGAAGCCGCTCTGCTCCGCCCCCAGCAGATTGCCCGCACCGCGTATGTCGAGGTCCTGCATGGCGATGTGGATGCCGCTGCCCAGGTCCGAGAAGTTCTCGATGGCCTGCAGACGCCGGCGCGACTCCGTGGGCAGGGACGACAAGGGGGGAGCCATCAGATAGCAGAACGCCTTCTTGTTGCTGCGCCCCACGCGGCCGCGCATCTGGTGCAGGTCGCTCAGGCCGAAGTTCTGTGCCTGGTTGATGATGATGGTGTTGGCATTGGGGATGTCGATACCGCTCTCGATGATGGTCGTCGCCACCAGGACATCGTAGTCATAGTTGGCAAAACCCAGGATGACCTGCTCCAGCTCCTCGGGAGCCATCTGTCCGTGACCGATGCAGACGCGGGCGTCGGGCACCAGGCGGAGAATCATGGCTTTCAGCTCCTCGAGGTTGTTGATGCGGTTGTTCACGAAGAACACCTGCCCGTTGCGGCTCATCTCGAAGTTGATTGCCTCGGCAATGATTTCCTCGTTGAACGTGTGCACCTCCGTCTGCACCGGGTAGCGGTTGGGAGGCGGCGTCTGGATGACGGACATGTCGCGCGCACCCATCAGGGAGAACTGCAGCGTGCGCGGGATGGGCGTGGCAGTCATCGTCAGCGTGTCGACGTTCACCTTCAGCTGCTTGAGCTTCTCCTTCACCGCGACGCCGAACTTCTGCTCCTCGTCGATGACCAGCAGCCCCAGGTCCTTGAACTTGACGTCCTTGCCGATGATGCGGTGCGTGCCCACGAGGATGTTCACCTCGCCCTCCTTCAGCTCCTTCAGGATGCGGCGCACATCGGACGGCTTGCGGGCGCGGCTCAGGTAATCCACCCGGCAGGGGAAGTCCTTCAGCCGGTCGCGGAACGTGCAGTAATGTTGGTATGCCAGCACGGTCGTCGGCACGAGCACCGCCACCTGCTTGTTGTCGCACACTGCCTTGAAGGCGGCACGGATGGCGACTTCGGTCTTGCCGAAGCCTACGTCACCGCAGACAAGGCGGTCCATCGGACGGTCCTTCTCCATGTCAGCCTTCACCTCCTGTGTCGCCTTCAGCTGGTCGGGCGTGTCCTCATAGAGGAAGCTCGCCTCCAGCTCGTGCTGCAGGAAGGAGTCGGGGCTGAAGCTGAAGCCCTTCTCCTCGCGCCGGCGGGCGTAGAGACGGATGAGGTCGCGGGCAATGTCCTTGATTTTGCTCTTCGTCTTCTCCTTCAGCTTCTCCCAGGCGCCCGTGCCGAGCTTGTTCAGGCGCGGCGGCTCGCCCTCCTTCCCCTTGTACTTGGAAATCTTGTGCAGCGCGTGGATGGAGACGAACACCACGTCGTCATTCTGATAGACCAGCTTGATGACCTCCTGCGTGCTGTCGCCGTTGGGGATGCGCACCAGTCCGGCGAACCGCCCGATGCCGTGGTCGATGTGCACCACGTAGTCGCCCGGTTCGAACTGGTTGAGCTCCTTCAGCGTGAGCGCCACCTTGCCGCTGCGCGCCTTGTCGCTCTTGAGATTGTACTTGTGGAAACGGTCGAATATCTGATGGTCGGTGAAAAAACACGTGCGGAGGGTGTGGTCGGTGAAGCCTTCATGCAGCGTCCGGTCGACGGGCGTGAAGGGGATGTCGTCGCCGCGCTCCTCGAAGATGGCACGGATGCGGTCCGTCTGCTTGACACTGTCCGAGAGGATGTAGAGGCGGTAGTCCTTGGCGAGCAGCTCCTTCAGGACCGACGCCACGAGGTCGAAGTTCTTGTGGAAGATGGGTTGCATCTCGGTCGAGAAGTGCAGGGTGGCGTCGGGCGTCCCCGTCGGCTTGCTACCGAACTCCACGCGCCGGAAGTCGAGCATCCGCCGGGCAAACTCCTCGCCGGTGACGGTCGAGGGCAGCACCACGTGGTCCACGCCCTCCTCTTCCGCCAGGGCGACGGCTGCCTGCGGGGAGACCGCCTCGCCGTGGACCGACTCGACCTTCTCGCACGCCCAGTGGAAGTCCTTTATCCACAGCATCGAGCCTTCGGGCAGGAAGTCGAGCAGCTGCACCTCGCCTGCACCTCCGCCCGTCAGTTCCGGGACGATGGCGATGCGGTCTTTCTTCTCCTTCGACAGCTGGCTGTCCACCTCGAACGTGCGGATGCTGTCCACCTCGTCGCCGAAGAAGTCCACGCGGTAGGGGTACTCCGACGAGAAGGAGAAGACGTCGACGATGCTTCCGCGGACGGCAAACTGACCGGGCTCGTAGACGTAATCCACGCGCTCGAAGCCGAAATCCGACAAGGTCTTCTCCACCTCCACGGGGTCATACTTCCCACCCGTCTCCAGCAGCAGCGTCCGTGCCGAGAGGGCCTGCATCGAGACGACCTTCTCTGCCAGCGCCTCGGGATAGGTGACGATGCAGACGGGCGACGCCCCCTTGCCCAGGCGGCTCAGCGCCTCGGTGCGCAGGATTTCGTTGGCGGAATCCTTCTGCCCGTATTTGATGGCGCGGCGGTAGGCGGACGGGAAGAAGAGCACGTCCGTGTCGCCGTTTATCTGCGTCAGGTCGTGGTAGAAGTAGCCCGCCTCCTCGAGGTCGTTGAGGATGCAGACGATGTAGTCCCGTTTCCGGCGTATGAAGGATGATAGAAACAAGGGAGCCGCCGAGGCGCAAAGTCCCTCCAAGTAAATGGTCCGTGCGGACGCTTTCTCACAAAGTGCGGCGAAAGCCTTCGTGTTCGAATGGCTCTCATAAACAGCTTGTAATTCCTGTATATTCATCAGCTCGATTCTAAATGCGCCGCAAAATTAAGCAAAAAATCGGCTTCCTGCACCCGGAGCGCGGTGTGAATGAACCCGTAAGGCAACGCGGCAGGCGACTTCCGCTGAACACCCCGGGGCGGGAGACGGCGTACAGGGGGCACTCACGGACGCGGAAGGTCCCGGAATCGTCCGTTTCCGTGTCCCCCGACGTCCGGGAGAAGCCGGAAACACACGTCGACGGGGGCAAATGCGCTCGGATGGTCCGGGATACGGCATTTCCGGCGCCAACTGATGTTGCGAGACGCCGGAAAGGGCATTTCCAACGCCAAAATGTTTCGAAAGGTTAAGGATACGTCGTATCCTGCGCCAAAACATTTTTAAAGGTTAAGGATATGACGTATCCAGCTTCAAAACATTTCAAAAGGTTAAAGATACGTCGTATCTAGCGCCAAAATGTTTTGAAAGGTTAAAGATACGGCATTTCCAGCGCCAAAATGTTTTGTGAGACGCTGGATACGGCATTTCCTGCGTCCCAACCGATGAAAAGGTCCCGGAAACGCTGTTTCCTGCATCCGACGATTTCGGGAGACGCAGGAAAGGCTGTTTCCGGGACCAGAATGAAAAGAATAGGGGCTGTGTTCGGTTGCATCCGGGTTGTCCGCCTCGGGGAGGGGGTCCAGCCGACGGACGCTCAACGGTGGAGATTCGGATTCAGGATGGCGTCTTCGTACGGATAGGGCGAATACATCCGGCTGTCATCCCAGCTGCCGGTCACGGGGACCGCCTCCTTGCGGAAGACGCCCGGAGCGACTTCAATCTCAGGGTTCTGCTTGCGGAACTCGAAATGCTCCTTGAAGCGGTACATGCGGAACATGTCGCGTGCCCGCGATGCCAGTCCGCCCCAATAATAGCCGGCTATCTCCCACCCGTGTTCGTTGTATCCCGCTTCGGCGAGTTCCTCGGGGGTCATTGCCGTGGTGTAGAGGTTGGAAGCCTTCCCGTCGGCACGGTTGCGCACGCGGTTGAGCATCTCCACCGCCTTGGTGGTCACCTCGCCAGCCCGCCCCGTCGCCTCGGCAAACCAGCAGTAGACTTGCGCCAGGCGGATGACCTGCACGGTCTTCTCGCCGTTGGATGACAGGATTTGCGGGTTGGTATAGTCAAATTCCGTTCCGCGTTCGGGCGACTCCACGGACTTCATGAACACGGGCGCCACGACTTCGCGCGAGGGCGGGTCGGTGTCATACCACCAGTCGTGGAGTTCGCCGTCGGTGAGCATGATTTTGGGGAAATAGGTCGCCTCCTTGCGCGGTCCGTCGGGGAAGTCCTTCCAGAACTTGATTTCGCCGTTCGTGTCGCCCCAGCCGTTCTGCATCATGTCCTGGAGGATGTCGGTCTGCGGAATCGCCTGTGCCGTGCGGTCGCGGTTGTAGTAGATGCCGAGGATGACCTCCGGGTTGTTGGCATTGTACGCCATCGAGTGCACCTGGCTGAAGTCGTCCAGCAGACGGTAATAGTACGTGCCGTCCTCCACGCCGTCGATGACCTCCTCCGCCTTGTCGGCTGCGAGGCGGTAATACTCCGCGCCCTTGTTGAGGGGCCATCCTGCCATGCACATGTAGACGTACGAGAGGGTTGCCTGGACAGCTCCCCGGCTGACGGCGATGTTGACGCCGTTGCGGGCGTAAGGCTCGGAGGTGTACATCACCGGGCAGCCTTCTTCAGCGGTCTTCAGGTCGGAGACGATGAGCGCGTAGACGTCTTCCACCGACGAGAGGGGCGCCTCGTAGTTGATTTCCTCTTCGAGCATCACGGGCACTTCGCCCCAGGTGGTCACGAGGTAGAAGTAGGAGTACGCGCGCCAGTAGTGTGCCTGCGCGATGGCCTGGCGGATGGTTTCCTCTGCCACGCCGGGCGTGCGGGCGGCATTGTTGATGATGAAGTTTGCCGCCTTGATGACCTTGTAGCGTTGTTCCCACATGCTCACGAGCCAGGAGTTGTTGTCGGTGACGCTGTACTGGTCATGTTCGCGCAAGGGCTGCTTGTTGCTTGCCGGGTGGGTGGAGATGTCGTCGCCCGCGAGGAAGTTGGTTCCGCAGTAGTTGTTCTGTCCCTGCGAGACGGCGATGACGGAGTAGAGTGCGTTGAGGGAGGCGTCGAGGTCCTCCTTTCCGGTGAAGAATCCGCCGGTGGTCATCTGCCCCTTGGGGTCTTCGGTGAGGAAATCGCTGCACGCGGGCATGCCTGCGGCGAGGGCTGCCAGCAGCAGGAGGCTGCCTGTATGTCGGTAAATCTTTTTCATGATGGATTCGTGTTTGGGTTAGTCAATCAGAAGCTGAGTTTCACGCCGAAGGTGACGGTCCGCGGCACGGGATAGGCGCCATAGTCCAGTCCGTCGTATCCCGCATAGACCTCGGGGTCCATGCCCTTGTATCCGGTGATGGTGAAGACATCCTGTGCGCTGACCGAGAGCTGGATGGCTGCAATCCGCGTGAACTTGCGCGGGATGTGGTAGGACAGGCTGATGTTCTTCAGCTTGATGAACGAGGCATCCTCCAGCCAGAAGTCGGAGTTGGCATAGTTCTTATTGTCAGGGTTCGTCAGGCTGGGGTAACGTGCGTCCGCCTTGTCCTGCACGTAGTCCCACCCTTTGAAGTAGGCGTCATGCAGACGGATGAAGCGTGTGACGCCCGTCATGGAGGAGGTCATGAAGCGGCTGATGTTCAACCGCTCGTATCCGGTGGCTGCGGTGAAAAAGACGTTGAGTGTCCAGTTGCGCCAGGTCACGTTGTTGTTCCAGCCGAAGGTCCACGCGGGACTCGCCTGCCCCTTGACGACGAGGTCGTCGGAGGTCGGTGTGGTGGTGAGCGTCCCGTCCTGTTTCTGGTAGAGGTTCGCCCCCTTCTCGTCGAATCCCTTCCAGCGGTAGACGTAGAAGGAGCCCAAGGGGTATCCGGGCTTCATGATTTGCATGTATCCGCCCAGGTCGCTGTAGTTGGCGTTGAGGACGAAGTCGTTTCCGGCAAGGTCGATGACCTCGTTCTTCACAAAGGCTGCATTGAAGTTGGTTTCCCAGACGACGCTCCGCTTCACGGGGAAGGTGTTCACTGACAGTTCCACGCCGGTGTTGTCGAGCTTGCCCTGATTCACCCAGTAGGTTCCTCCCCCGTTGTAGCGCGGCACCTGTTTCTGGAAGAGCAGGTCGACCGTCCGCTTCTTGAACCAGTCCAGCGAGAGGTTGACTCCGCCGAGGCTGACGTCCAGTCCGACGTCATACTGGTAGGTCTTCTCCCACGTCAGGTCGGGTGTGGCGAACTGATTGCCCCAGTATCCGGTGTATCCCGAGGTGCTGCCCCAGCCATACGAGGTGGATGACAGCATGCCGAGGGTGCTGTAGGAGGAGATTGCCTGGTTTCCGGTGACGCCGTAGCTGGCGCGGAGCTTCAGTTGCTCCACGAGGTTCTGCCGTTGCATGAAAGGCTCGCGTGCCACGTCCCACGCCAGCGCCACCGAGGGAAACCAGCCCCACCGATGGTCCTTCTGGAATTTCGACGAACCATCGGCGCGCAGGGCGGCTGTAAGGAAATAACGTTTCTTGTAATCGTAGCTGGCGCGGACGATGCCCGAGGCGAGCGACGATTCGGAGTAGGAGTTGCTCTCGTTGCGGACGGCTGCATTGCCGATGTTCCAGTAACCGACGCTCTCGTTGTTCAGGTTCGAGCCTCCTGCCTGCAATCCGGTGTCGATGGTCTGGCTCAGCTCCCAGACAGCGGTTGCCGAGAGGGTATGGTCCCCGAAGGTTCCCTGATAGGTCAGGTTGTTGGTGTTCTGCCAGTAGCGGTGCATGTTGCTGGTGTTGTTCATGCTGTTGATGGCTCCCGGCGCAATGAGTTTCGAGGAGAAGGAGTACGAGGGGCTGTGGTCGTAGTCATATCCTCCCTGCACGGAGAGGGTCAGCCCCTTGGCTATCTTGAAAAGCAAAGAAAGGTTCGCATTGAGGTTGTAGCTGTAGGAGTCACTGTAATTCTCCATCGCCACGCCGTAGGGATTGTTGGCGTTTGCCAGGTTGTAAGGGTCTCGGTTGTAAACCCCTGTTTCGGGGTCCTTCATCTCCATCGTCGGCGAGAAGCTGAGGATGTGGAACCAGCTGGGCGCCCCGTTCGCCTGGTGGATGACGGCGCCGTTGAGCTTCGCGGACACGGTCAGCCAGGGGCGGACGTCGGCATCCACGTTGGCACGGAAGCCGTACCGCTTGTAGGTGGAGTTGATGGTGACCGCCTCCTGGTCGAGCAGGTTGCCCGACAGCAGGTAACGCACCTTCTCGCTGCCGCCCGATATGCCGAGGCTGTAGTCCTGTGTCAGCGCGGTCTGCGTCATGAGGTTGAGCCAGTCGATGCCCTTCGTGCCGTTCCTGTAGGCTTCCAGGTCCTCGGCAGGAATCGTCTGCGAGCCTCGTATGTCGTTCAGTGCCTGTGCATACTCGTAGGCACTGAGCAGTTCGTAGTTCTTCCGCACCTTCGAGATGCCCCATTTGCCATCAAAGGTGATGCGGGCACGTCCCTCCCGTCCGCTGCGCGTGGTCACCAGGATGACGCCGTTCGCTCCCCGCGAACCGTAGATGGCGGTGGACGATGCGTCCTTCAGGACCTCCATCGACTGGATGTCCTGCGGGTTCAAGCCGTCCAGTCCGCTGGACGAGATGATGCCGTCGATGACATAGAGCGGGTCGCTGCTCTTGTTGATGGAGGTTGTTCCGCGGATGCGCACCTTGGCTCCTGCACCCGGCATGCCGCTGCTCGACGTCACTTCGACGCCGGCGGTACGCCCCTGCAGGATGTCCGCCACATTCTTGACAGGCTGTTCTTCAAACTGACGCGCTCCGACGGTAGAGACCGAGCCGGTCAGGTCGCTCTTCTTCACCGTGCCGTAACCCACGACCACCACTTCGTCGAGCAACTGGTTGTCTTCCTCCAGGACAACGGGATAATTGTTGAGGCGCCGGTGCACACGGATTTCGCGTGTCGTGTAGCCAATGTACGAAACCACAAGCGTTGACCGTGGAGGCACATCGAGGATGAACCGTCCGTCGAGGTCGCTTGTAGTTCCGATTTTCGGGTCGCCCTTCACGGTGATGGATGCACCGATGATGCTCTCTCCATGCTTGTCGGTGACCAGTCCCGTGACACGCTTTTTCCCGTTCTGCAAGATTTCTTCCACTTCATAGGATTTCCCGGGTGCCGGCATTTCACCCTGGGCGTAGAGTGCCGCAGGCGAAGCCACCACCAAGAGGCTGAACAAAACCCATTTGTGATTCTTTTTCATGATACTGATTTTAGATAGTTCCGGGAAACGTCGGGCAAAGGACGTACCAAAAGCGCAGGCTCCGCACGACCGGAGAGGATAACCGGCGCATTTTCCGCTGCTTACACATTCCGCGCATCCGGCAGTTCCCCCGCCGTCGGTGTGGAATCTGTGTAAGAAATCCACACAACAACCATTCACACCGCACACATAAATCCCAACAACTGTTGGGCAACCCAATCTTTTTTCGTTCCTTTGCGGCACAAACCTTTGCTGAAATCTGATTTATTCACATCTATAAAACCCAACAAAACATGATTAACCGATTTATCTTGAATGAAGTCTCTTACTTCGGTCCGGGTGCCCGCGAGGTGTTGCCGCAGGAAATCGAACGTCTGGGACTGCACAAAGCCTTCGTGTCAACCGACAAAGACCTGATAAAGTTCGGCGTGGCAGACAAGGTACTGAAGGTGCTCGAACAGGCAGGCATCCCCTATGTCGTGTTCAGCGACATCAAGCCCAACCCGACGGTTGCCAACGTGAAGGCAGGCGTGAAAGCCTTTGCCGAGTCGGGTGCGGACTTCATCCTTGCCATCGGCGGCGGCTCGTCCATCGACACGTCGAAGGCAATTGGCATCATCACGAACAACCCGGAGTTCAGTGACGTGGTTTCGTTGGAGGGTGTCGCCCCGACGAAGAAGAAGTCCGTCCCCATCATTGCGCTCCCGACTACGGCCGGCACGGCTGCCGAAGTCACCATCAACTACGTCATCACGGACGAGGCGAACGAAAAGAAGATGGTTTGTGTCGACCCGAACGACATCCCCGCCATTGCCATCGTGGATGCCGAGCTGATGTACACGCTTCCCAAGAGTCTCACCGCCGCAACCGGACTCGACGCGCTGACGCATGCCATTGAAGGCCTCATCACCAAGGGCGCGTGGGAAATGAGCGACATGTTTGAAATCAAGGCTATCGAAATGATTGCCCGCTACCTCGAAACCGCCGTCTTCGAACCGACCAACGCCGAAGCACGCAACGGTATGGCGGTGGCACAGTACATCGCCGGCATGGCATTCTCCAACGTCGGTCTGGGCGTAGTCCACGGCATGGCCCATCCCCTGGGTGCCATCTTCGACATCCCCCACGGTGTGGCAAACGCCTTGTTGCTGCCGACCATCATGGAATTCAACGCTCCGGCAGCCCTCGACAAGTATGTCGACATTGCCAAGGCGATGCAGGTCTACAAGGACGGCATGACCCGCGAGGAAGCCGCCCGTGCAGCCGTCGATGCGGTGAAAGCCTTGTCCGTCAAGGTGGGCATTCCTCAACATTTATCTGAATTGGGCATCAAGGCGGAAGACCTTCCCAAGCTTGCCGCTTCTGCCATCAAGGATGTCTGCACGCCGGGCAATCCGCGTGAGGTGACGGAAGAAATCATTCTGGATTTATATAAGAAAGTATTATAATACGCTTTCATAACTTAAAAAGAGAAGTGCAGTCAGGGTCCCGGTCTTGTCTGCACTTCTTTTTTGTCTATCTTTCCGCCGACTTTAACCCACATAACGTATGGAAAGAAATTTTAGAGAAGCAATGACCCACCGCCGGACGTATTACCGGCTGGGCAAACGTGAAATTTTATCGCATCAGGAATTGCACAAGCTGATGGAGACCGCCCTGTTGCATGTGCCCTCCGCCTTCAATTCACAGTCGGCACGCCTCGTCCTCCTGTTGGGCGAACAGCACGACCGCCTTTGGCAGATTGTCAAGGACACGTTGCGTCCCCTTGTTCCCGCCGATGCCTTTGTCAAGACGGAAGAGAAAATCGACCAGGCTTTTGCCTCGGGTTACGGCACGGTGTTGTTCTACGAAGACCAGGACACCGTGAAGCAGCTCCAGGAACAGTTCCCCCTGTACAAGGATAACTTCCCGACGTTCTCCGAACACAGCACCGCCATGCATCAGTTTGCCGTATGGACGATGCTGGAGGATGCCGGACTGGGTGCCTCGCTGCAACACTACAATCCGCTCATCGATGAGGCCGTAGCCCGCGAATGGCAGTTGCCGGCATCGTGGAAGCTCACGGCACAGATGCCTTTCGGCAGCCCCGAGTGCAAACCCGACGAAAAGACCTTCCTCCCGCTGGACGGACGTCTGAAGATGTTCGAATAAGGTCCCGCTCTCCCCGAGAGATGCCTCCCGATGCCTGGCAGACGTGTCCCACGGCACAGTCGCCACCCGTCGGGAGGCATCTTCTTTTTCCATCCCCTTCGGGAGGAGAACATGCGTTCGTTTTATTTTACATAAATCGTTATCATCCATTCCTTTCACGCAACATTTATTTAGCTAATTGTTGTTTTCACGGACGCGTCCGTTGCGATTAAACCCTCCTCTCCCACACGGAGTGATTATTTCCATAAAAATCTATTTTACAAATCACTATCCATTCATTTCTTTGCTTTTCGTTTCATTTTTCCAATACCCATTTGTTATCATTTTGATTCATAAATTACCAACTTTTAGGTATTGTCCCCTAGCCTTCCGACGCACTACTTTTGCAACCGAAAAGTTCAACAAAAGTAGAAACCACGATTATGAAAACCAGTATGCTGTTTGCTTCCTGCCTTCTGTGTGCCCTGTCGGCATCTGCCCATCCGTCGGATGTAGCCGACGGGAAGACCGACGGAGCGAAGACGGAAGCCTCATCGAGCAATCCAAAAGAAGAGAGTCCCCGGAAAACATCGCGCCTCCGCATCGGAGGCTATGGTGAAGCCGTCTATTCACGGAACTTCTACAGCGACAATGTCTACCGCTACACACGGCCCGGGGATTACAAAAACGACCCCAGCCACGGACGTTTCGACATCCCGCATGCCGTCATCTATCTGTCCTATGACTTTGGCAAAGGATGGAAGGTGTCAACGGAAATCGAGTTTGAACATGGCGGCAGCGGCGGCTCTCACGAACAGGAATTCGAGGAGGCGGGCGAATGGGAACAGGAAGTGGAGAAAGGCGGCGAAGTGGAGCTGGAACAGTTCTGGATTGAGAAGTCGTTCTGCGACGCATTCAACATCCGTGCCGGACACATCATCGTCCCCGTCGGCCTGACCAATGCCTACCACGAGCCACTGAACTTCTTCACGGTCTATCGCCCCGAAGGCGAAGCCACCATCTTCCCCTGCACCTGGCACGAGACGGGCGTCAGCCTTTGGGGACGTGCCAAGGACTGGCGCTACGAGGTGCAGATGACCGCCGGACTGGATGCCTTCCTGTTCTCGCGCGACAACTGGATACAGAACGGCAACCACTCGACCTTCGAATTCAAGGTTGCCAACAAGTATGCCGTTGCCGCCCGGGTGGACAACTATTCCGTCAAAGGTCTGCGCATGGGCTTGAGCGGCTATTACGGCTACTCGATGCACAACACGCAGCCGCACGACCAGGAAGGTGCAGGCAAACCCTATGACAAAGTGAAGGGCGAAGTGCTCATCGGTGCATTCGACTTCACGTACAACGACCACAACTGGATTGTCCGCGGCAATGCCGACTACGGTTACCTGGGCGATGCCGCAGAAATCACCCGTGCCAAGCGTGGCGTCAGCTCGAACAACTCCCCCTACGACAAGACTTCGGTCGGAAAGAATGCGGTAGCCATCGGTATCGAAGCTGGTTATGACCTTTTCTCCCTGTGGCACAAACTGAAGGACAAAGAGCAGAAGCTGTATGTCTTCGGCCGCTATGACTACTACGATTCCTGCATTCCAGAAGCCACACAGACACGCTATGACTATACCCGGCGCCAATGTATGACCTTCGGCTTCAACTACCACCCCATCGAGCAGATTGTGGTCAAGGGGCAGTTTGCCAAACGCTTCTTTACCCATGCCTACAACGACGAACCTTCCGTGTCGCTCGGCATCGCCTACATGGGCTTCTTCCTCTGACAAGAGTATCCTCACGTCAAACCAAGTTAAACATCCAATAAAACCTAAAGCATCATGAACAGATTAGCAAAACTCCCCCTCTATCTGATGATGGGATTTGCAGGCATCTTCAGTTTCAGTGCCTGTAGCGACGACGACAACAAGGTTTCTTCTACCGACGGACTGATTTCCGACAACGAATTGCAGACCATCGTGCAACAGTACGTCGATGCCACCGTCAACCCGACTTACAAACTGCTCGCCGCAGAGACCGAAAGCCTCGCCAACAGCCTTGCCGACCTCCGCGACAAAGTGAAGAACGGCACGGTGACCGATGCCGAAATCAAAAACGTGTGCGACATCTTCCTGCGCGCCCGCTCTTACTACGAAACCAGTGAAGCATTCCTCTTCGGTGCAGCCAGCGACTACGGCATCGACCCGCACATTGACTCCTGGCCCCTCGATGTGGACGAACTCAAGACCCAGCTCAGCAACACCCTGCTCTTTGCCAAGATGGAGGCTGACGAAACCGGAATGTATGCCAATTCGCTTGCCACTACCTTGCTGGGGTTCCACGGCATCGAATACGTACTCTTCCGCGACGGAGAACCCCGCACCGCCGAGGCACTGAAAGGGAACGACCCGGACTTGAACAACCTGAGCGGCTACAATGAAATCGTGTATGCCACGTCGGTGGCACGCGACCTGCGCAACAGTTGCTTCCATATGGAATGTGCCTGGAATGCGCAAGCTCCCCAAAGCCACATCGACATCGTGGAGAACGTGTGCGAATGGTCTGCCTCTGTCGTCGACCAGGACTATACCTATACGGACAAGATGCTGAACGTCAACAAGCCGGGCTATGGATTCGCTTCTTGGAAAGAAGCTATTAGCGAAATCCTCGTGGCAGGCTGCATCAATATCTCCGACGAAGTGGGCAACACGAAACTGGGCAAACCGGTCAGTGGCGATGACGTGAACTACATTGAGTCGCCTTACAGCCACAAGTCGCTCGACGACTTTACCGACAACATCGTCAGCATCGAGAACTCCTACATGGGCGGCCGCGAGGAGCTCCGCGACGAGAGCAAGTCGCTCCACGCATTGATGCAGAAGTACAATCCGACGCTGGACACGCGCATGCTGAATGCCATCCAGAATGCGAAAGCCAAAATCCAGGCAATCCCCCACCCGTTCGTCTCCTACATCCAGGAACAGACCGACCGCACGGCCGGACAAGCCGCCATCGAGGCTTGCAACGAGCTGAGCAATGTGACCCAGGATATCAACAACTATATCCTGGCGAACTAAACATCCTAACTACGACTAGCCATGAACAAAAAGTATTTCTTCTACAGTTGCTGCCTGGCCCTCGCCCTCGCCTCATGCAGCGACGATGACAACACACCCGGCAACGAGCCGTCTGCCACCCACGACGACTATTCGTACGTAGGCAAGGCAGTAGGCAACTTCACAGCCGAAGAGTGGTATCCCGGCGGTGAACTGGGGACGACCGACAACATCGCGTCCAATTCGTACGAAGACGAGACGCCGGCTGTCACCAACCAGGGGCTGTCGAACCTGTTCAAGTTCGGAGAATCCTTCTTCGAGCGCACCTTCAACTCCACCACCAAGCCGTTCAACGGACTGGGTCCGGCATGGACGCGCGACGCCTGCCTCACCTGCCATCCCGGATACGGTCACGGGAAACGTGTGACCAGCTACAACGCCAATGAGTACGGCAACGGCTACCTGCTCGTCGTCTACCATCCCGACACACAAGGATACATCACCGAAGTGACAGGAATGCCCCAGACCCGTGCCTCCTATCCGTTCCTTCCGCCAATTGACGAGAGCGGCATCCATCTCGAATGGAAGACTGCGACGGACGGCGCCCTGCCCACGACCTTTCCCGACGGAGAAACGTATGAACTGATTTATCCGGAAATCACCATCGACCAGGAAGCCTTCAACACCAATCCGAAACCGACGAACTACGAGGTGCGTCTGGAGTCCACCATCGGTATTTACGGGACCGGACTCATCGATGCCATCCCGGAAGAGGAGCTGAAGAAACAATATCAGACGGAAGCTTCCGCAGGTGCCACACTCAATCCTGCCATGTGGGATGCGACCGCCAACGACTGGGCCTCGACGGCATGGTACACAGGCTATCCGGCCAATGCAACCGACCGTACTCCGCACATCAAGCGTTACACCTACGCACTGACCCGTGCCACCCTGCAAGACGGTCCGGGAGCCAATGCCATCTGGAACATCACCAATGTGACCCGTTCCGACCGTCCGAAGCTCTACACGACGGATGCCTGGGCAAAAGCCATGTCAGAGAACGAAGAGGTCATCAATACCATCCTGAAAGAAGGCAAAGACGAGGAGTCATTGCTCCATCCCTACTATGCCGACGGCACCCGCGAAGGCATAGCCAAGGCTGTGGCGACCCTGCTGTCGCCGAACACCAACCAGTTTGACAACGACGTATACAACTTCAAGCCGGAGATGCAGGATGACAACTACTACGAGCTCATGGTGTGGCATCGCGGACTGGCTGTCCCCCGTGCCCGCAACCTGCACAGCGAACAGGTGCAACGTGGCAAGGAACTGTTCTACCAAATGGGATGTACCGCCTGTCACCGTCCCTCCTGGAAGACCGGCAGCGACAACTATTGGGCAGACACCGTCGTCAAGGGACAAGGCGAACTACCCAAGTACGCCAACCAGACCATCTGGCCTTACTCCGACTTCATCCAGCATCGTCTGTTCATGAAGAATGACATCCGCGGAGCCTGGTGCCGCACGACTCCACTTTGGGGACGCGGCCTCTCCAAAGCCAATACCGGAGCCGAAGACCGTTTGCACGACTGCCGTGCCCGCAACGAAGTGGAAGCCATCATGTGGCATGGCTACAGCCGTGAGAGCGATGCCTTCCGTTCCGCAGAAAAATTCTATAACCTGCCCAAGGAAGACCGCGACGCCGTCGTAGCCTTCATCCGGGCTATCTGATTACCGTTGACGGGCAGACGAATACCGTTGTCTGCCCGTCAACCTTTTATATTACCTCCTGACCTGACCCTGTATGAAACGCATAGCCTTCTTCCTCCTGTACCTGCTCATCCTCCTGCTGGGCATCATTACTTTTATCGAAAAGAGCCGGGGCACTCCCTTCGTCCTGGAGCATTTCTACGGTTCGTGGTGGTTTGCCCTGCTTTGGGGCATACTGGCACTCACCGGCATGCTCTGCTTTTTCCGCCACAAACGCCACCGGATGTACAGCCTGTCCTTGCATCTGTCTCTGGTAATCATCCTGCTTGGCGCTCTGCTCACTTTCCTCACGGCACGTCGGGGAATTGTCCATCTGCGCGAAGGAGTTCCGGTCAGCAATTACCTGGAAGAGACCGGCAGCGGACAGCGCGTCCGTCCCCTCCCGTTCACCCTGATTCTGGACCGTTTCCAGGTGACTTACCACAGCGGGACGAATGCTCCCGCCGACTATCGCAGCCACTTTACCCTGAATGATATGCAACGACAGACGACCGTACAAGGCATGGTTGCCATGAACCAAATCTACACCTATCGGAACATCCGTTTCTATCAGTCCTCCTACGATTCCGACGAACGGGGCAGCTATCTGACTCTGAACAAAGACCCTTGGGGCGTAACCGTGACCTACCTCGGCTATTTCCTGCTCTTTGCTTCCCTGCTCGGTATGCTCGCCGACCCGAAAGGCAGCTTCCGCAAACTACTGCGACATCCCGTCTTGCGCAAGGGCGCCTTCCTCCTGTTCGCTGCAGCTTTTCCCTGCCTTGTCAACGCACAGGAAGAAAAGCCACGCACCCTGACGGAAGAACAAGCCCGACAACTTGGTGAACTGCTGATCGAATACAATGGACGGGTATGCCCACTCCAGACATTTGCCATCGATTTCACCAAAAAACTTAGCGGCAAACGCTCCTTCAAGCACTATTCCGCCGAACAAGTACTGACAGGCTTTATCTTCTATACACGCGACTGGGACCACGTCCCGCTGATTCATGTCAAAAGCCGTGCCCTCCGCAAAGCTACCGGACTGAAGGAATGGGCCTCCGTCGATGATTTCTTTTCTTCAAGTCAAGGTTATCTATTGGGAGACCTCATTGGAAACTACGACCCAAGGAAAAACACTCCGGAAGGAAAGGCTGCCACCGACATGGACGACCGCCTGCAACTCATCATGTCCCTGCGCCGCAAAGAATGTCTCCGCATGTTTCCTGCCACCAATACGAAAGGGAACGTCCGTTGGTACAGCCCCGTCGACCCACTACCCATCGAAACAGAAAGCGGACAAGCTCTCTTTGTCAATCAGGCATTCAACCTCATCTATCTGCTTGGGATTGTCCCCGGTCAGGAAGATGGATTTAAGGAAATCGTCGGAAAGGTAGACCGTTACCAACAGAAATACGGCGGTCATTCATTGCCTTCTGAACACCGTCTGAAAGCAGAACGTCTATATAACCATATCCCCTTTTCAGACCTTCTCTACAAAATCAATCTGACAGTCGGACTGGTCTTGCTCATTCTACATCTCATCCGTCTGCTACACAAAACCACGCCCACGGTACGCAAAGGCAGGTACCTGCAACATGCAGCCACCGGAGTGTTGCTCTTCTCATTCCTTGCTCTGACCGCCTGCCTGATACTCAGAGGCATCATCAGCCAACGCATCCCCATGGGCAATGGCTATGAGACAATGCTGGTACTTGCCTGGTGTGTGCAACTGATTACCCTGCTGGTCATCAAACGCCTCCCCTTTCTGCTGTCTTTCGGTTTCCTGCTTGCCGGCTTCTTCTTGCTGGTGTCTTCCATCGGACAGATGGATCCCCAGATTACCCCTCTTGTCCCGGTACTGTCATCCCCGCTGCTGAGCCTGCACGTTTCGCTCATTATGATGGCATACGCTTTGCTTGCCTTCACTTTCCTCTGTGGTATCGTTGCTCTGATATTGCAATTCTTCCGCCCCAACCAACCACTGCATGTCGAACACATACAGGCACTCCATGTCATCTCCCGGCTGTTTCTCTATCCCGCATTGGCACTGCTGGGCATCGGTATATTTGTCGGTGCCATTTGGGCAAATATCTCATGGGGACGCTACTGGGGCTGGGACCCTAAAGAAGTTTGGGCGCTCATCAGCTTCCTGTGCTATGCAGTCGCCCTTCACGGCACTTCGCTGCCTTGGTTCAGACGTCCGCTGAACTACCACCTCTATATGACAGGCGCTTTCCTGACCGTCCTGATGACCTACATTGGGGTGAATTATTTCCTCGGCGGCATGCACAGCTATGCATAAGGGAGAAACAAGGACACTCCCAAGAAAGAAAAAGCAGTCTGCCGTGTATGATTTTTGGAGATTATACTACCTTTGCAACACATACATTTATTTATAGAAGTCACATGCAAACAGCAGACAGCATTGTTATTATCCCGACCTATAATGAGAAGGAGAACATCGAAAACATCATCCGTGCCGTCTTCGGCCTGGAGAAAGAGTTCCACATCCTGGTCATCGAGGACGGTTCACCCGACGGAACAGCAGCCATCGTGCGCCGCCTGCAAGGTGAGTTTCCCGAGCGCCTGTTCATGATCGAGCGCAAAGGGAAGCTGGGATTGGGCACCGCCTATATCACCGGATTCAAGTGGGCCATCGAGCACCACTATGATTATATATTCGAGATGGACGCAGACTTTTCGCACAACCCCAACGACCTGCCCCGTCTCTATGATGCCTGTGCAAAAGAAGGGTACGATGTTGCCATCGGCTCCCGCTACATCAGCGGGGTCAACGTTGTGAACTGGCCCATGGGGCGTGTCCTGATGTCCTACTTCGCTTCGAAATACGTGCGTTTCGTTACCGGACTGAAGATACATGATACTACAGCCGGCTTCAAATGTTACCGACGCGAAGTCCTGGAAACCATACCGCTCGACCACATCCGTTTCAAGGGTTATGCCTTCCAGATTGAAATGAAGTTCACCGCCTACAAATGCGGATTCAAAATCAAGGAAGTGCCGGTCATCTTCATCAACCGCGAACTTGGAACATCCAAAATGAGCGGAGGCATCTTTGGTGAGGCCATGCTGGGCGTCATCCAACTGAAGCTTGACAGCTGGTTCAAACATTATCCCAAACGTAAACAATCCTAAGCCCTATGAACAGATTACTCATCGACCACGTCCGCATCATCAATGAGGGACAGACCTTTGACGGAGCCGTCGTCATCGAAGGCGAAAAGATTTCCGAAGTACTCCGTTCCGGAGAAAAGCCCCGTGCTGCATGCGACACCGTCATCGACGGTTCAGGTGCCTGCCTGATGCCCGGAGTCATTGACGACCATGTACATTTCCGTGACCCGGGGCTGACCCATAAGGCAGACATGGTGAGCGAAAGTCGTGCCGCAGCTGCCGGTGGCGTCACCTCATTCATGGACATGCCCAATACCAATCCGCAAACGACCACTCTGGAAGCCCTGGAAAACAAATTCCGGGATGCTGCCCTCAAAAGCCGGGTGAACTATTCGTTCTATTTTGGAGCGACCAACAACAATGCCCCCCTGCTGAAAGAGCTGGACAGGAATCAGGTCTGCGGCGTCAAGCTGTTCATGGGTTCCAGCACAGGCAATATGCTGGTGGACCGTATGGAAGCTTTACGCACAATCTTCCGGGAAGCAGGCATGATTATCGTGGCACACTGTGAGGACCAGTCCGTCATTTCGGAAAACACCCGTCGCTACAAAGCACTTTACGGAGATGACCCGGATGTCCGGTTCCATCCGGAAATACGAGATGACGAAGCCTGCTACCGCTCTTCCTCCCTGGCAGTCCGGTTGGCTGAAGAGACCGGAGCCCGCCTGCACATCGCCCATGTCAGCACTGCACGAGAACTGGAACTTTTCAGCAGCGCCCCCATGGAGCAGAAAGCCATTACCGCCGAAGCCTGCGTCGCACACCTCTATTTCACACAAGATGATTACGCGACATTGGGCACACGCATCAAATGCAACCCGGCCATCAAAAGCGCTGCCGACCGGGATGCACTGCGCCGTGCACTGACCGACGGACGGATTGATGTCATTGCTACAGACCATGCCCCCCACCTGCTGAAAGAAAAAGAGGGAGGAGCGCTGAAAGCCGTCTCCGGAATGCCCATGCTGCAATTCTCCCTCGTCACCATGCTCGAAATGGCAGATGCCGGCATCTTGCGTCCGGAAGACGTCGTGGAAAAGATGTGTCATGCACCGGCCCGCCTGTTCGCCATCGAAGGACGCGGTTACATCCGTCCGGGATACCAGGCAGACCTGGTCCTGGTGCATCCGAACAGCCCGTGGACGGTCGATAGCAATACCATCTTGAGCAAATGCGGCTGGAGTCCGTTGGAAGGGCACACTTTCCAATGGAGAGTGGAACGCACTTTTGTCAACGGACGGCAAGTATACAACCACGGACAGATTGACGACGACTGCCGCGGACAAGCCCTCCGCTTCCAGCGAAACTGATACGATTTATTTTTAACCCAACCTCAACATTTACAACTATGACTATCACTTACAGAATTCACGAACTGACCGACTACATCAACTGGATCTATTTCTTCCATGCCTGGGGATTTCAACCCCGCTTTGCCGAAATTGGCAACGTCCATGGATGTGATGCCTGCCGCGCCATGTGGCTGACGGACTTCCCGGTAGAAGACCGTCCCAAGGCAGCCGAAGCCATGCAGCTTTTCAAAGAAGCCCAACGCATGCTCTGGCAGTTGGATGAAGACTACAAGGTTCACGGTGTATTCCGCCTTTGTAAAGCCAACAGCAAGGGAGACAACCTGATACTTGACGATGAGACGGTATTCCCCCTCTTACGTCAGCAGACGGTCAAAAAGCCCGGAGCCCCCTGTCTCTGCCTGAGCGACTTTGTCCGCCCGATGGAACAAGGAGTCGCCGACACCGTAGGATTATTTGCCACAACCGTAGACCAGGAAATGGAAGAACTCTACGAAAACGACCCGTACAAACGCATGCTGGTGCATGTCCTTGCCGAACGCCTGGCTGAGGCAGCCGCTGAACGGTTGCATGAGCAGGTACGCAAAGAGTTCTGGGGCTATGCCAAGGATGAACGGCTCACCATTCCCCAACTGCTGAAGGAAGAATATCAGGGCATACGCCCGGCAGTCGGCTATCCTTCCCTGCCCGACCAATCCGTCACCTTCCTGCTCGATGAATTGCTGGACATGAAGCAAATCGGTATCCACCTGACGGAAAACGGTATGATGGATCCCCGTGCTTCAGTTTGCGGACTCATGTTCGCTCATCCACAATCCCATTACTTTGCCGTAGGAAAGATTGGAGAAGACCAGCTAGCCGACTATGCATCCCGCCGAGGCAAGAGCCTCGAAGAGATGCGGAAGTTCCTTGCCGCCAATTTAAGTGAGTAGTCCCTGGATTGCGAAAAGAAATAACCTGTAAATCTAATATCATGCTTCAACGAATCACCCTCTTCTTATTAATCTGCATGGTGTTATCCGATTGGTACATCTATGCAGCTTACATCCGCCATCTCACCCGACGATGGTGGCTCCGGTTACTCTACTTCCTGCCGTCACTCGTCTTGCTTGTGACACTGGTCATCCTTGTCATCCACGAAGATTACAGTGCACGACAGACCCATCTGACAGGATTGTTCGTCATCGTCTATATGGCATTTACCATTCCCAAAGGGTTGTTCTGCCTCTTCTCTCTCCTTGGCAGAGCATCCCGACGGTTATGGAAACCCGCAGCTACAGTCGGTACTGCTTCAGGTTTGTTTGTCGCTCTGTCCAGCATGGCAATGGTACTTTACGGCACTATTTGCGGATGGCACCGCTATGAGGTCAAAGAAGTCTCGTTCGAATCGGCTGATCTCCCTGAAGCCTTCGACGGTTACCGCATCGTACAGTTCTCGGACTTGCATATCGGAACCATTGCCGGTTATCCCCGTCGTGTCCAGGAACTCGTCGATCTCATGAACCGACAACAAGGCGATCTCATTGTCTTTACGGGAGACCTGGTCAATCACCGCGCCACGGAATTGGACGGTGTCGAAAACATACTCAAGCAGCTCCATGCTCCCGACGGTGTTTTCTCCGTACTGGGCAATCACGACTATAGCACCTACATCCGATGGAACAGTCCCCGTGAGCGGGCAGCCAATCTGGAAGAGCTCAAACAACGTCAGGCCCGAATGGGATGGCAAATGTTGAACAATGCCCATGCACTGATTCATCGGGGAGATACCTGCATCGCTTTGATCGGTGTCGAGAATCAAGGTTATCCTCCATTCCCGGAAAGAGGTGATCTCCCCAAAGCGATGAAAGGTACGGAAGGAATGTTCAAGGTCCTACTCAGTCACGATCCGACCCACTGGCGTCGTGAAGTATTGCCCGACACCGATATACAGCTGATGCTTGCCGGACATACCCATGCCATGCAGTTCCTGCTTTTCGGATTTACACCTGCCTCCTGGTTTTACCCTGAGAATCGTGGAATGTATCTGGAAAACGAACGCGGCCTTTACGTCAACATCGGCGCAGGTGAAGTTATGCTTCCCTTCCGCTTTGGCGCATGGCCCGAAATTACTGTAATAACTCTACACAAAAAACAGAAATAACCATTACCTTTGCAGCCAAATCGAATATCATAATCATGGGAAAAATAGTATATCGCGTTTATCAACTATGCATTGCATTGCCAATCTTGCTAGTCCTCACTCTACTGACGGCTTTGACCACCATCGTCGGTTCATTCATCGGAAGTGCGCACTTTTGGGGGTATTACCCCGGTAAGATCTGGTCCCAACTGATTTGCCGTATCCTGTTACTCCCGATTAAGGTCAACAATAACCAGCTGGTCAAAACCAACCAATCGTACATCTTTGTAGCCAACCATCAAGGTTCGTTTGACATCTTCCTGATATATGGTTTTTTGGGACGTAACTTCAAATGGATGATGAAGAAATCGCTCCGCAGCATTCCTTTTGTTGGAAAGGCATGCCAGTCTGCCGGGCATATCTTTGTTGATAAATCCGGTCCCAAGAAGATACAGGAGACGATTGAACAAGCACGCCATACATTGATTGACGGAACTTCGCTGGTCGTATTTCCGGAAGGCAGCCGCACTTTCAATGGGAAAATGAAACCATTCAAAAAAGGAGCTTTCCAATTGGCAGACGAGCTCCAGCTCCCCATTGTTCCCCTAACCATCGACGGTTCATTCGAGGTATTGCCACGTACCGGAGGTTTCATCAGACGTCACCGCATGATTCTCACCATGCATGATCCAATCTATCCACAGGGACAAGGACCGGAGGACATCAAGATTACCATGGAAAAAGCTTATTCAGCCGTACAAAGCCGTCTTCCTGAATGCTATAAGGATTAAAATCAAAGACGCGATATCATTCCAATACTTCCGCCGAAAGCCTCCATAACTTTCGCAGAAGTATTGGAATCTTTCTTTCCAAAAAGGGACATTCAGTAGGGACATTCAGTAAATAGTATAAAATTAGCCAACTAATTCATACATAAAGTATTGCGAATTAGTTGGCTTTTTTGTATCTTTAGGCATTCCCCCGAATTTAAGGTTTGGCAGCCAAAACGGGGGAAATTCCCAAACTAAGATATGGCTAAGATACAAAATATTTCAGAAATTCACCCTACTTTGGGCTTTACAGAATTTGATATTCTGGAAAAATATCGCAAGAGTTTTGGTTCATCCGACATTTCGCGTGATAGTTTATTAAAGAAGAAAAACCGCTGAACAAATTGTATATTTGAATAAGCACAAACAAATGTACAGTAATGAACAGCAGTTTTCTATATCATGCTTGGGGGTTATATAACCACAAATGCACTCGTGAGGAATACAAAGGTAATACAATTATCTTACATATTGAAGCAAAAGAGCGGAAGAAAGAATGTCCTAAGTGCGGGCATCGCCAATTGGTCAAGAACGGTTTTCGAGTTCGTGACTTTATAGGACTCCCGATAGGCGGCAAAAAGGTGATAATCCGCATGAAAGTCCAACGCTATAAGTGCAAGAATCAGGATTGTGATTATGACCGTCAGGAGAGCATACCCTTTGCCACGGGTAGTTGCGGTTACACCCATCGTTTCGCAAAATATGTAGTCGACCTGTTAAGGAGCATGACCTTGAAAGACGCAGCCAATCTCCTGGGCGTATCCTGGGATACCGTCAAGGATATCCATACGCGTCATCTTGAATACCATTACGCGCCTCCCTCCCTTGAAGGAGTGGACAGCATTGGCATAGATGAATTTGCGGTCAGGAAAGGACATGTGTACAAGACAATCGTGGTTGACCTAAAGAGTGGCCGTATTCTCTATGTCGGTAACGGCAAAGGAGCAGACGCCCTGGATGGCTTTTGGAAACGGATCAGAAGAAAAGGCGTTGGCATCAAGTATATTGCAACAGATCTCTCCGCCGCCTTCATCTCCTCTGTATATGAGAATTGCCCGAATGCGGTGCACGTGTTTGACCATTTCCATGTGGTAAAGCTTATGAACGAGAAACTGGATGAAATACGTAGGGTGCAATACCACATGGAAAAAGACATCAACAAACGCAAGGTGTTGAAAGGTACGCGATACCTGTTACTGAGTAATGGGGCGGATATCTTCGACAAGGAGTATAAGACACGGCTTGACAACGCGCTGGATATGAACAAGCCCCTGTCGCAGGCATACTACCTGAAAGAACAGCTCAGGGAAATCTGGATGCAGGTCAATAAGGACGATGCCGAAAGGGGCATGACGGATTGGGTAAAGCAAGCCCGGGAGAGCAAAGTGCCGCAATTGGTGAAGATGGCAACTACGGTAACGGCACACAGGACAGGCATACTCGCATGGTATGACTGCCATATATCAACCGGAAAGGTAGAAGGCATCAACAACAAGATAAAGGTCATGAAGAGAACGGCATATGGATTTAGGGATGAACGATACTTTGAATTGAGGCTATATGCACTGCATGATTGCCGCATCACGCGAAATGTCGGATGAACCAGAGTTTTCATGAGAGTGAGCTTGGCAGGCTTCATTCCGTGTTCCCATTTGACCGTATGGCAAAGACTATGGGCCTGTCGGAACAGCGACTGGGACGCAGGAACATCTTCAGTCCTTCGGCTAAGATTGCCCTCATGGTCCTGAAGGCGTACACCGGCTTCTCTGACAGACAGCTGGTGGAACATCTTAACGGAAACATACACTACCAGATGTTCTGCGGAATCATGATAAATCCGTCTTTCCCCATAACCAACTACAAGATAGTCAGTGCCATCCGCAATGAAATAGCATCCCGTCTTGACATTGATTCCCTCCAGGAAGTGCTGTCCTCACACTGGAAACCTTATCTTGAGAACCTTCATGTGTGTATGACCGATGCCACATGCTATGAGAGCCATATGCGTTTTCCTACGGATATGAAACTCCTTTGGGAAAGCCTGGAATGGCTCTACAGGCATATCTGCCTTCATTGCAGGGATCTGGGTATAAGGC
>NZ_LT985808.1:2472712-2478131 GCF_900291465.1 Bacteroides sp. Marseille-P3684
GGTCGTATCTCTATCTTCGATTTTGAGATGCGGAAAGCCCTTTCGACATGCCATAGGTTATGATATGCGGCATATACTTCACCGGTCGGGATATTTGTATTGGTAAGATATCCTTTCAGCCCGTCCCATTTCGCGTCAGCCTCAAGTTTGTCGTAATTGATGGTCACCTTAATGTCGCCCTTCATCTTCAAGAACTTGTTATAACCTCGCTTGTTTATGTTGTCTTTCGTCAGGGTGCCACGTTGGTATGCCTTTTCCAGACGTTGTATCCCCTTTTCCCTGTTGTGGGCATCCTTGCGGGCACGGTCGTCTGTATATCCCACAAGCAGACGTCTGCTGCCTCCCTTGTCGTATTCCACCATCTGCTTGTCAACTTTGGGCTGACTGAGTATCCATTCCTGTATCCTTTTGCTTTCGTTCTTGATTTTCGCACCGATAATATATTTGTAACCGTTTGCTTCCAAGTCTGCTATATTGTCGCTGTTCATCAGTCCGGAGTCGGCTACGACAATAAAGTCTTCCAATTTATATTTCCGTACAAATTCCGTCACTACCGGCAGCATCGTGTGACCTTCATACTTGTTCCCTTCATGTATGCAATAAGCCAGCGGATAGCCTCCGACGCTGACGAGCAGTCCGAGGATGATCTGTGGATTCCTGTGCCGTCCTTCTTTGGAAAATCCTGTCTTTCGCAATTCATCTTCATAATCCGCCTCAAAATAAAGAGTGGTCACATCATAGAACAAAACACCGATGCGGCCGTTCAACACCTGCCTTGTATGCAGTACGCTTATATCCTGGACAATTTCATGCTGACTGTCGCTGAGCTTGTCCAAATAACGGTATATCTTCGACAGACTGACATCCTCATCGAAATGGTTTTTCAGGTACTCGGCAGTAGCCGCCTTGCTTGCCGGATAGGCCAACCGCGCCTTTACCAGCTGTCGGAACACCGGATCCTCGATCCGGTTGAAGCCCACACTGTCAAACACACGGTCAAGTATCAGGTCTGCCCCGTTAATCGATATGTTGGTAATACATGAAAGCATTTGCTCGGCATTCAGAAGTTCCGTTTCACACCCCTTACGATCCTCGCCGAAAAGATCCAGACGGGGATGCCGGCGTTCTTGCTCCCTGTCAATCCNGTCTGCCCCGTTAATCGATATGTTGGTAATACATGAAAGCATTTGCTCGGCATTCAGAAGTTCCGTTTCACACCCCTTACGATCCTCGCCGAAAAGATCCAGACGGGGATGCCGGCGTTCTTGCTCCCTGTCAATCCGCTCACGGGCTTTAGACATGAGTGAATCAAGATCTTCGGGTCCCTTAGCTATGCCGATTGTGGCAAGTTCATTCATTTTGCCATTAATCTTCTCTGTGACAATTATGCCAACATTGCCTGAGGGATATTTTTTCCTTCGTATAAACATATTTTTGAACCGTGTCACCCTAAAATGGGTGGCACAAAATTACAAAATTCTATTTATCAACGCTTTGCAAAATTAGACTTGTTTGAGTGACGAAGTCAGGAGACAGCAAAACAAATCAGGCTGGAGGAGTATCTTCACAGCTTGGGGTATAACCCGGTGAAACGGCAGGGCATCAATCTCTGGTACAAATCACCGTTCAGGGAAGAAACCGAAGCATCGTTCAAGGTGAACACCGAGCGGAACCAATGGTATGATTTTGCGCTCGGCAAGGGCGGCAACATCATCGCACTGGCTTCGCACCTCTATGCAACGGATAGTGTGCCGTACCTTTTGAAACGCATAGAGGAACAGGCACCGCACGTGCGCCCCGTCTCTTTCTCTTTTCGCAAGCAGTCCTTTACAGAGCCGAGCTTCCAGCAGTTGGAAATCGTGCCGCTTTCTTCCCCTGCCTTGCTTGCTTATTTGCAGGAAAGGGGAATAAATCCGGTACTGGCGAAAAGAGAATGCCGGGAGGCACGGTTTACGCACAACGGCAAGCGGTACTTCGCCATTGCGTTTCCGAACATATCGGGCGGCTATGAGATACGCAACCGATATTTCAAAGGCTGTATCGCACCGAAAGACATCACCCACATACGGCAACAAGAATCGAAGGACGCCTGTTTCGTTTTCGAGGGATTTATGGACTACCTCTCATTTCTGACCCTGCGGCTTGAAAGCTGCCCGCAATGCCCCGATTTCGACAGGCAGGATTACATGGTGCTGAACTCCGTAGCCAATGTTTCCAAGGCACTCTACCCGTTGGGAAGCTATGAGCGCATCCACTGCTTTTTTGACAATGACCGTGCAGGAATGGAAACCTTGCAGCGAATCCGCAAGGAATACGACAGCACCCGGCATATACGGGACGCTTCCCAAATCTACTGCGGATGCAAAGACCTGAACGAGTATTTGCAGAAGCGCATGGCTGATGGAAAAGAGCAAATTCAATCCGTCAGAAAGAGGAATGACGCGCTATCCAAGAAACCGAAAGGCTTCCGGTTATAGCTCACTATAACTACACGCTTCGCTTGCGTAGTTGTGGGCTCTCCCGAGGGGCTTAGGACGCTGCCCTAAGAACCCGGCAAGGGTTTTCAGCCCTATGCAACCCGACCAAAGAGTGACCCTCTCTTTGGAAACTCCGCTCATGGGTTGCACCCCTAAGAACCCCTTGCGGATATGTGCGGAAAGCAACAAACAGATTTAGTAAACAATCAAATTAAAAATTGAATAGATGGCAACAAAATCAAGCATACATATCAAGCCTTGCAACGTGGCATCAAGCGAGGCTCATAACCGGAGAACTGCCGAGTATATGCGCAATATCGGAAAATCCAAAGTATATGTGGTATCCGAACTCTCTGCAAATAACGAGCAGTGGATAAACCCGGACTTCGGCAGTCCCGAATTGCAGATGCACTATGAGAACATCAAACGGATGGTCAAGGAAAAGACAGGTCGTGCCATGCAGGAAAAAGAACGTGAGCGCAAAGGCAAGAACGGCAAGATTATCAAAGTGGCAGGATGTTCACCCATACGTGAGGGAGTGTTGCTCATCAGACCTGACACCACACTGGCAGATGTGCATAAGTTTGGCGAGGAGTGCCAAAGACGCTGGGGCATTACACCGCTCCAAATCTTCCTGCACAAAGACGAAGGGCATTGGCTGAACGGACAGCCTGACCCGGAGGACAGGGAGAGTTTCAAGGTAGGCGAAAGGTGGTTCAAGCCGAATTACCATGCGCATATCGTATTCGACTGGATGAACCACGATACAGGCAAGAGCCGCAAACTCAATGACGATGACATGATGCAGATGCAGACCTTGGCATCCGACATCCTTCTGATGGAGCGTGGTAAGTCAAAAGCCGTAACAGGCAAAGAACATCTGGAACGGAACGACTTCATCATTGAGAAGCAGAAAGCCGAACTGCAACGCATAGAAACCATAAAGCGGCATAAGGAACAGCAGGTAAACCTTGCCGAACAAGAACTCAGACAGGTGAAATCGGAGATACGCACGGACAAGCTCAAAAGCGCCGCCACCGATGCTGCCACTGTCATAGCAAGCGGAGTGGGTTCTCTTTTCGGCAGCGGAAAAATGAAGAAACTGGAGCAGTCCAATGACGAATTGCGTCAGGAAATTGCCAAACGGGACAAGGGAATTGATGACTTGAAAGCCCAAATGCAGCGTATGCAGGAACAGCACGGCAAGCAGATACGCAACCTGCAAGGAATACACAACCAGGAACTTGAAGCCAAAGACAAGGAAATATCACGGTTGAATACCCTGCTTGAAAAGGCTTTCAAGTGGTTTCCGATGCTCAGGGAGATGTTGAGAATGGAAAAGTTGTGCGCTGCCATCGGCTTTACCAAAGAAATGATAGAGAGCCTCCTGACAAAGAAAGAAGCTATCAGATGCAATGGCAGGATTTATTCCGAAGAGCACAGGCGGAAGTTTGACATCAAGAACGATGTTTTTAAAGTGGAAAAGAATCCGGCCGATAACGGCAAACTGGTACTGACCATTAACAGGCAGCCAATTGGCGAATGGTTCAAGGAGCAATGGGAGAAATTAAGGCAAGGTTTGCGACAGTCAACGGAAGAACCAAGAAAAAGTAGAGGATTTAGGAGGTTCATCCGACATTTCGCGTGATGCGGCAATCATGCAGTGCATATAGCCTCAATTCAAAGTATCGTTCATCCCTAAATCCATATGCCGTTCTCTTCATGACCTTTATCTTGTTGTTGATGCCTTCTACCTTTCCGGTTGATATATGGCAGTCATACCATGCGAGTATGCCTGTCCTGTGTGCCGTTACCGTAGTTGCCATCTTCACCAATTGCGGCACTTTGCTCTCCCGGGCTTGCTTTACCCAATCCGTCATGACCCTTTCGGCATCGTCCTTATTGACCTGCATCCAGATTTCCCTGAGCTGTTCTTTCAGGTAGTATGCCTGCGACAGGGGCTTGTTCATATCCAGCGCGTTGTCAAGCCGTGTCTTATACTCCTTGTCGAAGATATCCGCCCCATTACTCAGTAACAGGTATCGCGTACCTTTCAACACCTTGCGTTTGTTGATGTCTTTTTCCATGTGGTATTGCACCCTACGTATTTCATCCAGTTTCTCGTTCATAAGCTTTACCACATGGAAATGGTCAAACACGTGCACCGCATTCGGGCAATTCTCATATACAGAGGAGATGAAGGCGGCGGAGAGATCTGTTGCAATATACTTGATGCCAACGCCTTTTCTTCTGATCCGTTTCCAAAAGCCATCCAGGGCGTCTGCTCCTTTGCCGTTACCGACATAGAGAATACGGCCACTCTTTAGGTCAACCACGATTGTCTTGTACACATGTCCTTTCCTGACCGCAAATTCATCTATGCCAATGCTGTCCACTCCTTCAAGGGAGGGAGGCGCGTAATGGTATTCAAGATGACGCGTATGGATATCCTTGACGGTATCCCAGGATACGCCCAGGAGATTGGCTGCGTCTTTCAAGGTCATGCTCCTTAACAGGTCGACTACATATTTTGCGAAACGATGGGTGTAACCGCAACTACCCGTGGCAAAGGGTATGCTCTCCTGACGGTCATAATCACAATCCTGATTCTTGCACTTATAGCGTTGGACTTTCATGCGGATTATCACCTTTTTGCCGCCTATCGGGAGTCCTATAAAGTCACGAACTCGAAAACCGTTCTTGACCAATTGGCGATGCCCGCACTTAGGACATTCTTTCTTCCGCTCTTTTGCTTCAATATGTAAGATAATTGTATTACCTTTGTATTCCTCACGAGTGCATTTGTGGTTATATAACCCCCAAGCATGATATAGAAAACTGCTGTTCATTACTGTACATTTGTTTGTGCTTATTCAAATATACAATTTGTTCAGCGGTTTTTCTTCTTTAATAAACTATCACGCGAAATGTCGGATGAACCA
>NZ_LT985808.1:2478683-2601183 GCF_900291465.1 Bacteroides sp. Marseille-P3684
TGGTTCATCCGACATTTCGCGTGATAGTTTATTAAAGAAGAAAAACCGCTGAACAAATTGTATATTTGAATAAGCACAAACAAATGTACAGTAATGAACAGCAGTTTTCTATATCATGCTTGGGGGTTATATAACCACAAATGCACTCGTGAGGAATACAAAGGTAATACAATTATCTTACATATTGAAGCAAAAGAGCGGAAGAAAGAATGTCCTAAGTGCGGGCATCGCCAATTGGTCAAGAACGGTTTTCGAGTTCGTGACTTTATAGGACTCCCGATAGGCGGCAAAAAGGTGATAATCCGCATGAAAGTCCAACGCTATAAGTGCAAGAATCAGGATTGTGATTATGACCGTCAGGAGAGCATACCCTTTGCCACGGGTAGTTGCGGTTACACCCATCGTTTCGCAAAATATGTAGTCGACCTGTTAAGGAGCATGACCTTGAAAGACGCAGCCAATCTCCTGGGCGTATCCTGGGATACCGTCAAGGATATCCATACGCGTCATCTTGAATACCATTACGCGCCTCCCTCCCTTGAAGGAGTGGACAGCATTGGCATAGATGAATTTGCGGTCAGGAAAGGACATGTGTACAAGACAATCGTGGTTGACCTAAAGAGTGGCCGTATTCTCTATGTCGGTAACGGCAAAGGAGCAGACGCCCTGGATGGCTTTTGGAAACGGATCAGAAGAAAAGGCGTTGGCATCAAGTATATTGCAACAGATCTCTCCGCCGCCTTCATCTCCTCTGTATATGAGAATTGCCCGAATGCGGTGCACGTGTTTGACCATTTCCATGTGGTAAAGCTTATGAACGAGAAACTGGATGAAATACGTAGGGTGCAATACCACATGGAAAAAGACATCAACAAACGCAAGGTGTTGAAAGGTACGCGATACCTGTTACTGAGTAATGGGGCGGATATCTTCGACAAGGAGTATAAGACACGGCTTGACAACGCGCTGGATATGAACAAGCCCCTGTCGCAGGCATACTACCTGAAAGAACAGCTCAGGGAAATCTGGATGCAGGTCAATAAGGACGATGCCGAAAGGGGCATGACGGATTGGGTAAAGCAAGCCCGGGAGAGCAAAGTGCCGCAATTGGTGAAGATGGCAACTACGGTAACGGCACACAGGACAGGCATACTCGCATGGTATGACTGCCATATATCAACCGGAAAGGTAGAAGGCATCAACAACAAGATAAAGGTCATGAAGAGAACGGCATATGGATTTAGGGATGAACGATACTTTGAATTGAGGCTATATGCACTGCATGATTGCCGCATCACGCGAAATGTCGGATGAACCAGAGTTTTCATGAGAGTGAGCTTGGCAGGCTTCATTCCGTGTTCCCATTTGACCGTATGGCAAAGACTATGGGCCTGTCGGAACAGCGACTGGGACGCAGGAACATCTTCAGTCCTTCGGCTAAGATTGCCCTCATGGTCCTGAAGGCGTACACCGGCTTCTCTGACAGACAGCTGGTGGAACATCTTAACGGAAACATACACTACCAGATGTTCTGCGGAATCATGATAAATCCGTCTTTCCCCATAACCAACTACAAGATAGTCAGTGCCATCCGCAATGAAATAGCATCCCGTCTTGACATTGATTCCCTCCAGGAAGTGCTGTCCTCACACTGGAAACCTTATCTTGAGAACCTTCATGTGTGTATGACCGATGCCACATGCTATGAGAGCCATATGCGTTTTCCTACGGATATGAAACTCCTTTGGGAAAGCCTGGAATGGCTCTACAGGCATATCTGCCTTCATTGCAGGGATCTGGGTATAAGGCGTCCGCGCAACAAGTATGCGGATGTGGCGAAGTCCTATCTGTCCTACTGCAAGAAAAGAAAGAGGAAGGCTTCAAGGACAAGGATGCTCAGGCGTCGTATGATCAGACTCCTTGAAAAGCTTCTCATACAGAGGGATGAAATCCATAGAGAACATGGGACCTCACTCCGATATACCCGGGATTACCGGAAGCGTCTTTCCATCATCAGAAAGGTTCTTGTACAGGAAAAGGATTTGTTTGAAGGCAGGAAGGTCAGTGACCGTATTGTCAGCATTGACCGTCATTATGTACGTCCCATTGTAAGAGGTAAGGAAACAAAGTCCGTCGAGTTCGGTGCGAAGGTCAACAACATACAGATAGACGGCATATCGTTCATCGAACACCTCTCCTTCAAGGCTTTCAACGAAGGCATACGCCTGAAGGACTGCATCCGCATGCAGCAGAAGCTCATGAATGTGAGAGTAAGATGCGTGGCTGCCGATTCCATATACGCCAATAATGCCAACAGAAAGTTCTGTACAAAATATGGAATATCCACCTCCTTTGTACGCAAGGGAAGGGCGGCCAGGGATGAATCCTTGAGAAAGGTTCTCAGAAGTGAACTCTCAAAAGAAAGAGCTACCCGGCTTGAAGGCAGCTTCGGCACACAGAAGCAGCATTACTCACTCTCAAGGATAAAGGCACGGAACAGAAAGACGGAAATCCTATGGATTTTCTTTGGAATACATACGGCAAATGCCGTACTGATGATTGACAAGATCAGAAACAGAGCAGTTAAAGCGGCATGACATGATTTTACTGACAGAATCAGAAGAGGTCATCTGACTTCTTCCGGAACGTCATGTCCTGCTGATAAGAGTATATGAGAAAATACAGAAGAATGACAATAAAAATGGCATATGAAGTGATTATATTTTGTCATCTTCATATGCCATTGTATTTTATAGGGGCATTTACTGAATATCCCTACATCAAACGGGAAGAAAGCTGTCGTCTCCTTCCCGTTTAAAACATCTGGATAGAAAGTTTGAAAGGAAGTGCACATGCACACTCCTTTTAATAACCATGCAGAGAATAAGCTCTACAGAATCAATCGTTATCAGTCAGTTGAACAAAGAGTTCTCCGTCTTTCTCTGTCACTACCACTTTATCCTCTCTTAGTAACCAGCCTAAGCCAAGAAAAAAATCTTTATCCAACAATTTTGAAGTTGCAGCTTTCTTGATTTGCTTTTGTGTAAGACCTTCTGTCCCATTAAGGGCATTCCAAATGATACCAGCCACGTTTCCAGCTTTTTCTTTCAACATAATTATACCTTTTAGTTATACATAAAGAAGCTCCTTAGGCTTCTCATTAATTGCCTTTTCTCTAAAATCGCCTCAAAATTAGATATTTCAACACTAATAACCTAATATTGGAATAACAAAAACAGCCTATCCCCTATTATCTATCTTGTTTTTTCATGTTTTCGTAACATTCTGCCCATAAACGAGCTGCCAATTCTACCATCCGCACACAAGGACGCTTGGCATAATATTCCGAAGTGCGTTCTTCTGGAGTTGATACGATAGGAGTATCCTTACGCAAGCGAAGCATCTCAGCACAGCAGATGGAACCGGTGCGTGACTTAAACTCCGCAGCCAATTGTTGGACCAAGGCATAGTTTGCTCCTTTACCTTCCCGGTCATGAGGGTCCGTAGCTCCAGTCTCCAGTCCGGCAAGCATAAACATTCCACATGCTGCTCCACACGTCAGTCGCATACGCCCTATTCCTCCACCAAAAGAGGCAGACATACGCATGGCTTGTTCCTGGGTAAAACCATAGATATCTGCAAATGCACCAACTACCGATTGCGAACAATTGAATCCCGACAGAAATAAGCTTTTTGCACGTTCTATGCGTGCTTCCTTATCAAATACCATAGTGTAAACAAAAATAAAGCAGATGACCTCAAGACAAAGGAAATAATCCTGCATCAGTCATTGCAACCAAATGATTTTACAGTTGCAAAATTACTCATTTTTGTGGATGTACATATCAAAAAACACTGTATCTTAGCCATTCCTTATACATATCATAGAAAATAATTATGAAAATATTACCATTCTTCATGCTAGGCTGCCTGACATTTATGTTTGCAGCATGTAAGGAAAGCCCGCAAGAGCGTTGCGCACGTTCTGTAGATGAGGTCAACCGAGGCTGTCCCAAAACCATTGATGCATATACGCAGTTGGACAGTGTAGCCTATTGGGTACATGAAAATGCAATCCACTATTACTATTCTTTACACGGGGCCCCTGACAGTGTGTTGAGAAGTGGTGTGGATGATAGTCCGGAAGGTTGTCGCCGAATGGCGGAACAAATAGCCAATACTCCTGATATGCGCTATTTTGTAGAGCACAATGTTTCCTTCCGTTACCATTATGTATCTAAAGAAACGGGAAAGCAATTGGGAACTATCGTGGTGGACAATTGACTATAAACATTCAAAAGAGAGAAAAAGACTCATGCATTTATGAGACTATAAATGTATGCTAAATACAAATTTTACAACGAACTGACGAGATGTATTACAACAACATTCTGGAAACTATCGGACAAACTCCGATGGTACGAATCAATAGGCTTTCACCCAATCCAAATGTCTCGATATTTGCTAAGTTGGAAGGATTTAATCCTACAGGGAGTATCAAGGACCGGATTGCTCTGAAAATGATTGAAGATGCAGAGCGCAATGGACTGCTCACTCCAGGGAAAACAATTATTGAACCGACTTCGGGCAACACCGGTATCGGCTTGGCTATCATAGGTGTCATAAAAGGATATCCCGTAGAAATAGTCATGAGTAGTGCTGTTTCTGTCGAACGGAGACAGATTATTCGTGCTTATGGTGCCACAGTCCGCCTTACACCGGCTGAAGAAGGCACCGATGGAGCCATCCGCATGGCCCGACGATTGGTACAGGAACAACCGGATAAATATTTTATGCCTGACCAATTCTCCAATGCATGCAACTATCAGGCACATTATGAAAGCACTGCCTTAGAGATCTGGCAACAGATGAACGGACAAATTGATTATCTGGTATGCGCATTGGGAACTTCAGGTACCATCATGGGACTCTCACGCTTCCTGAAAATGATGAAACCAGATATCCAGACTGTGTGCGCCCATCCGGTAAAGGGACACTATATCCAAGGGCTGAAGAACATGGAAGAAGCAATCGTTCCTGCCATTTATGACCCTTCAAAGATTGATATTCAGGAAATGATTGAAAGTGAAGAAGCGATAGCCACAGCACGCCGCATTATTATCAGTGAAGGAATATTTGCAGGAATGAGTAGCGGCGCAGCCATGCTGGCTGCCATGCGTACTGCTGAGAGGATTGATCGCGGCAATATCGTTGTCGTATTTCCCGATCGTGCAGAGAAGTATTTGAGCACCCGTATGTTTCAGGATTTTAAAGGCTAGAACCTTGCCCCCTACTCTAACACATCTTTTGACGGAAAAAGAGATACACAATAAAAGCAGGAATATGAATTGCAGCCTGATTTCAACCATGAAATCACCTTCAATTCGATATTCCTGCTTTTATACATTAGTTCATTGAACCACCAATAATGTCAAGCAATTCGCTGGTAATAGCTTGCTGACGTCCCTTATTGTACATCAGATTAAGCTCTTGTAACAACTCGTTTGCATTATCGGTAGCCTGTTGCATTGCCACTGTACGCGCTGCATGCTCTGAAGCATTTGAATCCAACAAGATTGTATAAATCTTCATTCTCAAAGTCTTAGGCAGCAATCGTGCAACCAGTTCTTCCGGAGAAGGCTCAACAATATAATCTTGAGCCGAAGCACTCTCCTCCCCTTCACTACCGGAATTGAGAGCTAATGGAAGAAACGTTTCATGGGTCACGATTTGTGTAGAAGTTGATTTATAATGCGTATAGATAAGCTCAACCCTGTCTATTTCTTTTTGAAGAAAAAGATTCATCAGGTGTTCGGCCAATTCCGAAGCTTGTTTATAAGCCGGCTTATCACCAATCATCTTGAAATCTTCGCTCAAATCAAAACGTTTACCCAGTGCCTGAGCAACCTTACGTCCGACAGGAAATACCAGCAGCCGGTCTTTCCCCAACTTATGCACGTAATCAGCCAGCACACTGTCAGCTTTGCGGATAATATTGCTGTTAAATCCGCCACAGAGACTGGAATTCGACGCTACCACCACCACAGCCACACGTTCGACAGGACGTTCTTCGGTGAAAGGAGATTCCACCGTCACGCCACTTGCCAGGAAGTTATGCAGGATGGTGCTCAGCTGTCGGTCGTAAGGAAGCATATTCTCAATAGCAGTCTGTGCCCGTCGCAGTTTGGTCGACGCGACAAGCTTCATTGCAGATGTTATCTTCAACGTACTCTGCACTGATCCTATTCTTCCTTTTATCTCTTTCAGTGAAGCCATAACTTATCGTTTTAATTTCAGACAAATGGCTGCTGCAACGTCTGTGATAATCTTGGTTACATCATCATTTATTACACCTGTTGCAAGCACATCCAGCACATCTTTCTGGTGGGCTGCCCGCAAATTCTCCAGGAAGGCATCCTGGAATTCATGAACCTGACTAACCTCAATATCCTTCATCAGACCCTTCGTTCCGCAGTAAAGGATGGCAATCTGTTCAGACACTGGCATCGGTGAATACTGAGGCTGAATAAGCAATTGATTATTCTTACGTCCCCGATCGAGTGCCATTGCTGTTACCGGATCGACATCACTACTGAATTTGGAGAATGCTTCCAATTCACGATACTGAGCCTGGTCTATTTTCAAGGTTCCGGCTACTTTCTTCATTGCTTTGATCTGAGCACTACCACCCACACGAGATACAGATATACCGGCATTGATCGCAGGACGGAAACCTTGGTTGAACAAGTCAGTCTCCAAGAATATCTGACCATCGGTAATAGAGATGACGTTAGTCGGGATATATGCCGAGACGTCTCCTGCCTGTGTTTCGATAATAGGCAATGCGGTTAGTGAACCGCCTCCTTTGACACGTCCCTTCAAACTTGCCGGAAGGTCGTTCATCTGTTCTGCCACTTCCTGCTGTTGGATTACTTTCGCAGCACGCTCCAACAGACGGGAGTGCAGGTAGAAGATATCTCCCGGATAAGCTTCACGTCCGGAGGGACGACGCAGAATCAATGAAACTTCACGATAGGCAACCGCTTGTTTGGACAAGTCATCGTAGACAACCAGTGCGTGTCGGCCTGTATCACGGAAGTATTCACCGATGGCGGCACCGGCAAAGGGTGCAAAATACTGCAATGCAGCAGGGTCAGCAGCTGTAGCCGAAACCACCACTGTATAAGGCATGGCGCCTTTTTCGCGCAAAACGTTTACAATATTGGCCACGGTGGAGCCTTTTTGACCTACTGCCACATAGATGCAATAAACAGGTTTCCCGGCTTCATAGTTGGCACGTTGGTTGATGATCGTGTCAATTGCAATAGATGTTTTTCCTGTCTGGCGGTCGCCAATGATCAGCTCACGCTGCCCACGACCAATAGGAATCATGGAGTCTACTGCTTTCAAGCCAGTCTGCAAGGGTTCAGTTACAGGCTGACGAAAAATGACACCAGGCGATTTACGCTCAAGCGGCATTTCAATCATCTCGCCACCAATCTCACCCTCGCCATCAAGGGGTTCGCCCAAAGGATTCACAACGCGGCCCAACATGTTCTCGCTCACCAGAATGGAAGAAATACGTCCGGTACGCTTCACAACCATACCTTCCTTAATCTTATCAGTCGGTCCGAGCAACACGGCGCCCACATTGTCCTCCTCCAAGTTCATCACGATGGCTTTTACTCCATTTTCAAACTCAAGTAGTTCTTCAGCCTCGGCGTTACGAAGTCCATAGATACGGACTACGCCATCGCTTACCTGAAGCACCGTACCCACCTCCTCAAACCGAAGGCTGGTATCAATGCCTTTCAACTGCTCAAGCAAGACACTGGAGACTTCGCTGGGTTTTATATTTTCAGACATGTTTACTTGTTTAATTATACAATTCTTCTATTCTTCTCCATAAACTGCCGATGAACACGCTTGAACTGTGTAGCCACACTGGCATCCAGTCTGTTGAAGTCTACATCAAGGATGAATCCACCTTCGATGGAAGGCTCCACCTGTGTCTCAAATTCGACAGTTGCTTGAGTACCTTTTACAATCATGGCTCTCATGCGGTCTTCGATTTCTTTGCTAACCGGTATCGCCGTAATCAACCGTCCGATAAGGATGTTGTGTTTCTTGCGATAAAGGTCTATGTAAGCAACAGCCATGAACTGCATGAACTTCTCACGGTGCTCTGTAAGGACCAACATGAAAAAACGCTTGGTCTGCGGACTGACTTTGCCTCCACAGGCATTGCAAAGCAAATCAGTCTTTTCAGCCACCGAAAGCAAAGGATTATCCAGCGCCTTACGCAAAGCGGGTACTTGCAGATAGCTGTCAGCCAAAGTCATCATTTCACGATAGACTTGTTTCTCACATTGACCTTCAGCGGCATACTGATACAATGCTTTTGCATAGCGGTTTGAGATTACTCCTATGTTCATAGCTCATTACTTTTTAGAATCGGAAACTTCATCGAGCATGCGTTCGATCATTCCATTTTGTTCCACCTCGCTCGAGAGTTGTTTACGAAGAACCTTTTGAGCAACTTCTACTGACAACTCTGCCACCTGTTTACGGATATCGCGGATGGCATCATCTTTTTCTTTCTGGATTTGTTTACGCGCTTCTTCCAACAAACGCCCTCCTTCAGCCTTGGCCTTGTCACGCGCTTCGTTGACGATTTGCGTACGAGTGTCCATGGCTTCCTTCAGGATACGTGCTTGCTCTTTGCGGGCTTCAACCAAAATGGATTCACTTTCTTCTTTGATATGCGATAGTTTCTCATTGGCTTCACGTGCCGACTTCAACGAATCGTCAATGTATTGCTTACGCTCATTTACCATATTGACCAATGCGGGAAAGCCGAATTTAGCCAATATGACAAAGACGATGATGAAGGACACCAGCATCCAAAAGAACGTACCGAAATCCGGTGTAAGTAGTTCCATAAACTAAGCCTCGTTTAGAGTTATGCGTAGAGAGCCAACAGACAGATGATAACGGCAAACAATGCTACACCTTCAACCAAGGCACCAATAATAATCATATTCATACGGATGTCGCCGGCTGCTTCCGGTTGGCGACCGATGGCTTCCATGGCAGAACCACCGATTTTACCAATACCAATACCAGCACCAATAGCAGCTAAACCTGCGCCGATTGCGGCACCCAATTGTGAAAGACCTGCAGCTGCAGCTTGCAACATAATTAAAGACAACATAATTTTCAGTTTTTAAGTTTATTACTAAGTTTTATTTCTCTAATGCTTTAAATGATTTAATCAGGCATGTTCTTCATGACGTACTCTTGAAAGACCGATAAATACGGCTGACAACATCGTAAAGACATAAGCTTGAATGAAGGCAACCAGTATTTCCAGACAAGACATAAAGATGGAGAACAGCACAGATACAATGGTCATCGAAGTACTTAACACGGCACCCAAAGATGCAGTGATAAAGATGATGGACACCAATGACAGGATGATGGCATGACCGGCCATGATGTTAGCAAACAGACGGACTGTCAATGCAAAAGGTTTTGTAAAGACACCGAACAACTCGATAACAGGCATGAAGGGAACAGGCACTTTCAGCCACGTGGGAACATCAGGCCAGAATATCTCTTTCCAATATTCCTTTGTTCCGAAGATATTTACAGCCAGGAAAGTCATCAAGGCCAGGAACAAGGTAATGGCTATATTGCCTGTTACGTTGCCGCCGCCCGGAAAAATCGGCACCAGTCCCATAAGGTTGTTGATGAAGATAAAGAAGAAGGCTGTGAGCAGATAAGGAGCATAGCGTTTGTAATCCTTTCCTACACAACTCACAATCACATCGTCATGAATCATCATCACAAACATTTCCATGAAGCCTACAAAACCTTTTGGGGCTTCGGAACTGGGTTTGCGGTTCTTGTACCAACGCGCAACACCGACCATGATAAGAACCAGCAACAAGCTGTTAATCATCAAAGACAAAGCAGTCTTGGTAATTGAGATATCCAATGGGCGGACTTCCTGCCCGTCAGGAGTAGTCTCAACGACCTTACCGGCATAGCTACCTTCAGACGCTATATGGAAACCTTCATATTCAGCTCCGTGTCCTAACCTTGAAGATGAAAAGGCATGCCATCCTGTGGTCTGACTGTAGACAATCACAGGAAGAGGAATGGACACATGCTTTTCGCCCAAAGTAAACAAATGCCACTCATAGGCATCACGAATGTGACCAAAGACGATTTCCTGTACGTCTACCGTACTTTTTTCTCCGGCTACCTCCTCTCCTGCAGCATGCAATGGCATGACACCCAGGAGACAGGCTAACAGAAATAGTCCAAAATGGCGTAATAGTTTCATTGTTTCTTATTCACTTTTTTCATTTCCATCTCAAAACGGAGGAAAAAACAACTTTCAAATATCAGATATATGACATAATAGATAAGGAATGTCCATAAGTAAGCTTTCGTGTGAATGCCTATAAACATTCCATAAAGCACCATGAACACCAGTCCAATAAGTAATTTGGCTCCCTTATTAATGACATATACCATCAAAGATTTGTCAGGCATGTGCTTGTGCATATATTCGAACAGATAAATAAAAATAAGTCCGAACACATAAAAGAACAAGGGAATCAGCGGATAATAGGGCGAATAGGATTCCTCAAAGAAATGATGGAATATCATGGCTCCACCCCATCCGAATGCCAGCATCAGCAAAGTCAAAGAAATGATAAATATTCTTTTTACTTTTGACAACATAGCACTCGCCGATTATTGTTCCACACAAACTGACACCTCATTTTTCCTTACTTCCACGAAACCTCCTGTAATTTCCAGTGACTGTTCGCCTTCCGCTGTAGTATAAGTGAGCGTACCTTTCTCAAGCGACGAAATCAGAGGTGCATGCTTGGGCAATACCATAAATATTCCTTGTGAGCCCGGCAATGTCACATCAGTAACTTCACCTTTGAACAATGTCTTTTCAGGCGAAACAATCACTAAATGCAAGTTTTTCGTTTCCATAATCAGTCATTACTTTGCTTGGCAGCAGCCAACAAACGGTTTCCTTTCTCAATAGCATCCTCAATTGTACCGACATTCAAGAATGCCTGTTCAGGCAAGTGATCAACTTCACCATCAAGAATCATCTTGAATCCCTTGATTGTATCGGCAATAGGCACCATTACACCTGGAACGCCCGTAAATTTCTCAGCCACAGTAAATGGTTGCGACAGGAAACGTTGTACACGACGAGCGCGGTTAACCGTGATGCGGTCTTCTTCAGACAATTCATCCATACCCAAAATAGAAATGATATCCTGAAGTTCCTTGTTACGCTGCAAAATCTGCTTTACACGTTGTGCAGTTTCGTAATGCTCATTTCCGACTACAAGCGGGTCAAGAATACGGGAAGTTGATTCCAACGGATCTACAGCCGGATAAATTCCCAATTCTGTAATCTTACGGCTTAACACAGTGGTTGCATCCAAGTGGGTAAATGTTGTGGCCGGAGCAGGGTCTGTCAAGTCGTCGGCAGGCACATACACAGCCTGCACAGATGTGATAGAACCATTCTTTGTAGAAGTGATACGCTCCTGCATCTGTCCCATTTCTGTAGCCAAAGTCGGTTGATAACCCACGGCGGAAGGCATACGACCCAACAAAGCCGACACCTCAGAACCGGCCTGAGTGAAACGGAAGATGTTATCAATAAAGAGGAGGATATCACTGGACTTGCCATCCTTTCCACCTTGATCACGGAAAGATTCGGCGATGGTCAGTCCGGACAGAGCCACAGAGGAACGTGCACCGGGGGGCTCATTCATCTGGCCATACACCAATGTTGCCTGTGACTTGTTCACCTCCGAATAATCTACCTTCGAAAGATCCCACTCGCCACGTTCCATTCCTTCTTCGAACTCCTTACCATAGCGGATAACGCCTGACTCAATCATTTCCCGCAACAAGTCGTTACCTTCACGGGTACGTTCACCGACACCGGCAAACACTGAGAAACCGTTATGTCCTTTGGCAATGTTGTTGATGAGCTCCATAATAAGTACCGTCTTACCCACGCCGGCACCTCCGAACAGACCAATCTTACCACCTTTTGCATAAGGTTCAAGAAGGTCGATGACTTTGATACCTGTGTAGAGCACTTCACGGCTCGTTGACAGCTCTTCAAACTTAGGAGGCTCGCGGTGAATAGGATAAGCACCATGACGATCCAGCTCTTTCATACCGTCGATAGGGTCACCGGTGACGTTCATCATACGTCCTTTCACCTGCTCACCCACCGGCATTGTAATAGGCTGTCCTGTGGGGACAACCTCCATACCTCTTCGCAAGCCGTCGGTACGGTCCATTGCGACAGTACGCACCGTGTCTTCTCCGATGTGTTGTTGTACTTCAACCACCAAGATACGACCATCGGGACGCTTAATCTCCAAAGCATCATGGATGCGTGGGAGACGCAATTCGGCATCCACATCTTTTCCTTCAAAAAGGACATCGACTACCGGACCGATAACTTGCGAAATATGTCCTACTAGTTGTGACATAAGCAATCTTTTATTGTTAATGAATCAATTTTTCGTTATCGAGTTCAAAGATAGAAAAAATTTCTCCCATAAAGCTACCTTAAGCAAACCATTTTTAGAAAAAATAAACATGAAGTATATGCCCTTAACTTTCATTTTTCCACTTGCTATATATACTTACCTTTAGGGCATGAATAAAGTATATTCAACTAACACTTTGCTATATACCTTATTATTTTAGTGACTTTTATCTATTAATATATCCTAAGTTTTTCCACGTATTAAAGCTAGTTTTTCTTTCGCTTTTAACATATAAAAGGATATTCCCTCCACGATTCGACACTTGTATTGCGTTTTCTCTTCTTCCCCTCCCTATTTCTCTCATGAACCCGAGTATCCGTGTTTTACAATAACATGACAAGAAATGAAACGGAGGATAAAGAACTCAAGATATATTCCTGTACCTGATGAAGAAATAGCAAAATGTCAAATGGGATGTTACTAACATTCCGTCCACATGCCTAGGAACGAATTGGTGAGTAAAGCGGGGCTCTTTACTTGAGTGCCTATCTACATATTGAAAGTTATAATTTCCCTTTCCAGCTCCTGTAGTCAGCTTTGAGTTGACAGAGGTACATTGGCGACACACCTGCCCGCTTGAGGATATCATTTTATCAGTTTTCAGGATTCATAGTCCACGCAGCTTCCAGAAGAGAAAACCCACTCAGACCATCTTCGCTCTGCCTTTTTTGCCTCTTCCTGATATCATTTTTGGCATTACACAGGCAAAAACTCATCCATTCGTCGTCGCATTTTTTAATTTCGTGCCGGGGGATCATCGAATTCGTCCCTACTATTTCGACTTTTTATGGCTATAAATTATTAAGTTTTCTGAAATAATATATCCAAAAAGAAGAAAGCAACTAATATAAGTTAATATCCCATTTACACTTTGTCCTGAGTTTTCCTATTACCTGCTAGCAGAAATAGACTATTCGGATAACCCTGTCAAGCAGAATCAGCCAAATCCAAGCTTTCTGCCAATATCTTGTTTTTCGCTTGAACTCGACGCCCACTACGTCTTCAGCAAAACGAGTGACACAAGTATCCATATATCTACTTATGTCACTCGTACAGTTCCAGAATTCATACGCCTGTCATGCAGATGCTGCCTGATAAGCCGTATAATTTATCAGAATACTTTCACCTTTGCGGCTGTCGCCTTACATTTCTCCCGCAAATCAGTCAGATTGCTTCCAAGGGGAGCATAACAAAGTGCCACTCCCATACGGCGATTAAGCTTGGTGTACGGCTTACCGAAGATACGTAAGTCCGTACAAGGTTCTGACAGAGCATCAGCCTCTCCTTCATAACGCGGTTTCTCTTTTGAAGCTATCGGCGACAGGATAACAGCACTTGCTCCCATACGTTCTTGAGTTATCGCCGGAATAGGCAATCCCAGTACGGCACGACAATGCAATTCAAATTCATTCAGATTTTGTGTACCGGCAAGCGTAACCATTCCTGTGTCGTGTGGTCGCGGCGATAATTCAGAGAAATAGACGCCCTTGTCATGACTCAGGAAAAATTCCACGCCCCACAAACCGGCGCCTCCTAAGGCACGGGTCACTTTATCAGCCATCTCTTCAGCTTCTTTCAGATGCTCAGATGAGATGGGTGCCGGTTGAAAACTCTCCCGATAGTCCCCTCCCTTCTGGACGTGTCCAATGGGGGCACAGAAAAGCGTACGTCCCTCGCGTTGGGTCACAGTAAGCAAAGTGATTTCGCTATCAAAACGGATAAATTCTTCAATAATAAGCTCCTTGATGTCGCCACGGCTTCCATTACAACCATATTCCCATGCATGTTCTAGTTCATCCGCACTCTTCACTATGGATTGTCCTTTACCAGATGAAGACATCAATGGTTTTACAACACACGGGAATCCGATCTTGGCGGCAGCCTCACGTAATTCTTCGAGACTCTTCGCGTAAAAATAACGGGCAGTACGTAGTCCTAATTCCTGGGCTGCAAGGTCACGGATTGCCTTACGGTTCATGGTAAAGTTGACAGCGCGGGCACTGGGAACCACCTGTATGCCTTCCTTTTCACAATCATAAAGACGTTCTGTACGTATCGCTTCAATTTCAGGAACAATGATATCCGGTTTATGTCTGTTGACTACTTCCATGAGGCTGTCACCATCGAGCATATCAAAGACTTCACACTCATCTGCCACTTGCATGGCGGGTGCACCGGCATAGGAATCACAGGCAATGACGTACTGGCCGAGCCGTTGAGCTGCAATCACAAACTCTTTACCCAGCTCTCCAGAGCCTAACAAAAGGATTTTCTTTGTCATAATGATTTGTATTTTGATGAATTGATGTTACAAAAGTAGAACTTTTTGAAAGAAGAATAAAAGATTGGAGCCGACTTCATGAGGGACAACGTATAAATAACAGAGGCGGACACCATGGCCCGCCCCCGAAGTTCATAGTTAAGTATCTGTCCTTACAGGTTGTCATCAGAAAAGACGGCTAACCTCTATCTAGTCCTTTTTCGTAGTAGTCTTCCGAGTGGAAGCTTTGCGCGGCTTTTTAGCTGCCGGTTTTTCAGCCGTCTCTTCAGTCGACGGGACCGGCTGTTCAGCCTTAGTCAGCTTCATCTGCAAATTCTCTACCTCCTTCTTCAATGCGGAGATTTCTTCATCTTGGTTACGGATGGTTGTCAACAGAGCATTGAGTTCCTCGTTATCCATATCAGCCGGATAGAGAGCATTGACGCGACGGATAAAGTCACCCAGAATATTCATGTAGTTAGTAAATGCATCATAGGGAGAATCATAAATACCACGGTTCATCGTCAAGCCCGTATGCTTGGTTGTCATGAAGCGGAAGTTGTTGCTTGCTTGCAGATAATCCCAGTCCTGCTTAATGCGACGGTCATCGCACAAATGTACCCGTTCTGCTACACTGTACAATTTGTTGAAAGCTTCACGTTGCATGACATTACCCAGCCAGCAACTGATATCACGCTCTTCATCCACCCAAGACATCGGATAAGCGACATCAAGAGGAGCTACAGAGTGCAACTTGGTGCAAAGTTCTGTCGGTGTCGAGAAGGTAATACCCCGCTCTTTAGCCACTGCCGGAAGCGCCTTGATAAAGTCAAGTATATTTGATGACAACGGCTGGTAGATGCCCAAAGCGCACAGTTCCATAAAGATATTGATGACTTGTTCTTCTTCGGGCAGTGCTTCAATCCAGTTCATATAAGTATCTGCAAACAACGGATACTCATTCCACTCGGAATTAGAGAAACGCAGGCTGATATCATCTGAAAGTTTATAGTCACGCAACAGAAGTTTCAGATTCGGATTCATATTGCAGTGGTAGAGATAGTGAGGACTCTTCCAACCCAAAATATGACGTGCTCCTTCTGTCAACATGCCCTTGAATCCCATATCGGCAACAATAGCACCAATCTCATCCGAATAAATCAAACTGGAATTGCGGCATACTTTAGGCGTCTGTCCGAAAAGCTGACGCACTTTCTTGCGCATACGTTCCAAATCGGCCCGGAAACACTCTTCATTAGCCAGTGAAGACAAACCATGCGAATAAGGCTCCGCCAGGAACTCACAGCATCCGGTCCCGTTGAGCTGGTGCAAAAGTTCGATGACCATGGGCGCATGAATTTCCAATTGTTCCAAAGCTACACCGGAAATTGAAATTGCAACTTTGAAATAGTCGCCGTGCTCACGCGCCATCTCAATGAGCGTCTTCAAGGCCGGGATGTAAGAACGTTCAGCTACTTCTGTAATGGAACGTTCGTTTTCATAATCATCGTAGTAATAATGGTCGGTACCAATATTAAAAAAACGGTACCGTTTTAAATGGATAATCTGATGTATTTCGAAATAAAGGCAAATTGTTTTCATAATCTTCGTGTGTTTTTGATATGTGTTGTCAGCTATTTCTTATCACTTGTTCGTAGATTCCACGAATCTTCACTCCCACTTTCTCCCAAGTAATGGCATCGACTTCTTTCTTCCCTTCGTCCTTAAGATATTCATAGAGTGACTGGTTGGTACAAAGTGAATAAATGGCATCTGCCATGGCATGAATATCCCAATAGTCCACTTTAATACACTTATCAAGAATCTCAGCACAACCCGACTGCTTGGAGATGATTGAGGGCACACCACATTGCATGGCTTCCAACGGTGAGATACCAAATGGCTCCGATACGGAAGGCATTATATACACATCGCTTGCCTTCAGACATTCATAAACCTGTTTCCCCTTCTGGAAACCCGGGAAATGGAAACGATCCGCAATGCCACGTTCAGCTACCAGCTGTATCATGGCATTCATCATGTCTCCGCTACCCGCCATAACAAAACGAATATTATGTGTACGCTGAAGAACCATGTTCGCTGCCTCCACAAAATATTCCGGTCCCTTCTGCATTGTGATACGGCCCAGGAAAGTCACCAGCTTCTCATGTGGGAACTTCTGCGGAACAATAGCCTGGATTTCATCCGACAAAGGAGAAACTGCATTATGTACGGTAGATACTTTACGCGGATCCTGGAAGTATTTATTGATAACAGTCTGTCGCGTCAGTTCGCTCACACACATAATGTGGTCTGCATGATCCATACCATTCTTCTCAATGGCATATACAGTCGGATTCACATTACCACGGCTTCGGTCGAAATCAGTTGCATGTACATGGATGACAAGAGGCTTCCCCGATACCTGCTTGGCATGAATACCTGCCGGATAAGTCAGCCAATCGTGCGAGTGAATGATATCAAACTGCTGTTGACGTGCCACAACACCTGCCACGATGGAATAGTTATTAATCTCCTCGTGCAAATTATCCGGGTAGCGTCCGGAGAATTCCAAACAGCCCAAGTCGTTGGTGTTCATATAATTGAAGTCGGCATAAATATGGTCTCGCAAATCATAATACAACTGCGGATCCATATAGGAACCTACACGGCCTTTTACATAGTCCCATTGTACATCACGCCATACAATAGGGACACTGTTCATACCTATGATACGTAAAAAGCTTTGATCTTCATCCCCCCACGGTTTAGGGATGCAGAAGGTGATTTCCATGTCAGATTGTTGGGCCAGTCCCTTTGTCAGACCATAACTTGCTGTACCCAGTCCTCCAAGGATGTGAGGAGGAAATTCCCAACCAAACATTAATACTTTCATAGTTCTATTCCTCCTTTAATGATTCGTTATACATTTGGTTATATTTAGTCAACAGCTTGAGGATACGCAACAGTTCAGCCACATTCATGGCAAAGGACACAGCGCCTCGACCTTTAAAAGGAGGATTCCCGTCAAATAATTCGGGTATTGTACCAATACAATGAAGGTTCATCTCATCCTCATAGGCTATGAGTTGTCGTTCTATAAAGGAGATGGCGCTCATCTTATGTATCTTCATGTAAGCTTCCAGATAGAAACCTTCCAACCAGGGCCAAGCTGTACCTTGATGATAAGCATAATCACGTTGTGTCTGTGGTCCCACATAGTTAGGATTATAACCCCCACTCTTAGGACTCAGAGAACGTAGTCCTTTAGGAGTAAGCAATTCGCGAGTGACAATATCCAAAATTCCTTTTTTCTGTGGAAGTGACAAAGGAGAGTAATCGAAGGCTACCGGGAAAATCATGTTCGGGCGTACACTCCAGTCCATCATCGTCCCGTCAACATAGTCAAACAAATACCCGTGTTCATTCAGGAACACTTCAACAAACGAGTTTCCAGCCGTAGCTGCCAATGCATCCAGCGTATCGGCATAGGTCGGATTACCACCTTCACGCACCAGGTCTGCCGTGAATTTTAAGGCGTTATACCACAAAGCATTTATTTCTACTATATAACCTGTACGTGGAATTACAGGACGTCCGTTGACAGTGGAATTCATCCAAGTCACCGGTCGTTCGATACCATTCGTATATAGAAGCCCGTTATCATGCAGGAACAGATTGACATGTTTGCCATTCCGGATATATTCTATAATGTCTTCTATCAATTTACCGTACTTGTCCCGGCATTGTTCACGCGAAAGCATTTTAGCATATTGCTGCAACGCCCAGATAGCCCATAACAACACGTCTGGCTGTTCCATCTCACTGATTTTGCAGGTCGACGGACGATCCTCAATATACTCGTAAATAGCTTCACGGGCCGTGTTCATGATTTCATCAAACACTGAATTTTCTTCAATTGCCAATGTCAAGCCCGGCAAAGAAACAAACATGTCGCGAGCACGACATTTGAACCAGGGATATCCAGCCAAAATATAACGTTTGTCACCCTGACGGTTATGGAACTGGTGGGCAGAGTTATATAAGCAATGGAGAAAACTGTCGCGCGGGATACGTTTGTCTACTTCTGTTTGGAAAACGGTTCCAAGAGTTGCTATATCAGCCGGAGCAATTCCACCGGAGAATATAATGCTCTCTCCTTTCTTTATAGGCATCTCAAAATAACCGGGAACGTAAAGGTCTTCATTTGCTGCATAACCTCTCTCCTGCTCTTTGGGATATTCTATATTCTTATACCAGTTGGGATCAAAGTGATAGTCCACAGGTTTGCTAAACTGCATGTGTAATTCCGGATATCCCGGATACATGCATGTCTTAATGCCATTCTCTACCTGCTGATAATCGCGACTGGCTTGTGCATTTTCGTGAGTAAACTGCCGTACACTGCGGAAAGCCAAAAATGGCCGAAGCCGTAATATTGTGTCTGAATGGGCATCAACCAATGTATAGCGAATCAGAATGCGATTCTCATGATGAACGAACACCTTCTCTTTCTTCAACACAACGCCACCAACGCGGTAAAACGTTGTCGGCACTTTTTCGCAGTCAAACTCCCGAATGTACTTATGTCCTTTAGGACTGAAATTGTTTCCTTGGTATTTATGAAGCCCAAGATTGAACTCTGCACCATGCTGTACCACCGTTTCATCAAGAGATGATAGCAGGACATGGTTTTCATCATCCAATTCAGGAACCGGTATTACCAGCAGACCGTGATACTTGCGCGTATTACAATCCACAATCGTCGAGCAATGATACGCACCCGAACGATTGGTCCGCAATATCTCTCTGGGCAAAGATTCCTCCAAATTGGTCATCAGAGTCTTGTCAAATCTCAAATAACTCATAGCTTATATTTTAAGGTTCTCGAATTCATTTTCGTAAATCAATATTATTTTTCTCCCGTCATGTAGGAGTGTTCAAAAGTAACAATTTTCATATAAAAAAAAGAAAAGGACTGGATTTATTTTCGAAAAAACGACCATTTGGATAGAAATATACAAATTAACACCCTATAAGAGTATACATATGCTAACTGGAGTAATCAATCAGCGAAATAATTCAAAAGCAAATTTACAACCGAATGATTCGTATTTTCCATTGACAAAACTAACAAATGCCGCACAATCAAAAATATGGGTTCCGATGCCATAACCTAACTCAATATAAGGCAACAAGCGTGGCATAAGTAAGACCCCACCATAAAGTCTCTCCGATTCAATAAGATTTACATATTTCCTCAAATGACGAAATACGAGAAAAGGAGTCTCGTAGGACACGTGTCCGCGTACATACTTATTAGACCAGTTATACCAACGAGAATCAAGCAGCTGAAAAGTTCCTCCCAAATCATCATTCCAATCGTCCGGGAGATTGTTTCTACGCAGATTAAAGAAGTCTACAAAATACATATCTTCCTGATCCGTAAATGCCCCACATCCGACTCGGTAAGAAAGATATCGAATGCCTCCGAAACGGAATTTCTGCTGCATATCCAACTCTATACGCTCATACTTTCCACTACTACCGAATACGCCCTGTATACCTCGTTCCCAATCGACTGAAAACGTCGGGTAATGAGAATATAAATTGACCTTTCTATGTCCATCCATATAGTAATACTGTCCAGGAGTCCACTCCACACGAATACGAGGGGCAAAACTTGAATACGTGTCACGAAGTTTACCTGACAAATATTGTTGTAAGTCGGGATTGTACAAATTGACTTTGTCAACCAAAGTACGACGGTGATAAGACAAGCCGACACTTAGCAGTAACCCATTGGTTATTTCAATATCATTACTGAGCTGTACATACAAATCCTTAAAGTAATCAAGTTTCAGCTTGTTAAAATCCAGCACGCTGTCCGAAGGTAAATCCAGTCGGTCCACTACTTCGTTGCTGTAGATCCGGTTTCCATTACCCATGTGTAGGGTTATACGCCCCAGTTTCTCCGGATAGTAGGTAAAGTCTGCATCACACCGCCAATAAAATTCCTTATGCCGAAAATAGTAGCCAATACGCGGCGACACATACAGGCTTCGCCCATTCGCATAATACTGATTGTATTTGAACCGCTGTACATAAGACACTCCGTTCGAATGGCTATAGCGAAGTTGCAAAGGATTCAGTAGCGGATAGAACTTCACACTCGTCAAATCATTGAAACGAAAGGTATAATCGCTAATCAACATGTCTCCTACTTCCCCCCAAAACACCCGACTTTTCGACTTTGGCTCGGGAGGAGTATTGCGCCGATATTCTTCGCGCTCAGCAAATACGTCATATAAACGCTTCTCAATGCCAGTCAAAGGAATCGGACGCAAGGTATCCATATTAGCAATATGCGTGTTAGTCGTATCCGTATTCACACTCAAACGATATAAGTCCGACAAATTGTAGTCACGTTTACGAGGCAATGTTTCAGGTAACGAACCGGAAAGCTTTATGTCCTTATAGGTATATAAAGCCGTATAGTCGGCACCTATTTTATTGCCGATAAAGTTGAAAAGCATTTTGACATCTATCCGCTGAGGAAGATACATCTCACTACCTTCCGCCCCCATTTTGACGCGAACCTTAAACTTGACCTGATCGACTTGTCCAGCCATATAGCCTTCGGATACAGTCCAGCTACGGTCACGCACCGTAACATAGCCATTTACCAACTGATTGCTTTTATAACGAGGAACAAGGAGTACTTTATATTCCACAGGAGTGCGCTCCGTAAAAATCGAATCAAGAATATAGTAGTAGTAACGGTGTCCATTTGAAGTAAAAGGGGAAATCAGTTTGTCAGGCAACAAATCATTGGAATAGATATTCATATTAAAATACTTCATTGCGTTACCCACTTCTCCATTATTACGGCGAAATGTTCCGGTCAGTGCCTGTACTTTAACATCATAGATATCGGGAGCAGAATAATGTACTTCATTCTTTGATTCTATGATATAATCTTTTACCCCCTTATCAAACCGGAACATGGAAGGGACAACCCGTAAAAGTATATTACGACGATATGCCTTGAAATGCCCCTTTACATAGAGGTCTGCCCGATAGTCTCCCACAATGCGTGCATACCAATCGGCGGACGCCACCACATTATGAATGATGGAGTCGCCCGTCAAAGGCTCACCCAGTTGAGGTTGTAAGGTCGTTTGCCCTCTTAACGGAACAATTACGAACCACAGGAGCCAACAAATATGTAGCAAGCGTCGCACTTTTCGACCAATTTAAAGAGACATTTGTGCCACTTAAAGCTTATAAAAGCCTCATGTAGTAGCAAAAATATAGAAAAGACTGAAGGTGGCACTCCTATAAGTCAGAATTTACGTTAATTTATCTATAAATAGAGAATGGAACACTTTTTCTTGTCGTTTAGAAAGATTGAGAAGCTAAAGTTTTTGCTATTTTTGTGCCCTATAACATAGTTTTGTAACACAGATATGGCTAAAAAAGATATCACAGAAGCAGAAATCATTGAAAGTATTGCTGATATATGGACGCTTCTCACTGATGAAGAACGCGTCACTTTGAGGCAGAACTTCACCATCCAAAAATACAAAAAGAATGAGACGATCTATTGTGAAGGAGAAACTCCTACTCACATGCTGTGTCTGCTTAACGGCAAAGTCAAAATCTACAAAGATGGTGTTGGTGGACGCAGCCAAATAATCAGAGTCATCAAACCTGTAGAATACTTTGCTTATCGTGCCTACTTTTCTGGAGGAAATTTTGTAACAGCCGCTGCTGCTTTTGAGCCGTCACTCATCTGCCATATCCCGATGGATGTCATCAATCACATGGTCATGGAAAACAACCGCCTAGCCATGTTCTTTATCCATCAGTTAGCTACAGACTTAGGTATCGCAGACGAACGCACCGTCAACTTGACACAAAAACACATACGGGGACGACTGGCTGAGTCTCTTCTCTTTCTAAAGGACTGCTACGGTGTAGAAGAAGATGGATGCACATTGAGCATCTACCTCTCCCGAGAAGACCTGGCCAACTTGTCAAATATGACTACATCCAATGCCATCCGTACACTATCCAACTTCTCTACAGAGAAATTAATTATCATAGACGGGAGAAAAATTAAAATCATCAATGAAGACAAGCTTAAAAAGATAAGCAAAATCGGATAAACTATCAGTTGAGGATTGAAAGATTTAATTTTGGAGACCTTTCAATTCTCAACTAACGTAACAACTCTTCTATCTTATCCAGCTTCTCTTCCATCGTCAATGCCGCATTAATCCAATGGATTGTAAATCCCCGACGTTCCATCCCCCTAAACCAAGTCATTTGTCGCTTAGCAAACTGATGAATTGCAATTTCTAATCCATGCACCATCTCTTCGTAGGTCAACTCTCCAATCACATATTGGGTAAGATACTTATATTCTAACCCATAATACATAAGATCCTCTGGAGAAACACCTTGATCCAGCAAATGACGTACCTCATCTACCATGCCATCCTCCAAGCGTTGACGCAAACGACGTGATATTTTCTCCCGACGTGACTCCCGGTCAATATCTACCCCTATGATCAAACTCTTCAGTTCAGGAAATTCCCTTTCTTTAACAGGCATATTTCTGTAGTACTCTTCAATCTCGATAGCACGAATCGCGCGCTTTACCGTATCGACATCCGTCAAATTATGGAGCTTTTTATAGGAAGAAAGAATGTCTGTCAGTTCTGTAAGAGAATATTTTGCCAACCGCTCACGAAGCTCCGGATTTTCTGGGACAGGAAGAAGGCGATATCCCTTCAGAACCGACTCAATATACATCCCGGTACCACCACATAAAATTGGCAGCTTTCCCCGATTGCGAATGCCTTCATAGACCGACAGAAAATCACGCTGATATTCAAACACATTATATTTATATCCGGGATCTACTATATCAATAAGGTGATACGGTACTTGAAAGCCATCGAAAATATAGTCCTCAAGATCTTTCCCAGTACCCAAATCCATTCCACGATACACCTGCCGGCTATCGCCACTGATAATTTCAGCCCCCTTCCGATATGCCAAAGCTGCAGCCAACGCCGTCTTTCCGGAAGCAGTCGGTCCTATTATAGTTAGCAAATCAATATCTGCCATACGCTCCATATAAAAAAGAGAGGCCATGTCAACTCTATGACACGACCCCTCCTGATTTAAAAACAAATTGCGAATAATAAATTAGCAGTTTACAGATGCCATATGAGCAATCAAATCAAGAACCTTGTTAGAGTAACCGATTTCATTGTCATACCAGGAAACAACTTTTACGAAGGTGTCAGTCAAATAAACACCAGCGTTTGCATCGAAAATTGAAGTCAACGGGCAACCCAAGAAGTCAGAAGAAACAACTGCATCTTCAGTGTAACCCAAAACGCCCTTCAATTCACCTTCAGAAGCTTCTTTCATGGCAACGCAGATAGCCTCTTTAGATGCAGGCTTAGCCAAGTTTACAGTCAAGTCAACAACTGAAACATCCAAAGTCGGAACGCGCATAGAGATACCAGTCAATTTACCGTTAAGTTCAGGAATAACCTTACCTACAGCCTTTGCAGCACCGGTTGATGACGGGATAATATTGCCAGAAGCAGCACGACCACCTCTCCAGTCTTTCAAAGACGGACCGTCAACAGTCTTCTGAGTAGCAGTAGTAGAGTGAACAGTAGTCATCAAACCATTCACAATACCGAATTTATCATTCAATACCTTGGCAATCGGAGCCAAGCAGTTGGTTGTACAAGAAGCGTTAGAAACGAATTGAGTACCCTTTACATAAGTTTTTTCGTTTACACCACAAACAAACATCGGGGTATCATCTTTCGAAGGAGCAGACATTACGACATATTTTGCGCCAGCTTCGATGTGAGCTTGAGCTTTCTCTTTGGTCAAGAACAAGCCAGTAGATTCTACTACGTATTCAGCACCAACTTCGTTCCATTTCAAATCAGCCGGATTTCTTTCTGCTGTTACGCGGATTTCTTTTCCGTTAACAATCAGCTTGCTGTTTTCAACGTCAGCTTCAATAGTACCATCAAACTTACCGTGCATTGTATCATATTTCAGCATATATGCCAAGTAATCAACCGGGCAGAGGTCATTGATACCTACAATCTGAATATCGTTTCTTGTTTGAGCTGCGCGGAATACGAAACGTCCGATACGTCCGAATCCATTAATACCTACTTTAATCATTTTGTTTAAACTTTTAAGGGTTCTATAATGTTTAGAAATAAACTCTCGTTTAATTCACTACCTCGTCCTTATCGAAGTGCGCTGCAAAAGTAAGAAATTGTTTTCTAAATTCATATTTTAAGAGAACTTTTTTAAATGTTGAAGGATGATTTAACCCAAATCAATCATCAGCCTTTAAATTGTATTTCCATCAGACCAAGACAGCTTCTACCGACTTCTCCTAAATGCAACATTTTGCCCACAAGGGAAAGGAAGCAACTCAATTCTTTGTCATTATTCCTGTACTATCCAATTTTTTCCTGACTTCGTCAACGTGTCACCCAAAACTCCTCAGAGAATAATTGCGCGATACGTTGATGTCGTTTCATCAGCATAGTTCGATTGATTACCTGTTTGTTCTTGGGCAATGTCATCTGTATTGTTACAATCGTCTGCGCAAGTGCCAAAACCTTGTCGACACTCATATTGACATTGGATAGTTTCAGCAGCCTCTCCAGTTCCTTATAAACTTTCAACGCCACAAAACAGATGCATACGTGTGCCTTTATTCTGCGGTGGGTGAAGTGGAACATTGGTCGTATCTCTATCTTCGATTTTGAGATGCGGAAAGCCCTTTCGACATGCCATAGGTTATGATATGCGGCATATACTTCACCGGTCGGGATATTTGTATTGGTAAGATATCCTTTCAGCCCGTCCCATTTCGCATCAGCCTCAAGTTTGTCGTAATTGATGGTCACCTTAATGTCGCCCTCCATCTTCAGGAACTTGTTATAACCTCGCTTGTTTATGTTGTCTTTCGTCAGGGTGTCACGTTGGTATGCCTTTTCCAGACGTTGTATCCCCTTTTCCCTGTTGTGGGCATCCTTGCGGGCACGGTCGTCTGTATATCCCACAAGCAGACGTCTGCTGCCTCCCTTGTCGTATTCCACCATCTGCTTGTCAACTTTGGGCTGACTGAGTATCCATTCCTGTATCCTTTTGCTTTCGTTCTTGATTTTCGCACCGATAATATATTTGTAACCGTTTGCTTCCAAGTCTGCTATATTGTCGCTGTTCATCAGTCCGGAGTCGGCTACGACAATAAAGTCTTCCAATTTATATTTCCGTACAAATTCCGTCACTACCGGCAGCATCGTGTGACCTTCATACTTGTTCCCTTCATGTATGCAATAAGCCAGCGGATAGCCTCCGACGCTGACGAGCAGTCCGAGGATGATCTGTGGATTCCTGTGCCGTCCTTCTTTGGAAAATCCTGTCTTTCGCAATTCATCTTCATAATCCGCCTCAAAATAAAGAGTGGTCACATCATAGAACAAAACACCGATGCGGCCGTTCAACACCTGCCTTGTATGCAGTACGCTTATATCCTGGACAATTTCATGCTGACTGTCGCTGAGCTTGTCCAAATAACGGTATATTTTCGACAGACTGACATCCTCATCGAAATGGTTTTTCAGGTACTCGGCAGTAGCCGCCTTGCTTGCCGGATAGGCCAACTGCGCCTTTACCAGCTGTCGGAACACCGGATCCTCGATCCGGTTGAAGCCCACACTGTCAAACACACGGTCAAGTATCAGGTCTGCCCCGTTAATCGATATGTTGGTAATACATGAAAGCATTTGCTCGGCATTCAGAAGTTCCGTTTCACACCCCTTACGATCCTCGCCGAAAAGATCCAGACGGGGATGCCGACGTTCTTGCTCCCTCTCAATCCACTCACGGGCTTTAGATATGAGTGAGTCAAGATCTTCGGGTTCCTTGGCTATGCCGATTGTGGCAAGTTCATTCATTTTGCCATTAATCTTCTCTGTGACAATTATGCCAACATTGCCTGAGGGATATTTTTTTCTTCGTATAAACATATTTTTGAACCATGTCACCCTAAAATAGGTGACACAAAATTACAAAATTCTATTTATCAACGCTTTGCAAAATTAGGCTTTTTTGAGTGACGAAGTCAGGACCAAGACAGCTTCTACCGACTTCTCCTAAATGCAACATTTTGCCCACAAGGGAAAGGAAGCAACTCAATTCTTTGTCATTATTCCTGTACTATCCAATTTTTTTTGTTACTTTTGCAATCTATTCATAAAACCCAGAGACTAAAACAATATGCAAGAAAAGATCATTATTCTTGATTTCGGTTCTCAGACGACCCAGCTTATCGGACGCCGGGTGCGCGAAATGAACACGTATTGTGAGATTCTGCCGTATAACAAATTTCCCCATGATGATCCTTCGGTTATCGGTGTCATCCTTTCAGGAAGTCCTTTTTCTGTCTATGATGAGAGTGCTTTCAAGATTGACCTGACCCAAATCCGTGGTAAATATCCTATCCTCGGAATATGTTACGGAGCACAATACATGGCTTACACCAACGGTGGACGTGTAGAGCCGGCAGGAACTCGCGAGTATGGACGTGCACACTTGGCACATTTTGAAAAAGACAACCCTCTTTTCAAGAATGTGCGTGAAAATTCACAAGTATGGATGAGCCATGGAGATACTATCACCGCAATTCCTGACAATTTTAAATGCATTGCCTCGACTGACAAAGTAGCGATTGCAGCCTATCAGGCCCAAAACGAGCTCTTGTGGGGAGTACAATTCCATCCGGAAGTGTACCATACCGAAGACGGAACTCAGATGTTGCGCAACTTCGTCGTAGATATTTGCAAAAGCAAACAAGACTGGAGCGCTGCCTCATTTATTGAAAGTACTGTAGCACAGCTGAAAGAACAACTGGGTGATGACAAGGTCGTGTTAGGATTGAGTGGCGGTGTAGACTCATCAGTGGCTGCCGTCTTGCTGAATAAAGCGATCGGGAAAAACCTTACTTGTATTTTTGTGGACCATGGCATGCTCCGTAAGAACGAGTTCCAAAATGTGTTGCATGATTATGAATGTCTAGGACTCAACGTCATTGGTGTAGATGCCAGCCATAAATTCTTCAAAGAATTGGCCGGAGTCACAGAGCCGGAAAGGAAGCGAAAAATTATTGGCAAAGGCTTCATTGATGTATTTGATGAAGAAGCCCATAAGATTAAGGATGTAAAATGGCTGGCTCAAGGCACTATTTATCCGGATTGCATCGAGTCGCTTTCTATCACTGGAACTGTTATCAAAAGCCACCATAACGTCGGAGGTCTTCCCGAAAAGATGAATCTCAGACTTTGCGAACCGTTGCGTTTGCTCTTTAAAGACGAAGTGCGTCGTGTGGGCCGTCAGTTGGGAATGCCTGAACATCTCATAACTCGCCACCCGTTCCCGGGACCAGGATTGGCAGTACGCATTTTGGGAGATATCACTCCGGAAAAAGTCCGTATTCTACAAGATGCCGATGATATCTTTATCCAAGGATTGCGTGATTGGGGACTGTATGATCAAGTTTGGCAAGCAGGAGTAATTCTATTGCCGGTGCAGAGTGTTGGTGTGATGGGCGACGAACGCACTTATGAACGCGCCGTAGCCTTACGCGCCGTAACCAGTACAGATGCTATGACAGCAGATTGGGCTCATCTGCCCTATGAATTCCTGGCTAAAGTATCCAATGACATTATAAATAAGGTAAAAGGAGTTAACCGTGTCACCTATGACATTTCCTCAAAACCACCTAGCACAATTGAGTGGGAATAATCCTTGTCTATAGTATCAATTTTGATTAGATTATGAAAATCGCTGTAGGAACCATGTATAGAGTATATAGTCCTACAGCGATTTTTAGTTTCGCCTATTCAAACATTAAGGAATCTGGAAATCCTGGCATATCGTATACGGGATCATAAGTTCATCAACTTCTCTATCTCTTTTCCTCTACAGGGAACAAATTCATGTCAGTAGCTACAGATGATACAGAGTTACCTGCTGTTCCAAGATGAAATATACCTGTAGGAAGACTACGCCTGAGAGGGATAACCTGTATATCCTCTCCTACTCGAATGCCTAACTCACCCAAACGCATCTCAACTGTTTTATAAGCTAAATCCGGGTGATTATTGTCTTTGCTCAAATGGCAGAGCCAAACATAACGCCAACGAGGTGAATAATGGGTTACAAGGAATTCTGCCGCTTCACGGTTGCTCAAATGTCCGGTAGAACTGAGAATTCGCTCTTTCAAATAAGCCGGATAAGGTCCCATACGGAGCATTGTCTCATCATAGTTTGCTTCAAGAACGAGATAATCCGCATTACATAAAAAAGCAATAATGCTTTCGGTCAAATGCCCAACATCGGTAGCCAGACAGAAATTGCCTTCTGTTGTCTCAATGAAATACCCAACATTATCTGTAGAGTCATGAGGTACATCAAAAGCCGTAATACGTAAAGAACCAATCATAAACGGTTCTTCTTTTTCAATAAAATGCGCACTGGTTTTCAAACGTTCTGTCATACAATAACTACGGCTGATACCTGAATGCACCTTGCGTGTAGAGTATATCGGAATTCCGCTCTTCTCACCCAAACTACCTACGGCCTTGATATGATCTACATGGTCATGAGTCACAAGAACAGCCTGAATATTCTGGAAGTCCAGATCCAGTTCTTTAAGGCGTTTCTTAATAGTTCGCGATCCAATACCGGCATCAATGAGTATAGTCGTATGTCCGTCTGATAAGTAATAGCAATTGCCACTACTTCCACTAGCCAAACTTACAAAATGTATCATATTCTAATACTTATGTTTAGGTCTTTATTCATGACAGGAAACAAGCTGCTTCAAAATGGATATCCTACAGCAAAATGAAAAGCAAAATCACGCCCGAAATCAGGGCGGATTAACGGATAACGGTCCTTTCCACTCTCGTAGGCAGGATTGATAGCTTTCATTCCTCCATCAAAACGTAATATGAAATAGTCAAAGTCGAAACGAAGCCCTAATCCATAGGCAACAGCAATCTCTTTATAAAAGCTATTGAAGCGGAAAGCTCCTCCAGGCTGTTCTTCATAATCATGAATGGTCCATATATTTCCGGCATCAATGAAGAAGGCTCCATTGAGTTTCCAGAATAACTTCGTGCGATATTCCAGATTCACATCAAGCTTGATATCTCCAGACTGATTAATAAAATCAATGTTGCGATCATTACCTGCAAATTTTCCAGGTCCCAGCCTTCTGACCAACCACCCACGTACACTATTCGCACCACCTGAGAAATAACGCTTTTCGAAAGGCAAAATTCGAGAATTACCATATGGATAAGCAACCCCTAGACCTACATGAAAAACGATGGAGTTCCGATGGTCAATCAAAAAGCTTTTTGTAAAGTCCACATCTGTCTTCAGATACTGGGCATAAGCAATATTCATCACAGTATATTGATGACTATCGTTACGTTGAGCTTTGAGTAAATGTGAAAAACCATAAAGCAGATTACCGGCCGATTCGACATTGAAACGAACCGAATAAGCATTTCCTAATGTTGCGCGGGACTCTCCCCCCTCAGACCGATAGGTAAATCCATAGCCCATCTTCATAATCAGAAGGTTCTCATAGTTGTATTTCAATATTGAATTCTGATTATTTATATTATCGAGATACTCCTCTCGAAAAGTCGTCGAGATCCAAGGCATATAGACATAGTTAAGGTCAACAACATCGATGGAATGCCGCCACTTATGATTATACGACCAACGATACCCCCATGTCATGGAAGCTGCCCGTCGCCCAAATTCCGGTCGCTCTTGTGAGTTGTATTGTAAGGCAATCTCTGAAGTAGCCTGTATACGTCGGCGTACATCCGGCGAAATAAAGGGAAACAAAAAACGTGGAAAATTTATACTGGCTTCGACTCCATATTCTACATAGTTCCCATTAGAATAACCTTGCAAACCGGTCACTGCCTCATAAGCACCACGCACCTTGAACGTGAAAAGCTCAGAACCATTGAAGAGATTGCGATTCTGGTAAGATAATGAAGCCGCAGCTCCCAAGTCTCCAGCAGAATTCGTTCCTTCCAGCTCTGCACTAAAAGAGTTGGGTTTATTACGCGACAGCAACACATAACAGTCCAACAGTGTAGAGTCATTATGGTTCTCTACAAAACGTATGTCGGAATATTTGATGGCATGCAGACGTCCTAACATCGATTGAGTCTCCTGTAAACGGGCCTCACTGTAAAATCGCCCCGGCTCAATAGTAATATTTTGGGACAGAACTTCCGGACGCAGGAAAGAGTGCCTGCGAGTATAAATATTCAGATCCTTATAGTGGAGAGAATCAAAATGAGACAAGTCACGTTCACGAGCGGCTTCAGCAAGGTCGTAATCTGTTAATACATTGACTTTTCCTATTCGAAAACGTTCGTGCATGCGTCCGGACCGGGCATCATAAGGAGCTACGTGATAAGTCAAATCAACGATATGTGTGCCTCGCACTGTATCAGCCGTACAGGTAATGTACTCTTTATTGAAACGGTAAAAGCCCCTATTCTGCAAATGATTGGTCATCTGTTGACGCTCCGCATCCAAGATGTTGACATTAAACATCATGCTGTCTTGCATGAGATGTGACTCATAATCCGCCAATTCTTCACGGACGCCTTCATCTCTAATATCATATTTCCATGAGCCTATACGGTAAGGAGCTCCTGCATGCAGCTGGTAGGTAAGCTTAAGTTTCTTTTTCCGGATCTCTTCATTGAGTTCAACATAAGCCTGCATATACCCCATGTTTCTCAGAGCGCGTTCCATATCAGTTCGGGAACGTTCAGCATAATATGCATCATAAATCACAGGTTCATCCCCAATTTTCTGAATAAACCGATTTATCCATTTAGTCGTGTCTGTTCCTGAAAAAGCATATACGTAAAGCGGCACTTTCATTAAACTGAACCACCTGCTGTTAGGGTTCTGGCGAATATACCCACTTACGTCTGACGGCTTTACATCCTTATTGTCAGATACTACCTTTACATCATCAAGCAGATAACGTCCCTCGGGAATAAATTTCGACACAGAGCAAGCCGTAAAGACTCCCGAAATCGAAAATAGAATACATATATGCTGCCATTTACTGCTCATGATCAAAATCCGAAGGTGATAATGGGCACAAAATTACGGAATTTGGCTCAATAGAGGCACACGCTTCTTCTTAAATGATATGAAGGAGAAGCACCCAATTAAAAATTAGTTCGTAATTTTGTTGATACATTCAAACTCAATCCTATGCTTAGTAAAGCCAAAATAAAATACATACGTTCGCTAGAACTAAAGAAATACCGCAAAGCCGGTAATGTCTTCTTAGCTGAAGGTCCCAAGTTGGTTGGAGATTTATTGGGACACTTTACATGTAAACTAATTGCAGCTTCCCCTGAATGGTTTGCTACACACCCATCTGTTCAGGCTGACGAATGCATTGAAACAGATGCTACCGAACTTGCAAAAGCCAGTCTGCTTAAATCGCCCCAAGAAGTGTTGGCCGTATTCGAACAACCATCTGATCCTCTTGATTATTATTATCCTCAACAATCATTATGTCTGGCACTTGATGACATACAGGACCCTGGCAACTTGGGTACAATCATTCGCCTTGCCGATTGGTTTGGCATCGAACACATCTACTGCTCACTTTCTACCGTTGACGTATACAATCCCAAAGCAGTACAAGCCACAATGGGTGCATTGGCACGAGTAAAGCTCCATTATACCTCATTGACCGACTGCATTGAGGCTCTGAATGCACACACACCCGTTTATGGCACATTCCTGAAAGGTGATAATCTTTACACACAGAAGTTATCTTCTAATGGATTGATTGTCATGGGTAATGAAGGTAATGGGATATCTCCAGATGTAGAAAAACTCATTAACCGCCGCCTCTATATCCCGAATTATCCAATGGAACGGTCAACTTCCGAATCACTCAATGTCGCCATGGCTACCGCTATTGTATGTGCTGAATTCAGAAGACAGATTCTACAACAATAAGGGTGGAAATCATTTAAAGATGTTTGCTAAAAAAGCCAACCACAGCATAAGCTGTAAGGTTGGCTTTATCAATTCGTTTCGTAAAAGAGCCTTACTTCATTTCTACTTCTTCTTTCATATCAATTTCTTCTCCTTTCATGTCGTAGAACTCGTATTGAAGCAGAGCCAGCTTCTGGCTGGGAATAATCTTCACTCCGAATCCATACTTCAACTGCCATTGACGTTTCAAGGAGACAAGACCCTGATTGACATAAGCAGCCACATAAGGATGAATATGAAGCTTGAACTTCTTAATGCCCAATTTATTGACCAAATAATCAATTTTACTCTCCAGAGTATCGGTGAACAGAATGGAAGGCTTAATGGTACCTTTACCAAAACAGGTCGGACACGTCTCAGCTGTATTGACATCCATTGCCGGACGCACCCGCTGACGGGTAATCTGCATCAATCCGAATTTACTAAGTGGTAAGATATTATGTTTTGCCCTATCTTTCTGCATGTTATGACACATGCGTTCATAAAGTTTCTGACGATTCTCAGCTAAACTCATATCAATAAAGTCGACAACAATAATACCACCCATATCACGCAGTCGCAATTGTCGGGCAAGTTCGTCAGCAGCCCCCAGGTTTACATCCAACGCATTGGCTTCCTGGCCATTATTTGCTTTAGAACGATTACCGCTATTCACATCGACCACATGTAAAGCTTCGGTGTGTTCAATAATCAGGTATGCACCATTCTTATAAGATATAGTCTTTCCAAATGATGACTTGATTTGCTTGGTGATGGCAAAATTATCAAAAATGGGAAGTTGCCCTTTATAAAGCTTCACAATGTCAGCTTGCTCCGGAGCTATCAGAGAGACATAATCCTTCACTTCATGGAATACACTTTCATCATTGACATAAATGTTTGTGAATGAAGGACTGAACAAGTCACGCAACAATGCTACCGTACGGCTGGTTTCTTCATAGACAAGTTGCGGTAACTTACTGGATTTTTGAACACGGGTAATGCTTTCTTCCCAATGCTTAAGCAGGATTTTAAGTTCCGCATCGAGTTCGGCCACTCGCTTGCCTTCAGCTACTGTCCGCACAATCACTCCAAAGTTCTTGGGCTTGATGCTTTGCAAGAGCTGCTTCAAACGAGCACGTTCCTCACCCGATTTAATTTTTTGTGAAACAGATACCTTGTCGTTAAAAGGTATCAATACAAGATAACGCCCGGCAAACGACAGCTCACACGTCAGTCTGGGTCCTTTGGTTGAGATGGGTTCTTTGACAATTTGTACAATCACCTCTTGCCCCACCTGGAGCACGTTGGAGATACTCCCATCTTTTTCAATATCCGGAAGAACTGACGCCCGGGAAATAGGGAACAGCTTTTTACGGTCGCTTAATACCTGCTTGATATACTTCTGATAAGAGTGAAATTGAGGTCCTAAATCGAGATAATGTAAAAAGGCATCACGTTCGAAGCCAACATCTACGAAACAAGCATTCAGTCCAGGCATGAGTTTCTTCACTCGTGCCAAGTACATGTTACCCACCGAAAACGAAAGATTCCGTCCTTCACGCTGAAACTCTACCAAGTTCTTGTCTTCCAGCAATGCGATAGAAATCTCTTTCGGCTGTACATCAACTACTAATTCGCTTGTCATTATCTACAGTTAAGTTTATAATAAACCTCGGTTAAACAAAGAACAAACCCGAAAGACAAAGCTTTGCAAGTTTGTTCTTTATTTCAGTCGTAACAGACTAAGTTTTATTTACTTTTATGTCTGTTCTTTCTTAGTCTTTTTTTACGCTTGTGGGTAGACATTTTATGTCTTTTTTTCTTCTTTCCGCTTGGCATAGCTTCAAAAATTTAAAGGGTTAATACTATATTGTTATCTGTTTATTTCTTCACTTGAATGGTGAAAGTCTTGGCAGGCTTAAATGCCGGAATATTGTGTTCAGGGATAATAATCGTGGTGTTCTTGGAGATGTTACGAGCAGTCTTTTGCGCTCTTTTCTTCACAATAAAGCTACCGAAACCACGAAGATAGACATTTTCTTCCTTAGACAAAGAATCTTTTACAGATTCCATGAATGCTTCTACTGTGGCCAATACGGTTGCTTTGTCAACACCAGTCTTTTTGGCAATTTCGTTTACGATATCTGCTTTAGTCATCTTGATAAGTAATTATTGTTACACGTTTATCTTAATTTTTTGGTCTGCAAATATATAGCTTTTCTAGCTCTCTAAGAAATATATTCCGAACTATTTTTCAAAAAAACATTTCTCATCTATGTCATTCTTATCTATTTTTGCGTTCCGAAAATCAAAATATAAGAATGTGTAATGAATGAGTTTGCAACGACCATAGAACGATGGTATAACGAACATAAACGAGACCTGCCTTGGCGAGAAACGACCGATCCTTATCAGATATGGATTTCGGAAATCATACTCCAGCAAACACGTGTAGCTCAAGGCTATACCTATTTTCTGAGATTCATGGAGCGTTTTCCTACGGTAAAATCTCTGGCTGAAGCTCCGGAAGATGAGGTCATGAGGTTGTGGCAAGGGCTGGGGTATTATTCACGTGCCCGAAACCTTCATGAAGCGGCTCGTATGATTGCGTCCCGAGAAGATGGATTTCCGAAAACCTATGAAGAAGTACGAGCCTTGAAAGGCATTGGTGAGTATACTGCAGCTGCCATCTGTTCATTTGCCTACGGGCTGCCTTATGCAGCGGTTGACGGGAACGTCTACCGGGTACTGTCACGTTGGCTGGGCATAGACACCCCTATTGATACGGCTACCGGGAAAAAGCTGTTTTCCAAATGGGCGAACCAGTTGCTTGATACACAGCATCCAGGACTGTACAATCAGGCAATCATGGATTTTGGAGCATTACAATGCCTGCCTCAGTCTCCAGATTGTAGTACTTGTCCTTTGGAAGTATCCTGTGTGGCACGGAAGGAAGGATGCGTAGACAAATTACCCGTAAAATCGCACCGAACCAAGGTCCTTCCCCGATACTTTAATTATATATATGTTCGCGCGGGCGCGTTTACCTTTATTCATAAGCGAACGGATGATGATATTTGGAAGAATCTGTATGAGCTTCCACTCGTTGAAAGTGACACCCCTTGGACGGAAGAAGAATTATATGGCTCCGACAAATTACAGGCGTGGATTGTCCCGAGAGAGACTCCGACATTCCGTTGCTTGCAGCGGGAAATAAAACATGTACTTTCCCATCGTGTAATCTACGCGACTTTTTATGAAGTGATACTTCCGGAAGATACTCATTCGTTTGCTGGCTTTGAACGTATAAAAATAAACGAATTGGAGGAGTACGCCGTTCCTCGGCTTTTGCATCGGTTTTTTGAACAATTCATCTTTCAGCCGTGAGCCACACGATTAAAATTTTGAAAGTCATCTATGGATGTGACCTGACAAAGGCAAGCATTTTGTACCTTTTTACGAAATAAATATTTCCTCCTATGCTTTTTTCTTGTATTTTTGCGCGTTATTAAAAGTGACATTGTAAAAAATAGATAACAGCTATGGGTAAGAGATTTGCTGAACATGGTCAGCTCGACCTATCACAAGTAAACAAAGATGTATTGAAGGAATGGGATGAAAACGATGTTTTCTCCAAAAGTATGACAGAACGTGAAGGCTGTCCTTCTTTCATTTTCTATGAAGGCCCTCCTTCGGCCAATGGTATGCCGGGTATACACCATGTGATGGCACGCTCCATCAAAGATACGTTTTGCCGTTATAAGACCATGAAAGGCTATCTGGTGAAACGCAAAGCCGGATGGGATACACATGGACTTCCTGTGGAACTTGGCGTGGAAAAGAAACTTGGAATCACCAAAGAGGCTATCGGCAAGACCATCTCCGTAGCTAATTACAATAAGGAATGCCGCCAGGACGTGATGAAATACACCAAGGAATGGACAGACCTGACCCATAAAATGGGCTATTGGGTGGATCTGGATAATCCCTACATCACGTATGACAACAGATACATCGAAACGCTCTGGTGGCTTCTGAAACAGTTGTATAATAAGAATCTCCTTTATAAAGGTTATACCATTCAGCCGTATTCTCCGGCAGCCGGAACAGGATTGAGCTCACACGAACTGAATCAACCGGGATGCTATCGCGACGTGAAGGACACGACGGTTGTGGCACAATTCAGAATAAAAAATCCCAAACCGGAAATGACACAGTGGGGTACTCCTTATTTCCTGGCATGGACCACTACGCCGTGGACATTGCCTTCAAATACGGCTCTTTGTGTTGGACCGAAGATTGATTATGTAGCTGTTCAGACCTATAACGGATATACCGGAGAGAAAATCACGGTCGTTCTGGCCCAAGCACTTCTCTACAACCACTTCAACAAGAAAGCGGAAGGTCTTCCTTTGGAAGAATACAAACAAGGAGATAAACTCATTCCCTTCAAGGTGATTGCAGAGTACAAAGGTCCCGAATTGGTGGGCATGGAATATGAGCAGCTCTTCCCTTGGGTTAATCCGGGTGAAGGTGCCTTCCGCGTAATCCCCGGTGATTATGTAACGACTGAAGACGGTACGGGTATTGTACACATCGCACCTACTTTTGGTGCGGATGATGCCATGGTAGCCAAGGCTGCCGGTATTCCTCCCTTGCAAATGGTTGACAAGAAAGGGGAACGTCGCCCGATGGTTGATTTGCAAGGTAAATTCTATCTGTTGGACGAGCTGGACGAGAACTTCGTCAAAGAGTATGTCAACGTAGATTTATATAAGGAATATGAGGGCCGCTTCGTGAAGAATGCCTACGACCCGAATCTGACCGACAAGGACGAAACACTTGATATCTCCATCTGTATGCAGATGAAGGCTGCCAACCAAGCATTCAAGATTGAGAAGCATGTACACAATTATCCGCATTGCTGGCGTACAGACAAACCGGTACTCTATTATCCGCTGGATAGTTGGTTCATCCGTTCTACGGCTTGTAAAGAGCGCATGATAGAACTGAACAAGACCATTAACTGGAAACCTGAGTCAACCGGAACCGGACGCTTCGGCAAATGGTTGGAGAACTTGAATGACTGGAATCTGAGCCGTTCGCGCTATTGGGGTACTCCGTTACCTATCTGGCGTTCGGAGAATAAGGAAGAGATCTGCATCGGTTCTGTTGAAGAGCTGTACAACGAAATTGAAAAAGCTGTTGCAGCAGGTTTTATGAAGTCCAATCCCTATAAGGATAACGGCTTCGTCCCCGGTGTTTACACCAAAGAGAATTATGACAAGATAGACCTGCATCGTCCTTATGTGGATGACATTATCCTGGTATCTGAGAGCGGTCTGCCGATGAAACGTGAAACAGACCTTATCGACGTGTGGTTCGACTCAGGTGCTATGCCGTATGCACAAGTTCACTATCCGTTCGAACATAAGGAGGAACTTGACAGCCGTCTCATTTATCCGGCAGACTTCATCGCCGAAGGCATTGACCAGACCCGTGGATGGTTCTTCACACTCCATGCCATCGCAACCATGGTGTTCGACAGTGTAGCCTACAAGGCTGTTATCTCTAACGGACTTGTCCTGGATAAGAACGGTAACAAGATGTCCAAACGTTTAGGCAATGCCGTTGACCCGTTCGGTGCTATCGAAGAATACGGCTCTGATCCGTTGCGCTGGTACATGATTACGAACTCCTCCCCGTGGGATAACTTGAAGTTTGACGCAAAAGGAGTGGATGAGGTTCGCCGGAAATTCTTCGGAACCCTCTATAACACCTACTCTTTCTTTGCCCTCTATGCCAATGTTGACGGCTTCGAATATGCAGAGGCTGAAGTCCCGATGAACGAACGTTCGGAGATTGACCGTTGGATTCTCTCGGTACTCCACTCCCTGATTCAGGATGTTGATGCATGTTATGCCGATTATGAACCGACAAAGGCGGGACGTCTGATTCAGGACTTTGTCAATGACAATTTGTCCAACTGGTATGTACGTCTGAACCGTAAACGTTTCTGGGGCAGCTCGATGTCAACCGACAAACTGTCTGCTTACCAGACTCTTTATACCTGCTTGGAAACAGTAGCCCGCCTCATGGCACCCATCGCTCCATTTTATGCCGACCGGCTATACAAAGATCTGGTTGCTGTTACCGGACGTGGTAATGCTGTTTCTGTCCACTTGGCACAATTCCCCGTCTTCGATGCTTCTTTCGTGGATAAGGAACTGGAAATGCGTATGCAGATGGCACAGGATGTCACCTCTATGGTACTTGCCCTGCGCCGCAAGGTAAATATCAAGGTACGTCAGCCCCTGCAGTGCATCATGATTCCTGTCACGGATGCTAAACAGCGTGAACGATTGGAAGCTGTACAATCACTTATCTTGAGCGAAGTGAATGTCAAGGAATTGAAGTTTGTTGAGAACGACCGCGCCATTTTGGTGAAAAAGGTAAAATGTAACTTCAAGAAAATGGGTCCGAAATTCGGAGCACAAATGGGAGCTGTAGCTGCCGCTGTGGCAGGATTGACCCAGGACGCAATTGCCGAACTTGAAACCAACGGCAGCTATACACTGGCACTGCCAACGGGAGAGGCTGTCGTCGAAGTAGCCGATGTGGAAATCCTCAGTGAAGATATCCCGGGATGGCTGGTTGCTAACGACGGAAAACTGACCGTTGCTCTGGATGTGGTGGTGACTGAAGAGCTGCGTCGCGAAGGTGTAGCACGTGAACTTGTCAACCGTATTCAAAACATCCGTAAAAGCAGTGGCTTCGAAATCACGGACAAGATAAGCATCTGTCTGTCCAAAAATTCACAGACCGATGATGCCGTGATAGAATATAATGACTATATTTGTAACCAAGTTTTAGCCACCGGACTGGAACTGGTAGATGAGGTAGAAGACGGTACGGAACTTTCATTCGACGACTTCTCCTTGTTTATCAAGGTTGTAAAAAACTAAATCTTAATCTTAAAACTATAAATACTACTATGGCTGAGAAGACTAGATACTCAGATGCAGAGTTGGAAGAATTTAAAGCAATTATCCTTGAAAAACTGGCTACCGCACAAAAGAATTACGAACAGTTGCGGGCAAGTATGATGAACGTAGACGGCAACGATGTGGACGACACATCCCCTACCTACAAAATCTTAGAGGAAGGAGCCAACACCTTGTCCAAGGAAGAGACAACACGTCTGGCGCAACGGGAACTGAAGTTTATCCAAGGATTGCAAGCCGCATTGGTACGCATCGAAAACAAGACTTACGGTATTTGCCGTGAAACCGGCAAACTGATTCCCGCCGAACGTTTGCGTGCCGTTCCTCACGCAACATTAAGTATCGAAGCCAAACAAGCTAAAAAGTAATTGGGAATTGAAAGTGAGTGAGCTGACGGGTATTTTAGTATGAGCCTTGACAAAAGACTTGGAACTAAAGGACTCGTCAGCTCTAAGACTTTCAGCCCAACAACTTACAGATCCAATGAAGAAACTATTGACTCAAGGCAAACTTTCCCTGATAATCATCTTTTTGGTATTGGTCATCGACCAACTTATCAAGATTGCCGTAAAGACAAACATGTATTTCCACGAAAGCATCCGGGTCACTGACTGGTGCTATATCTATTTCACCGAAAACAATGGGATGGCATTCGGTATGGAAATATTCGGCAAGCTGTTCCTGACCACTTTCCGCATCGTTGCAGTCGCCGCTATCATCTATTACCTGCATAAGATGATCAAAAGAGGCACCATGAAGACAGGCTTCATTGTCTGCCTGTCACTCATTCTTGCCGGTGCAGCCGGAAACATCATTGACAGCGTGTTCTACGGGATGATATTCTCTGAAAGTACCCCGTTCCAGCTGGCGCAGTTCGTTCCTTGGGGAGAAGGCTACACATCCCTCTTCCACGGTCGTGTGGTCGACATGTTTTATTTCCCGATCATTGATACCTATTGGCCCGACTGGATGCCTTTGGTTGGTGGCAACCGCTTCATCTTTTTCAGTCCAATCTTCAACTTTGCAGATGCTGCCATCAGCTGTGGCATCATTGCTTTGCTGCTGTTCTATAGCAATTATCTGAACCAACACTCTTCAACCCAATCAACCGATAAGAATGAAAAAGCTGCCTGACCTGCTTCTGTGGTTGGCCGTAGGCGGTTGCCTCACGCTGACTTCATGCAAGAAACGGATGCCCTCCGATGTCATTCCACCCGACCGTATGGAAGACATTCTCTATGATTATCACCTGGCGCAAGCTGTGGGAACGGAGTTCAATGGAGAAGAACGTTACAAGCGTGAGTTACTCACCGACTATGTCTTTGAGAAACATCACATCACTGAAGCGCAGTTCGACAGTTCCATGGTGTGGTATACACGCAACATGGAGAAGTTGGATGACATCTACCAGAATCTCAGCAAGCGGTATGAAGATGCCAACAAGAACCTCGCCACCTTGTACCAGGAACGGAAACAACAGACAACGGTTTCAGGTGATACCGTATCGCTGTGGCAAGGAAAAAAGATGTATGTACTTACTCCGGCAGCACTGACCAACAGACTGACATTCAATCTTACCGCCGATACAACCTATCACCAGCTTGACCGATTCACATGGGAAATGGATGTGTTACGTCCCGATTCGCTCCCCATAAACCTCTATGCCGGTCTCACGTTGAGCTACCGCAATGACTCCACACAGGCAGTCATGCGTACTGTTACGAGAAACGGACGTCTCGTTCTCAACATCAAGGCCGATACCTTGCAGCTCAGAAGCATACAAGGCTTTATCTATCTGTCGGACTCGGTCAAGTCAGCCCTGCGCCCGGTAGTACTCGGCAATGTATCACTGACACGCATCCATCCGACTTCCGTCGAGCTGAAACATCTGGAAGCAATGCGGCGTAAAGCAGCAGAGAAAGCCGATTCCATCGCCCAATCAACGACAGATACCTTGAACTCCAAAAAGGAGAAGCAACCGGAGACTCCTGACACTACGTCAGTTACAAAAACACCGCAACGCCTCTCTCCTGCCGAGCTGCGTCGTCAGCAACAACGCCAACGCTAATGTCCGGTCCCGTCAGACAATATGCAGTGCATCAGTTATGGCGCAACGCCACAACTGCGGAAAGTCTGCAAGTAGTGGTTGTGGAAGGCGGACGATACGTACGCTCCTTCCCGCTTCGTGAAGAGATGGCATCTACCGAATGGCTGGGAGGTATTGCTTTTTTGTCAGCGCAACCAACGCTTACTCTTCAATTGCCTGCTCCCTTCGAGACCTTATTTGCTGCAATGTTCTCCCCTGCGGGCCCCTACATCTGGCACATAGTTCCGGAAGAGGGACGTGGCGGAATGCCTATCCATCGGTTGCACCGACTTCTGTAATTCTTTTCGGCTGGAAAAGTCTTTCCTCTCCTTCCTTTAATATAAGAAAGATGAGCATTACATCCGAACAGATACTGGACTTATGGATTGGTAATCCGGACGTAATGACTCCTGTACTTCAGTCAAAGTTCCCCATCATTTAGCTTTTTTGTGTTCCGGGAGAAAAGCTTATCGGAAGTTTGTTTGTATTTTTACCACGATTTGTTTAGTACAAAAAAATAAGATGAACAGAAAGACTTATCTGATTGCTGCCGTGTGCATGATGGCGTTGTCCGGATGCACACAGAAGACAGAACTCCCCGAGAATCCGAAAGACAAAGAAGAATACCGTGACTCACAAGGCAACCAATGGATTTACAATGCCATGCTGATGCGTTGGGCACTGATGCCATCCATTGCCAACGGACTTTCCACCACTCATTATTATTATCCGGGCAGCGGAACATGGCGTAATGCACAAGGAGCTACCGTCGATGCCCCTTCAGGTGTGAAGATGAGTACTCCATCAGCCAAGACCAAAGGTTCGGTGTTTGGCTCGACCGGACGTTCACGTAGTATTTACGCTTAAATGACCTGATGCACCATGGACAGAATATCTGTAACACCCCGCCCCAATTACCAAGAAAAGATTGAGCAACTTGGATTTGATTTCCACGCAGCATACTGGAAAGAAGAAGCCTACTATCTCCTCCGTGCAGACGAAGTGGAGAAACTGGAACAGGCTACCCGCCAGGCTTACCAGATGATGTGTGAGGCTGCACGACATATTATCGAGGAACGTCCACAATGGATGGAACAGGTCCTGAAGATTCCACCACACGTCTGCAGACGCATCAAATATGCCTGGGATGAAGACGAGCCCAGCCTGTACGGACGTTTTGATTTTCTGATTGCTCCGGATGGAACGCCCAAAATCCTGGAGTTCAATGCCGACACGCCGACCTCCCTGCTGGAAGCCTCACTCATTCAGTGGCAATGGAAGGAGGATTTGTTTTCCTACCGTGACCAGTATAACGGCATCCACGAAGCCCTGGTCCAATCGTGGAAAGATATGTACAAGCCTCACAGCAGCGTACATTTTGTGGGTTCGTTGGAAAACAGTGAAGACACCGGGACCCTGCAATACCTAGCAAGCACCGCCATGGAAGCCGGCATCTCCACACGAGTGATGGACATCGCCGATATGAACCTGAACGAAGGCCGGTTCTTCGACCCCAGTGGCGAACGCATCACCGACTGCTTCAAGCTCTATCCGTGGGAATGGATGATAAACGAGAGCGAAGTAGGCTGTCTGGCCGACATCCGTTGGATTGAACCCATCTGGAAAGCAGTCATGTCAAACAAGGCAATTCTCACTATCCTCTATGAACTGTTTCCCAACTCGCCTTACGTACTTCCGGCATTCCTCTCACGTCCGCAATTCGGCATTTTCTGCAAGAAGCCTATCTACTCCCGCGAAGGTCACAACGTAAGCATCGTCGATATCCATGACTGGAACGAGGAGGTCCGCATCGCCGAGACGAAGGGCGACTACGGAGAAGAAGGCTATGTCTACCAGTCCTACATCCGCCCGACTTCCTATCAGGGACGTTACCCCATCATTGGCTCATGGGTTATTGGCGGCGAACCTGCCGGAATCGGTATCCGCGAGAATACCAGCGAAATCACAGACAACCTTTCCGAGTTTGTCCCGCATGTATTCTAACCTCTATCCCACTCTACCTTGACTTCATTCGGGGAACTGGATACGGAAGCGTGTCAGTCCGTCCGTGTCCGTTCGCAAGGAGAAAGTGCAATGATGCTTAAGCAGGACATCACGCACCAGCATCAGACCGATGCCCTGTCCGTTGGGTTTGGTGGAGAAGAAGGGTGAGAACAGCTTCGACGCCGTTTCTTTATCGATACCTTTGCCGTTGTCGGTCACTTCCAGCAACGGCAAAGTTTTTTGTGTACGGATATAAATCGTTCCTCCACATCCGATGCTCTCCACCGCATTCTTGAAGATGTTTATCAGCACTTGCTGGAAGAGTACGACATCCATCTGTACCCATACGGGAGTCTCGGAGAGCGATGTTCGCAGCGTGATGGCATGCTGATTGCAAAGATTCTCCATGAACTGCATGTTCACACGCACCACCTCGTTGAGATCGGTACGAACCAGGATGGCATCGGGTATCTTGACCACATTGGCAAAGTTGGTGATGAAGTGTGCCATGTTGTAGCTACGCTCGATACAGATACGTATCACCTCCCGCATCTCTTCGCTGTCCTGCATGCCCTCGCAGGCAGCATCCAGAGTATCCAGCGTGGAAGTCACCCCTGCCACCGTATTGTTCACCTCATGAGCAATCATGCGGATCACTTTCTCGTATGCCTTCCGCTCGGCTTCGTTCACCTCCTCCGTCAGCAGTTCTATCAGATAAAAGGTATGGCGGAAACCATTGTTCAGGAACGACAGGCAGCTGCACCGGTAAATGTTCGAATCGTCCAGACGCACGGTCCTTACCTCGTTCATCGTCAGTTCCAGCAAGGCATCTTTCAAGTCAAAATCGCATTCGTCCAGTGTCTTGCCGCCCGCAGACTGAAAGGGAATGCCCAAGAAACGTTCTGCCGCAGGATTCATGGAGGAGATTCGCCGGTCCAAGTCCAGGATGAGGATACCCATCGGCGACGAATGGGCTATCAGGTCGAACAGCTGGTTCTGCTCCCTCACATGCAGACGCTCGGTCTTCAGGCGTTCCATCATACGGTTGAATACCTGGACGATGCGATCGGCATCATATTGCCCGACCGTACGCAACCTTGAGCTGAAATCCTGTTCCTTCAGCAGTAACATGCCATTCTCAATGGAGTGAAAAGGCTTCATGATGCGACGGTAGAACAACCACAGGAAGACCAGGGTTACCAGGCTTATCCCCCCAAAGACCGCATCTGCCACCCAGGCGACTCCTGACAGACGAATCACCCACAATGCTCCCGTCGTCACCAGCAGCAGGGCAAAAATCAAAAAGAAAGTCCGTACACGCATAGCTGTTCCTCCTAACCTTCAATGCCGTACTTCTCCATCCGGCGGTACAGTGACGCCCGGCTCAGTCCCAGCTGCAACGCTGCCTGCGACACATTGCCGTCATGCTGGCGCAAGGCCTGCACTATCGTCTGCCGTTCCATCTCTTCCAGTGTCAGCCCTGATGCGGCAACTGCCAGAATCTCGGGAGCCTGCGTCGGATGATAGTTCGCCTCAAAGTCGGCAGCACGCAACACACGGTGTCCTGACACCAGGAGCGTGCGCTCCACCAGATTCTTCAGTTCACGGATGTTCCCGCTGTAAGGAAGGCGTTGCAGGAATTCCATGGCTTCGGCTTCCACCTCGACCGGCTGTAGTCCGTTTGCTTCGACCTGACGGAGAATGAAGTGATTGACCAGGAGAGGAATGTCTTCCCGACGTTCACGCAGTGCCGGAAGGTGAATAGTGATGAGGTTGATGCGATAGAAAAGGTCTTCACGGAAGGTATGTCCGGCAACCATCTGTGCCAGGTTACGATTGGTAGCACTCACCACGCGGACGTCCACTTTCCGCGGACGGCTGTCTCCCAGCACCTCGAATGTCTGATCCTGGAGGACGCGCAACAGCTTCACCTGACATGAGAGGTCAAGTTCCCCGATTTCATCCAGAAAGATGGTGCCGTGGTCCGCCATCTCGAAACGTCCCGTACGGTCTGTATAGGCATCGGTGAAAGCCCCTTTCTTGTGTCCGAACATTTCACTCTCAAACAGGCTCTGCGACACACCACCCAGATTGACCTTGACAAAAGGTGCCGCACTCCGCGGGCTGTTCGTATGGATGGCTTCAGCAATCAGCTCTTTTCCGGTCCCGCTTTCTCCCATAATCAGTACCGGAGCATTCGTCGGCGCAATGCGCTCCACCAGTCCGAGCACTTCCTGTAACGCTTTCGAGCGTCCGATGATTTTGTCGAATCGCGCCTTCCCGATTTCTGCCGGAGGTGCATTCAGCTCAAGAGCCGTCTTGACAATCTTCAGCAAGGCACGGTTGTCCCACGGCTTGGTGACAAAGTCGAAGGCACCGGTCTGCATCCCCTTGACGGCTAGCTGGATGCTTCCCCAAGCTGTCATCAGGATGACCGGGACATGCGGCTGGAATATTTTCACCTGACGCAGGAGCACCAGCCCTTCCTCACCGGTAGTGGACAAGGTGAAGTTCATATCCATCAATATCAGTTCAAAGGCTTCCGAGCGCACAGCCTGCAAGGCCTCTTTCGGACCGGGAACAGCCGTCACCTGATAGCCTGCCCGCTTGAGCAGGAAGCTAAGTGAAGTGCGGATGGAGCTGTCATCGTCTATTATCAGTATCATTATAGTCTAGTTCTTAAATTGGTGTGAAGACGCACGGACTGTGCGTCAGCGTCCCTTCCGAGTCCCGGTATCGGGGAAGAAGGTCGGCAACCTGTTAACAAAAATAAAGCCAAATCTTCAACTTTGCAAGCCTGGGCTGTAGCCGGCAAGGCTTCAGTAGGCAAAAAGAGAGGGATAAGTCGCTTGCCAACTACAGCTTAAGCCTGCAAGATTCCTGTCAATTCTTTATCACCTGCTCGAAGTCTTCGGTCAACTCCTGATTCCGCTCATAATCCCAAAGGGTCAGGCTGCGGAGCTGGTAGAAGTAGTTCCAGTAATTGTACAGTTCGGAGATGCGCGTCTGACGGGCATCATCTTTTGACGATTGCGAATCGTTGAGGTCGAGCGTACTGATCTGGCCAATCATAAAAGCCTGTACGTTGGCATTGTAACGCTGTTGGGCTACGGAATCCGCCTCATTTGCGATACGCACCTGCATGGCCTGATTGTTGAAATGCTCCACGAGCAGGAACATGTCCTGGTTGAAGTCCATCTCCTCCTGGCGTATCTGTGCACGCACCGTCTCCCGCTGGCTCTCTGCCACCTTGACCTTTCCCCGACGTTTGCCCCAGTCAAGAATGGGTATCTTCACCCCTACCTCGACCACCTGATTGTTTCCCCATGCGGACGAGTGGTAGACACGCCGCAGCCCGTCATCCTGCCCCGTCAGCCCGACGGAAGCATAGAGGTCAATGCTCCTCAGGTTTCCTTTTGCTTCGGCCACGGCATAGTCGGCTTCCAGCTTCCGACGGTGAATGTTCTGAGCAAAGGAATTGTTCTGCAGAGCCTTCTCCAGGGCATCGGCATAACGGATTTCCACATCGGGAACCGACTCGGGCAGCACAGGTTCAATCTCCTCCTGCTCGCTCAGCCCCAGAAAGGCACGGAGCTGAAACATCTTGGAGTTCAACTCGCTCTCACTATCCGTCAGTGCCGCCCTTGCCTTCAGCATCGACAGGCGGAGTTGCAGACGGTCGTTCTCCGATATCTGTCCGATGCTGCGTTTGGCTTCGGCTATCTTGTACAGTTTCTCGGAATTCTCCAGGTTCTGATGGGCGATGTTCAGCTGCTCCCGGGCAAGCAGAAGTTCGAAGAAGTACGTCAGTGCCTTCCGGGTCACTTCCTCAGTCGCGGAAAGGAAGTCGGCCTTTGCCTCCCGATAGCGCACCGGAGCGATGCGGCGCTGCCACTTCAGGCTGTTCACCCCGAAGATGGGCTGTGTGAACGTGAGCGACAAGGGCACATTCATGTATTGTTCCTGCTTCGAGCCGTTAAGCTGCTTGATATACGACAGCGAAGTGGTGAGCGACAGCTTGCCGCCGGTGAGCCAGACGTTCTGGTCAATGGAGAGTTCGCCGTCCATCCCCAGGTTATTATTCTTGACAAAAGTATAGGAACCGTCGTTCTGCTGGTAGCGGTTATAGCTCTTGTTGAATGAAGGTAAAGTAGCGGTAAAGTTGACTTCAGGCAGGAGGTCGGCACGGTAGGTCCGATACTCCCAATAAGCCGCCTTCAGCTCATTGAGCGCCACGGCTGCATCCACACTCTGCCGACGCGCCAGGGCGATGGCTTCCGACAGGGACAGTTGACGTTGTGCCGTGGCTGCCAATACCGGCAGACAAGCAAAAGCCGCAAGGAATAGAATCTTCATAGCATACGATTTTATCATGATCAAATCAGAAATGAAAAGTGAACGTCTCAGAGGCCATTGCCTATTCGTAGTGCAAGGCATCGACCGGATTGATGCGCGACGCTTGCCGGGCAGGAATCCAGATACCGGCCACGATGAGCAGCATCAGAAGCACCGTGGTAACGGCTGTCAGCGTGATGAACAGCACCGTATCTGACAAAAGCGTTTCATTGTCCCAGACTGCCGTACGCAATACATAGGAGACAATCACTGCCGGGAGCCATACGATGCCAAACAGCATCAGCCCTTCGCCAATCATCTGCCAGCGCACCTGCCGACGCGTAGCACCCAACGCCATGCGCAAGCCGATTTCCGACGTACGTGATTCCGTGCGGAACCAGAACGTACCGATGATGCCCAGAAAAGCACAGATGAAAAAGAACGCCGCCAGGAAGTAGCCTGCACCATACATCAGATTGATACTGCTCAGGTTGAGGATATAGGTGCGGTAGTCCTCCATCCTGGTCAGGTTGACAATGGAAAGGTTTCCCGCCGTCAGCTGTGCCCGCATCGTTGAAAGGAAGGTCTCGCGAAAGTCGTGGTCGGCATCAGGATGCACCCGGATAAGCATTGTCAAGTCCTTGTTGGCATTCTTCTCGATCATCCGTCCCTCGCTCCATATTTCCCAAAGGGCACGGTTATCATTATTGTCCGCGTATTCATTCGTCAGGTAACTGCAGAGGATGCCTGGATACGCCTTGTCCCGTTCGTCCTTCGTATAGATGCGGCAACGGACCGTGTTCTTGTCGTACAGCTGCTCCATGGCTTGCGGTGACACCAGGAAGCAGGTCTGACCCGTGGAAGTCTCTTTCACCAGGTCAACCTCCGGCGAGGGGGACGTGATGTGCAACACCCGTATCACGTCCGGAGTCAGCTGTCCGCGCAGGGCAGTCGTCCGGGTCGTGTCGCCAAAGTAAGACCGTCCGTTGGTCGAACCGGTATAAGGGAAAGCCGTGTAGGATGTCAGACCGACGCTTTCCACTCCGGGACAACGGCGGACACGCTCGACCAGCTCCTTCCAGTCGTCCGTCAACGGACTGTCCGGGTCATACGATGGGGAGTCTTTCTCACGGATGGCAGTTGTGACCCGGTAGACATGTTCCAGGTCAAAGCCTGTGTCTCTCAGCTTGTGACTGAGCAATGACGAGAACACATTGCCCACCTGCCAGATACAGATGAAGGATATAAACAGCTCTGCCAGAATCCAAAGGTTTCCACGCCACTGGTTGATGATGAGTTTGAGGATATGCGAAAACATGATTATCTTCTATTTAGTGCTTCCACGATGGAGATGCGGGCATAGCGCCAGGCAGGCAACAGGGTGGAAATGAGGTTTAACAAAAAGCAAATGAGTATGACGTAACAGATGGTGGAGAAGTTGATGATGTGGAAGAAGTTCAGCACATCGACTCCTTTGACCGACAGGTCATTCCCTGCCGTCCGATAAGATACCAGCAACGTGTTGCGTACCAGCTGGAACAGTCCGCATGACAGACACAGACCGATGATTCCCCCAATCAGCATCTGCACAAAGTTCTCCAGGAACAGCTGCCCCATGATGTTCCACACGGACGCCCCGAAAGCCTTGCGGACACCAATCTCCTCGCCGCGCTTCTTCATCCGTGCCACAATCAGTCCCGACAGGTTCAGTGCCGGGAGAATCAGCAACACAATGATGACGACCAGTACCACCTGCATGCGGGTATAAATCTTGTCATAAGGGTCACTGGACATGCGGAAGAGTGATTCCAGCGCCGTGTCGGGCTGATGGTTGAGCGTGAAATGGCTCTTCTTTGCCGGCGCATTGAGCTTCTGGATCTGGTGCTCCATCTCCTGTCGGATCAGTTCCTGGTCACTGCGTTCGTAGCCCAAAAGATACATCTTGGCAGGTCCCTGGATGTCCCTCAAATCATTATTGCCTCCCCGGAAGAAGCGGCTGGTGGCCGTCGTATAAGGGAGCCATAGGTGGGCATAGGCATCGCTCAGGTAGGAAGGCACATCCTCCACCACACCACAGACGCGGTACTCCTTCCAGTCGATGTCGATGGGATAGTTCACCACATCCGTCTTCCCGAAGAGTGCACGGGCGGTGGACTCGTCGATGACCACCTTGCGGGCATTGCTCTTCACATCCACATCGGAGAACGGGCCTCCGGCCAGAAAGCGCATGGAGAACATCTTCCAGAAATCGGCATCTGTAGAGATTGCCGACATCTCTTCATTAACCTGCTTCGTCTTGTTGTAGACCACACTCTGCATGTTGACCACCAACGACTTGGCTTCAGGTGTCTTCAGGGGATACATGTACTTCTCAATCAGCTTGTGCCCCACCGGTGAACTGCTCTGGAGGCCATCATAGAACTTGTCACCCGTCGCGTCAGTTCCGGGCTTCACGACATAGGCGCGGGTGAAGAAGAACATGCGGTCGCGCTTGTCCTCCACGCCGATGTTTGCCGTGTTGATGTAGTAGGTAATCAGGATGAGCATGATCATCGTGATACTCAAGGCAGTTCCGAGAATATAGACCAGACTGAAGAACTTGTTTTCCTTCAGCAGGTAGCGTATCTGTCGTAAATAGGTTTTCCACATAAGCCTTCCTCCCTCAATTGATTTGGTGTCCGTCAAAGAAGCGGATGATGCGCGACGTCTGCCGTGCCTGTTCCTCGTTGTGTGTCACCATGACGATGGTGCGGTGGTCCTCCTGATTGAGTGAATGGAGGATGTTCATCACCTCGGCTCCCATGTTGGAGTCCAGGTTACCGGTAGGCTCGTCGGCAAGAATAATCTTCGGATTACCGATGATGGCACGGGCTATGGCGACACGCTGGCACTGTCCGCCGGAGAGCTGCCCCGGATGGTGCTTCATGCGATGGCTCAGCCCGACGCGTGCGAGTACCTCTTCAGCCAGCCGGCGTCGTTCCTTCGAGGGGACGTGGCGATAGAATAGCGGAAGTTCCACATTGTCGAGTACGTTCAGCGAGGGAATCAGGTGGAAACTTTGGAACACGAACCCCAGCGTACGGTTGCGGAATTCAGCCAGGTGGCTGTCCTTCATGCCGTCCACGCGACGTCCGTCTATCTCGATACTGCCCGTGGTCGGAGCATCCAGCAGCCCAATCAGGTTGAGCAAGGTAGACTTGCCACATCCCGAGGGACCCATGATGCTGACAAACTCCCCTTCATCTATATGCAAGTTCACGTTTTCCAATGCCTGTGTTTCAATTTCTTCGGTGCGGTACACCTTCGATAAGTCTCTTACGGTTATCATAGATTTCTAGTTTTTAGATAGTTCAATGGACAGGGACGCACCTTGGTGCGTCTGTTTGAATAGTCTGTGGTCACTGCGTCCGTTGCCGGGACGGAGTTCACCCCAGGGTTTGCCCTCCTCAAGTGCAGGGAAGGACACGCAACAAGCCGGGCTTATACAGAGCTAAGTATAATACTTAGGGGGTCTAAGTATAATACTTAGGTAGGCTAAGTATTATACTTTGGTCCGTCTAAGTGGCGGTTCATGCGCGTCTATCCCTGCCTTCAATGCGAACGAGCTGCACCTTATTTAATCTTCAAATCGGATTTTCCTTTATAAGCATTCATGTCGCTTACCACCACCCGGTCGCCGGGCTTCAGGCCGGAAATGACCTCCACGTAATCCCAGTTGCTCTCCCCCAACTCCACTTCCCGCCTTTCCAGGTGGTTGTCATCGGTCATGACGAACAGTTCATACTTGCCGGCTCCCAGGTAATAGGTATCGTTGGCAATGCGCAACACATTGTCCTTCACGCCATAAATCACGTGTACATCGACCTTCAGACCGGAACGGAGATTCCCGTTGTCCGTCTTTTCCAGCTGCACGGTAAAGCCGATGGTGCCGTCCTCGGACGTAGGGACCACATGGTTTACCACTCCCTTGCACAAGGCATCTCCCACCTTGACAATGGCTTCTGCTCCTTGCGACACCCGGTCAATGTAGGAGTCCGCAATGGTTCCTTTCACCTGGAACCGGCTCAGGTCTGCCACCGTGGCAAGCTGTTCACCTTTTGCCACACGGACGCCAATCTGATCGTTCAGAAACGTCAGGACTCCGTCGCGCGGTGCAAAGACCTGCGCTTCCTCCAGCGTCCGTTTCATCTCTGCCACTCCTTTCCGGAAGATACTCAGGTCCAATGCCTTCACCTGCTCTTCGGCAGCCATCACCTTCTGTTCATTGGCATATTGCTGACACAGCTGCTCGTGTTCCAGCTTGCTGACCTTGTAATTCAGTTCCACCTGACGCACCTTGTCGGGGGTGCCAGCACCCAGGCTGTCAAGGAACTGTTCGTTGCGCAGTTCCACCGCCATGCGGTTGAGCTTCATCTCCGACACGCGTATCTGCATGGCAAGGTCCTTCAGCTTGGTCTCATTGTTGATTTCCAGCTGCTTCATCTGATGCTGGCGCATCTGTTCTTCATCGAGCAACTTGTTGTAGTCAGTACTTGCCGTCTGCAAGTCAAGCTTCAGCAGGGGCTGCCCCGCCTTCACCGAGTCTCCCGGCTTTTTGTAAACCTCCACGACACGGGTATCCAGTGGCGAATTGATTATCTCCTCATAGGCCGGGGCTACGGTGCCTGCGGCATTGATGGAGATTTGGAGCGTTCCCACATCGGCCGTCGACACAGAAAGGCTGCTGCGCGACACCGACGGCTGTAAAGCCATGGCACCCACAATGACGAGTGCAAAGAACCCTACGCCTCCCCCGCTCCACATCATCATCCGGCGGCGACGCTTCTTCCGTTGTACTTCTTCTGGTATTGTTCGATCCATAGTTGTATAGTTTAATTTATTTATTTCATTCGTACAGCTACAGAAAGGCAAAGCGCGTGCCAAAAACACATAGCACTGATTTTCAATGTATATATAAAAAGAAAGGTGTCCGATATCGGACACCCTGTACGTTTTCAGCCCTTGCTGACTGTTCATTTTTCATAACGGATGGTCGTGTGGTCATAATAATACCAGTAATGCCTGCGGTCTTCGGGAGAAGCTTTCCGGTAGTGCTCATAAGCCTGCTCCAGGTCTGCAAAGTCATAAGGCGGCGTCAGAGACGGACGCTGGCGGTAGTAAAGGTAAAGTGCCTCCGCGTATGCCTTGGGCAGTCCCTCCTCCACGTAACAGAAGTAATCCAGCTCCTTGACAAACACCTCCAGTTCCTTGCGCAACAGGAGTGCACAGAGATAGTAGTCGAGCACCGGATGATTCCCGGTATCCGTATAACAAAGCCGACGCAGATAGCCGGTGATGGATTCTCCCTGTCGGGGAGTTCCACCCAGGTAGGCATACAACGAGTCTGCGCGCAGCCAAGTCGTAGCCACCCCTGCATCCAACAGCAGTCCGCGTGTCCCGTCATGCAATGGATAGTCAAACAGACGGTCCGGCAACGAATCCATCCGGCTCAAGGCGTATACCCTCATGACCGTCAGTTCACGTGACGTCCGTCCGGAACCGGCACCAATCTCCGTCACTTTGCGATAGTCACCATGCAACAAGGCAGCGTCGGCAGCGGCTTCGTAGTGGAACAGTTCGTCGGTGTTGCCCAGTGACACACATCCGACGGAGAGCAGATACATGGTCAGGAGATTGGGCATCAGCGTGCTCCAGCCCTTCTGGTTCCGATAGTCCCCCAACAGCATCTCCAGCCTGCGCATGCCCCATGACAGGAGCCAGAACAGCAACAAGCTCAGGGGCAGAAGCCATATCCACCGTCCCAATGTAACGGCTTCGTAAATGTCTTTATGCACATCGGTCACGAAAGAAAGCAGCAGGAACGAAGGTATGTAGGTCAGTGCATGCCAGCGTTCCGGCAAGCGCATCCACGCACTGATGCCCCATTGTAGCAGGCAGAGGATGAGCGTGATGATCCATGTGCCCCACTGAGGCGAATAGGTCGTCTGTCCTTCCGAGAGCACCTTCTGCAACATCTCAAGCAAGGGACTCTGGAAGCACAAGTAACATACACTGAAGAGAATGAACAAAAGACCGCATGCAATACGGATACTGCGTGCGGTCTTATAGCGTGTCGAGGAGCTTTCTGTCATGATTTCATTAAGCTGTGAACGAATGCAGGAGCACTGGGATAGAAGTGTGTTAGAGACTTGCTATCTTCGTGTCGTGCTTTCAACATAAACAATTTTCAATCTTTTACCTTTTTCAGAACTACAGCCGAGCGTGCAGGGATGTAGAGCTTCAGCCATCCCTTCTTGTCCTTGGCATAAACCGGGTCAAAGTTGGTCAGGTGGCGTACACTGTCGTCAGCCAATCCGTTGCCTCCAAACTCCGGAGCATCGGTATTGAGCACGACATCATAAGCACCCTGCGGAACAAGGAAGCCATAGTCCGTAAAGGAACGTGTGGGACTGAAATTGAACACAAAGATATGGTCACGGCGCATATAGGCGAGCACCTGGTCTCCATCGTTGTGCCATATTTCCACCACATCCGTCTTCTGGATATTCCGAACGGACTTCACAACCTCCAGCATTGCCCGGTCGAAATCGCCCAAGTAATGATAGCATAAGTCCTTGTTGTCAACCAATCCCCACTGGCGGCGGGCATACTTGTAACTCCATCCGTTGCCTTCACGGGGGAAGTCAATCCATTCCGGATGCCCGAACTCATTGCCCATGAAGTTCAGGTATCCACCATTGATCGTGGAGGATGTCAGCAAACGTATCATCTTGTGGAGTGCAATGCCACGGTGAACCCGTTCGTTCTCATCGCCCTTCTTGAAATGCCAATACATGTCGGAATCAATAAGGCGGAATATAATCGTCTTATCGCCCACCAGTGCCTGATCATGACTTTCGGCATAAGAGATGGTCTTTTCGTCCTTGCGACGGTTGGTCACCTCCCAGAACATGCTGGACGGCTTCCAGTCCTCATCCACCTTCTCCTTGATAATCTTAATCCAATAATCAGGGATGTTCATTGCCATCCGATAGTCAAAGCCGTAACCTCCGTCATGGAAAGGCAGTGCCAATCCCGGCATACCGGACACCTCTTCGGCAATCGTAATCGCCTTTGAATTGACTTCATGAATCAGCAGATTGGCAAGAGTCAGGTAGCAAATCGCATTATCATCCTGGTGTCCGTTGTAGTAGTCATCATAGTTGCAGAAGGCTTCTCCCAGACCATGACTGTAATATAGCATGGACGTGACTCCGTCAAACCGGAACCCGTCAAACTTGAACTCTTCCAGCCAATAGCGACAGTTCGACAACAGGAAATGAAGCACCTCATTCTTTCCATAATCAAAGCACAACGAATCCCACGCCGGATGCTCATGGCGCTCACCCGGATAGAAATACTGGTTGGGATCACCGGCAAAATTACCCAGTCCCTCCACTTCATTCTTGACCGCATGTGAGTGTACAATATCCATAATGACCGCAATGCCATTCTGGTGTGCCTCATCGATGAGCTGTTTCAATTCCTCAGGAGTACCGAAACGGGAAGAAGGAGCGAAAAAGCTCGATACATGATAGCCAAAGCTACCATAGTAAGGATGCTCCTGTATGGCCATAATCTGAATACAATTATATCCATCGGCAATCACACGGGGCAATACTTTTTCGCGGAATTCCGTATAGGTCCCGACCTTCTCTTCCTCCTGTGCCATACCCACGTGGCATTCATAGATTAGTAAAGGAGAAGTATTGGCACGAAAAACCCGTTTACGGAATTTATAAGGTTTTGCAGGCTCCCAAACCTGTGCACTGAAAATCTTAGTCTGTTCGTCCTGGACTACACGACGTGTCCACGCAGGAATGCGCTCGCCACAACCGCCGTTCCAATAAACTTTTAACTTATACAAGTCGCCGTGTTTCAAGACATCGGGTTTCAATTTGATTTCCCAATTGCCGGTGTTACGCACCCGCTTCAATCTGAATTCCGGCTTCTCTTGCCATCCATTAAAGTCGCCCACCAAGTAAATCTCGGTAGCGTTAGGTGCCCATTCACGGAACACCCAGCCCTTGTCCGTACGATGCAATCCAAAGTAAAGATGACCCGATGCAAATTCTGACAGTGTCTTGCGTCCATTGTTGGTCAGTTCCTTCATCTTGTCCAGCGCATGCTGATGCCGTCCATTGATTGCCTTTTCAAAAGGATCCAACCAAGGGTCATTCTTTACGAGTCTCAGCTTCAGTTCCATAGAGCCATGAGAAATGAATTAGACGCGAACCTTTACAATCACCTTCCGTATGCTTTCTTCCTCGGAGATGCAGGGAGCATGCCCGTCCTGCGGAAAGAAAATGGCAAACATGCCCGGATGTACAGGGATGTATGCCTCAGAAGGCATCGCAAATTTGGTAATATCTTTTTCTGCATTGTATTCGCCTTCAGGCAAATTACAAGCGGGAGTATAGCCCATCACCTCCGTACAGGAGAGAGGTATTTGTATATCAATGAAATTCTTGTGAGTTTCGAGTTGAGCCTGTTCTTTGGTTTTTCCTTTGGCAATAGAGAAGTTGACAACCAAGTCCTTGCCGTCCAATTCCACTTTACCGGGTTCTTGTGCATTGAGGTCTGTAGACTTCAAGTATTCGATAGCCTTGGCAAAGCGCGGATTTACTGAAGCATATTGTTCCAGGTTTTCAAGTGTGTCAATAATCATAATTCGTTAGATTTTTAGTATAGTTATTTTATTCAGTCGCACAAATATAGAGATTTTTGTACAACTTGCAGCATCTTTTCATGTATTTTTCCATTTGTGGCAAGAACTTCCCGGCCTGAATAAAAGTCATTTCCGCCGGTAAAAGTCGATAATCTGCCGCCTGCCTGTAATAAAATCAGTGCACCGGCAGCTATGTCCCACGGACCAAGAAAGGCCTCCAGGCGTGCTTCAAAACGTCCGGATGCGACGTAACATAGTTCCGCTGCAGCCGAGCCTTGCACACGCAGCCCTCCCACATGTCCATAAAGGTTATGAACCAGTTCCGCCATGAAATTACGGCTACGTTCCGATTCATAGGGGAATCCCAGTTGAATGAAGGCATCATCCAGAGCAGAAACATCCGATACGTGTATCTCCTTCCCGTTCAAACGCGCCGCTGCTCCTTTCCATGCCCAGTAACATTCATCGCGGCACACTTCATAAACGACTCCGACCAATAATTCCTCCTTATCCCGTAAAGCGATGCTGACACAATAAGGAGCATTTCCATGAATGAAATTTGTCGTACCATCCAAGGGGTCAACTACCCAGCAATAAGTTTCATCGGACATACCCGCACTTCCTTCTTCTGCAATGAAACCGGCTTCCGGCAACAGAGCATGCAGCTGTTCTACGATACGCCGTTCAGACTCCTTGTCAACGTAGGAAACATAGTCATGAGCTCCTTTGTGCTCTACGCATTCACGCCGGAAACGCCCACATTCCTCTCGCAGGAAACGACCGGCATCCTTGGCAATCCGGCACACTTCATTGGTGATATTCTCTAAATCAAGCATGTTATTCCCTCCTGATTTCCTCAGTTCTTTGCTACCGTATCGAGGCGGCCCAGCTTGTAAGTACCACGACGGATGACATTGCCATTGCTGTCTTTCTCTATGAACGGACCGTCTTTCACGTCTTGTTTAAAGAATCCCTCATAACGATTGCCATCCTTATCAATGAGTGTACCTTGTCCGTCTTTCTTACCCTTTGCAAAATGTCCTTTATACATCGAGCCATCGGCATTCACCAACTCTCCGAAGCCATCAGCCAGATTGTCTTTCCACTCCCCGTTGTACACATCTCCGTTAATCCAAGTGTAGATACCTCTGCCTTCGCGTTTGTTGTTTTTCCATTGACCGTCATAGACAGAACCATTCACCCAAGTGAACTTGCCATGCCCGTTCTGATCGCCGTCAAGAAACTCACCAATATACATATCGCCATTGGCATGCGTATAAATACCTTTTCCGGTACGTTTTCCATGGAAATAGTCTCCTTCGTACTTGTCCTTATTGTTATAGATGTAAGTACCTTTTCCATGCTGTTCATTATTGTGCCACTCGCCGATGTACTCATCGCCATTGGAATAATAATATTTACCCTGGCCATCACGCATGTCACTCTTCCATTCACCTACATAGCGTGAACCGTCATTCCAGTCAAGTGTTCCATTTCCACTCTTCTTGTCATTCTTCCACTCACCGGTATAGAATGCACCATTTGACCATGTATATTTACCCTTGCCATTACGCTTATCATTGGCCCAATTTCCTTCATAGACATCCCCGTTATAGTAATACATCGTTCCTTGCCCATGCTGGTGGTCAGCATACCACATGCCCTCGTAGCGATTGTTATTGTTAAAATATTTGATGCCTTTTCCATGACGTACGTTTTGGTACCAATTCCCTTCGTAGCGTTCACCGTCTTTCTTTACATAGATTCCATATCCTTCGCGCAACCCTTTGACATACTCGCCTTCATAGGTGTCACCATTTTTAAAGACGGTCTTACCTTTTCCGTTAGGCTTTCGGCTTTTCAGTTCACCGGTATATTCACCGCCATCCTTAAATGTATAATTACCTATTTTGATTTGAGCATTGCCGACTAATGGCATGGCAAAAATAAAGAATGCATAGAGAATGTATTTTTTCTTCATGAGCATTGTCTGTTGATTTGAGATTGTCGTTCAAAAGTAGCAGATTCCATTTTATCGGACAAGTTCCATTAAGTTTTCTTTCACTTTTCAACCCTATGTAGCAAACTCTTCTGCACATTTTTTACCAGCTATCACCTCCGTAAAGCTTTCTTTACGCAAATATTTACAAGCTAAATCGCGCAATTCGTCAGCTGTTGCATCCAAGACAGCCTCTTGGGAGCGGCGAAAGAAATCTCTGGGAAGTCCTGCCGTTTCAAGGAATATGTAGGCATCTGCCAGTGAAAACGGGCTCTCATAGCTTCGGCACATATCCCCCATCGTGTAGTTTTTCACCATTGTAAGTTCCTCATCAGCTACCCGTTCTTGCTGGAGTCTATCAATCTCGCGTCCGACTTCTGTTACAACCGAACGGGCATATTCATTCGCCGCTTGGGTACTGACAACGATCATATTGCGAAATGGATACGCTACCATCCCGGAACTTATGCCATAAGTATAACCTTTATCCTCCCGGATATTCTTCATGAGGCGACTGCCGAAATAACCTCCAAAGAGAGTAATCAACAAACGTGTCTTCAAATAATCAGGATGGGTACAATCTATAGAGAAGCACCCCATACGAATAGCACTTTGCATCGCATCCGAACGTTCTACAAACAGTGTTTGAACAGTGTTCGAAGGAGGAAGTATGTCAGTAATCGGCAAAGCCTTTTCGCCATCTCCCCAAGCTTCCGCTCCCAGTTCTTCGTCAAGCACATGCAATATTTCATCGGTCACATGACCGGACAAATAGCAGATGCAATTATGAATATTGTAATAACGACGATGCATCGTGCGCAAAGCTTCGGGTGTCAAACGGTCATAATCCTCCAGCTCTGCATAGCGACCGCATGGATGGGAAAGTCCGAAAAGAAGCTGATTTAATTTTCTACGGGCAATGACGTCCACTTTCTCACGGTTCACCAAGTATTGCTGCCGATTACCATCAACTACTACTTGGAATTCCTTTTCAGGGAACAAGGGCTCCGTCAGCATCGAAGTCACCAGTGCAAGAGTGGGTGCAAAATACTTGGTAAGTGTATACAGCGTGACAAATGAATAATTCATGGAAGCTGAAACATCCAACCATGCCCCATAGTAGTCGAGCTGCTCCGCAATGTCAGCAGAAGAAAAGCGTTTCGTCCCCTCACGCAACATACGACTGGTAAAAGTCGCCTGAAGGGGCTGGCTCTGTTCCCAAATACCGCCACGAAGCATAATATCCAAACGTACTACTTCCTCTTCACCTGCCCGAAATACATGCACTGGGATTCCATTGGGCATCCGATGTTCCACTGGTTCAGGAATGACAAACGGTGCCATGGGACGGACAAGTGGCTGCTGAGTTCTATCTAATGCCATGCTTCTTCAAATATTCTTCTGCTTTGACCAAATCTTCGGGAGTATCAATGCCTATAGTCTCTATTGAACTGATTCCGACTTTTATCGTATAACCGTTTTCCAGCCAGCGTAATTGTTCAAGAGACTCAGCAAGTTCGAGCTGCGACTGGGGTAATGATGTGATAGCCTTCAATGCTTCAACACGATAAGCATACAGCCCTATATGTTTGTAAAAAGTATGAGAAGACAGCCATTCTTCCTTGGGACAATTCCGCAAGTAAGGAATCACTGAACGACTGAAATAGAGTGCATGCATCGCTGCATCAACGACCACTTTCGGTGAATTCGGATTCTCTAAAGCCGGAAGCCCATCGGCTACGGTAAAGGGCTTGACCAAGGTGGCTATCTGTGTGCGTTCATCCTCAAAACAAGCTTTTAACGCAGCTAACTGTTCTGCCTGAATAAAAGGCTCATCACCTTGGATATTGATGACAACATCAAAGCCCTCCCCAACATGGGTAAAAGCTTCATAACAACGGTCTGTTCCACTGCGGTGATCCGGAGACGTCATGACGACTTGTCCGCCAAAAGACTTGACTGTTTGTTCGATACGTTCATCATCAGTAGCTACATAGACGTCATCTACTTGCCCGCTGACCTGTTCATAGACACGCTCAATCATCGGTTTGCCTCCCAATTTCGCCAAAGGTTTCCCGGGGAAACGAGTCGAGGCATATCGTGCGGGAATAATTCCTAAAAATTTCATACTAAAAGATTTTAATTGGAAAGATATCAGTTGTCTTAGACACATCTATGACAACCAGTCATCATGCAAATATACGGAACATTCCTTGGAGCTCCTAACATAAAATGTTTATTTTGCTCCATAAATTGGTCGAATAAAACACAACAATCTTAACATACGATGAAAGAAGTACATTGCATTATCAGTCTAGGCTCGAATACGGATGCCTCCCATCATCTTCAGCAGGCTTATAACTTACTGGTACGTGCCTACCCCAATATTACCTTCTCCCCTATCAAAGAAACTGAGCCTATCGGTATGCACCACAATCATTCTCCTTTTTATAATCGTGTTGCACGTTTCACAACAGACCAGGATGCTGACGAAGTACGTGCCGCCCTGAAAGTCATGGAACGTTTCTGCGGACGCCGTCCGGATGATAAGGAACATGAAACCATCCATATAGACATCGACTTGCTAGCTCATGGAGATACCATCATAAAGCCAATGGACTTTGCACAATATCAGCATGATATAGAAAATCTGTGAAAGGAATATCTTCGTAAGAGTCTGATTTATGCCTAGTTTATCTGCATATAGAGTTATGTATTAGTAAAATATTTTTCAGAGTTACAAACAAAATAATCAGAACAAACATACTGGAAAAAGAACCAATCATGGCTTTGCAATACTCTGGAGATAAAGTCTACCACACGCATTCTGCTACAAGCAAACATAAAAGTTTCGTTCAAAACCTCACGAGAAACTCAAAAATTATATCTACATTTGCTAGACTAAAAACGACATATAATACACATCTAATGCTGCTTGACCATCCTGTCTATCTACCAACAAGTAGAAATGTATGATTAACACAGGAGAAAAGAATTGCTCAAAAGGCAAATTTTGACATTGTGCTATCGGCAGGAACTAACAGATCTCGGTAACTGATTGACTCAAGCAGTATCATACTCGAAAATCATTATGGAGAAAAAACGTGAAATAGCAAGACTGTTGGCTAAAAAATACCATACACTTCCTGTGCCCTGTTTGGAAAGACTGGCTGAAGTCATCGTCCCTTTTAAGACTAGAAAGGGCACTAAGCTGTTGGAAGAAGGCCAAGTGCAGAACTATTTATTTTATGTGGAAAAAGGCTTGCTAAGACAATACTACTTCAAATACAACAAAGAACTGACTGAGCATCTCGCTTGCGACAATGAAGTGGTCATGTGTTTGGAAAGCTTCTTACGACGCGTACCATCCAATCTGGTTGTAGAAGCCTTGGAGAATTCCGCCGTATGGGGAATTGCGTATGACGATCTACAACGTATTACCGCGGAATCGTACGACCTTGAACTGCTCTACCGCTCTATCCTGGAGTTCTCATTGGTGGAATCACAGCGCAAAGCTGACTTACTACGCTTTGAACCGTCCAATGTCCGTTACAAAAGATTGCTGGAGAATTATCCCGAGATTGTCAAACGGGCTCCCCTGGTATATATCGCATCCTTGCTGCAAATGACTCCGGAAACACTGAGTAGAGTCCGCTCCGGACAACTTTAGATTCCCTTGAAAGGAATGAAAATATACTAATAACGCGGTTGAAACAGACAGCCATCAGCTTTATTCTGTATCAACCGCGTTTATTGTTTATCATAGATTTGTTCCCGTCTTCTCTCAATCAAGTTTCAAGACTGCGAGGAAGGCCTTTTGGGGAACTTCTACATTACCAATCTGCTTCATACGCTTCTTTCCGCGCTTTTGTTTTTCCAACAGTTTACGCTTGCGGCTAACATCACCGCCATAGCATTTTGCCGTCACATCCTTACGCACGGCCTTGATTGTTTCACGAGCTATAATCTTGGCACCAATAGCCGCCTGAATGGCAATTTCAAACTGCTGTCGCGGAATAAGCTCTTTCAGCTTCTCACACATCCGACGTCCCAGTTCATACGCATTGTCTACATGAGTCAGTGTGGACAACGCATCCACGGGTTCTCCATTGAGCAAAATATCAAGTTTGATCAATTTTGAAGGACGGAAACCACAGGGATGATAATCAAAGGAAGCATAGCCCTTGGAAATGCTCTTCAGCTTGTCATAGAAGTCAATCACAATCTCGCCTAAAGGCATCTTGTAATGCAGCTCCACCCGGTTGCCCGAAATGTACTCTTGCTTCACCAACTCCCCTCGTTTACCCAGACAAAGAGTCATAATGGGACCAATATAGTCAGTGGTGGTAATAATCGAGGCTGCGATATAAGGCTCCTCGATATGGTCAATCAGCGTAGGATCGGGCATACCGCCGGGATTATGCACCTCCTTCATGCCTCCCTGCTTATCAAATATACGGTAGGATACGTTGGGAACCGTTGTAATCACATTCATATCAAACTCACGGTCCAGACGTTCCTGCACAATCTCCATGTGAAGCAATCCCAAAAAGCCGCAGCGGAAGCCGAATCCCAAAGCCAGTGATGACTCGGGCTGGAAAGTGAGCGAAGCATCATTCAACTGAAGCTTCTCCAAAGAGGAACGGAGGTCTTCGAAGTCTTCCGCTTCTATGGGATATACACCTGCAAACACCATCGGCTTCACTTCTTCAAACCCGGCAATAGCCTCCGAACAGGGACGCGCTATATGAGTTATCGTATCACCGACTTTTACCTCCCTGGAGGTCTTAATACCGGATATGATATAACCGACATCACCGGTACGCAGTTCCTTACGAGGTATCATGTCCATCTTCAGAACGCCGATTTCATCCGCATCATACTCTTTCCCCGTATTGAAGAATTTCACCTTATCCCCTTGCCGGATAATGCCGTTCTCTATCTTGAAATAGGCTATGATTCCACGGAACGAATTGAAAACGGAGTCAAAAATCAAAGCTTGCAACGGCGCCTCTTCATCACCTTCCGGATGTGGAATACGTTCTATAACTGCCTGCAGAATCTCTTCAACCCCCATTCCGGTCTTACCTGAAGCACGGATAATCTCATCCCGTCGACAGCCTAACAACTCGACGATTTCATCCTCGACCTCATCAGGCATCGCGCTTGCCATGTCGCACTTATTAATGACGGGAATAATCTCCAGGTCATGCTCTATGGCCATATACAGATTGGATATGGTTTGCGCCTGCACACCCTGCGTGGCATCAACAATGAGAAGAGCCCCCTCGCAAGCAGCAATGGAACGGGAAACCTCGTATGAAAAGTCCACGTGTCCCGGAGTATCAATAAGGTTGAGCACGTATTTCTCACCTTTATAAATATACTCCATCTGAATGGCATGGCTCTTGATGGTAATGCCACGTTCGCGCTCCAAATCCATGTCGTCGAGCATCTGCCCTTCGGTCACCTGTATCGTATTGGTGTATTCCAACAAACGATCGGCCAACGTGGATTTACCATGGTCAATGTGCGCAATAATGCAAAAGTTTCTTATATTCTTCATGAATGGGTATTTCGAAAGATTTATGAAACACAAAGACACAGAGCTACAGAATCGGCTGTATCCATTCTGTCGCTTTGTGTCTCTGCATTCCTGATCATATACATTTATTACTAATTTGGCTGCAAATATACTTCATTTAGTGTGCTTCTCCAAATCATTGAACATGCCTATTTCGGAGCCTTCCGATAGAGATAAACCGCTATCCCGGCGTAGAGAACATTCGGAATCCAGACGGCGATAACGGGCGGAAGATTGGCATTGACAGCAAAAGTTGCCGAAATGGTCTGAAAGAGGATGTAGGAGAAACTGAGGGCCAGCCCGACACCCAAATGCAGTCCCATACCTCCCTTGGTCTTGCGTGAGGAGAGTGACAGACCGATTGTTGTCAGGATAAATGATGCGAATGACATGGCAATGCGCTTGTGATATTCAATCTCGAACTCCTTGATGTTGGCAAAGCCCCGCTCCTTCTGTCGTTGTACGTACGAACGCAGTTCAGGACTTGTCATGGTTTCCTGCTGGCCTTTGGAGATGAGAAAATCCCGTGGCTGAATATGCAGTACCGTATCCAGCTTCTCTCCGCGTGTGATAATTTCGCGAGTACCATCCAATTCACGTATCATGTAGTCACGCAACTGCCACTGTTCCTTGTTTGTACTGAGGGTATCATAGACAACCCGTCGGGCTGTGAGGTGAGACACCAGCTTCTTGTCTACAAACTTGTCCAGGGAGAAACGGTATCCGGTCTTGTTATAGTCCTCATAACGTTCAATATACGCGATGACACCATCTGCCACTTCCATCTGTACGTTATGCACATAGTCGACTTTCTTCTTCTTTTTATATTGGTCCTCAAAGTTCAGACGAATCTCACTTCCCTGGGGGATAATGAAAGCTCCCAGAAAGTAGGTCAGCACGGCAATGAGTCCGGCTGAAATCATGTATGGGCGCATGAGTCGCTTGAAACTCATTCCCGTAGAGAACATGGCTATGATTTCTGAGTTCTCGGCCAACTTGGAGGTAAAGAAAATGACAGAGATGAAAACGAACAACGGACTGAACAAGTTGGAAAAGTAAGGGATAAAGTTCAGATAATACTGGGTAATGATGGCATACCAAGAAGCTCCCTTATCTGTAAACTTGTCAAGATTCTCATTCATATCAAATACCACAGCAATTGATATGATGAGGGCAATGGCAAAGAAATAAGTGCCCAAAAACTTCTTGATGATATAGATATCAAGTCGCTTAAGCAGCCTCCCTTTGAAAATGTTTTTTAGTTGCAGTCGCATAGTCTCAGTGTAAAGAAGGATTAATTAGAGTCTGGTAGACAGCCGTTTCACCATGGTAGCCTTCCATGTGGAGAAATCTCCCGCAATGATGTGCCGACGGGCTTCGCCTACCAGCCACAAGTAGAAAGCCAGGTTGTGTATCGAAGCAATCTGCATGGCCAATAGCTCTTGTGCGTGGAACAGGTGACGCAAATAGGCTTTCGTATAGAGCGTGTCCACACGGGAAGCACCATCAGCCTCAATCGGTGAAAAGTCCATTTCCCATTTCTTGTTGCGCATGTTCATGATACCGTCTTTGGTAAACAGCATGGCATTACGTCCATTACGGGTTGGCATCACACAATCGAACATGTCCACACCGCGTTCGATGCCTTCAAGAATGTTGACAGGTGTCCCTACTCCCATCAGATAACGAGGCTTGTCAGTGGGCAGAATCTCATTGACAACCTCTATCATCTCATACATTTTCTCCGTCGGCTCTCCCACTGCCAATCCTCCGATAGCATTGCCGTCGCATTCCTTGGAAGCAACAAACTCGGCAGACTGACGCCGTAAATCCGGATAAACACAACCTTGCACAATGGGGAAAAGTGACTGTTGGTAACCGTACTTCGGCTCCGTCTCATTGAAACGGGTTATGCAACGGTCAAGCCACCGGTGCGTCAGGCCTAAAGACTTCTTGGCATAGGCATAATCGGAATTTCCCGGAGGACATTCATCGAATGCCATCATGATATCGGCGCCGATAACACGCTCGATGTCCATCACCTTTTCCGGCGTGAAGAAATGTTTCGAGCCGTCAATGTGTGAACGGAACTCTGCTCCTTCTTCACGCAATTTACGTATTCCGGAGAGGGAAAAGACCTGGAAGCCACCGCTGTCTGTCAGCATCGGACGGTCAAAGCCATTAAACTTGTGGAGGCCTCCGGCACGTTCGAGCACCTCCAGTCCAGGACGCAGATAGAGGTGATAGGTATTGCCCAGGATGATTTGCGCCTCAATGTCGTCCTTCAGTTCATACAGATGAACTCCCTTGACACTGCCCAGTGTACCAACAGGCATGAATATGGGGGTCTCAATCTGTCCGTGGGCAGTCGTGATTAGTCCGGCTCGTGCCTGACTCCGAGGGTCGGTATGTTGCAGTTCAAATTTCATTCGTCTTTCTTTGCTGGAGTAATGGTAAAATCAATGGCATCAGCCACCTTCTCATCGGTCAGTGCCAAACGGAACACCTCTTTCACATCCGTTACATAATGGAATGTAAGTCCCTTCAGGTATATGGCGGGAATCTCTTCAATATCCTTCCGGTTGTCGGAACAGAGGATAATCTCCTTGATTCCCGCACGCTTGGCAGCCAGAATCTTCTCCTTGATTCCACCAACAGGCAAGACACGTCCCCGCAGGGTGATCTCACCGGTCATGGCAAGATTGCTCTTTACCTTACGTTGGGTCAACGCGGATGCCAGGGAGGTCGCCATCGTGATGCCGGCCGACGGACCGTCCTTCGGGATTGCTCCCTCAGGCACGTGGACATGAATATTCCAATTTTCAAAGACTTCAGGGTCTATGCCGAGCAGCGGTGCATGCGCCTTGATGTACTCCAAAGCCAACATGGCTGACTCTTTCATGACATCACCCAGGTTACCGGTCAGCGTAAGACGTCCGCCTTTACCACGGCTGACGCTGGTTTCCACGAACAGGATTTCTCCACCTACTGCAGTCCATGCCAAGCCAGTAACAACACCGGCATAGTCATTCCCCTGATACTTGTCACGGGTATATTCCGGAGCTCCCAAAAGCTCTTTCAGGTTGGCGGGCTTCACCTCTGCCATCGGATAGGAACCATGAGTCGCATAGCTGCGCACCAGTTTACGGAAGACCTTGCTGATTTTCTTTTCCAGTTCACGCACTCCGGACTCGCGGGTATATGATTCAATGATTGCTTCAATGGTAGCCTTGGGCAACTTCACTGCATGTTGCTTGTCCATGCCCACGTTCTCCATCTCTTTGGGAATCAGGTGACGGCGTGCAATCTCTATCTTCTCTTCCGTGATATACCCACTCACTTCAATCAGCTCCATACGGTCAAGCAAGGGAGCCGGAATGGTGTTCAGGTTATTTGCCGTAGCGATGAACATCACTTTCGACAAATCGTAATCTATATCCAGGAAGTTGTCATGGAAAGCATTGTTCTGTTCCGGGTCCAAGACCTCCAATAGAGCCGACGACGGGTCTCCATTGACGGTAGCCTGACTCACTTTGTCTATCTCGTCCAGGATAAACACGGGGTTGGATGAGCCTGCCTTCATCAGGTTCTTGATAATACGACCCGGCATCGCACCAATATACGTACGCCGGTGACCGCGAATCTCAGACTCATCATGGAGTCCTCCCAAGGACACACGCACATACTTACGTCCAAGGGCTGCGGCAATGGAACGTCCGAGCGAAGTCTTTCCGACTCCCGGAGGACCATACAGGCAAATGATGGGCGACTTCAAGTCACCGCGCAGTTTCAGGACAGCGAGATGCTCCAGGATACGCTCCTTCACCTTCTCCAGTCCGTAGTGGTCCTTGTTCAGCACCTTCTCTGCGTGCGACAGGTTCAGATTGTCGGTCGTATATTCATTCCAGGGGAGACTGAGCAGAGTCTCCAGGTAATTGAGTTGCACATTGTAATCCGGAGACTGCGGATTGGTGCGTTCCAACTTGGACAATTCCCGTTCAAACGCACGGCGGACTTCCTCATTCCATTTCTTTTTGGAGGCTCGTTGCTGCAATTCGGCCAGGTCCTGGTCCTGCGGATTACCCCCCAGCTCATCCTGAATGTTCTTCATCTGCTGCTGGAGGAAGTATTCTCGCTGTTGCTGGTCCAGGTCTTCCTTGGTACGCATCTGAATGTTGGCCTTCAGCTCGGCAAGCTTCACCTCACGCTTCAGATAACCCAAGAGACGGTAAGCACGGTCCTGCAAAGAATCTTCCTTGAGCAGTTGTTCCTTCTCCTCCACACTCAGTGGCAGATTGGCACAGATGAAGTTGATAAGGAACATCTGGCTGTTGATGTTCTTGATTGCAAAAGCTGCTTCAGCCTGTATGTTATCGGCATTCTTGATGAACTGCACGGTAAGGTCCTTGCAAGTATCCACCAGCACCTTGAACTCCATGTCTCCTTTTTCAGGGAAGCTCTCTTGCAGCTGGCTGACTGTGCCGAGCAGGAAATTCTCTTTGGGAGCATCATGCACTTCCAGCAGTTGGAAACGCTGCATACCTTGCAGAATGACGGTGGTTGTCTGGTCTGGCATTTCGAACACACGCACAATCTTTGCTACAACGCCTATGGGATACAAGTCTTCCAGTCCCGGACGCTCCACCTCGGGACGCAGCTGACACACCGCACCGATGGTCTTTCCTTTCTTGTATGCATGGTCTATAAGACGGAGAGAGGACTTACGTCCTATGGCAACGGGAAGCACTACTCCCGGGAACAACACCATATTGCGTAGCGGCAAAATAGGCAGGCACTTATCAATCTCTTCCTCAAACAATTGTTCTTCATTACCATCAAAATCGGCAATCAGAGAAAACGAACTTTCCTGTTCGTGAGTGTCGTCCAATTCGCTAAATCTTCTTTTAATCATTGTTCGTCTTGTCAAGTGTTTTAATATGCGCCTTTCACATAAGCGCAAAGTGGTTGCAAATTTACGTATACTTTCAAAGAAGGGCAACTCTTTGATGAAGAATTAAGAATGATGAACAAATATATTGAAATGTATTTTATCTTTGCAGACATTATGTCCAACTCCTATTTCCAATTCAAACAATTCACAGTGTTTCATGACCGGTGTGCCATGAAAGTCGGGACCGATGGTGTGTTACTGGGTGCCTGGACACGGACGGGACAGGGCTGCTCCATACTCGACATCGGTACGGGGACGGGGCTGATTGCTCTCATCCTGGCACAACGGGTTCCCGACGCCCGTATCACAGCGGTTGAGCTGGACCGGGAAGCTGCCTTGCAGGCGGCGGAGAATGTCCGGAACAGTCCTTGGGCTGCACGCATCGAGGTCGTGGAAGCCGACATACGGCAGTATGCCACCCGGGTATCCCACCCGTTCGACATCATCGTATCCAACCCTCCCTTCTTCAACAGTTCGCTGCACAGCCCCTCGGAAGCACGCACCCAGGCACGACACACGGACAGCCTCTCCTACGCAGAACTGCTGCAAGGTGTGTGCCTGCTACTGGCTGACGGAGGGGAATTTTCTGTCATCATCCCGTCCGATTCCGCTACGGACTTTATTGTGAATGCAGCGGGGAAAGGGCTCTATCTGCATCGCCGCACCAACGTACGCACCTTGAGTCGGGCGCAACCCAAGCGGGTGCTGCTGGCTTTCGGCAAGTCTGTTCCGGCGGAAGTCATAACGGACGAACTGGTCATCGCTACCCAACCGGGGATTTACACAGAAGCCTACCGGGACCTCACCCAAGATTTATACCTGGACAAATAAAAAGACACGGAAGTACAGCCATCCTCCATCCGAACAGGAACAAGGGGGAACTACTGTACTTCCGTGTCTTTATTGCGAGGACTGCCGTCCAAAGGCAGGCTTATACCTTCTCCATATAGGGGAACAGCTCGATACAAGCCCGGCTTATACAGACCTAAGTATTATACTTAGGCTGCCAAAGTATAATACTTAGGGGGTCTAAGTATAATACTTTGGTCCATTAAAGCGGCACTTATACAAAATAAAGCCCGGCACTTGACCGGGCTTATCCTATGCTTGTCCGCGAGGGACAGCAAGGCCTTTGTATCAATCCTGTTCCGTCCGTTTAAAACTTCACGAGCACACGGAACACCTTTGCCGGGGCTGCCGCCCAATCCTGCATGGCCTTCAATGCTCCTTCCGGTTCTGCCACACAGCTGACAAGCTTGTCTACCGGGCATACGCCTTGGCGCATGTAACGGATCACGGCACGGAAATCTTCAGGCAAAGCGTTGCGCGAGCCGCGGATATCCAGTTCCTTCTGTACAAAGTACTTTGTCTGGAACGACACTTCCGACTTGGCATAACCGATGCATACAACCCGTCCGGTAAATGCCACCTCGTTCACTGCCGTCACGTATGTCACGGGGCTGCCGACTGCCTCGATGACTACATCGGGACCGGCTCCGTCGGTGATGGCTTGCAGACGGGCGTGTACATCCTCCGTCTTGGAATTGATGGTATAGGCTGCGCCCAGCTCCTTTGCCAACGCAAGCTTCTCATCATCCAGGTCTACCGCAATCACGGTAGCGCCGCGCAGCGAAGCACGGACAATGGCTCCCACACCAATCATGCCACAACCGATCACCATGACCGTGTCGATGTCGGTCACCTGACCACGTGACACGGCATGGAAACCAACGCTCATCGGCTCAATCAATGCGCAGTCGCGCGGTGAGATGCCTTCCGCTGGAATAATCTTTGTCCAGGGGACAGCCAGGTACTCGCGCATGGCTCCGTCACGTTGCACGCCCAACGTCTCGTTGTGCTGACAGGCATTGGCACGATGATTGCGGCACGAAGGACATTTCTCACAATTGGTATAAGGATTGATGGTAACCACCATGCCCGGCTTCAAGGTGTCGGGTACATCAGCACCGACTTCGGCAATCACGGCTCCAATCTCATGACCGGGGATGACCGGCATCTTCACCATCGGATTACGTCCGAGGAAGGTGTTGAGGTCCGAACCACAGAAACCTACATAACTGAGTTTTACCAATACTTCACCGGACTTGAGCACCGGCTTTTCAATGTCAACCACCTGCATTTCTTCAGTGGCTGTAATCTTTACTGCTTTCATTTTGTTCGTATGAATATGTGTTCAGTCAATTACTTTATAACCCTTCCATCCGTAATAGGCACAGAAGGCAAAACAAACGAGAGGCACGAGATACGCCGTATAGTAAACGGCAGGATTGACGTGCATGAAATAGGCCGTCAGCTGAGGCAGACAGGCATTTCCCACAATGGCCATCACAAGGAAAGCCGACCCGCTCTTCGTGTCTGCTCCCAGGTCTTTCAACGCCAGCGAGAACTGCGTCGGATACATGATGGACATGAAGAAGGAGATTGCCAGCATGGCATAAAGCCCAACAGTTCCTCCGTTGCAGACTACCACCAGGCACAAAACCACATTGGCAAGTGCATACACCAGCAGCATGTCCTGCGGACGGAAACGCACCATCAGCAGCGTGCCGACCCATCGGCCGACCAGGAACGCCAGCATGTAGAATCCGAAGAAGGTCGTAGCCACGTCTTCCGACAACCCTGCGTACGTGCAGCAATAGACCAGGAACAGGCTGTTGATAGCCGTCTGTCCGCCATTGTAGAAGAATTGGGCTATGACTCCCCAACGCAGGTGCGAACGGCGGAGCACCTTGAAGTTTATCAGCTTCTCTTTCCTGTCGGTCACCTCGCCCTCCACATGGTCTCCCTCCTTGATTTTAGGCAGACGGGAGAAGACAAAGACCACGGCAATCACGATGAGCAGGGCTGCCAGGATGAGGTAAGGCAGTTTCATAGAGTCGGTCTCCATCTGAATATATCCTTCCCATCCGCCGGGATAGTCCAGCGGAAGTGTCTCCCGGGTATAGGTGTCACCGCTCAGCACGAGTTTACTCAGGAACATGGCTGCAATGAAGGCACCCAGTCCGTTGAACGACTGTGCCAGGTTCAGCCGACGCGGCGCTGTCGCCGGGTCACCGAGAGCGGTCACATAGGGGTTGGCAGCCGTCTCAAGGAAGCACATACCCGTGGCGATAATGAAGAAGATGCCCAGATAGGCCCAATATTCCTTGATCATGGCAGCCGGTATGAACAGCAAACCACCGCAGGCAGCCAGCACCAGTCCGAAGATGATGCCCGACTTATAGCTGTAGCGCTTCATGTACATCGCTATGGGAATGGGGAAAATGAAGTAAGCCAACCAGTAGAACGTCTCCGTGAACGAAGCTTCGAACGTGTTCAGCTCACAGGTCTTCATCAGCTGCCGTATCATGGTAGGCAGCAGGTTGCTGCTGATGGCCCACAGGAAGAAGAGGCAGAAGATGAGTGACAAAGGGATTAGATATGTATTCTTTTTCATGTGCGTTGTGTTTGCGTAAACGTTTACTCAGACATATTCTTGATGTAAGGCAAATTGACCAGCCGCTTGAAGCCGTAGAAGCGTTCTGCATTGCGGCCCAGGAACAAGGCTTTGTCTTCTTCCGTCAGCTCGTCCGATTTCAGGACAAAGTCATACGACATCCGATAGGTAATAGCCGTGATGGTACGCGGATAGTCCGAGCCCCACATCAGTTTGTCCATCCCCACCAGGTCCGCAGCCTCGCGAATGGCACGGACAGCCCCCCGGAAAGGATAGAATTCACTGTTAAACAACCAGGTGATGCCTCCGGATTCAATCATGACTCCGGGATGACGCGCCAGCTTGATTTGTTCGGTCCACCCATCGGTGGTCACCATTCCGAAATGTCCGATTGCGATACGCAGGCGGGGACATTCGGTAATCACTTCCTTCATCTCTCCGACCTGTGTCTCCCCGTCCGCCATATCAATGGACAACAGGACATCGTTGTCCTCCATCAGGTGGAACATCGCCATCATTTCCGGTGAGTTCAACATGACTCTCCCTTCCGGAAGAAGCAGGCGATGGGCAGGTATTTTAATGGCTTTAAAACCCTGTTCAATCAGCCGACGGGCTTCCTCCAGGAAACCGGGACGGCGGAACTCGCACATGCCGCACACAAAGAAGCGGTCCGGATAGCGCGTCACAACGTCCCAAAGGTAATCGTTCTGTATGCCGTCAATGAACTCCTGTGTCACCACAGCTGCCGACACTTGGGCATAATCCATGTTGGAGAGGAAGACTTCCGCACTGTTCCGTCCATCAATCATGAACGGTGGCAACATCTGACGTATCTCCCCCATGAACTCCGAACGTCCATTCTCCAACGTACGAATGGGAAGCCCATTCACCACGGTGTCCTGCTTGAGCCACAAGTGGGAATGAGCATCTATAATCTTAAAATCCATCGATTTCCAGTTTTAGATTCGCAAAAGTTATGAGTTAGCCCAGCCTACCCGCTTCTGGTCTCCAATGATGTCCTGCACCTCTTTCACCAGTTCCCAGTCAATAGGCTCTTCCACATAAGCGATGTTTTTCAAGACATTGTCGGGATTGGCAGAGCTGAACAGTGTCGTCGCGATTCGGGGATTGCTTACCGCATACTGCACAGCCAGTTTCTCGATGGGATAGCCTTTTGCCTCACAATGTTCAGTCGCACGCCGGCAAGCCTCCACCAGTGCCTTGGGTGCCGGATGCCAAGCCGGTACGCCACGTTTGGACAACAAACCCATGGAGAAAGGCGATGCATTGATGATGCCGATGCCTTTGCCTTCAAAGTAATCGAAGTAATCGGTCAAGAGGTCATCGTTCAGGCAATAATGGCAGAAGCACAGGACACTCTCCACCGTACCTTCCGGCACCCGGTCGATGACAAACTGGAGGTTCTCCGGTTGCAGGTCGGTGATACCCACATGCTTCACCACTCCCTCATCGCGCAACTCACAAAGAGCCGGCAAGGTCTCATTGATTACTTGGAACATGTTGGAGAACTCCACATCATGCACATTAATCAAGTCTATATAGTCGATGTGCAGACGCTCCAAGCTCTCATATACACTCTCCTTGGCACGTTGTGCTGAATAGTTCCACAGGTTGACCCCATCCTTTCCATAACGTCCGACCTTTGTCGAGAGATAATATTTCTTCCGGTCAATATGCTGCAAGGCCTTTCCCAGGACCGTCTCAGCTTTATAATGACCATAATAGGGAGAAACATCGATGAAGTTCATTCCTTTATCTACCGCCGTATATACAGCTTCCAAGGCTCTGCCTTCGTTGATTTCATGGAACACGCCACCCAGAGAAGATGCGCCAAAACTCAGACTCGACACCTTCATGCCGGTCTTACCGATTTCATTGTATTTCATAGTCCTTGATATATTAGGGTTATATTTACACACAAAAGTACGCGATTTGAAGGTATGCTCCATAGTTCCCCACTATTTATTTGTCTTTTTTTTCAAAAAGGCGTAGCTTTGGCATCGGATAATGCATCCTAACCTGTCTGTCCGAGACGTGAAAGGATACCTTACCCTTAACAATTCATCAAAAGAACATTACAACTATGAAAAAATGGATTTTATCGGCAGCCTTGTTGCTTTCTGCCAGTTACATGCAGGGGCAGGAAGTATTCAACACCTTGTTGGAGAAGGCCTCACATGTGGTTAACACAAACGATGTGAATGACTACAATACGAAAATAAACTACTTCTATTTCACTGCGCTCAACTACATGAAGTCACAGGCCAAGCCTGAAAATGCTGCACAATATAAGATTCTCGACGACCAGGCTTTAGCCATGCAGGCCTATGTCACGGACTTCATTGCCTGGATGAGCCAGACCAAGGATACCGAGTTGCGTCGCAAGGGAATCGAACTGTTCATCACAACCAGTGCGGAACATCCGTTCTTCAACGATAAAGATGTCGAGACCATTGGCTCGTTTATCAATGACCCCAACTACATTACCCCATTCAGTCTTGACACGGACTGGGTAACCGCCTTGAAGGAAGTAAAAAAGGGACTCAGCAAACTGAAGTAACACTCAGCACCAGCCATCCAATAAAAGATGCCCGCTCTGGACTGCCACGGGAAGTTTCCAACAATCTTCTTCCCCCAGCTCCGCCAGAACGGGCATCTTCATTTACTCTATCAGGTCGTTTTCCGTCTTTTCCATCACCGTCGGAGGAATATCCTTCTTCGGTGTCAAGCCCAGTTCCTTCAGCTTATGGAAGCTCACGATGATATTTCCATTGCCACGAGCCAAGGTCCCAAAGGCCTGATCGTACTGACGGCGTGTATCATCCAGTTGCTTGCCAAGCTTCTCAAATGCCGTTACAAAACTGACAAACTTCTCGTAAAGCAAATTGCCACGCCGAATGATTTCCTCCACATTGCGTGTCTGCCTTTCGCTCTGCCACAAGTTGTAAGCCAGCTGAAGAGCCATCATCAGGTTGGACGGACTGATCAGGATAATCCGCTTCTTATAGGCATAGTTCAGCAAATCCCGATCTTTCTCCAGCGCCGCTATGTATGCCCCCTCGTTCGGAACGAACATAAGCACATAGCCTATGGAATCCTTCACGACCTTCGAATAGTCTTTCCCTGCCAGCTCGTTGATATGTTCACGCATCGACAGCAGATGGGCGGACAATGCCTGAGCCTGTTCGTCAGGACTGACAGCGTTGATGTAATTCACGTAGGCCGTAAATGACACCTTAGAGTCGATAATCACACTGCGCTTCTCAGGAAAACGGACTATGACATCGGGACGCACATTGCGTCCATCTTCCGTGATGCAGTTCTCCTGGATGAAATATTCCTCGCCACGCCTCAGACCGGACTCCTCCAGCATCCGCTCCAGAATCATCTCGCCCCAGTCTCCCTGCACCTTTGGATTGGCCTTTAACGCCTTCGTCAGGTTTACGGCATCCTCTCCTATCCGCTCGGCTTTCTCCATCAGGTTGCGGATGGCATGTTCGACCGACTCCTTCTGCTGCACCCCCGCAATGCGTCCTTCCACCACGGACTTGCCAAGTTGCTCGATATTCTCTTTCAACGGCGTAAGTACAGCAGTCAGCTGTTCGACGTTGGCTTGCTTGAGCGAAGCCGTCTTTGCTTCGAGCAGTTCGTTGGCCAGATTACGGAACTCCGACTTCATCACCTCCGCCTGTTGCCGCCGTTCTTCCTCTGCCTGTTTCAGTAGCCGGGCATCCTGTTCGCTCTGCACGCGCATCGCTTCAGCCACAGCCTGCAGACGTGCCTGTTCCCGCTCTGCCAGAGACAAGGCTGTCTGCAACTGACGGGACTTGGCACGTTCAATAAACAGACCGATCAAGATGCCTAAAGCCAGTCCGCACACCAATGCCAATAAAGTGACCATCACACTTTCATCTTCACTTTGAGTTCATACAAGTCGCTACGCCGGTCACGCAGGTTGCGGACACTTCCGTAGGTATGAAGTTCACTCAAAAGGTCAAGGTCAACATCCGAGACAAGAATCATCTCCGTATTCGGAGTAGCCTCAGCACGGCGTCCGTCGGTCGGGAACGCAAAGTCGCATGGCGTAAACACGCCGGACTGGGCATACTGGATATCCATATTGTGTACACGCGGCAGATTGCCCACACTACCAGCTATTGCAACGAAGCATTCATTCTCAATGGCACGTGCCTGAGCACAGATGCGGACTCGGGAATAGCCGTTCTGCGTGTCGGTCAGGAAGGGAACAAACAGAATCTGCATGCCTTGGTCTGCCATGATACGCGACAACTCAGGAAATTCCACATCGTAACATATCAGCACGCCAATCTTGGCACAATCCGTGTCAAAGGTCTTCACCATTTTTCCACCGCTCAAGCCCCAACTCTTAATCTCGTCCGGAGTCACGTGAACCTTTTCATACATCTCATAACTACCATCCCGCCGGCACAGAAAACCAACATTGTAAAGCGAGCCGTCTTCCTTAATATAAGGCATACTGCCGGTAATGATATTGATATTATAGCTGATTGCCAGATTAATAAAGCGTTCCCGCACTTCCTCGGTATACTTGGCAAGCGCACGGATGGACTGCGCCTCCCCCATGTGGTTGTATTTCGCCATGAGAGGAGCGTTGAAATATTCCGGGAAAAGGACGAAATCGCTCTTGTAGTCCGAGACGGCATCCACGAAGAATTCAACCTGTTCAAAGACATCATCCAATGTATTATAGGAACGCATCTGCCACTGCACCAGTCCAATACGGACAGTTGTCTTCTTGTCTACATAGTCCTGCGTAGGCGGCTGGTAATAAATGTTGTCCCATTGCAACAAGGTCGCGCAATGTTTTGACTCTTCATCGTTGGGCAGATAGTTCTTCATGACCCGACGTACATGGAAGTCATTGGAAAGCTGGAAGGTCAGCACCGGATCATAAATTTCACGTGAACGTACTTTCTCTATGTACTCTTTCGGACGCATGTGGTCAGCATACTTATGATAGTTAGGTATGCGTCCGCCAAACATGATAGCCTTCAGATTCAGCTTCTCACAAAGCTCCTTCCGGTACTCATACATACGGCGCGCCAAGCGCAATCCCCGATAATCCGGATGGATGAAGACCTCAATACCATAAAGGATGTTCCCTTTCGGATTGTGTGTATTAAAGGTCTCATTGCCGGTCACCTTGGCATACGTATGATCTCCTTTCACCATGTCATAATCAACGATGATTGACAGTGCACAGCCCACAATCTTGTCATCAACCACTGTCACTACCTGCCCTTCAGGAAAGATTGTGATGAGTTTCTTGATTTGCTCCCGTGTCCAAAACACATCCTTATCGGCATAGACACGCGTAAACGATTGTGCCAACTGGGCATAATCTTCCATTTGGAGGTTACGTACCTCCACCTTATTTATATGTAGTGTTTCCATCTTGTGTTTGTTTATGCAAATTATCTAAATAGAGTCCGACCTACTTATACCCGGTCACTCAAAGTCCCCCTTAAAGAGCCTGTTCATAAATTTCCCGGGTCTCTTTACGTCCCAAGCGTACGTAACATCCGACCTGCTCCCCTTTATTGGCATGCAGGTGCTCCACCAACAACTCAATATCCGGATGTTCTACACCCAACTGGGCGAAATTGACAGGCATGCCAATGGAAGTAAAGAAAGACTTCAAACGTGCCACACCTTCCAAAGCCATCGCCTTCAGGTCTTCAGAAACCGGGACATCCCAGACACGAGCCGCATACTGAGCGACTTTCTCGACATGATGCGAAGCCATCCAAGTAAGCCAGGCCGGGAATATCACAGCCAATCCTGCTCCGTGAGTGACATTATATAAAGCGCTGATCTCGTGTTCCATGAAATGAGAAGCCCAGTCCTCTTCATTGCCCACACCACAGGTTCCATTGTGTGCAATCATGCCACTCCACATGATATTGGCACGTGCTCCATAATCCTTTGGATCAGCCATGACACGAGGTGCTTCGGTAATAATGGCTTTCAGAGTACCTTCACACAAGCGGTCCGCAATCTCGGTATCAGCAGTATTTGTGAAATAACGTTCCATGATGTGTGCCATCATGTCTACAATACCTGCTGCCGTCTGATAGGGCGGAAGCGTGAATGTCAGTTCAGGATTCATGATAGAAAAGCGAGGACGCAACAGTTCGGGAGCACGCAGACTCATCTTCTGCAGGGTGCTGACTTTGGTTATGACAGAGTTGCCCGAGCCTTCGCTACCGGCTGCCGGGATTGTCAACACGACCGCTACCTTTAAGGCGGAGCTTACAGTAGCCTTCTGAATGTAGAAATCCCAGAAATCACCTTCATAAGGCACTCCGGCAGCAATTGCTTTCGCCGTATCAATGACAGAGCCGCCACCTACAGCGAGCACGAAGTCCACGCCTTCACGACGGCAAAGGTCTATACCCTCATAAACCTTGGTATCAATAGGGTTGGGTTGCACTCCGCCCAGTTCGAGACAGGGTATCCCTGTTTGCGCCAATGTCTGCTTCACGCGTTCCAAAAGTCCGCTACGCACGACTGAGCCGCCTCCATATACAATGAGTACTTTGGAAGCACCGTATTTACGCACCAGTTCACCAGTCTGCATCTCTGTACCCTTCCCGAAGACAAATTCGGTAGGGCTATAAAATGTAAAATTGTTCATACTGTACTATGTTTTCTAATTCTTATTACTTCATTTCAAGTATCTCCCCCCAGCATCTTATCTAACATCCAGGGCCTAGAAAATCGTAACGCGGATGACTCGGACCGTTTTACAGTTCCGCATCATCCGCGTCTTTATTTTACTTGAGAGCTACGCCGAATAGAGGCAGAGCTTCGTTACTTTTCAGGATTCAAAGGTATATCGAGTGCCTTGAAGCATTTTACCAGCTTCTCAATAGCAATGTCCACCTGCTCCTTTGTATGGGTAGCCATCAGAGAGAAACGAATCAATGTGTCATTGGGCGAGCAAGCCGGTGGAACTACCGGATTGACAAATACTCCTTCTTCAAACAGCATCGTAGTCACTTGGAAGGTCTTATCCATATCACGTACATAAAGCGGAATAATAGGAGTCGACGTATTGCCTATTTCGAAGCCAAGCTGACGGAAGCTTGTCAGCGCATAGTTCGTTACATCCCATAAATGTTGGATGCGTTCGGGCTCAGTCTTCATGATGTGAAGAGCTGCCCGGGCAGCAGCAGTCGCTGCAGGCGTATTACTTGCGCTGAAAATATACGAACGAGAATTGTGACGGAGGTAGTTGATGACCGAAGCATCGGAAGCGATGAAACCACCGATTGCAGCAAGCGATTTGCTGAAGGTACCCATAATGAGATCCACATCATCGGTTACTCCAAAGTGGTCACAAGTTCCCCGACCTTGACGTCCCAGTACACCCAGTCCGTGTGCTTCGTCGACCATAATGCTTGCATTGTATTTCTTCTTCAGACGTACGATCTCAGGCAGATTTGCCATATCACCTTCCATGCTGAACACGCCATCTACTACAATCAACTTAACGGAGTCCGGATTACATTTCTGCAATTCACGTTCCAAGTCCTCCATATCATTGTGCTTAAATTTTGCAGCTGTAGAAAATGACAGACGTCGTCCCTCCACGATAGAGGCGTGGTCAAGTTCATCACACAAGATGTAGTCATTACGTCCGGTCACGCATGACACGACTCCCAAGTTTACCTGGAAACCCGTTGAATAGATAATAGCCTCTTCCTTACCGACAAACTCAGCCAATTCCTTTTCCAAAGCCAAGTGGAGATCCAATGTACCATTGAGGAAACGTGAGCCGGCACAGCCTGTACCATATTTTCGTGTCGCTTCGACAGCCGCCTCAATAACCTTTGGATGGTTTGTCAACCCCAGATAAGAGTTTGAACCAAACATCAAGACTTTGTGACCGCTCATCATCACCTCCGTGTTCTGCCCACTTTCAATACACCTAAAGTAAGGATATACGCCCTTTGCCATAATTTGCTGCGGCAGGTCATATTTCGCTAATTTGTCTTGTAATAATCCCATATTCTTTTTTACCTGTAAGCCTCGTGCTTACGTTGTTCTGTTTTTCTTAAATATTCCGATTCGTTTTTTAAGAAATTCTGCTTATAGTCTTAAAAACAGGGGGCAAAGATAAGAAAAATATAAATCCGTGGAAGTCCTTCATCGGTTTTTTTCCAAAAAGTTATCGTTTTTACAAGAGTGAGGTATCTTGTCAAGATAAACTGACACTCCAATGTAACAATGCAACCTTTTCAGGACAAACGTCCTTGCCTGCTATTGCTTTTTTACATACCTTTGTCACTCAATTCGTCAAAACATAGGAAACATAGAATCAAGGGATAACATCATGGAGAAACAGAGAATAACATTCATCGTCAATCCTATATCCGGGACTCAAAGCAAGAAGTCTATCCTGGAGATGATTGACAAATATGTGGACCGCAATAAATATGATTTTGAGGTTACTCCCACTCAGTTTGCCGGACATGCCATTGAATTGGCATCCATTGCAGCCGCCGAAGGAGCTTTCATGGTCGTTGCCATCGGAGGCGATGGCACCATCAATGAGATTGGCCGTTCCCTGGTCCATACAAAAACAGCTTTGGGTATCATACCCTGTGGTTCCGGAAACGGATTGGCACGACATTTGCAAATTCCCATGGATCCCAAACGGGCAATTGATATCATCAACATGGGTGTAACCAGTTGTGTGGACTATGGAAAAATCAATGATATCCCTTTTTTCTGTACTTGCGGAGTGGGCTTTGATGCTTTCGTCAGCATGAAGTTTGCCAAATCCGGTAGAAGAGGCATGCTTACCTATTTGGAAAACATGCTTCACGAAAGTCTTACCTACAAACCGGAAACGTATGATATCGAACTAAGCAATGAGGCTGAAATCAAACATCTGAAAGCTTATCTTATCGCCTGTGCCAATGCATCCCAATACGGGAACAATGCTTATATTGCTCCACAAGCTTCCCTACACGACGGACTGCTTGATGTGACTATCTTGGAACCATTTACCGTCCTTGATGTACCAGCCCTTTCCTTCCAATTGTTCAATCGCACTATTGATCAGAATAGCCGTATTAAAACATACCGATGCAAGCAACTCCATATCCACCGTGCGAAAGAAGGGGTTATTCACTTTGATGGCGACCCCATCATGGCTGGTCGTGACATCACAGTGGAAGTAATTCCCAAGTCTCTGAACCTGGTGATTAACCCCAACAAACGTCGTCGCAGACGCCCCGAATCGCTCTTGCAAATAGTAAGCGACTACATTGTCGACGTGAATGCTATTCGAGAGAATATACAGCAACGGAATAAAAAATGGCTGGAGTTAAACCGCGACTTGCTCCGTAAATTATCCAAGCGATAAATTCAAAAATGAAATACGAAGTATTGTTACATATTTCCTTCACAATCACTCCTATAAAAATAAAGGGTTGCGACATGCAACCCTTTATTTTTATTTCAGGGAACCAGCAATTACATCTGCATCAATTTCTCGATTTCTTTAAATTCTTCACCCATATTCAATTTGTAGTAGATGGTATACAAACCATTACCCCACAAATCCTTTTTGTCCGGAGCCAATTGACGTGCCTTCTCATAATAGGGTCTGGCATCTTCATAGAACTTCTTAATCTTGGCCTGCTCCTCCTGATATTTCGGATCATCAATATCAGACACCGCTTTTTCGCCGAACTCAATAGCCTGCTGGCAATAGCACAAACCTAAGTTTGAGTAAGCTTCAACATAGTCAGGCTTCAATTCGATAGCCTGCTTATAAGCAGCAATTGCCTTATCATACTCCTTCATGTTCTGGTAAAGATACCCTTTTACGTACTGATAGAAATCCGAATTACCATTCTTTGCAATCATGTCATCGGCAAATTTCACAGCCTCGGCATATTTACCAGCATTGGAACAATAGTCAATATAGTTGCCAAAGAAATAAGAGTGTGCGGGGAAACGCTGTACACCGTCCTGCAAAGTAGCTACCCATTGAGCTGTATCACCCAAAGCCTTGTAAGCACCAGCTTTGAACTCAAGAGCAAACTTACCATTTTCTTTATCGTTTGAGGCAAGGTCTGCATACTTCAATACGTTCTGGTAGCTGGCTTTAGCAGCATCCTTATTATTATTCTGATCAGCTTCCTGCGCCATCTTCGTTGCAGCCAATGCCGTATAATAAGCAATGGTAGGCATCATGCTGTCAGTAGCCGCAATATTAGCCTCCTTCAACATCGGATATTCAGCAGAATCAATATACATACTAAAATACTTATATGCTTCGGCATCATTTCCATTGTTAAAGTAAAGCACACCACCGTTAATCAGATTCGGACGATTCTGTTGCATCGTGGCGGCATTTGCCTTACGATATCTGATTTTTACTTTGCCTTTCTCGTTGGGGATCTGCTCCAACTCATCACACTTGTTGAAGAACTCAAACATCTTATACGTGCTGTTGTACATCTTCACAGTGTCAAAGGGCTGTTTCAAGTAAGCCTTGGTATTTTCTTCTTCGTTGATTTTTTGCTGGACGTAACCTGCCACGTTCCACGTATTGGCATCATCTTTGGTCTCAGCGTTTTCCAAGGCTTGATTAATCAATTGCTCAGCTTCTGCAAACTTCTTTGCATCTGCCTGGCGCTTGGCTTCTTTTACTGCTTTGGTCTGCCCGAAAGCAACACATGAAGCCATCACTAATGCTACGGAAAATAATACTTTCTTCATAATTGTTTGATAATTAATAGTTATTCAGTGATATCTGTATTCTCGTCATCTACAAGTTCAACTCCTTCTTCATCTGTTTCGGAGTTCACCTTACAAACGGAAGCTATCTGGTCATTACGCTTCTCCAGATTAATCAATCGCACACCCTGAGTAGCACGTCCCATAATACGTACATCAGCCACCTTCAGGCGGATCGTAATGCCCGACTTATTGATTATCATCAAGTCGTTTTCATCAGTGACTGATTTGATGGCAACCAATTTTCCAGTCTTATCAGTAATGTTAAGTGTCTTCACACCCTTTCCTCCACGATTTGTAATACGATAATCTTCTATATCAGAACGCTTACCATATCCTTGCTCAGAAACAACCATAATTGATTCCTTCTCAGGATCTTTAATACAAATCATACCAATCACCTCATCACTACCATCTTCATCAAGAGTGATACCGCGTACACCGGTAGCAGTACGTCCCATTACACGAACAGCGCTTTCGTGGAACCGGATAGCACGACCATTGCGATTTGCTATGATAATCTCATTGTCACCGTTCGTCATACGTACTTCAATCACGCGATCATCGTCAACGATATTAATAGCATTCACACCATTCTGACGGGGACGGGAATATTGTTCCAGACAAGTCTTTTTGATTGTTCCCTTTTGGGTGCAGAATAGCAAGTAGTGATTATTGATGTATTCCTCATCATTCAGCGTCTTCACACGAATGAAAGCTGTCACCATGTCGTCAGGGTCAATATTGAGAAGATTTTGAATAGCTCTTCCCTTCGAGTTCTTAGACCCTTCAGGGATTTCATAAACCTTGAGCCAATAACATCTTCCCTTTTGGGTGAAGAACAGCATCGTATTATGCATCGTTGCCGGATAGATGTTCTCCACGAAGTCGGTATCACGCGTGTCACTGCCCTTCGCTCCCACTCCTCCACGGTTCTGAGCCCGGAATTCAGAGAGAGGTGTACGCTTGATATACCCCAAATGAGAAATTGTGATAACCATTTCATCGTCTGCATAGAAGTCTTCCGGATTAAATTCTTCCGAAGCATAAACAATCTCTGAACGACGTTCATCACCATACTTCTCTTTTACTTCAATCAGCTCGTCCTTGATAACCTTACGGCACATTTCATCATCCGACAGGATACTTTCGAAGTAAGCTATCTGGCGTTTAATTTCCTCATATTCTGCATGAAGCTGGTCTTGTAACAGTCCGGTTAGCTGACGCAAGCGCATTTCCACAATAGCACGCGCCTGTATTTCACTTAATCCAAACCGTTCCATCAAGTTCGCGATAGCATCATTCGGAGTTTTTGCAGCCCGAATAATACGTATCACCTCATCAATATTATCAGAGGCAATGATTAAGCCCTCTAAAATATGTGCTCTTTCCTGTGCCTTACGGAGATCAAACCTCGTACGACGAATGACTACCTCATGGCGGTGTTCAACAAAATATTTGATACAATCCTTCAGGCTCAGTGTCTTGGGACGTCCATGGACCAAAGCAATACAGTTGACACTGAACGAAGTTTGCAGGGCTGTCATTTTAAACAGCTTGTTCAGAACAATGCTGGCATTGGCATCACGCTTCACATCGATGACAATACGCATGCCTTCACGGTCAGACTCATCATTAATATTGGAAATACCATCGATCTTTTTATCGCCGACCATCTCTGCAATGCTCTTGATAAGTTCTGCCTTATTGACATTATAAGGTATCTCGCTTACCACAATCTTGTCATGTGTGTCACCAGTCTCAATTTCAGCCTTTGCACGCATCACGACACGTCCGCGTCCAGTCTCATAAGCTTCGCGGACACCATTTATACCATATATATATCCTCCCGTCGGAAAATCAGGAGCTTTTACATATTGCATCAGACCTGCCGTGTCAATATCATTATTATCGATATAAGCTACACAAGCATCAATTACCTCCGAAAGATTGTGAGGAGGAATATTAGTTGCCATACCTACCGCAATACCCGAAGCTCCATTAATAAGCAACTGAGGAATACGAGTCGGCATAACAGTCGGTTCTTGTAAGGTATCGTCAAAGTTATTCTGAAAGTCTACAGTCTCTTTGTAAAGGTCTTGCATCATTTCCTCACCCAGCTTCTTCAAGCGGGCCTCGGTATAACGCATCGCCGCAGGGCTGTCACCGTCGACCGAACCAAAGTTTCCTTGTCCATCGACCAATGGATAACGCATCGCCCAATCCTGAGCCATGCGAACCAAAGCCCCATATACTGAGGAATCGCCATGAGGGTGATATTTACCAAGGACCTCACCGACGATTCTGGCTGATTTTTTATAAGGTTTATCAGAGGTGTTGCCTAGCTCCATCATACCATATAAAATACGACGGTGCACAGGCTTAAAGCCGTCACGAACATCGGGAAGAGCACGTGCCACAATGACTGACATAGAATAGTCTATGTAAGAGGTTTTCATCTCCTCCTCAATGTTAATTTTTATAATCCTATCTTGTTCAAGCATTTAATAAAATATTAATTATACATCTCACAAAAATCATGCTAAAATACGACAAATTTGCGAACTGCCGAACTTTTTAGCTAGAAAAGAGAGCTTCAGGACTGCTAAAAAAGTTTCATATAAGTTCCATTATAGCTCCACGATAGATAAGTTTGTCCCATCAGACGAATAGGTATAGCCCATATCCTTTTTCCTATACGACTTACGGGATAACTTAAGTTCCGACATCCTCAAGTTTCCCAACGGTATGGCCTATTCATCAGTTTGTTACCTGGCAGCTATACCTTAAGTTTGCAACAACTGAATAAAACAACTCGCCCGATTCACTCAATATCTCCAAAGCTCCATAGATTGCCTTCCAATAAATGGTCTAAACCTCGTTAAATAATGCTCTTTTCCCTTGTTTTATCTGAGCTTGCATCCTACCAAGGTCTACTTTGGTATATTATTTGTTATAGATAATGAAAGATAAGTGTACAGAGACATAAACCCTGTTATATTTGCAAGTGTAAACAATTTGAGAGACAAGGAAAACATATGAACAATCAATTTTCACAAAAAGTATCAGAAATCCTGATTTACAGCAAGCAGGAAGCTATCCGGTTGAATAGCGATCACGTAGGACCGGAACATTTGCTCTTGGGCTTGCTTAAGGAAGGTTCAGGAAGAGCGATTGAAGTTTTACAAAAGAAGCTGTATGTAGATTTGGGAACAATAAAAAACGAGATAGAAGCACGCATCGAAAAGCAAAGCAATGACTATACTTACTCACATGCCCGCATCACGAATGAAAACGAAGTTATGCTTGACGAAACTAGTGCACGTATCTTGCGTTTAGGCATTCTGGAAGCACGCTTATTAAAAAAAGAAGTCGTAAGCGACGAGCACCTGCTATTAGCCATTTTAAAACAGCATGACAACATGGCGGCACAGGTCTTGGAACGGAATGATGTTACCTATTCACTCGTTTTTGAAGAGCTATCCTTGAAACAAGCCGACGTCAATGCCGGCATGAATGGCTACGACGAAGATGAAGAAGATGCTCCTGGACAATCCAACGGAAACAACAACTTAGGCAATGGACAACAGGCCCAGCAGACACAAACGAAGCGTCCCATTAATGACACTCCGACGATTGACATGTTTGGCATGGACTTGACAAAAGCTGCGGAATTAGGTCGGCTGGATCCCGTTGTAGGGCGTGAAAAGGAAATAGAACGACTGGCACAAATATTGAGCCGTCGCAAAAAGAACAATCCCGTACTGATTGGAGAACCGGGAGTAGGCAAATCGGCTATTGTTGAAGGACTGGCTTTGCGCATCATTGAAAAGAAAGTATCCCGCGTCTTGTTCAATAAGCGTGTGGTATCACTTGATATGACTTCGGTGGTGGCTGGAACCAAATACCGTGGACAGTTCGAAGAGCGCATTCGTACAATTCTCAAAGAGCTGAAGGATAACCCGGATGTTATTCTTTTCATTGATGAGATACATACGATTGTCGGAGCCGGTTCCGCCCCAGGTTCAATGGATGCAGCCAACATGCTGAAACCAGCCTTGGCTCGCGGGGAAATACAATGTATCGGAGCAACCACCCTGGATGAATATCGTAAGAGTATCGAAAAAGATGGAGCTTTGGAACGCCGTTTCCAGAAAGTGATAGTAGAACCAACATCTCCGGAAGAAACGCTCCAGATATTGAAAAACATCAAAGAGAAGTATGAAGACCACCACAACGTATCCTATACTCAGGAAGCATTGGAAGCTTGTGTCAAATTGACGGGACGCTATATTTCTGACCGTAACTTTCCAGATAAAGCCATTGATGCACTTGATGAGGCCGGTTCACGCGTACACCTGACAAATATCAGCGTACCGAAGGAAATCGAAGAGCAGGAACAGGAAATCGATAGGTTAAAACAGCTTCGGATGTCAGCTGTCAAAGCACAAAACTATGAACTGGCAGCAAACTACCGTGACAAAGAAAAAAGCATGCAACTGCAATTGGATGAAATGAAACGTATTTGGGAAGAAAGCCTGAAAGACAATCGGGAAGTGGTTGATGAAGGCCAAATTGCCGATGTAGTGTCCATGATGTCAGGAGTACCTGTACAACGGATGGCACAGGCTGAAAGTATCCGATTGAAAGGCATGCGCGAAGCTCTGACCGGCAAAATCATAGCCCAGGATGCAGCAGTGGACAAACTGGTACGTGCTATCCAACGGAGTCGTGTCGGATTAAAGGACCCGAACCGTCCGATTGGGACATTCATGTTTCTAGGCCCAACCGGCGTCGGAAAAACATTATTGGCGAAGGAACTGGCTACATATATGTTTGGTTCGTCGGATGCATTGATACGCATCGATATGAGTGAGTACATGGAGAAATTCACTGTATCCCGTCTTGTCGGTGCTCCTCCGGGCTATGTAGGTTATGAAGAAGGAGGACAACTGACAGAAAAGGTTCGGCGCCGTCCCTATTCTATCATTCTATTGGATGAGATTGAAAAGGCCCATGGGGATGTCTTCAACCTATTGTTGCAAGTGATGGATGAAGGACGCTTGACAGACAGTTATGGCCGTACCATAGATTTTAAAAACACGGTTATCATAATGACTTCTAACATTGGTACCCGACAATTGAAAGAATTCGGACGAGGTATTGGATTTTCAGCACTACTGAATGTGGATGATGATAAAGAGCATTCACGGAGTATTATCCAAAAAGCTCTCAACAAATCATTTGCCCCGGAGTTCCTCAATCGTATCGATGAAATCATTACTTTCGATCAACTTGACCGTCCGGCTATCCGCCGCATCGTAGACCTCGAATTGGCACAACTGATGAAGCGTGTAGAAAACTTAGGATATAAACTGGAAGTAACGGATGAAGTAAAAGACTTCATCTCAGATCATGGTTTTGACATCCAGTTCGGTGCACGTCCTCTTCGTCGAGCTATCCAGACCTATCTTGAAGACGGTATTTCCGAGCTGCTCATCAATGATTCTCCGGTAACCGGAAGTATCCTGAAAGCAGCAATTTCACCCGCACAAAAAGACAAGCTGGCTTTCACGGTTCTGCCTCCCATAAAGGTTCAGAAATAACAGCCCAAGCAGTATAATAAGACAAAATGTCAGGCATCCACATGCCTGGCATTTATTTTGTGTTGTCATAAATGCTGAAAAGCTAAAGAAACGGATATACATAAAATAAATAAAGACCTATGCAAAAAGGAAATATTGGGGTTACGACAGAAAATATCTTCCCCATCATCAAAAAGTTCTTATACAGTGATCATGAAATCTTTCTCCGCGAGCTGGTTTCTAATGCAGTTGATGCCACCCAAAAGCTGAAAACACTGGCTGCAAAAGGAGAATTCAAAGGTGAAATGGGTGACTTGACCATCCACGTTTCCCTCAACAAAGACAGTATCACTATCTCTGACCGTGGACTTGGACTGACTGCGGAAGAGATTGAGAAATATATCAATCAAATTGCTTTCTCAGGTGCTAATGACTTTTTGGCAAAGTACAAAGATGACGCAAATGCCATTATCGGACATTTCGGTCTTGGCTTCTATTCTGCCTTCATGGTAGCTAAAAAAGTTGAACTTATCACCCGTTCTTACCGCGAAGATGCCCAACCGATGAAATGGACCTGTGACGGTAGTCCTGAATTTACATTGGAAGAGGTAGAGAAAGCAGATCGTGGTACGGATATCATTCTCTACATTGATGAAGACTGCAAGGAGTTTCTGGAGGAAGAACGCCTGTCCTCCTTATTAAAGAAATACTGTCACTTCTTGCCTATTCCTGTAGCCTTCGGCAAAAAGAAAGAGTGGAAAGATGGGAAACAAGTGGATACCGAGGAAGACAACATCATCAACAACACGACTCCTTTATGGACACGTAAACCTGCCGAATTGAAAGATGAAGACTATAAGAACTTCTATCGTGAATTGTATCCAATGGCTGACGAACCATTGTTCTGGATTCATCTGAACGTAGACTATCCGTTCAACCTGACAGGAATACTCTATTTTCCACGTATCAAGAGTAACATCGACTTGCAGAAAAACAAAATCCAACTTTACTGCAACCAAGTATATGTAACTGATTCAGTAGAAGGTATTGTTCCTGATTTCTTAACCCTGCTCCATGGAGTTATAGATTCCCCGGACATACCTTTGAATGTTTCACGCTCCTACTTGCAGAGTGACTCCAATGTGAAGAAGATTTCGACCTACATCTCAAAGAAGGTATCTGATCGTTTGCAGGCTATCTTTAAGAGCGACCGCAAAGATTTCGAAGCAAAGTGGGATGACTTAAAAATCTTCATCCATTACGGCATGCTTACAGAAGAAGACTTCTACGACCGTGCTAATAAATTCACACTGCTCAAAGATACAGATGCACACTACTACACTTTCGAAGAATATCAGAATCTTATCAAAGGAGAACAGACCGATAAAGAAGGGAACATCATATACTTGTATGCCAATAACCTCGAAGAGCAATACAGTTATATAGAAGCAGCCAAGAACAAAGGTTACAATGTGCTCCTAATGGATGGTCAACTCGATGTTGCCCTTATCAGCATGCTGGAACGTAAGCTGGAAAAGAGTCGCTTCACCCGCGTGGATAGTGATACAATTGACCGTTTGATAGTGAAAGAGGATGCACATGCATCTGAACTTGCGTCTGAAAAGCAGGAAATTCTTGTCAGTGTATTCCGAAGCCAACTTCCGAAAGTGGAGAAAGCAGAATTCAATGTCGAAGCACAGGCATTGGGCGATAATGTGGCTCCGATTCTGATTACGCAAAGTGAATATATGCGCCGTATGAAAGAAATGTCACGCATCCAACCGGGTATGAGTTTCTACGGCGAAATGCCAGACATGTTTAACATCGTCCTCAATACCGACAACAAACTGGTCAAAGATGTACTCAACCATTCAGAGACGGCTTGCGCCGCTGATTTGACTCCATTGAATCTGACTTTAGCCGATTTAAATAAACGGCATAACGAACTTCATCAGGCGCAAGAAGGCAAGAAACCGGAAGACATAACAACGGCAGACAAGGATGAACTGGAGCACGTAGAAAAACAAATCACTGAAGAAAAGGCCAAGAAAGAAACGATTTTGAGTAATTATGCCGGAACCAACAAAGTTATACGACAACTCATCGACTTGGCTTTATTGCAAAATAATATGCTAAAAGGCGAAGCCTTAAATAATTTCATCAAACGCAGTATTGAACTCATCGGATAATCTCTTCTGAAGAGTCAACAAGCAGAGAAGAGGGCAGTCAATCTTTATGCACATATCGATTGATTGCCCTTTCTATTTTTTACCGATAAATTTTCTTTTGAATATCAGTCCTGTCCGGAATTTTGTTAGCAATAGTGGTGAAAAAGTCGTCTTAATGTTTGGTAGTTGTATCAAAAGTACGTACCTTTGCAACCGTTAAAGAAAAAGGGTCGCGTAGCTCAACTGAATAGAGTAGCTGACTACGGATCAGCCGGTTACAGGTTTGAATCCTGTCGCGATCACTTCATTGATTAGGAGTATGGCTCCGTAGCTCAACTGAATAGAGCATCTGACTACGGATCAGAAGGTTACAGGTTTGAATCCTGTCGGAGTCACTCAATATAATCAAGGCTCCCTAGCTCAACTGAATAGAGCATCTGACTACGGATCAGAAGGTTATAGGTTTGAATCCTATGGGAGTCACAAGTTTTGGTTATGGCTCCGTAGCTCAACTGAATAGAGCATCTGACTACGGATCAGAAGGTTACAGGTTTGAATCCTGTCGGAGTCACTTACAACATTCCACTGAATTGGAATAATGTCCGTTACATGCCAGCAAAAGAATTGATTTCTTTTTGTTGGCATCTTTTTTATAATCATACACCACCTACCAAAAGAGAGATTGGTTCAGTTTGTTTTCTTGGGGATTTAACAAATGGCAGATAAAGGAGCAGTAGAAAATCAGTGGGGATTAGTTTTCCAATATCCAGAGGAATTCCGACCTTTGCCTTATGGAAAAGAATCAATTGGAAGTGCTTGCGCGTATCGTGCTGCCTTCAGAAATACTGGATCATTTTGAGATAGCAGGTGTGCAACAGAGTCGGACAGAGATTCATATTTATCTCGACGAGTTAATGAATGCGGGATTGTCATCAGATGCCAATTTTGCATCCAAAGGCTTCATGGAGGCTGTGAATGTAACCGATTTCCCGATACGCGACCATAAGGTCATACTGGTCATACGCCGTCGCAGGTGGACCGACCTGCGTACAGGCAAGAGTTTCAGCCTTCCAATCAGCCTTGACATAGCCTGCAAAGGAACCCGTTACTCCAAGGAGTTCGGGGCTTTTTTAAAAGAAACGTATGGAGACATCCCCTGTGACCTGCCGTACGCTTGAAACATTCTACCACATAAATGCACATACCTTTGAGAAACAGTACAAGGAAACGCTAAGCGGCTTCCACGACTGGGACCAGCTAGACCATGCCGATTCATGGCTGTTGTTTCCCGAAAACATAGGCCGGCATCTTGCCATAGACGAGTCTTCCCTGTCCAATGGGGAGCTGTATACGTTTGTCACCAACCGTGACCGGCATACAGGTGAAGGAAGTCTGGTGGCGGTCGTTTCCGGCACGAAATCGGAAGACGTGATACAGGTGCTGAAGTTGATAGACGAGGAAGAACGCATGAAAGTGGAGGAAGTGACCCTTGACCTTTCCGATTCAATGCGCAAGATTGTTTCTGTCGCATTTCCGAAGGCTCAAAGAGTGATTGACCGTTTCCACATCCAGAAACTGGCTTGTGATGCCGTGCAGGAAATCCGTGTGGCGCACCGTTGGGACGCCTTGCAGCAAAGCAATGAAGAAATGGAAGAGTGCAAACAAACCGGCAAGCCCTATGTGCCGTTCCGCTTTTCCAATGGAGACACGCGTCCGGAATTGCTCATCAGAAGCCGTTACCTTCTGTTCAAATCAGCAGACAAATGGACGGAAAGACAAAAGGAAAGGGCTAAAATCCTCTTCGAGGAGTATCCTGACATCAAAATGGCTTATGGTCTGTCCCACTCATTAAGAATGATATTCTCAAAGAACACCATCAAAGATGCAGCGCGGTTGAGCATGGCCAAATGGTACAACAAAGTCGATGATTCAAGAATGAAGCAGTTCAATGTCATTGCCTCGACATTCTATGAGCATTATGACGAAATCCTGAACTTCTACAACAAACGCTCATCAAATGCGGCAGCCGAATCATTCAACGCCAAAATCAAACTTTTCAGGGCGAATCTGCATGGAGTCGTAGACAAAAAATTCTTCCTCTTCAGAATCGCAAAGCTGTATGGTTATCCCCACTGATTTTCTACTGCTCCCAGATAAATCTTATCTTTGCCATATGAAACATAAAGCCATAGATTATAAATCCGTTTTGTCTTTATTCCTTCCCAAGGGAATTTTGGATTATTTCGATATCGTAGACTATTCCGATATGGGTTCTTATTATATAATTTGTCTGGAGGAATCCAAGTCTGTACCTTCCGAGTATTCTCACCTGCACTGGTCTCCAAGGGTTTTTATCCGGAAATAACCATAACCGACTTTCCTGCGCGTGATCGTACCGTCTATCTGCGAATAAAACGTCGTCGTTGGGAAGATCCCCGTGATGGAAAGACGTATAGTCGCAATTGGCAACTGGTAGCCGAAGGCACTCATATCACCAAGGAATTTGGTGCTTTTTTAAAAGAATTACGTTGATACACACAATGTGAGTATCAAGTCCCTTGCAGAACTTTACAGACTCGACGACAAGAAACTCACAGATTACTATAAGAATCGTTTAAGTGACTTCCGCCAGTGGCGTCATCTTCCTCATGCAGAGGAATACATGTGTTTTCCTCAAAACATGGGTCCTCACTTGTCCATAGATGAGACTTCACTAAGCAATGGAGAACTCTACACGATCATAACCAATAAGGCGGGGCATGGTCGGAAGGGGACTCTTGTGGCGATGCTCAAAGGTACCAGGAGCGAGGATATATGCAATCTTCTACTCAGGCATCTTCCTGAGGGCAGGCGTCGTGGTGTGCGAACTATTACGTTGGATATGGCCGGAAGTATGGCCAGAATTGCCAGAACCTGCTTCCCTTTGGCCAAACAGATTATTGACCGTTTTCATGTACAGAAAGAGTTTAAGGAGGCCTTACAGGATTTACGGGTCCAATACCGCTGGCAGGTAATGGAGGATGAAAGCCGGAAAATGAAAGAAGCAAAGAAGCAGAAGCTCCCTTATCAGCCTCTCATACTATCCAATGGAGATACACTCAAACAGTTATTGGTACGAAGCCGATATCTCCTTTTTAAAAATCCCGAAGACTGGTCCCCCTCGCAAAGGCAGCGTGCCGACCTTCTGTTTAAGTATTTTCATGACCTTAAAGAGTTCTATTACCTCTCCTTGCAGCTCGGTAGAATTTACTCTACTCCGTATGAAAAGGATGTGGCAAGAGTCAAAATGGCATTATGGTTCAACTAGGTTGAGAAATGGGAATATCCACAATTTAATACCATCATCAAGACTTTTTCCAACCACTATGAAAGAATATTGAACTTCTTTGATGAGAGACTAACCAATGCAGCCGCTGAAGCTTTTAACGCGAAAATCAAACAGCTCAGAGCTACATTTAGAGGGGTGGCAGATACTAAATTCTTCCTCTTTAGACTGGCGAAACTTTTTGCTTGAAATTGTTAAATCCCCAAGAAAACAAACTGAGCCCCCGTTAGCTAATACTCATGCCGAGCGTACAAAAAAATCCTGAAAGTCTATCAACCTTCAGGATTCTTAGAGAACAGTTTCTCACTGTGGTACACCCTCAGGGACTCGAACCCTGGACCCATTGATTAAGAGTCAATTGCTCTACCAACTGAGCTAAGAGTGCATTTCTCATTTGCGTTTGCAAAGGTAAGGCTTTTTTCGAAAGTGCCAAAACATGCGATGACTTTTTTATTGTCAATTTTACATTGATACGCTATCGGACAGGAATAAGGCACTCATTCTTAATGGATACCGAAAAAGCAGATGATTTTCTCTTTCGGCATCCATTTCTACGACATCTTATTCCAATTCACGGATACGGCAGAAGCATTCTCCAAAATGTTCATCCACATAAGGTACGGACTCCTTGAAAATACCGTAAACAGTAGAGCCGGAACCTGACATGGAAGCATAGACAGCACCCATATCATACAGCTTATCCTTGATGGCAGCAATTTCCGGGTGAGCAAGAAAGACGCTATGTTCGAAGTCATTCACGATACGCTCCTTCCATTGTTCAATCGGCAGACGGATAAGCTCAGGAAGTGATGCGGCCGGGCGACGGGGCGTTACATGACTGTAGGCTTCAACTGTTGAGACGGAGATGTCCGGCTTAACCAGGACAATATACATGCCCTTCAAGGATAATTCAATGGGAGTAAATACGTTCCCGATACCGGTAGCGAACACGGGGCGGTCTTTGATAAAGAAAGCACAATCCGCTCCCAGACGGGCTGCATAAGCTTCCATTTGTTCTACACTCATCCTCAAGGAAAATTTCTCATTGAGCAGTTTGATCATGAAGGCTGCATCGGATGAACCTCCACCCAAACCGGCCCCCATCGGGATGTGCTTGTACATATATATATGTATAGGCGGAACATCATAGTCGGACTTCAGCAAACGGTAGGCTTTCACCACAAGGTTGTCCTCGGGAGAGCCTTCAATAGGTGTTCCACTGATTTTCAAGTCATATTCTTGTTCCGAACCATTGAGAGGAACTACCTCAAGTGCGTCTTCCAGGTGAATGGGATAGAAGATGGTTTCAATGTTATGATAGCCATCAGGGCGTTTTTCAACAATGTTCAATCCCAGATTTATTTTGGCATTTGGAAAGGTTATCATAGTGTTTTGATGGTTTTATTGTCGGGGCAAATATAAACGAAACTTTTTAATTTGACAGGTTGACACCCAAAAGAATCATTCGTTTGTTCAAAAAAAGCATCGTTCCAAGCTCGCTCCTCCTCCTTAGTTTTGCTTATCTTTGCGTCGCTAAAAACAGAAAAAAACAACTATGCCGGAACCTAAACGAAATAATACACGAACACGACAGTCAAAAGCCAAAGTCCCGGAAATGAACGAGTATGGTCATCTCCAGCCTCAAGCTCCGGAACTGGAAGAGGCTGTGTTGGGTGCCCTCATGATTGAACGAGATGCCTATTCCCTGGTGAGCGAAATCTTACGTCCCGAGTCGTTCTATGACCAACGGCACCAGCTCATCTACAAGGCCATCAGCACACTTGCCATCCAGCAACAGCCGGTTGATATTCTGACAGTGACCGAACAACTGAAGAAGACCGGGGAGCTGGATGATGTAGGAGGTCCCTTCTATATCACGCAGCTGAGTGGTAAGGTTGCCTCCTCGGCGCACATTGAATATCACGCCCGCATCATTGCACAGAAATTCCTGGCTCGTGAGCTGATTACATTTACCAGCAATATACAGACGAAAGCGTTTGATGCCACCCAGGATGTGGACGACCTCATGCAGGAAGCTGAAGGGAAACTCTTTGAGATCTCCCAACAGAACATGAAAAAGGACTATACGCAAATCAATCCTGTCATCAAGGAGGCGTACGACATGCTGCAAAAGGCGGCTGCACGTACGGACGGTCTGAGTGGATTGCCCAGCGGCTTCCATCAGCTCGACAAGATGACCTCGGGCTGGCAGAACTCCGACCTGGTGATTATCGCAGCACGTCCTGCCATGGGTAAGACTGCCTTCGTGCTCTCCATGGCAAAGAACATTGCCGTCAACCAAAAGACACCGGTAGCCTTGTTCTCGCTTGAAATGAGCAATGTCCAGCTGGTGAACCGTCTGATTGTGAATGTATGTGAGATTCCCGGTGAGAAAATCCGAAGCGGACAGCTGGCACCTTATGAGTGGGGACAACTGGACTATAAGATAAAGGACCTCTATGATGCACCCTTGTACGTCGATGATACACCGTCTCTCTCTGTCTTTGAGTTGCGGACGAAGGCGCGTCGGTTGGTCCGCGAACACGATGTGAAGCTTATCATCATCGACTATTTGCAGCTGATGAATGCCAGTGGCATGTCGTTTGGCAGCCGTCAGGAAGAGGTCAGCACCATCTCACGTTCGCTGAAGGGACTAGCTAAAGAGCTGAACATCCCCATCATTGCCTTGAGTCAGTTGAACCGTGGTGTGGAGAGTCGTGAAGGAATCGACGGGAAACGACCGCAACTGAGTGACTTGCGTGAATCGGGAGCCATCGAGCAGGATGCGGATATGGTATGCTTCATCCACCGCCCGGAATATTACAAGATTTATCAGGATGAGAAAGGCAACGACCTACATGGCATGGCCGAAATCATCATTGCCAAGCACCGTAATGGTGCGGTCGGGGATGTCCTGTTACGCTTCAAATCGGAGTTTGCCCGCTTCCAGAATCCGGACGATGACATGATTGTTCCGCTGGAAGGGGAAGTACTGCGAGGCTCGGGTATGAATGACCCTGGTATGCCCCCTCCGCCTCCTGCGGAACCGCCACAGGACGACCCGTTTGGAACACCTCCTCCCGGTATGCCATTCTAGAATGAACACACACAAAGGCACGCTCCTCTCCTTTCAGGAACGTGCCTTTTCTAATTGATACGGTGCTACCCGGACGACACCGATGCGATAGTCAGTTGACAACGAACAGGGGAACTAGGCTTCCAGCCGTGAGCTAACCACCTCCCAGTCGATAATGTCCCAAAGTTTCTTTACATGTTCGGCACGGCGATTCCGATAATCCACATAGTAGGCATGTTCCCAGACATCGATGCACAACAACGGCTTGCAGCCCTGGCGCCACGGATTGCCGGCATTCCCTTCCTTCGTAATCTTCAGATGACCTTCCGGGTCAAGGGAAAGCCATGCCCAACCCGAACCGAAGAGTGTCACAGCGGCATCCTCGAACTGTTGCTTGAAGGCGTCCAGGCTGCCGAAATCACGTGCAATCAACTCGGCGAGTTTCCCTTGCGGCGCCTTTCCCTGACCGGGAGATGTGAATTGCAGGAAGTAAAGCGTGTGATTGAGCACCTGTCCGGCATTGTTGAAAATGCCTCCATCAGGAGCTGTTGCCACGATGTCCTCAACCTCTTTTCCTTCATAAGCCGTTCCCTTGGTCAGATTTGCCAAGTTGGTCACATAGGTTTGCAGATGCTTGCCGAAGTGATAGTCTATCGTCTCGGCACTGATTACTGGCTCCAACCCGTTTGACGGATAAGGGAGCTTAGGCATTTCATTCTTCATAACAGGATGTTTTTTAAATGTTAGTACGGCCCTGCTCTTCCACATGGGAACAACAGGACCGTACAAAGTTACTTCTTTGGCTTCTCTTTACCAAAGGGCAGGCCCGGCATCGGGTGCGGCTTCATCCCCTGGCGTCGGTTGATTTCCTTACCCATGCGACGCATGTTGAACCGTTCCAGGCGGTAAACCTCACGGATTTGCTTCATCGTCAGGATTTTCTTGAACTCCTTGTAGTACTTCTCCTTGACGTCTATCACCTTACGTCCCTGTGTGAACTGACGCTCAATCTCTTGGGCAATCTCTTCATCGGTCATCTCGTTGCTCTTCTTTTTCAACCGAGGCAGACGGCATTCCCGCATCTCCTTCTGATAGGCCTGATAGACGGGGGTAAACTTTGCTGCCGTCGCATCGTCGAGCATCAGGGCGTCGAGCACCTGCTTCAGTTGCATGGCTGCGAAATCCGGACGCTTGCGTTCCGTCCGTGCGTCATTCTTCGTCTCCTGTGCCGAGAGACTGCCTGCCAACAGTACGAATGCTGTCAGCCACATTACCATTTTCTGTTTCATAATCCATTCATTTTTAGTAGACAATATTGTTGACAGGATGAGTGAGGAAGTCCTCCTCCCCCAACCTACTCCTCGTAAAGCGTCAGTGTGACATCGGCGGCATAGTAGTCGTATTGCTCGGCCAGCTCTTCATCGGAGAGGTGGTCCAGGTAGGCATCCAGCTGCTCTGCCAACGTCACCATCCGGTCCGCATAGTCGCCGGATGGCACGGACGGTATCGCTTCGGGAGTCCCGGTCCAGAACACGATGCCTGCCACCAGGGCTGCCACGGCTGTCATGCCGACAGACAGACGCCACATCCGGCGACGGCGACGTTCCACTGCTACCTTCCGCATCACCTGTTCCGGGAAACGGGCGAAGAAGCCTTCCGGAACGTGATAGGGCATCTGCTTGCCGAAATCGTTTAAGTCAAATTCTTTCATCATAGTACTTCTGTATGTATTTCTTTATATTCTCTTTGGCATAGAAGAAATTGGTCTTCAATGTCTCCACCTGTGTTTCCAGGATTTCGGAAATGTCCGCATAATCCAGTTCGTCGTAATAACGCAGGTTGAACACCAGCCGTTGTCGTTCCGGCAACTGCCGGATGGCCTTCTGCAGGATGACCAGGCGTTCGGCGGACTCGGCATCCGCCTCATTATCCTGCCACTCCACCTCCGGAACCCGTTCCAGGTCGTCCAGGGGAAGAAGGGTGTGCTTGTTCTTCTCCAGGAAGCGGAGGGCTTCATTGGTGGCTATCTTGTACAGCCAGGTCGACAGCTTGCTGCTCCCCTTGAAGGAGCCCCAATGCTTGTAGGCGCGCAGGAAAGTCTCCTGCAGCACATCCTCGGCATCGTCATGACCGGGCAACATGCGGCGGACATGCCAATACAGGGGTTCCTGGTAACGTTCAATCAAACATCTGAAACCTTTTTCCTTGTCCTTATCAGCAATCTGCAATATCTCTTCATCCATGTTTCATCTGATGGTTTACTCTGTAGACCCGAAGCCTGAGAGGAAGTTCAAGTCCGGGTTTCTCTTTAACCTTTATTTGTTCTGTCTGGGTTTATGCACACAAAGATACGGCATACTTCCGGTACGAGCCAGTGGCATCGGTCGTACCCTGCGGCCTTGTGCCCTCCCTGTGTACGGCATAGACGACATTAAACCCGGGGATAGACGGAGCAAAGTATAATACTTAGGCAGCCTAAGTATGATACTTAGGGGGTCTAAGTATTATACTTTGGTCTGTACAAGCCGTACTTTAATGTGGTCTGAGCCGGCGATGAATGCCGTCCGTGTGGCGGATAGATAAAGCAAGCCCCGGAAGACTCAATCTGCCTTCCGGGGCTGCCCGTCGGGAATGCCGTTTCCGGCATCCCGCTTATTCACCCTTAACCTTTATCTGTTATTTGAATCACTTTTTATCGGTATCCAAATCCCATTTGATGAAGTAGTCACCATTCATGATTTTGGCGCGGATTTCGGCGGCATTGCCGGTCTCCTCGTATTTCTCACCGATGCACTGTGCCATGAAGCTCGGGTCGTTGTAGCGTTTCGCCATGCGAATCATTGCCGGGTAGACCTTGCCTTCGCAGGACATCTCCATCATCATCTCCTTCAGGATTTCCTCGTCGTTGGCGCGCTTGTCGCCGGTGAACGAACGGGCACCGATTTGCTTCTCGGTGCATCCGCGGATACCCAGGTCGACACTGTTCACGCTGCGGGTGGTGATTTCCAGCGAACCGCCGCGCAGGTAGTTGGTCTTATTGGACGTCCAGTTGGGCAGAAAGCCGTTCCAGGTACCGGAGTAGACGCCGTCGGCATCAGCTTCGAACTCATCCTTATAATACTCCAGACCGTTGTTTATCAACGCATCCACCACCTCGGTCTTGCCCAGCTGGTTGAATGCCTCGGCGAGCATGAAGTAGAGGTCCGCACCTCGGTAGGTGTACACGCGGACGTCGTCTTCATAGGCCGGTTTGGAAGAGCCCACCGCACGGAACTTGCTGATAATCCAGTTACCGTTCTGCTCGGCGAAGGTGTCTCCGGCACGCCAGTCTTCCTCCTGTGTTCCCAGCGGGGTGAAGGTGTCGTCGCTGAATCGTGCCATGCCGGCTTCGCTCGGTGCCAGCCAGTATTTGTTGGGGCTGTCCGAGTCAAAGTGCTTCAGCAGGCTGTTCGTCTGACGGTTGTTGCTGTCATAGGAGATGGCGGACACGACCTCGTAGTTGTAGTAGGTGTTGTCCGTCCAGTAATCGCGGTACTTGCCCAGGAGCCAGCGTCCGCGCAGGTACTGTGCATTGCTGGTCGTCGTATAGGCAATCTCGTTCATGTGCTCCAGGATGACGTCGATGCACCGCTGGTATTTGCCGAGCCACAGGCAGATTTCTCCATAGACGGCATAGTAAGGCGGCGTGATGTTGTCCCAGTCGCGGTACGGGCTGTCCGTGGTTCCTGCCGTACTGGGGTCCAGCCATTCCTGCCAGGAGATGTCATACGTCCCGTCGACGCCGTCATAACCGATGTCGAGCAGGTTCTTGCAGGCTGCCATCGCGTCGTCGAGGTTCAAGGTCTTGAACTGTGACAGGTCCCGTAGCGAGGTCATGGGTTTGTCCACCCAGACCACTTCGCCGTAAGTCTTGGCGATGGTCATGAACGCCCACGCCTTGATGCGGAGTGCACTGCTGACGAGCGACTTGTAGTAGCTGTCGTTCAACGTGTGCGAGTCCTTGTATGCCTTCAGCTTGCGCAGGTAGTCGTTGCAGGCGTTGACCAGCTCGTAGTAGCCGGCAGGGTCGGCATACGAGTTGCCGGTGAGGTCGTCCTCGTAGTTGTAGAGGCTGTAAAGCTCGCTCGGTGCAAAGGCAGTCGGCTTCACCATCTCACCCCGCAGCTCGTTCAGGTAAATCACTTTGTCTCCGATGGCCTGCATCTTGGTCATCAGACCGATGTATCCGGAATAGACTTCATTCTCTTCCGTGATGTAGTTTTCGTCGTCCAGCACATTCTTGGTGTCGACCTCGAAGAAGTCGGAACATCCGCCCAACATGGCTGCACCACAAAGCAACATTGTGCTCAATAGTATCTTTTTCATTTCGCGTCAGAATTTCAAGTTAATACCCAGTTTGACAGATTTCGGCTGCATCACCTTCGCCATGTCGAATCCCTGTGTGGCGCTACTGAAAGCGGAGTTGGCGAACTCAGGGTCCATGCCGAGGTATTCGGTCAGTGTCCAGAGGTTCTCACCCGTCACATAGACCGTACCCGAACGGAAGAAGTTCCAAATGGGCTTGTCAAAGCTGTAGCTCACGGTGATGTTCTTCATGCGGAGGTAAGAGGCGTCTTCAATCCAGCGTGAAGAGAAGCTGCTGTTGCCCATGGGGTCGCCGTAGGTGGCACGGGGGATTTCCGTCTCCTGTCCTTCCAGGTTCCAGCGGTTTGCCACGGCTGCGCTCTGGTTGCCGAAACCCGACACGGACTCCAGCTGACGGCGTACGGCGTTGTATGCCTGGTTGCCCTTCGAGTAGGAGAACTCGGCAGAGATGCCGAAGCCCTTGTAGCGGATGTGGGTATAGAAGCCGCCGAAGTAATCGGGAGTGGCGCTGCCCAGTGACACGTAGTCATGGGAGTTGATGATGCCGTCCCCGTTCTGGTCGACGAAGCGGACGTCTCCTGCCTGGTATGCCTGGCGGTTGCTGTTCAGCAGACCTGCCTGCTCAGCCTCAGCCTGGGTGGAGTAGACTCCGTCTGCCTGCAAGCCGTAGAACTCATACGGATGGCCGCCTACCCGGCTGACCACCTGCGAGCCGTCGCTGAAGGAGGTCACCATCTGCTCGTTGTCGCCCAACGACTTGACCTTGCTGTCGGTGAAGGCGATGTTTCCGCCGACAATCCACTCGAAGTCGCGCAGACGGACGAGCGACGCCTGCATGGAGAGTTCCACTCCCTTGTTGTCAATCCGTCCGCAGTTGGCATAGTAGGGCGAAGTGCCGTAAACCGACGATTTGGACACCGGCATGATGACGTCTTCGGTGTTGCCGATGTAGTAGTCCACACCCAGCTCGATGCGGTTGCGCAGGAAGGCAGCGTCGAGACTCAGGTTCATCTGGCGTGTCTTCTCCGGACGCAGATGGGTGTTGGGAATCTGGTTGCGGATGATACCCGACACATCCATGTAGGGCGAGCTGCTGTAGTAGGACTTGCCGTAATTCGACGAGAAGCGGCTGTTTCCCGTCAGGCTGTATTCAGCACGCAGGTCCAGGCGGCTGAGCCAGTCCTTGTCCTGCAATGCCGGCATGTTCTTCACCATCCAGGTGACACCTCCCGCCGGATAGACACGGAAGCGGTTGGTGTACTTGCCGGTAGCCGAAGAGCCGTCGACCGACATGCTGAACGAACCGGTCAGGATGTTGTTCCAGGTGTAGTCGGCGTGGGCATAGAAGTTCATCCAGTTCCACTTCTCGAGGTAACCCTGGATGTAGCGTCCGATGCTTTCGGTGGCGTCCATCACCTGATAGAAGTCGTTCGCCGTGTTCCGGCCGAAGCCGCCATCGTACTCGTGTTGGGTGAGCAGTGCCTGGAAGCCTGCCATGGCATTCACGGCATGACGTCCTCCGAACACCTTCTTGTAGCGGGCATTCAGGTTGTAGAAGTAGTTCGTGGTCTCTCCCACTCCGTCGCGCACGGTGTTGGTCTCCTCTCCGTAGATGTCGGTCACGGGGATGATGGCCTGCTCGTCCTTGCCGGGGATGAACATGTGCTCCTTGTTGTAGTTGTAATACAAGCCGAAGACTCCGTTCACCGTCACTTCCTGTATCGGGCGGTAGTTGAAGCCCACCTTGATGTTCACGTCATACTGGCGGCTGTTCGCATCCAGCGTGTTGACCAGCGCCAGCGGGTTGCTCACGGCGAAGTCCATGTTCTCGCAGATGCCGTAATAGTAGTTGGAGTAGATGGGCGTCACGCTGCCGTCGTCGTTCTTCTGATAAGGAGAGAGGAAAGGCGAACGGGCGTATGCGGCAAGAATCGGGTTCGTGCGGTCGCTCATGCCCTGCTCCTGGTAGTCGCCGTCCAGATAGGCAAGGCCGACGGTCGTATAGATTTCGAAGTTGCTGCTCACCGCCACGTTACCGTTCAGCTGGGTGTGGAAGCGGTTCTGGTTCGTCCCCTTGAGGATGCCTTCCTGCATGGAGTAACCCAGCGAGAGGTCATACTTGGCGATAGCGTCACCTCCCTCCACACGGAACAGGTTGTCAGTCGTGAATCCGTTCTGATAAATCTCGTCCTGCCAGTCGGTATTGTTGTTGTACAGGTAGCCGTATTTGCTGTTGGCATCCTTCATGAAGGGGAAGTTCGTGAAGAACTCATCCATCGTGTCATAGTAACCGATACCGATGTCGGTCAGGTAGGACTTGTAGTCGATGCCATTGAGCAGCGACATGCGCTTGTCGTTCCAGTTTACGCCAAATTGTCCGTAGTAACTGATTTGCGTGTTCAGGTTGTCCGACTTCGCACCGTCGGTCTCAATCAGGATGACACCGTTGGCACCCATCGAACCGTACATGGCAGCCTCGGCACCCTTCAGCACCGTGATGTTCTGGATGTCGTCGATGTTGTATGCCTGGAAGATGTCGCGGCTCAGTCCGTTGATGAGCTGCGAGTCGTGGTTGTCAGGGATGTAAGGCACCCCGTTGATGACCACCAGCGGTGCATTGTTGCCGATGAAGGAGCGCACACCGCGGAGGTTCATGTAGCTTCCCTCTCCCGGCATGCCGCTTCCGGCTGTCATCTGCAGGCCGGCAACCTGTCCCGACAAGGCGCGGTCAATCTTCGAACGTCCCAGCACGAAGTCCTTCTTGGTGATGTTCTCAGCCGACGTGCTCTCCACGTTGTCCTCGATGCGGAAAGGCAGCACTTTTGCCTCGTTGTACTTGAACTCGCCCGTCGGAATCATCACGATGCGCACCTTCTCACGGTTGTTCAGCTGCTGGTTGATTCCATAGTATCCCGACGCCCAGATGGTCAGTGTGGCTTGCGCCGGGTTCTTGCATTCAATCTGGAAGTATCCGTCTTTATCGGTCGTCACATCCGTCCCGTCGGTCACTGACACCACGGCTCCCTCGATCGGTTTGTTCTGGGTAGACAAGACCCGTCCGCTGATCTTGTTGGAAGCGCTTTGGGCATACACACCCGCAGCAGGCATCGTGAACAGGAAAGAGAATAGTAAAAGATTTATCTTTTTCATGATTCGTTAGTTTCTTAGAATTAATAACAGTTCTTTGTCGGTTTCAGACACCAGTGGTGCAACCAGAGGTTGGTGACACTGCTGCCCTCGCCCGAGAAGCGCAGCTCGATGGGCTTGGCTTCCGTTCCAGTGATGGTGATGGTGCCCACCTTCGTTCCGTCGCGGTCATACTTGCTGGCATTCTTGTTACCGTCGCTCGTAGCCTTCTTCGAATCGAAGCCTTCGGGATAGCCCTGTCCGGAACGGTCGTAGTGATAGCTACTACCTGCCAGTATGCTGGCAGCGATGGTCTGTATCTTCTCGCCGTTGACATAGACGGTGATGGAACCCAGCTGCTGGCTCTTCGCCTGCTCGAAACCGAGGCAGAGGTCATACTCGCCCGGCGGGATGTTGTAGGGGGCTGTCACGTGTCCGGAAGGTGACGAGGGGGCTTCCTCATACTTGAACGGTGTGAACTTCAAATCATAGGTCTTGTTGTCCGGGTCAGTCAGTGTGAAGGACAGGACATAGTAGTAGTCACGCAGGGGGAATCCTCCCTGAGGCCATCCCAAGCCGGTCATCAGACCCGACTGACGGATTTTCTCAAAGCTCAGGTTCTCCGTCACGAAGTATTCCTGCTTCTCGGAGTCGGTCAGCTTCTCGTAGTAATTGTAGTAGTCCTTCAAGCGGAAAATCAGCACGTTGGTCGGGATGTGGATTTTCTTCACGTAGTAAGCCGTACCGTTACTCATGGAGACGGGGTTGTCGAGATCCACTTCCTGCACCGTCGTACGCCACTGGGTGCTGAAGACCGAGCTGAGGTCCTCGTTCTCCTCAAAGTCTGCCTTGGTGTAGACCTGGTTGTAGAACATCGACTGGAGAATCCAGTTCTGCAGCACGGTATCCTCGCGCTCCAGCTCCCATTCCGCCAACTTCTGGTGAGCCACTTCCATGGCTTCGTTGATGACCTCGTTGGAGGGGATGAGCATGGTGGCGGTCACGTTCTCCGACATGAGGTTGAAGCCCTTGTTCTCAAAGTAGGGAGCCTTGACCACGAAGACGGAGTCATAGATGTTGTTACCCGTATTGTCCACACCGATGATGGTCGAGTTGAACTCATCGAACACCCGTTCGTTGCGCTTCAGGACCATCTCGCGGAAGATGGAGTAGTCATCGCCCAGGTTCTCGATCATCTCATACATGCTGCGCGGTGCTTCCACATACTGGTCGATGCAGTAGATGTAGCCGTTGTTGGTCTTCACCGTCTTGGTCACCGTGGCATTGTTGAACTTGATGACGGTTTCTCCCTGTTCGTTCTCCGTCTTGGAGATGTTCAGGTACTTGCCGTTCCACATCAGGATGCGTTGTCCGTCCTTGATGTTGGACGGGGAGACAGAAACGTCGGACACGTGTGACTGTGCCTTGTACAGTTCGTCGCTGTCCACTTCGCCGTCGGCACGCGAGCCACCCTCCACGGCAAGCACCGTGTAGAGTTGCTGACGCTGCTCCATCTGGTCCACGATGCCGGTTTCTTCCAGCAGCTGGTACATGCCTGACAAGGACGGCTCCTGGGAGAGGTATGAGGTGAGCGGCTCGTCGACAATCATCACGTCGGTGTTGTTCACCGTACTTTCACCCGGGGTATAGTGCTCGTCCCAGGTATCTGAACAACCGGTACCTGTCAGACCGATACCGGCAGCACACAATGCGCTTAACAGATAATATTTTGCTTTCATAGGGTTTATTCTTCTACAGTGTTTGTGATGGGTTCAAACAGGATATAGTCAATCATGAAACGGTAGTTGGAGTTCGTGCTCGCTGCCGGGTCCTTCATGACAAGCTTGAACGTATGGGTAGAGGTCGAGGTGAACTCGATCTCGTCGTATACGACATAGCTAAAGAGATAGGAACCGCCCTTATGCACATCCGGGCTGGTGTACGGATAGGCGGAAGTGACGTTCTGGTCGTCGATGGAGAATTCCATCTGTCCGCCGTTGCTGCCGGCGGTAGCATTGGCGATGAAGTCCATCGACTTCGCATTGCCGAACTGGATGCTCACCTTGTACTTGCCTTTCACGATGACCGGCGTCGTGAAGGAGATCCAGCCGTTCGTGCCGAGGTTGAGCATCAGCATGTCATGGTTCTGGGCATTCTTCCAGTCGTTGTTCGACTTCGAGGTGAAGTAGATAACGAACCACGACGGCTTGCTCGAACCGGGACGCCAGGGGCTCGGATTGTTCAGGGAGAAGTCATAGAGTCCCAAGGTGCTGACGTCGGCATTGCCTTCGGTCGTCTCATGGGTGGTCTGGAATTTCATCTCTTCGAAGTCGCCGTTGCCAGCCTCGATCCAGTTCTTGATTTCTTCGTAGTTCGTCACATCGAAGAGGACCGTCTCGGGTTGCGCTTCAGCCACCGGCATGTAACCGTTGACCTGATGCACATAACCGTTCTTTGCCTGGATGTCGGAACCGTCTTCTAGGAACTGGCAGCGGCTGTTCTCGTCGGCATAGTTCAGATAGAACGCATCGTCAACCAGCGAAACCTTGATGAGGGCTTCCGTGTTGAGCGTCTCCCAGTTCTTGGAGGTCGCGTCGTCCGTGTCGAAAGCCTGCATCTTGCCCAGGTTGTAGGCACCCGACAGGATGTGGTAGGCGACATACTGGTAAAGTGCATTGGAAGGGCTGGTGTAATCGTTGCCCGCCTCCAACTTGGCAACCAGGTCCTGCAGGCTGTTGATGCCCTCCTGACGGTAGACATCATCGCTGACGGCAATGACCGTATAATTGCGTTTCAACGTGATGGGCATGCCGTTCGAATCGACCGTATCCTGATAGATGGTGTGGATGCGCTTGTCCAGTCCCGTCACTTCGACAGCCTCACGGAACAGCTGGAACGGACGCTCGGGCTCACACAGACGCTCGTACACGCTCTGGGTCAACGGAGTCATGACGTCCTCCAGGATGTAGACAAAACCATTCGAAACACGGTTTGCCAGCTCGATGACGTGAGCCTCGTTGTTCAGATAGAGCGATTGCAGACCACCGCCGGCAGTCTCGTCGCCATAGGACAGCGTCAGTTCATCCTCGGAGATGGTCTTGAAGGGCAGCACACCGTCCGACTCGATGAACTTCTGCTGGTCGAGCGTATCGGCAAGGACATGGAACTTCACCAGGTCGCGGGCATACTCCTGACCCAGTTCCTGGATGGAGCTGACGCCCTGCTTCTGATAGAAACGCTGCACGGCATCGTTCGTCGGAACGAAGACCGTGAAATACTGGGTTGCCTGATTCACCGCGTTGTACAGGTCGGCATATTTCATGATGGCGACCCACTCGGAACAATCCTCGCGGGAAGACAGGTAGGTGGATGCCGGCTGCATGTCATACACCGTGAACGTATCGCCTTCATACGGGTCGTCACAGGCGGTCACCGTGCAGATGAGGGCCATCAGGACCAGGACTGCCTTGCCGCACACCCGTTGAAGCATGTTTGTGATTGTGTATTTCGATTTCATAATTACTAGCAATTAAAGAAAGGTTTATTGTACGACGTCATAATAAGGATTCTGCACCAGCAGCTTGTTGGTCTGGATGTCCCATTCGGGAATCGGCAGGAACCAGGCATCATCGTTGCTCAGGGTCGACGACAGCCACTTCCGGTTGGCGGTCGTGTTGTTGGTCATCACCAGGTCGATGAACTGGCTCTTGTACTTGAAGTTCTGCTGACGGCCCAGGCGGAGCAGGTCATACCAGCGTTTGCCTTCAGCTGCAAACTCCAGGTCACGCTCTTCCAGAAGGGCGTTGAGCATGTCCAGTTCGCTGGTCTCTGCCACGTCGATGCCCAGGGAAGTGGTCATGCCGGCACGGGTACGTGTCTGCTCGATGAGGTCGAGCGCCTCCTGCCAGTTGGCAGTTCCTCCCTTGCGAATCAACGCCTCTGCCTTCATCAGCATGACATCCGCCATGCGGTAGACGATGAAGTTGGCATCCTGGTTGTCACCTTCACGCTTCAGCTCCCACTCGTCGCCCATACCGTTGTACTTCCAGATGACCGGGCTGGTCACTTCGGTCGTCGCCGTTTTGTCGTAGCCGAAAGTACCGTAGATACCGCGTACACTGGCACGGGTCTCAGGGTCTTGCAGACGCTCGGTCATCGTCTCCGAGAAGTAGAGCTTCACGGGAGCTGCGTTCCAGTAGGTCAGGTCGGTCGGACCGCCGCTGGTCTGGTCGAGGTCGCCGTCAAACTGAATCTCGAAGATGGACTCGTTGCTGTTGCCGGGATAGAACATGGTGAACCACTGTGCGCTCGACGACATGAATACCGGACGGATGCTCGCCGTCGCATTGATGAGGTTGTCGGCATACGTGATGCAGCCGTCATAGTCCTCGCTCCACAGGCAGACGTCCGCCATCAGCGCATAGAGCGCCCATTTCGTGGCACGTCCCTTGTTCTCCCATGCCTCGGTGTAGGTCTCCTTTGCCGCGTTCGTTGCCAGGGCATCGGTGATGTCCTTCTTGATTTGGGCAATCACTTCGCTCTCCGACGATTTTGCCACGTCGGTCGGCATCTGGTCGTCGATATACGGTTCGGTAATCAAGGGGACGTCGCGGAAGTTGCGCACGAGGTAGAAGTAAGACAGGGCACGCAGGAAGTAGGCTTCCGTCTGGTTGGACTTCATCTGCTCCTCCTTGTAACTCTCGTCCTCACCCATCACGCCGGGTGCATAGTGGAGCACGGCATTGGCAAGACCGATGACATTGTAGAAGTTCGCCCACTTCACACACTTGTTGTTGGGGAGTATCTGGAAATCCTGAATCTTCGCCGGGTCTGTCTCGGACGTATTCACCGAGCCGCCGCGCAACTCACCCCAGTAGAGCATGTCCTTGACGCTGCCCCGCAACAGGTGGTACGACTGTCCCAAGACCGCCTCGACGTCTTCTCTGGACTTCCAGAACATGTCCGACGTCTGTTTGTCTTTCGGCAGGATGTCCAGGTAGTCGCTACAACCGCTCATGGTCAACATGCTGCCGAACAATGCTATTGCTGCAAATATTTTCTTCATATCAATATTCCGTTTAGAAGTTTAAGTTTACACCGCAAGTGAACTGGATGGATGCAGGCGTCATCGCCGTATCCTTGGTCAGGGTTGACGAGGGTTTCACTTCCGGATCTTGTCCTGTGTACTTCGTCCACGTGAAGAGGTTGTAACCCGTCACATAGACATCGACCGTGTTCATCCGCAAACGTTGCGACAGGGCTTTCGGGAAGCGGTAAGTCAGTGAAAGCGACTTCAGACGCAGGTAGGAAGCGTCTTCCACGAAACGGTCGGAGCCCAGGTAGTTGTAACCCTGGTTGTAGAGTGCACGGGGGATGTCGGTCTGGTCGCCTTCGTTACGCCAGCGACGCAACACGGCTGTACTCTGGTTGTCGGCGTTGTACATCGCCTCGTTGTCCATACGTGCCTGGTTGACCACGTTCATGCCGTAACGTCCGTAGAAGTTGGCTGTCAGCTTCAGGGATTTCCAGGACACCGTCAGGCCGGCACCGCCGAAGAAGCGGGGTTGCGCACTACCCAGGTAAACGATGTCGTACTGGTTGATGACACCGTCGTGGTTGATGTCCTCGTAGATGGCATCACCCGGGGCAACGACTGCCGTACCGTTCCGCATCACGATGGGCTGGCCCTCGATGTCCTTCATGACGTTGCCTTCCGCATCGCGGGCATAGGTTGCCTCCTTGTTCTGGTAGACACCCAGGTAACGGTAGCCGTAGAAGGAGCCTTGCGGACGACCGACCTCGTTGCGGATGGCGTAGTTGCCGTTGTCGAACGTATATTCTTCGTCGGTCTTGTTGATGGGGAGTTCGGTAATCTTGTTCACGTTGCGGCTGATGTTGAAATAGCCGGACACGCGCCAATCCTTGTTCTCGTACGCCGTGAAGTCGGTGCGGAACTCCCAACCCTTGTTGGTCATCTCACCGGAGTTGTAATACTTCAGCTTGTATTCACCGTAACCGGTTGTCGTCGGTACCTTCACATCCTTCTGCAACAGGTCGCGGGTGTAGCGCTGGTACACATCGAACGTGAAACGGAGTCTGTTACGCAGCAACGAGATGTCCAGACCGGTGTTGTACTCGGTCGTCGTCTCCCATTTCAGGCGGTTGAGCTGCATGGTCGTCGGCTTGATGCCGCTCATGTCCATGTAGTTGTCGCCGGCTTCGAACGCACCGATGTAGACACCCGTACCGCTTGCCGAACGTCCGCTCTGACCGACGCTGAAACGGAGCTTCAGCTCATTCAGCCAGTCGATGTCGCGCATGAACGGCTCCTCGGCAATGTGCCAGGCGAACCCCCCGGCAGGGAAGGTTCCCCAACGCTCGGACTTACCCATCGAGGAGTTACCCTCCATGTTGACCGTGGCATTGAACACATAGCGGTTCAGCAAGGTGTAGTTGAACGCCAGGATACCCGAGAGGGTGCGCTCTTCGGTGTCGCTGGAGGTCAGCTTCTGCACCGTGCTGCCCATGATGGGGTCGGACAGGTCGGACGAGGCGTTACCATAGGTCATGCTGTTGTAGGCTGCCTTCCGGCTGTCCGTCGTACGGAAGATGGCGTTGGCAATAATCTTGTGCTTGTCGGTCCAGTTCTTGATGAACATCAGCTGGTTTTCCGAGTTGATGGAGAGCAGGTCGGACGACGCATCCGTACTCAGGTTCGAGTAGCTGTCGGTCCAGGCAAGGCCCGTGGCGGTCTGCGGGAGGAACTTGCGGTCCTTCTGGTTGCGGATGTTGAGGCTGATGTATGCCTTGTAGGTCAACTCCGGCAGAATCCTGTACTCCACGTTGAAGTTCATCTTGCTCTCGCGTTGCAGCGTGTTGTACTCGCCGTCGTTGGCAAGGGCAATCGGGTTGTAGTTCCGCGCATCATCGGTCTTATCCAACTTCGCGGGAGCCGCATCGATGACGGTACTCTCGGTGTTGTAGCGGGAGAAGTACTGGTCGGTGCGCAAGCCCGTCTCGGGGTCTATATAATAAGGTGACTTGTTCGGCATCTTGCGGAACGCCTCCTTACGGATGTTGAAGTAGTTGTTGTCGCGGTCGGACTGCGTATAGGAGAAGTAGGCATTGAACTTCAACCGGTCGGAGAAGCGATAGGTGATGTCCAACGAAGAGTTCAGACGGTTGAAGCCCGTACCGATGGTCGTACCGCCTTCGTCGAGGTAGCCCAGGGCGAAACGGTAGGTCGCACGCTCGCCACCACCGCTCATCGAGAAGTTGTTCTCCCACGTGTAGGTGTTGCGCTTCACTTCGTCGAGCCAGTTGGTGTTCTGGTGGTACTCGTTGTAGTATTCGAAGTTCGGGTCTTCGCCGATTTCCGGGGTATTGTTCAGCAGGTCGAGGTACGTCGTATTGAAGCCGCTGTAGTTCGCACTGTTCCAGATAGCCTCCTGCAACAGGGCGGTGTACTGGTCGCCGTTCAGCATGGGGATGCTCTCCGGCTCGAACTTGGCGGAATACTTGGTCGAGAAGGAGAAGCGTGTCTTGCCGACCGTACCTTTCTTGGTCGTAATCATCAGGACACCGTTCGCGCCCTTCGTTCCCCAGATTGCCGTGGCGGCAGCATCCTTCAACACCTCGACGGAGGCAATGTCCTGCGGGGAGATGTTGAGCAGGGCGCCCAGGTCGTCGTTGTCGAGGTTGGAGAAGTCGGTGTCATCGCTGATGTCCGACGGATAAGGGATGCCGTCGATGACAATCAACGGGTCCGAGTTGGCATTCAGCGTGCTGGTACCACGAATCTGGATGCTGGCACGTGCACCGGGGTCGCCGCCGCCGAGGACGATGTCCACACCGCCCAACTGGCCCTGCAACGCATCTTCCAGCGAAGTGACCGGCGCAACAGCCACCAGCTCTTCGAGGTTCACCTTCTGTGTGGCGGATACCTGTTCGTGCGAACTGATACCCATCGAGTTCCGGTCAAGACGGTTTGCCGTGATGACCACCTCGCTGACTTCCTGTGTGGCATCGTCGAGCTTGACATCCAGACGGCTCTGTCCGGTGTACTTGATGCGCACCGTCTTCTTGCCGATGTAGGAGATTTCGATGGTCAGGTTCTTTTCGTCGGGGACACTGATGTTGAAGTTACCGTTCAGGTCGGTGATGGCTCCCACCAACGAACGGTTTTGGGAATTGACAATGTTGATGTTCACGCCCACCATGACTTCCGTTTTCCCATTAAAGATTTCCGTCACCTTTCCCGACAGATTCTTTACCTGGGCATCCGCGTCGGTTGCTGCAGCTCCGACAAGAAGGGCGCTCACCAGTAAATATTTCGTTAGTTTCATAAAGCTGTTTTCCGTTAAATCATAAAACATCATCGATCAGATGGAAGCAACAATTCTCGAAGGCGAAGGGGAACTGGTCATAGGTGTCCACCACATGGCAGGTGTTGGACGAGCCTTCCAGCCGTACACTCAGGCGGCTGCCGTCGTCGGTGTAGACCAGCCCTTTTGCTTTCGGCAGATGCGGACGGTACGTGCCGCTCTTCATGTTCGAACCGACATAGGGATAGCTCGTGATGCCGTTGTCGCCCATGATGATGAAATAGGAATACATGTAGTTGCTCAACGCCGTCCGGTCGATGGTTCCGCTGAGGTTGCCGTCGGCATCGAACGTACCGTTGGTGATGCCCGGGATGCGGTTCTCGGCGATGGCCTTCTCGATCGCCTCATTCGTCGGGATGAACGCGATGAAACGTCCGTAAGCCGAGGGCAACAGCATCTCGCCGCTCACCAGGCCCGCACGTTTCAGCAACTGCGAGAAGTGGTGGTAGACGTAGTTCTTGTCGGCACAAATCGCAATGTCGCGGCGGATGTCGGTGCTCTCGCTGGTGAAGATGCCGGCATAGTCGAAGCTGTAGACCGTTCCGTTGCTGGCGGACGTCGTCTTGTGGAATGCCGAGAAGGGCGAGCCGCCGGTGTTCTGCGGGTTCAGCTGACGGTTGAACAACGCGTTGCAGGTGATTTTGCCATCCTTCACGAACCAGTAGTTCCAGCTTTGGCTCAACGGATAGACCTTCTTGCCGGTGGCGGGCAGTTCGCTCGACTCACCCGTGGCAAGGCTGGCGGAGTGCATGTACATGATGCTCTGCTTCTGTGCCGAGTTCAGCGCCACACGTCCGTCTTCACCCTCCTGCTCGAGGTCCTGCGTGCTCTGCACGGTGTAGATGCCCGCTGCCGAGAACTGGTCGACCGTGGGGACGAGCACGACATAGTTTGCCACATCGGACACGTAGTTGCTGTACAGACCCGAGCCGTTCAGGGCATAGAGATAGGACAGCGAGTTCTTGTTCTGGAAAATCGAACCGACCACCGAGCTGAAGGCTGACGGGGTCTCGATGTGGTCGAGCCCGTAGAGAGCGCCGTTGACACACATGATGCGGCGGTCCTTTGCCACGTCGTCGGGGTTGATGTTGAGTTCGGTGCCCGCGCCGGAGACGGGGACGTCGTCGGTGTTCTTCAAGTCGGACGGGAAGAGCATCGAGCCGCTGTAGATGTAGTTGTAGAGGAACATCTGCAACGCCACCTTGTCGACGTCAGCCAGTGACTCATAACCGCCCTTCTTCCAGAAACGCTCGAAGAAGTCTTCGATTGCCTCGTTCGTCGGAGCGAAGATGGTGTAGGAGATGGAGCACAACGACGAGAACGCATACTCCGAGTCCGTCGGCCATTCCATCGCAATGCTGGGCACGCCGGTGTGCGTGTGCTGGTAAAGCTCCTCCACGCCGTACGCCGACGCGTACTTCGTCGTCAGGTCGTTGTTCACCACGTAGGAACCGTAGGAGTCATACAGCTCGAGGTAGGTCGAGAAGTCGGGGTTGTTCTTCAGCTCGGTGTAGAGCGTCTCCAGCGGTTCGAGCACGCGGTCGAGCGTGTAGATGTAACCGTTGTTGGCAATGATGCCGTACTCCTTCACCGACGCGTTCGACACATTGAAGCCCGTGTCGCCCGTCCACGTGGAGTTGGGGTAGAAATACTCGTAGTTCGACTTGGCATCAATCTTCCGTGTGGAGAAGAACTGGCTGGAGAAGACCGGAAGGAAACGTTCGCGGTGATACACCAGCACGTCCTCGCCCGTCGACGGGTTGTGTTCCAGCGTCGGCTCGTCCTGGCTCCGTGTGCGGTGCTTGTAGTAGAGACCCGCATCCAGCTGCGGAGTGCCGTCGTCCGCCACACCGCTGCCCTCCGGACGGAAGTTCTCCAGCATGTCCTTGGTGTAGGAATAGTTCACCAGGTGGAAGCCGATGAGCTTCTTGACTTCCTCCACAGGCATGTCCTTGATGGAGGCATACCCCTTCTCTTCCAGATACGCACGGAAGGCTTCGTCGTCGGGCGCCATGACGGTCATCACACTGCGCCCCTTCAGCATGTTCGTGTAGCCGGCAATGTCGCACCCTTCGAGGAAGATGGAGAAATTGCCATGCTCTCCCGAGGAGAGTACTTCCCACTCACTGCCTGCCACCCATCCGGGAATCTCGTAATGCTCGTCCATCTTGTCTTCACAGCCTGCGAGCAGGAACGGGAAGCACAAGGTGTAGAGCACCTTTCTTAATGTAGCTTTTTTCATTGGGATTGATATTAATTGGTTGTTCAAGTATGTTTCCAGTCATTGTTCAGCGGACGTACTTGTCCGGGTATTCGAGCGAGAAGCAGTAGTTCTCGATGTTCGTGAAGCCGTTCGACGCCACCTTCACGGCATCGGAGGCATCCTGCTTGTTGAGCCCCCACTTGTCCTCCCACTCGTCGGGCATGCCGTCGCCGTCGGTGTCCTTCACGTTGTTCGCCGTGTCCAGCTGTTGCCACGTGTCGGCGATGGGATACTGCGTGGTGTTCCGTGTGTCGCGCAGGATGGTGCCCTTCGTGCCCAGCGACGTCAGCTCGTCAATCATGAACGCGTCCACCCGGTCGCGGCGCGGCAGCGATGCACCCACATGCTGCACCACCCACTCGTAGGCGTCGGCGGCGCTCATTGCCTCCAGCTTCGGGTGGAGCGAGGAGGGCGCGCTGAGGAAGGTCGGACGGAAGCTGTGGAACGTGTCCCAGTTGGCGTCGGTGATTTCCACGCCGTCGAGCACCCCGTTCGTGTTGCTGTCGTAGTAATTGCCCCGGCAGTAGGTGTCAAACCCGTCGTTGCCGCGCGAGAAGGGTTTCGACGGCTTCTCCTTTCTGAGGACCATGTAGTAGCGGCCGTCGCTGCCCGAGGGGATGCACTGGCTCTCGTCGCCGATGATGTCCGGGTCGACCTCGGCAGCTGCCGTGTTGCGCCACACATTGCACGGGCCGGTGATGAAGTAGTTGTTCTCGATGACCGTCGACGAGTGTCCCTGCGAGTCGCCGCCCATGATGTATGCGCCCCCGCTGCCCCAGTTGTAGACCACGTTATTGACATACTGGTTGAGCCCCTTCACCTTGAAGTTGCGCGTGCCGTTGTCGATGAGCAGGTTGCGGTAGATGGTGATGCCCTCGTTGTCGTTGGTCTGGATGAGTCCGCCCGCCGAGTGGTTCATGCAGCCCTGCCCGACGATGGAGTTCTGCAGGGTGATGTTCTGCGGACGGGTTCCCTTGTTGTCGGCGTTGATGGAGAAGCACTCATCGCATCCCCAGGTGAACGAGCAGTGGTCGAAGACCTGGTTCTTGCCCGACGACAGTCCGCCGGCATCGCCCGAGTCGCTTCCGCTGTACTGGCGTCCCATGCGGATGCGCATGTAGCGGACGATGAGTTCCTGAGCACCCGACGAGCTGACCCGCCCGTTGTACAGCTCGATGCCGTCGCCCGGCGCGGTCTCGAAGAGCACCGTCTGGTTGTTCTTGAAGACGTACGTCTCCTTCTTCATGTCGATGACTCCCGCCACGCCGAACACGATGATGCGGTCGGGCTGGCTGATGGCTTCCTTGAACGAGCCGGGTCCGCTGCTGTTGAGGTTCGTCACCCGGTAGAGCGTCGGCTTGCGCGCGGCACGTGCGCCCTTCGTCAGCCGTCCGTGTCCCACACAGCCGGGGAAGGCGTAGGTCGTCTCGATGCCGTAGCCCAGGTCGGGGAACGGTCCGTCGGGTGTTTCCTCGGACGGGAGCTCGTCGTCGTCGTCCACAAAAGTTATCGGCGGGTTGATGGCAGGGTCGATGTCATCTTCGTCAATCGGTTCCGTCTCCGCGCATGCCAGAAACGGCAACATGCCCAGTGCGAGGACCAGGCTCATCCTGCATCCACGTAGTGAGAGATCCATTCTTGTTCCTTTCATTCCTTTAGTCTTTTTTTTCATCATAAGTCTGTTCTTCGATGGTTAGAGTACATGATGTAAACATCCTTTAAGCTTAAAATAGTGGGCAAAGGTGAAAAGAATCAAACAAACACAACTATTAAATTTGATTTTTGAACTTTGAAAAATGATTTTTTTGAGAAAAAAATGCTGTTTTTCCCGCTACCGCCCCCTTCGGAGTGCCCTCTTCGGGGTGTTGCCGCCGCCTTCCGACCAGCGGAAGGCAGGGACGCCGGATCTCCGCCTCCCGCGGATGTTCCATTTATAGAATCCTTTTTTTTTTTACCGGACTTTTTCGCCGCTGTCCGTTGATTTCCCCCGGTCGTCCAGCAGACGGACGCACCGCCTGCCGTCACCCCGGGAAGTCGGCGTCCGTTGTCCCCTATATATAATAGGTGTAGGACAGTCCGCCGACTGCCTGCACTCCCCTCTCCTCCGTCCGTTTCTTCCGACCGACGCCGTATCCCGGAGCAAACGGCACCGCGGGACGCTGGAAACGCCGTATCCAGGACCAAAACAAACCGTGAGGCGTTGGAAATGCCGTATCTTTAACCTTTCAAAACATTTTGATGCTAGATACGATATATCCTTAACCTTTATAAATATTTTGGCATTAGATACGTCGTATCCTTAACCTTGCTAAACATTTTGATGCTGGAAATGTCGTATCCAGAGCCAAAACAAACTTTGGGACGCTGGAAACGTCGTATCCGGAGCCAAAATAAACTTTGGGACGCTGGAAACGTCGTATCCGGAGCCAAAACAAACTCCGAGACGCTGGAAACGCCGTATCCTGCACCAAAACAAACTTCGGAACGCTGGAAATGCCGTATCCGGAAGCAAGGGAAACGCCCGCTCCTCCCCGTCGGCTGACCAAAGACCGCCGGAAGCCGGAAAAGTCAGAAAAACGGACAACAAAATCCCCGTCCGCCTGTTCGCCCCCTCGAAATGCAGGAAACAGGACGGTGACAAGGTTCGGACAAAAAAACTGACTATATTTGTAGGCATTTTATAAAACCTTTAATCCAAAAAACGTTTATGAAGCAATTCAAATCCCTATGGATTGCCCTTCTGCTGCTCTGTCCCGGATGGCTCGCAGCACAGACGGTCAGCCAAACGCCGCACGGCATCAAGTTCACGGTGCCCGACGGAAGCTACACCTGCGAAGTGCAATTCTACACCCCCTCCATCGTCCGTGTCGTGAAATACCCCCAAGCCCAGCTGCCCGAGAAGCCCAGTCCGGCTGTCGTCCTCACCCCGGAGGACACCAGGTTCCGGGTCACTGACGCCGACGCCTCCGTCGTCCTGCGGAGCAAGGCGCTGTGCGTGACCGTCGACAAGCGGACGGCAACGTTGCAGTTCGCTGATGCCGACGGACGGATGCTCCTCACGGAAAACGGAGCCGTCACCTTCCGTCCCATCGAGGAAGGCGTGGACAAAGGCTACTTCCGCGTCCGTCAAGCCTTCCGCCTGGACCCCGACGAGACCATCTACGGACTGGGACAGCTGCAGAACGGCAAGATGAGCCAACGCAACCAGGAGAAATACCTCATCCAGAGCAATGTGGAGGACTTCAGCCCCTTCTTCCAGTCCGTCAAGGGCTACGGGCTCTACTGGGACAACTACTCCCCGACGACCTTTGCCGACAACAGCCAGTCGACCTCCTTCGACTCGGAGGTGGGACTCTGCGCCGACTACTATTTCCTCTACGGCGGCAATGCCGACGGCGTGGTGGCAGGGATGCGCACGCTGACGGGTCAGGCGCCGATGTTCCCGCTGTGGACCTACGGTTACTGGCAGAGCAAGGAACGCTACAAGAGTCAGGACGAGATGGTCGGCGTCGTCCGCAAATACCGCGAACTGGGTGTACCCCTGGACGGCATCATCCAGGACTGGCAGTACTGGGGAAACAACTATCTGTGGAATGCCATGGACTTCACCAACACGCAGTTCCCCGACCCGCAGCGGATGCTCGACGAGGTGCACGGACTGAACGCCCACATGGCCATCTCCATCTGGCAGTCATTCGGTCCCGCCACGAAGCCGTACCGCGAGCTGGCGCCGAAGGGTCTGCTCTATGACTTCAAGACCTGGCCCGCCTCGGGCACGGAAAGCTGGCCGCCCAACCCCGAATATCCGTCGGGGGTACGTGTCTACGACGCCTACTCGCCCGAAGCGCGCGACATCTACTGGAAGTACCTCAACGAGGGCATCTTCAAGTATGGCATGGATGCGTGGTGGATGGACTCGACGGAGCCTGACCACTTGGACTTCAAGCCGTCCGACCTCGACCAGAAGACCTACTTCGGCTCGTTCCGTCAGATGCGCAACGCCTACCCGCTCTACTGCGTGCAGGGTGTGTATGACCACCAGCGGGCGACCACTTCCGACAAGCGCGTGTTCATCCTGACGCGTTCGGGCTATGTGGGCTCGCAACGCTACGGCGCCAACGTGTGGTCGGGCGACATCGGTTCGTCGTGGGAGAGCCTGCGCAATCAGGTCCCTGCCGGACTGAACTTCTCGCTCTGCGGCATGCCTCACTGGAACAACGACATCGGCGGCTTCTTCTGCGGCTCGTACAACAAGAGCTGGAACGACGGTTTTGCCCCGCGGAACCCGCTCTACCAGGAGCTTTACGTCCGCTGGCTGCAGTTCGGCACGTTCACCCCGATGATGCGTTCCCACGGTGCGGACGCTCCGCGCGAAATCTACCAGTTCGGCAAGAAGGGCGAACCGGTGTATGACGCCATCGAGAAGATGATTCACCTGCGCTATGCCCTGTTGCCCTACATCTACTCCACCTCGTGGGAGGTGACGCACCGTCAGTCGACATTCATGCGTGCGCTCGTGATGGACTTCCCCGACGACCGGAAGGTGCTCGACCTGAACGACGAATACATGTTCGGTCCCGCCATCCTCGTTGCCCCCGTGCTGGAGGCACAGTATACGCCCGAAAAGGCAGTCAAGGTCGACGAGCAGAGCGGATGGGACCGCGACAATGCCGGGAAGGCAAAGGATGCCGTCACCGCCACCGACTTCACGCAGAAGAAGTCGACCACGCTCTACCTCCCGTCCGGTGCCACCTGGTATGACTTCTGGACCGGCGAGACGCTGAAGGGCGGACAGGACATCACGCGCGAGACCACGCTCGACCTGATTCCCCTCTACGTCAAGGCGGGCAGCATCGTGCCCTTCGGTCCTGCCGTGCAGTACGCCACCGAGAAGCCGTGGGACAACCTGACGCTGCGCATCTATCCGGGTGCCGACGGCAGCTTCACCCTGTACGAGGACGAGTTTGACAACTACAACTACGAGAAGGGTGCGTACACCGAAGTCCCGATGACCTGGGACGACTCTTCCCGCCGTCTGACCATCGGTGCCCGCCGGGGCAGCTACCCGGGCATGCTGACGAAGCGCCAGTTCACCGTCCGCACTCCCGACGGCAAGGAGAAGACCGTCACCTACACGGGCAAGAAGGTGACCGTGCGCCTCTGACGCATCGTCCGTCCGCATAAAAAAGAACGAAGACACAAGCCTCCCTCCGGATGTTGCCTGTGTCTTCGTTTCTTTTTGTGTTCAGCCGATGTGGACGTTGTGCCCTTCCGCCTGTCAGTCAGCCGACGCCTGTTCCTGCACGAAGGGTTTCAGCCCCTTCACGGCTTCCGCCGGCGTGATGCGCTTGCCCCCGTTGTCGAGGTCGATGAGGATGTAGCGGTCGTTGCCCATGCCCAGCTCCTTCATGTAGGACAACTGACGCAACCCGTGGCGCGTCTCGATGCGTTCCACCAGGTCATGGTGTTCGGCTTCCGTCATGGCATAAATCAAATCGACGCAAGCCTGGTCGAGCGCCAGGATGTCCGTGGAAGAGAGGATGCCGACGTTGGGCGTCACCACCGGCTCGGCATTCACGCCCTCGCAGTCGCAGGACACCGACATGTTGCGCATCACGTTCACATACGTCACCTGCTTGCCGAAGTGGTCGATGACGGCTTTGGTGGATTCCGTCATGCGCTCCATGAATTCCTCCCTGGCAATGTCCCACTGGTTGTCCTGCCCCGGCGTGGTGTGAATCCAAGCCTTGCCGATGCGTCCGTCGGCACAGCCGATGCCGATGTTCTTGTTGCTTCCGCCGAAGCCCCCCTGCGTGTGCCCCTTGAAGTGGGTCAGCACGACCAGGGAGTTGTAGTTCGTCAGGTGACTTCCCACCGACATCCTGTCAAACCACTTGCCGCCCTTCACGGGGAGGGTCAGCGTGTCCTCCTCGTCCATGATGTCGACGGGGCAGAAGGTCCATCCGTTGACCTTCAACGTCTCGCGGTGCTGTCCGGTCGTGTAGCGGTCTCCCTCGTAGTAGGTGTTCGTCTCGACGATGTGCGCGTCGGGCAAATCCTTTTGCAGCAACTCCCTGACCCACTCGTGCGGGATGATGTTGGGTCCGTGCTGCTCGCCGGTGTGTAACTTCACCCCGACCTTCCCGCCGATGTTGGCACATACCTGCTCATACGCCCGGATAAGCCCCTCCGCGCTCAGGTTT
>NZ_LT985808.1:2606183-2861793 GCF_900291465.1 Bacteroides sp. Marseille-P3684
GTTTCACTCCCCTGTGCGGGGTACTTTTCACCTTTCCCTCACGGTACTGGTTCACTATCGGTCTCTCGGGAGTATTTAGCCTTGCCGGATGGTCCCGGCGGATTCTCGCAGGATTCCTCGTGTCCCGCGATACTCAGGATACCACTATGCTTCCATCGGTTTCGGGTACGCAGCTTTCATGCTCTATGGCGGCGCTTTCCAGCGCCTTCCCCTCGCCTTTGTCTTGCAATCTCGTGGTCCTACAACCCCGCGGGTGCCGTAACACCCGCGGTTTGGGCTCTTCCCCGTTCGCTCGCCACTACTGGGGGAATCATTCTTATTTTCTTTTCCTGCAGGTACTAAGATGTTTCAGTTCCCTGCGTTAGCCTCTGTCATTGACAGATGATGTCCCTTCAGGACACCGGGTTGTCCCATTCGGAGATCCGCGGGTCAAAGGTCATTTGCACCTCACCGCGGCTTTTCGCAGCTTATCACGTCCTTCATCGCCTCCGAGAGCCTAGGCATCCACCATGTGCCCTTATCTACTTCCTTTCCGTCTTGCGGTATTGCTACCGCTACGGATTATACTCTTGGCTCTTGCGTCTTACTGTTATTGGGTTTGTACAACATGTCAAAGATCTTCTTCCAATTGACAATTGATAATGGACAATTGACAATTCTGGACTGTGGAGAATAACGGATTCGAACCGTTGACCCCCTGCTTGCAAAGCAGGTGCTCTAGCCAGCTGAGCTAATCCCCCTTCGTTTTCCGGGCGGCAAAGGTACGCTTTTCTGTACGTTCCGCAAGCGGATGCCCGGACTTTTTTTTTCGGAGTAGTCCCAGGCAGAGTTGAACTGCCGACCTCTACATTATCAGTGTAGCGCTCTAACCAACTGAGCTATAGGACTGTCAGTCTAACCTCAATCTGCCCGGACAGTGCCCGGCTTCTCTGGTTCTCCTTCATATCTTTACAAACAAACATCAGCAGTACAAGACCGGATAGAAAAGCCTACATCCTATCGGAATCTCAAAGCTCCAGAAAGGAGGTGTTCCAGCCGCACCTTCCGGTACGGCTACCTTGTTACGACTTAGCCCCAGTCACCGGTTTTACCCTAGGACGACCCTCGCGGTTACGTACTTCAGGTACCCCCGGCTCCCATGGCTTGACGGGCGGTGTGTACAAGGCCCGGGAACGTATTCACCGCGCCATGGCTGATGCGCGATTACTAGCGAATCCAGCTTCGTGGAGCCGGGTTGCAGGCTCCAGTCCGAACTGGGAGGGGTTTTCGGGATTGGCATCCTGTCGCCAGGTAGCGGCCTTCTGTACCCCCCATTGTAACACGTGTGTAGCCCCGGACGTAAGGGCCGTGCTGATTTGACGTCATCCCCACCTTCCTCGCATCTTACGATGGCATTCCCGGCAGAGTCCCCAGCATTACCTGATGGCAACTGCCGGCAAGGGTTGCGCTCGTTATGGCACTTAAGCCGACACCTCACGGCACGAGCTGACGACAACCATGCAGCACCTCCACAACCGCTATTGCTAGCTGTCGCGTTTCCGCGACATTCGGTTGCAGTTCAAGCCCGGGTAAGGTTCCTCGCGTATCATCGAATTAAACCACATGTTCCTCCGCTTGTGCGGGCCCCCGTCAATTCCTTTGAGTTTCACCGTTGCCGGCGTACTCCCCAGGTGGAATACTTAATGCTTTCGCTTGGCCGCTGACCATGTATCGCCAACAGCGAGTATTCATCGTTTACCGTGTGGACTACCAGGGTATCTAATCCTGTTTGATACCCACACTTTCGAGCATCAATGTCAGTTACAGCTTGGTGCACTGCCTTCGCAATCGGAGTTCTTCGTGATATCTAAGCATTTCACCGCTACACCACGAATTCCATGCACCTCAACTGCACTCAAGGCTCCCAGTTTCAACTGCAGTCCTACGGTTGAGCCGCAGAATTTCACAACTGACTTAAAAGCCCATCTACGCTCCCTTTAAACCCAATAAATCCGGATAACGCTCGCATCCTCCGTATTACCGCGGCTGCTGGCACGGAGTTAGCCGATGCTTATTCATAAGGTACATACAAACGCCTACACGTAAGCGACTTTATTCCCTTATAAAAGAAGTTTACAACCCATAGGGCAGTCATCCTTCACGCTACTTGGCTGGTTCAGGCTCGCGCCCATTGACCAATATTCCTCACTGCTGCCTCCCGTAGGAGTTTGGACCGTGTCTCAGTTCCAATGTGGGGGACCTTCCTCTCAGAACCCCTATCCATCGTCGGTTAGGTGGGCCGTTACCCCGCCTACTGCCTAATGGAACGCATCCCCATCCTTTACCGGTTCGCACCTTTAATTGAATCCCCATGCGGAGACCCAATACCATCGGGTATTAATCTTACTTTCGCAAGGCTATCCCCGAGTAAAGGGCAGGTTGGATACGTGTTACTCACCCGTGCGCCGGTCGCCATCCGAATTTCATTGCTGAAACCCTATGCTGCCCCGCGACTTGCATGTGTTAAGCCTGTAGCTAGCGTTCATCCTGAGCCAGGATCAAACTCTTCATTGTAATGAATTTCTTTAATCTCTTTTGCCCGGATTCCGATTTCCTTTTGACTTATTGTCCAGGTTTTGACGTTGACCTTTCATACCCATTCCGCTGATAACCAATCATCAGCAGAGCTCTTGTACTACTTGTCTGTTTGTTGCATTCTTTTCAAGTATCTAACGCTTTGCAGCGGCTTTCCTTATCGAAAGCGGATGCAAAGGTAGAGCTTTTGCATATTCCCTCCAAACATTCTACGCACTTTTTTTGAATATTTTTTGAGCCTTTCTCCTAAGGGTTTCATTAACAGATATGTTTTACAACATGTTTTTCGGGGATTGTTACGGGGATGTGACGGGAAAACGGGCGGGGAATGGTGGATTGGGATGGAGAGAGCAGGATGTTTGTTTGCGTTTGTTTACATTTTAAAAGGGAATTACAGAATTGACGGGTATGGAAAACCTATATAATAATGTAGGGGCGACCGGTCTGGTCGCCCGGTCCAATCATTATTGCCACGTTATTATGGGCGACAATATTATTTGTTGGCGATTGAATGGTGGTAATTGGATGTTGGCGATTGGTTGTTTATGGAATGTGCACTGATGAACCAACCATCCGTTATTGGGTCGGGCGTTATTGGACCATTCATTGTTGGACCGGGCGACCAGACCGGTCGCCCCTACATTCGTGTGGTGGACGTCCCGGAATTACGTTTTGACAAAATGTCAAACGAAGGTTCTGAGAGTGCCAATCCTCGCACCAAAATACGATTTGGTGGATTTCGTGGTATTCTCAGGCGATTCGCAAAATGCAGATTGTTGCATACAGGGGCGTTGGAACGACATTACGGAGGATGTTGAGGTTGAAGGAGTATCATTGTTCTGTTTCCCGTTCCTTACATCCCTCTTTTTATTACCTTCCGATTTGTTGACAGCACCCTTCTTCTAGAGAGTGAAACTCACTTCTTTTTACTTTCATTTTCCAAAGATTTGACTTCCGGGCACGAAACAATTGTGTTTGGCAGGTGAAACTATATTGTTTGAGGCGGCAAACTATATTGTTTGGCGCGCGAAACAATATTGTTCCGGGCACGTTTTGCCTGTTTTTCGAAAATGAAATGTATAGTTTTCTAAAATGAAGGGTATTTTCCCGGCATTCCGTTTGCAATCATTCACGTTTCGTCTCCAGATTATCGGATTTTTGAAAAGGACGAGTTAGCGAGAAAGGTCATTTTTCATGCCTGATGATAGTAAATACCTCAATTCGCTGACATCCTGTTATTTTTCCTTATCAGGAGAGCAACTTCCTTACTGCCCGACGGCAACGCTCCAAATCTTTTGCATCAACCGGTTTTTGACGCGTGCCTCCCCGCTCTATGCATACACGCAAGCGGAAGCCACTCCATTTCAATACTTCCTTCAAGGCACGAATCACCCCTCTCGTCTGATTAAACCATCTATTAAATGGATAGGGAGTCGTGGAAGTGCTCACCATAATCGCCAGCTTTCCTTTATGCAGCGGACGGGGACCATATTTCCCCTCTCCAATCAATCCATACACCATCCGATCAAGCAGGACTTTAAGCGTTCCCGGCATATTGCCCCAATAACAGGGTGCTCCTATTATCAAAGCATCACAACAATTAATCCGATGCAACGTGCGTTGTGCATCGTCTTCCGGTAAAACGCATTCCAAACGCGAACGACACACCATGCATCCGGTACAGGGAGCTACCTGCAAATCGGATACATTGACCCAATCGACATGTACACCGTGTGCCAGCGCTTCCTCACGCATGGCTTCAAGCATACGCGAGAGATTGCCCTTCCGACGTGGACTGGCATTGATAATCAGCAAATGTTCTACCTTACTCATGGATTAAATGATAATTTCCTCCCAAGCACGTTGATTCATAGACCTGCAGGGCATGCACCAACGTTTGTTTGATTTTCTGCTCTTCCCCTGAACCCGTTGTCGACAGAACCAGTAAAGGCAAGTCATACTTCCGGAAAACAGATTCTTTCAGTTCATCCCTCAGACTCTGCTCCGTCCCTTCGCGATGGAAACTGTAGCCATTCACTTCAATTCCCATGACCGGTAATTTACTGACTCTGTTAAACAGCAAAAAGTCCACATGGGTCTTTGCATGCGAAGTGTATTCATACTCCCGTTGCTCCAGCATCTGTTCTTTATGACGGAAAATAGAGCGTAACGGATAATGCAATACAACCTTCAGGTAAGCATATCCTCCTTCTTCCAGCACTTTCAGGATCAGCGGATAAAGTAAGTTTTCCGAATCATATTCCGAGACTTTCGGGTGCCGTTCCAGGTATTCCAGACGTTCTTTCGTGTAATGTTCATACAAATAATCAAAAATGGACGAGACCTTACTTTCAACGACCGCACAGTTCTGATAGCTGATGTAATGCAGCAAATCTGTGAGATTGCCCTCCTTTTCCTGCTTTTCTCCGGTCATCACCAGACAGAACTTCTTCTTTGCCCGGGAAACAGCCACATTCAGCATGTTATCATCATCACAAAAGGGTGTAATCTGATTATCCACAGCACTGAACACGATAGCGTCATTCTCCCGTCCCTGATACTTATGCACCGTCGCTGCCAGATCCGGTCTGCCAAACTCCTTATTGATGGCATCCACCTGATTATTGTAAGGAGTAACGATGCCCACATCATCAAAACCAGCCAGCGCGGGGAATACCTCACTCCTGATTACATCTATCTCCCGCTGGTTGCATTTATTCCGGGCATGATTGCCTGCAACTGTCGTGAAAGCACTCAAGACATTCTCTTCTCCGGAGTCAGGAGTCATAATCAGCAGTTGCCCTCCATAGAACTTCTGGTTGCAGAAATTGATGATACGCGGATGGCAACGGTAATGTTCGCACAGCAAGGTCTGCGGAACCTCTTTAATCACTGCCCCAATCGAGGTCAACAAACTGTAAGAGGCACAATCGTAACCTTCCGCCAAGTGATAACGCTCCTGCACAATCTTGAAACGCTTCCTGTCATCTTCCGTTACCACATTGGGCAACTGTTGCGAATCTCCCACAATCACAGCATTGCGTGCACACGTCAATGCCAGGAAGCCCGTCTCAACAGCTACCTGCGATGCTTCATCGACGATGACATAATCATAAATGGTATTTGCAGCCAGACAGGAACGTGCCGAAAAGGTCGTGCTCAAGACGATGGGATATTGCTTCAAGACTTCGGAAGAGCGTTTCCACAGGTCTTCCTCCGAAACCAAGACCGGACGTCCGTCACGATACTTCCGGCAAAGGGCATCTTTCAGCAGGAGCAAGGAGTTCTCAGTCAAGACTGTCATCAAGGCTCCGGCATCCTGACGCTCCAGCGCTGACTCCAAAGCAGCTATAGCCTCACAAAGTTCCCGGCGACGCTTCGGGTAATACAAGGTCTGCAACCTCGTAATCAACGGAAGCAGATTTTCCCGCTCCATCCGTTTGGTCAGCCGGAACCAGTAACGGCAGAGGAATTTCAGCAGAAGCCACCTGAATCGTCCGCTCCAGCCATGGATGCCGACAGCAGCATCTTCATCCACATAAGGCTGAAGCTCCAGCCACAACCTGAGCAACTTACCAGAAGTGAGGGAGGTGCTTTCCCGAGCGTCCTCTTCACCCAGAGCATGTTCCTGCTTGAAATGCTCCCATTCCAGGTTTGCAGCTTCCAGCTCCTGCCTCTTAACCGCCAAGTCATTCTGTAGGGAGAACACTGCATCCAACTGCCTGGAGGCTGTGTCTACCTTCTTTTGGGCATCCTGCACCTCCTCGCTTTGCCAGGAGAGCAACTCCTCGGGAAGAGGAGGTTGGGAACGGATAAATTCTCCCTTATTCTCCTTATTGCCTAAGGGAGCGACCATGAAATCAAGACCATACTTTGCCAGCTTCTCCCGGATATTATCTGTTGCCGAATTGTTTGCCGACACCACCAGGGCGGTCTTGCCACGCATCACGATGTTAGCCAGGATATTCAGAATCGTTTGCGTCTTACCTGTTCCGGGAGGCCCCTGAACGATGCAGACCTGATGGGTGAAGGCTTGTCTCACCGCCTCTTTCTGACTGGCATTGCTTCCAAACGGATAAATCAGGTTTCCCGGCTCGGTCCTTTTAGGGGACGCCGAATACCCCAGGTAAAGGGAAGCTACCGTATCGTCGCCTACATAGCTGATAGCCGCATACTGCTTTTCCAGTATTCCTTGCACCGCCTCGTTCTTCCGGGGTTCTCCATTCTTGCCCAACGGATTCAGCCCGGCGATATGCTTCAGATAATCAAAGACGTCGTTGCTCCTGGAGTTGCACAAGCAATTCGTCACGACCCGGATACATTCACCGGGATAATCCCGGTAACGCCCACTGTGAAAGACAATCCGCCAGAAGTCCTGCTCATCGTAAGCATAATGCCACACGTCCTTGAGTCCGGACAGTTCCTGGCCATTCAGAAAGATACGATTGACATCCGGGGCCGGGTCGACCCATTCACGCATCCGGTTGCCCAGGCATGCCAGGTTCTGCCGGCTATACCTGTAATATTTGCTGCTGTTCGTGAAGCGTACCCGGTACATGCCGGCATCATCCTGCTCGAAAGAGGAAATCTCGGCACTCTTCGGCACCCATTTCCCTTCCTTCTTAATCAATATATAATGGCTCGGTTCATTCATGGTCCTAAAACAAACAACGGGTTGACACGTTCATGAGGGGGACGAAGTTCCGGACGAACATTACACTCCTCCACTCATCAACCTGCCAACCCGTCACTAAGTTACTTGCTTGTATACGTGCTGACTCCGCACCGGCGTATGGCGGACATCAATAAGCTCGGGCAAAGAGCACACGGCGTGCCGACGGTTTACCGGTCAGCATGTCCACACCCGGCTGGAGACTTTCCTCGTCGGCATCAAACGGAATGCAACGGATGGTTGCCTTGGTTTCTTCCTTGATGCGCTCCTCTGTCTCGGTCGTACCGTCCCAGTGAGCCAGGATGAAGCCACCCTTCTCTATCTGCTCCTTGAATTGATCCCACGTATCCACCTTGAAGGTGTGAGACTGACGGTAATTCAGTGCCTTCTGATAGATATTGGCTTGAATCTCATCCAGCAGGTTCTTCACATATTCCTCGATACCGTCGCAAGAGACTGTATGCTTCTCCAGCGTATCACGACGCATGATTTCCATCGTGTTGTTCTCATAGTCACGGCCTCCCATCACCAGACGGACGGGAACGCCCTTCAGTTCGTAATCAGCAAACTTGAAGCCCGGACGCTTGTTGTCGGCATTATCATACTTCACCGAAATGCCCAATGCACGCAGACGGTCGACAATGCCAGCCACCTTTGCATCAATGAGCTTCAACTGCTCGTCACTCTTATAGATAGGCACAATGACAACCTGAATCGGAGCCAACTTCGGGGGCAGCACCAGTCCGTTGTCATCCGAATGGGACATGATGAGCGCACCCATCAGACGGGTCGACACACCCCATGACGTAGCCCACACGTAGTCCAGTTTGTTATCCTTGTCGACAAACTGCACGTCAAAAGCCTTGGCGAAGTTCTGTCCCAGGAAGTGCGAAGTACCGCTTTGCAATGCCTTGCCATCCTGCATCAAGGCTTCAATGGTATAAGTATCCAACGCACCGGCAAAACGTTCATTGGCAGACTTCACGCCTTTCATCACCGGCACTGCCATGTAGTTCTCTGCAAAATCCGCATAGACTCCCAGCATCTTCTGTGCTTCGGCCTCTGCCTCTTCACGAGTGGCATGTGCCGTGTGTCCCTCCTGCCACAAGAACTCAGCCGTACGCAGGAACAGACGGGTACGCATTTCCCAACGCATCACATTGGCCCACTGGTTGCACAAGATGGGCAGGTCGCGGTAAGAGCGGATCCAGTTCTTATATGTACTCCAGATAATCGTTTCCGATGTCGGACGGATAATCAGTTCCTCTTCCAGCTTGGCAGCGGGATCGACAATCACCCCACTCCCATCTTCGGCATTTTTCAAACGGTAGTGGGTCACTACGGCACACTCCTTGGCGAAGCCTTCCACATGTTCAGCCTCACGGCTCAGGTATGATTTCGGGATCAAAAGCGGGAAATAGGCATTCACGTGTCCGGTCTCTTTGAACTTGTCATCCAGCACACGCTGCATCTTCTCCCAAATCGCATAGCCATAGGGCTTGATCACCATACATCCACGCACGGGTGATTGTTCAGCCAGGTCTGCCTTTACGACCAAATCGTTATACCATTGCGAATAGTTCTCGCTACGCTTGGTCAGTTCTTTCAATTCTTTTGCCATTGCTTTATCTTGTTTTGATTATTACTCTTCGATTTTTGCGAATGCAAAAGTAGTAATTTTCTAAAAAAGAGGCTCCATCTTTGACTTAATAAGTTAGGCGGAAGCGCGTGCGGTATCCGTACATTATTCTTCTACCTCCTTCTGTCTCCTTGTCTACCCTTCTGCCGACAGAGCTGCTACCTCGCCATGAAGAAGCAGAAAATTAGACTAAATATTAATAAAAGCGGACTTTTTTAGCAACACTTTGTCAGATAAAGCCTATATTTGTCGATACAAAACGTGACATTAAATCATTAAAATTGACATGAATATGAAAGGTATCAAAACAACTTCCTTGTTACTCAGCGGCCTGTTGGTATTGGGCAGTTGCGGTAATATGAACAACACCACGAAAGGTGGATTAATCGGTGCCGGCGGCGGTGCTGCATTGGGCGGCATCATCGGAGGTCTCGTAGGCAAAGGCAAAGGTGCAGCTATCGGCGCAGCCATCGGTACGGCTGTCGGAACAGGTGCAGGAGTCATCATCGGCAAGAAAATGGACAAAGCTGCAGAGGCAGCCCGTCAGGTAGAAGGTGCACAAGTGGAACAAATCACCGACGCAAACGGCTTGCAGGCTGTGAAGGTAACATTCGATTCGGGTATCCTCTTCAACACCAGCAGCTCTGCCCTGAGCGCATCGGCACAAAGCGCACTGAGCAAGTTTGCCAACAATGTCCTGAAGCAGAACAACACCATGGATATTGCCATCAAGGGTTATACCGACAATCAGGGATGGCGCAACAGTACGGCTGAACAAAGCGTACAGAAGAACATCCAGCTGTCACAACAACGTGCACAAAGCGTTTCTTCCTACTTGCTGAACTGCGGCGTAGCCTCCAGCCAGATCAAGTCAGTTGAAGGTCTGGGCGAGGCTAATCCCGTAGCCGACAACTCGACCAAGGAGGGACAGGCACAGAACCGTCGCGTAGAAGTCTACATGTACGCCAGCGAACAGATGATTCGCGATGCCGAAGCAGGTAAGTAAAATCATCACATCCATATTAAATGAATTGTCAGAAAGGAGGCACCTCACGGCGCCTCCTTTCTTGGTTTTCAAAGGAAAGCTTCCCGGGCTGCAAGGGGGACAGACACCGGAAAGCTCTAGAGAAAAACATAAAGAGCATGCTATCAGTAACCTTAAACCCAAATCGGTCATTAGACCGCTCAAAGTTCTCTTTGTTTCAAAAGAGCAAGCTCTTTGAGCATCTTGTCCACCTCTGTCGGCATCTTCTTCCTCGTTCTGTCTCGACGTAGCCCGCTACGTCTTCAACAAAACGAGAAACAAGCTGCAGGACAGATGCGAACAATCTACTCAAACTCAAATGACCGATTTGGGTTAAACCCAAATCATGCTTATACTATCCGGCGGATAGACTTCGTCTATGCCGTACTTCAACCGACCAAAGTATGATACTTAGGCCCCCTAAGTATCATACTTTGGCAGGCTAAGTATTATACTTTGCCTCATCTAAGCCGGGCTTGTGTCTCATCTGTCCCGCCGATGTCTTCGATACGGAACTGATGGAATGTCAGACTGACGTTCCGGTCATTCGGATGCATACCCGGCTGTACCGCGACACAGACCGACATGCCATCGACAGCTTCCAGCACATAGGAGTGCCCGTCTCCGGAAAGCATCCGGTACCACATCCCGTTCTGGGTATACAGGAACTTGATGGCATTCGATGTCTCATACTCCCAGGTTATCCGGTAATGAGACAGCTCTCCTTTACTGAAGGTGAACATACAGGTCTGTTCGTCGTAGTCCACATAATCCAAGTCTGTCACATCTTCCTTCAAGAAGTTCAATACCGTCACCCTTGTCAGTGAATCCGTCGTGAAGGACACCAGGTTGGCATCGGTGCATTCATACTGGAAAGGTTCGTCCAATGTCAGCTTGGGCAAAGGCTGATACTCCGTTGTCACAGCGTCATCGTCGCATGAAGTCATGGAGAAACTCCCCAAAAACAAACCAGCCATCAATGCAAAACGTCCGTACATAAGTAAATCTCGTTTAGTTATATGAGTTATTTTGTTTGAAAAAGGTGAAGGGACCGGTTCACACTCCGTTCAAATCATCTCTAAACCCGTTTATTCCGGTCCCTTCGACCACTCAAACCGATGCAAAATTGAAAAGAAGAGCCTATAAACTGCTTGTTTGATTCTGTACTAAATTTGTCTATTACTAAACAACGTACTCCCTGTCCTACTATTTGGAAAGTCTGTTTGTCAATATGGAAATAATATGACAATACGAATGGAAACTATCAGTAGCGGAACTCTATCCGCGAACGAAGGAAGATGAAAGACTTATTTACCAATTCCGGTTACTTATCAATTCTATTTAACAGAAACACAAATCATTCGGTAACTTATCGATAGATTTTGGTCATTAATCTAGAGAAACTCTCCCTTTATCTATTTTAAAACTATCCTTTTTTACAAATTCCTATCTTTGCTTGCCTACTTATCCAATGATACGACTATGAAATTCGAAGAAATCCTCCATAACTACCAGATACGTTCCTATTCAGAGCATGGGATTGCCTTCCATCGCATCACCCCTTCGTTTTATGAGGAAAGTTCTGCGGATGTCATCATTGAGGAACACTCCATCCTCATCGTCACGGCGGGTCAGCTGAACATCGAACTGGCAGGCAAGCCCTATTGCCTCACCGGCAACAGCCTCGTGGACACCGGGGATGAAATGATTCCGCTGCGCATCCTGCAACAGTCGGCAGACATACAAGCCAGCCTGCTGATTCTATCGAAACAATTCCGGAGAGAACTGTTGGCACGACGCCCGACCTTTCCCATCTCCTATCTCATGCGTATCAAGCTACACCCTATCCTGACCGTCGACACGGAACGGCTCCCCTCCCTCCGCCGATGCCTGGACAACATCGTCTCATCCATGGACGAGTGTTCCCATCGGTTTCAGAAAGATATCCTGCTCTGCAAAACACATGTATTCCTGATGGAGCTGGCAGATATACGTCTGCAACCGCACCTGGCAGAGCTACCGGGCAACAAGCATGCAGAACGATTGTTCCTGGAGTTTATCAACCTGCTGTCCAGACACGTCCGGCAAGAACATGGAGTGGGATTTTACGCTTCGGAGCTGTGCGTCACCACCCAATATCTGGGACGCATCGTCCGTCAGTTTACCGGAAAGACTGTCTATCACTGGATTTGCGAAGCACTGGTCCGCGAGATTGCCCAGCTTCTGTCAGACACGGACGCCAGCCTGCAGGAGATTGCCGACCAACTGCACTTCTCCGACCAGGCCGTCATGTCCAAGATGTTCAAACGCCTCCAGGGTATCCCTCCGTCAGTCTACAGAGACCAGATCGCCCGAAGGAGGACCGAGCTGCCCGCGCCGCACAGCGTGTGCTGACCCCGAGGGGCGTCAGACACCACGCAGATTCTCCAGCTTCATCTTACGCAACTGGTAAAGCAGCATGCCAATGGCTGCCAGAGCCGCCAGGAAATCGGAAATCGGCATGCTGAACCACACTCCTTTCACGCCATAGATGGGAGGAAGCAGCGCCAGACCGGGTAAAAGGAACAGCAGCTGACGGGAGAGGGAAAGGAAAATGGATATAGCCGCCTTGCCTATGGACTGGAAGAATTGCGTAATGATGATTTGTGAACCGATGATGGGAAAGACTGCCACACCAATCTGAAGGGCAATCGTCGCCTGATGCGTCAGTTCTTCGTTGTTGGTAAACATGCCCACGAACAAGCCCGGGAACAATTCGCTGATAAGGAAACCGAATGTCGTGATGCACGTCGCTGCCACAATGCCCAGCTTCAGTGTCCGCTTCACACGGTCAATGTTTCCGGCTCCGTAGTTGTATCCGCTGATAGGCTGCATCCCCATCGTAATGCCCATTACAATCATTACGAACAGCATTTGAATACGGTTCAAAATACCAAAGGCACCGATAGCAAGGTCGCCTCCGTAGTTCAGCAACCGGTTGTTGATAAAGATCACAATACAGCAGGCACACACATTCATGATGAACGGCGACATGCCGATGCTGAAGATATTACGGATGATACGCGGACGCAGACGCAGGCTGACACGCTTGAAGCGGATGTAGCTTTTCTTGTTCACGAAATGCGAAAGTACCCAAATCATACCGGCAAACTGGGAAATGATGGTCGATATGGCAGCTCCACGGATTCCCCATTCCAGCACAAAGATACAGACCGGTGCCAGGATGATGTTACACCCGACGGTAAGCATGGCTGAAAACATGGCCTTTTTCGGATAGCCCGTGGCACGCATCATGTTGTTCAGACCGATGGTCACATAAGTAATGGGACTGCCCAGGAGGATCACCTGCATGAAGTCCCGTGCGTATGGCAACGTCTCATCACTCGCTCCGAAGAAGTAAAGCACCTCGTCCAGGAACAGCAAGGTGATGCCACCATATATAAAGGCATTGATAACACACAGGATAGCCACATTGCCCAACACATCTTCTGCCCCTTTCACATCCTTCTGTCCCAGACGAATGGACGAGATGGAAGCTCCACCCACGCCCACAAGGGTACAGAAAGCCACCAACAGGTTCATCAGCGGGAAAGTAATAGCCAGACCGGAAATTGCCAACGGACCGACGCCGTGACCAATGAAAATGCTATCGATAATGTTGTAGAGTGAGGTTACTGTCATGGCAATGATGGCGGGAACGGAATATTGTACCAATAATTTCCCAATGGGCGCACTGCCCAAAATGTGAGGATTGTTCTCTTCCATAAATAGCGCTTTTTGATTTTGGGGTGCAAAAGTACAACAAATTCACGTCGCTTGTCTACATTTTTGATTTGCATCAAGTGTGTTTCATGTTTTTTAATAACTTGCATTTCGCATACACATCGGGCTTGCAATGCACAGGCCCCGGTCACTGTCTGAAGACCGGAGAGCCTTGCGCCTTGCAAGCCCGATAAAATCAGTCTAAGAGAGTCTGTTACTTGGCAGGCAGCTCGTCCAGTAAGGTCTTGACAGCTGCTTCCAACTGTGCATCACGCCCTTGAAGGACATCTGCCGGAGAATTATAAATCAGCACATCAGGCTCCAGTTCATGATTCTCCGCATAGTTTCCTTCCATATCCACACAGCCCACTTGCGGTATACCGAACACGAGGCTGGGGTCAATCTGGTTCTCCCACCATACTGCTGTCATCGTTCCCGGTACGGGAGCACCGACGAGCTTACCCAGCTTCAACGCCTGATAGAGTTGAGGCGTGCCGTGGGCATTGCTGTAGTTGTCTTCACAAACCAACATACAGGAAGGTTTCGTCCACTGGTTGAACGGGTCGCTACCGATGTACTGACCCTGTGCCACAAAACGTTGATATTCCTTTCCGCCCAACAGAACCATCAGGTCTTCATGGAGCCATCCGCCCCCATTGTGACGTACGTCGACCACGACAGCCTCTTTGTGACGGTACCGTCCGAGCAACTCGCTGTAAGTCTCACGAAAGCTCTCGCTGTTCATTGCCTCAATATGGATATAGCCCAAACGACCTCCTGACAGACGCTCCACTTCAGCCCGGTTACGTTCCACCCAACGATGGTAGAGGACCTTGTTCCACTGACCGGCACCGATACCACGTATGGTCTCTTCAAAACGTTCCTTGGTATCCGGATTATAGACAGCCAGACGTATCTTACGACCGACCTTGCCCTCCAGCAAGGGGAAGTAGTCTTCTCCCTTCTTCACCTCACGTCCGTCAATCTGCTCGATGATACAGCCTTCAGTCACCTTTGTCTTGATTTGGGCAAACGGACTCTTTGCAGGAATCTCCTTAATCTTCAATCCGTCTCCCTTGTAGGTTTCATCATAGAAGACACCCAGCGAAGCCGTCGGCATCGCCCCTCCCCGACCGCTATAACGCGCTCCGGTATGAGAAGCATTGAGTTCGCCCAGCAGCTCGCTCAACATTTCCGCGAAGTCATAATTGTTATTAATGTAAGGGAGGAACTTCTCATAGACCTTCTTGTATCCATTCCAATCCACCCCATGCAGGTCCTTCATATAGAACTTGTCTTTCACCTGCTGCCAAGCATGTTCAAAGATATATTCCCGCTCGGCATACGGACGATAATTGAAGAATGCCTCAAATTCAATGTGTTCAGGACGTCCGGAGCGCATATCGATTTCACGCATGCCTCCACCGCCACAAATGAAGATGCCGCCCTGCTTGGACTGTACCAGGTAGCCCCTGCCAATACCTTTCACCAGAATACGTGTACTGCCCTCCTTCAGGTCCCGTACCCACAAGTCCTGCGGACCTTCGAAAGATGTCAGGTAGTAAAGCATGTTACCGTCTTTGGAAAGGAGTGCGTCGCCCAGCAAAGAAGAGTTTGCCGTCAGGCGCATGACACGGTCACGACAGTTCTCCAAGTCGAAGGTGAGTGTCTCCTCCTCTTCCTTCTCCTTCTTGTCATCCTTCTTATGCTTCTTGCCCTTCTTCTTCTTGTCCTGTTCCGCCTTTTCCTTTGCCTCTTTCATCTTACGCTCCTTTTCAGCCTCTTCATACAAGGCAAGGTCTTCGTCATTCATTCTGAACTTCTCATAGGCTTCCAGATCGAAGAACATGATGTAGACGTCGCTTTCGGCTCCCCAGCTTCCATGGCTACGGAATCCGGCACGGTCGCTGCTCCATATCATGGCTTTTCCACCGAGTACCCACTTGGCACGTCCATCGTTGTAACCGCTCTGCGTCAGGTTGTGCATCTCGCCTTTTCCATCAGCCTTCAGCAGGACGATATCCTTATTGTTCCATCCGCCGACACCGATGAAGTCTGAAAGAATCCATTTGCTGTCCGGACTCCATTGGAACCACTGGTCGCCATCGGAGTAGGAATACTGGTATTTCTTATCCATCACGGTACGGACCTTCTTGCTCTTCAGGTTCATGACTCTGATGGCAGTTCTGTCTTCCAGGAAAGCCACTTCCTTGCCATCAGGACTGTATTGCGGCTGAAAGGAGGTCTTGCTCGATTTGGTCAGACGCTCTTCCTTGATTTCGGTCGCATACGTAAATTGCTTTTCATCCTCCTTTACCAACGAAGCCTGGTAAATCTGCCACAAGCCATCCCGCTCGGAAGCATAGACCAGGCTGCGTCCGTCAGGAGAAAAGTCGACATCCCGTTCCTGCTCAGGCGTATCAGTAATCTGTTTGGTTGTCTTGTATTCCACCGAAGTCACATAGACATCTCCATGTACGATGAAGGCAATTTCGTCGCCATCAGGTGAAACAGCCATTTCTGACACCCCATTCTGCAATACCTGTCGGATGACATCCCGGTCCAGACGATCCGACATGATTTCAATCTTTACCTTCTTCGGCTGCTTGCCGGGAGTCAGGGTATAAATTTCACCATCCAACCCGTAGCACAATGTTCCATTCTCTGCAATGCTCAGGAAACGTACGGGATTCACTGTATGCCTGGTTATCTGAGTCGACGACGCACTGCCCAATCGGCGCTTGAACACGTTGAAAGTACCGTTCTCTTCACTCAAATAATAGAAGGACTCGCCATCGGGTGCCCAGACCGGATCACGATCCTCACCCCGGAACGCCGTCAGCTTGGCATAACTCCCCGGGGTGCCCGGCGTATACATCCAGACATCACGTGCAATGGAAGACTTATGGTGCTTGCGCCAAGGGTCTTCGTACCCTTTCTTATCCTGGTAAAGCCATTGTTTGCCGTCCTTGCGAATGGAGATGTGCTCCATGGGCATGGACGAGAACATCCGGGGACGTCCTCCCTCCACGCTTACCTCATAAACCTGATTGAATGTGCCTGAAGGGAACTGCATGTCCTCTGCAGACGGCTGGATAGCGGCAGCAAACAAAACATGTCCGTTATCTTTAAAAACAATCGGAGTCTCACTGCCAGAATGAGTGGTCAGACGTTGAGGAACTCCTCCCTCACGCGAAACGATAAACACGTCCAGACTACCCATGCGATCAGATGCAAAAGCAATCTTTTTACTGTCCGGACTCCACACCGGCGCTGTGTCGTATGCCGGATGAGAAGTCAGCTGCATGGCACGCCCGCCACTGACCGGCACCGTGTAAATATCGCCTTTATAAGTGAAGGCAATGGTCGTCCCATCCGGAGAAATGGCACAATCCCTCATCCACCAAGGCGATTCCTGTGCCAACGCCCATCCGGTCAGGATACAAGCTGCGGCACTCAACAAAATTTTCTTCATGTAGAAAAAGGTTTAATGGTTTAATGAATGTCTGCAAACGTCCATTGTCACCTGATATGCTTATCACTTACCCAGTAAAACAGAATTCTTACAGATATCCACTATCGTTTGTTTTATATGATAAATACACTCTGCCACAAAAGTAGTGAAGTTTTCCAAATAACAAAGCGCGAACTGCACATATATTGCAAGTAAAAATCCAAAACTTGCATCTTTTTGTGCAATTCGCGCCCTGTCAGGATACTCGGATCCCCAACTATCATTCTGCTGTCTCGTCCCCGGCAGAAGCATCTTCAAACTCTGTCACACCGGCATTGATGAGAATGTTATACCACTGAATAAGTTTCTTTATGTCATTTGCATAAACACGGTCCCGATCAAAGTTAGGAAGTACCTGCGCAAAAAATTCCTGCAATTCAGCAAGACTTGCCTTCTTGTAATCGAAGTCAACAACGGCTCCATTCTGCTTGTTCTTAAGGGCTGTCAGTACCTGGCTCAAGGGGACGTCATCTTCTTCTGTATACATGGAAATATCCCCCAATGAAGTCACTTTGTCACTTGCATAAATGGGGATACGCTTCTTGGTAGCATCAAGTGTCTCGACAATCAACATGTTTCTTCCTTGCGAAAGCAAACGGTACAGTCCCGGCTTTCCGGAGACAGATAAAATAGTTCTCAACATAATTTTGTGTTTTATCTCTTAAAGTAATTTGTTTTCATAACGGGGAGCAAAGATACAATGCCCCGGTCAAGATACAAAGCCCGTATTTAAAAAAATGAAGTAGCCGAAGCCATTCTCACGGCCTATCAATGGATTTCGGAAAAAGCATTCAGTTGAGCCAATATCTGTTCCAACTGAGGCAACAATGGCGTCACTCCGTCATTGCGCACCACAAAGTCAGCACGGGCACATAGCTCTTCGTCAGGCAACTGATGCTCCATGCGCTTCCGTATCTGCTCTTCCCGAGCTGCATCCCGCTTCATGGCACGACATAAACGGACATTCCAAGGAGCCGACACAGCAATCACCTTATCGACTGTGTTTTCAAACCCTGATTCATAAAGGATGGCGCATTCCATCCCCACCAGACGGCATTGCCTTTGCCGTTCAGACCAGTGTTCGAAATCGGTCTTTACACGTGGATGAATGATTGCGTTCACACGGGCTATACGTTCAGGAAAACCAAAAATATAAGATGCCAGCACCTCCCTGTTTAACGAACCATCCGACGCATAGACCGCATCGCCGACCAATGCCGACAAGTCACGACGGATATGAGGGTCTGCCACTGTGAGTCTTTTGGCTTCATCATCGGTTTGATAAACAGGGATATCCATTATCTGTAACAGACGGGATACAACCGACTTTCCACTACCGATGCCTCCGGTTATTCCTAGTTTAATCATGGCGTTTCGAACGTATTCACTTGTTCTATGATAAAGTCGACCTCCGGTGGGTCAATACGGATGTAGCTCACATTGTTTGGAAAGCTTTTCAACTTAACCCGGTATTTATCAGAATTACATTTCAACAGTTCATCATACGTAACTGTTATCAGAAAATCATTCTCTGTGACACTCTTGAAATGCGCCAATCCCACTTGAAAAGTCAGCGACACCTTTGACGGGAAGGTCTTGAGCATCTTGTCTGCCGGGAAGTTCACCGGGTGAATGGGAATTTCCAATTTCTTTTCCGTATACATATCTGTACAGATTTCCACATCCACTCCTTCCGGAACAAACTTTGCTCCGAAAACCGGAGCCAGTGTCTCGTGCCGACGAATCGTGTCGTCAACCTGCGTACAAGCAAAGCTTTTCGTATAGACAGCTGTCAATGTATCCAAAATCTCTTCCGGAGCATAAACCAATATGGAATCCGGACTGACATGCATCTCAGAGATATAGTATTGCTTCTCCGTGGTGACCTTGCTCTGCACGACCACGGGAACTTTCTTTGCTTTTCCCCGTGTATATACGATGTCAAAAGCATAAGGACGTATGGCACCGACCTGTGTCGTATTCATCAGCTGCGAAGTGACCATTTTCTGAAATGAAGAGCTCTCCACACGAACGCGTCCGCTCTCATTTTCCAACTCGCCAAAATCCAACGTGAGCGGATAAAACGAACGTCCCAACATATAATTAATCAATACGGTTCCACGGTCTTTCACCTGTACCCGGACCGATGCCGGAGGAGGCATCGTCATCACCACATTGTCCGGGACATTCTCCACCCTTACAGGGATGGCCAGTTCCATCTCATAAGTGTCATTCAACTTCTGCAACATCCAGAAGAAGAAGGCAACGACCAGGAAAAATAAAAAAATCAGAAACTCCCTGCTTTTGGGACTGAGCAGGAAGTTTCTGACTGTACGTAACGTCCTTTGAACAAGAACAGATATATCTCTTTTCGCGGACATTGATGTCTTGATATATTAATGGAACGAATGGAAGTAATCACTTGGCAGCATTCTGAGTCGATGCCATATCCGCAAAAATCGAGTTGCGATCAATGCGTATTTTTACACCGGCTGCAATTTCCAGCACCACCACGTTGTCTTCCAGTTCCTTGATCTTTCCATAGATACCTCCGGCGGTCACGACAGACTGTCCGACTTCCAGATTCTTACGGAAGTTCATTATTTCCTTTTGTTTCTTGTTTTGAGGACGAATCATGAAGAAGTACATGATTGCAAAGATTGCCACCATCATAATGATGAAGGACAAGCTGCTTCCGCCCCCCTGCAATAATACTGTCATTAGGTTCATAGCGTTTTCTTTGTGTGTGTTTAAAATAACGTTTAATTATCGGTCGAACAAATATAAATCAATTCTTTGTCAACTTGCCTTCTTTTTTCAATTGATTAACAATTGCATCCAACATTCCATTGATGAATCCAGGACTCTTCGGCGTACTGTAGAGCTTTGCCAGTTCCACATACTCATTGAGCGAAACACTCACCGGTATATTCGGAAAACTGAGAATCTCAGCCAATGCGATTTGCATGATAATCAGGTCCATGAATGCTACACGGTCCAAGTTCCAATTACGCGTATTTTCCATCATCAGATGGCGGTAGTAATCAGCATTCAGAATCGTACGACGGAACAAACGGCGTGCGTATTCCTGATCTTCTTCATCCTTATATTCGGGAAGCAAAGGCTGCTTGGCTCCAAGCTTAACATCAAAACGCTTGATGGTCTTCAGCACGAAAGTATCGACAATCTCCTTATCATCGTTCCAATAAAGGCTCTGTTCCTCCAACAATACATCCAACTCGGGATTGTTAAAAATCAGATTCTTATAAATCTTTCTCCACAATTCCCAATCAGCCTCATAAGAGCGGTAGGGATCTGCCATATATTCCTGATAATACTCTGTTTCCTGAATCTTCTCATAGAATGATTTCACGAACTCTTCATCATTGTCCCAGCTCTTCTTTTGTGTCTCGGTAAAGGCACACAACTGCTCGTTGCACTCCAATTGCGCTACAAATCTGTTTTCAATGAATTTCATGTTGGGATTTAATTCTTCAGGAGTGGGGCGCATCTTGCTCTTCCCGGCCAATACACATTTCTCTGCATATTTAGTCACTTCGACCATGAGAAGCAATAAATAGTTGTATAAGTCGTAAGCTTTGTTTAGGCTAAAAAACAATTCTTTTTCAGCTGTGTCCAAATTCTTACCGCCATTCTGGTAATAAGCGTAGACAATCTGTACAACTTTCAAACGAATAAGAGCTCTGTTAATCATAACGGTTATTTAAATTCTTGTATTAGAGTGTGCAAATTTACATAAATTCCACATATCCCTATAATATACACCTGACTTTTTCTCACATCCTCCACATTTCTTTCTGTGACTGCCAGTAAAAATTCATTCCTGTGAATCGGAGAATCCCATATACCTTATTATATAGTATTCATTGGGAACCGACGGTACTAATGGCAAGAGACCTTCCCCTCATCAAGAGCGCACACACCACAACGTCCGCAGGCCAAACCCTTCAAGTTGCATTTTTCAAAAAAAGAAATATGGAGCAATCACTTTTTCACACACAAGCTTGGCTAATTAGAAAAAATTAGCCACCTTTGAAGCACATTTTTATATTTTAAGTTATGGAAGAGTTTAAAAAGAAAGGTGCTGTTGATGCAGACAAAGAGATTGTATTCTCAAGGGCTATCAAAGCCGGAAAACGCATATATTATCTGGATGTAAAAAAGAACCGTAAGGATGAAATGTTCTTAGCCATCACTGAAAGTAAGAAAGTCGTGTCTGGCGAAGGGGACGATTCACAAGTCAGTTTTGAAAAACACAAGATATTCCTATACAAAGAAGACTTCGAGAAGTTCATGAACGGCCTTCATGAAGCCATCGGATTCATAGAACAGGAACAGGGACCTATAGAGCCGAAGCATGGCAACAGTAATACCGAAAATGAGACTGAGACTGCCCCGATGTCAGATGAAATTAAAATAGACATAGACTTTTAGAGCCACCTGTTTGGATATTTCACTGAAAAAGCGTACTTTTGCGCCGCTTTTTGACACATCGTGTGATGGTGAATTAAGCAAAACAAACTTAATTTAGAGTAACACAAACATTTACGACAATGAAAACTATCGACGTAAAAGGTACAGCCAGACCTGAAACTGGCAAGAAATCGACACGCGAAATCCGTAAAGCCGGTAGCGTTCCCTGCAACCTCTATGGTACTAAGAAAGATGAAAATGGCAATATCGTTGCAACTTCTTTCACTGTACCCAATGAAGGACTCCGCAACCTGATTTACACTCCGCACATCTACACTGTAAACTTGGACATTGACGGCAAGACCTGCAAAGCCATCATGAAAGAGATCCAGTTCCACCCGGTAAAAGACAACGTGCTTCACGTTGACTTCTACGAAATCACCGAGGATCAGCCCATCGTTATGGAAGTTCCGGTTCAGCTCGAAGGTTTGGCTGAAGGTGTACGTGCTGGTGGTAAGTTGCAGCTGCAGGTTCGTAAGCTGAAAGTAAAAGCTACTTACGACAAGATTCCTGAAAGACTGGTTGTTGACGTAACCAGCCTGGGTCTTGGCAAAACAATCAAAGTGGGCGAATTGTCCTTCGAAGGATTGGAAATCCTGAATGCCAAGGAAACCGTTGTCTGCGCTGTTAAGTTGACGCGTGCCGCAATGGGTGCTGCTGCCAAGGCAAACTAATGCTTTTGACAAAACCTTTTAATCCTCATCAATGAAATATTTGATTGTAGGGCTGGGAAACATCGGTGATGAATACCGGGATACCCGCCATAACATAGGATTTAACGTATTGGATGCCTTTGCAAAGGCATCCAATATTGTTTTTAAGGATGGACGCTACGGAGCGACGGCTGATTTATCACTCAAGGGAAGGCAGCTTGTATTACTCAAACCTTCCACTTACATGAATTTAAGTGGCAACGCCGTCCGCTACTGGATGCAACAAGAGAAAGTCCCACTGGAGAATGTACTGATTGTAGTCGATGATTTGGCCCTGCCGTTTGGCACCCTGCGTCTGAAACCTAAAGGAAGCGATGCCGGACACAATGGATTAAAACATATCGCAGCGACATTGGGCACGGAGAATTATGCCCGCTTGCGCTTTGGAATAGGTAACAATTTCCCTAAAGGTGCACAGATAGACTATGTGCTGGGACACTTCAGCGAAGAAGAAAAACAGCAAATGGGTGAACGGATAGATACCGCCTGCGAGATCATCAAAAGCTTTTGCCTTGCAGGTATCGCCATCACCATGAATCAATTCAACAAGAAATGAGTGAAGCCAGAATAGACAAATGGCTGTGGGCTACGCGCATCTTCAAGACACGCACCATTGCAGCTGAAGCTTGTAAAAAAGGACGTATCAGTGTAAACGGAAGCCAGGTGAAACCATCGCGTATGGTGAAACCGGGAGAAGTAATTCAGGTACGCAAACCGCCTGTCACCTACTCATTCAAGGTTCTTCAGGCTATTGAGAAGCGGGTCGGCGCCAAGCTTGTTCCTGAAATTTTGGAAAATGTCACAACACCTGACCAATATGAATTGCTGGAAATGAACCGTATCAGCGGATTCGTGGATCGGGCACGAGGAACCGGTCGTCCGACGAAAAAGGAACGTCGCAGCTTGGATAAGTTCAATGAACCTGAATTCCTGGAAGACCTTGACTTCGACTTTGATTTTGATGAAGAAGACGAAGAAGAGAACAATCAGCCTGAATAACTTCAGCTGGCTATGGGAAAAGATGGATGGCAAGCTACTGCGACAAATTCCAGTGTACAATACACTTAAAATTATGCTATATTTCAGGAGTGCAAACACGGGATATCCGCGATTGCACTCCTGATTTTTTTACTTTGATTGAATCGTAAATGACTTAAGCCTCTCCAAATCTCCATTGAATACATTCATATCCACTCTCCCCTTAATACCGGGCAAGAGTCCCAAATCCGTGTGTTGCCAGAAAGCCCATTCACCCTGATACGTCAATGAGTCCACATAATAATGGGCAATCCAGAAAGGATAAGTATCGAGAGAGTCATCACTCAAATAGCGTTCCTTAAATTTGCGGGATGTATAAATTATCGGCTTTACCCCGTAATGCTGTTCCACTCGCTTCAACCAGTTCTTCACTTCCAGACGCAACGAGTCTTCACTATAATTTCCACGTGTCTCTACATCAAGGACCGGTGGTAAGTCATTCACAGTCAGTTCAACCTGCTGACAAAAGAAGTCAGCCTGTTTAATGGCAGATGAAGTATTGCTGAAAAAATGGTATGCTCCACGAATAAACCCGTGTTCACGCGCCCTGACAAAATTATGCTGAAACGTCGAATCAATCCAGTCGGAGCCTTCAGTAGCCTTCATAAATACAAAATGAATTCCCGAACCGGTATGCTCCGCCTTTGCCAGCTCCCCCCAATCAATGCTACCCTGATGATGAGAGATGTCTATTCCATGTACGACCGGATGACCCGCATACATGTCCCCAAAATCCCATCGGTAGAAATAGGGCTTCAAATAATAGGTATATAGAATACAGCAGTAGATGACAACAACTATGCCGGTACCAGTCCAAATGAGCCAACGTGGTGTTTCTGCCCATAACCGCCAGCCTTTCCGACTATTCTTCCTCTTTCTGTTCTTCTTCCCTGCAGTAACCGACCGCACCTTCCGCCGTGAAGAAGAAGATGCCGAATTACGCTTTACACTACGCGTCTTACGCACCGGCCTATTGACTGCATCCATCGGAGTTCTTGACACCATAACTTACTATATTCTACAAGAAAACGCAGATTTCCGCATTTCATTCATCAGCGGAAACCTGCGCTCTTTCCTATTTGCTGCTGCAAAGTTAATCAGCTTTTTCTAACTGCAATGTTTTTGTCGGCTTATCACACAGTTCAGAAGGACCAAAATATTGTATCGGACCCGGGAAGACATATTCCGTCTCACGTGCCCACTCCTCACGGTGGGAAGCAAACTCCTTGAAAGGACGTCCCTCCAAGTCTACCAAAGCCTTCTTGATAACCGGATGCTCTTTTCCACGACGATGCTCCACATTCAGCATCATGCTTAGAGGAGCTCCTCCGGCAACCCATTCATTGGCAGGTGCAACCGTATTGCGTACCGACGCCATGTAACCGGTCTTACCCGCAAAAATCAACTGGGCAGCCGTGCATCCCAGTGCGTAACAATAATCAGCATCGTAATTGGATGGGAAACCGCAACGACCTTCATAGCCTAAGAAGTGATGCTGGGTTGCGAACTTCCCGACATACTTCCCTTCTGCCTTCCACTGAGCCAACTTCGTTCCGACCATGGAGGAAAGCAATACTTCCGTTTCAATACGCGAAACGCAGACATTACCATGGGGATCACGGTCAAGCGTCAGCTGAGCTGCCACGCTCTCAGGCAGACTGGCAAAAATTGCCGCATTTTTAGTCGACAGGCGGGAAATCACCCAATTACGCTGTTCCGACTGCTTGGCGGTCTGTCCTTCCGTCGTATCTGCCAACAAGTCGTTCAATTCCGCAATCAGACTCTTCATGGCCGGGATGAACTCAATCAGACCTTCCGGAATGAGCACCGTACCAAAGTTCAATCCACGTTCCGCACGTTCTGCGACAGCCTTGGCTATATAGGTTACGATATCATCCAAGGTCTGATTCTTGGCAGCGACCTCTTCGGAGATAATACAGATGTTCGGCTGGGTCTGTAGAGCACATTCCAATGCAATGTGCGATGCCGAACGTCCCATTAATTTAATAAAGTGCCAATATTTACGGGTGGAATTACAATCACGCTCAATGTTTCCGATAATCTCTGAATAAATTTTACAGGTTGTATCAAAGCCAAAGGATGCCTCCACAATATCATTCTTCAAGTCACCATCAATGGTTTTCGGGCAACCGATTACCTGAATGCCAGCCTGTTTAGCCTGATAATATTCTGCCAGAATAGCAGCATTCGTATTTGAATCGTCTCCTCCTACAATAACGAGCGCCTTGATATCGAGCTTCTTCATGATTTCCAAGCCTTTTTCAAACTGTTCTTCTTTCTCCAGCTTGGTGCGTCCGGTACCTATCAAGTCAAAACCACCTGTATTCCGATACTCATCGATGATGTCAGCAGTCAGCTCTTTGTATTCATGATTAATCAATCCGCCGGGACCCAGGATGAAACCGAAAAGACGACTATCTTTGTTGCTCGTTTTCAATCCATCATACAAACCTGAAATGACGTTGTGTCCACCCGGTGCAGGACCTCCGGATAGTATAATACCTACATTGATAGCAGGATACTCTTTTTGCTTCGTACTCTCTACAAACCGAAGAATTGGCATTCCATAGGTGTTGGGAAACAATTTCTTCAACTCTTCTTTGTGTGTTGCCGGTTCTGTTTTGCCAAGTTCGACCACTTCAATGGCTCCTCGCAAAGCTTTTGGCAGTTTGGGCTGATACGATTTTCTCGCCAGTTGAAGTGTACTCTGTGTATTATTCATGTTTTTACATTTTAAAAGGTCAATCTATTAACTTTCCTTATATGTGAGCAAATTTCGTTGATTTTTCTGAATAATAAAAATAAAATCCATATCTTTACCGGAAAAGATTTCAAGTATTAACTCTAAACACTTACAATTATGGCAAATAAACGGACTTTAAAGAAAACAATTAACTATATCGCCGGAGAATTATTTACGGAGTGCGTCGTATTGAAAAGCTTTATTCCCGAGGTGAACGTGGAGAAGACCAACGACATTATGACAAAAGTATTGTACATGCAAGATGAATTCCTGCGTCGTGCCAACCACCCGGAACCCGGAAATGTCAAAGGCTATTACAAGAAACTGCGCGAAGACTTCAACAAGCAACTGCATGCCCTCATTGAAGAAATCGGCACCTTACACTAATGGCATGGTAACTGATGAAGAAAGCCATCTACAGCTTTATTTATCATAAACTCTTGGGATGGAAGCATAAGGTTTCCATCCCCGATTATGATAAGTACATCATTTGCGCCGCTCCGCATACATCCAATTGGGACCTGCTCATTGGCAAACTTTTCTACGGAGCCATCGGACGAAAGACATTCTTCATGATGAAAAAAGAATGGTTTTTCGAACCGCTAGGGTCATTCTTTCGCTTTATCGGAGGGATTCCCGTCAACCGGAGCAAGAAGAACTCCCTGGTAGACCAAATGGCAGAAGAAGCCACTTCACGCAAGACATTCCATCTGGCTATCACACCCGAAGGTACCCGCTCAGCCAACGGAGACTGGAAGAAAGGATTCTACTACATCGCATTCAAGGCACAAATCCCCATCCTGCTCGCAGGTATTGATTACCGGACTAAATGTATCACCATCGAAAAGGAAGTGTTCCCCTCCGGCAATATCGAGGAGGACATGCGCACCATCAAAACCTATTTCAAGAGATTCCAAGGCAAACATCCTGAGAACTTTACCACTGGAGATATTTAATCACTCGCAATGAAACACATCGGCATCCTCCTTATGCTCGCAGCTTGTAGCTTCGGCACGGGCGTCCATGCCCAAGGATTGGAACGGACCGTCGAAGAACGGCTCAAGGACTTTTTCTCAAACTACTCCACTTCACAAGCTCATATTGGGAAGAGCAGCCTGAAGTCTTTCCGGCTGGACAATCAGAAACGAACCCTATCCATCTACTCCAATGCCAACTTCGGCTATCAACCCTTTACCGAAGAGAACGTCAAGGGCATCTATCGTTCCGTCAAGCAGTCGCTGCCCGGACCTGTCAACTACTATGATATCAAGATTTATGCCGACGGACGTCCCATCGAGGAACTTGTTCCTAATGCGTTACGCCGTCGGAGTGACCGGGACAAGAGCCGTCTGTGGGAAGACATCCGCTACGAGAGTGCCCCATGGGTGCACAATGCATCGCGTCCGTTTGACATCGGACGGGGACTGACAAACTGCCACATCGCTTTATGGCAAAGCCACGGGAAGTATTTCAAGAACGACAAGAACGAATGGAGCTGGCAACGCCCCCGCCTGTTCTGTACCACGGAAGACCTGTTCACACAGTCGTTCGTCGTCCCTTATCTGATACCGATGCTCGAAAACGCGGGTGCTGTCGTATTCACACCACGTGAACGTGACTGGCAGAAACGGGAAGTGATTGTCGATAATGACACCGATTCGCCGGGCTCCATCTACTACGAAGATACCAACCGTCGAAGTCGGTGGAAGAATGGCATGGGAACGGGATTTGCCCAACTGAAACAGGTTTATCTGGACGGGGAAAATCCGTTCAATGACGGCAGCGTCCGTATCGTACCCACCACACAACGGAAAAAGGCACAGACCTTTGCCGAATGGATTCCGAACATCCCGGAAACAGGACGCTATGCAGTCTATGTGTCTTACCGCACACAACCGGAAAGCGTCACTGATGCCAAATACCTGGTATTCCATAAAGGTGGAGTCACTGAGTTTACCGTCAACCAACAAATGGGAGGCGGCACCTGGGTCTACCTGGGCACCTTCGAGTTTGACAAAGGAAACAACGACTACGGCATGGTCGTACTGAGCAACGAGAGCCGTGAACAGGGAGTCGTCTGCGCTGATGCCGTACGTTTCGGCGGAGGCATGGGGAATATCGCCCGGGGGAACAGCCCTTCTGCTGCCCGTGTGAGCGGCCTGCCCCGTTACCTGGAGGGAGCACGCTATCAGGCGCAATGGAGCGGTATGCCCTATCAGGTCTACGGCGGAAGAAAAGGCAGCAATGATTATCCGGATGACATCAACACGCGCTCCAACATGCTCAACTATCTCTCAGGGGGTTCTGTCTACAATCCCGGACAGCAAGGACTGAAAGTGCCTTTTGAACTCAGTCTCGCCTTACACAGCGATGCCGGATTCTCTGAAGAAAATGAGCTCATCGGCTCACTGGGCATCTACACCACGGACTTCAATGAGGGCAGACTGGCAGCGGGATTGTCCCGCTATGCTTCGCGTGATTTGGCAGATATGGTCTTGTCTGGCTTGAAACGTGACATCAGCAGCACATTCAATATTGATTGGGCACGGCGCTCGATGTGGAACCGCAACTACAGCGAAACGCGACTCCCCTCCGTACCTTCGATGATTCTGGAGATGCTTTCCCACCAGAACTTTGCAGACATGAAGCTTGGGCACGACCCGCGTTTCAAATTTACGGTGGCACGCTCGGTCTATAAATCCATATTGAAATACGAAGCCGTCATGCACGACAGGGATTATGAAGTGCAACCACTGCCGGTAGACCATTTTGCCATCCGCTTCACCGGGAAGAAAAACACGGTGCAACTGACCTGGTCCCCGGTGAACGACCCTCTCGAACCAAGTGCATCCCCCCGGGAATACGTGGTCTACACACGCATCGGCTATGGAGGATTTGATAACGGAGAAATCGTACGCGGGACCTCATTCACCAAGAAGCTGGAACCGGGACTGGTATACAGTTTCAAAGTGACGGCTGTGAACCGTGGCGGAGAAAGCTTCCCGTCCGAAATCCTATCCGCCTATCAGGCACAACGCAGCCGGGGGACAGTCCTCATCGTGAATGGCTTCGACCGGCTGAGCGGACCAGCCACGGTCGAAACGACCAACCTGCAAGGCTTTGACCTCCGCACTGACCCGGGAGTGCCTTATCTCTACAGCCCTGCCTTCTGTGGCAACCAACTCTGCTTTGACAAGGACGGCATCGGCAAGGAAACGGCTGACGGACTGGGTTACAGCAACAGCAACCTGGAAGGTAAACTGATTGCCGGAAACACCTTTGACTATCCTTTTATTCATGGTAAAGCCATCCAGGCTGCCGGACGCTATTCGTTCGTGTCATGCAGCGATGAGGCTGTTGAAGACGGACGGGTCCGGTTGACGGATTATCACATGGTAGACCTGATTCTTGGCGTGGAGCTGTCTCCGTTCTCACCTGCCCTGAAACGTGCCCTCAGCCACTACTGCCAGAACGGAGGACGTCTGTTCGTCAGTGGGTCCCATCTGGACAAGGAGACAGACCGAGCGTTTACCAATCTGCTGAAATACATTCCGGTGGATAACCTGCTTCATTCCCAGGAAGCCGAAGTCTTCGGTACGGGCATCCGCTTCCGGCTGCCCCGCACAGCCAACGAACAGACCTATGCAGTCCCCTCTCCTGCCTGCATTGCTCCCCTCTCTCCTGCCATCCAAAGCTTTATCTATCCCGGGAGCAATCAGGGGGCAGGCATTGCCTATCGTGGGACAGACTACCGCACGTTCATCCTGGGATTTCCTTTCGAAAGCATCTCGGATGAAGGAAGCCGTGCCCACATCATGTCCGGCATCCTGCATTACTTTGAGGACTGATTCTCGTCTGCACATACGCTGAGAACTCAATAAGCACGGGTGACGCAGATTGTTTCCGAACGCCACCGGCAGCCTGCAGGAGATTACCTTTTCCCCATCACGCATCATCAGCAAACTGCTGTAGTACAAACACACGCATGCCGGTCTGCCCGCAGCTTCTACGGACAGACCGGCATGAAATGAAAGAAGTATCACTTATCCGCAGTGGAAGAAACGACGTACCAGGGCCAGCATCTGATTGCTGTCCTTGCTGACGGTCTCATGCAACCGCGTGTCATCAAAGGCACGGAGGGTGCGGATGATGCCGTCAATCATGCGCGGACTGAACACACCTGCCTCCTCATAGACTTCCCGCTGGCGTTCCAGGCAGGCAGCCGAGTCGACACAACATACGGGCAACTGCTCCAGGGCAGCAAGCTTGGCTGCATTTTCAGCCTTGTGGATGTCCACATTCACATACTTGTCAGCCGCAATCCGCAGCGCTTCCTCCTTCGGCATCTCCAGACCATGGCGGCAAGCGACGCACAGACCTGCCATCAGCTGGTACACATCCGCCGAACTGTCAGGAGAACGCATCTCGACAGTCTGCTTCTGAGTCGTGTCATAGTGTGCGGGAGTCTCCAAGGGATTAGCCAAGGCACTCATGTCCTTGTCAGCCGTCCATCCCAAGGGTACACGGACGAGCACAGAGCGGTTGCGGTCTCCCCAGCAGACGTTCGTCGGCGCTTCCTGGTGGGGCACCAGACGGAAGTAGGATGTCGGATTCTTGTTGCCGAAGGCGGTAATCGACGGTGCCAGCACCATCATGCCGGCAATGGCACGACGGGCTTCCTCTGACAGTTCTCCGTTGTGGAGCATGCAGTTGCTCCCCTCCTTCATCATACGCATGTGAATATGCAAGCCCGAACCGGCTTTCCCGACCGTAATCTTCGGGGCAAAAGTCACATTCAGTTCATGACGCCACGCCAGGTTGCGGATGACCCACTTGGCAAGCATCAGCTGGTCAGCTGCCGACTCCACCGGGTTCGGCAGGAACTCGATTTCATTCTGCTCATAGACCTTGCCGTCCAGTGTGAAGTTGCCCACTTCGGAGTGCCCATACTTGATTTGTCCTCCCGTCTGGGCAATGTAGGTCATGCACTGTTTGCGGAACTCGTTGAACTTGGCGTATGGAGCCGACTCATGGTAACCACGCTGGTCGGTAGCCGGGAACATGCCGTCGTCCTCGGCAATGACGTAGTATTCCAGTTCACCCATTGCCTCGAATGTCATCCCGGTGGATGCAGTGAAAGCCTGTGCGGCACGGTGCAGCGTCTGTTCAGGAGAACAGTCCAACGGCTCTCCCTCCTTATTGAAATAAGAACAAAGCATGCAAAGGGTCGGAATCTCGGCAAACGGGTCCATGAATGCCGTGCGGAAACGGGGAATGACATACAAGTCGCTGTTGCCGGCTTCGATAAATGAGGGGAAGAGGCTGGAACCGTCCACCCGTTCGCCACTCGTCAGGATAGCCTCCAGGTAAGCCCGGTTATTAATCATGAAGTTCAGCGTCTTCATGCGCCCGTCCTCGGCAGGATACATGAAGTTCACCATACGGATGCCCTTTTCTTCAATATAGGTCAGAATGTCTGCCTTTGTGAATTCGGCGGCAGGTTTCTGCAAGAATGCAACCAGTGGGTTGGCATTCATCTCAATCTCTTTGTTCATAACTCATGTGTTTTTAATGATATTATGGCAATACGACCGATTGCCGTGACAAATGTAATCATTAAACGGGTTCAAACAAGGGATTGAAGCGTTATTTTAATAACAAAATGTCAGAATTCAGCTAACGAAGCTCCCGCCACAGGTGGAGCAGCGCCGTCACGGGATGATGCCACAACATACGCGGTCCGGCATAACGCATCACGGCGCGCATCCTTTCCCGCTGGTCCGGCTTGTAGCAATGGATGCGGCACTGACGGCAACTGCCCTTCGCTTCTCCAAACGGGCAGTGCGACAAACGGCTGTGTGCATAGGCCAGGAGTTCCTGACACGACGGACACAGTTCGGCATGGGCTTCCTTCCCCCGGCAGTAAAGGCGAATCATCCGTTCGACAATCTGCTTCTCATCTGCTATGCGTGAATACTGTTCCATAAAGAAAGCGTTACATTGAATCTCTGCAAAGATAACAGTACTTCGTAAATATCATGCCATCCGTCCGGTAGAAATGCAGGAACAGGAGCTGAAGGTCCCGGGATAAAGCCGACATGAGTACGGCATCGATGAGATACAAGCCGGGCTTATACAGACCAAAGTATTATACTTAGGTAGGCTAAGTATTATACTTAGGGTGCCTAAGTATTATACTTTGCTCCGTCTATCCGCCACTTATACGATATCTCGGAAGCACATGGACGGGATTAACCCATCGTTTCCCCGGACCGGAGCACCTACAGAAAGAGGGCATGTCAATCGGAGCCTCAAGCCCGCCTTTGACATACCCTCTCTTTAGTCTCTTTAATGTTTATCTCCTACAAAAACATAGTGTGTAATTAGTCCCTTTAATAATATGTCTGTTTTTCCATAGGTGTGAATGGTTGTTTCTCTTTAAAGCCTCCCAGAGGGGTGAAATCAGGATGATTGTTTCTTTCGTCCTTGCACTTGCAAAGGTATCCGAAAGCTGTTAAAACACCCGACAAAGACTTCTCAAACCCTCCGAAAAGGGCATAAAAAGCACCCTAATACACCCTAAAATCACCCTAAAAACGCATTCATGCCCATATTTTCCCCGTCAGGGTGGAAAATATGAGCATGACAGACGCACTTAATTGAAATAGTAGAGGAAGGTGGCAATGCCCTCCAGGGCCTTCTTGGAGGCACCTTCGATCTCAATGACGAATTTGATTTCTGCTTTTGCCACTCCGCGCAGGTTGGCCAGCGAGTGCAGGGTAGCGACCAGACGGAGGCGGTCTCCGGTCAGGACAGCCTGCCCAAACTTCATCTTATCGATACCATAGTTGATCATCATCTTCAGGTTGTTCACCTCAATAATCTGATTCCAGAAATAAGGCAACAGCGACAGGGTCAGATAACCGTGCGCGATGGTCGATTTGAAGGGGCTCTCCACCTTGGCACGTTCCGGGTCGACGTGAATCCACTGGTGGTCGAGCGTCGCATCAGCAAACTGATTGATGCGTTCCTGAGTGACTTGCAGGTAATCGGACTTACCAATCTCCTGTCCGAGCAGTTTTGCAAAGTCCTCATAAGAGTTGATAATTACTTTACTCATAACGGTCTTCTTATTTTAATGACTGATATTTAGCATCTGTCTGACAAGTGTCAGTATCGGACCATCCGCCGCGGATTCCCATGCCAGGAACATCCCAGGCAAAAGACTTCCTCCAGGTTGAATCCGTCCAGGGAGGCTTCCGGGTCCTTCGGGACAATCTGTCCGTTGTCGGTCACATACACAGGAAGGCGGTCGCCTTTCTCATTCTTCACATACACTGCCGCAACCTTACACTGCGGGCATACCAATTTACGCATAAAATCAATTGTTTAAAGTTTCGCATCGGCTCAGCCTGCCGACTGAGCGTGCACAGGTTTAGTTATTCATCACGACACCCCGACTCTTCAAACGGCGATAAATCACTATAAAAGTCGGGACAAGAAACAGGTCGGCAGCCATCCATGCCGTCGGGTCACCGAAGCAGACGGCAATGTAACCGAAGGCAGGCACGGCAAGCACACTCACCAGAATACGGGCAATCATCTCCGACACTCCCGACAGCATCGCCAGTGTGGTATACCCCACTCCCTGAATGCTGTATCGCAGGATGCACAGCAGTCCCAACATGGGGAAGAAGGTCGCAGCGACATGCAGGAACAGCTCGGTGTCCTTGATTATCTCGACTTCGGAGGCTGACACAAACAGCAATGCCATGTACTTGGCACCGAACCACAGGATAAAGAAGTTAGCCACGACATAGACTCCCATCAGCAAAAAGCTCGCTTTGATGCCAGACCAGATGCGTTCGGGCTTGCCTGCCCCGTAGTTCTGTCCGCAATAGGTTGCCATCGCCATACCCAGGCTCTCCAGCGGACAGAGGAAGAACATCTTGATATGCATGGCGGAAGTGAAGGCTGCCACGCAGGCTGTTCCCAATGCATTGTTGGCACTTTGCAACATGATGCTGCCAATGGCGGTGATGGAGAACTGCAATCCCATAGGAACCCCGATACCCAGCATGTTCAATGCCAACCGACGGTCAAACCGACGTTCGGAGGGTGTGGCTTGCAGAATCTCGAACTTCCGCATCATGTAGTGATAACAGAGGAAAGCCGACAAGCCCTGGGAGACGACCGTGGCTATCGAAGCACCCGCCACTCCCCATCCCAACACCAGGATACAGAAAAGGTCGAGCAGAATATTGAGGATGGTGGAAAACAACAGGAACCAGAACGGTGTCTTACTGTCTCCCAACGCACGGATGATGCAGGAAAACAGGTTGTAGAAGAACGTACAAGGCACACCGATAAAGGTAATGAGCAGGTACAGGTACGCATCGTAGAAGATATTTTCAGGAGTACGCATCGTACGCAGGATAAAGGCACAAAGCAGACTCGTCACAATGGCGATCAGGACCGACATGACCATCGTCAGCTTCAAGCTCGCCCACACATACTTGCGCATCGTCGAATAGTCATGCGCTCCGAACTTCTGGGCAATCGGAATGCCGAAGCCTCCACAACAGCCGTTGCAGAACCCGAGAATCAGGAAGATGACCGAGCTGCTTGCCCCGACGGAAGCGAGGGCATTTATACCTAAGAACTTACCCACGATGGCAGCATCAACCAATGAATAGGTCTGCTGCAACAGGTTGCCTAATAACAGCGGAAGGGTGAAGTTCAAAATCAGAGGCAATGGAGCCCCTGACGTCATTTCTTTTGTGGATGCCATAGAGTCTTTGTCCTAAAAAATCGTGCAAAGATACACAAAAGGTCAAAGAGGTTGTCCCGAAGTGATTGTTAAAAAGTGCTTGTATCCTATAAAGCAAAGGTGCGCCGGACCAGCCTGTAAGCTATTCCCGGCACACCTCTTATGTCAGTCTTCTTCCGAATGTCAGAACGTGAATTTCTCCATCTTCATCTGACAGAGCTGTTCGATCTTCGGAACCAATGTCTTGAAATGCCCACTCGCCGAATGTGCCGCCAGAGCGGTTTCATCGGTCCATGTTTCGCAAATCAGCAAGACATCGGGACGTGTGGAACTTTCAAACAGGTCGTATGCCACACAACCTTTGTCTTTCAGGGAAGCTGCAACCAGCTCCTTTGCCACATTAATCACTTCGGCACGTTGTGCCTCTTTCACTTGGATAAAAACATTCAATCTAATCATAGTGTCATTATTTGGGTCAATCATATCAATAGTGTTCCATCGCACGCAGCGCCTCATCGTATTCGATCGTGATTTCCTTCATGACTTCAGCCACGGTCTGTGACTGACGGAAGAGGGAAGCCACCTGCCCCAGCTCCAGTTCGCCATTCTCCAGGTCACCTTCGAAGATTCCCAGCTTCGCACGTCCGCGTCCCAACAGTTCACGCAGCTCATCGGCAGAAGCTCCACGGGCCTCCGCCTCCTCCACAGCCTGCCGGAAACCGCCTTTCACCAGACGGGTCGGCGACAGCTTCTTCAGTAGCAACTTCGTATCTCCTTCTTCCAGGAAGAGTCCGTGTGCCTTGAATCCCGGATGGGCGGAACTTTCCTCCGTCAGGGCAAACCGCGTGCCTATCTGCACACCTTCCGCTCCCAGAGCCATGGCTGCCAGCATCCCCCGTCCTGTCCCGATGCCGCCTGCGGCAATCAAAGGCAGGGAAGTGGCACGTCTGACGGCCGGGATGAGACAGAGGGTTGTCGTCTCCTCGCGTCCGTTATGTCCTCCGGCTTCAAAACCTTCAGCTACCACGGCATCCACTCCCGCCTCTTCGCACTTGCGGGCAAACTTCGACGACGACACCACATGCACCACCGTCATGCCATGTTCTTTCAGGAAGGGGGTCCACAACTTGGGATTACCGGCGGAGGTAAAGACAATCTTCACCTCCTCCTCGACCAGCAGGTTCATGATTTCCTCAATCTGAGGATACATCAGAGGCACATTCACCCCAAAGGGACGGTCGGTAGCTTTCCGGCATTTCTGTATATGCTCACGCAACGTGTCGGGATGCATCGAGCCTGCGCCCAGCAACCCCAGTCCACCCGCATTGCTCACAGCAGACGCCAGACGCCAGCCGCTGCACCACACCATACCACCTTGGATGATGGGATGCTCTACTTGAAACAAAGAAGTGATTCGGTTCATAAATGGATATTCGAGATTAGGTTAAAATTGTCATTGCTTGGGATAGCCCACGGGATTGTTCAGCAGTGGTATCTGATGGTCAGCCAGGTTCAGCAGCCGACGTACAGCCGGTTCGTCCATCGAAGCCCTCGGCACCGTGCACAGCCCCACGGAGGAGCAGAAGAGATTCACGTTCTGCGACACAATGCCGGCGTCCATGGCGGCCATCAGCTTCACACGCTCTCCGGTCATTTCAAAACGGGACAGATCCGACACAAAGAGCAGAATCACCGGGAATGCCTTTACAAAGTCCTGTGTCCGTGCCGGAGAGGGAGGCCCGGCGAGCACTTCCCGATGGTCGCCCTCGGCCACCGGCTGCAAAGCATGACGCTGCGGGAGGTACAGGAACACGCCTTCATCGGTGAACACATACACATCGATGTCCTGCTTGTTCAGTGCCGAAGGAGCCGTACGCCGTCCTTCCTCCGGACGGTTGATGCCATTGGCTGCCCATATCACATCCGACAAGTCACGAAGGCTGAGTTCCTCCGGCGAACATTCACGCACCGACACACGGTCGGAGAGAGCTTTCATCACTGCAGTTCCCCTGGTCTTGTCCGGTTCGGGAAGCTGTATTTCCTTCAAATCCTGTGCTTCGGCCAATGTCATGCAGCCCATTGCCACAGCAGCCATAATCAGTTTCTTCATAGGTCATTCGTCTTTATACGTCGACGAATATAGCAGATTCTTTCGATACAACACTGTTTAAGGTCGTTAAAACATTGCAGCCTGCTCCACTTTTATCCAATGTCCCGTAACCGGATGACGGAATTCCAGTTTCTCGGCATGCAAATAGAGTCTGTCGGCTGCATGTCCGTAGAGCGCATCCCCCACGATGGGAGCATCCAATCCCAGGGGATGGGCAGCATGCACCCGGAGCTGGTGCGTCCGCCCGGTCAAGGGGTAAAGAGCAATCCGGGTATGTCCTGCCGCATCTTGCTCCATCACCTCATAGCGGGTCACGGCAGGCTTGCCATATTCCTCACTTACCAGCTGACGCGGACGATTATCCGGGTCGGGACATAAAGGCAACCGGACGAAACCCGACTGCGGCGACACCTCTCCGTCCAGCAACGCCACATACCGTTTCTTCACGGCACGTGTCTCAAACTGAGCCTGCAAGGCTGCATGTACTTCCTTGGTCTTCGCCAACAGAAGCAGTCCGGATGTCGCCATGTCAAGCCGATGCACGACCAGCGGTCCTGTCGCTTGCGGACAATAACGGCGCATCCATTCCCAGACAGAGAGTTGCCCATCCTTCCCGGGGACGGACAGCATGCCTGCCGGCTTATCGACGACCAGCAAATAATCATCTTCCCACACGACACGGACGTTCTCCCTGTATTGCGGAAGTGCCAAAGGATTCGGGTCGACCTCCAACCCCTCCAGCATGTGCTTCAGGATGGGCTCACACTTGGTACGGCAAGCAGGATAGTAATAACCGTGGCGTCGTAATTCATTCTTTGGAGAACCTCCCCACCAGAACTCAGCCATACAGACCGGATGAAGCTGATGGAGGTAGGCATACTGCAACAGCTTCGGCGCGGCACACTCTCCGGCTCCTGCCGGAGGGACCGAGCGTCCGGCTTCCTGGAAAATGGTACATAAATCTTTCGCTTCTCCCCTGGCGTTCAACATACGGAACTGACTGAACAGAGCCTGTTGCAATGCCGCCGACCGCCGGTGCCTCTCCTGTCTCCATGCCTCCAAGCGGGCATCATACTGCTGCAATGCCTGTCGGCAGGCGGCTATCTTCTCCATCCAACGGCGTTCAAGTCGTTTATATTCCGCCTTCTGATGCTGGCTTTCGCGTACCAGCCTGCCCTGTTCTGCTTCGCTCAGGCTCCCCTGTCTACGCTGGAGGTTGCGGGCGGCCTTTGCCTCTGCCAGCCGGGTCCGCTCTTTTTCCAATTCACACTTCGACTGCTGTTCAGCCTCATCCAAAGCCCATTGTGCTGTCCGGTAGGCTTCACTCGTCCGTAACGCTTCCACACGATGGTTGATGGCAGAGATACGACTCTCCTCTTCCCGGAAAAATCCATCCGGACGCAATAAGTCATAGACCGGAGGAACAAAGTACGTGTGCATGTTCTTTCCGGCAAGAATCCCGGAGAAAGCAGCCAAAAAGCCAAGCTGTCCATCCGTATCCTTCACGACAAGGACTCCAAACATTTTCCCTTCCGATAACTCTTCAGCCCAGTCACCCCGGGTGGAAAGGTAGGCTTGCACTTGTTTCACTGCCTGCACACATAGCGGATGGGGGACGTAATGGAAGGGATACGTAAAACGTGCTGGAAGAGGGATTGCCTGTACGTCTGACTCAAAATGATGTATATGGGACTGCATGATTCTATACCTTATATTATATATACGCTACATTGGAAGAAACCGTTTGGGCTTGCAAAGATAAGCAATGACGGGGAGGAAGAGAAACATGCGTTTGCTCAATTAGTTGAAATTTCCGGGAGAGATATTAGGCTATCTGAAAGTTTATACATACATTTGGATAATCTTCTAAAACACATTCAAATGAACATTGAACATTATCCCGAACGGAAACGCTTCCAGACAGTCGTGGACGGAATCACGGCTTACGTCACTTATACCATAGAGGCAGACGCCTTGGACATACGGCACACCATCGTCCCGATGGAAATCGAAGGACGGGGCATTGCCTCCGCTCTCGTACGTACCGCTTACGACTATGCACGCAGTCAGGGGCTCAAGCCTGTAGCTACCTGTTCGTATGCTGCCGTATGGCTTAAAAGGCATCCGGAATACGGAGGCACGGAGAGTAAGGACTTTGGCGGTACAGACAGCTGTGCCCTGTAGGAATCATCATTTCATTCATTTCTAAACTGCTCTCCTTATGAAGTTGTGCCCTGTTTTCCTCCTTGCCTGTCTGCATGTGGCATTTGCCGGATGCAAACACACTCCTTCCGACACGATTCCCGTAGTGCCGGATACCCTTCGTGTGGACACAATCGCACCCCCTCCGGCTCCTAAACCGTTACTGACGGCTGGAGATATCGAAGTAAAAAAAGAACTGCTCTACGACAAGTATACCCTAGAGGATACCTACCCATACAAAGACACGACAAGGAGCTTTAAATGGGAAACAATCCGCGAGAAGCTGGCTATCGTGGAAAACATGCAGCGGGATACAACTGAAAAGTGGCTCGTCATGCAGAATTACAAGAATCGTAACCGGGAAGCTCCGGTTGTACGCAACTACCGGCGCAATTCATACGGCAGGGTTGCCGATACACTCGGTGTAGAACGCTACCAGTCAGTACCGCTCTATCTGCCTGAAGACACAGTGACGCCTGAACGCTACGGGAAAGATGGCACGTTGGCTTACCACAGTGGAAAAGAGGGAAGCTTCATCCGCATCCGTCCCGTAGAAATCGAAGGCGAATGGCTTGTCCCCGAACGTTATCTGAAGCCACTGCCCGACAGTACACGGTTTCATCATGTCATCATCGTGGACCGGGGCGACCAGAACATAGCCACCCTGGAACGCATGGCGGAAGGACAATGGGAAGTGCGCAGCATGAATCCTTGTACAACCGGCAGAAGATTGCCGCCCTATGCCCAACCCACTCCATTGGGCATGTATCTGCTGCAGGAACAAAAACGCCGGATGGTCTATCTCAAAGACGGGTCGCCGGACAAAGGGGGCTTTGCTCCTTATGCCAGCCGTTTCACCAACGGTGCCTATATCCATGGAGTACCGGTCAATGTGCCCCGAACGAGCGAGATTGAATACAGCTACTCCCTGGGGACGACTCCCCGCTCCCACATGTGTGTACGCTGCGCCACATCCCATGCCGGATTTATCTACGGATGGGCTCCGGTCGGACAATCGCTTGTCATTGTCATCGAATGAGGTTACACAGGTCATTTTTAACGTATTGCATGAGTTCTTATCAAAGAAAATGATTTATATTTGCGCCGAATTTAGCCCAAGAACTACATGCACAAGACAATCCTTATCCTCATTTCTCTCTTCATCCCGGCATTGTTTGTCCTGACAGGCAGTGCTTCCGTAGAACCCGCTCCTGCTCTCCAGCCCACGGAGGACGCATCCGTAGACAGCTGTGAGATGCTTTATGAGAAGCTCCATCTGGACAGTGTGGTCAGTCGGAGGGCTTTCCGGCAAGCCGTGGAGGGATACAAGAAGATTGAGCAACGGAGAAAGGATATACTTACCCTCATTGACTTCTCAAAACCTTCCACAGAGCAGCGGCTGTTTGTCATCGACATGAAAGCCGAACAAGTCCTTTTTGCCACAGTCGTGTCACATGGCAAGAACAGCGGTGGCAATTATGCGACTTCCTTTTCCAACGAAGAAGGGTCTCTGAAGAGCTCCTTGGGCTTTTACCTGACCGGAGAGACCTACAAGGGACGTAACGGATACTCCCTAATCCTCGACGGACTGGAGAAAGGCATCAATGACCGGGCTCGCCAACGTGCCATCGTGATGCATGGCGCCGCCTATTCCAATCCGTCGGTAATCCGTGCAAACGGACGTTTAGGGCGCAGCTTCGGCTGCCCGGCTGTTCCACAGGCTCTGTCGCGTCCCATCATCGACGCCATCAAGGGCGGCAGTGTACTCTATATTTATGCTCCAATCCCTGAGTATCTGGCACAAAGCAGCATCCTAACCCCTCGTCCTCATGCGTAAGCCCCATCCCTGCTTACACGACGTCATCAGGTGGAGCATCCTATTCCTGTTACTTGCGTTTATCTTCACTTGCCGGTTTCATGCGGCAACAGGCGAATGGTATGCCATCCATATTTATCCGGTTGTTTCACTCACATTATCCCGGATTGCCTCCATCGTGCCTTTTTCACTTGAAGAGCTTTTGGCTGTCGGGGTACTCATCGGCAGCATCATCGGTGTCTTGCTGGCACGCCGACGGAGACGGAAGGTGCGCTTCATCCTCATCCGGCTGCTGGAAACGGCTGCCTGGCTCTACGTATGGTTCTACATCGGCTGGGGAGCAAACTACTTCCGTGCCTCCTTCTATGAACGCCTCCACGTAGAACCAGCCAACTACGAGGAACAAGCCTTCCGCTCGTTCCTGCAAACGTATACCGACAGCCTCAACGCCAGCTACATCCGCATAGACAGCCTCAATCCGATATCCACACAACGACTCATCCAGGCCCAATATCGGTCACTGCCCACGCACTACGGTTTACAGGCTCCACAGGAATGGCAAATACCCAAACGACTCTGTTTCAACAGGCTCTATTCCGGTGTCGGCGTACTGGGATTCATGGGGCCTTTCTTTTCCGAAATGCAGCTCAACGAGGACCTTCTCCCGTCGCAATACCCCTTCACCTATGCCCATGAACTGTCTCACCTGTTAGGCATCAGCAGTGAGGCCGAAGCCAACTATTGGGCTTTCCGCACCTGCATACATACAGACAATCCTGCCATCCGCTACAGTGGCTACATCGGACTGCTACCCTATGTCATCATAAATGCCCGTGCCACCTTACCTGCTGAAGATTATCGTCTTTGGGCACTCACCATACGGCAAGAGGTTGTCCGCGAGATGGGGCAACGCAGCGACTATTGGAAAGAGCGCTACAGTCCCTTCATCGGCGCAATCCAAGATAAAGTGTATGATCTCTTTCTCAAAGGGAATCGGGTGTCGACCGGAAAGAAGAACTATGCAGAGGTCATCCAAATGGTGATGTCTGCCGGAGTATGAACGAAAATCACGGCTAATGCTTTCTTCCATAGGACAAAGAACATATCTTTGCGCATCACTATGCCCGACTAGACAGAAATAAATCGAGGGACACAGCAATGTGTTTGCCATGTCCCTCGTCATTCTATTCAGATAGCGTCGTATTACTTGATAACTCCCAATTCCTTGCCAACCTTAATGAAAGCAGCAACTGCCTTATCAAGGTGTGCACGCTCATGACCGGCAGACAACTGTACTCGGATACGTGCCTGTCCCTTCGGAACAACAGGATAATAGAAGCCTGTCACATAAATGCCCTCTTCCTGCATGCGTGCGGCAAAGTCCTGTGACAACTTGGCATCATACAGCATCACTGCGCAGATGGCAGACTGAGTCGGCTTGATATCAAATCCGGCAGCCAGCATCTTGTCACGGAAATACGTTACGTTCTCCACCAGCTTGTCATGCAAAGCATTGCTTTCCTTCAACATCTTGAACATCTCCAGGCTGGCGCCCACGATGGCAGGAGCCACCGAGTTGGAGAACAGATAAGGACGTGAACGCTGGCGCAACATGTCGATGATTTCCTTCCGGCCTGTCGTGAATCCACCCATGGCACCACCAAAGGCTTTGCCCAAAGTTCCGGTAAAGATATCCACACGGCCGTAGACACCAAACTGCTCTGCCACACCGTGTCCCGTCGGACCTACGACACCGGCGGAATGCGATTCGTCCACCATGACCAGCGCATCATACTTTTCAGCCAACTCGCAAATCTTGTCCATCGGGGCTACATTGCCGTCCATTGAGAAGACACCATCGGTCGCAATGATGCGGTGACGTTGGGCCTGTGCCTCCTGAAGGCAGCGCTCCAGGTCTGCCATGTCCGCATTGGCATAGCGATAACGTTTGGCCTTGCAGAGTCGTACACCGTCAATGATGGAAGCATGATTGAGTGCATCAGAGATGATGGCATCCTCTTCGGTAAAGAGCGGTTCAAACAATCCACCGTTCGCATCAAAGCAGGCAGCATAGAGAATGGTATCTTCCGTTTTGAAATAATCGGAAATAGCAGCCTCCAATTGTTTGTGCAAATCTTGCGTTCCACAGATGAAACGGACCGAAGACATACCATATCCATGGGTGTCCATTGCACGCTTGGCTGCCTCGATGAGGCGCTTGTTGTCTGAGAGGCCAAGATAGTTGTTTGCACAGAAATTCAATACATCAGTTCCGGCATTGACTTTTATGTCGGCACGTTGGGGAGTCGTAATCACACGTTCATTCTTATACAATCCGGCTTCGCGGATGCTGTCCAATTCCTGAGTCAGGAATTCTTTCATTTTACCGTACATAGTCTTTTACTTGTTTATGTTGATACTGACAAAGTTCTACTTTTTTTTCGAACTTTCACTAAAAAACCTCCACTTTTTTTCACGCCATATACAAATATTGCCTTACCTTTGTTTCCAAAAGTAACTTAAAAACATCAACAGGTGATATGAAAAACGTATTGATTATCGGTTCTACCGGTCAGATAGGCTCAGAGCTGACCATGAAGCTCAGGAGCATCTATACCAATGGTAATATCGTAGCCGGTTACATCCCGGGAGCTGAACCCAAAGGCGAGCTGAAGGAGAGCGGACCTTCTGCCCTTGTAGACATCACCAATCCCCAACAGATTGCCGATGCCGTCGAGAAATACCAGATTGACACTATTTACAACCTAGCCGCCCTGTTGTCTGCCGTGGCTGAAGCCAAGCCGCAACTGGCATGGAAGATTGGCGTAGGTGGACTCTTCAACACGCTGGAAGTGGCACGCGAAAAGAGATGTGCCGTCTTTACTCCCAGCTCCATCGGTTCATTCGGTCCTGAAACTCCGAAAGACAAAACACCGCAAGACACCATCCGCAATCCACGGACCATGTATGGTGTGACTAAAGTTACAGGAGAGATGCTGAGCGACTACTATTTCCGTCATTTCGGCGTAGACACCCGCTCGGTACGCTTCCCCGGTCTGATCTCTTACGTGACTCCCCCGGGAGGAGGCACTACAGACTATGCCGTAGACATCTACTATGCGGCAGCCAAGGGTGAGAAATTCCTCTGCCCCATCGCCGCCGGCACTTTCATGGACATGATGTATATGCCCGACGCCCTGCGTGCCGCCATTGAAATCATGGAAGCCGACCCGTCCAAGTTCATCCACCGCAACTCTTTCAACATCGCGTCCATGAGCTTTGACCCGGAAATCATTTACCACAAAATCAAGGAATATCGTCCTGACTTCCAAATGGAATATCAGGTTGACCCGCTCCGTCAGAGCATTGCCGAGTCATGGCCGAACTCCCTCGACGACACTTGCGCCCGGGAGGAATGGGGTTGGAAACCCGAATATGACCTGGATGCCATGACCCGCGACATGCTGGACAAGCTCAGCGCCCGTTTTGGTAAGCAACAATAAACGGTAGCACAATACCTATTGCATCAAGCCGGAGACGGATTTTATTCATTCAATCTTCTGATGAATAAAATCCGCCTCTTCTTTATGGCTGCATGGGACCACACCGGTCTTCAGCTTCCGTAAATCATGGAAAGGTACGGGACAGGCTCTTGAGAGAGTTGTCAGAGCCGTACATCCTGATAGAGGTAACGCTTGATGCTCTTCTTGGCGGTCTTCTCAAACTCCTCGGGCCATAACTTGATGCGCGAGATTTGAGCATAGCCGGGCAACTGGGCATTCAGTTCCTGACGGTTCTTCTCCATCAGCTCCTCAATTCGTGCCGGAGAACGGCTTGCCTCACCCAACTCCGACCAATCGGGATATACCAATGCCACCAGACGGTCGTGATTCAGGATGACAATGCTCTCCGAAACATAAAGCATATTGTTCAGCTTGGACTCTATCTCTTCCGGATAAATGTTCTGTCCCGAAGCTGTCAACAACATATTCTTGCACCGTCCCTTGATGAACACATGACCTTCCTCGTCCATGATGGCCATATCGCCGGTATGGAGCCAACCGTCCTTGTCAATAATCTGATGAGTTGCCTCCTCATTCTTATAATAACCCAGCATCACATTGGCTCCCCGACAGACAAGCTCACCGGGAACCGTATGCGGGGAAGGCGAATCAATCTTAAGCTCCATGCGCGGCACAACCTGACCACAGGACATATACTTCAGATTCGTCCAAAAATTATGGCAGATGATCGGACCGCATTCCGTCATGCCGTATGCAATGGTATAGGGGAAGTCTATCAGGCGCAGGAAGGCTTCCACCTCGGCATTGAAGGGAGCACCCCCGATGATGATTTCAATGAAATTTCCACCGAACGTCTGCATCGCCTCCTCGCGTGCCTTCATCTTTATCTTGTCATTGATAATGGGCACCTTCAGCAGGAAACGTCCCAGCTTGGTATCGACACGCGGCAGGATATTCTTCTTGAAAATCTTCTCTACAACCAGCGGTACGCTCGAAATGACCCGGGGACGTATCTCTGCAAACGACTCAGCGATGACTTTCGGCGAAGGCATACGGGTCAGGAACCACAGATGGGCACCCTGACAGACGCCGAACAAAAAGTCGAAGACCATACCGAACACATGTCCCAGGGGCAACATGGACACGATGCTGTCACCCGGACGGAGGGCAATCCGTTCCCGGCAAAGCATCACATTGGAGAGGATGCTGCGGTAAGGCAACATGACTCCCTTGGAGTAACCCGTCGTTCCCGAAGTATAGTTGATGATGGCAAGTTCCTCAGGCTCTTCCCGCCGATAGGCTACCTGCTCCGCACGGAAACTACAGGGGTAATGATGTCCGAAACGCTCGTTGCGATGTGCATGCGCTGCCGAAATCTGTTCCGAACGTGACACCAACAACGAAAAATCAGGCAAGGAGGCAATCGCTTCCAGTCCCGGCATGAATGCCTCGTTCAGGTTCTCCCACACCTGGTCGCCGACAAAGAGCAGGCGTGCTTCAGAGTGGTTGACGATATGATGTACGTTGTCCGGCTTGAACTCATGCAAAATGGGGACTGCCACCGCACCATAAGTGATTACTCCCAGGAAAGCGACCACCCAATGGGCACTGTTACGCCCGCAAATGGCAACCTTGTCACCCGGACGGATTCCTCCATCCTCCAATATAATATGCATCTTGGCTATCTTACGTGCTACGTCCTTATAGCGTAATGTGGCCCCCTTGAAATCGGTGAGCGCATCCAATTCCCAATTCTTCTTAATGCTCTCTTCAATAAGTGCGATAAAACTGTTGTCCATTGTCCTAAGCTTACTATTTAACGGTAAGAATGCGCATTTCTTACCAAAATGTGCACAAACATAGAAAAATAGTCGCGGAGTGAAGGATTAGTCAATAGAAGTTTACATTCTTTTAACAAGGAAGTCTTCGCCAATCCCCATGCTCTTTCGAACTTTGCACGCGGAAAAAGACTTGTTTTTTATGGATAATAATCAACCTATCGCTGCCCTTTTCGATTTGGACGGCGTCATTGTGGATACAGAATCGCAATATACCCTCTTCTGGCGCAGGCAGGGAGAAGCCTACCGTCCGGACATGCCGCACTTTGAACAGCGCATCAAAGGCATGACCCTCACCCAAATCCTGGAGTTCTTTGCCGACCAGCCGGGCATCCCCGAGCGTATTCAGGAGGAGCTCAATCAGTTTGAAACCCGAATGGACTACACCTATATCCCGGGAGCAACAGATTTCATCCGTGCCCTGCGTATACAGAATATCCGCACGGCGGTGGTGACCAGTTCGAATACGAAAAAAATGGAGAATGTCTACCGCGCCCATCCGGAATTCACGTCCTTGTTTGACCGCATCTTTACCGCAGAAGATTTCCAACATTCCAAGCCCGACCCGGACTGTTACCTGCTCGGAGCCCGCGTGTTCGGCACTGTGCCTGAACGTTGCTTCGTTTTCGAAGACTCGTTCAACGGACTGCTGGCAGGCAGACGTGCCGGAATGACCGTCATCGGCCTGTCTACCACCAATCCCGAAGCCGCCATCCGCGACCTGGCAGACGTGGTCATCCCCGACTTCACAGGCTTCAGCGTTGAAAAGATGCACGCACTCATACGGCAATGACACAAAAAGTATAACTTTGCATCCGCTTTACAAGAAGCTCTTGCACATTTATCTAACAAAACGACTAAAAAAAAATCATGTCAGGCTATATTTGCAATGATACGAAGAAAGTGACTACTCACCGGTTGCTGGAAATGAAAGAGAATGGTGAGAAAATCTCCATGTTGACTTCCTACGACTTCACTACCGCCTCCATCGTCGACGGGGCCGGTATGGATGTCATCCTCGTAGGCGATTCTGCCTCCAATGTCATGGCAGGCAACGCCACAACCCTCCCCATCACCGTCGATGAAATGATTGTCTACGGACGTTCCGTGGTGCGGGGCACCCGGCGTGCACTCGTGGTCATCGACATGCCTTTCGGCTCTTACCAGGCTGCTCCTTACGACGGTGTGGCAACGGCCGTCCGCATGATGAAGGAAACCGGAGCCGATGCCCTTAAGCTGGAAGGCGGGGAAGAGTTCATCGATGTCATACGCAAGATAATCAATGCTGGAGTACCGGTCATGGGACACTTGGGACTCATGCCGCAATCCATCAACAAATACGGGACGTACGGCGTACGTGCCAAAGAGGATGCCGAAGCCCAGAAGTTGCTCCACGATGCGCACCTGCTGGAAGAAGCCGGTTGCTTTGCACTCGTTCTGGAGAAGATTCCGGCAACGCTGGCGGCACGTGTCACTGCCGAACTGCACATCCCGGTCATCGGTATCGGTGCCGGAAGCGATGTGGACGGTCAGGTGCTCGTGGTCACCGACATGCTGGGCATGAACAACGGCTTCCATCCGAAATTCCTCCGGCGCTATGCCGACCTTCATACGGTCATGACAGATGCCGTCGGACAATACATCCGCGACGTGAAAGACGGAGATTTCCCTAACGAGAATGAACACTATTAAGCACATGGAAACACCTGTGACCGGTTCGCAACGACCGCAGCGGACAAGACTCTGGACAAACAACATCTGGCTGATTTGCCTGTCGCACCTGCTCTTGTCCACCTCGCTCTATATGCTCATCCCGACCCTCCCCGTATGGCTGGTGGTGAGGTATGGTGCCAATTCGTTTGAGATAGGCGGCATCCTCGCCCTTTCCGGCCTGGTCGCCTTCATGCTGGGCCCATTCTTCAACTACCTGGTTGACCGTTTCCCCCGGAAAAGCGTCTGCGCCTGGGGACTCCTGGGTGTAGCAGCCTGCTCCCTGGGTTTCTATTGGGTTCCCGTTTTGGGCTGGGTCGTCGCATTGCGTGTCGTACAGGGCATGCTGCAAGGCGTGGCACTCATGGCGTCGGGCAGCACACTTGCCATCGACCTGACGACCTCTCCCCACCGCACGGATGTGAACAATGCATTTGCCTGGTTCGGACGCCTGGGACTGTCCGTCGGGCCGCTGATGGGCTTGCTCGTACAATACCTGTTCGGATTCCACAACGTCTTTATCGCTTCCTTCGTCATCGGCATGTTAGCCTGCCTGTGCGTCCTTTGTCTGAAGGTTCCCTTCCGGGCTCCCTTGTGTCCCCCGAAGTTCTCCCTCGACCGCTTCTGGCTGCCCAATGGATGGCTGATGTTCCTGCAGACCATCCCGGTCGCTGCCGTCACCGGCATATTGCTCGGGACCATCCACCGTTACGAGTTCTACGTCTTCATCATGGTCGGCTTCTGCCTGGCACTGCTCGCCCTGCATTTTGTGTTCCTCAATGCCGACATCCGCTCGGAAATCGTCAGTGGGAACATCCTGTGGGCTGCCGGACTGCTGCTCCTGATATTCCGCGAAGGGACTCCCGCCTTCTATGCCTCCTCCATTCTGATAGGCATGGGTATCGGACTGACCGTAGCCCGTCTGCTGGTGTTCTTCATCAAGCTGTCCCATCACTGTGAGCGCGGCTCTGCCAACACCTCGTACATGTTTGCCTGGGAACTGGGTATCGGACTGGGACTATTCCTGGGATACACGGTCTTCCCCGATCCTTTGGAAAGCTACTGGGTATGCCTGTGGATACTTGCCGGAGCACTCGTGTTCTACCTGCTGCTCACCCACCGCTGGTTCATGGCACACAAAGTGCGGTGAGGACGTCATGACATATTCACACCATTTGTTTGTCCCCTTCCACAAAATGCGTTAACTTTGGCGGACATACTTTAAATACCCTATAAACATGTCAGTAAATAAAGTCATATTGTTAGGAAACGTCGGGAAAGACCCGGAAGTGAGATACCTGGACGGTGGTGTCGCTGTAGCAACTTTTCCGCTTGCCACCACGGAACGGGGGTATACACTGCCCAACGGGACAAAAGTCCCGGACCGCACCGACTGGCACAACATCATCTTGTGGAGAGGATTGGCACAAGTGGCCGAGAAATATGTGCATAAAGGCGACAAGCTCTACATCGAAGGGAAACTCCGTCCCCGCACGTATGACGACCATAACGGAATCCGCCGCTCCGTCGTCGAGATTTATGCCGACGTGATGGAGATGTGCTCCTCGCCGCGCCCTGCCGCTCCTGCCAACACGGCGACGGCGTCCGCTGAACCGAACACGGCAACGGCTTCGGAGGCTACTGACAGCAACGACGGCTTGCCCTTCTAACCCTATTGTTTCACTAATTCATCAGTTTTGGACTCAGATTCGTATTCGCGCTTTTGGACAGACATTGCCAACCAAGTGACAGTAACCATGCCCGATGTGGGGACGTGGTTCATCCTTCTGCTGACCCTGCTCCTGCTCATGGCTTCGGGCATGGTGTCAGCCTCTGAAACAGCCTTCTTCTCGCTCACACCGGGCGAACGCAACCGGATTGAACAGGGGGAATCAGCCGCCTACCGGCGCATCCACTCCCTGTTGAAGGATTCGGAACGCCTGCCCGCCACCCTGCTCATTGCCGACAACTTCATCAACGTCGCCTTCATCATCCTGGGCAACCATGTGCTCATGCAGTCGCTCGATTACGGCGTGCCGGCCGCTCTCACCCTCTTCTTCAATACCCTTATCCTGGCGGTTCTGATTCTCCTGTTCGGGGAAATCATGCCCAAGACCTATGCCGCCCGGCATGCCTTGCCCGTCTGTCGTACGGCCTCCCCCTTCCTCACCTTCTTCCGACGCCTCTTCCGCCCCGTCTCCGGAGTGTTGATACGTGCCCATCGGACGGTCAACCAGGTAGTGGTCAAGGAGAACTACAACATCTCGGTCGATGAACTCTCGCAGGCACTGGAGCTGACGGACAAGAACGACATATCCGACGAACAAAGCATGCTGCAAGGCATCATCCGCTTTGGAGGAGAGACCGCCAAGGAAGTCATGACACCCCGTCCCGACATCGTCGGCCTGGACATACAGACTCCCTTCCCGGAAGTAATCCGCTGCATCATCGACAATGCCTATTCGCGCATCCCCATCTACCAACGGTCACGCGACAACATCAAAGGCATCCTCTATATCAAGGACCTGCTGCCGCACCTGGACAAGGGGAACACCTTCCGTTGGCAGTCACTGATACGTCCTCCTTACTTTGTTCCTGAAACCAAGATGCTCGACGACCTGCTGCGCGAGTTCCAGCAGAACAAGGTGCACATGGCCATCGTCGTCGACGAGTTCGGAGGAACATCGGGACTGGTCACCATGGAAGACATCATCGAGGAAATCGTGGGCGAAATCAACGACGAATACGATGAAGACGAACGCACCTACATCAAGTTCAACGACTCGACCTACATCTTTGAAGGCAAGACGCTCCTGTCCGACTTCTACAAGATTGTCGGGACCGATGAAGACAGCTTTGAAGATGTGGTCGGAGAAGCCGATACCTTGGCCGGGCTTCTGCTGGAACTGAAGGGCGAGTTCCCCAAACGGCACGAGAAACTGACGTACCGCAACTTCACCTTCGAAATCCTGGAAATGGATGAACGGCGCATCCTGAAAGTAAAAGTCACCTTGTCCCCTCTTCCGGGTAAAGACGAGGAAACAGCTCATTCCTGATTCGCTCCCCATGCCTCTCTATCGTTCAGCACCCCTGACTGACGACGGCGGATGGGCCGTCTGGAAGGTAACGGAAACGGAAGCGACACTACGCTCCCTGTTACCGGCGGAAGGAGCCTACCTGCAGGAACTGTCACTGTTTCAAGCTCACCCCAAGCGTAAGTTAGAGCGCCTCGCCGTCCGCACGTTGATGTTCAACTGCTGGAAGACAGAACACCCGGTGGCTTACACTCCCGACGGCAGACCTTATCTGACGGACGGCACTTACTCCATCAGCATCTCCCACACCGACGGCTACGTCGCGCTATGCTGGCATCCGCATCACGACGTGAGCATCGACATCGAACGCCTTTCTCCCAAAGCCCTCCGCCTGAGTACCAGATTCATGCATCCGGACGAACATGCCGAAGGCGACCCACTGACGGCAGCCGTACTACATTGGAGCAGCAAGGAGACTCTGTACAAGCTCCTTCGCCGGCAAGAAGACACAGACTTCCTCCACCACCTCCGTATCCATCCTTTCATCCTTGCTTCCCAAGGTCAGCTGACGGGAGAAGACCTTCGCGACAGCCGGGAGCGCTTTACCATTGATTACCTTTTGGACACAGACTTTGTACTGACACGAGCCATGCGCCAGCCATTCTAACGAAACGAAGTCCAAGCTTTCAGTTCCACGCCGTGGGAATCGTAGTCCCACGCCGTGGGAATCACAGTTCCACGCCGTGGGAATCACAGTTCCACGCCGTGGAACTCACAGTCCCAAAGCCTGGAACTCACAGTCCCAAAGCCTGGAACTCGCAGTCCCAAAGCCTGGAACTCGCAGTCCCAGAATATGGACTTCCGATTGGGACTGCCATTTCAGGATACAGGCAGGAGGAAACAACTGATTATGAATCACTTTTCAGCATCTGTAAACGAATCGGTCATTCACCGTCTGAAGTTCAGTCTCATATCAGGAAAAGACTTCAGGCAGTGAATGACCGACAGGGAATACATGTGATAGCCGGATAAGAGGAACACCTCACCGGATGGTTACCTTAATCTTTGCTCTTGGGCAGGATGAAATTGAGGATGACGCCGACGATCGCCGCCAGGCCGATACCGGATAGCGAGAATTCACCCCAGGTGAAAGTCGCTCCTCCAATTCCAACGGTCAGCGTAAGGGAGAAAATAACAATGTTACGCGTATTGGACAAGTCAACCTTATGTTGCTGGATATTGGCAACCCCCGCCGTGGCAATGGTTCCGAAAAGCAAGAGCATGATGCCTCCCAGGACAGGACCGGGAATCGACTTTAGCAGAGCACTCACTTTTCCGACAAGCGAAAAGACGATGCCGGCAACGGCAGCGATACGGATGACCTGCGGATGGGTGACCTTGGTAATCGACATGGCACCTGTAACCTCGGCATACGTGGTAACGGGAGGACCGCCCAGGATGCCCGCGGCAAAACAGGCAAGGCCATCGCCGAGAAGAGTCCGGTGCAGTCCGGGATCCTTGACAAAGTCCTTTTGTGCCACCGTATTGACCACATAGATATTGCCGATATGCTCAATCACAGGAGCAATGGCAACGGGGAGCATGAATAGGAGTGCCTCCCAGGAGACCGTCGGATGTACAAAACGGGGAAGACCAATCCAGGCTGCCTCGCGCACACCGGTCAGGTCCACGTCCCCGGTAGCAAGGGCAACCAGGTAACCGGCAACAATTCCGCAGAAAATGGGAATCAGACGAAGCAACCCACGCCCCTTGACCGACACGAGCACGGCTACAGCCAGTGAGATGAGGGCAAGGGGCCAGTCGGCTTCCGCCATCTGAACCCCGGTACCTGCCAACGAAATACCGATGAGGATGATGACGGGACCAATGACTACCGGAGGAAAGAGACGGTTGATGACGGCAATGCCCTGCCAACGGACAAGCGCACTCATCAGGAAATAGACGAGACCCACGCCCGTGAGTCCAAACAACGTCCCGGAAAGTCCATAAAGCTCGGTAGCTTTGACAATAGGTGCAATAAAGGCAAAGCTGCTACCGAGAAAGATAGGAACTTTGCCTTTGCTGACAAGATGAAAAATAAGAGTACCGATGCCTGCCGTAAAAAGAGCCGTCGAAGGGTCAAGCCCTACAAGCAAGGGAACAAGCACCGTAGAACCGAAGGCAACGAAGAGGAACTGAACGCCGACGATGCCTTTGCGGAGAGTGGTGAGCTGGTTTGTTTCTGTTTTCATGAGGTTTGGTTTAACAGTTGCAAAGGTAAGTTTTCTAATCGACAATCGGGCATCACCTGTTGGCTATTTTGAGACGACAGAGGCAACTCTCCGCATCCGGACAAAAAGACGGATAAAAGGCGACTTGAAAGGGGGGATGAATCCTTCAAGTTTACTATCTTTGGAGACTTCAATCCTAAGTTATACAACTAAAAACAAAGTACTATGACCAACAAACACATGCGTAACTGGCTGTTGCTGGGCGGACTGTTTCTGCTGTCTCTCGCCGCATCGGCAGCCAATGATTCTCTACGTATTGCCCAACGCGACGCCATCCTGGCGCAAATCACCGGGGCTTCCCTTCCTGAACGTACGTTAACCATCACTTCTTTCGGCGCCAAAGGGGATGGAAAGACGGACTGCAAGCCTGCCTTCGACAAAGCCATGAAACGGGCTGCCAAGGTGGGTGGAGCCCGTATTGTCGTACCGGCAGGTACCTATTGGCTGGAAGGACCTATCCATTTTGTGAGCAATGTCAACCTGGAGCTTCAGGAAGGTGCCACACTGAAGTTCTCGCCCGAACCGTCGAGTTATCTGCCGCTGGTAAAGACCAGTTGGGAAGGAACGTTCGTACAGAACTACAGTCCGTTCATCTACGGCTATGGACTGGAGAATGTCGCCATCACAGGGCGGGGAACCATTGACGGCAATGCCGGAAGCACGTTTGCCACCTGGCGCAGCAAGCAACGTGAAGGGCAGCAGCTCAGCCGTCAGATGAACCATCAAGAGGTTCCCGTTGCCGAGCGCAACTTCGGCGAAGGCTACTGGCTGCGTCCGCAACTCATCCAGTTCTTCAACTGCCGGAACATCACCCTCTCGGGGGTATTCATCACGAATGCGCCTTTCTGGTGCATTCACCTGCTGAAATCAGAGAATGTCATCTGCCGCGGCTTGCGCTATGATGCCAAGCTGGTTAACAATGACGGCATTGACCCTGAATATACACGCAATGTCCTGATCGAGGACATCGAATTCAATAATGGCGACGACAATGTAGCCATCAAATGCGGACGAGACAACGACGGCTGGGCAACAGCCACTCCCTCAGAGAACATCATCATCCGCCACTGCAAGTTCAAGGGACTGCACGGCGTAGTCCTGGGCAGCGAGATGTCGGCAGGCGTACAACGTATCTTCATAGAAGACTGCACATATGCAGGCTATTGCAAACGAGGCATCTACATCAAGACGAATCCTGACCGTGGAGGCTTCATCCGCGACATTTATGTGAACAACTGTGAGTTTGATGAAGTGGAAGACTTGTTCTATGTGACTTCCATGTATGGAGGAGAGGGACTGGACAACGTACACTTCACGGAGGTATCGGGCATCCATGTCGACAACCTGCGTTGCCGCAAGGTCCGCGCCGCAGGACTGGTGCTTCAGGGCACGGAAGCAAAGCCTATCACCGACGTGACTTTCAACCGGGTGAACATCGGGGAAGTAAAGACCGCATTGAGTTTCTCCAACACCATCGGTGTCAAGGTGGATAATTGCCACCTGGGTGGAACGGTTGGCGTGCCGTCCATGGCCAAATAAAATGAGGGGTTCTTGAGTATGTCAGGCAGGCCAGAAGGGGCTATCCTGCAATCTGGTCATCCCAGATTTCCCAACCTGCCTGTACAAACTCAAGAACCCTGTACTTTAGAAACTATATCGAAACAGTTCTCCGGTCGTTACACTTACCGTTGAGCCAAAGGAACATACTCAACCGTATCAAGCACATTCTTGTATGCCGGACGGATGATACGTTTGCCTTCGAAGTTCAGTTCCTCATTGCGGTGTGCACACCATCCCACGATACGGGCCATCGCGAACAGAGGCGTGTAGATCTCGCGAGGAAGTCCAATAAGCTCATAGATGAATCCGGAGAAGAAGTCAATGTTGCTGCTGACCGTCTTGCCGTTGTTCTTCACACGATAGAAGGTGTCAATCGCGCGTTCCTCAAGCAGCTCCAGGAAAGCAAACTCTTCTTCCCTGCCCTTTTCCTTTGCCAAGGCATGTGCCAGGTCCTTCAGAAGGAGTGCACGCGGGTCGGAGATGGTATATACGGCATGACCGATACCATAAATCAACCCCTTCTTGTCATAAACCTCCTTATTCAGCATGCGAGTAAAGTAAGTGTCGATTTCATCGGCATTGGTCCAGTCATGAATAGCCTCTTTCAGGTGGTCAAACATGGCTGCCGCCTGCAGGTTCGCACCTCCGTGAAGAGGGCCCTTGAGCGAACCGATACCCGCAGCAATTGCCGAATAGGTATCTGTTCCTGTGGATGAGGTGACACGTACGGTGAAAGTAGAGTTATTACCACCACCGTGCTCTGCCTGGAGCACAAGCAGAAGGTCCAGCATCCGTGCATCAAGCTCGGTATAGCGGTGCTTCAGCATATAAAGGAAGTTCTCGGCAATCGAAAGGTTCTCTTGCGGATGGCGGATATGGAGTGAACGCCCGAAGGTCGCATGGCGTAACATGTTGTAGGCATACGCAATGATGGTGGGGAACTTCGATATCAGTTCGATGCTCTGACGGACGAGGTTGTCGCGTGAGGTATCATCAGCCTTGGGGTCAAATCGGTACATCTCCAGCACACTCCGTGCAAGGATGTTCATGATGTTCGTCCCTTCCAATTCGATGATATTCATCTTTGTCTTCTGTTCGAGCGGCATATTCTCATTGATCAACTCCTTGAAGTTAGCCAACTCTTCCTTATCGGGAAGTTTGCCCGAGAGCATCAGGTAAGCCACTTCCTCAAAGCCGAACCGTTTCTCCTTCAGGATGTTTCCGGCGATGTCTTCCAAATCATAGCCCCGATAATAGAGCTTACCGGGAATGGGCTTAAGTCCTCCGCCGGGAATACGTTCGTATCCGACCACATTACCTATCTTCGTCAGACCAACCAGCACGCCGGTACCGTCTTCGTTGCGTAAGCCACGCTTCACGTCATATTTGGAGAACAGCTCCGTATCGATACGGGTACAGTCTTTCACATCCTCCGAAAGCTTGTAAACTAAATATTCTTTCTTCATCTCTCTGGATTTTTTATGGGTTAGATTCTTTTAGCGGACGAAGTCACCAGCGACAAGCAGCCACCGCAACAGTCAGAGACCTGCCTGACCACCTGTCGGCTGACGCTTTCATCCTTTAGTCAACAATACGTTTTACTATCTCTTGGGCAAATACCGAGGTCGGGAGTGCTACGCCACCGTCCATGAAACGTGCCAGATCGCGTGTTGCACGACCTTGCGAGAAGCTGTCTTCCAATGCCCGGGTAATCAGTGCGGCAGGCTCCTTCCAGCCCATGTATTCAAGCATCATCACAGCCGAGAGGACCAGCGAACAAGGATTGACGGCATCTTGTCCGGCAAGAGCAGGTGCCGTTCCGTGTGTTGCCTCAAAGATGGCATGTCCGGAGTTGTAATTGATATTTGCTCCCGGTGCGATGCCAATACCTCCCACCATGGCAGCCAGCTGGTCGGAGATATAGTCACCATTGAGGTTCAGCGTTGCCACTACCGAATATTCCGTGGGCTTCAGCAATGTATTCTGCAAGAAGGCATCAGCGATGCAGTCCTTCATTACCAGGCGTCCGTCAGCCAGAGCGTCGCCAAACTCACGTTCAGCCAACTCATACCCCCATTTGCGGAAACACCCTTCGGTAAACTTCATGATATTTCCCTTATGAACGAGAGTTACCGAAGGCAATCCGTGTTCCAGAGCATAACGGCATGCAGCACGAACAAGTCGCTCCGTTCCCTCTTTCGAAACCGGCTTCACACCGAACGATGAGGTCTCGGGAAAGCGTACCTTCGTAACGCCCATCTCATTATGAATGAAATCGTAAAATTTCTTCGCTTCAGGAGTACCTGCCTCCCACTCAATCCCGGCATAAATGTCTTCCGTATTTTCACGGAAGATATGCATGTCGACCTTCTGCGGCTCCTTAACCGGAGACACCACGCCCCGGTACCAGCGCACCGGACGCAAACAAACATACAAATCGAGTGTCTGTCTGAGTGCGACATTCAGCGAACGTATGCCTCCTCCTACAGGAGTAGTCAAAGGACCTTTAATTCCCACCAAATACGTCTTGAAAGCTTCCATCGTCTCATCAGGAAGCCACGAACCGGTCGCATTGTAGGCCTTCTCTCCTGCCAGGACCTCTATCCACTCGATGGACCGACGTCCCTCATAAGCCTTTTTCACTGCGGCATCGACAATAAGCTGCATTGCCGGCGTTATCTCTGCTCCTACACCATCTCCGGTAATATAAGGAATGGTAGGGCAATCGGGCACATGAAGTGTCCCGTCTGCTGATTTGGTAATCTTACTCATTTTCTGTCTTCTTCTCCTTATTATATATGTATCGTAAATACTCACACCATGATGGGTGCTACTTTCATTCTATTTGTGTTGGTTTGCATTCAAAGCCGATCCGGCACGGAACCAGGCAATCTGCTGTTCATTATAAGTATGCTGTACAGCAAATGTTTCTTCAGTCCCATCCTCATGCAATACACGTACCTGCAAGGGACGTCCGGGTGCAAACTCCTTCAAGCCGATAACCGAGAGGCGGTCCTTTTCGCGGATACGGTCATAGTCCGCCTTGTCTGCGAATGTAAGGGCAAGCATTCCCTGTTTCTTCAGATTGGTCTCATGAATGCGGGCAAAGCTCTTGGCCAGAATAACCTTCACATTGAGGAAGCGCGGTTCCATTGCAGCATGTTCACGGCTGGAACCTTCGCCGTAGTTCTCCTCAGCCACAACAATCGAAGAGATGCCTTGAGACTTGTATTGTTTAGCGACAGCCGATACAGCCTCATACTGACCGGTCAGACGGTTCCACGCGCTGTTGGTCTCCCCATTGAATGCGTTCACTGCGCCCATCAGCATGTTATCGGAAATATTCTCCAAGTGTCCACGGAAACGCAACCACGGTCCGGCCATGGAAATATGATCGGTCGTACACTTCCCTTTCGCCTTCAGCAACAGCGGCATATTGAGCAAATCATTGCCATCCCATGCAGGGAAAGGCATCAACCGTTGCAGACGCTTCGAGTCAGGAGCAATGACAACCTCCTGCCCGGCACCGGTCGGAGCGACATATCCCTCACTGCCCCGAGCAAATCCTGCCTTCGGCAATTCATCTCCCTGAGGAGGATCCAAGCGGACAGCCTCACCGTCCTTGTTCACCAAGGTATCAGTCAACGGATTGAAGCAAAGGTCTCCGGCAATCGTCAGTGCCACCGTCAGTTCAGGGGAGGCAACAAAGGCATGCGTATTCGGATTTCCATCAGCCCGTTTGGCAAAGTTCCGGTTGAACGAAGTCACGATGGAGTTGGGACGTGTCGCATCACCCACCCGCTTCCATTGTCCGATACAGGGACCACAGGCATTGGTCATTATGGTTGCCCCCATCTCTTGGAAGAGTTCAATCAAACCGTCACGTAAAGCTGTTGCACGTATTTTCTCCGAACCGGGATTCACAATCAGAGGCGATGCGCTCTGCAGATGCTTCGTCTGCACCTGACGCGCCAAGGAAGCTGCACGACTCAGGTCCTGGTAGGACGAGTTGGTACACGAACCAATCAAGCCCACCTCCATCCGCTGCGGGTAGCCATTCTCCTTTACCTTACGGGCAAACTCCGAAATAGGGCAAGCTGCATCAGGAGTAAACGGACCATTAATATAAGGTTCCAAGGTTGAAAGGTCGATGTTTATCACACGATCATAATACTGCTCCGGATTCGCAGTAACTTCGGCATCGGCACGCAGGTCTCCCTTCACATCATCTGCCATACGTGCTACGACATCACGTCCGGTTGCACGAAGGTAAACAGCCATCGATTCGTCATAGGGGAAAAGTGAAGTGGTTGCTCCTACCTCGGCTCCCATGTTACAGATGGTAGCCTTACCGGTAGCAGACAGGCTGTCAGCCCCTTCACCGAAATATTCAATGATGGCATTTGTTCCACCCTTTACGGTAAGGATACCTGCCAGTTTGAGAATAATATCCTTTGGAGATGCCCAACCGGAAAGTTTGCCGGTAAGGTGCACACCGATAAGGCGTGGCATCTTCAGCTCCCATTCCATCCCGGTCATTACATCGACGGCATCAGCCCCTCCTACTCCGATTGCAACCATACCCAGTCCACCGGCATTGGGAGTATGCGAGTCAGTTCCAACCATCATACCGCCGGGGAAAGCATAATTTTCCAGCACGACCTGGTGAATGATACCGGCTCCGGGCTTCCAGAACCCGATACCGTAACGGGAAGCAACCGATTGCAGGAAGTCGTAGACCTCCTTATTCGTAGTCAGTGCCTCAGGCAAATCGACTTTGGCTCCACGATAGGCTTGAATGAGGTGATCACAATGAACCGTTGACGGAACAGCCACCCGATCTTTTCCTGCATTCATGAATTGCAGAAGGGCCATCTGCGCCGTTGCATCCTGCATGGCCACGCGATTGGGGCGAAAATTCACATAATCTTCTCCCCGTTTGAACGAGCGTAAGTCTGCGTCACCATAGAGATGTGTATATAATATTTTCTCCGCATAAGTCAGCGGGCGAGCTAATTTCTCTCTAATTCTCCCGATTTTAGCCGCATACGCTTCATAGAACTCCTGTAACATTGATAAATCTTGTACCATATTTTCCCTTTCCATTTGTTAGTTTATTTCAGAATTGTATTAATTACTACCTCGCAAATATAAGAGTTATAATATCAATTCAAAAGTTTTAGTGCGATAAAATGCAATTATTTTTAGGGTGTCATACGTACACAATACTCCGTTCCATGGTATTCCTGCCCATAATTCTCTCTCCAGATTCCCAATCTTCATACGCAATAAGCACCTCTATTCAGCAGGGTAAAGGGAAAGCCATGCATCCAGCGGCGCAGGCATAAAAAAAGTGCCGTGACAACAGGCTGCTTCTTTTGGCAACACCTTTGTCACGGCACCTCTATTTATGTTTCAAGCAAGCTTCTAATCAAGTAAACCAGCGTACATAGCAGAAGTCTTGACGATGAGGCAACTCAGGATGCTTCGGGAACATACGGTAGGAAAGGCTGAAGCTTCCGGCATTGTTCAGCACATGCACACACTGGAAGGTGTACAAGTTGCCTTCCTGCTTCACGACTTCCATCGGTTCTACCGAGTAGATGTGCTCCTGACCATCCTTGTCCTTATGCATGGTTACCAGCTCTACACCGATGGCGTCATTCAGACCTTTCTCATCCAGTACGAGCGTCATTGTATATTCCTTACCGCTCTCAACGCCTCCTTCAAGCAACGCTTCCGAACGTGCTGTCGAGATGACCTGAATGCTGTCCCAACGTTCAGCTACAGCCAACTTCCATGCTGCAAGTTCTTTTGCCTTGGCATAGTTGTCTTCCAGCAGGTGGTGATAACGGGCAGCCTCCTTGCAGTAGAACTTCTCATAGTAATCATCCAACTGACGCTTCATGGTGTAGTGAGGAGCAATCTGTGCAATCGAATTCTTGATGGTACGTACCCAACCTTCTGAATAGCCTTTCCGGTTGCGGGCATAATACAACGGCAGAATTTCTGTCTCAAGCAGACTGTAGATGGTAGCAGCATCCAGTTCATCCTGATATGCCTGATTTTCATAGGTACGTTTATCCGTTAACGCCCATCCGGCACCTTCGCGGTAGCCTTCCAGCCACCAGCCATCGAGCACGGAGAAGTTGATGACACCATTCATCAAAGCCTTTTCACCCGATGTACCGGATGCTTCCAGCGGACGGGTCGGCGTGTTCAACCAAATATCCACACCTGAAATCAGGCGACGTGCCAACTTCATGTCATAGTTCTCCAGGAAGATAATCTTGCCCAGGAACTCGGGACGGCGGGAAATCTCAACAATCTGTTTGATCAAGCCCTGACCGGCTCCATCGTGCGGGTGAGCCTTACCGGTAAAGAGGAACTGTACGGGATAATCGGGATTGTTCACGATTTTTGCCAAACGGTCCAAATCGGTAAACAACAAGTGGGCGCGCTTATAGGTAGCGAAACGACGTCCGAAACCGATGAGCAGTGCATTCGGGTTGATCTTCTCCATCACCGAAACAACACGAGAGGGATCACCTTGACGCTTCAACCAGTCTTCACGGAACGACTTGCGGATGTAGTCAATCAGTTTCTTCTTCAGAATCTGACGGGTAGCCCAAATCTCTTCATCGGGTACATCGTAAATCTTCTCCCAAATCTTCGGGTTTGACAAATCAGACAAGAAGTGGGCATCGAAATGTCTGTTATACAAATCCTGCCACTCCGTAGCACACCAGGTCTGGAAGTGTACACCGTTCGTCACATAGCCGACATGGTTCTCTTCCGGATAATATCCTTTCCAGATACCGGCAAACATCGCCTGAGACACTTTACCGTGCAACTTGCTCACGCCGTTCACTTCCTGACATGTATTGCAAGCAAAAGTTGACATGCAGAACCGTTCGTTGTGGTCACCCGGGTTCATACGGCCCAAATCCATCAAGTCATCCCAGCTGATGCCCAACATCTGCGGGTAACCGCCCATATACTTGCCAAACAAACCTTCATCAAAATAATCGTGACCGGCAGGAACCGGAGTATGTACCGTGTAGAGGGAAGAAGAGCGAACCAGTTCGAGTGCTTCGTCGAAAGTCAGACCCTTCTCTACGAAATCGCACAGACGTTTCAAGTTACAAAGAGCGGCGTGACCCTCATTGCAGTGGTAGATATCCTTCTCAATACCCAAAGCTTCCAGCGTCAGCATACCACCGATACCCAGCAGAATCTCCTGTTTCAGACGGTTTTCCCAGTCACCACCATACAGCTGTGAAGTAATCGGACGGTCAAACTCACTGTTCATCTCATTGTCCGTATCCATCAGGTACAAAGGAATACGGCCCACATTCACGCGCCAGATATAAGCATGTACCCAATAGTTCATGTAAGGAACCTTCACAACCAACGGCTGGCCATTCTTGTCCATGACGCGCTCAATCGGCAGGCTTCCGAAATTTTGGGCTTCATAGTTTGCAATCTGCTGTCCGTCCATTGCCAACGTCTGGGTAAAATAGCCATGACGATAGAGCAGACCAATACCGCACATGTTGACATTACTGTCCGAAGCCTCCTTCATGTAGTCGCCGGCCAATATACCCAAACCTCCTGAATAGATTTTCAGCACATGGCTCAAACCATATTCCATACAGAAATAAGCCACGGAAGGACGGGTCTTGTCCGGTTCCACATCCATGTAAGCACGGAAGTTGTCATAGACCTCATCCATGCGCTTAAGGATGACTTTATCCTTTGCCAGCTCTTCCAACTGTTCGTAGCTCAAATGCTCCAGCAACAAAACCGGGTTCTGACCAACTTCTTTCCAAAGAGCAGGGTTCAAATCCTCAAACAGATCCGTTGCCTCATGATTCCACGACCACCACATGTTGCGTGAGAGTTCCGACAACTTCTTCAGTTCATCAGGGATTCTAGACTTTACAGTAACCTCTTTCCAACTTGGAATATTTGCGTTACTAATCTTGACTTTCATAATAAATCGAAGTTATTTGTTTAGTTCTATTTTTAATTGCATCTCAAGACAGACGGGCTTTCACTTTCTGCAAAGCCACATCGTATGCGTCGTAATAATATTCGATGAAGTGTTTCCACAATGCCTTCTCCGAGATGGCGGCAGCCCGTTTCCGTATATCCTTTATCTCCTTGTCTGAAAGATGGGAGAAATCCGTCACCGTATCCTTGATGGCATCCGCCACTTCTGAATAGTTATAGTCCGAACGGTGGATCACTTTCACCCCGTCAGCCAACGTACTATAGCTGCCATCTGTCTTCAAGGAGTTTGCCCACAACCCGAAACCTGCCAGATCGGTCGTAATGGTCGGTACGTGGAAAGCGATACTCTCCAGCGGGGTATATCCCCACGGTTCGTAATAGGAAGGATAAATCGTCAGGTCATTGCCCAAGATAATATCATAATAGGAGAAATTCAGGATACCATCGTTCCCATCCAGATAACACGGAAGGAAGATAATCTTCACTTTGTCTGCCGGAGCATTCGCCATGCCCAGGTATTTCAGCTGGTCCAGCACTTTGTCATTGCTCATGTCGTGCAACCAGTGAGTTACGAAGGGACAATAAAGAGGAGTATCGAATGTCTGCTTGCTGTTCAACCGTTCTTTCAGGTCTTCGCGAGGTTCACCGACCCAACCGGGGACAGTGACAAAGGCAACCACATCCTTGTTCAGGTTCTTATCGCGGTTCAAACGGTTCATGGCTTCCAAATAGACATCCTGTCCCTTGTTCTTGAACTCATAACGTCCACTGGTACTTACCAGAATCGTATCATCGCCCAGATTTGTCCCCAACAACTTGTTTGCCAGATTAAGCAAAGCCGCACGTGCCTTTTTACGCTTGGCTGCATAGCTGTTGCCCTTCGGCACGAAATCGTCTTCAAAACCGTTCATCAAGACTACATCCACCGGCTTGTCCAACAATTCCCGACATTCATTGGCCGTAATTTCGCTGACAGTTGTAAAACAGTCGACATGATGTGCGGTCTGCTTCTCTATGGAGTGTTTGGACTGCATATTCAGCTCTTCAGCCATCTGGTCGCCATTGTAAGCGAACAGATAATCATACAAAGGTTTGTTATTACCGGCAATGGAACGACCGATTGAAGTAGCGTGCGTCGTGAAGATGGTTGCTATTTCAGGGACATGCTTATGAATATAAAGGGCACCCAGACCGGTCATCCATTCATGAGCCTGGTAGATGACCTGATCGGCAGCGGTCAGCTTATGGTAACGGAAATAGCTTTCAACAACCCTTCCTGCTGCGTAGGAAAACATCGAAGCCTCGTCATAATCGCCGTAGGCATGCAGTGAATCGACCTTGAAATCGAGCCAGGCTTGCGTGTATATTTCATTCTTTACTGCATAAAAGCCATTGAAATCAACCAGGAAGACAACAGGTTTCCCGGGAATGTTCCAACGTCCTGCCCGTATTTCCAGCTGCTCTTGCTCACGGGCACTTGACAACCACTCTTTATACAGCTCATCATCTTCTAAAAATAAGGGATTGCTCTTCCCTTTCCATACATCCGGTCCTATAAAAAAGAGGTGATCTCCAAACTTCTCATGCAGGGTCTTTGCTCTTGTTGAAAGAACGGTATATATGCCACCCACCTTGTTACATACTTCCCAACTTGATTCGAAAATGTAACCGGGGCTTAAGTTATGTACTCCCATAATCTCGAAAATTTTTTGCAAAGATATAAAATCTCTCCGATAAAAATAAAAAAACATTATATTTTTGGCTCTCAAAGTGAACGATTTATCTCCTGAAAGCCTTCAGTTTTCCAACAGCAACATCAAGCTGCTTTCTCCTTTTGGCGCTTCAACTGTGTCCCCACAATTGCCAGAATTACGGCAAACAGTACCACGACGATGCCCATAACCTGCAACAGGCTGCACGTCTCGCCCAAGAAGGTCACACCCATCACCACTGCCGTCAACGGCTCCATACAACCCAAAATGGCAGTCGTCGTGGAGCCTACCCGCTTCACGGCAAGAATCAGGGTCAAATCGGACACCAGCGTAGGAACCAATGCCAACAGGACCAGATGAATGCCTGTCGAGACATCGGGGATAGGCGAAAAGCTTCCATCCTGAACCAGAACATTGATGAAGAAGATAATGGCACAATTGAGCAAGACGTAAAAGGTCATCTTCAGCCCGTCCATGTCACGTAAGCGGAACTTCTGGATACCTACAATATAGGTGGCATACGTGCAGACCGTTATCAGGGCGAGAGTCAGCCCGACGGTATTGAAGCTTGCCCCCTCACCGGAATTGCCCAGAAAGCCTACACCGACCACCGCCAGTGCAGTGGCCAGGTAAATGACCCAATTTCCACGTTCCTTGAACAGCAATATCATAATCAGTGTCACCAGAACCGGATAGAGGAAATGGATGGTTGTTGCCATCCCACTGGGAATGTACAGGTAGGAAAGCGTCAGCAACATGGAAGTTGCCGCATAGAAGATACTGAGCAGACACAGCATCTTATATTCATTCTTTGTTACCTTGAACGAGGTTCCCTTTATCAGCAGGACGACTCCCATCGCCAGGAACGAGAGAAAGAAACGGAGGAACACAACCGTATTGACTGCCACCCCGGCATGGATAGCCGGCAATGCGAAAAAAGGTACAAGTCCGAATGTAGCGGACGACACAATTGCGTAAACAAGCCCTTTGACTGACTTCATAGACAAACAGAATTTTATCGCAGATGCCTCAGGCGTTGTCTCAAACGCTCGCGCACCGGTTTTTCTACAACTATTAAAGTGACGGCGGTCAGAACCATCAGAATACCCAACATAATCTTCGGCGTCAGTTGCTCATGGAACAAGGTTACCCCAAAGAAGAGGGCGGTGACCGGCTCTAAGGCACCGAGAATGGCTGTCGGCGTGGAGCCTATGTGATGAATGGCAGTGGTCGTACACATCAGCGAGACGACCGTCGGGAGTGAAGCCAATGCCAACACATTGCACCATCCGCCGACCGAACGCACCGGCACAAGGTTCATGCAGAAGTCCAGGCGGACGACATAAATCAAAACTCCGAAAACCAGCGCATAGAAAGTCAGGCGCATGATGGAGATATTTTTCAGAATGGACTGGTTGACGCCCACAATATAAACGGCGTATGACAAGGATGACAACAGGACAAAGGCCAGACCGACCAGGCTCAATGGAGCACCGTCGGTTCCCTTTGAAAGGAATGAGATACCGCACAAAGCCAACAGGATGCCTCCCCACACAATGGGTGAGATGCGTTCATGAAAGCAAATCATCATGATGAGAGCAACCAGAACCGGATAGACGAACAGGATGGTCGAGGCAATGCCGGCATCCATATAGTTATAGCTCAAAAACAACAGCAGTGATGAACTGGAGAAAATCAACCCGGCAAGCACCAGAGGAATAATTTCCTTCTTCTGCAACCGGAACGACTCGCCCTTCCACTTCATCAACAGGGCCAACAAGACAATTGCCAATCCATAGCGATAGAACAAGACGGAGTCGGCATTCAGACCTTCCTCATACAACGGAAGGGTAAACAAAGGATTCATCCCGTAGGTGACGGCAGCTATGATGCCACACGTAAAACCTTTCGTTTTAGCACTAAACATTACCTCTATCATTTAAAAGTCCGCAAAGGTACATATATTCACGGGAACTCCTTCCCTGAATCTGCCGAATTTTTCGCCTGACGGCAACACGGAATCATCAGGCAGGGCGGGATGCCCGGTCAAACTGTTTTTCCCGCCCGCCGATAATTTCCGGTTGGACCTCGGGACTGGAGGTCCCATCTGCCTATACCGGCTCCCAGGCCTCAATCTCCCCGCCGATTTCTATCTTCACCTGTTCGGGGTTCTTGTCGATGACCACGGAGAGCACATGCTCTATGCCCGGCTTAAATACAAAACTGCTTTCAACCAAATAAGATACTCCTTTCATGACTACTTCCAACAGAGGACGACGACCGGGCAGCCGTTGCGGAACAATGATGGCAGCATATTTATGCCCGCCCAAGGAACGGGCACGAATCGTCTGCTCGGACCCATAGGCATATTTTGTGGCAATCCCCACACTGAGGTCAATGGTTGCCGAGGGGACAGTATGATGGATATAGACTTCAGCATCGTCAGGCAGCTCGCCTTCAAAATCTTCTCCTTTGATCAGACGGACCTGAAGCTTGCTCAGGATGTGACGGAACTGCAAGGTCACGGATTCTGTTCCAGCCTCCTGACCACGGGCTGAGGCAAAGAGGAAATCACTTGCCTCGTATCCGCCCGGACGCACATCGGTGGCAGGACGGTTCTGGTCCAACTCAACTTCAAAAGGATAGTCGTCAACGGAAGTGACGGACGACGTGTAAGGGTAATAGGCAAATACGTCATACGTCCCTCCATTCCAATAGATGGGTTGGGGAGCCTGCCAACCGGAGGTGTCCTTCCACGTCAGCGGAGCATTGTTCACCTCGTTGCCCGCCGGCTCCAACGGCTGTCCGGAAACAGCGACGTAGAGACCGATGCTGTCACCGGAATCAAAGTGATTGTCCGCAACCCGGGAAGGCGCTGTTCCGACTTCCGGATAGCGGACGTCAAACCGCATCCTGTCTGCCGTGCTTTCCGGTTGCATCATTTCCGGCTCCTCCTGTCCGGTGCAGGCTGCTACCGACAGGAATGTCCAGGCTATACTCAAAAATAGAACTGTTTTCATCGTTTTCCTCATTTAATCTTACTACTGAACCGAACGGCGGATGGAAGGCGAGCCCCGATGTATCTGCGGAGCGTAATGAGCTCCCCTGGCACCATATCCGGCGTAGGGTGGAACGACAACACGTGTGGCAGCACCGGCACTGCGCTTGTCGTTGGCGACAAATTTCTCGAACGTGTATTCCTCGCCGGCGTATGTCAGGATACGGCGCACGATTGATTCGCGGCTGATGGTACTGTAATAGGGTATGTCGTTATTCATACAGCTGTTTTGCTCTGAACGCCATACCCCGCGATTGTGCATGAACCCTCCTTCGAACACGTCTACAATGTCACTATAACGGTCGTCAAAGATGAGATGACTCCAGGGCACCTCGTGCATCTTGCCCGTCAGGGCCAGGTTGTCATACCAACCATTGGCTTTCGCCACATTGAAGGCTTCGACATGTCCGCAACAAGTACATGAACAGAAGTCTATGAATTCGTTGTGATAGATGTATTCATCACCCAGTTTGCCAAAGCCATGTCCACCAGCCTCATGCTGGATGACTCCGCGTGCATCATACGGGTAACCGTAGTTGCTCATGGGACAGAACGCAATGGCAGAACCGTCATCCCACATCTGGCAGATGCCGCCGTAATCGGTCGTGTTGGGAGTCATCACAATCAAGGCCCGGTTGAGATTGTCCCGGGTTACCGGAGTGCGCATGTCCACCACATACTGGAACACGGCATCATAGTCACACCGCAAACCGACTCCTCCCGTGAACGTCGTCCCAAACTTGGAGTAACGGATTGTATTGACCGTCCCGATTCCACTCTCCGGAGAGAGGGCGATGGCCGTATAGACGTTGAAGTAGTCGCGATAGGTCGTATAAGGCTCGATGGCGAAGAAATGTTCCACCTGCTCGTTCATGGCTTTCAGGTAATCTCCGCGCGCAATGTCTTCTGCATTGAAGCCATCTCCCAGGAAGACCAGATTGACCCCGTTCCCCTTGGTCGCACGCTGCAAGGTGACCACTTCATCTTCATCATATTCATAGTCATACTGGGAAACAGTGCATCGGGCGGTATAATCCTTGTCCGTCAGACGGAAGACAATCTCGCCGGTGCGCTGTTGTGCACCTCGGTTCATGGCATGGATGGTCAGTGTCAGCTCGGTCTTCCGATTGCCTGACGTAGCAGACAGGCTGCACCAGTCCGGCATGGAGTCTACCGTCCACTCGCCCTCGGAGTCAATCACCAGCGTACGCTTGCACTCGGTATTGATGGCACAAGCCAGTGCAGGACGGCACACCAGCTCATGATGAGCCGTGATGCGTTTGAACTCACTCCATCCCGGTTCTGCTTGATACTGTTGCACCGACGACTCGGGCACCTCCACGGCAAAGTTGTCCTTGGGCACCCCGTCAAAAGCTTTCCCCTGGACATAAGGCGGAACGGTCCCCTTGCAAACGATACCGCCCAGTCCGGTACACATATAGAACGCATTGTTCATGATGCTCTCCACCCCGGCAGAGAAGACAATCCCTTCAAGTCCCTTACATTCATAGAAGGCATACTGCCCGATGGTCAGTACCTCTTCCGGAATTTCCAGTATCCCCGACAAACGCCAGTTGGAGCCCCCGTCCGGACTTCCAAACACATAGTTTCCAATGGAACGGAGCCTCTTCGGCAAGACGAGCACGCCCGAAAAGTCGCATCCGTCAAACACATAGTCATTGAGCACCAGCAAGTCTTTCGGCAGGACAAGCTCTCCCTTGAAATGGCATCTGCTGAACGCATGCTTGCCGATGGTGGTAATGCCGTCATGCAGTTGCAGGGTCCCGTCAAAGCCACAACGTTCGAACACGTTGTCCATAAGAGTCGTCACGCCTTGGGGAATCTCCAGGCTGCCGGTCAGTCCGGAACAGTCGGCAAACGCATAATCGCCGATGTGCTGCAAGTTCTCCGGCAGATGCAGGCTGCCATACAGATTGGCACAGAACTCAAAACAGTTGTCGCCAATGTACTCCAGCCCGGTGGGCAGTTTCAGCTCACAGGCAAACTTGCAATTCTTGAACGGACCGCCATACCAATACTTCTCCTCCCCGTGCCCCAGCCGTTTCAGCGTAGAGGGCAGGGTGAGTATCCCCGTGAACGACTGGCAGTCTACGAAAGCGCCGGCATAGATATCCGTCACACCCTCCGGAATAGTCAACGAACCGGAAAGGTTCTTGCAGCCTTCGAAGGCGGCACAATTGATTACTTTCAGGCGGTCGGGCAGAATCAGGCGGTACAGGCTCTCCTTGCCTCCCAATGCCCCTTCGGGTATCTCGTCCTCATCGTACGTACGGCGTTGCAAGGCGCCCGTACCATAGTGGAGCAACGTGTCCGTACGGGCTATCTTGACCTCTTTCAGGTTGAGGGACTGCAGATAGTCCATCGAGTCGCGCATGAAGTAAAAGTCCACTCCGTTTATCTCACCGGTAATCTTCAGGTTACGCAGTTCACGAAAATCCTTATTGGCAGCAAGGATGGCCTCCCGCAAATGCCCCGCTTCCGAATCAATGATGATGTACTCCTTCGCCGTCGCATCATGCGAGGCAAGGTCCGCCTCCCACGGCGTGACGGACTCTCCCGTCAGTGTGAACACATACTCTCCTGCCGGACTTTTCTTGTCCACCCGGATGGTGAAGTTATGCATCCTGCCGACCTGATAAGTGAAATCGTCAGCCTTTTTAAAGGTATAGTTGACTCCACCGACAGTCAGGACGAACAGCTCCTTCCCGGCAGGGATCGTCTGTGGAACGACAATGGCGCGATATTCACCCCCGTGAGTGTAAGGGATGGTTCCGGTCTCTTCGGGGTCTCCCACGGGGGTCACCGTCCCCGTAGCCAGGTCGATGGTTGCATCGCGGACGGTATTCTTCACCAGCACCATCTTTTCCAGCCGCTCCCATTCACCGTCCGCAAAGCCCTCTCCTTTTGCCAGAGTCACGCGGGCATTGCTCATGCGGTGACGGAGTGACAGACGGATGACCTTCTCCGTCGGAGCAATCTTCTCGGCTTTTCCCCAAAGGAAATCACTGGCTTCATAACCTCCCAGTGCCCCTCCTTCGGCCGCACGCGACTGGTCCTTCTGCACCGTAAACTCGTACGCATTGACATCCCCGGGGGAAGCAAACGGATAATAGCCATAAATGTCGACGGGAGTATGTTCGTCCTTCCAATAGATGTCGTAGGCAGCATCCCAACGGTAGGCAGCCTCATCGAATGTATGCTTTACATTGGTGGCACGGTTGCCGGCGTCCTGCAAGATTCCGGGGACATTCCCCTGGTAATCGACGACATACACGCCCATGACGTCACCGTCACAGAAACCGCCGTCGTCCACACGCGTCAGTGCCAGCTGGTCAATCTCTCCTGCCAGGGTAATCGGCACTCTTTCTGCCTGTCCCGACAGGACCGCCTCTTCCTTGCAGGCGGACAGCCCGCCCAACAGGACGAGACAGAGAATCCCCATATAATGATAAATGATGTTCTTCATAGCTTGTATTCTTTCTGTTCATCCGATGTTCATTCAGCCACTCCCCCGTGGTCCACTCCGTCGTCTTCCCAACCGCCGATGCCCACATTGATTCCATTACTTGTCTTGTTGACCGTGATGGTGAAAGTATGTCGATAGCCGGAACGGAAGGTCATCTCGGAGGGCTGTTCCCCCTGCGTCAGGTTGTAATCCTTGCCGTCGACGGTGATGGTCACCAACCCTTCCACGGCAACCGTCTGCGGGACAACGAGTGCCTTGTAGCCCGCTTGTTCTTTCAGCGGACGCAAAGCCTGCGGTTTACCGTTTGCCACCACCTTCCCTGTCGCCAGGTCGACAGACGCGCGTGTCTGCAATCCGTTGAGCGTTACCGAGACTTCGGCCTCCGCCAGGCTCTCCTCCGTAAAGCCATTCCCGGGTTTGACCAAGATGTGTGCCTGGCTGAGCACATGATTGACCGTCACACTCACAGCACGGTTCGTCGGAGATACCCCGACGGCTGTCCCCCACAGGAAATACCCCGACTTATAGCCGGCAGGTGTCGACTGGTCGGCAGGGACGTCCACTGTCAGGTCATGCACAGAAACCGTCTGCCGATAAGGATAGTATACATAAAAGTCCGCCTTGGTCCGATTGTCCGACCAATAAATCGGTTCGTCAGGCGTCCAGGAACCGCCATAGCTGAAACGCATATTGTGCACATGGTTGCCGGAAGGCTGCAACGCGCCCGCCTGCTCCCGGTCGTAATTCACCACAAACACACCGACGGCATCTCCCGCCTCAAAGCCGTCGTCAGTTGCCCGCGCCACGGCATAACCTGTCGAAGAGCAGTCCAACGCAATGGGCAGGGGTTTCTCAGGTTCAGGTTCCGACGGTGGAAGAATCTCGTCAGTTCCACCTCCTCCCGATGAGCAGGCTCCCAGCAGCAGGCACATTGCCACCGTCTGCATACAATTTGTTATTCTTTTCATAAAGGTTCTTTTCTGATGAGTGGATGACAAAAGTAGCAAACTATCGCACGACGGTCAACTTTTAGTAAGGTTCAATTAAGTCCAAACATGAAAATAGCTCCACACAACCCAGTTCCTCTCCCAACCCAACACAAAGGTTTAATCCAATAACCCTGGGGGGATTGACCCGATAAGCCCTGGGGGTTGATGGACCAAAGTATTATACTTAGGCACCCTAAGTATTATACTTAGCCTACCTAAGTATAATACTTTGGTCTGTCTAAGCCGGGGTTTAATCCGGTCTATCCCGTACTTTAGTCTGCCAAAACCCCAGGCTTGGTTTATCAAACACTTACGTTTCCCCTGCCAGAGCCCTGTCTTTGCCGCGTCAGACCACAGAGACCGGCTCTCCCAACACGCCATTCAAGCCCTCAATCCGTCATTGGACGTTGGGTAGATTGCTCTGTTGGAACGAGAGGAAACTTTAAATGGTCGAATGACCAAGTTGGATTAAATAAATTACCCCTTCTCTGCATTGCCGAAAGCAAGAGAAGGGGTAATCGGAATCGTACTATTTGTAAAAATCATTTCAGCTGGAGGGCAAATCTTCCTTCAGATAATGAGCAAAGCCGTATGCTGAGGACCTATCGGCATATCCTCCGACACTTGACGAAGAAGCTTTACTTTGTTCACGCAGGCTGCGTTGCCGTTCATTGTCACGGGCATATTCACGCAGAGTTTTTTGTTCGCCCGGCTGGTACAGCGAACTTTCCAGCACGACGTAATCGAGGATGTTGCCAACCGGAGTCAGGTGGGGCAGCAACTTCTGATCCAACAGTCCACGGAAGGCTCCTTCATATTCGCAGCAGACCTTCCCATCACGTTGGAAAATACGATAAGTGAAGTTCGACCATGCCGTGTGGATGACAATCTCTTTAGGCAAGACTTCTGCCGTTGCCGACAAATCGTAAGCATGGTCTTTGATTCTGATGATTTTCTTGCCGGGCAAGCATTGAATCTCCGTTGCCCAGAAGTCGGAGTTGGAGAGTTGATCGACGATGTCACTCAAACTCTCTCTAATTACAAACTGAATTTTCATGGCTCTCGCCTTTCTGCAAGGACTTTATTATGGCATTAGACATATCTCTGATGTAAAAATAAAAGAGAAAAGAATGTCTTGAACTTTTCATTACCATCTTTTAACAAAAAGAAGACAATAGGCATACAAATCAAGACAAAATGACAAAGGCGGCGCCCAATGAGCCATAAGATATTTCAAAAAGAATACAATTACATGACAACAATCAGCCTCATTCAAACCGGATGGACTTGGCCGGATGGATACGTGATATCAGATAGGAAGGACCTATCAGGATGGCTACCGAAATAATCAGCGTAGCCACATTCAGCAGCAGCCACAAGCCCACATTGAAATGAATGGGAACCGCGTCCAGGTAATAATTCGCAGGGTCGAGTTTTATCCAACGGAAGTATTTCTGCGAAAGGCAAAAGGCAAGGGCAATGACATTCCCCCACAGCATGCCTTTGCCGATAATGAACGTAGAAAAGTAGAGAAAGATTTCACGGATGGAACGGTTATTGGCACCCAGTGCCTTCAAGACGCCAATCATATTCGTACGTTCCAGGATAATGATCAACAGCCCGGAAATCATCGTAAAACCTGCCACTCCCAGCATCAGGACCAGAATGACCCAGACGTTGACATCCAGCACGTCGAGCCAGGCGAACAGTTGGGGGTTGAGGTCGCGAATTGTCTGTGTGAAGTAGGTGTTTCCATAGCGGTCCACCAACGTATCGACCACTTTGCCCACATCGTAACGCATGTCCTCCAACTTGTCATAATCGGCAATGGAGACCTCGATGCCGCTCACCTGGTCCGGCTGCCACCCGTTCAATCTGTTGACCGTATAGAGGTCGCCTATCAGAAACAATTTGTCGTACTCGGAAAAATTCGTTTCATAGATGCCGGCAATCTTCAGCCGACGGGCACGCACGTTGTCATTGATATAGTAGGTATAGATGGCATCTCCCAACTTCAGCCGGAGCTTGTCAGCCAACAAACGGGAAATCAGCACCTGGTTCGATGCCGCGCTGTCGGTAAATGCCGGTATCTCTCCTTCCAACAGGTAACGTCGGTAGAAATCCATCTGATATTCACCGGCAACACCTTTCAACACCATCCCCTGGAAACTGTCATCGGTCTTGATAATGCCCGGCTTCGTGGAGAAACGTTGCACGTGCGACACACCGGGCACATCGGCCAACCGATGCAGCAGGGTGTCATTTGCCGAGATGGGATAGGTCTCATAGGATTGTGTTCCCCGGAAATTACTGATTTGAAGGTGAGAGCCGAACCCAATGACTTTGGAACGCACCTCATCCTTAAACCCGATGACCACACACACCGACACCAACATGATGGCAAGTCCCAGCGACATGCCAATCATTGCAATGCGGATGGCAGGTTTCGCCACCTGACGTTTGTTTTCGCCTTGGGCATAGATGCGTCGTGCCAGAAAGAATTTATAGTTCATCGTTCTAGGAGTTTCTTACGTCGCACAAAATAAGGAAGTTTCCCGTAAAAAAGAAAGCCCCGTCCCGGTTTATTTGCAGCTGTCCGCTCACTCCGTCCTCCCGGGATAAGCTTCCAACGCCTTGCGAAGTACAAACAAGGCACGAATCAGGTCTTCTTTCTTCAAGACATACGCGATGCGCACCTCGTTGCGTCCGGCTCCGGGTGTCGTATAGAATCCGGCAGCCGGCGCCATCATGACGGTCTCTCCTTCATAAGAGAAATCAGACAGACACCAGGCACAGAATTTCTCGCTGTCATCGACCGGCAACTTGGCAACCGTGTAAAAAGCACCCATCGGGATGGGCGAATAAACTCCGGGGATACGGTTCAGTCCGTCAATCAGGCATTTCCGACGTTCCACATATTCATCATATGTATCACGCAGGTAATCCTCGGGAGTTTCCAACGAGGCTTCGGCAGCAATCTGACCGATGAGCGGAGGACTCAGGCGAGCCTGACAGAACTTCATCACAGCCTGACGTACCGCCTTGTTCTTTGTAATCAGGGCACCGATGCGGATACCGCATTCAGAGTAACGCTTCGACACGGAGTCGATGAGTACCACATTGTCCTCGATGCCTTCCAGATGGCATGCAGAAATATAGGGAGAACCGGTATAGATGAATTCCCGGTACACTTCATCGGAGAAAAGATAAAGGTCATACTTCTTCACCAGATCACGAATCTGGTTCATCTCCCGACGTGTATAGAGATAGCCCGTCGGGTTGTTCGGATTACAAATCAGGATGGCTTTGGTCCGTTCATTGATCAGCTCTTCAAACTTCTCTACTTTGGGCAACGCAAAACCTTCCTCGATGGTCGTCGTGACCGTACGGATCACAGCTCCCGCCGAAATGGCAAACGCCATGTAGTTGGCATAAGCCGGTTCAGGTACGATGATTTCATCTCCGGGATTCAGGCAGGACAGGAAGGCAAACAGCACGGCTTCCGACCCACCGGTCGTGATGATGATGTCGTCGGCATCCAGATGAATGTCAAAACGCCGGTAATATCCCGTCAGCTTCTCACGGTAACTGCGATAACCCTGACTGGGACTGTACTCCAAAATCGTACGGTCAATGTTGCGAATCGCATCCAAAGCAACTTGGGGTGTAGGCAAGTCCGGCTGTCCGATATTCAAATGGTAAATGTGGGTTCCGCGCTGTCTGGCAGCCTCAGCAAGAGGTGCCAGCTTTCTAATCGGAGATGAGGGCATCTCCGTTCCTCGTATAGATATTTGTGGCATGATACGATTCTGATTGTAACTGATGTTATTGATGTCCGTTATTGGTGTGCAAAGATAAGGGCTAACGGCTAATCGGGCAAACAAAACCCTGATTTTTGTTCTTCCGGGCAACAATAAGACAGGAGAAAGCACTGTTTCCTGTCAAAAATGCACAACCCATACCGGACCATGATGCACCGTTCTTCCGCTACCGTTCACTTCCACTTCTTTCTCTTCAGGTAAAGCGCTACGGCAACCCCCAGCACCAGCATGATGCCCCATGCCAGCAGATAGCCATACCGCCAATCCAGCTCCGGCATCCACTTGAAGTTCATTCCCCATACTCCCGCCAGGAAGGTCAAAGGGATGAAAATGGTTGAAACGACCGTCAGACGGGTCATAATGTCATTCATCCGCAAATCATTGTTCGAAATATAAAGGTCCATCAGGGACGAGAGTGTCTCCCGGCAGCTGTCGATGGTCTGCACAACGTACAGCAGATGGTCGTTAACATCATTGAAGAAGGCACGGTTATTCTTCTGCAACAAGGCCGAATCGGAATGCAACAGTCTCGAAAACTGTTCTTTCAGAGGGTAGACCGTCTGCTTCATCACCAGGTATTGTTTCCGCAAGAGACGGATGCGGATACCCGTATCCCGGTCGTCGGCGTTCTCGAACAAGGCAGACTCCAACTCCTCCAGGTCATCATCAATGCGTGAGACCACCGACACATAATTGCCCACCAGGCTGTTGAACAGGACACTCAACAGGAAGTCACTGTTGCGCTCACGGACTTTCAGGATATTGCCACGGATGGCCTGCACTACATCGTCAAAGAAACGGTTCTCCTCCTCCATGAATGTCAGCACAAAGCCATTGCCCTGCACCAGGCAGAGGTGGGTCTGGCGGATGTCCCCGTCCTCCTCATCAGTGGGAACAGCCGACAATTTGCTGATGACCACATTGTAGGATTCACGTTCTTCTATCTTACTGGGATGCCCGACATTGAGGATGTCCTGCATCGTGAGGAAGCTTATCTGGAAATGGGCACATACCCGACGCACCGTCTCCGTATTACGCAGTCCGTGGATTTGCAGCCAGTGGATGCGTCCGGGAAGCAACTTCTGCTCAATGGAAGCAAAATCGTCCGCCGACGTTTCTTCAAAACTCTTGGCATCGTAGGTACACAGATGGAAATGCGTAGGTGTTTCACTTTCGCCGTTATACACCAGATGTTCACTCAACAGATTGTTCTTCATAGCGTCTAAAACCATTTAATCCGACGGAATACAATGAATGTCAAAGCCGACAACAGGACCGAAGCGGCAACTATTGCCACGAAGGCATGGGGAAAACGGTCCAAATGAATGTCTACGTTCATCCCGTAGAAGCTGGCTATCAATGTCGGAATCATCAGCGTAATGGAAAGGCTCGTCATGCGTTTCATGATGGCATTCACATTGTTTGAGATAATCGATGCAAACGCATCCATCGTCCCCGTGAGAATGTCGCTGTAGATGTTGACCGTACTGTTTGCCTGCCGCAACTCGATCAGTACATCTTCCATCAGTTCCACATCGAGGAAATCCGTATCCTGAAAAATGGACTTCAGGCGCCCGATCATCACTTCGTTTCCACGAATCGAGGTATTAAAGTAGACCAATGTCTTCTGCAACCGCATCATACGCAGCAGGTCCTCATTGCGGATGCTTCTTTCCAGTTCCTTTTCCGCCTCATTGACATCGTTGTAAATCTGCTTCAGGTATTTCAGGAACCAGACCGCCGAGGAGTAAATCAGCCGCAGAATCAAATCGAGCTTATTACGTACAAAGACATTCTTACGACGTGTATGCTCGATGAAATCAGGCAACATCTCCGTGTGATAATAACAGACCGAAACAATGATGTCATTGTTCGTCATGATGCCGATAGGTACTGTCGTAAAAGGAATCCCATCCGGTGCGTCATGCACGGGGACCGGTATACGCAGGATGGTGAGCAACCAGTTGTCCTCCATTTCCGTACGGGGACGCTCATCCGTATCAGCCACATCGTCCAAAAAAGATTGGGGAACATGCAATGTCTCGGTGAGAAACTTGAAGTCTGCCTGATCCGGGCATACTACATTCACCCAGCTGTTGGGTTGCCATTCGGTTTTCTCCACAAAACCGGCCGACTCGCAATAAAGATATTGTCTCATCTTATAGCCTCCTTTCATTTCATTCCGCAAAGGTCCGGTTTACCTCCAGACGAGAAGCTGTCCCTCCTCCTTGTAAACCGAAGCTCACGAAAGCTCAATCATTCATAGTTCTGTTCGGCAGTGCCGTCCTTCCCATGAATGATTTAAAGGAAAAGCCCTGCCGATGATTAATAATCTGTATTCTGTTCTCGCGAATAAGGGTCGTCCATAAAGTCTGACTTGTTAAAACTGCCGCAAAAGTACGTAAAATCGTCGGATTCTATTTCGCAGGAAAACCTAAAATTATTTGTTTCCGGAAGGAGTGTCTCCCTTAAGTACCGGTAACGCCCAATGATACTTCACAGCCAGAATGCGTGCCATGAAGACACTCACACCGCTCACCAGCTCGGTCACCGTCATCGCCAGTCCCAGCCAATGACACAAGCCGTAAACCAGCCCCCCGATGACACAGGCAATGGCATAAATCTCCTTACGGAAAATCAACGGGACCTCATTGATAAACACATCCCGGATGACACCGCCGGCAGCTCCGGTTATGGTACCCATGATAATCGCCACCCACAACGGGAAATGAAGCGCCAAGGTCTTCTCTACTCCCACGACGGTAAACAAAGCCAAACCGATGGTGTCAAACAGAAAGAACGTGTTCTGCTGACGGATGAGGAACTTTCCGAAAAGGATGACACCAACAAGTGCCAGGGCAGAACAGGTCAGGTAAATGGAATTTGTCATCCAGAAAGGAGTCACGTCAAGCATCAGGTCACGGATGGTTCCGCCGCCAATAGCGGTCGCCACGCCCACGACATAGGCACCAAACCAATCGAACTGTTTGGCAGAAGCAAGTCGGATGCCACTGATGGCGAAAGCAAAGGTCCCGATGAACTCAAGGACCTGCACAAAGGTAGGTATGTACATCATGTTTAGTTGCAGTTAAAAAAGAATCAGGATACTACATTCACGGGGGCACCTCTCAGGTATTGCTTCAGGTTGGTTACAGCCTGCTCCATCAGTCGTGTACGGGCATCGAGCGTTGCCCAGGCAATATGAGGCGTAATGTAACAGTTGCGGGCCGTAAGCAACGGGTTATCCCCGGCAGGAGGCTCGGAAGAAAGCACGTCGAGACCGGCGGCATAAAGCTTGCCTGCGTTCAATGCGTCTGCCAGGTCCTGTTCGTTAATCAGTTGTCCACGTGCCGTATTAATCAGAATAGCCGTAGGCTTCATGGAATTGAGCAAGGCAGCATTGACCATGCCTGCATTATCGGCACGCAAAGGACAGTGCAAGGTCACGATGTCACATTCCCGGAACAATACTTCCAGCTCCGCTTTGGTAGTCCCTGCCGGCAGCCGGTTGATGTTCGCCGAAGTACATATATAAATCTCCATGCCGAACGCTTTCGCCAGTTTCACCACCGCACGTCCGATATTGCCCATTCCAACAATGCCGATTCGCTTGCCGGCCAGTTCCACCAACGGGGTATCCCAATAACAGAAGTCCCCTTTCGCTTGCCATACACCCCGCCGGTTCTGTTCCGTGTAGTGCGAGATATCATACAGGATGTTGAAGATATGTGCAAAGACTGCCTGCGCCACAGAGTCCGTACTGTAGGCAGGTATGTTGGTCACGGTAATGCCATGACGGGCTGCGGCCTGAATATCCACCACATTATAACCCGTTGCCAACACACCAATGTATCGCAAGGAAGGCAGGTTATCCATGGTGTCGGCATCCAGAACCGTTTTGTTTGTAATCAGTATTTCGGCTCCCTTCGCCCGTTCCAACACCTCTTCCGGCCGGGTGCGGTCATAAATCGTACATAGTCCCAACTCTTCAAAACCCTGCCATGATAAATCACCGGGATTGAGGCAATAACCATCTAATATAACAATGTTCATTTCAAATTCTCCGTTTTATGTTTGTTACTTGCTTGCTTCCTCCGGGAGGGAGGAGCAGTCGTTTATTTATATTTGTCACCCCATAAAGCCTGCATCCGGTCTTTCAGCTTTTGTTCAGCAGCATTGGCCTGCGGTTGCCACAAACGTGCCTCTGTCAACTCATCGGGCATGAACTGTTGCTTTACGAAGTGTCCCTCATAATCATGGGCATATTTATACCCGTCCCCATACCCCAACTGCTTCATCAGTTTGGTCGGCGCATTGCGCAAATGGAGCGGGACAGGCTGATTGCCGGTCTGACGCACGAGCTCCAATGCACGATTGATTCCTTCATAAGCAGAATTACTTTTAGGACTGGTAGCCAGATAAACCGTCACTTCCGCCAAAGGAATACGTCCTTCAGGCCATCCGATTTTCATCACCGCTTCAAAAGCCGCATTGGCAAGCAACAGTGCATTCGGATTTGCCAAGCCGATATCTTCCGCAGCGGAAATCAGCAAGCGCCGGGCAATAAAGGCAGGGTCCTCTCCCCCCTCAATCATACGTGCCAGCCAGTACAACGCTCCGTCGGGATCACTGCCCCGAATGGACTTGATGTAGGCAGATATGATATCGTAATGCATCTCGCCATCCTTGTCATAGGCCAGCGGGTTCTGCTGGAGACGTTCCACAACTTTCTCGTCAGTGATGACCACCGGTTCGTCTGAATCTGCTTCAACGACCAGTTCCAGGATATTCAGCAACTTGCGTGCATCTCCCCCGGAATAACGGAGCATGGCATCAGTCTCCTTCAGCTCGATGGCACGTTTGGAAAGTTCCACGTCCTGCGTGACGGCACGGTGCAGCAACTCCAGCAGGTCCTCTTTCTCCAACGACTTCAGTACATAGAGCTGGCAACGCGACAGCAGCGGTCGTATGACTTCAAACGAAGGATTCTCGGTCGTCGCCCCAATCAGTGTGATGACCCCTGTCTCTACTGCGCCCAGCAACGAATCCTGCTGCGATTTGCTGAACCGGTGAATCTCGTCAATAAACAGAATCGGACTCGCCTGCGAAAAGAACCGTCCGTTCTTCGCACGTTCGATGACGTCACGGACATCTTTCACACCCGATGTCACCGCACTCAATGTGTAGAAAGGTGTTTCAAGTTTATGGGCAATGATTTGTGCCAACGTCGTCTTCCCCACCCCGGGTGGTCCCCACAGGATGAACGAGGAGATACGTCCGGAGTCAATCATCTTGCGCAAAATGGCTCCGGGGCCTACCAGATGTTTCTGCCCTATATATTCGTCCAAGGTCTTTGGACGCATACGCTCTGCCAATGGTTGCATGTCTCAGTTGGTTTTAATGTTTTAGGTATGTTGTTCAATCCTTATTCAAATGCCATTCGAAAGTCTCTTTCCCGGACTTCGCTAGAACGTCAGCTTCACTGCCAGGCGGACACCGTGCTTATGGACACCGGGATGGTCCAGGTAATTCACACGACGCACATAATCCACCTGCAACAGACGGAATATGTTATGTACTCCTACCATCAGCTCCACATAGGGCTTTCCGTGTTCCATGATAAAGCTTGACGGCTCACCATCCCGCACAGGAAAGAGATAGAGACTCCCGTCCTGGTTGAGGCTGGGATTGTTTTTGTCGGTCAACGTTCCGTAGAATGCCTTTACTCCGAAATGTTCACGCCATTTCAGACGACGCAGGAAAGGTATGCGGTTAAGAATTTTGCCGTTCATGTCATAATCCACATCAATGGAGGCGTAGCGGTCGCTCAGGAACTCCATATTGGTGAGCATGCTGAAGCTGCCCCGTTGAAGAAAATACGAAGTATTGGCCGGCGCCATCAGCAGCAAGGGGAAAGGAACCTTGTTCCACTGCGCACCCGCCTTCAGCGTAATGTCCATTTTGCCCCACGACGAAAGCCAAAGTCGTTTGTAGATGGAAGCTTCCGTGAGGTGATAGGAATAATCGCCTCCCATCACCCCTTTCAATCCCACGGTATGTCCCAAAGTGAAGACAGGGGCATTACGGTTTACCGGACGACGGGACTGCTTGGTATTAATATAGGTCTCATGCGGTGCATAGCGCAGGGTGACGGATGCTTCGGTTGTAGTCAAGCGGTCAACCAACGTAGGCGTCACATTCCCGTCGTTGAGTATGTATTGCAATTTACCAGTCGGTTCATCAACGGTACGGCGCAGCTCCAGCTTGGTCGAGAAACCGCTGAACGATTCATACTCATACCGAAAAGCAAGTTTGCGGAAATACATCATCTGGTCCACGGTAGTAGTCTTAAGTGAACCGAACATATTATCCTTGTCCATCGTCAGGAACTTGTCAAGCGGGGACATCACATCCGACTGATAAGTCAGCGCCACAGAATGACGCGGGAACTCAAAAGGCATATAGGCCTTCTTCTCGAAAGAATATTCCACTTCGCCCATGTATTTGGAACGGTGGTCTTTAAACCCATAAGCATAATAGCCTTTGAAAAAGAGATGGGGATGGAGGTTCGCAGTCGTAGCTCCTCCCATACGCAGGCGCAATCCATCGACATAATTACTGGATACGACCGTACTGAGAGGGCCTATGTCAACCTTACTCGGCGTCTTCTCGGAGCCGGTTTCCACATAGTTCTCGGCGAACAGTCGCAGAATCCAGATGACAGGCTTGGCACCGGGAGTCTTCTGCAGATTATCTACAAAATGATCCATCTCTGCTTCCTTTTGGGTCAACGGGAGTGAACGGGCATCCTGCCAGAACCCCTCGTTCTTCAGATAAGCATCCGGACGCATTTCCTCCTTGCGGGCATTTCCGAAGGCCTTCTCATCAATCGGGTCAAACGAAAAATCCGAATAGCGTGTCAACCTCCGCACGACCGCTCCCTGGAATTTCTTGAACGGATAGATTTTGGTCGACATATCATCTACAGACAAACCCCAATAACCGTTAGGCATCTTCTCGTAGTCCTGTTTCAAAGACAAGTCTTCCACAAAGTTCACCCCGGTATGTTTCGGCAGATTCATGATGCACCGACGCACCGTGTACGAAGAGTCTGCCAGGACATACAGATGACCGGTAAAGCCAAAATCCTGGGAATTATAGGGTACGAATGTCAGGTGAAAACACTTCTCACGCTCCACGTAAGTCGTGTCCATGATATAATATTTATAGAAGGAGATGGCACCGTCAGCAATCGGACTGACAAATTTCTTACGCAACAGGTAGATACTGTTGTCATAGATATCCACGTCGGCAAATACGTCCTGCAACACTTCATCGACGACATCACCCAAGTGGAACAGATCGTCAATACCCGACGAACGGACGCCTTCTACCAGGGTCTTCTCACGACGCGGGTCTTTGCGATAGAGCACCTCTGAAGAGGTTTCCTTGACCGAGACCGGGAGAACCAGGTTATCCCCCTCCGGACTGACTTCCAACTGGTCCAGCAGAAAAGGCATCTTCTTCAGTACTCCCTTGTTCAGCGACATGGGATTGATATCATCCAAAGAAATGTTCAGCTTTTCATACTTGTGATAGCGGTAATAATCGTTATCCTCCAAACGGTTCCGCTTCTTGGCAGCAATGACCTTACGCATCATCACCACAGCCGGATTATCTTTTTTCCGGTAACGTTCCCGTCCGGGACGCACGACCATCTCCTGCAACAGTACATTATCCGGCGCCAGCTCAATATTGAGACGTTTGGTTTCTCCCGGAATGATGGCAACAGTCTTCGACTTATAACCAACGGCTGAAAAAGTCAATGAATGCCAGTCCTCTCCAATCCGGACATAGTAGTCTCCACTGTTGTCTGTACGCCCCACTCCCCGTCCTTCATGAGAAATGGATATGTAAGGCAACTTTTCCCGAGTCAAGGAGTCAACCACCACTCCACGAATCTGTGCATTCAAAGGCAGAAACATACTTATCAACCATACGATCAGACCTATTTTATGTACATCACGTCTTGTCATCTTAGTTAGCATTGTAAAGGATGAATTGGCAAAAGTAATCCTTCGCGAACAATATCAGGGAAAAGCCGAATCAGATTAACTATTAATAACATGAGCCTTGAATTCTTGAAAACAGTGTCCAGACACTCTGTTTGTATGGGATTATGCAAATTTCCGGATGTAAAAACAGATTAACAAACTTCCGTAAATGCCTACACGAAAGAAAGCACACGATATCCCTTACCACGTGCCTGGAGGCATAAAAAAACGGGCTCTTTTCCCAAAGCACCCGTTTTAAGTTTTCAATAGGTATTAGTTTTTTTAAGGTAAAAAGATTGTTTTCAGGATAACGATGCAAAGGAACACCCTTTTTTATAGTATCCAAATATATTTTCATGTTAAAAAACATGTTTTGCATGGATAAGTGTCTTTTTAACAATTGGGCTTCTTCCTTTGCCTGAAGAGGTTTCAAAGATAACGGAAAAATACAGGAACCGTGCATATCCATTGGAAAAAAATTGTGACGCAAATGCAATATCCGGTCCGCCTTGCCGACCTTCTATAAAAGGTCAGGATAAGACAAACGGAACGATCAGGGACAGACAAACAGAAAGTACGCGTACAGTTAAAGACGTAAAGAACTTAAGAACTCAAAAACTTAAGACGGAATAAACTGCATCCCAAAAAGAATCATTACTTTTGCTGCCAATTAGATAACAATGACTTACTATGACTGAAAAAACATCGGAAACAGTAGAGAAGAAAAGCTTGAACTTCATCGAGCAAATGGTTGAGAAAGACTTGCAAGAAGGTAAGAACGGAGGAAGGATACAGACCCGCTTCCCGCCCGAACCTAACGGATATCTACACATCGGACATGCCAAAGCCATCTGCATGGACTTCGGTATTGCAGCCAAGCACAATGGTGTATGCAACCTCCGCTTCGACGATACGAACCCTACCAAAGAAGATACTGAATACGTGGATGCCATCAAAGAGGACATCGAATGGCTGGGCTTCAAATGGGGGCATGAATATTATGCCTCTGACTACTTCCAGCAGTTGTGGGATTTTGCTGTGCGCCTGATCAAGGAAGGCAAGGCCTACATCGATGAACAGCCGGCTGAAGTCATCAGCGAACAGAAGGGCACACCGACCCAACCGGGAGTGGAGAGCCCTTACCGCAACCGCCCCATTGAAGAGAGCCTGGCACTCTTTGAAAAGATGAACAGTGGTGAACTGGAAGAAGGTTCTGCCGTACTCCGTGCAAAGATTGACATGGCAAACCCGAACATGCACTTCCGTGACCCTATCATCTACCGCATTGTAAAGACTCCCCATCACCGTACCGGCGACCAGTGGAAGGCTTATCCGATGTATGACTTTGCACATGGACAAAGCGACTTCTTCGAAGGAGTAACCCACTCACTCTGTACCTTGGAATTCGTATCGCACCGTCCTCTTTACGACTTGTTCATCGATTGGTTGAAGGAAGGTAAAGACCTTGATGACAATCGTCCCCGTCAGACTGAATTCAACAAGCTCAATCTGAACTATACCCTCATGAGTAAACGAAACCTGCTCACCCTGGTGAAAGAGGGGTTGGTCAGCGGATGGGATGACCCCCGCATGCCGACCTTGTGCGGATTGCGCCGTCGTGGTTACTCCCCAGAATCTATCCGTAACTTTGTGGACAAGATTGGCTATACGACCTATGATGCCCTGAATGACCTCGCTCTGTTGGAGAGTGCCGTCCGGGAAGACCTCAATGCACGGTCAACACGCGTATCGGCTGTCATTAACCCCGTCAAACTGGTCATCACCAACTATCCCGAAGGACAAGTGGAAGAGATGGAAGCCATTGACAACCCGGAAGACCCGAACTCCCCGACTCACACCATCGAATTCGGACGGGAACTGTGGATGGAGCGTGAAGACTTCATGGAGAATGCACCCAAGAAGTATTTCCGCATGACACCGGGACAGGAAGTACGCCTCAAGAATGCCTACATCGTGAAATGTACAGGATGCAAAAAGAACGCAAACGGTGAAATTGAAGAAGTCTACTGCGAATATGACCCGCAGACCAAGAGCGGAATGCCTGATAGCAACCGGAAAGTAAAAGGCACCCTCCATTGGGTGAGCTGCGCACACTGTGTGCCTGCCGAAGTACGTCTGTACGACCGTCTGTGGAAAGTAGAGAATCCGCGTGACGAAATGGCTGCCATACGGGAAGCAAAGAACTGCTCTGCCCTCGATGCCATGAAGGAGATGATCAACCCGGATTCGCTTACCATCCTGACCAACTGCTATGTGGAGAAGTATGCCGCCGGCAAGAAGCCGCTGGACTACCTCCAGTTCCAACGCATCGGCTACTTCACTCCTGACAAGGACTCCACCCCCGACCATCTGATCTTCAACCGTACCGTGTCACTCAAGGACACTTGGGGCAAGATGAACAAATGAGCATAAGACTGACGAGCCAACAAGGAAGCCAATCGGACTGTAAACACAATCCCCCTGCATGGGAACATGTCCTCCCCTCTTTGTTGGCTCCTCAACTTTCACCCTCATAACCTATTACCTACATTGTAGACCAACATGAAGACAAGAGAAACTATCCAGATTCTGGAACGACAACTAGACGAAGCACCACACTCACCCCAATTATGGGAGGATCTCGGAGACATGTACATCCAGGCGGAGCAGGTCGACAAGGCCATCGAGGCATACGAGTTTGCCTTGGCTCTCGAACCTGAACGGGAGAGTGCAAAGTGCAAGAAGCACATTGCCTATCTGGCGACACAAGACCCCAAAAAGCAACAGGCAGGCAAGGCTTTCCTGCAAAAATATTGCGTGGAGCACCCCGAGGACGATGAACTACAGAATATTGTCGACCACTTCGAACTGCTGGACAACGTAAAAATCGAGACTTCCCTCTCTCAAGAAATCCAAGAGCTGGAAAAGGATATTCCCTTCGAAGGGGAGCTGAACTGGGAACTCATCCGGGACCCACAGGCAACGACAACAGATTATGACCCAATCATCGACGCACTATGGGTTCATCAGCACTTCAGTACCCTCCACGAAGTAATCAATGTACTGATACACCTCCATCCTGAAGATGCCAACCTCTTTATGATGTACGGACGCCTGCTGATGTGCAGGCATGAATACGACCAGGCCAGACGCTACTTTGAAAAAGCGCTTCTCAAAGCGGATGACGACCCTCAACGTGATTACTACCTCAGTATCTTTGGCTACGAATTCCATATCCGCCAGTTCTACCTGGAGGCCTTTGACTATTACTGCCAGATCCGTACGGACGAGGAGCGGTGCGAACAACTCCCCTACATGGCACGTTGCTGTCTGGAACTGGATTATAAACCGCTTTATGGCTATTTTATCGGTCAGCTTGACCCGGCAAACAACGGAGACGACTACAGGAATGTCATCCGTGCCTTTCATGACTGTCTGCCCATGAACTTGAGCAACACAGAAGTCAAGGAATTCCTGCTCAAACTGTTCGACCGCTATAATCCTTAAACCTTTCTATTTATTATGGGCTCTATTGCATTCTATCTTCAGTGGTGTCTCGACCACCTGAATTACTGGACCATCACGTTGCTGATGGCCATCGAAAGTTCTTTCATCCCGTTTCCTTCAGAAGTCGTCGTGACCCCGGCGGCCTACAAGGCTGCTGAAGGCGAACTGAACGTTGTCTGGGTAGTGGTGTTTGCCACACTCGGCGCCAACATCGGCGCATTGTTCAACTATTACCTGGCTTACTTTGTCGGACGCCCCATCATCTATCGCTTCGCTGCCAGCCGATGGGGACGCCTTTGCCTGATTGACGTGGACAAAGTGAAAAAGGCAGAGGCCTTCTTTGACCGCCACGGTGCCGTATCGACTTTTGTCGGACGTCTGTTGCCCGCCATCCGCCAGCTCATCTCCATCCCGGCAGGACTGGCACGCATGAAACTGTCGACCTTCCTGCTCTACACGACATTGGGAGCCGGTATCTGGAACAGTGTGCTGGCCACCGCCGGTTTCTACTTCCAGAAAGCGATGCCGCTTGACGAACTGATGGCAAAGGTGACGGAATACAACGATATATTCAAGTACATTGTATTCGGCATTTTGGGACTTATCGTACTCTATTTCGTTTACCTGGCTCTTACCCACAAACGGTCACCCAAGGCGGAATAAAGCCAGCTCACTGCCTGTCGGCTTTTCGGGAAGCAAACAACCAGTCATACAGGAACGGCACGTAACAAACAATCTCTGAAAGAAGCTCAAAGGGGACATGCATCCACACGGCAAATCCTGTATACTGGAACATGGCAAGCCATTGGATGGCGCAAAACAAATAGACAAAGAATCCTGCCATGGAACGGAACAGGGAAGACAGGCTCTGCAACAGGTCAACAACTCCACGGAACTCTCCTGCAGCCAACCCGTAGACGGCACCCGGCAGAGCCACAGCCAGCGACAACAATAACGGCCAACCTGCCAGGAAGGGAGAGCGCTCCAACGTGCCGGTGACACCCAACAGAATTTCATGGCGGGAGAATGTCACCCAACAAAGTATGATCAGATAAAACACCAACGATGCGCCGCCCAACAGCAAGGCCTGCCGGCGCTTGGGAGACAGGCCGCCTCTGCGGCGACGGGAAATCACCCGGAATATGGCTTGTGACAAGCCTGACTCGCGCCATACTCCCAGTCCCAACGTCAGAATGAACAGCGTAAACCAGGGCGATGCCTCCACGTTGGGCAACAGGCTCTGCAGCATCCAGCGGAATCCCTCCGGACTCAGCATGTTGCGCACGGGCCAGTCATAGAGATTGCCTATCCAGGAAGCCAGGGCAAGGACAATGCCCGCCAGCAATACCACCAGCGTGGCTCTTCCGCTGTTCCACAGACTACTCATCATCCGGCTCCAGATTATTCAAGTCAAGTATACCCAGTTCAAGTGCACGCACAACCAGACGTACAGCATTCACCCCACTCCGCTCACCCGGTGCAAAGAGCCGGTTGACCAAATCGTTCTGGCGCTTCTCCAGGGACTTCACGCCGAAGGGGATACCTTTCAATCCTGTAATCATCTCCTTGGTATAACCTAGAGCCAGGTGGCGGAGCAGACGCTCGTCGTACTCATCGATGTCATAGTCGATGACAGATTGCTGACGGCGGACCTCGGCTAGCACAGCCTGACGGAACCGCGCCACAATCTTCTCCAGGATGGGCTGGTTGAACACCCATTGCTTGCCCTCCATGACACTTTGCACTTCAGTTTTCGTCAGCAGCTCACCGGTCTTCAGGACAATACCGCTGGCACCGGCATCAAGCGCATCTACCCACAGTTTCTCATTCAGAATCTCGCCCGTAAAGATGAGCACCTTGACCTTGGGGTAACGCTTGCGGATGTTTTTGCAGATATCAATACCCACGGTTGTCGAACCGCCCAGTCCCAAGTCGAGCAGCACCATGTCAGGCAAGCCCTGCTCCATCAGCGACCAGAAGTCCTTCTCGGTCATGGCTGTTCCCATGACTTCGGCTTCGGGTATTTCATTGCGGAAGATTTCTTCCGTACCTTTCAATTCCAGCTTTACGTCTTCGACGATAATTACTCTAAACTTTCTATCCATAGTTCTTTTATTAGTTGACGAGTTGACAAGGAGTACGAGCGGCCCAGGTGTCCGCCAGCAATCCGCTAACGGGATACAGCTTCTCCGGCACGACCTTTACCGGCTTTCGGCACCGTGAACCAGACGGTAAAACCTCCCCCGACTGCCGGCTCGGCATTGATGCGGCATCCTCTCAGTCCGGTAAACTCATCGTGTTCGCGTATGATTTGCTTGCATACCAGATATTCTGTCCCCGTCAGCTGACCATCAGGTCCCTTCATGCGTTTCAGGTCGGGATAAAACAGCTCGTTCAGAACTGCTGACGGGAGTGACTGCCGCCGGTCTGTCAGACTGAAGCGGACAAAGTCACCATCCGGTTCCACTTTCAGCTCCAACGTCCCCTCCTCCGGACAGGCATACGCCGCCTCCAGCAGATTCTCCAGGAGGAAGGACAACAAGACCTTGTCGCCCGTCACTCGGACGGCTGCCGACTCTACCTGCAAAGCTAATGTAAAAGAGGATTTCTTATTCCGACGTTTCACATATTTTACTGCTGCTCCTGTCAGGACTTCCACGTCCACAGCCTGCCTGCGGAACGTCACGGCATCCAGCTGTCTCACCGCACAGGAGGTGAGCAACGTAAAGACTCCTTTATAGTAACCCACGAGCTCCTCCATCGCCTTCACTTGTTCCTTCTCTTCCGTGTGGGGCAATCCAGCCAACAGCCGGTCGGCTATCTGCTTGATGCGGTTGGGGTAATAGAGCGTCTCGTGCTTGATGGTCGAGAGGCAATTGTCAAGCACCAGATTCTGCACATGAAGGATGGTCTCTTCACGATAAGCACGTGCCTTGTCGTCGCGCACCAGTTCCAGGTCACGGAACGTCTGTCTCACCCGGATGGTGTTGTTGACCAGCAGGATGCTCACATAGCGTGCCATCAGTTCCAGCAACAAGACCTCTTCGGCACGCAACCGACGCACCGACTGGACCACGAACACACCCGGACACTGCTGCTCGCCGTCCTCTTCCACCAGCAAGGGGAAGCATCCCAGACATCCGTCTTCCGAGAATACGTTGGACTGGGAGGAGATGCACTCATCAACCCAGCGCGTCAACTCACCGTAAGCAGGCAAGGCAGGCCAGAAGACTGTCTCCGTACGGTGTGTTTCTTCACGGCGGAGCCCCACGCCCCATGTCTGCAGAGGCAGGAGGTCATTCATTTCATCAAATGCTTCGTGCAAGAGAGCCTTCCATGCCAATCGCCAGTCGGCATCCGTTCCTGCGTCAAGGTTACGCATCGAGGCACGCAGCAGGATGCGGTTGACCCGCAGGAGTTGTTCCAGGTTGAAACGGTAGAGCATCCGGTGACGGAAATAGAGCAGGTAGTAGCCTGCCAGGAAGACCAGCAACAACGCAATACAGAGAATGATGCTCACGGTGGTGTTGCCCGACGAGTGCTCCATCTCCGTACAGTACGCCTCCAGCGACGCATCACGGCTCAACAGTTTGTAGAGATAAGCGTATGCCGTGTTGTTGTAATGGTATGTATCCCAGTCCTTCAATGCCAAGGCTGCCACGGCAACCTCGTTGCGTATATCCAGGATGACATAGTAGTCGGTATCAAAATGCTCGCTCCACCAGGCTATCTCTGCGGCGTCGCCTGTTCCGTAGAGTGTCATGAGCGGGGCGGAACGAGGCACATGTTCCGTGAAATGAAGGTTGAGGTAGCGGATGGCTGAATCGGCATAAGCCAAGGCACGTCCGTGTTCCCGGTATACATTGGCAAAGTAAACGGAGTCGGCATAAGCATCAGCCCGCTCCAGGTGTTCATCGTAATAGGAAGCCAGTCCGCCTCCTCCCGATGCCGGAGCGGAAGAACGGTTGCACGAGCTCCCCACTCCCATCGCCAACAGGCAGAGCAGGACTCCGACCGTCTTGCGCACCCCACGGGGCAGGCGGAAATAGAAACGGCAGCCCTCTCCCTGACGGCTCTCGACCGAGAAGAGACAGACACGGAAGAGTTCGTTGGTCTTGCGGTATTTCTCAATGATGCCCTTGCAGTTCATCAGACCGAAGCCACTTCCCTTGTTACGCCTCAGCTCTTCGTCGGCATCCGTCCCATGCAGTCCGATGGACGCCGGGTCGTAGACTTTCTCATGCACAATGCGCTCCACATCATCAGGCGACAGTCCCCGCCCGTTGTCCGTCACCGAAATCTCCACATAGCTGTCGGTCTCTACCGCCTTCACCTCGATATGTCCGCCCTCGGGAGTGTACTTCCGGGCATTCTCCATCAACGTATTGATCATGAAGAGCGTCAGAGCCTTGTCCGCCTTGACACACGCGTCAGTAGGTTGCATGTCGAGCGTCTGCCGTTTCGTGTCGAACGCCTTGCGTCCCTTTGCCAGGATGTCAAACAGTTCCATCAGGCTGAACGTCTCAATGTTCAGGCTCAGCGTCCCCTGACGCATCTTTATCCAGAGCGCCAGAATCTCATTGTACTCATTGATGCGGGTTGCCAGTTCGTCGATGTAGCGGTACTTCTCCTGCTTCACCTCGGGACGCTCCAGGTAGCCCAACGTCAACAGCTTGTGCACCTCGTTGATGATGCGGTCGATGTACGGGACAATGCCCGTCACAATACTTACGCACGCCTTTTTCACCAGATTCTGCCGCTTGTTGTCGACGATGTGCTGCTCATGAATGTATTTCTCCGACTCCAGCTTCCGGTACTCGCCTCCCAACATGGCAAAGTAGCGTGCATTGCGCACGGCATGTGTCCAGTAAGGACGAATCACCTCCAACAGGGCGCGCTCGTCCTTCGGAAGCCGACGACCGGCTTCAGGCATCATCTCCCCTTTCTCGTCAAGGGTGAAACGACAGCCGAAGAGAGACTCGAAATCAGCCTGCACCGCCTCTGACAGGCAGGTTGCCACCTCTTCTTCGTCCGCGTCCTCGTCAGGGACAGCCACAAGCAACCGACGGCTGAACTCCAGTGCCTGCCGGAGCTTCTCCACGTGCTGTGCGTTGTTCTTCCGCCACCGTCGGTTCAAACCGACGAAGACGGCAATGACTACCACAATGGTCAGGATGACTGCCAGCAGCCAGGCATCCAACTGGGCAGACTCCCGTTCCAGCCGTTCGTAGCGGCTCTCCAGCTCTTTGTCCTGACGGGTCACATCGAGGATGTCGAGGTAGATGTTGCGGTTGTAGTCCGACTGGTCCTTCAGACCCATTCCGGCATAGGCTATGCTGAGCTGCTCACGGATGCGGGCAATCCACTCGGGGACGGTCTGTACCTCGCGGCTGTTCATCCAGCGCAGTTCAAGCGGAATGCTGTCCTGCGGATGGTAAGCATACAGGTGATGGATGGAATCGGAACAGGCATAGTAATGATAGTGGTGGTAAGTCACATAGTCAAGCGCCCGCTGCAGGGAGTCGACGGCTTCCGCATAGCGTCCGCGACGGATAAGGCAAGTCCCCAACGTCCGGTAAGCTCCGGCAATCTGATAAATGTCGCCATAATCGCGGAAACGCTGCAAGGCACGCCGTGCCAGGGACATGGGCAGCAGAGAATCAGGGACTCCGTCAGGATTGAGCATCTTCAGTCCGGGCGCCCGCTGTTCCTTCAAGACCTCCATCCGACTCCGGTCCGCCAGCATCTCGGCAAATGCCTGGAGACTGTTCGCCTCAAAATAGTCATAGGATTCCCCTTCGGCAAGACAACGGCTCAGGTAGTCGAACTCCTTCACGGTGATATCTGCCGCATCAACCCCCGGGCACAGCCCCCCGGAACCTTTCATATAAAGGTAGTAGAGCCATTGTCCGGTGTCAAAAGGCAGGGCAGCCACGTGGGCCTGTTCGATTTCTTCCAACGACTGGGGCAACTGCTGCAAATAGAAGAAATAGATGCTCGACACGATGTGGAAGTCGGTACGGGCAAAGAGCATGCGCAGACGTTCCGCCCGGCTCAGCTCGGTCTGTTCCTCGTCGATGCGCTCCGTGCGCCGCAGGGCGCTGTTACGGTAATCATAAAATCGTTTGTTGTCCGACGTCCGCTGACAAATCTTCATCATCCCCACGTCGGCTACCAATAGCTCTATCTCGTTGCGACAGGAAGCGTACACCTTATCCAGCCAGGAAGCCGACTGCTCAAAGTCCATCTGCATGAACGCATGGAACGCCAGGTTATTGTATGCCTGCGCCATGACCATAGGGTCATCGTGCGACAATGCCAAGGCTCTCTCGGCATAGTAACGGCACGAATCCAGATTACGATAATGACAACGATAGGAAAGCACGTTCAGCGAGTCGGCTACAGACACCGACACATCCTGCTGCATCCGTCCGCAAGAGAAGAAAACGACGGAAAGCAAGGCAGTCAACAGACAGAATCGCAATGAAAACTTCATAGCATACAGGCAAATAATTGAACGCATGAAGCAAAGATAGGAGGTTTTGATGAAGTAACCGCATTCCCGGACAGAAAAACCTTGTGACCAGCAAGGAATGCATGCGCCAGGCTCATTTGATAATCAACCTTTCGCGCATCATCCACAGACCCAGATGAGCATACCAATCAGAAGACCACGGCATGGGAATCTGAGTTCCACGGCGTGGGACTGTGAGTTCCACGGCATGGGACTGCGAGTTCCACGGCGTGGGACTGCGAGTTCCAAAGCGTGGGACTGCGAGTTCCAAAGCGTGGGACTGCGAGTTCCAAAGCGTGGGAACCTTTAGGCCTTGCTAAAGACAAAAATAAATACCCGAACGAATCACTTCGGCCGGGTATCCTTGATAAACTTGGCAGAGTTTATGCAATCTATTATAATCTTACAGTAAATCCTGTGTTTGACGGCCGTCGGTCCGGGACGCATGCAGATACACTACGCCCAAGAATGACACCGTTCTTCTGTCGGGTAACCAACAAATAAAATATAATCGTATGATTCGTCACGTGCTCCGCCTCTTTCCTCGAAAGACGGATACCTTTGTGCAGGCATGGCAGGTCTTCTGACTTGTTTCTGTAAGCAGCGCCTTCCCGACCCTTAGGTCAGTGGCAAGAGTAATTGCTCTTACAATGTATAGAAACTCACAGCAGCGGGACTGTTCAGGACTTTCACCTGATTCCCTTTTAATCGCTCCCCTGAACAGGTTCGCGAGCCAATGCGGCACAAAAGTAGGGGTTATTTTCAAATCGCCAAAGCTTTTATCACTATATTTGCGCCAGCAAACTTTAATTTTTCGCACTATGCTAGAGAAAGGACTGACTTTTACCGCCCACACGACGGTGACGGAAAACAATACGGCAGCCACACTTGGCTCCGGAGATATGAACGTGTTTGCCACCCCTGCCCTGGTGGCGCTGATGGAGCATGCCGCCATGCTGTGCGTGGCACCCCACCTGCCTGAAGGCAGTACAACCGTGGGCAGCCTCATCCACACATCGCATCTCAAGCCGTCTGCACTGGGTGCTTCTGTAGAAGCTACTGCCGAACTGACGGAAGTGGATGGACGCAAACTGACTTTCCGTGTCTCCGCCCATGAGGGAGACAAGCTCGTCGGTGAGGGTACTCACGTGCGCTTCATCGTCGACCGCGAACGGTTCCTGGCAAAACTGTAAGAAAGGGACGGACAAACGAACCCGAAAGACGGATGGACAAGGGCTGAATTCTCTGAAACAGCAACCTTGTCCATCCGTCTTCTTGTCTCCTCATCCTCACCCGGACAATGCCCGACTTTAACAGAACAGAATCAAGAATATCGCTTCGGATAGCGGAAGAAAATACAAAGCAAAGCCATGATGCCCATACAGAACGGGTAATACAGATAGCGTATGATGCTCAACGGAGAGAGCGAAGCCAGTTCAGCAGCCATCAGCATTTGGGCGCCATAGGGGATGATGCCCTGCACCAGGCAGGAGAATGTATCAAGCAGACTGGCACTTTTGCGCGGGTCAAGATGAAACTTCTCGGTAATGTCCTTAGCTATCGGACCTACGGTAATAATGGCAATGGTATTGTTGGCCGTACAGCAGTTGGCAATGCTGACCAACGCGGCAATCGTCAGTTCAGCACCTCGCTTACCATTGACATGACGGGTCAGCTTCTCGATAATGTATGCGATGCCTCCGTTGTATCGGATGAGTTCCAGCATACCACCAGCCAACAGCGTAATGATAATCAGCTCTCCCATTCCACTGATGCCTTGTCCCATCGCTCCGAACCACCCGAAAAAGTCCATTCCTCCCTCCAACATGCCAAGAAGTCCGGTTGACACAATGCCCAGAAGAAGGACCAACATCACATTGACACCCATCAGTGCCGTGACGAGGACAATGACGTAGGGAATCACTTTCACCCATTCCACCTGCTGGAGACTGTCAGGTGTCTGTACCCGATACCCTTCAATAATATAGAAAAGGAAGACCACGATAGCAGCCGGCATGACAATGCGACTGTTGACCCTGAACTTGTCACGCATCTCGCATCCCAACGTCTGCGTGGAAGCGATGGTCGTGTCGGAGATGAATGAGAGATTGTCACCGAAAAAGGCACCGCCGACCACAATGGCGACCATAAATGGTATGTCGACTCCGGTCTTCTCTGCCAATCCCAAGGCTACGGGAGTCAGTGCCACAATGGTGCCGACTGATGTCCCTACGGAAGTCGAGATAAAACAAGCTGCTAGAAAGATACCCGCCAGCAGCAACTGGTCAGGAAGAAGATGCAGCGTGAGGTTTACAGTGGCGTCGACCGCACCCATGGCTTGGGCGGACTGGGCAAATGCTCCTGCAAGGATGAAAATCCAGAGCATGAGCATGATGTTCTTGTTGGAAGCCCCTTGTGAGAAGAGAGTAACACGTTCCGCCGGAGTGATACCACGGGTAATGAACAGGGCATAGACAGAAGATACCACGAAAGCTACGGTGATGGGCACCTTATAAAAGTCGTTGACCAACAGGGACACGACCAAATACAAACAGAGAAAGACAAGCAGCGGACTCAATGCCCACAAACTTGGCTTTCTCTGTTGACGGATATTCGGATTCTCGTTCATTGCGTTCCATTTGTATTCAAACGGGCGCAAAGATAACGTTTTTCCGGCTTATATGCGAATGATTAGAGAGTCACTCCATTCTTGAAGATGGCAATCTCACGATAGCCTTTCTTTTCATTATTGGTCAGCTCGCCGCTGGCTACCTTAATAATATAGTCCGTAAAGCGACGGCAAGTCTCTTCCATCGGTTCGTTCTCAACGATGACACCGGCATTGAAGTCAATCCATGTCGGCTTGTTTTTTGCCAACGTGGAGTTGGTCGAAATCTTCATGGTCGGGACATACGTGCCGAAGGGGGTTCCTCGTCCGGTGGTAAACAACACCATGTGGCAACCGCAAGAAGCCAGTGCGGTGGCTGCCACCAAATCGTTGCCGGGAGCAGAGAGCAGGTTCAACCCCTTTACCTTCAGGCGTTCACCATAAGGCATCACGCCCATTACATAGCTCTTACCACACTTCTGCGTGCAACCCAATGCCTTTTCTTCCAACGTAGAGATACCTCCCGCCTTATTTCCCGGTGACGGATTCTCACCCACCGGTTCGCCGTGTGAGAGGAAGTAAGACTTGAAGTCGTTAATAAGATGTACAGTCTGGTTGAAGAGCTCCTCGTTCTTGCAACGGTTCATCAGGATGGTTTCCGCACCGAACATTTCAGGCACCTCGGTCAGCACAGACGTTCCACCCTGTGCAATCAGATAATCGGAGAACATGCCCAAAAGCGGATTGGCGGTAATACCAGAAAAGCCGTCCGAGCCACCACACTTCAGACCGACACGGAGTTCTGACAAGGGCACTTCTTCACGCACATCTTTGCTGGCAACAGCATAAAGCTTACGCAAGATGCGCATACCCTCTTCGATTTCATCCTCCACTTTCTGGCTGACCATGTATTGTACGCGTTCCGGGTCTACCTCACCGACAAACTCCTTGAATACGTCCGGTTGGTTGTTCTCGCAACCCAATCCGACCACAAGCACAGCTCCGGCATTGGGATGAAGCACCATGTCACGCAAGATCTTCTTGGTATTTTCGTGGTCATCACCCAACTGGGAACATCCATAATTGTGTGTATACGCCATGATAGCGTCCACTCCCTTACCACCCGTTTCCTGACGGAGCTTCTCGGCAAGCTGGTTGGCAATGCCATTCACACAGCCTACAGTCGGGATAATCCAGATTTCATTACGGATACCCACATCACCGTTTTTGCGGCGGTATCCCTTGAAGGTACGGTTCTCATGGGGGATGCCCAGCTCTACATTCACGGGATTGTAGGTGTACTCAAGCAGTCCGGCAAGGTTGGTCTTGATTTGTTTCTCATTGATCCAGTGTCCTTGTTTGACGGGCACTTGTGCATGTCCGATGGGGTAACCATACTTGATTACCTGATCTCCTTCGGCAAAATCCTTCAGCGTGATTTTGTGTCCGGCAGGGATATCTTCGGCTACGGTGATAGTTATGCCGTCTACGGTGATGGTCTCACCGGCCTTGAGTTCCGATATGGCTACAGCCACATTATCAGCAGGGTTGATTTTTAAATACTTGGTTTCCATAATATACGCTTATGTTCTTTAATAATATGATTTCCGAACTGTGTTCTATTAGGGCACGAATTTAAACATTTATTTCTGAATGCGGTTCAATCCAGTCCGAAAAATCTTTGAAAAGGAACAATAATCCGAGCATACTCAGAGCCGGTAAAACGGAAAATACGTGCTCGAACACGGAAGAGCGATAAATTTTGTCCTCAAATAGTTGGCTTTTCGTTTTTAATGACTACATTTGCATGATGTTTAATCGAATCTACTAATTCTAAGGTATAATTACTAAACACACACAATTATGGGAAAAATCGTAACATTAGGCGAGATCATGCTGAGACTCTCTACACCGGGTCAGAAACGTTTTATCCAATCAGATGTATTTGATGTAGTATATGGCGGCGGCGAAGCCAACGTAGCTGTAAGCTGTGCAAATTATGGTCATGATGCTTATTTTGTAACCAAATTGCCCAAACATGAAATTGGCCAGTCGGCTGTCAATGCACTTCGTAAATATGGTGTGAAGACCGACTACATTGCCCGTGGTGGTGACCGCGTAGGTATCTACTATCTGGAGACCGGCGCTTCCATGCGTCCGAGCAAGGTAATCTACGACCGTGCCCACTCAGCGATTGCAGAAGCTGAGCCTAGTGATTTCGATTTTGATGCCATCATGGAAGGTGCTGACTGGTTCCACTGGTCAGGCATCACACCGGCTATCTCGGACAAGGCTGCCGAGCTGACCAAACTCGCTTGTGAAGCTGCCAAGCGTCACGGTGTGACCGTATCCGTTGACCTGAACTTCCGCAAGAAACTGTGGACTAAGGAGAAAGCACAGTCCATCATGCGCCCGTTGATGCAATACGTTGACGTATGTATTGGTAACGAGGAAGATGCTGAACTTTGCCTGGGCTTCAAACCCGATGCTGACGTTGAAGGTGGCAATACCGACGCAGAAGGCTACAAGGGAATCTTCGAGCAGATGGCCAAGACCTTCGACTTCAAGTATGTCATCTCTACCCTTCGTGAATCATTCTCTGCTACACACAACGGCTGGAAAGCAATGATTTACAACGGCAAGGAATTCTATACCTCCAAGCGCTACGACATCAACCCGATTATCGACCGTGTTGGTGGTGGTGACTCCTTCTCCGGCGGTATTATCCATGGTCTGTTGACGAAGCCCAACCAGGGTGAGGCTCTTGAGTTTGCCGTTGCTGCTTCCGCCTTGAAACATACCATCAACGGTGACTTCAACCTGGTTTCCGTAGAAGAAGTTGAAAGCCTTGCAGGTGGTAATGCCAGTGGTCGTGTTCAACGATAAACCATGGCTTCAAGCAAGAATGTAGAAACTTTATAAGCATCTAAGAATAAAAAATATATGGCTAAGTTTGATAAAGTAGCCGTGCTGAACAAGATCGGTTCAACCGGTATGGTTCCTGTGTTCTATCACAAGGACGTTGAAGTAGCAAAGAAGGTAGTTAAAGCCTGCTATGAAGGTGGTGTACGTGCATTCGAATTCACCAACCGTGGCGATTTTGCCCATGAAGTCTTTGCCGAAGTCGTAAAATTCGCAGCAAAAGAATGCCCGGAAATGGCCATGGGTGTGGGTTCTGTAGTTGACCCGGCAACAGCTGCCCTCTATATCCAGCTGGGAGCCTGCTTCGTGGTAGGTCCGTTGTTCAACCCCGAAATTGCCAAAGTCTGCAACCGTCGTCTCGTAGCTTACACCCCGGGCTGCGGTTCCGTATCCGAAGTAGGTTTTGCACAGGAAGTAGGTTGCGACCTCTGCAAGGTATTCCCCGGCGATGTTTACGGTCCGAACTTTGTAAAGGGTATGATGGCTCCGATGCCTTGGTCAAAGATTATGGTGACCGGTGGCGTAGAACCTAGCAAGGAGAATCTCACCGCATGGGTGAAAGCAGGTGTATTCTGTGTAGGTATGGGTTCCAAGCTCTTCCCGAAGGATAAAGTAGCTGCTGAAGATTGGCAATATGTAACCGACAAGTGCAAAGAAGCATTGGGTTACATCGCTGAAGCACGCAAGTAATCCGTCTATCGGCATATTCCCAAAACGGGTTGTTTTCAACAAGAGGTTGAAGGCAACCCGCTTTTTTTATGGCAATAGATGTGGAACGACCTCTTTTCTTCCTATCTTTACCTCCCCTACCCTGAGCCTTACTACCTATTTCTTGGTAGACAAAGGCTGGAAATACCTACAAATGGGGATTGGCTGTTCAAACAGTTTCATGTTCCTTTGTATACTAATTATTGGATATCCACTAAACGGATATTCAGCATAAAAGCTCTATGTATGGATTATAAAAGCGTCAAATTCATGCCCTCCGACAAGATGGGCGATTTAATAAACCACGATTACAAGTTGTTGTTGGTGATGAGCCGTTTCGGATTGCCATTAGGCTTTGGTGACAAGACGGTGGAACAGGTCTGCCGAGAGAAGGAAGTCAATTGTCCGACTTTTCTGGCAGTAGCAAACTTCATCCATGAAGGGAACAACCTGTTGGAAGGCAACCTGTCACAAATCTCCGTCCGTGACTTGATGGACTATCTCAAGCAGGCACACAGCTACTTCTTGGATTTCTTCCTGCCTTCCATCCGCGAACGGCTCGTGCAAGCCATCAGCAAGTCCATACACAGCGAAATCACCTACCTTATTCTGAAATTCTTCGACGAATATGTGGCAGAGGTCCGCCGACACATGGAGTATGAAGAAATGAATGTATTCACTTATGTCGACGCCCTGCTGGACGGTACTCCAGACAGTCGCTATACAATCAGTGTCTTTGCCCGCCGCCATAACCAAATCGGGATGAAGCTAGTGGAGCTGAAGAATATCATATTAAAATACTATCCTGAACAAGGAAACAATAATCTGCTCAACGCCGTATTGATTGATATCTTCAGTTGTGAAGAAGACCTTGCGTCACATTGTAAGATTGAAGACTTCCTGCTCGTGCCGGTAGTCCGTCAGTTGGAAAAGAAAAAAGGAATATTATGAAAGACGATGTAATGTGGATTGCTGTCGCCGAGTCATCGGCAATCGTGCGTCATGGGATGCTTACCATCCTGAAGCACATGCCCGAGACAGCACATGCCATCCAGCTGATTGAAGTCAGCTCTTTGGAAGCTTTGGAAAATTGCATGCAGAGTCATGTCCCCGATGTCCTGATTGTCGACCCGGCTTTTGAAGGATGGTTCAACATTGACAACTTCAAAGCCGACCAGCAGGCTGCTTCCGTCAAGTGTATAGCCTTACTGTGCAACATGACGGACCAGAACCTGTTGAAGAAATATGATGAGTCAATCACTCTCTATGACAACGAAGAAGTAATTTATACGAAAATAAATGCGCTTTTCCAGTCTCAGAAAGAAGAGGAAGATACCGACACCGATACACTGAGTCAGCGGGAACGGGAGATTATTACATGTGTAGTCAAGGGAATGACAAACAAGGAGATTGCCGAAAAGCTTTTTATCTCCATCCACACCGTGATTACTCACAGACGGAATATCTCCCGCAAACTTCAAATCCATTCTCCCGCCGGACTAACTATCTATGCGATTGTCAATAACCTGGTTGAATTGGGTGATGTAAAGATGTAAACTGTTCGTTTTTGCGCCCCATTCTACCTATAAATAGGGATTCGGCATGTGTAATATACCTTCTAATAGGGATTGCAGGAACAGTGAAACCCCTCTATCTTTGCAATGTCATTAAGAAAGATAAGTTAGTTAGTCATAAAAATTACGTAACCACAATTTATTAATTATTAGTACATAAATTGCAGGCTCGCCCCCCGAAGTGATTTCGCGGGGCGAGCCTGTTTTTGTTAAAGCAGAATACAACCAGCCTCAGGTTACTATTTTTGAGCCATCAGCGTTTCCGTCCCTGCTGGACGAGAACGGCGAACGAAAGACGTTTGAACGCTTTTTGAACGACGTTCGGAAGGTCGACGAGACCTACAACTCCAACTATCTGCGGGCGGAGTACAACTTCGTGCAATCATCGGCGGAGATGGCAGCCCGGTGGGAGCGGTTCTCGGAGGACGGCGACCGCTACAACCTGCAGTATCGCACGGCAGGTGACGACAAGGTGCGTCCGGAACATGCCGCGCTGAACGGTGTGACCCTGCCGCCCTCTGACCCGTTCTGGGAGGAGTTCTACCCGCCCAACGGCTGGAACTGCCGCTGTACCGTGGTGCAGGTGCGCAAGGCGAAATACCCCGCCACGCCCCACGACGAGGCGATGGCACTTGGCGAGGAAGCCCTGCAACGGGACACGAAGCGAATGTTCCGGTTCAACCCCGGCAAGGAGCAGAAGACCTTCCCTGACTACAACCCTTACACCATCCGCCGGTGTCGCGACTGCGACATCCCCAAGGGCAAAGTCAAACTGGCAAGGTTCGTTCCGGAGAATGAGGTATGTGAGGCGTGTAAACTACTTCGAGGCATCAAAGAGGTTCAAAAAGAACAAATAGAAAAGAACCGCTCCTTGTACGGTAAACTCATCAAAGACGAGAAATATAAGGATGTCGTCTTTGACGAAAAGAACGGTGGCCTGAAAGCCACCCACATTGGGCACAACTTAGACAAAGACAAAGGCTGGTATGAGACCACAATACAAAATGTAGGATATAAGCATGGACACTCTGTAATTTTGGAAGAAGAGCCACAAAATGTATATAAGGGTAAAAGTTGCGAGGGACTTTGGGACAACCTTAAATTTGAGGTTGCAGGTGCTGAAAGCGGCACACCTAACAATATAAGGAATGCACTCAAACATTGCGCATCAAAGCCTGAATCAAGAATTGCGGTTCTGTTCTTCCCTAATGGAAACTTCTCTTCGGAGAACTTCCAAACCGGTCTTGCAAAATTCAATGGTCTAAAGGGAACCTCACAGTACAAAAAGTTTGATTTGATTTACTGCATCCAAGGTGATGAAATCATACAAATAAAAAAGCCAAGTTAGAAACTTGGCTGGAGCGAGAGCGGGTCTCTAAAGGTTGCCCCATCCCTCGCACTGCAAAGGTAATAACAATTTTCTAAACCACATCAAGATATGGAGGAAAAGATACAAGATGAGAAAATCAGGAAGGCTCTCAACGCCTCAGTAGAGCATACGCTGCGCTTGCCGATAGGAGGACTATCCCCACGCACAACAGCCAAGGGAAGATTTTTGCAAGCCATGAGGCGGTTGACGAGGAGACCTGTCCGACGACATCCACAGAACCTTCTTGATATTGCCTTAAAGTATTCGAAAGCGCTTTCAACCTTAGTTTGTACTGCAAAAAACAATACAATACACCGGCAAGGACTGTCAGCAACAGAAATAACACACTCGCTACTGTCAGGCAGCGAAGAAGCATATTCCCTCGTGACATGTCACCAAAAACAGAGATTATGCCTATTAAGGTTGCGGCTGTGCCTGACAGATGGCGTATTAACGATTCATGCTGAAGCTCCACTTTCTCTTTGGCTTCAATCAGCTCTCGAACAAAGCCATTCCAACCTTCTCCTGTATCATGTAGTACTGTCATCTTTTTTAGGCACAAAGGTATAACATTTCATGTAAAAGCCCCGGCGGTAACTGTCCGTCGGGGCTTCATCGTTGCGACTCGTGCGCCCTATCGCAACAGGTAACGCACGGCATAGCTGTCGATGCTCTCAAGTATCTCCTCGTGGTTGTGGTTCGTGTTCGTCTCCACCAGCGACAGTCCGTTGAAGCTCTCCCCGCTCAGTCCGTCAAGAGCCTTATAGACCCGGTGGGCGAGGTCGAAGGCTGCATCGTACCCACCCTCTGTCCAGTCGGTCACCAGGTGGATGGTGACGATACCTCTGCCGCGTTGGCTGCCGCCCTGGAACGGAGCCCACTCGATTTTCCCAAACTCTAATTGTACTTTTGAGCTATCAGAGACAGCTCGCTTGGTGTTCGGACACAAAAAAAGCCGGTTGTGATTTGCTTCTAAATTACTACCTTTGAACTATCAGAGACAGCAATTATAGATGTGACACATTGTGTCTTGATGTTGTGATTTGCTTCTAAATGATTACCTTTGAACTATCAGAGACAGCGTAGTCTATCTATTCTAACCGACAGAGCTAGTTGTGATTTGCTTCTAAATGATTACCTTTGAACTATCAGAGACAGCTGACGCGGCTCTCTCGTCCGTCGGAGGGGAAGTTGTGATTTGCTTCTAAATGATTACCTTTGAACTATCAGAGACAGCGATGCCCTTGTCGTGCGGAAGGCGGGCAGGGTTGTGATTTGCTTCTAAATGATTACCTTTGAACTATCAGAGACAGCAGATTATATACTATTCTCTGAATATAAACAAGTTAAATACCCTATTAGGAAAATAAAAAAAGGCTGTTTCAAAACAATAAATCCCACTCTGAGGTGGGATTTATTGTTTCTAGAAGAGTTCCAATTGCTGTTCTGCCCCAACAGCTATCATCAAAGGACTCCTCTTGCCAGATATTTGCACATCTAGCGTAGGGATAGACAGCAACTCCGCTTTTTGACTTTTCGTGAGTTCTACTTTGCTCATATCATATCGTCCAGACATTTGAAAGACCAACCTATCAACATATGGACGATAAGGTTCCATAATATCATCAGCCAAACAATATGCATTGTAACGATTATAATGATGGATGCCAAGAGTAGGGACTGTCGTTTAATTCCATCATTATGAGTAATTCGGCAGACAGTCCCTGTATTTTTCCGTTTGAACTCATCATTTTTTATATCATCAGCTTCATTTGGAATCCGATTTTTTCATTTTCCGCCACAACTGGAGACAATACTCCTATAAAGGTTCCGTTCCACATATAGAACATCAGGCAGTCTGAACAATTTCGGCGACTTCCCTCCGAAAAAGCTGGACTACATTCGCCGTGTGAATGCCAAAGAAAATGTACGGGATTTCGATCTATCTCGTCCTTGCCTTGATTCATTTCAAGCCATAGTATTCCTTCTGCATTCCGAACGACCCCTCCATCTTTGTCGCCCTCACCCTCGCCAATTCTTTGCGGATGATATCATTCTTTTTCTTCACGAGCTCCGGACGACCTCTCTTTACAAACGAAGTCTGTATCCCTCTTTCCCTGCAGTACTCCTGGTTGGCTTTACCAGCATAGCCGGCATCTCCTCCGACTTGCGCCGCATCCACCCCAAAAAGCCTCCGGTGTATCTTCAGGCAGTGCTACAGTCTGGTTTCCTCATTGAAAGCATTGAACGACAGCTTCTCGATGAAGGAGAGTCCGTCAATCAGGATATTGTTGCACTTTGCTCTGAACTTCACTCTCTTCACTTCCTTACCTCTCACGATCGGTCTCACATAGGGTTTGCTGATGCTCACTATCCTGTCTTTCACGATCTATCCTCACATCGCAGAATAGCTGGTAGTGGATGTAAGGGAAGCTTAAGAGATATTCCATAGAAATTTTATACCTTAGCCATATAAATTTGTTTTTGTAATACAGTAAATGTTACTGAAACATTTAGCAAACGAATAATGAGAACTACAAAAATACTTTTCCTCCACGGTTTCTTTGCCTCGGGCAGTTGCATACCTGCCCAAGCATTGAAGCAGGCATTCGAAAGTAAGGGGGAAGTCCTCACGCCCGACCTTCCGCTTCACCCTCGCGAAGCTCTCACATTCATTACAAAACTTTGCTAACGTGAGCATCCAAATGTATTGGTGAGCAATAGCAACGGCTCATTCTTGGGGCAGATAGTGGCATCACGTTTGGGAATACCTGCCTTGTTGGGTAATCCCCATTTTGAAATGACCCGTTTCCTTTCCGAACGCATTGGAGCGCATGAGTACAAATCACCACGAGCGGACGGACAGCAACATTTCGTGATAGACCAACCGCTGATAGATGAGTTTGCCGATATTCAAGCCCATCAATGGGACGATTGCCGGCCAGAAATGACCAACCATATTTGGGGACTTTTCGGAAAGAATGACCATTTGGCTCACTTCGAACCGCTGTTCTTGCAACACTACACCCATGCTTATCACTTTCCCGGTGCCCATACACCTACGGCAGAAGAGGTACGAGAGTATTATGTGCCATTGGTAGAAAGACTTATAGAATAAGGTCACTCTCTACCCCATACAACGGAAAGAAGTGACCCTAACATTAATCTTCAGTAGATTCCCGGATAATACGCAAAGTTTCTTTCTTATACTCTCTACGGTTATACTCTTCTCCCCTGCATATCCAGCAGCTACATGGAGTTCCCGTAGATTGATAAACTTTTGCCCATTTTTCTTTTGCCAACTCAAACCAATGTGGATGATTGTCCATACTTCCATCCTCATGGATAATAGGAGTTCCATAAGCTGCATAAAGAATCATGCGAGCCTTAAACACACGCGACATCTGTTGACGTCTCCAAAGTTTGTTTCTTTTGTCCATCGTCTCTTTGTATTAAAGTTAGGATGAACAATGACTTTACTTTTGTGAGACTTAATGTATCCATAGCTATTCCTTTTTATTATTCCAAATTCAAAACAACTTCCTCAAATCCATCGAAAGAAAATCCTCCGTACTGAGGCCACCCTCTTCCACAATAAACGCTGATTGCGGATGGAACAGCTTGCGGAATTTATCCAATCCCTTCGTACACTTCTCCACATTGCTTTTCAACCCAATGGCGACCACCGAACCTTTCTTGCGCAGGACGAAATTCACTTCATACCTCTACATTTTACTCAGTGGACTAAGTATTCTTGCTCAATGCAAAATATCATTTATATTTTATGCAACAAACATTGTTGTTTGAATAAAAAAACAGTAATATTGTATTTGAATAGTAACATCATACGTCTTGTTCAGATATGTCATGATATGAGAGTCCTGAAACGTACAATGAAGAAAGACGGTTATAAAATAGATGTTGTGCCAATCACAGAGTTTTAACTATATGGATGTTCTGACACATTTCAGAAGCATAGAAGAATTGACCAAGACACTCTCGCGTGAACAAGGATTACTAAGCGAGATGTTTGAAAAACGGAAGCTCATGAAGTTTCCGGTTGGGCTTGCCATAGAACTTGTCGGAGGAAATGAAACAAGATTGAGGAGACTGGTTGACTATGGCGTATTGGTGGAATCTGGCAATACGGTTGAGATAGAGAGTGACTACCTGAACTTTTTCGAAGAAGTACTGAATGTCAATGAGGAAATCAGTGTGTTGAGCGTACAGGAGTGTATCAACACCTTGAAGGAGTATATAGGGTATTTTCTGCAAGAGACTAATTCCAATCGTAAAGCCGGATATCAGGATAGTGTGCGCCAGCTCTTAAAGAAGACCGGATTCAGAACCTTGAAGAATGTGGTGGATTTGAAGCGTAATATGGACAACGCCTATAAGCAGGAACCCAATTATATCATTAAAAAGAAGAAGCTGCAGAATCTGGATGAGAAGGGAAATAGTATTCGCGCAATGATACGTGAATGTGAAAAACTGATGGATAATGAGCAAGCCTTCTTTATCATGGCAAATGATCCGCACATGGCCAAGACGTGTAGCGAGGTGAAGCATGATTTTGTTGAAGCTTATCATGCGCTAATGGAGATTGACAGACAGATTATTTCCTACATCAATCAGATAGACCAGCAGAACAGACTTTACAAAAAGATACGAAAGCTGAAGTATCTGCAAGATCAGTTGCTCATCAAGACTGATACGAATATCCTCAATGTATTGGAAGAAAGAAATCCTCTTTGGATGGAATCCCGACAATACAATAGGATTCGTCTGTCTCTGGAAATGCTGAGGGAAAATGAACAGGTAGTAAAGTTGCTGAAACGAATTGCCGAACGGAATGGAATACAGAAGATGGCAAGAACGGAAGCTGCTCCCTTGACGGAAGACGACCTGCAAGAACATGTCCACCAGTTGAAGGAGGTGGATTCTGCCGAAGTATGGAATGCGTTTTTAGCATCAAGCTATAATCTGTTTGAATTCATTCTGAAGTATGACTACAAAGTAAAACGTAATATAGAAGAGCATGCTACCCTCTTCTGCCAGTTGGTTATCTTGCACCCTGATGAATGCAGGATAACAGGCGAATATGCAATTTACCAAAACATTGAATACCCTGTAATTTATGCGAAATAATACTCAAAGAATATACGAGCGGTTAAGCCGAGGGGAGTTCCTTTCGGTAGACAGTGCAGACCCCTCTGTCCGCCATCTATATGAGGATATTGAGGAAAATCTGGAGGATTATACGGAATACTTCAAGGAAATCGGTCTGCAACTGGAATCTGGTAATGGTTACTTCTATTTCTCAAGAATGGGAGAGAGTAAACAGACGATAGAGCAGAAATTGGACAGCTTCTCAAAATGGCTTGACTATCTGGATTTTCTGAAATGCTATAATCAGTCATTTGCTGCAGGATATCAATTCCGTAAAAGCCATTTGATAGAACAGATCAGTCTGGATATCGAACTGAAGGAAAAGGCACAGCACCTGTTCAGGAAATACGGTATGGGCTCAAATGTTGAGATAGTGAACAAACTACTCCAGGAAATGCAGAATATGGGCTTTGCTGAATGTATCAGTGAACTTGATGAAACCTATAAGATTACTTCGGCCTTCCGTTATGCCGAGGAACTAGTGGATATAATTCAAATAGCAAACGAAGATGAAATACCTGAATAAGATAATCTTTATCAATAGTGCCAATATTCCGTATGCAGAGATTTCCGTAGATGGAAATGTGCATTTCACGGGAACTCAGGGTGTCGGTAAAAGTACGGTATTGAGAGCACTGCTGTTTTTCTACAATGCGGATAAACAACATTTGGGCATCCAGCAGGGACAGAAATCGTTTGATGATTTCTATTTTCATCAATCGAACTCTTATATACTTTATGAGGTGATGCGTGATAATGGGGCCTATACGATACTTGTCAGCAGGTATCAGGGGCGTGCTTCGTGGAGGTTCATTGATGCTCCTTATCAACGTGAATGGTTGATTGACAACGGCAAGCAGGTATTGAGTGACTGGGTGAAGATTCGTGAACGTATAGACAAGGATGTGGCTGTGTCTGCTAGAATAGAATCCGGTGTGATGTTCAAGGATATAATCTTCGGTAACACTCATGACTATAAATATACACGTTATGCACTGGTGCAGAGTTCACATTATCAGAATATCCCACGCAGTATTCAAAATGTTTTCCTGAATACAAAGCTCGATGCGGACTTTGTCAAGAATACCATCATACAATCGATGACAGATGAAGATTTGCCCATTGATTTGCAGACCTACAGACGCCTTGTTACGGACTTTGAGCGTGAGTATGACGAGATAGACTGTTGGTTCCGCCAATCACGTGATGGCAGTTATCCGGTGCGTCAGCAGGCATTGAAAATAGCCGAACAGGGGCGTACAATCGTAGCACTTGACCAGCAATTGCTGGACGTATGGCGTATGCTCAATTATGCTGTAGCTTATAATGAAGAGCATATACCTCTTTTGAAAGCCCAAGCAGCAGATATTGGAGCGGACCTGGAGAAAGAGCATAACCGTGGGAAAGAACTTACCGCAGAATATGAAAAAGAAAAAGACTCGCTGAATCAGGACCTTGGTGCAAAGAAAAGTAAACTAAAGGAAATAGCGCAGGCAAGAAAGGATTTCGAATCCATGGGTATTGAGGCTATACTCGCTCGTGCCGACCGGGAGACAGCTGTCAAGCAGGAAATGACGGAGAAACAAACACTATTGGATGATTTATTGAAAACCCATGCATCGATAGAAGAAAAGTACAACATTGCAAGGGGTAAACTGGAAAATGCACGTCAGGCATTCGAGAACATCCAGAAAGAGGCGTATTATCAGAAACAGGACGAACTTCAGATAAGGCGCAAGAAGGTAGAGGAAGAACGTACAAAAAGCAGGAATCAGATTATGGAAGCTTTCAACAGCTGGAGACATGACTCGGACGAGCGTCTGCAAATGTTGTTGGCTGAACAGAGTAAGGCTGATAACGCACTGAAGGAACTTCGTCAGTGGCATCCGAAGGCTGTTGAAATAAAACAGGTTGATGATGAATTGCAGCAATTGGATTTTATGGAGAAGGAGAACGCCATACAACAAGTAGCTGTACGAAGTCAGATTGATCGGATTACTGCCGAGTATGAGATGAAAGAAACGGAAATAAAACAGGAGTTCCAGCGTGAGCAGGAACGTCTTGAAACTGACCGGACACAAACGCGTGAACAAATCACGAAAATCAATAACTTATTGGCTCATTTGGACGGCTCTCTTTACAAGTGGCTTTGTGAGAATGCCGAAGGTTGGGAAAACACAATAGGCAAAGTCGTTGACGAAGAAAGGATTCTGTATGCTCAAGGGCTTGAACCTCAGTTGGACACTGGGACTGATGGTATGTTTGGCGTAAAGTTAAACCTGGATAATATTGCCTACGTACATCGTACGCCTGACGAATATAGATCGGAGAAGAATAACTTGGAAGAGCTAGTGCGACAAATCAACCGTCAGCTCACACAATTACCTGTTACTCTTGAGGGAGAAATTTCTAAACTTGGTAAGAAATATGCTGCACAAGTGAATCCACTTCGTCAGAAAATGACATCGTTGAAGGTGGAAGAAGGACAGATTCCTGTAAAGCGACAGAATCTGCAAACCCACAGACACAAGCTGGAGATGGAAGAGCAGGAGCAAATTAACCAGGAAAAAGAAATCCGCAAACGTGCTTTTAATGAAGCAGTACTGAAAGTGAATTCAGAAAAGGATACTCGTAATAAGAATGAAATAAAGAATAAAAAGGACCTTAAGGATCTTGATTTATCATTTAATAAGGCTGTGAAGGTTCTCGAAGAGGAATTGCGCCTTTTCAAAGAAAGACAAGAGATTGAGGCTACCACACGTAATCATGAGTTCGCTGTGCAGAAGAAACAGCTTGATGAACAGCTGGTAGCTGAACTTGCAGGCAAAGGTGTTGACACGAAACTGCTCGAACAATATCGTAAGGCTTTGGATGAATTGAAGGAACTATTAAAGAGTATTGAAAATGAACGTGCAATTGTCATCAGATACCGCGACACTGAGCAAAATCTCTTTGCTAAGGAACCGGAAATCAAAAAGGACATCAAGACCATTGAACAGCAACTCACAATGATACGTCAGCGTTATGAAGACAAGCGGACGCGTATCGAGAAAAAATGCAAAGAAATGGACGAACGGCTGAAGCGGATTCTTAAGGAACTCACGCATCGAAGGGAAGGTTTGGAACTTTATCATCAGGTGGTAGAGAATGAACATCTGGTACCTGATACTTTCCTCTCTGATGACAAAACGAAGAGTACCGAGCAGGATTGTCAGCAACTGTTGAGTCAACTTAGAGGCACGGTCAATCAGAAACGTGAATCGATAGACAAGCTTAAATACATCGTTGTCAGTTTCAATCGTAACTTCAAGCCTCAAAATGCTTTTCATTTCAATACAATGCCCGTAACAGACAATGACTATCTGCAGATTGCCGTGGATTTGCAGGAGTTCATGGACAACAATAAAATCGAGGAGTTCCGCAGGCGCACCAGCGAACATTATAAGGATATCCTGGGACGTATTTCAACAGAAATCGGCTCACTGATGAAGCGCAGATCGGATGTAGACGAAGTGATACAAGCCATAAACCGTGATTTTATAGAAAAGAACTTTGCAGGTGTAATCAAGAGTATTGAACTCAGAGCAAATGAGTCTTCAGACAAGCTTATGCAACTGCTCATATCCATCCACGATTATGCGGCAGAAAATGCCCTTTCAATCGGCGAATTGAATCTTTTCTCAAGTAATAACCGGGATGACGTGAACCGTAAGGTTGTGGATTATCTGAAGAGTTTGTCTCACCAGTTGCAAAACGAGCCCAATCGTCCGACAGTATCTTTGGGGGACGCTTTCCGTTTACAGTTCCGTGTGAAAGAAAACGACAATGACACCGGTTGGGTTGAACGTATTAACAATGTAGGATCGGATGGTACAGATATTCTGGTGAAAGCGATGGTCAATATCATGCTCATCAATGTTTTTAAGAAAAAGGCAGCCAAAAAAAGTGGCGATTTCATTGTACACTGCATGATGGATGAGATAGGACGCTTGCACCCCAACAATATAAAAGGCATTCTGCAGTTTGCCAATTCACGCAATATCTATCTCATTAACAGCTCACCGACATCGTATAATCCTTACGATTACCGCTATACGTATCTGTTAAGTAAACATGGGGTAAAGACGAGGGTGGAAAAATTGTTGAAACGAATAAACTAGTCCGTACCATGGCTATAAGTACATCGATACAAGCATTGCTGGCTGGTGAACAAGTCGCCGGTTCAAAGCTAAGCCGTAAGTTACTTGACGAACTGTTGGCAGAAGGTATGCTATGGGTAAGTTCGCATGGTTCCAGGAAATCCTATCGTGCTCGCGACACGGAAGCCCTTAAAAGATTTCTTATGGATAAGGATGAAAGTTATCGGATTCTTGAAGTAAATCTTACTGATTCCCGTGCGTCAATGGCAATGGGGACAGGGAACTCCAAACTGGTTACGATTCGCTCCTGCCCCGGATTCCCGGTAAACAGCTACGAACCGATTGAATGTTTTCTTGACGAAAAGCCTTTTATGGTCAATCCACAGGAAGGAAGCTTTCTCTTTGTTTCAGACTGGGAAAAGCTTACAATTCCGGAAAACGTGGTAGTAATTGGTGTTGAGAATATGGAGAACTTCAGGATGATTCGTAAGCAAAGAGCTTTCTTTGAAGCATATCTTACAGCACATGACTTTTCCAACAGAATACTCTTTGTATCCAGATATCCACAATCCACAGATCTTAGAAGATGGCTATGCTCCATTCCCAATCATTATCTTCACTTCGGCGACTTTGATTTGGCTGGAATAAATATATTTCTCGTTGAATTCCAACAATATCTAGGTAAGGAACGGTCTTCCTATCTAATTCCGGGCGACATTGAATCCCGCTTGAAGGCTGGTTCCAACAAACGATATGATGAACAGTATAGCTATTTTAAGGATATCAAGTCAGACGTATTCGAGTTGCAGCAACTGATAGCTTTAATTCATCGGGAGCGAAAAGCCTATGATCAAGAGGGGTATATATGCTGTCATTCGAATCAAACTTCCGATTGATTATGCTCTTTCGGTATAATTTAACCCGAATCGGTCATTAGACTTCTATGTTGGTGGGCGGATAGATTACTTCATCCTCTGACTTCTGCCCTCCAACGAGGTGTTCGCAGCATTCAAGGTGCACCGCATGCAATCTGACATAGGCTGGCTTCTCACCGATTCAAACGGTGATTTAAAGCTGTTCGAAACCATGCTTCGTAAATGGCTAGTTTATAAAATGACAACAGGGAAGCCTGAAAACAGACCTCCCTGCGATGCGACGTGCCGCAGCACACGCTAACTCCTTGTGGAGCTGTTGCAAACATAGTGATTTTATTTTAAATAGCAAGCCATGGACGACAAATTTTCATCAATCAACTCAAAATGCACCAACGGGAGCTCCATCAGCTCATGCACCGTCGGCTTCCGTCCTCATCGAGCGCATGGCAAAAAAAACGGACGATTTAATATCCGGTATAAAATAGAAAAAGACAATGGAATGCGTTAACCCGGGTCCTAAGCCCATTGGGCGCGTTTACCTCCACTGTCTTTTTCGCAAAACTAGATATTTTATTTTAAATAGCAAGCCATGGACGACAAAATTTTCATCAACCAACAAGCGTACCAACGTGAGCTCCATCAGCTCATGCACCGCCGGCTTCCCGTCCACATCCACCACACGGAAACGTCCCAGTTCTTTTTGAACCCATTTGGCAAAGTTGGTAATCTTACTATTGTAATATTGTGAAGTAGTTCCGTATTTCAACCCCATGACACTACATGTTCCCTTATGCTCCGGTTCCCGTAAGAAGCATAGCAATACGTCAATATAGGGTGCTGCTTTTTCTTTATTGAGCAAATACGTCCATTCTTCCATAGAGATACCGATATCACCACAGGTATAGAAACAAACCATCCTCCCCCCCCTTGACATTCTGTCAAACGAAGCCCTTCACAGTGCCTTTCCTTGCACCGAAATAGGAGTTGGTGGATTTCGAGGGGCTTCTCAGGCGATTAGCGAAATACACTTTGTCGGCGAAATGCGTCTGGCGCTTTCTTTCGGGAAGGCGGAAGGCTATGGATGCTCACCGATCGCATCCGGCACGCAAGACTCCGCACATCGTGTTACCTTCCGATTTGTTGACACGGCACTCCTTCTGGAAAGCGAAACTCACTATTCTTTACCTCCATTTTCCAAAGATTTGACTTCCGAGGACGAAACAATAATGTTTGGAGGGGGAAACTAATGTGTTTGACGCGGCAAACTATATTGTTTGGCTCGCGAAACAATATTATTGCGGGCACGTTTTGCCTGTTTTCCGGGAACAGAATGTATAGTTTTCTAAAATAAAGGGGTGTTTTCCGTATTTTCGTTTGCAGATGTTCACATTTGAAGGCTAGTTTATCGAAATCTGAGAAAAGATGAGTTAGCTGAAACCGTTGTTTCGGAGCTTTCTGTATGGCAATTATCCGCTTTGGGTTACAAGATGGTCAGGGACGCTTCCTGACAAATCGCCGCCTTCCAATTGCTTTCTTACGCTGTCTTCGACCATAAGGAAATGGCATGTGAAAGGAACGTTGCATTCACTTTCACATGCCATGTCATATTCTTCAGGAGACGGAAGACCGGACAACCGTCCGCGAACCGCTCTCATGCGTCGGCTGCTCGCCGCGCATCATTCTTCCGGACGGACGAACTTGAAGTCGGAAGGAGCAATCTGCTGGATGACCGTCGAACCGTTGCGATAACGTTTCATCAGCTTGGTCACCGTCTTTTGCAACGCCGCTTTCTTCTCAGAGAAATAGGTGATGCACGTGTGGTTGATATTTCCGTCCTTTGCTTCCAGGTAGGCTTTCAACTGCTCACTGTATCCTTCGCGGCTGGGAAGGAAGCCTTCCTTGGTCAAACGCACGCTGTCAATCTGCTGGATGTCGGTAAAGTAAACCACCGAATCGCCAAAACACAGCGACACGCCCATCACATAGACGGGCTTGTAATCGTCCTTGCGGAGCGTAAAGGCCGACGTCACGACCAACAAAAGCATCAAAATACTTATCGTTTTCAGACTTTTCATAACCATTCTTTCTAAGATTAGTGTGTGCAAAAATACGAATTATCACGTAACGAACAAAAAAAGTAACACGGCGGACAACCTTCTCCGGATATCCGCCGTGCATGCACCTCTTTAAAAACTAAACTAAACTCTTGAATTTATTGCCTGGATTCCGCACGCTATCGGCTGCGGCTGTCGACACCTGTGCAGGTGACACGGGCACAACGGCAATTGGGGCGTGCGAAAGTAGGATTCTCATCATTCTCCCTGACTCAGGTCAACCGCATAGTTGCCACGACGGCCCGAGGGGAAGACACCGCTCAGGAACAATACCTGGTCGGGGGACTGGCTTGCCTCACGCAGGACATTCTCCAGGTCATCAACCGTACGGAGTGTCTCGCCGTTGGCACGCAGGATGATGAAGCCCTTGCGGATGCCGGCGTCTGCCATCTTGCCCTTCGATACACCGGTCACTTCCAGACCGTAGCTCAGGCGAAGCTGCTGCTTCATCTCGTCAGGCAATTCGCGGAAGGCAGCGCCCAGGATATCCATTCCGGCATTCTTCACCACTTTCGTGTTACCTTGCGTGTTGCGCAAAACGACGCTCACGGTCATCTCTTTCTTGGCACGCAGCAGAGTCACTTTCACCTTGTCACCCGGACGGTGCTTGGCCATTGCCTCTTGCAGCTCAGCCATGTTCTTCACTTTCTTTCCGTCAATGGCAGTGATCACGTCATCCTTGCGGATATCGGCATTGGCAGCCGCACTTGCTTCCGTGATGTCAGCCACGTAAACGCCCTCAACGGTTCCAAGGTCCTTGTCCTTTACACGGTCGTCGATGTCATGTCCCATGATGCCCAGGACTGCGCGTTGCACGGTTCCATACTGTTTCAGGTCAGAGACAACCTTTACCATGATGGAGGTCGGGATGGCAAAACCATAGCCTGTATACGAACCTGTCGGAGAGGTCAGCACGGAGTTGATGCCCACCAGCTCACCGCGTGCGTTCACCAGGGCACCGCCACTGTTGCCTTCGTTGATGGCTGCATCGGTCTGGATGAACGATTCGATACCGCCGTTATAGACACCCAACGTACGTGCCTTGGCACTCACGATACCGGCAGTCACCGTCGAAGTCAGGTTGAACGGGTTACCCACGGCGAGCACCCATTCACCGACCTTCAGAGCGTCAGAGTCGCCGACGGGAATGGTCGGCAGGTCATCCGCCTCGATTTTGATAAGTGCCAGGTCCGTGCTCGGATCGGTTCCGATGAGACGTCCCTTGAACTCGCGGTTGTCGTTCAGCGTGACACTGATTTCATCGGCTTTGTCAATCACGTGGTTGTTGGTCACGATGTAACCGTCCTTGCTGATGATGACGCCCGAACCGATTCCCACACGGGGCTGCGTACGCACACGCTGCGCACGCCCGTAACCGTCACCGAAGAAGTAATCGAAGATGTCGCCCGGCGTACGGACAATCTGGTCGCGACCGTTCTGGGTCGACTTGATATGAACCACGGCATGGAGCGACAGTTCGGCTGCCTGTGTCAGGTCGACAGGCTGTGCCTCCGTGGCGCTCATGGAAGCCAGTTTTACATTCGGATTCGGTGAAAACATCTCTGTGAATGAACCGGAGTTTTCCTTCTCACCTTTCATCATCGAATAAGTCGTCACTCCGGCTACAGTGGAGCTGAACAGCATCACAGCCGCAGCGCCTAAAACCATTTTAGTTGTTGTTTTCATAACCAATAATATTTAAATTGTTAATTTTCTACTAGTGTTTAACATCTACGCTGTTAAAGTAAAGACAAAAAACATTCGCTTATTCTTCCTGTCACAATCTTTTCCCATCTTTTAACAGAGCCGTTTTCTCCTTAACAGCGCTTAAGTCTGCCAACTGCCAAATTTGCATTCGTTATAGCATCCTGACACACACCTCCCTAGGAGAAAATTCAAGCTTTTTTGCCCTTCTGAAAGCTATTTTTCATACCTTTGCAGCCAGAAAAAGAGACAGAAGACCGGTCTGTCGCCGCCGGCTATGCCGGAGGAGGAAAGTCCGGGCAACGCAGAGCATCCCACTTCCTAACAGAAAGCTGTCCGTGAGGGTGGAGACAATGCAGAAGAAAAGAACCGCCTCTTCACAAGGGGTAAGGGTGAGAAGGTGAGGTAAGAGCTCACCAGCCGTATGGTGACATGCGGGCTGTGCATCTTGGGAGTTGTAAGATCATGTATACCGGCGTTAAGAGAGTTGCTCGCTCCAGTCGGAGGGTGGATTGCTAGAGCCCGGCGGTGACGACGGGCGTAGATAAATGACAGACGCCTGACAAAGGTACAGAACCCGGCTTACAGGTCTTCTGCCTCTTTTTCTTTTTCCCCTCATACTGGAACACACAATCCTCTGAAACCTCAAAATCAAGAAAACAACATGCTACGCCTCAAGACCCGAATACGCCTGATGAAACGATTCCTCACCGAGGAAATCTGGCGAGTGACTGAAAACGAAGTGAGCCGTGTCAAATACATCTTCTACAACATTCTCAAGGTCATGCTCCTCTCCATCCAGCGGTTCAATGACGACCGCATCGTCAACAAGGCATCGGCGCTGACCTACAACACCCTGCTCTCCATCGTGCCGATTCTTGCCATCCTCTTTGCCGTGGCACGCGGACTGGGATTCTCCGACATGATGGAGGAACAGGTCCGTCGCGGACTGGAGGGGCAATCGATGACCGTCGACGTCATCATCAGCCTGACAGACTCCTACCTCGCCCATGCGCAGAGCGGCATCTTCATCGGGGTGGGTCTGCTCGTCCTGCTTTGGGCGGTCCTCACACTGACGGGGAACATCGAGCGTACCTTCAATCAGATATGGCAGGTGAAGAAGCAGCGCAGCCCCTTCCGCAAGATTACCGACTACTTCTCCATCCTCCTGCTCCTGCCCATCGTGCTGGTCGTCTCGGGCGGTCTGTCCATCTTCATGACCACCGCGCTCAAGAGCCTCGACAGCTACCTCATCCTCTCGTCGTTCGCCAAGTTCATCGTCCGCTGTATACCTTATATATTTACGGGCTTCATCTTTACGGGGCTTTACATCTTCATGCCCAACACGCGGGTACGCTTCCGTTATGCCATCGTCCCGGGATTCATTGCCGGAGCCGCCTTCCAGGTGTTGCAGTTCTTCTACATCAACAGCCAGATATGGGTGTCCAACTACAACGCCATCTACGGTAGCTTCGCCGCCATCCCGCTCTTCCTCCTCTGGACACAGATTTCCTGGAGCATCTGCCTCTTCGGTGCCGAACTGAGCTACTGCAACCAGAACTTCGAGAACTATAACTTCGCCAACGAGACGCGCAACATCAGCCGTCGCTACCACGACTTCCTCTGCATGCTCATCCTCTCCTTCATCTGCAAACGCTTCGCACGGGGAGAGCGGCCCTACACCGTGCTCAGCCTGGCGCACCGGCACAACATCCCCATCCGCATGACGCGGCAAATCATCTACGAGCTGGTGGACCTGCGGCTCATCTACGAGTGCAACCCGGACGCCGACGGCAAGGGCTCGCAACCCTTCTACCTCCCGGCTGAGGACACCGACAACCTCAACGTCGCCACCCTCCTCACCCGGCTCGACATGGCAGGCAGCGAAAGCTTCAAGATTGACAAGGACAACAAGTACAGCACCGCGTGGGAGACGCTCGAACGTGCCCGCGACGAATACTACAAGAAGTTGGGCAACGTGCTGCTCAAGGAACTCTAACGACCGACTTTAACCCTACCATCATGATGGACAACGCTTCTGAACTCTTCGTCTACAAGGCTTCGGCGGGCTCGGGAAAGACGTTCACGCTCGCCGTGGAATACATCAAGCTCCTCATAGCCAACCCCACCGCCTACCGCAACATCCTCGCGGTGACCTTTACCAACAAGGCGACCACGGAAATGAAGGAACGCATCCTGGGACAGCTCTTCGGCATCGCCATCGGGGATGCGGCATCGGATGCCTACCTGAACGTGGTCAGCAACGGACTGGGACTGTCCCCTGAGGAGGTGCGCGACAAGGCACGGCGCGCCCTCTCCCTGCTGATTCATGACTACAGCCGCTTCCGCGTGGAAACCATCGACTCGTTCTTCCAGTCGGTGATGCGCAACCTGGCGCGGGAACTGGAACTGGGTGCCAACATGAACATCGCGCTCAACAACGCCGAGGTGCTCTCGGACGCCGTCGATATCCTTATCGAGAAGCTTGACCGACGCTCGCCCGTGCTGGGATGGCTCCTGGAGTTCATCCGCGAACGCATCGCCTCGGACAAACGCTGGAACGTGTCGGGCGAAATCAAAAGCTTCGGCTTGAACATCTTCGACGAGACCTACATCGAGAAGGGCGACGGACTGCGCGCCAAGCTGGCGGACCCGCAGACCATCCCCGCCTACCGCAAGCTGCTCGAGGCACTGCGCGACGAGGCGACGGACGTGATGCACAGCATCGCCGACCAGTTCTTCGGCATTCTCGAAGCAGAAGGACTGCGCCCCGACGACCTTGCCGGGAAGAGCCGCGGCATCGCCTCCTACTTCAAGAAGCTGCGCGACGGAAAGTGGGGCGACGACATCCGCAACAGCACCGTGGAGAAGTGCCTCGACTCCGCCGACAACTGGGCGGCGAAGACATCCCCACGACGTTCGGAAATCATCGCCCTGGCGTCGGCACAACTGCAACCCCTGCTCGTCGAGGCGGAAAAACAACGCCCCGAACAGGGACGGACACTCAACTCCTGCGAACTGTCCCTGCGTTACCTCAACCAGCTGCGTCTGCTCGCCAACATCGACGAGGAAGTCCGCGCACTCAACCGACGGGAGAACCGCTTCCTCCTCTCCGACACCAATGCGCTGCTCCGACGGCTGATGCAGGAGGGAGACTCCTCGTTCGTCTTCGAAAAGATTGGCACCACGCTACGCCATGTCATGATCGACGAGTTCCAGGACACCTCGCGCATGCAGTGGAACAACTTCAAGATGCTGCTCCTCGAAGGACTGTCGCAGGGAGCCGGAAGCCTCATCGTCGGCGACGTGAAACAGTCCATCTACCGCTGGCGCAACGGCGACTGGAGCATCCTCAACAACCTGCGCGGCAAGATGGAGGGCATCTACCCCATCCGCGAGATGAAGCTGACCACCAACCGACGCAGCGAGAGCAACATCATCCGCTTCAACAACGACATCTTCACCGCCGGGAGCGCCTGGCTCAACGAAATCTACCGCGACACCTACGGCACGGACTGCACCGAGCTGCAACAGGCATACAGCGACGTCTGCCAGGACTCGCCGCGCAAGGAGGAGAAAGGCTACGTCCACGTGGACTTCCTCATCCCCGAAGACAACGAAGACTACGTCGAGATGACCCTGGAGTGCCTCGCCGAACAGGTGGAAAAGCTCGTGAGCGAAGGCGTGCGGCTGGAAGACATCACCATCCTCGTGCGCAAGAACAAGAACATCCCCGTGATTGCCGACTACTTCAGCGCCAACCTCCCCTACCGCATCGTGTCCGACGAAGCCTTCCGCCTCGACGCCTCGTCGTGCGTCTGTGCACTCATCGACTGCCTGCGCTGGCTCGCCGACGAGACCGACACCATCGCCCTCGCCCGCCTCGCAGCCATGTACCAGCGGGAGATTGTCGGCAGCGACACCGACTGGAACACCCTCCTGCTGCAGGGGGCGGAACACTACGTCCCGCAGGACTTCATCACCCGACGGGAGGAGTTGCGCCTCATGCCGCTCTACGAACTGCTCGAACACCTCTTCACCCTCTTCGGCATGGCGGAACGCGAGGACCAGGACGCCTATCTCTTCGCCTTCTTCGATGCCGTCATCGAATACCTGCAGGAGAACTCCTCCGACCTCGACTCCTTCCTCGCCTGGTGGGACGACAAGCTCTGCGCCAAGACCATCCCGTCCGGCGAACTGGAGGGCATACGCATCTACTCCATCCACAAGTCAAAGGGACTGGAGTTCCACACCGTCCTCATCCCCTTCTGCGACTGGAGCCTGGAAAACGAGATACGCACGCAGATGATCTGGTGCACGCCGCAGGACAGCCCCTACAACGAGCTGGACCTCGTCCCCGTGAACTACGGAGCGAACATGGCAAACTCCACCTACGAGCAGGACTACCGCCACGAACGGGTCCAGCTGTGGGTCGACAACCTGAACCTGCTCTACGTCGCCTTCACACGCGCCGGGAAGAACCTCTTCGTCTGGGCAAAGGACGGGCAGAGCAACTCCATCTCCACCCTGCTCTACCACAGCCTCTGCCGCATCGACCCGGCATTCGAGGGAATGGGGGAATTCGAGACCGGCACCCTCTGTCCGTCGGTTGAAAAGGAAGAACGGCAGGCAGGCAACAACCGACTCACCGCGCAACCCGGCACACGGCTCGTCAAGATGGCATCCTTCGACAACCGCATCGACTTCCGCCAGTCAAACCGCTCGGCAGACTTCATCCGCGGAGAAGAGGACGAAGACGACAGCCAGCGGTACATCCGCCAGGGAAGACTGCTGCACTACGTCTTCGCCACCATCCGGACACGCGACGACGTGGAGCCGACCCTCGCACAGATGGAGAGCGAAGGACTCTTCGACTCCGCCGGCGACGTCGGACACGCACGCTCGCTCATCCAACGTGCCCTCGCACGCCCCGAGGCAAGGAAGTGGTTCGACGGAAGCTGCGAACTCTTCAACGAGTGCTCCATCGTCTACATGGAGGACGGCGAACTGCAGACCCGGCGCCCCGACCGCGTGATGATTGACGGCGGACAGGTCGTCGTCGTCGACTTCAAGTTCGGAAAGCAAAGCCCCGCCTACCACGAACAGGTGCGCGGCTACATGCAGCTCCTCCGACAGATGGGATACACCGACGTCCGCGGATACCTCTGGTACATCTATAAGAACGAACTCATCACTGTGGAATAAACCGTAAACAAGCCACCCATGAACCCATTCCTGAAACTCGTCGCCGAAGACCTCCATGACAAGCTCCAAGGCGACTTCACACATACCGCCGTCGTGTTCCCCAACAAACGTGCGGGCCTCTTCTTCAACGAATACCTCGCCACGCGCGCCGGGCAACCCGTCTGGTCCCCCGCCTACCTGACCATCAGCGAACTCTTCCGCTCACTGACCGACCGCCGCGTGGGCGACCCCATCGAACTCGTGTGCCGCCTCTACGAGGTCTTCCGCGATGCCACCCGGAGCCACGAGACACTCGACGAATTCTACTTCTGGGGCGAGCTGCTCATCAGCGACTTCGATGACATCGACAAGAACCGCGTCGACGCCGACCGGCTCTTCGCCAACCTCCAGGACCTCAAGGCATACGACACACTCGGCTTCCTCAACGACGAGCAGGCGGACGCCATCCGTCAGTTCTTCCGCAACTTCTCCGTCAGCAAGACTACCGAGCTCAAACAACGCTTCATCGCCCTGTGGAACGTTCTGGGCGACATCTACCACCGCTTCCGCGACGACCTCGCCGCACAGAACATCGCCTACGAGGGCATGCTCTACCGCGAAGCCTGCGAAGCGCTCGACGCCTCCACCCTGCCCTACGAGCACTACGTCTTCGTCGGTTTCAACGTCCTCAACCGCGTGGAACACCTCCTCTTCGAGAAACTCCAGGCTGCCGGGAAGGCGCTCTTCTACTGGGACTACGACGTCAGCTACCTCGACACCCCCAACCACGAGGCGGGCGAGTTCATCCGACGCAACCTCCGCGACTTCCCCTCCGAGCTGCCCGAATCCCACTTCCACGCCTTCGCCGGGCACAAGGAAATCGAGTACGTCGCCGCCTCGACGGAGAACGCGCAGGCACGCTTCCTCCCCGACTGGCTGCGCGCCCACCTGGGCAAGAAGGAGTCCGAGACCGCCGTCGTCCTCTGCAACGAGGCGCTCCTCCAGCCCGTCTTCCACTCCCTGCCCTCCGACACCGTGCGGCACGTCAACATCACCATGGGCTTCCCCCTCGCCCAGACACCCGTCTACAGCCTCATCAACGCCCTCGTCAGCCTTCAGACCGAGGGCTATCACGCCGACACGGGACGCTATGACTACGCCGCCGTCATCGCCGTGCTGAAGCACCCCTACGTCCGCAGCCTCTCGCCTGAAGCAGAGCCACTCGGACGCTCCCTCACCGCCCGCAACCGCTTCTACCCCCTTCCCTCCGAGCTGCAGACGGACGAGCTGCTGACGCACCTCTTCACACCCGTCAGCGGGAACGCAGCCCTCTGCACCTACCTGGAGGCGGCACTCGAACGCACCGCCTCGCTCTACCGTCAGGAGACAGCCGCCCCGAACCCCTTCGACCAGCTCTACCGCGAGTCGCTCTTCCAGGCATACACCACCGTGAACCGCTTCCGTCGCCTCATCGAGGGCGGCACCCTCCGCGTGCAGACCCCGACCCTCGCCCGCCTCATGAACAAGGTCTTCTCGACCGCCTCCATCCCCTTCCACGGCGAACCCGCCATCGGGCTGCAGGTCATGGGCGTGCTCGAGACCCGCAACCTCGACTTCAAGAACGTCGTGATGCTCTCGCTCAACGAAGGCAAGCTCCCCAAGGGCAGCAGCGACTCGTCGTTCATCCCCTACAACCTGCGGAAGGCCTTCGGCATGACCCTGCTCGAACACAAGAACGCCGTCTATGCCTACTACTTCTACCGCCTCATGCAACGCGCCGAGCACGTCGCCCTGCTCTACAACACCTCGTCTGACGGACTCAACCGCGGCGAGATGTCGCGCTTCATGCTCCAGCTCCTCACCGAGAGCAACCACGACATCCGCAAATCCTCCGTCACCGCCGGACAGATGCCCATGAGCACCGCGCCCATCCGCGTCGACAAGACTCCCGAAGTCCTCGAGCGGCTCTACCGACGCTTCCACACGGGCGAGAAGGGCTTCATCTCGCCGTCCGTCCTCAACACCTACCTCGACTGCCGCCTGAAGTTCTACTTCCACTACATCGCCGGGCTCCGTCCCAAGGAGGAAGTCAGTGCAGAAATCGACTCCGCCACCTTCGGCAGCATCTTCCACCGCAGCGCCGAGCTGGTCTACCGCGAGCTGACCGCGCACGGCGACACGGTGCGTCGGGAGGACCTCGAACCGCTGCTACGCGACAAGGTGCGCCTGGAGTACTTCGTCGACAGCGCCTTCAAGGAACTCTTCTTCCACGTCCGTCCCGAGGACAAGCCCGAGTACAACGGCGTGCAGCTGCTCAACTCCGAAGTCATCGTCAGCTACCTCCGCCAGCTGCTCGAGAAGGACCTCTACCACGCTCCCTTCCGCATGGTCGCCATGGAGCTGCCCGTCCACGAGGATTTCACGCTCAGCACCCCGACGGGCACGCATACGGTCCGCATCGGCGGCATCATCGACCGCCTCGACAGCAAGGACGGCACGCTGCGCATTGTCGACTACAAGACCGGTGGCGAGCCTTCCGTGGCATCCAGCATCGAGATGCTCTTCACCCCCACCGAACGCCGTCCGAACTATGTCCTGCAGACCTTCCTCTACGCCGCCATCATGACGCACCGCCAGCCGTTGCCCGTCGCCCCGGCATTGCTCTACATCCACAAGGCAGCCTCGGCAGACTATTCGCCCGTCATCCGCATAGGCGAACCGTACAAGGAAAAGAAGGAGGTGACCGACTTCCGTGAGTACGACGAGGAGTTCCGTGCGCGTCTGCGCGAATTGCTGGAGGAAATATTCCATCCCTCCGTCCCTTTCACACAGACGGACTTCGACACGCACTGCGCCTACTGCGACTTCAAGGACTTGTGCTGCCGATGAGTCTTCCCGTCGTTCCCTTTGGTCGTGGAAATGCCGTATCCAGCGTCTCGCAAAACTTTTTGGTGCTGGATACGGCATTTCCTTAACCTTTCAAAACGTTTTGGAGCTAGATACGACATATCCTTAACCTTTAGAAATGTTTTGAAGCTGGATACGGCGTATCCTGAGCCTTTTGAGACGTTTTGAAGCTGGATACGACGTATCCTGAGCCTTTCGAAATGTTTTGGCGCTGGAAATGGTGTATCCTAAGCCTTTCGAAATGTTTTGAAGCTGGATACGACGTATCTGACGTCCGGGAAATAAAAAAGACGCCGGAAACAGGGTTCTCGACGTCTTATCAAATCAGGGGGAAGAAGAAACGGGTTACAGGGGCATCCGGCTTTTCACCAATTCAGGCATGTACCTGTTCTTGTCGTGCACATCGCCCAAACCAAGCCTGGGATAGACCATTCCGCCTATTCCCGGGATGACTCCATGCTGTTCATCCCGTTCCGTATCTACCGCGAATGTGATAAATTCAAACTTTTCGGCAAGTGCGGACGGAAATTCCTCTTTCAGGTTCCTTGCCGCATCCTTATACATCACCGGAGCCACAATATATACCTTCTGCGGCTGAATGTCGGTCATCAGCCTCGTCAGCTGGGTCTTCACGACGCACGACGTACTGACAATCGACTTCACCAGGACCAAGGTCCGGCATTCCTCGACAGGCTCCACATACGACTTGACAATCGGACTATATTCCAAGTGCGTTTTGGGGTCCAGCATCATCCGTTCATTCCAAAACACAGCCAGGGACACCTTATCGGACGACAGTACATCCAGCACGCCCCGTGCCAGCCAGTCGGCATCCTCGGATGCACATGCCAGCATGGTGTTTCCATAGTTTCCGCCCGCTTTTTCATTCAGCAGCAGTCCCAACTCCCTTCCCAAGCGGTAAAAGGCGTGCCGATAGTCCTCCACCGACACATCCGGCTCTGTCAAGAGCTGCATCAGCCGGATGGTCTCCCGGTCTTTGTCAAAAGTGATATTCTTATAGGTCCTCATATTTTCCGTATCATTTTAGCTCAGCAATTGTCCATTGTCAATTATCCATTGTCAATCAGATAAACACTTCCTCCGGATACTCCACATCCACGAGGAAGAGGGCATGGCCGGGAGCCGACGTGCCCGCCTTGCAACGGTCCTTCTGTTCGATGATGCAACGGAAACCCTCAACCGAGAGCTTGCCGCGACCGACCTCGAAGAGCGTACCGACGATGGCACGCACCATGTTGCGGAGGAAACGGTCGGCACGGATGGTGAAGACCCATTCGGTGTCGCTCACCTGCTCCCAGCGGGCGTGCATGATGCGACAGTTGTTCGTCTTCACGTCGGTGTGGAGCTTGCTGAAGCTCGTGAAGTCGGTGTACTCTGCCAACACACTCGCCGCCTCGTTCATCCGGCAAAAGTCGAGCGGAGCGCCGAAAAGGCGGCACTTGTACGCGCGTCCGAAGGGAGTCTTCGTGGTCGTCACATAATACTTATAGGTGCGGGACGTGGCATCAAAGCGGGCGTGCGCGTCCGCCTTGACAGGCACCACCCGGTAGACGGAGATGTCGGGCGGGAGCAGCCGATTGAGCTTGTCGGCGAGGAAGGCGGGGTCGCATGGCTCCGTCGCGTCGAAGTGCGCCACCATGAGCGAGGCATGCACCCCGGCGTCGGTGCGTCCCGCTCCCACCACCTCGACCGGACGGCGGAGCAAGGTGGAGAGCGCCTTCATCAGTTCCTCCTGCACGCTGTTGCCGTTGGGCTGAATCTGCCAGCCGTGGTAAGACGTGCCATCGTAGGCCAGATAGACGAAATAGCGTTGCATGGCGGTCAGCGGACGGTGATGTGGAAGCAGCCCTGCTTCAGTTCATACTTCACATAGCACTGCTCGCTCTCGCGCAGGTCGCGCAGCACTTCCGAGAGGACCAGCTTCAGCGTGTCGGCACTCACATCCTGATAGGGGCGTCCGTCGAGCTCCTCGATTTTCTTGAACCGTTTCCAGCTGACGTCGAAGGTCGTGCCGTAGCAGTGTGTGGAGTTGGCGGACGCGTTGCCGTTGACGCGGCGCAACCGCTTGACGTCGCCCTGTGTGCGGAGGACGGAGGTAACGATGATTTTATTGGGGTTGAGTCCCTTTGCGGTCAGCGAATCGAGAAAGTTCTGTCCGATGGACTGCAAGAGGGTGTTTGCCTTGGGGACGAGGAAAGGGATGGAGTGCGTCAGTGAATCGAGATGGTAGGCGTCGCACGATGCCAGCTCCTCGAGCTTGCCCACCCGTTCGAGTGCCTCCTCGCGCGACGCCACGGGACGGATGCCCAGGCTCTTGGCAGCTTTCAGGTGGGTGTCGTTCAGGTCGGGGAAACTCCGTTTGTAGCTGATGACGCCCCGCACGTTGTGCGGATTGTTCATAATCATGGACGTGTCCTGCTTGCATCCGCCCGACAACACTGCCACGAGGCAAAGGGCCGACATCAGTCTGATGGTAAGTCTACGCTTGCTTTTCATTCGAATCGTTATTTTGTTGCATTTATTGAAGTTGACGGGAATCCGGCGGATTCCGCTTGCGAAAGAGATGTTCTGTCAAAAAAAAACTGCGTGCAAAGATAGGCGAAAATCGAGAGCACGGGAAAAATAACAAGCGCTTTATTCCGCCAAAAAAGGAAGATTCACTACCTTTGCGCCGACAAAAAGGGCCGAAAGTGCTCAATCAGAAGCGAAGACGCCGCTCCCTGCAACAGACACGGCAGTAGCCCCCGACCGGCAGCCGGCGGAATCGTTGTCAACCTAAAAACCAAGAAACCTACTCCGAATGATAGAGAAGCATATAGTTCTTGAAGACATAGACCCCGTAATCTTCTACGGCGTAAACAATGTGAACATCCAGATGATAAAGGCTTTGTACCCGAAGCTGCGCATTGTCGCACGCGGCAATGTGGTCAAGGTCATGGGCGATGAAGAGGAGATGTGCGCATTCGAAGAGAGCCTGCTGGCACTGGAGAAGCACTGCGCGCAGTACAATTCGCTGACCGAGGAGGTTATCCTCGACATCGTGAAGGGCAGACGTCCGTCGGTGGAGCCGGCGGGGAACGTCATCGTCTACAGCGTCGGCGGGAAACCCATCACGCCGCGCAGCGAGAACCAGGAGAAGCTGGTGAAGGCCTTCGACGAGCACGACATGATTTTCGTCACGGGACCTGCCGGGTCGGGCAAGACGTACACCGCCATCGCCCTTGCCGTGCGCGCCTTCAAGAACAAGCAGATACGGAAAATCATCCTGAGCCGTCCGGCAGTGGAAGCCGGTGAGAAGCTGGGCTTCCTCCCGGGAGACATGAAGGAGAAAATCGACCCCTACCTGCAACCGCTCTACGACGCCCTGCAGGACATGATTCCGGCTGCCAAGCTTCAGGAGATGATGGAGCAGAACGTCATCCAGATTGCTCCCCTCGCCTTCATGCGCGGACGTACGCTGAACGACGCCGTCGTCATCCTCGACGAAGCGCAGAACACCACCTCCCAGCAAATCAAGATGTTCCTCACCCGCATGGGCATGAACACCAAGATGATTGTCACGGGCGACATGACACAGATAGACCTGCCGCCGTCGCAGACCTCGGGACTGATTCATGCCCTGCACATCCTCAAGGGCATCAAGGAAATCAGCTTCATCGAGATGAACAGGAAGGACATCGTCCGCCACAAGCTCGTGACCCGCATCGTCGAGGCGTACGAGAAGTATGAGGCGGCGAAGGAGACGAGGGGACGCGCCGACAAGTGAACAAGCATATACAACCATTTAATCCATACAGACAAATGAAAGCATTAGTAAAAACAGACTTCCACTTTCCCGGTCAAAAGAGTGTTTATCATGGAAAGGTACGCGATGTGTACAACATCAACGACGACTTGCTGGTCATGGTTGCCACCGACCGCATCTCTGCCTTCGATGTCATCCTGCCGAAAGGCATCCCCTTCAAGGGACAAATGTTGAACCAGATTGCAGCCAAGTTCCTGGATGCTACTGCTGACATTGTCCCCAACTGGAAGATTGCCACTCCCGACCCCATGGTGACCGTCGGACTGAAGTGTGAAGGCTTCCGCGTGGAAATGATTATCCGCGGCTATCTCACCGGCAGCGCCTGGAGAGAGTACAAGGCTGGCTGCCGTTCGCTCTGCGGCGTGGCTCTCCCCGACGGAATGAAGGAAAACGAGAAGTTCCCCACCCCCATCATCACCCCGACGACCAAGGCTGAAGCCGGACACGACGAGAACATCTCGAAAGAGGAAATCATCGCTCAGGGTCTGGTGAGCAAGGAGGACTATGAACTGATGGAGAAATACACCTACGCCCTCTTCGAGAGAGGCAGCCGGATGGCAGCCGAGAAGGGCCTCATCCTGGTCGACACGAAGTATGAGTTCGGCAAGAAGGACGGCAAGGTGTACCTCATCGACGAAATCCATACGCCCGACTCTTCCCGCTACTTCTATGCCGACGGCTACCAGGAGAAGTTCGAGAAGGGCGAACCGCAGAAGCAACTCTCCAAGGAGTTCGTCCGCCAGTGGCTCATCGAGCACGACTTTATGGGCAAGGCAGGCCAGCAGGTGCCTGAGATGACCGACGAATATGTCAACAGCGTGTCCGAGCGCTACATCGAGCTGTACGAACACATCGTCGGCGAGAAATTCGAGAAGGTGGAGTCGGCAGACCTTGCCGCACGCATCGAGAAGAACGTGACTGAATTCCTGAAGAACAGATAAGCGAACAGTTGACGAGTTGACAGGCAACTCCCATTGACATACATACCAGTTGACGAGCTGACGAGGACAGGACCATCGGACAATCTCCCGGTCCCCTTGTCGACTCGTCAACTCGTCACTTCAAACACTTACAAACTCACAACCTAAAAAACAAACACAACATGGGATACGCGCAAGAACAGATTACGCCGTATAACACCGAAGAAAGCAAGAAGGAACAGGTGGAGCAGATGTTCGACAACATCGCCCCCGCCTACGACCCCTTGAATCACCTGTTATCCCTGGGCATCGACCGCCACTGGCGACGCACCGCCATCGAGTGGTTGAAGCCTTTCCACCCGGAGCGCATCCTCGACATTGCCACCGGAACGGGCGACTTCGCCATCCTGGCAGGCAAGGAACTGGCACCACGCGAACTCATCGGCGTGGATATCTCGGAGGGCATGATGCAGGTAGCACGACAGAAAGTGGAGAAAGCCGGTCTCTCGGACCACATCCGGTTCCAGCAGGCAGACAGCCTGAACCTCCCCTTCCCTGACGAAAGCTTCGACGCTGTCCTCATCGCCTTCGGAGTACGCAACTTCGCCAACCTCGATGCTTCGCTCAACGAGATTCACCGCGTGCTCGCCACCGGCGGCCACCTGGTCATTCTCGAACTGTCCACCCCGATAAGCTCGCCCATGAAACAGCTCTTCGGCATCTACTCAAAGTGCGTGCTGCCCTCCCTCGGACGGCTCATCTCCAAGGACCACAATGCCTACACCTACCTGCCCGAAACCATCAAGGCATTCCCGCAAGGGGAAATCATGCAGGACATCATCGGCAAGGCAGGCTTCGGCACGGTGACCTTCCGCCGGCTCACGATGGGTATCTGCACGCTCTATATGGCTACCAAATAAGACTAACTGATTTTAACCTACACACGAGTTATGGATAAATACGGATTGATAGGTTACCCCCTGGGGCACTCCTTTTCCCGTGGTTATTTCAACGAAAAATTCGAGAACGAAGGCATCGACGCACAGTATCTCAACTTCGAGATACCCGTTATCACCGACCTTCCTCAAATCCTGGCAGAGAATCCCGAGCTGAAGGGACTGAACGTCACCATTCCCTACAAGGAACAAATCATCCCGTTCCTCGATGAACTGGACAAGGATGCCCTCGCCATCGGCGCGGTCAATGTGGTCAAGGTCATCCCGCAGAAAGGCTACAAGTACAAACTCGTCGGCTATAACTCCGACGTCATCGGCTTCACCCAGTCCATCGAGCCGCTGCTGGAGCCGCACCACAAGCAGGCACTGGTCCTCGGCACCGGCGGGGCAGCCAAAGCCATCACCTACGGACTGAAGAAGCTGGGCGTGGAGAGCACCCTCGTCTCGCGCCGCCCGTATCCGAACGCCTTCACGTATGACGAACTGACTCCCGAGGTCATGCAGGAGTACCAGGTCATCGTCAACGCGACTCCCGTAGGCATGTATCCGCACAGCGAACAGTGCCCGGACATCCCCTACCAGCTGTTGACCCCGCAACACCTGCTCTACGACGTCATCTACAATCCGGACATCACCCTCTTCATGCGCAAGGGCATGGCGATGGGCGCAACCACCAAGAACGGACTGGAGATGCTCCTCCTGCAGGCCTTCGCCGCGTGGGACATCTGGAACCAATAACTCCGCGCATCATGAACAGACGCAGCAAACGCATCGTGAGCAGTGTGGCAGGCATTGTCGCACTGCTCTTTGTCGTATTAGCGGGCGGGGGTCTCTACCTGACGAGCTACGCCCTCCAGCCGGACGGCGGCGCGAAGGACTTCCGCGCTTCGGACCTGAAAGGTTCGTGGAACTACCTCTACCGCGAATACCCGTACGTGGGGCAATGGGTGGACAGCCTGCAACAGGTCTCCGCCCTGCGCGACACGTTTATCACCGCTCCCGACGGAGCACGCCTGCACGCACTCTATGCCGCCGCTCCCGACACGACGCGACGGACGGCAGTCATCGTGCATGGCTACACGGACAATGCCATCCGCATGCTGATGATAGGCTATCTCTATCACCACGACTTGCGCTGCAACATCCTCCTGCCCGACCTGCGCTATGCCGGGCACAGCGAGGGGACCCACATCCAGATGGGATGGAAGGACCGCCTCGACGTGCTGCGCTGGATGGATGTAGCCAACCAAACCTTCGGCGGGAACACCTCGATGGTGGTGCACGGCATCTCGATGGGCGCCGCCACCACGATGATGGTCTCGGGCGAGCCGCAACAACCCTATGTGAAGGCATTCGTGGAAGACTGCGGCTACACGAGCGTCCGCGACCAGTTCGCCAAGGAGCTGAAGGAGCAGTTCCACCTGCCCGCCTTCCCCCTGCTCGACGTGGCAAGCCTGCTGTGTGAGTGGCGCTTCGGCTGGGACTTCGACGAGGCGAGTGCGCTCCGTCAGGTGCGTCAGTGCCGGCTGCCCATGCTCTTCATCCACGGCGACGCCGACGACTATGTCCCCACGTGGATGGTTTACAAGGTCTATGAAGCCAAGCCCGCCCCCAAAGAGTTGTGGGTCGTGCCGCGTGCCGCACACGCCATGTCCTATCACGACAACCGCGAGGAATACACGCGCCGGGTGAGCGCCTTCCTCACCGACTGCCGATGGTGACCACCTCCGTACACAGACGGGCAATCGTCTCCCGATGCGTGACGAGAATCAGTGTTTTGCCCTGCACCTGAGTGGACAGCCGTCCGAGCATCAGCCGTTCGGTCTCGCTGTCGACCGATGACGTCGGCTCGTCCAGCAACAGGATGCCGCCGGGACGAAGCAGTCCGCGGGCGATGGCTATGCGCTGTGCCTGTCCCTCGCTCAGTCCCGCCCCCTGTTCGCCGCAACGGGTATCCAGTCCGTCGGGAAGTGTCCCGACAAAATCCGCCGCAGCCGTGTGGAGCGCGGCATGCAATTCCTCGTCCGTCGCATCGGGACATCCCATCAGCAGATTCTCGCGGATGGTTCCACTCACCAGTGTGTTGCCCTGAGGCACGTAGGCAAAGTTGCAACGTGTCAACGGGGAGGCAGTGGCTTCCCTGTCGCCGTCATAGAGCGTGATGCTTCCCCCGCCGGGCTTATGAAGGGCAAGCATCAGCCTAATCAAGGTGCTCTTGCCCACGCCGGTCTCGCCCACCACGGCAGTCAGGCTTCCCGGCTTGAAATCATGGCTGAACCCGTCGAACACGGGACGGTTGCCACCGGGATAGGCGAACGTCAGGCGGTCGATGCGGACACCGACGGGACCGTTCAGGCGGACGGGCTCTCCCTGCTCCTCCAGCGGTTGCGCCGTGAGTTCCTGCAGCCGTTCGGCGGAAGTCAGCACGCGGGTGAACGACGGAATCTGCCGACTGAGCTCGACCATCGGACGCTGCACCTGCGAGACCAGTTGCAGGAAGGCAGTCATCATGCCAAAGGTCACCGTTCCGTCAAGCAGTCCGAAGATGCCCCACAGGAAGGCGACGGCATAGCCCGTGGCAAATCCCAGCTGCACCATGCTCCGCGAGAAGGCGGAGAAGTCGATGCGTTGCCCCACCTTCGTTTGCAGCAGCCGCTGCAAGTGCTCCAGCAATGCCTCGGCGCGGGGCGTGTATTCCAGCGTCCGCATCAGTACCCGGTGTTGCAGGTGCTCCTGCAGATGACTCTGCACGCGGCTGTCCGTGTCGCGGATTTCCCGGGAGAGGCGGCGCATGCGGTGCATGTAGGTCTTGCTGAAGAGCAGTGCCACAGGCATGACGAAGAGCAGTACCCCCGCCAGCCGCACATCGAGTGACAGGAGGAAGAAGAGGGCACCGGCAAGCTGCACCGAGGTGACCAGGGAAGCGGGCATCGACCGGCAAAGGAAGTCGGTGACGGTGGTCACATCTTCCTCGATGCGGTTGAGCATGTCGCCCGTATGGAGGGCACCACTTCCGCTGTCCCGGCTCTCCATCAGGTGGTTGAAGAGTCGCTGACGGAGGGCGTTCCGCATCCTGATTTCCGTGTGTCCGACAAGCCGGCTGCGGACGACCGACAGAAGGAGTTGCATCACCATGCACCCGACAAACAGTCCGACAAGGAGCCGGAGGTCATCTGCAGGCTGAGAGGTCACCCGGTCAATCAGCAGCTTGCAGACGTATACAAAGAACAGCGAGACCCCGACATACAGGGTCCCGACAGCCACGCTTCCCAGCAAGGGCAGGCGATGCCCCCGCGAAGCGTTCCAAAGCCAACGAAGTGTATTCATCGATAATCTGTCATAAGGAGAGAGCGTACTCAGCTCATCAATTTCAACAAGACGCGCCGAAGGGGCAGCAGGTGCCTCCACCAACGTGCCAACAGACGTTCACGGCGCGACGAGCAATCGACGACACGTCCCCGCCGGATAATCTGCGTCACCCTGCCACAGATGGCATCGCGACTGCAACGTTCCGTGGCACACAGGTTGCCGTCACCCATCAGCACACAGTCATCCCCCTCCCGTCGGTAGACCCGGTGGAGGATGTATCCGCGTCCGGGAATGCACGCCAGCACCACATCGCCCGTACAGACTTCGCCGTGTACGGCTTCCAGCACCACGCTGTCCCTTCCGCCGACAATGAAGGGGCGCATGCTACTCCCCTTGGTCTTCAGCGTCACGGTGTGCCCTTCGTCCAGCATCCGGACGATTTCGGGGAACAGTTCATCCCCGGAAAGAATCAGTTTCATTTGGGAAGAAAAAAGTAGTCCCCTTCCCGGTCACGCCTGATCGAAAAGGGGACTGTCACGCAGGTGTGCCGTACAATCACGCTCTGGCAGACACCTGCAAGGAAGTTTGACGAACCAACCTGACCGACAGCCGGCAGGTTGTCTCCGTCGTATTATTTACCACTGGTGATGACTGCACGGCTCAGACGCGGGTCGTCGTAGAACATGTTGTCCACGCCACCCTTGTAGTCGAGCTTCAACTGTGCCTTGTCAACCCCGAACTCCTCGACGAAGCAGTTGTACACCGCCTCGGCACGCTCCTTGCTCAGACGCTCGTTGAGCTCCTTGCTGCCCGTACCAGCATCGGCATAACCGGTGATGGTATAGATGATGGAGGAGTCGCCCTGCTTGATGACCTCAGCCAGGATGCCGATGTTGGCACGTGCCTGGTTGGACAGTGTGCTCTTGCCGATGGGGAACACCACGAGGTTGGCAGCACCGATGCGCTTCACGAGGTTCTTCATGGCCTCCTTGTTGCCCTCGGCGAGTGCCTTCTCCAGGCGTTCGTTCTCTTCGGTCATCTGACGGAGCTTCTCGCGCATGGCGTCCAGCTCGGCGTTGTTGTAGACGGTGCGTGTGCGGGTCACGGTCTTGCCGCGGTTCCATCCACGGGGCTTGAACTTGTATGCCAGACCGACGGTTGCAGAGAGCATACCTTCACCGCTGCGTCCGCCCGGCTCGCCGTCGAAGTCATCGTTGGTGAATGTGCCGCGGATGTCGACGTTGAGGTCGAGTGCCGAGCTGAGGCGGAAGGTGTTGAGCAAACCGACGTGTCCGGAGATGGCAGTCTCCTTCGGCTCTTCGGTGACACTCATGGCACCCACACCCACATAGGGAATCAGGTTGTAGACACGCGTCTCGTTGTAGCCCGCGATAAGGTTCGAGAGGTTGAACATGGCGTCCAGGCGGATGTTGAAGAAGTTGAACTTCTGGTCTTTCAGCCAGTCGCCCCACATCTCGTCGCCGTCGGCATGGACATCCGTCTGCGTGGCACCCTTAGCCGAGAGTCCGCTATACATCAAGCGCACTCCCACTTCCGGGATGAACCACTTGCCCACGGCGATGTCGAGTGCCGGAGCGATACGCTTGCCGAAGTCAGCCTGACGGTCGTGGTCGCCGAAGTAGACATTACCTCCGGCACCCACGCTGATGAACCAGTTGCTCCAGAAGCTGTTGGTCTCGACCCTGTATTTGTCGTCGTTATACTCTACAGTCTCTTCTAAATGTACATTGTCCTTGGCTTGTGAGAAAGCCGTTGTTGCAGCCGCAAACGCGAGTACTGCAAAGAATGTTCTCTTAATCATGTTGATTCTATTTGTTTGTTAATTATTTCTCCCTTCCACTCTTCCCGTTGTCGCAAGTATATTCAAAACATACGACTACCGGGAAGTGGTCAGCATAACCAGTCACTTGCGTGATGGTCACATCCTGGTGACTCCGGATGGTGCCATCTGCATCTTCCACTGTCACATCGGTATAAGATACCTCTTTTCTGCTTTTCTCAAAATGCTCCACCTCATTCATATAGCTGATGGCTTTCAACTGTACCGCAGCATCCGGAACGTTGATGTACCACATCTTGTCCACGACTTCTCCTCGTTGGTCGTCGGCGCATAAGATATCAGCAGCATCGCCTTCGAACTTGGAACGTATCATCAGTGAACCGCTGTTCCATGCTGGATAGACTCCTCCACGATGAAGCTCCACCCAAGGATCGGCAATCTGCAACCCTGCTTCTGTCACGGGGTCTATCAGGTTGTCCTCAATGGTGTGGCGGGTATAGCGCATGTTGGTGTCGCCCATGATGATAGCCGGACGGTTGTTGGTCTTTGCCCGTTCCATCACATAATCACGCAACTGGCGCAATTGGGCAAGCTGGGCACGTACCCATGGATTCTCATCTTCCTTATTGCCCTCACCGCCATACGTATTCATGTGGGTAATGTAGACATCGACCGCCACACCTTCGGCGACCGTCACCACGTAATGACGGAAGCCCTTTGCGACAAGCGTATTGGCGCCTTCATCAAGTCCGCCGTACTCAGCCTCGAACCGCACCATCGTTTCACCGGTAGCAGTGGTGCCATCCTTCTTCCAGAAGAAGCCAAGGCCGTCGGTGTTGTTGCGTCCCGCTATATTTGACACAGAACCTCGATGAGTTCCGGCATCATAACGGGACATCGCATTTGCCAGTTCCTTGTGATAGGCAAAGTCCTCGCTGACGGCAATGAAATCATACTCCAGCCTGTTCATGATGTTACCGATGGTCTTCGTACCATCTGCTCCCGGTCCATCGGGATTAACAAGTCCCAAAATATCCGGCAGACCATCTACATTCAACGCGGCGCACGTGAACTTGCCCTGTAAGAGAGTTCCCTCCTTATCATAGATTTTGATAGTCTCATAGTTAGTGAGTGCTACCGGGAAGTTGTAAATCTGTTCTGCGGAGAAATTTGTCAGACTGTTGGCTGTGAACTCGGCAACATGCTGTTCCGTTGATACCGTAATGGTAAAGAGGTCACCGGACTGAATGAGTGGGAAAAGGCTCATGTAGCAGGTCAGAGACTGCTCCAGCACCGGAGCCTTCGTATCCCATTCGAGAGTAATGGTGTTCTCTCCTTCGTCGGTCTGTTTCCAACTGCCATTGTCCGCACTGAAAGTGAAGGCTCCGGCAATGGGCACACCGGCTCCCTCCCGGCTGACGCTCAGCGTCAGACTCTTCAGCGTTTCACCCTGTAACGGCGTTCCGGTGGCATCAATCGTGAAGCGTGCCAGCGAAAAGAGATGCCTGAAAACGAATTCATGGTCTCCGTCGTCTGTCTTCGCCGTGGCACGACCATATTTATAGTCACCATGCAACGTGCCTTCGTCCATATTCTGCATGGCAGGCAACACACCGGTCAGCGAATGGACGTCGTGAGATACATTGGCTTCGTCATAGGGATAGTAGGCATAAACCGGCTTATCAAAAGCCGATGTGCCGGAAGCGGCAAAAGCAGCAGTAGAAGCCGTGCCCTGCCCGACTTTGGCATAACGCTTCTGTACAGCACCCGACTCCTCGAATACACCGATTTCGTCGCCATCCGTCCAGACAATGCCCACCGCATTGGTTCCATCCACAGCCTCACCGACAGCGGTGCGTGTGGTGGTTGAAGGTGCCATGTGGGCAACAATCCGGCTCTGACTCAGTCCGCTGTATTCCGAGACATCCTCTGAACAGGAGAAAAGAAACTGGGTTGCCAGCATTACGGCAACCATACCAAGATATTTACGCATAAAGGTTCATTCCTTAAGGAGACAGGCATGTCCATACACGCCTGTCCCGTGGAAAAATGTGATGATTATCTGATTCTCGTCCAACCGATGGCGTCAGTCTGGTTATCAATCATGCCGGAGCTGTAGCCCGGAGCGACCGATTGCATCGTAGACCCTCCATCGGGGTACAAACCGGTAATGGGTGAACGGTCCGGATCGTATGCCTGACGATATTTGGTATTCAGCAAGAGGATATTTTTGGCGACATTGCTGTAATCGGTAGCTTTGTTCATCAGCACGATACCGACAGGATAGAAACCATTGGTATCCATCTCTGTAATTTTACCGTTAATCCAATTGTTAAGAGATTGGGCCACTGTTCCGCTAGTCGTTTTATCGCTCTCACTACTATCTTCAAGATAGCCACCTAAGCCCATATAAATCCAGGCATTGTGTGCATAATTATCCAAATCATTGTAATTGGTATGCGACCAACTCAGAATATTCTGTCCCTTTTCTTTACGCTCTGTCAACGAAGGAACATAACCACGACTACTGCTAGTATAGCCCTGATTTTCTGTTGACAACTGGGCATGAGTTCCATAGACCTCAATACCGCTTGGAACATTATCACCTTCAGTCAAACCTCTCTGATAATAAGGATATCCAGTGAATTCTGCTCGATCCAATGTCATACCCATGTTCATGAACAAGCACTTACTGTTCGCAATAGATACCGAGTTCTCCGTATTGACAATAACAATCACACTGCCCAGTACATCCTTCACAACCGTATTCTGATCCAACTTTCTGGCATCAATCACTGCACTATTGTTTGCACAGATTTCACTAATTCGTTGTTCCCAACCGCCGTTATCACGATTGTAATCATAACTGTCTTGTGCAAACGTACAGATTACTACCATATATTCTTCTCGTTGAACATGCTTGGTTATTTCACTTAAAGTTGCTTCAAAAGAGGGGGCATTACAATTCATAAGTCTACCAGAATGGGATAAACTAATTATATCCTCTGATCTACTTCCGTTTGCAACACCTAAATCATCAACTCTTGCATAATTGGAAGTACCCAATCCCAACTCCGCAGCTTTCCATCTCGTATCAATATGGAAAGCACGAATACCAGCATTATATTGGGCTTCAATACTTGTATTATCCTGACTATCACTATTCAGCGAGTTCCATGAACCGGGGATAGAAATCTCAGAGAGATAGACGTTGCGTGGAATGTTAATCATCCAGTTGGAAGCATCCCACTCTGCATTTCCGTCCAAATTCGGCAGATCCGGGAGTCTGTGAATCTTTCCCGGAACAAGGGTCATATTGTCACCACTTTGACCACCCAACTTCTTTGTATAACGATGACCATCGCCTGTAGCAATCTGGATGGACCAATCATCACTAATGGTGGTCTCACCGGTCAACAGAAGGAAGGCATTCATCTCAACGCTCTCGCCTATGCCCAAAGTCAAGTAACCATGAGTTTTAGGATCAGTAGCAGTAATGTATACTGTATTGGAACCATCTATAACGGTCGTGGTCGGCATCACATTGCCATCCGTATCCGCGGATGCAAGGTTGACATTAAACTCTCCGGAAATGGTAACCCCTGCAGGTGCCGTGAGAGTGATACTGTTTACTGTCACAGCATTGCCTTTAGACGGTCCCTGCAACTTGAAACGGATAGCCGTGGAAAGAGGGATATACTTCAGGTTCACAGTCTCGCCGCTTTTCACACCGGCAGTCTTGGCATACATAAAGCAGGCATCCATATTCGGACGTACCACATCCTTACCATCTTCTTTCACGATGTCACATTCTTGCTCGTCAGGCATGTTCAGTGTCACGGTGCTGTAGTTACTGCCCAGTTCAGCTCCGGAAGCGGGGTATACGGAATAGAAACTAGCCGTTTCGTTTTCTCCCCAACGCACACCAATCTCGCTTGTCTTGTCCAGACTGGTAGCATAGTTCTGTGTCGCACTATTGACGGTCACTTTATAGTTCGCAGTGCCGACACCATTGCTGTTTGCACACTCAGGTGAGCTGACAATCACCTCATCCCCGTTCACCCAATAAATAGGGAACGCATTATCAGATTCCGGACCATAAATGGTACGTGTCGTGTTCTGCCCGAGCGTGGCATCAAATTTCACCTCTTCACCGTTTGCAGGTTGGACGGTTGACCGTTCCTCGTCCTGACAACCACTTGCCAAGAGTGCAAGAAGAGGAATCATGAAATACTTTGTAGCTTTCATATCAGTATTGGTTTTTAGTTGTTACTTTCTACTTAGTCTCATCCCATCTTTGCTCAGTAAAATGATAATCGAAGCCGGTGTTCACCTGATGCTCTTCGATCTGCCCATTACCGGCCTCAGGGTTCTTGATATCCACAGAAGAGGCACAGATGCCACTTTCCAGGATTACCTGAGTCTTCTCCGTCTGAGGAGACTCATACGGTGCTTTCTCTTTGTCGTTTTTCATTGCAATAAAAATTAAATTGTTAAACTATAGTTTGAAGTCTCACTTTCTCTTTTTCTCTCGCCCGTATCCATACCGCCCGTACCCATATCCATAGCCATACCCGTAGCCATAGCCGTGGCGGTGCGGGTCGACGCCGTTGAGCACGAGTGCCATGTTGTGGAGCTTCTTGTCCTCGTAGAGGCTCTCGATGTCGGGCAACTGACGGCGGTCGAGACGTCCCGAACGCACGACGAAGACGGTCAGGTCGGCTATGCGGTTGGCAATGGTCGCGTCCGCCACGATGCCCACGGGGACATTGTCGACGATGATGTAGTCATAGCGCGTGCGCAGCTCGGCTATCAGGGTGTCGAGACGGCTGTCCAACAGCAACTCTGCCGGGTTCGGCGCCACGGGACCGGAGGCGATGATGTCGAAGTGCTCGCCCTTGCGGATGATGTCGTCGACCGTCACCGTCGTGTCGGCAAGGTAGTTGGTCACACCCGTCCGGTGCTCGCCCAGGTGACGGCTCAGCGTCCCCTTGCGGATGTCGAGGTCGATGACCACCACCCGCTTGCGGGCATAGACGAAGCTCATTGCCAGGTTGCACGAGATGAACGTCTTGCCTGCTCCCTCGTTGAACGAGGTGAAGGTGATGACCTGCGTCGGGCGGTCCTTGCGCGACATGAACGCCATGTTCGTGCGCAGGATGCGGAATGCCTCGGAGACGATGCTGTCGTCCTGACCCACGGAAGCCTTCGCCGTGCGTCCGTGCTGCCTTGCCGCCTCCTTGTCGAGCGGAATCTCGCCGAGGAACGGCACGCTCACCGCCTTCTCGATGTCCTTCCGTCCGTGAACCCGGGTGTCGAGGAAGAGCACCAGCAGGCAGCCCACGCCCGGCAGGGCAATGCCCACGAGCAAGCCCAGGAGCAGGATGCGGTTGCGGCGCGGCGAGATGGGGCTGTCGCCACCCTCGGCACTGTCGATGATGCGGGCATTGTTGTCCGCCATCGCCTGGGAGAGGGCGTTCTCCTCCCGTCGGTTGAGCAGGAAGAGGTAGAGCGACTCCTTGATTTTCTGCTGACGTTCGATGGAGAGCATCTGGCGCTCCTTCGTCGGGATGGACGTCACGCGGCTCTGGGCACGCATCTCACGGTTCTGCGCGTCGTTGCGCTTCACGTTGAGGCTGACAATCATGTTGTCCACCGCACGGATGATGGTCTGCTTCATGGCACGGAGCGAGTTGTTCAGCTCCTCCACCACGGGGTTCTTCTCGCTGCTGTCGCTGATGAGGCGGTCGCGCTTGAGCTTCGCCGTGTTGTAGAGGTTGATCTGGCTCTCGATGTTCATGTCGCTCAGTCCCGTGTTCGAGGGGATGAGGTCGGTCTCCTTCGAGGGGTCGGTCAGGTAGTCCTTGATGAAGTTCGCCAGCCGGAGCTGCGTCTCCAGTTCCAGCGCGTCGGCGTTGTACTTCTGCGACTCGGTCATGTACATGCCGGCAGCGGACGAGATGTCCACAATCTGGTTGCTGCGCTTGAACGACTCCAGGTCCGACTCCACGCCGCCCAGCTCACGCTCGATGATGATGAGACGCTCGTTGATGAAGTTCGCCGTGTTGACCGCCACCTGGTTCTTGTCCTTGATTGCCTCCTCGTTGTAGACGGTGATGAGCATGTTGAGCACATCCTCCGCCCGGACGGGCGAGCTGTCCTTCAGCGCCAGGGTGAGGATGGACGACTCCTCCTCTTCCTGCTGGATGCCCAGCGCCCCCTTGTAGCGGTTCACGACCGACTCCAGCGGACGCTTCTGCACGCGGATGGGCACATCGGTCCACGAGGCGGCGTAGTAGTTCGTCGGGGTCACGACGAGCCGTTGCCCGTGCACCCGGACGGTGTCGCCCATCGCCACGGTGCAGGTGCTGTCAGCCTCCATCCACGAGAAGCGCGAGAGGATGACCGACCGTTCGCTCTTCGGCTGAACCGTCAGTGCCAGCCCCTGTTCGGGCATCGCGTCGGGGAAGCTCAGCCGCACGGGCGACTGGGTGTAGAGTTCATTGTAGCGCAGGCCGTCCTGTATCAGGTAGTCCACGTCGGCATGGACGCGCTGCACCACTTCACGCATGAGCTTCTTCGAGCGGAACTGGAGAATCTCGTTCGCCACGTTGACCTTGTTGATGAAGTTGTCGTAGCGGTCGAGTCCGGCAGTCGAGGTCTTGTTCGAGGGGTCCTTGATGATGACCGTCGCCGAACGGAAGTAGACCAGCGGCGAGCGGGCATAGCTGAGCCACGCCAGTCCGCCGCAGACCAACACGGAAATCAGGAACCACTTCCACTTGGAAGCGAAATACACGAGCAGGTCCACCACATTGATGCCCTGTTCGTTTCGGTTGTTGTTACTGGTTGTTTGCATGGGTATGTATCAGGTGACAAGAAACTATTTCGTTGCCCAGATGATCGAGCAGGCAGCCGTGACTGCAGAGAGCATGGTCGTGCCGATTTGCCATCCGCGCTCCTCGTTGTCCTTCTTCCGGTACTTCGGCTCGACGTAGACGATGTCGTTCTGTTGCAGGTAGAAGCAGGGGGAGTCGAAGAGGTCCTTGCTGCGCAGGTCGTGCATGAACATCTGCCGTTCGCCGTTCGACTCGCGGATGACCGCCACCCGGTTCGTGCGCGCCTTCGCATCGAGGTCGCCCGCCTTGGCTATCGCCTCCAGCAGGGTGACGCGGTCGCCGTCGACGGAGAACGTCCCGTTGTTTGCCACCGCGCCGAGCACGGTATATTTGAAGTTGAGGAACTCGATGGACACCAGGGGGTCCTTCATGTAGTCACCTTCGATGAGGCGGGTCTTGATGAGGTTCGTCACCTCGCTGACCTTCAGTCCTTCGACATGCAGTTTGCCCAGGATGGGGAAGTCGATGTTTCCCTCCACATCCACGCGGTAGCCCTTCTCGTTCACCCGTGTGGCAGCGTCAGCCGTCACGTTGCCGTCGGCGCCCACATGGAACGTCCCCCCGTAGATGTTGAACGGGATGGCAAGTTCCGGGTTCTTGCAGCTGACGGTGATGCTCAGACGGTCGTCGCGGTGGACCACGGCTTCATAGCCGACATCATAAGGATACTTCTCGCCCATCTGCATGTCCTGCAAGTAAACAAAGTTCTTGCGCGATGCGCAGGAAGTCAAGAGTAACACGGCAAGCAGACTGAGGCTTGCCCAGAGTTTCGGTTTGTTCATTGTGTTTTTATTATTGATTTTGATGAATAGCGTTTCAAGTGCCGTTCGTATCGCGTTCAAGTGCCGTCCGTATCGCGTTCAAACGCCGCATGGACGGACCAAAGTATAATACTTAGGTAGGCTAAGTATGATACTTAGGGTGCCTAAGTATTATACTTTGGTCTGTACATGCCCGGGGTTTATCGCGTACAGGTTCTGCCAGCACAGCGTTGCAGCCGCCTCGTCAGGCAGACACTCCAGCGTGCCGACCGTCACCCGCTCGGTGAGACGGGCGAGGGTGTCGCACAAGGCACCGTTCAGCCGCTCGTCGTCGGTGATGACCGAGCAGCCTGGATAAAGGACCACAAAGGCGTCCACCTCCCGGCGGCGTACGAACCGGTTCGCCGGGGCTTGCGACAGGCGCACCATGCCGCCAATGGGGTATGAGAGGTTCCGGTAGCACGGGGTCTTGCCGCTCCACGGTGTGCCGTATGCCACCGCCCCGTCGCCCACCAGGCGCACCGCCGGGTTGTCGTCGTTGAGCAGGGTGCAGCCGGGGATGTGCTTCAGCCACAAGGCGGAGTGTGTGCTCTTGCCCGTGCCGCTCTTGCCCATGAAGAGGTAAGCCCGTCCGTCGTGACAGACTGCCGAGGCATGGATGGACACACCCCCGTGAAGCAGGATGGCTTGCGAGAAGACAATGCGGAGCATCGACGAGAGCACCTGTCCGGCATCCGGCTCGCGCCAGTCCAGACAAGCCGTCGCCCGGGAGAAGTCGCGCGCTGCCAGCAGACGGTGCACCACGCTTCCGCCGACGGAGAGGATGTCCACGCGGTAGGTGTCCACGCAATCATAGAGACGGACACAGCCCATGTCGTTCAGCGTCTCGTCCGCCAGCCGCCCCTCGGGGAAAGGGACCGGCGAAGCCAGCGCCTCGAACCGGAACAGTTCTTCGCCCGCCTCCTCTTCCGCCTGACAGCGGAACGGACGGAACGAGGGCAACAGGGTGTCGGCATCGCAGCCGGCAGGCAGGTAGACCGTCAGCCGGAATCCTGCCACGCAACAGGTCATCACAGATGGAAGCATAAGATTCTGTTCAGGTAATCAGTTATCAGTTTTCGTGGAACGCAGGTTGTTCCGCAACAGGCCGGTGAACAGCCAGAACGCCTCCCTCGGCGCATACGTCCGGGCAAAGCGGACATTGCGCAGGAAGGAGCGGGACGTCTGCCACTTCCGTTGCAGCCACGACCTGCCGGCGCCGCTCCGCCCCTCTAGGAACAGCCCGAAGTTGCCGCCCCGCCGCACGATGTCGAGCAAGGGTTCAGCCGACGGGGCCTGTGCCGGGTAAGGCAGGCAGCCGGGTTCCAGTCCCAGGTGTTCCACCAGGAAAGCGTGCAGGAGCGGTGTCCAGCGCGTCAGTCCCAGGGAACGGCATGCCGCCTCCATCTCACGGGCATCCACCTCGCCATGCAGGCAGTGGCAGGCACGCGCCATGTCGCAGAGCTGCCGCAGCCCGATGCCCCAGCCCAAGGCATGCTTGAGGATGTGCAGGTTGAGCAGCAGCAGGTTGAGGAAGGGAGTCGGCACGGTGATGTCCACCGGGACGTCCGCCGACAGCTGCCGGGAGCAGTAGCCCCAACGCTCTTCCAGCCGTGCCGCCTTCGTCCGCAGGAACGGGTTGTGAAGGTCGAACAGGCGGGTGTGATGCTCCACCTCCACGCCCTGCCACACGTAGCTCAGGCTGCGGTCGGGCATCTCTTCCACCTCGATGCCGCGTGCCTGCATGCAGAGACGTGCCAGGCGGAAGGAGACGGGATTGGTAAAGTAGAAGTCGATGTCGCCACTCTCGCGTAACAGCGGACTGGCATAGAACTGTGCCACGCCCTGCCCCTTCTGGAGGATGGGGTTCAGCTCCCGCGACACATAGAGCGTGTAGAGGTTGCCGAGCACCCGGTTCATCAGGCGGTTGCGTTCCTCGATGCGGTCTGCCGTCACCACCCAGCGCATGAGGAGCGCCGACGGGGGTAGCAGCTCGTCGGGCAGGAACTGGAGTCCGCGGAACACGATGCCCGCCACGGTCTGACGGCGCGACAGGGTGTAGACCCGTTCCCAGGCACCGGCTGACAGGGGGAAGCCTTCCCAACGGTCCGGCTCACGCTCCCACAGCCCGGCACGCAGGAGGACGAGCAGGGCGGCAAAGTCCTTATCGGGCATCCGCCTCCCCTCCCTCCTCGACCAGCAGGCCGAAGCCAGTCCAGCTGTCCAACAATCGTTTCACATCGGCAAGAGCCGTATCCCGGTCGACTTCGTAGTTGTCGCACAACCACTCCGCCAGGGCTTCGGGAGTGGAGCAGCCTTCGTTCATCTGCTGCCAGATGTCCGCCGCCGTCCGGTTCATGCGGAAGACGTGCGAGAGGTTGACTTGTTCCGTCCGGCTGTCGACAATCATGTACTGGCTGCCGATGCGGCGGAGTTGCAGGTTTTGTTTCGGACGCATAGTTGTAAATGAGTTAACAGGAGTCAGAACTTCTTTCCTCCCAGGATGGACATCACGGTGAGGAAGATGATTTTCGCATCGAGCCACAACGAGCGGGTGGCGAGGTAGTGCAGGTCCATCCGCAGGCGGCGGAGCATCTTCTCCATCGTGTCGGTGTAGCCGTTGTAGAGCGTCGCCTCGGAGAAGAGTCCCGGACGCAGCCGGTAGAGCAATTCGTAATCGGGATTGACCGCCTTGATTTTCTCCACGAAGTACGGACGTTCGGGGCGGGGACCCACGAAGCTCATCTCCCCCCTGAAAACGTTCCACAGCTGGGGCAGCTCGTCGAGGTGATGCTCCCGCAGGAAGCGTCCCACCCGGGTGAGCCGTTCGTCGTCCTTCTGACACAAGGCAGGCTTGCCATCCTCCTCCGACGTCACCCGCATCGAACGGAACTTGTAGAGGGTGAACGTCCGTCCGCGATAGCCCACCCGCTCCTGACGGAAGATGGCGGGACCGCGGTCCTCGCTCTTGATGGCTGCATAGATGGCAAGGAAGGCAGGCGAGAACACAATCATTCCCAGGGCGCTGCCCACCACGTCGAACAGCCGCTTCACGCAACACGCGGCAGGCGACATGGCATCTTCATAACAACCGGACTCTTTCGCCGTGCTTATCTCTACCAACGACACGGCATTTGCTTTAGCATCATTCATAGGTCGAAATACATTTTTACGCATGATTCTATCATCTGTTTCTTTGTGAATGTCTCTTCATAGCGCCGCTTCGCTCCCCCGGCGTAACGGCTGTAAGTCTCTTCGTCGTCGCAGACGGCACGGATGGCTGCTGCAAGTTCCTTCGGGCGGCAAGGCTCCACGTTGATGCCTGACACCCCTTCGGCATTGACCCACGACACCCCCGAACCGGGGATACGGGTCGCCACCACGGGACGTCCGCACGACATGGCTTCAATCTGCACGATGCCGAAGGCTTCCGTCTTCTGCACGCTGCTCAGGCAGAACACCCGGCACGCACCGTAGCAGGCAGGCAGGTCGGCATCGCTCACGTGGCCCAGCAGCTTCACCCGTCCGTGCAGCCCGAGGTTGTCAATCTGCGCCTGCAGTTCGTCGTGCAGGCTGCCCGTGCCGCCGATAAGCACCACGTAGCTGTCGTCGAGGAAACGCGCCGCCTCGACCAGGTGACGGTAGCCCTTGTAAGGCACCAGCCTGCCGAGGGAGAAGACAATCTTCCTGCCCGGATAGGCAGCCCGTAGGGTCTCCACGGCTTCCGCATCGGGACACATCGGGTCGATGCCGATGGGGATGCAGCGGGTCTTCGCCTGCACCTCCTTCAGGAAAGGCGACTCGGCAAGGTAGACGGGCGTCGTGCCCACGATGCAGTCGGCGCGGCGCACCAGCCAGTCCTGCAACGGACGGTAGAAGCGCAACAGGAGCTTCTGTTTCTGGATGTCACTGTGCCAATGGAGGACCATCTTGCCGCGGTAGCCCGATAGGAACAGCGCCAGGCACGCCATCGGGTCGGGATGGTGCACGTGGATGATATCATAGTCGCGGCAGACCTTCCGCAAGGTCACGACCAGCGAGGGGGAAATCATGGTGGCAGCCACCTTCGTCCAGGCAGGACACGCCGTCAGCCGGGCATGCGGGTTGAGCTGCGTCACGCCACCCCTGCCCTCGCCCGCCGCACACAGCATGTCGCAGTCGATGCCTTCGGCGGACAGTCCCAGCATGAGGTCGTACATGACCTTCTCCACCCCGCCTCTGACGGGATAGAACTTTCCCAATTGTAATACTCTTAATGCTTTCATCTCTTCTGATTTAGTTACCGGCCAACAGCCGCTTGTGAGCTTCAATCACCTCGGGATGGTTCCGGCGGATGTATCCCCCGACGCTGTTGTAGGTCAGTCCCAAGCGTCGGGCGATGGACTTCAGGTCTTCGGGAGTGGTGCGATAGAGGTACACCGCCTCGGCATACTTCTCCCGGCTTCCGTGTGCCACCCGTCTGCCGTCCGTCGTGCGGGTCGTTGCCAGCTGACGGGCAAGCTCCGGCTCGTGCTTGTGGAGGTACTGACGGAAAGCTTCCGCCTGCAGCCCGAACTCCTTCGCCACGTGGGCAATGGGGCGCGGAGCGGCTTTCAGGCTCCCAACGGCAGCACCATACTTGACCGACGGGGCGTTCACGGTCCGTTGCAGTCCGGGATGCCACTGGTTGAGGTAGGCACGGAAGCCTTCGACGGTGACACCCGTGCGGCGGGCAATCTCCTTCAGCGTGAGAGCCGTCTCGCGGTAGAGGTCCAGCGCACCGGCATAACGCTCCACCGTCGCGGGGAGAGGCAGGTGGCGGCTGCCGTTGCCCACCAGACGGCCCGCCTGCTTCGGACGTCGCGCCAACGCCTGTTCGCGTTCGCAACGTTTCCGGTCCACGATGTCACGGTGGTAGTAGCGCAGGTGCTGTCCCAGTCCGCTGACCGACACCCGGCACAGCTCCGCCACCTCATCGAGGGTCAGCTCGGAGGTGCGGTACAGCTCGACCGCCCCTGCATATTGTTCCGAACATTCCGGGCGTGCCCCGCGCCGGATGTTGTCGTTGATGCCCAGTTTGCGGCGCAGTGCTTCACGCCTGACGGGAATGTCCGGATAATGGGTTCTCATGAAATTGGCAAGTGCCGTGCCGTCCACGCGAAACTTCCGCGCCACCTGCGAAACGTTCAGGTCGATGTATTCCATCATGTCGCACGCCGCCACGGCTTCCTTGTATTTGGCATGTGCAGGAGCCGTCTGACGTCCTGCCGCCTTGATGCATCCGTCCTCCTCCATGCCGTTGCGACGCAGCACCAGCTCGCGCCGGTACCGCCTCAGGTAGGCACCCAGCGCCGTAGCCGAGACGCCACACTCCCCCGCAATGTCCTTGAGCGAACGCTCGGTGGAGGTATAGAGGGTGACGGCTTGGGCGTATTTTTGGTGGAGGGTCAGGGTAGGCAAGCTGTCCGTCATTGCAATAGCAAATCAAACAATTCTTTCCACGAAGATGCAGTAGGAGAAGCAACCGCCTGTTGGGGTACAACGGTCAAAAAGGAAGCATCATTCAACACCAGCCGCTTCATGTATTCCTTTAAGGCTTCTGCATCCTCCACATCGAAGAAGGCAGTCTGCCGGCTTCCCGCGGCAGTCTCATGGGCATACGGAAGGTCTGCCAGCAACATGGGCTTTCCCAACCCGGCGAACTCACTGATGGGCAGTCCCCATGTTTCTACTCTGGAGGGAAAGACGAGGCAATCAGCCTGTTCGTAGGTAGCATAGAGTTTCTGCTGATTCATAAATCCGGCAAACTGTACAGACTCCAGACAGCCCCATTGCTCATAAAGCCAGCGGGCATATTTGTTTTCCGTCCCGGACAGGGTCAGCACCACCTCGAATCTATCTGTGCCTATCTCCTGCTCCAGCCTTGCCGCGGCAAGGCAAAGCGTTTCAAAATTCTTGTGGCAATCTGCAGTCGCCACACAAATGAACGCATAACGTTTGCTGCTGCGTGTGCAAGCTATCTTCGGGACCTGGCGTCTTTCAGGGGGAGCTACGACAAAAGAATCAACCGGCAATCCAAACATCCTGGCAAATCCTTGACGCAACCATTCAGCCTGAACAATCAGACAAGTATTACGCTTGATGTTTACCCGATAGGCAAACTTGGTAAACCACGCAAACAGGACAATCTTATAATCGAATCTGAAATCTTGCCATTTCCATTTCAGGAACGGAAAAGAGGTCTGACAATAGACAGCTTGTCTTTCAGCCTTGACACGAGGAGTCGTATCATGAAGCGACAACCATAAATACACGGGAGCTATCTGCTTGGAAATACGGTACATTGTAACATACTCACACCACAGACGCCTGCCCCACCCTTTGACTGTACTTGGCTTCTCTATATATTCAATCCCCTGATAACATGCCAGTTCCTTTTTATGGACCAAAGCTATCACTCTGTATTGCTCAGAGGACTGCACCAGTGTGGAAAGATAGGCCAGGCAATTCCGCAGAATGGTAAGCGTACCACCTTTGCGAATATTCACTGCCGAAACAACAATTGTTTTCATTTCTTCAGACTACAACACCGGAACATGTCAAGCCACTGTTGCATGACGGTCTCTTCACTATAACGGAAAGAAGCTTCTTTGGCATTTCGTCCCATCTGTTTCCGTAAGGATTCATCCCCCATCAACACTGCCATCTGCCGAGCCAATCCCTGAATGTCTCCTTCCTCCACCAGATAACCGGTGACGCCCTCCTCTACAATGTCCTTGGGACCGCATTTACAGGCAAACGACACAACAGGCAAACCGAAAGCCTGCGCTTCCAGCAATACCATCGGCAAGCCTTCATAGCGGGAGGAAAGAACAAACAAGGAAGCTTCCTGATAAATTCTCTCAATATTCCGAGTCGGACTCACCAAGGCAATCTGTTGTTCCAGTCCATATAGCTGGATTTGCCGTTGCAAGCCGCTCCGTTCTTCCCCATCGCCCACAATCTCCAACGTCCAGTCCGGGAATTGCGGTGCCAGGATATTCCAAGCATCTATCAAACGCTCAAATCCTTTCTGATGAGTATATCGCCCAATGGCTACAACCTTTTTGTTCTCCAGCGATGAAACTTGTGAGGTCGAAAAAGTAAGTGCATTGGGTATCACCCTGATATTTGACAAAGCTCCCCAATAGCCACGGTCTTCTTCAGTCAACACGATAAATTTGTCAAACCGCTGGACGGTCTTCTCATCCTGTTTGCTACGCCACCAATCAGCCAATCGCCACAATCCCTTACGTCCATATTGCATACGCTTGAATTTGGAAAAGTGGATTTCCAGCAACTTTGCACTTCCATCCTTAATGCCGGGAATAAAATGCGCGTCATTGCAAAACATCGAAATGGTCACATCCGGATGCTCCCGAAACAATAGCTGCTTCAAACGCCTCTTGTGCTTATACTGCTTTAACGGGTAATGTACGAGCTTATTCAGGAACGATTTCCCATTGTTCACCTCATAATCTATATGGAGGTCTATACACCGGATTCGCGGGTCCAACTCGAAAAAGGGAGGCAATCCCCGTTGGTCGGTCGTTACAATCACCACATCCATGCCATGTGCAACCAGATAATTGGCTTTGTTTGTCAGCACACGCTCCATTCCTCCGGCGTGGCAAGTCCCGGCTATGCAATACAGGATTTTCATTTTACTACTTACTGGGGCATGGTTTCACGTCCCCTTCCTTATCTTTATCTATCATCAGGAATAAAGCGAAGACCAGGAAAATGTCTGTTGCAACCTTGAACCATACAATAAAGTTAACCAGTAACAACATCAGGAACAAGACCCTGTCTGTCCGAAACTTATGCGAACAAATCAAAGCGGACTTCACGATAACCGCACTGATTGCCAACAAACCGACAAGACCGAAATAGAATATGAAACGTAAATAACCGACATCTGTTCCCATGTAATAGCCTCCAACGATCTCACCGATAAACAGGGGATCAACATCACGAGGATTGGAAAAATAGCCATCACCAATCAACCAGGTCTTTACTGTCTCGGGAAATACATACATCGTCTCCAGTTTCTCATTGGAAGCAATCAGCCACTCTCCATTTTCCACCAGATTAAAGAAACCTTCAAAAGCAAAACGCAGATTCTTGTGAACCTCGGAAATGTTATAGTAGGCCCAAACCGCCAAAGGAATAGCTATCACCACAAAGACAGACAGCCATATCCAGAATCGCCTTCCGTCGGTAGAAAGATGGAGCGTATGTATCTTAGTCATGTACAAAGCATACAACAAGGCTATCAAAGCACCCACGTACGTCGTACGTGCAATCATACTGCCTGCAACTGCAATTACCAGAAAAGCCAGCACATAAGTCCAATAATATCTTCTGTCTATATTGTGATGCAGTAATACAACCATAATCATCACCAGTACCGCCGAGAAACGCGAACCGGCTACGTCCAAGGAAGCACCGATACCATACAAGCGTTTCACACGCTGTTCGTTCAAAAAATCCTGCCCTTGCTCGATATATGTATCAATTACCTCTTTGGCTGGAGTATACAAGTCGAAAAATAAAGCCAATATACATTGAGAGACACAGACTGCTATCAAATAGTTACACACCAGCTTGACCGTCACATCCCCATGCACACATTTCATCAACATCACGACGGCATAAGCACCTCCCAACCATACCCACATGGAAACCAAATATCCGGCATAAGCATAATCAGGTGTATTATTATAAGTTATCGAGAACAGTCCTATCAATGAAACCATAGCGGCCCCGATTGACAGAAAGAACATGTCCTTGTTTATTGAAGCATTTCGTCCCCGTCCCAAACGCATCATATAAACCATCAACCCCACTACTGCCAGCATCATCTTTGTATTCACATCAGGCAATATCTTAAATGAGAAAGGAAAGAAATAGAGGCTGGTAACAATTATCACCAAAAGAGTTAATATGCTTCGTATCATCACTTGTATATTATGCCATACATCAATTTATATACTAACTTGTAGTGTAGCCAAAGTAACCAATAGTGCCCGTGCAATGCTGCAAGTTGTAACAGCCAACTCCTTAACGAGAGTTGTCTGAACCGTGAAATGAACGGATTGGCTTCCGGGAAACAATTCTTCCATAAACGATACTGACTCCAATCATCACCTATCAGAAAAGGATATTTCACTGCGAGCTTGAAAGCCCCGATCTCCCCATCCAACGTACTACCATATCTTTCCTGCAAGAAAGTGACCGTTTCCGCCGTATTATGCAGCACCGCACTCAGATGCCTTTCAGACATCGTATTGGTAAATGCCTCACGGTTCAATTTCACATAATGATAAAATGCCCGAGGTACATAAGCCACCTGACCGGCACATGCGAACAGACGAATCATCGTCATGTCTTCACCCATGCCATATCCGGAAGGGAACCAAATGTCATTCTGCGTATAAAGTTCACGTCTGACCAGTTTATTCCAAACGTTATATTTCATCCGACCATCCAAGATACCTCTCAGTGCCTCATAAGCCGTCGGATAACCAGGTTGCTTCATATAACGTTCGTTGTGCTCAAAAGACAAGAACCAGTCACACCATACTATATCTGCATCATTTGCTTTCGCCGCCCTGTACATGGTCTCCAGCGCATCAGGCTCCAAATAGTCATCGCTGTCACAATGATAGATGTATTCACCCGTTGCAACTCTCAATCCGGTATTGCGTGCTGCCGGCAACCCCAGGTTTACCTCATGGTTCAATATATGAACCTGCGCCTTGCGTTCGGGAAAATTATTCAAGGCCAATTGCAACAGCACCATGCTATCATCCGGAGTTGCATCATTGACGAAGATGAACTCTACCTCTTCCATCGTCTGTTGCATCAAAGAATTGACACAACGCACAATGAATTCTTCAACTTTATAAATTGGAATGATGACGGAAATCATTTTCTTATCTTCGAAACGAACTTTCCAGCTTGAAGCAATATTCTCTTTACCAAACTAAGCCTATAGGAGTCAATACGATATTTCCAAGGCATATTGTGGCGGATTTCTCCAAAATAAGCTTGATTGATAGAAGAAGAGAACGACTCTATGTTTGCATCTACCATATAGGGATAGACTGCATATAACCGGATTCCTTGTCTTCTGTATAAAGACCAATGATCAGCGACACAAGCCGGCAACTCGTTCTTCTCCAATATCCTTTTTGCTGCAGCTGAATTGATCAAATAAGCATATGCTCCCACTGCGTCATACACAGAAGCCAATTGTAAATGTCCGCTTATCTTACGAATACGATAATACCAGTAATCACCGGAAAGGAAAATGATTGCAGGCTCGTCCCTATTTATATAAGGTATAAGATTCGCTATTTCTTTCATATCTCCCAGAATCGTTATATCGTCCTCCAAAACCAAAGCATAATTCTGAGGCAATTTTGCTATTTTTTCATAGCATTGATAATGGCTCAACGTACAGCCTACCTCTCCACGATTTAATGGACGCCCATATCGTTTATAAGCTAAAGCTGTATCGAATCGTCCTCCAATTTCGTGCTCAGTCATCCTGCGACCATTGACAGCAGAAACAAACGAATAAGCAAACATATCGGACATTGTCATAAGCATATTTTGCATATGCTCTTTTCTAGCTCTATCTTCTTCCAGGTTTATGATAAATGTAGTTATCTTTTCCATTTTACGATTTGAATTAAGGATTGTATGACAGGCAATAAGAAAGATAAAAAAGGTCTCATGATGATAGTCTGACAAATTTTATCCTTCCTGCTACATAAAGGATTGCTCTATAATATATTGCACTATTCCAAGGAACTATCCAACCACTCATGATATATTATGTTCTCAACAATATCTATCAGGAGAAGAATCATCGACAAAAACGAACTCCATCTCCCTTAAAGCCTGCCCAAGCAATGAACAAGCGCAACGCTCAATATACGATGCTACATTGTAGACAGGAATTATAACACTGACCTTACTTTTTTCCATAAATAAAGTAACGTATCAAAATCTTTATTCTTTTACACAACGGGAGCTGATCCAACTCATTCAGTTTGCTATAAAAGAAATCAAAATAAAACTTTTCATCAAAGTACGGAGACTTCCGATAATACTCCCACCAAATATCAAAGTTCACACAATATTTTTTCCAAGGCTTATGACCATTAAAATGAATATTCCCAAAGTTTAGTCCATACTCCTTATCGCAATTCCTATAAGACTCTTTCACTTGTTCGAACTCATATAAGAAATAATAATAAGAATAATCTGTCATGTTATAATACGGCTGCAAGTAACAAACCTTACCACAACATGCTATATTCAATATATCCTGATCCTGATATCTATACTTCCGTTGCGCCAACGTCTTGAACTGATGTACCATTCCAACCTTACGCATCAACTTCGTATTCATCATAATAAAACCAGACTGTAAATACTGTCCTTGGCACAGTCCTGGAGTAGATGCTATATAATTCTTTCCATCGATGCTCAAATTGATTCCAAAATCCTTGGTCGCTGCGAGCAAATATCCATCCAGATTCATTTGGTATAGCTCAAACAAGTCCATTCGGAATATAATATCTGCATCTGCATAAATAACTTTATCGTATTCAGGTATTAATTCCGGAATTAGCAGACGGTAATATGCCGCAGTCGTAATACCACGAATTTCAAACGCATTATCAAATGTGTCATCAACCTCCCGATAGTTTATCCTACAATTAGAATAATGTTCAGATAATAAATCCAGCTTACTTTTATCTAAATTCTCATGGACAGAATGCAAGATAAAAATATCATAAAATGTCTCCTGATTCGCATTCTCCATCAATGATGAAATACAAACACAAGCAGGAAGCACCAGATTATTATCAAAAGCAAATGCTATAGGTACAACATTCATATTATCCTCTTGATTTTAGGAATACTACGGTAATAATCACTCTGAATAAATTTTATCCCCTCTCGAACAGCATTTAATTTCAATTTGAATACTGTAAAATTCAACTTCAATAATGAAATCAAGAAGGTAAAAAGAAGTGTATAAGCTATACATACAACATCCCATATTCTAAACAGAATAGACTTTTCCGGGAGAACTATAAAACGATGCCAAAAAACAATCTTAAAATAAAAATCTGCATAAATTACCCGCTGCGTTTTATTCTCATCATACAAGGCTGATCCTGCATCCAAATGTCGAATACCACTATGAAACCAAGTAAGTTGCTTTAGTCCCATCAGATATGCCCTATAATACATGACCTGATCTTCACCTTGCGCATATTTCATTCCATCCACCCATCTTTCTTCTTCAAAACGGATTTTCAGAAAGTTCTCCTTCGAACAAAAGAAACAAGGACCGGCATTTGTCTGAGACCAATACACACCCGGCTCAGGATTACGATTATAAGAAAATCCGGCGTTACGCATCACTTTATATCCCCACTTACCATCATCCTTTCTGGCAATCATCCGCCCAGATATTGCCATCATTAGCCTTTTTAGGAACGGGCGTTCTGCATTAGGGAATACATCGGCTGCGATTACATCAGCCTTATTCCGTACCAAATGGTTATATAAGCCTTCCACAGCATTCTCTGGCAAATAAACGTCATCATCCAAAAACAAGATGTATTCACTCTCCACCTCATTATAGGGCAATGCACGCTGTGCTACCATCCCCTTAGGTACATAAATATATTCTTCTCTTCCTATTGATTCTTTTGGAAGTTTATAGCCTTCGGCAATGTATACTAAAATACGGGAAGGCTGGATAGTTTGCTTTGCCAAAGAATCAAGAAGCGTTTGGTATTTATTGCCGGCTGTACCTAACGTACGAATCACTACAGTATATTCCATTATACTATCTAATTTAAGCTGTACCTCTTTAGATTTCTTAATTTCAATAACAATTCTGAGATACATTTCAGACGATGTGTCAAGCACCATGCCATAACTTTAAGTTTAACATTCAAATAGGGGCATGACCATATATGGCAATGGCTATTGGGGAACAAAGCAAGAAATTTTGTGTAAGTAGTAGTTGTTAGCAACCACTCTTGCTTGCTTTTCAATATCCTCCAGCTCATTTGTTTTTCATATAGAGAAAAAGTATTCCTTTTTTCAAACCAAGAAATAACATCAAGATACATCATTATTTCATCATGCATCATTCTAGGGTTAGAACTGCGCATGACTGAATTTATATTCAACCTATTGTAAAAATAGAGTGGCCTATCTATAGTTACTATTACCTTAGCTGTGTCAAATACCTTCACTGCAAAATTAAAATCTTCACAGAACGTGTAACCAACAGGAAACTGCAACCCACCATCTTGCAATAACTTTTTTCTTATTAACAAGTTCCAAATTGTAGTCCAAGTATAACGCAGATACTGTCTAATAAATTCAATTTTATCCATGCGATACTTCGGAGTCCGATAAAGCATCAAGCCCGTATCCTGTACCATATAAAAATCGCACATTACAACATCAGCTGTTCTCTTTTCTGCTACAGTGTACATTGTATTAAGCATTTCATTGTCCATCCAATCATCACTATCACAGAATATCACATACTCACCTTGCGCATGCAACAGCCCAACATTCCTAGCAACTGCAACTCCACGGTTCTGCTCTAATTCAACAATCTGAATATCTTTTGCACGATCAGGATAGTCCTTTATAACGGATAATAGCACTTGCATCGAACTATCATTGGAGCAATCATTCACAAATATATATTCAATAGAATCTAATGTTTGCTCAAACAAAGAACGAATGCATTTTTCTATATGCCGTTCTACATTGTATACAGGTACAATCACAGAAACATCTATTTGTCGTTGAGCCATATCACACATTAAGTAAATATCAGAAACAACTTCTAAACCAATATCTATCCTTATACTTCAACAGTACCAGACTCAACAATATAGATGAGAATAGAGACAATATATATACTTTATAACCATTTTCCTGTAATACATATCCCCACAATACAACCCAATACATATGTACCAAATAAATAATAGTACTCATAATCCTCAAATGAATACAATATTTCTCACGAAGAAACTTCATTGGCATTTTTAAAATCAATTGAAATAAAAAATATGTAATCAAAACAGAACCTATAGAAGGATAGAAGAAACTCAAAAGTATTCCCAGAAAAAGTCCTCCCAATAATATGCCATTACGAACAATTCTGCCAGTACAAGCTATTTGCATACCTAATACTACATATATAAATCCTATAAAGAATCCATTACGAGTTGACTTAAACAATTTAAAATATAAATCCATTAATTGTGGTATCAGACCATTTTGATTACAATAGTCTATGCCTATCCCCAGTAAAAAGAAAATAATCGAAATAATCAATACATGATACCTAGTAAGCTTGAAAAAGGAACATACAAGAATAAGCATAACTGCAACAATTAAAGCTAAAAGATACCATAATGGCCAAGAATAAAAATTCTCTCCAACCAATAAAAAATTCCGAATAAATATAATCACGCTATTAAAAGCTGAAATATCATCTGTTATAAAGCCCCAAATTGTAAATGGGAGATAACATAATGTCCATATTAAATACATCTTACCAATCCGATATAAATACTTATGTACTCGAATCCGCCCATTCAAATTGAGAGGAAATTGTTGTCCCCTAAACAAAAGGAAGCCAGAGGTCATAAAAAAGTATGGAACAGCTATATTATAGATTAGCTCCAGTATCTGTCTTACATATTCACAGTTTATGCTACTTTCCAAGTTAGAATGTATAGCAACAACGACAAAAGCCATGCATAATTTAAATACATCTAACGAATTAAAATTATATTTTCCTAATCCATGTTCCAAACTTACAGACAACGTATCAGCTTTCATCTCTTATACTTCCTAACGTAAATGGCCAATTTTTCTAATATGAATTTCTGTTCATCGCATGAACATCCCAATTTATATACACAAAACGCACAAGAAAATACGCAGGCTAAACATACTACAAAGGTCCGTGATAAGTTTTCTTCCATTAAACAATGAAAAAGATACGGAATTATAGGAGACAATATTACTACTTTCAATATCGGACAAATAACTTCTTGAAAGTATCTCTTTAGCCCCATATATATCATTGGTAATACAATTCTTAAACGTACATATTGTGTACACAGCTCTATTACAAAATGAATTATAAATACACTTATGGGAGACGTATGAAAATATTTCAAAGACACATAAGATATGGGAACGATTAGTATTAACATAGTTCCTTCAATCAATTGAAATCGTTTTAGTATACCAGTAGCATGGACGGATATAATTATCGGATTAGATAAGGTCCCCAACAAACTTATACATAGCATTATTTGCAAGAAGCCTATTGTATAATCCGGCACTATACCTAGCCATAGCTTCAATATGGTAAATGTCTCTAACATAAGAGGCAAGATTATGAAAAGCATAATAAAGAATGAGAACTTAGACCCACGTATCAGCAAACTATGCATATAGCTAAAATCTCTCATCGCAAAACTTTTAGTTAATTGAGGATTTATTGCCGTTTGGAATGTTCCACAGAAATTAGCACATACCGATTGGACTTGAACGGCAACCCCTCTCGCAGCATTAACTAATGGACCGAAAAACATATTCAGAAGCACATTAAGTCCTTGCGTATATCCTATGAATGCAAGATTCCCATTTAACACCCATCCCGAATAGACCATAATCTCTTTAAATAACTTTTTATCATATCTCATTTTACTCCTAGCTTCCTCAAAGTGCCGAGTAGCATAATACGAATAAGCTAAGAAGTCAAACAGCTGTATGAGAAATAATAACAATACATAAGTTATCAACTTATCGTATGGAATGACAACTAGAAAATAAACAATCACTAACTTCAAGATGATATCAGCAATTGAGATGTAAGCAAATGCTGTCATTCGTTCATGAGCTATGATAGTCGATACATAAGGAGTATTAAGTATTCCTAGGACTGTTGAAAAAACAGAAAAATGATAAACCCATAATGCTGCATATTGTCGTTCTACAGGTATCTGCAATTGAGTTGACATGAACCAAAAACCTATTGTTTCTCCCAAAATCAAAATGACTAATGCCAGCAATAGATATATACCTAATACATTTCCGAACGTATTTTTTAAAACATCCAAATCCCCTTTTCCTAAATCGAAAGTAAGATAACGGGATGATGCCGCACCTAAAGATCCAGTCAAGAAACCCAACAGACCTATGACTCCTCCCACCACATTATAGATACCATAATCCTCCACACCCAACGTGTTCAGCACGACACGGGACGTATACAATGACACCAGCATGCCGAACAGCATCCGCACATAAAGCATCAACGTGTTCTTCGCGATGCGGCGGGTATTTTCTGCGTGTGAATCCATCGGACTATTTACCCAATAACCTTTTCCAGAACGGACGTTCCTGCACCGTGCCGTGCAGCTCCTCCCAGTAACGTTCGGAGGTCCAGTGATTGTGCACCATCTCATAGATTGCAGCCCAGTCCGGGAGAGCACCTACATTGCGGTCATCAATAAACAGGTCCGCCCTCACCTTGCGACAGGGAGAAGACGGGGTCTCGGAGGCTTGCTCGTCGGGATGATTGGCATTGACGGCATAAAACTCCAGACCGCGTTCGCGACAGAATGCAACCGCCTCATCGAGCAGACGGCCTTCACGCACCGTCCACAGAATCAGCTGATGATGCTCTGCCTGCAACCGACGGAGCGTCGTTATCGCAAAAGGTATCTCACGACCGATGCGTGGATAACGGTGTTCCACGATGGTCCCATCAAAATCTACGGCTATAATCATGAATGTGTGTCAGATTGTAAGAAGATTCAACTTTCGTCAGCTTTGCATCGGCAGAAACGGATAGTCGGCTGCAAGCGAACACCGGCTGGTCAGGATATGCTGACGGAGGTCCTCAGCCAACCCGTCCGCTGCCACTATCGACAGCAGCATGTTGTCGGCTTCACGGCATACGGAAGTCACCTCCTTGAAACTGCCTACGCGAACATCCCCATACACCGTCCGGAAATGACGACCAACGGCAGAAAGAATGCCCAACAACGCCTCTGCAGCTTCACGGGAGTCGTCCGCCAACATCCAGTAACGGGCCTTCATGACCCACTGGTCAAGGCTCTTGGCAATGGTCATCAGGTCCAGCTGGTCGTGCGGACAGAAGCAGCAGGCATCCACCTCCTGCTGCAAATCGGCAGTCGTCAACGGCGAAGGCTCGTCCTGCTGTTCACGACGCTGACGGATATACTCCTCTACATTTTCAAACGTATCCTTGCAGATTCCACCGATGGCAACCGTCATGTTCCCCAGACCTGTCACCAGGCACTTGTCGCGCGAGATGCGGATGCGGTAACCTTCAAAGCCGGCAAGGACACCGGACGTGATGCGTACCAGCGTATTTCCCGGAGCATAATGGCTGAAAGGGTGTGGCATGAAGCGGATGCGGTGAGGAGCCATCTGAGACACCAGCATGAAGGGTTGCATCTCCCGGTCGGAAATGATTGCCGTACGATGTGTACTGCGGTCGTTGACCAGGTAGACACCGACGAAGTTCTGCTTCAGGTATTCCTGAATCCGACGGCAATCGCCCTGCACAAAGATGAGTCCGGAGATAGTGGGTTGCTCCAGCTTCCTGACGTGACTCTTCTTCTTCCGATAGACAATGGATTTATGGATGAACGTGTTGAACTGCTCCTGCAACCGCGCATGGATGGCTTCCACCTTTGCACGGTGAACGAACAGGTAACACCACGAGGAGGAGGTGCTCTTCACATCGGACTGTTTTCTCTCTTCCGCGCCTGACGAAGCAGACTCGTTACCAAGATTGTCCTCAATGACTTCAGAAAAAGTGTCTGAACTATACAGTGGCATCGATACTCTTTCTAATTTATGTACTGGCCTTTGCGTTCACATTGTGAATAAGGATCGACCACTTCCTTATAAAGGGAGTTTTGTATGTCTTTCATAATCACCAGTTTTTATCCAGTATAACAGCTCTTTATGCTATCTCTTCATGTGATCTGAGTAATGCATCTCTTATGAAGAGATGTACTTATAAATATATTTCATTGATAATCAATAATGTTTTCTTAAGGCATCAATCCTGTTTCATAAGAAAATTATAAGAATCAGGACTATGTTTCCAAAATTTTCTAGACGAAAATTATTTACTTTCAGTACTTTTCCGTATATTTGCCATTGCAAATCCATCTCTTCATAAGAGAAGTTTTTCTTTACATTCTGAGTACCCCTGCAATCTCCCTAAATAATATGTAAATATTTATATAAATCATAAGGCAAACGAAAGAAAGGATGAGACGGACTGTAGAGTCCGGATTTTTATATCCGGAATGAGGTCCTCCGCATCCGATTGCCTGTGATGCCTGCTCCGCTCTCAAACCATCCTTTCTCCGTTTGACATTTTGTCCAGGGAAGCCCTCCAAAGTGCCTTTCCTCGCACCAAAATACGATTTGGTGGATTCGAAGGGCATTCTCAGGCGATTCGCAAAATACACTTTGACACAAGTTCGCATCATCTGACATCCCAATGGAGGTCAGAAGGTGTTCGGCTGTTCATTCTGACACTCGGTTCACGGCAACCTGCACATTGTGCCACCATCTGATTTTTTACGTCCGCGGACCTTCCAGAGAGTGAAACTCACTTTTTTGGCATTTCAGTTTCCAAAGATTTGACTTCCGGGCGCGAAACAATAGTGTTTGGGGCATGAAACTATATTGTTTGACGCCTCAAACTATATTGTTTGGCTCGCGAAACAATATTGTTCCGGGCACGTTTTGCCTGTTTTCCGAAAACGAAGTGTATAGTTTTCCTAAATAGATAAACAGTCTTGACACAAGTACTAAATTCCCTTAACAGTTGGACGCTAATTCATCCTGACTTCGGAAAATATGAGTTAGCAGAAAAGTCCTTTTTAGAAAGGTTTGTCAAGCAAAGACGGCGAGATACTGTCTTTTTGGTTTTTCGAAATCCGGACAGGAAGGATGTGTGCACAAGGAGCGTCCGTCAGGCGAAACAAGAGACATGCCCGTCAACATTCCTAAAAGAGTTTAAACGGTGTGCAACGAACGGAGAGATTCACTTACCTTTGTTCAAATCCAATCGGGATTGTCAGATAACAACAGTAACAGTAGAATATAATAAATAGGTATCGTATGAATCCAGTGTTTATTGCCGGACCTTGTGTCATGGAGTCTTTCTCGCTGATGGAGGAAGTGGCGCAAGAGCTTGTCCGCCTGAATCAAATCTACCATATCGACATCATCTTCAAGGCTTCGTTCGACAAGGCCAACCGTACCTCTATCCATTCGTTCCGCGGCCCGGGACTGGAGCAGGGACTCAAATGGCTGGGCGACATCAAGACGAAATACCGCCTGAAAGTGCTGACCGACATCCACGAATCCTATCAGGCGGAACCGGTAGGCGAAGTGGCAGACGTACTCCAGATTCCTGCCTTCCTCTGCCGGCAGACCGACCTGCTCGTGGCAGCGGCACGCACCGGACGTACGGTGAACATCAAGAAGGCGCAGTTCCTCTCAGGCACCGACATGCAGTACCCGGTCGAAAAGGCACTGGAAGCCGGGGCTTCCGAGGTATGGCTCACCGAACGCGGCAACATGTACGGCTACAACAACCTGGTGGTGGACTTCCGCAACATCCCCGACATGAAGAAGTTCACCCCGACCGTCATCATGGACTGCACCCACTCGGTGCAACGTCCCGGGGCTGCCGGCGGCAAGACAGGCGGAAACCGTGAGTTTGTCCCCGCCATGGCTCTTGCAGCCAAGGCATTCGGCGCGACGGGTTATTTCTTCGAGGTACATCCCTATCCCGACAACGCGCTGAGCGACGGTCCGAACATGCTCTACCTGAGTCAACTAGAATCTGTCATCCAGTCACTGCTATGAGCCAGATACGAACATACGCCGAGAAGTGCCTGCGCGATGAGGCAGAAGCCCTTCTCAACCTGATTCCGTTGTTAACGGACGACTTTGACCGTGCCGTAGAAATGATTTTTCACAGCAAGGGACGCCTCATCGTGACGGGAGTGGGCAAATCGGGACATATCGGGGCGAAGATTGCCGCCACACTGGCAAGCACGGGCACGCCTTCGTTTTTCGTCAATCCACTCGACGCCTTCCACGGCGACCTGGGCATGTTCACGGCAGAAGACATTGCCCTGGTGATTTCCAACTCGGGACAGACCGACGAACTCCTGCGCTTCATCCCCTGCCTCATCGAACGCAAAATCCCCATCATCGGCATGACAGGCAACCCGGATTCACTCGTGGCACGCTATTCGGCATGCCACCTGAACACCTACGTCGAGCGTGAGGCCTGTCCGCTCAACCTGGCACCGACCTCTTCGACCACGGCTGCACTGGCAATGGGCGATGCGCTGGCATGTGCCCTGATGGAGGTGCGCCATTTCCGTGCACAGGACTTTGCCCGTTTCCATCCGGGTGGCAGTCTGGGCAGACGCCTGCTGACCCGTGCAAAGGATGTGATGCGCAGTGAAGACCTCCCCGTCGTCCCGTCAGGGATGAAGCTGGGCGACGCCATCGTCCCCATGAGCGAGGGCAAACTGGGTCTGCTGGTGGTAGCCGACGACGAGCACATCAAAGGTATCATCACCGACGGCGACCTGCGCCGCATCATGCAACGCTGGCATGCCCGATTCTTTGACCTGCGCGTAGAGGACGTGATGACTCCCAACCCCAAGCGTATCCATCCGGACATGAAGATTGCCGAAGTGGAGCAGATGCTCAACCGCCATAAAATCCACTCCCTGCTGGTCGTCGACGAAAACGATCGTCTGCTGGGCATCGTGGATAACTTCAGCTGTATGATTTAAACCCACTGCCAGGAGGGGAAGGATATTTGATTAGTTTAACAAACTATTCAACCCATTTATTAGGAATAATCGCGCGGAATTGCGTAATTTTGCACGCTTATTTTCCAAACTCTAGACACGGATGAGACAACTAAAGATTAACAAAAGTATCACGAATCGTGAAACCGCTTCTCTGGAAGCCTATCTGCGCGAGATTGGCCGCGAGGAGTTGATTTCTGTAGATGAAGAGGTAGAACTTGCACAACGTATCCGTAAAGGCGATGAAGCCGCTCTGAACAAACTGGTGAGAGCGAACTTGCGCTTTGTCGTTTCTGTGGCAAAACAGTACCAGAATCAAGGATTGAGCCTTGCCGACTTGATTGACGAAGGTAATATTGGCTTAGTGAAAGCAGCCCAGAAATTTGATGAAACGCGCGGATTCAAATTCATCAGTTATGCCGTGTGGTGGATCCGTCAGTCCATCCTCCAAGCCCTTGCCGAGCAATCACGTATCGTACGTCTGCCGTTGAACCAGGTAGGTTCAATCAACCGCATCAACAAAGCACTGGCAAAGTTTGAACAAGAGAACGAACGCCGCGCTTCTGCGGGAGAAATCGCCGACGAACTGGGCATCGAAGAAGACAAGATTTCCGACGCACTCCGCGTATCGGGCCGTCATGTCTCGGTCGACGCTTCGTTTGTGGAAGGTGAAGACAACTGCCTGCTCGATGTGCTCGTCAACGATGATTCGCCCATGGCAGACCACTCGCTCGTCAGTGAGTCCTTGTCGGAAGAAATTGACAGAACCCTGTCCACCCTTACTCCGCGTGAGAAGGAAATCATCCAGACATTCTTCGGCATCAACCACCGCGAGATGAGCCTTGAAGAGATTGGCGACAAATTCGGATTGACACGTGAACGTGTACGTCAGATCAAGGAAAAGGCGATTCGTAAGTTACGCACAAGTCCGCAAAGCAAGCTGTTGAAGGCTTATTTAGGATAAGACGATTTTATCAGAATCAAGGATAGAGGGCGTCCGGAGCAATCCGGATGCCCTTTTCAGTATCAATACTTCGTGAATGCCGTCACGGAGAGGGAAGCGAGAGCCAACAGAATACCGACACAGACGACGCCGCTCCACTGCGCCAATGCCCAGGCTGAACCGGCTAGAAGAGTCCCCACCGAACCACCAATGAAGTAGGTTGTCATGAAAATGGTGTTGACCCGGTTTGCCGCTTGCGGTGCAACCTCGAACATGCTGGTCTGGTTGCTGATCTGGATGCACTGCATGCCGATATCAATCAACAGGATACCTCCAATCATGCCGGCATAGGTATCCTGAGCAAAGAAGAGCAACAACCACGATGCCAGAAACAAGGCACAGCCCAGGAAGTTGAACCGCTTCACGCCTACCTGCTTCACATAACGGCCGACAATGGATGCCGACAGAGCACCGGCGACTCCGCAAAGTCCCAACAGACCGACCACATCACTCCCGACACAGAAAGGTTCCTGTGCCATCCGGAAAGCAAGACAGGCCCACAGGGAGAGGAAGGAGCCGAAGGCAAAGCCGGCACGTCCGGCATAAATCCGGAGTGGCGGATACTTCTTCAACAAGGAAAGGATGGATTTCATCAGATCGACGTAGCGTCCGCTGAACGTGGGGGCAATGTCAGGCAGCACGCGCATCACCACCAGGAAGCTGAACACCATCAACACGGCGGCAGCGTAATACATGGTCCGCCATCCCCAGAAATCGGCGACCAGTCCACTCACCACCCGCGAAGCAAGGATGCCCGTCAGCAAACCGGATATGACCAGACCGACATTACGGCCCTTCGTCGCCGGGGTAGAGAACTGGGCGGCAATGGGAATGAATATCTGAGGAACGACCGAACAGATGCCGGTCAGCAGAGAAGCACCCCACACGATACGGACGTCAGTAGCCACCGCAATGGCAAGCAAGGACAGCACCAGCACAAAGAAGTTGATTTCAATGATGCGCTTGCGGTGATACAAGTCGCCCAAAGGAATGATGAAAAGCAGTCCCAACGCATAGCCCACCTGGGTAATCATTGCGATAAGGTTGGCCTGGAACTCCGACACGCCGAAGTCCAGCCTCATCAGGTCGAGCAACGGCTGGTTGTAATATAAGTTCGCAACCGAAACACCGGCAATCACCGCCAATGTCCACAACAAATGCGCCGGTATTCCGGCATTCTCTTTCAGTACCATAGTCATCGGATAATCGTCTGTACACAGCCTTCGTCGGCTGATTCGGATGCAAAGGTAGTCAAAAATAAAGAAGCACGTAGCATGGAATCTCATCCACTCTACGTGCTTCTTCAATTTATCGGGAACGGAGCTGTCGGATGGCTCCGCTTTTCAGTCTCAGATGCCCAGTGACTTCTTCACCCCTTCGATCTTCTCGATGGCCGAAGCATTGGCTGAAGAATAGCATCCGGCACAACGCATGGTGCCCTTTGCCTCGATGTAGAACTTAATCTTGGGTTCCGTACCGGAAGGACGTACGGACACCTTCGTTCCATCTTCACAGAAGTACTGGATGACGTTCGAGGTCTCCGGCATGTCGAGGTCGCTCACGTTGCCGGCATTGTCGGTCTGCTTCAGAACCTTGTAGTCTTTGGTCAGTACGATGGGCGAACCACCCAGTTCCTTCGGCGGATTTGCACGGAAGTTCTCCATCATCGCCTTGATTTCGTCGGCGCCACTCTTGCCCGGTTTTACGACGTTCACGGTCACTTCGCGTGAGAAACCATAGTCTACATAAATCTCCATCAGGACATCATACAACGTCTTGCCATTGTCCTTTGCCCATGCACAGATTTCAGCCAGCAGCGAGCAAGCCGACACGGCATCCTTGTCGCGTACAAAGTCTTCAGCCAGGAAGCCATAGCTCTCTTCACCGCCGCCGATGTACTGCATCTTGCCTTCGAGCAGACGGATCTGACGGGCAATCCACTTGAAACCGGTGTAGCAGTCGAACATGGTGATGTGGTTCTTGTCGGCAATCGACTTGATGAGTTCGGTCGTCACGATGGTCTTCACTACAAACTCGTTGCCTTTCATCTTGCCCATGGCAATGCGGTTCTTGATGATGTAGTAGAGGAAGAGCAGACACGTCTGGTTACCGTTGATGAGCACCCACTCGCCCTTGTTGTCCTTGCACGCCATACCTACGCGGTCAGCATCGGGGTCGGAAGCCATCACAATGTCGGCATCCAGCTTCTTTGCCAACGCAATCGCCATCGTCAAGGCTTCGGCATTTTCAGGATTCGGAGATACCACCGTGGGGAAGTTACCGTCCTTCACCATCTGCTCAGGCACACAGTGTACGTTCTCAAAGCCCCACATCTGGAGTGAACGAGGAATCAGCATCATGCCTGTTCCGTGCAACGGCGTGTAAACGATGCAGAGGTCTTTCTGGCGTTTGATGACTTCGGGGTCAATGGAGATGCCCTTGACCTTCTCCAAGTAGATGTCGTCGATGTCCTTGCCGATGATGGTGATGAGGTCCTTGTTGCCTTCAAACTTGATGTCAGCTGCAGAAGCCACCTTGTTCACTTCGTCGATGATACCCTTGTCATGCGGAGCAAGCACCTGTGCGCCATCGTCCCAATAAGCCTTGTAGCCGTTGTACTCTTTCGGATTGTGCGAGGCAGTCAGGATGATACCGCTCTGGCAACCCAGGTGACGAATGGCGAATGACATCTCCGGAGTGGGACGCATGTCCTCGAAAAGGTATACCTTGATACCGTTGGCGGAGAAGATATTGGCTGAGATTTCAGCAAACAGACGGCTGTTGTTGCGGCAATCGTGACCTACGACTACAGAAATCTCCTTACGGTCCTTGAAGCACTTGTTCAAGTAGTTCGACAGACCTTGGGTCGCTGCACCTACGGTGTAGATGTTCATGCGGTTGGAACCTACACCCATAATGCCGCGCAGACCGCCCGTACCGAACTCCAGGTCTTTGTAGAAGGCCTCGATCAGCTCGTTCTTGTCCGGATTTTCCAACATTCTTTTCACTTCTGCCTGTGTCTCGGCATCGTATGCCGGAGTCAGCCACTTCTGGGCTTTGGCAGTCACTTCTTGAATCAAAGCTTCATTTTCCATAGTAAATATTTTAATTAACCATTATACTAAATAAGCGTCCAAATGTATAAATTTAGACGCTTATAACCTACAATGGGTGGTAACTTTTTTAACTTAAGAGCGCAAAAAGTTATTCAGGAACCTTGTAACGCATGCCGGTCTCCTGAATCACACGGCGATTGTAATCTTCAGGATATCCCGGACGTTCGGGAGCAGCCCCGATACCGTCTTCCGTCCGTTCGAACTGTCCTCCGCTCACTTTCTTCACCACCATATCGTTGTATTTCACAATCAGGAACTCGCCCAGCTTACGCCACTCCTTGTGCATGTTCTCAGCGGAAGCTACGGTATAGTCCGTCAGGTACTTCACAGCCTGGGCAGGGTCTTGCTCATAGAGTGAAACGGCTTTCTCCTCGACACCCTTCTGTGCATCGAAGAAGCCTTTCTCCAGACGGCTCTGCACGGCACGGAGGTCACCGATCATCAGTCCGTAACGCGGATAAATCATGTTCGACACCCAGTTGCATACCCAGAAGGAGTTGTCCCAGGAGAACGTCACGGAGTCAGCTTCCTTACCGGCTGCGAAACAAGCGGGGATACGGTTGGTGCAGCAATAGACGGGGACATAGGCAATCATGTTGGCGTCATCAAGACCGAACCAAAGCACACCTCCCACGGCATTGGGGAGATGGCTGCGCATCTGGGCAACAAAAGTGAAGGCTGACTGCTGTGTAGAGATGGGACGCTCGTTGAAGTATTCCTTTCCGTCCACCTTAAACGTAAGAGGCGACGGACGGTAAGGACTATTGAAGGCTCCGGCACCCAGATCCGAGGTGATGTCAAGCGCCGTACCCTCATAATGGTCGCGCATGTCGTTCTGGATATCCTGCAAGGAGAGCTTACGGTCTGCCTTGATGTAGAGCGGCATCGGCTCCTTGGTCTCACCTTTTATATAAGAGAGGTACTTCTCCATCTCGGGATTGTGCTTGCGGTAGAAGCTCCACACGCGGGCTTCACAGAAACGGAGGGCACCGAAATCGGCAGGCGCATAGGCAGCAGAGAAACTGAAGTCCTTGTTTTTCCCGTCAAAGTAGCCTTTCTCGCGGGCAAAAGAGATGACGTCGGGCGAATAGAGGCAATTCTCCTTGTCATCCAGAGGGAACTGATGAATGCGGCTGTGGTTGGCATGTGCGGCGATGCAGTCGTCAGGGATGCGGACAGCCACCCACACAGCTCCCTTCACACCGGGACCCTTACCAATCATCTCCATGATCCATGCTTCGTTGGGGTCTGCAATGGTAAAGCTCTCCCCTTCGCTGTAATAACCGTATTCCTTCACCAGGTCGGTCATCACCTTGATGGCCTCACGGGCAGTCCGGCTGCGCTGCAATCCCAGGTATATCAGACTTCCGTAATCAATCAGACCGGTGGGGTCGGCCAACTCGGAACGTCCGCCGAACGTGGTCTCGGCAATGGTCACCTGATACTCGTTGATGTTACCGATGACGTTGTAGGTTTGTGCCACCTGAGGGATTTGTCCCAGAAACTTGTTTGTGTCCCAGTCGCGGATGTCAATCATCTCGCCCGGCGCATGCTTGCCGGCAGGATAATGGCACAAGTGACCGAACATTCCGTACGAGTCGGCGGAGTACGTAACCAGCACCGAACCGTCAGTCGATGCAGCTTTGCCTACAATCAGGTTGGTGCAGGCCAGTGATTTCATTGCGACAGCCAGCAACAACGCAGCGGCCATCCAGACTTTCTTTCTCATGTCAGCTATTATTAATAGAATTAAGTTCCGCATACGCCCAACCGGTCAGGGAATGAGCCTGCGGAAGTTGGATTAATAGGATATGTTTAACAACATCATTTGCTATAATTAGCGTCGCAAACTTACGCATTTTTATCGGGATTTCGTATGTTTGAGGCTGTAAACCTATAAAATGTAGCATTATGATAGTCGGTATTCCCAAAGAAATCAAAAACAATGAGAATCGCGTATCAATGACTCCCGCCGGAGTACGCGAACTGGTCAAGAGAGGTCACACGGTATACGTACAGCAGACCGCAGGTGAAAACAGTGGTTTCCCAGATGCTGAGTACGAACGTGCCGGGGCACATATCCTCCCGACCATCGAGGAGGTCTATGCCATAGCCGAGATGATTGTCAAAGTGAAGGAGCCGATTGAACCTGAATACAAGCTGGTACGCCGGAGACAGCTGGTCTTCACCTATTTCCACTTCGCCTGCGACCGGACACTGACCGAAGCGATGTTGCAGAGCGGAGCTACCTGCCTCGCCTATGAAACGGTGGTAGACAAGCAAGGGACGCTGCCGTTGCTCATCCCCATGAGCGAAGTGGCAGGACGGATGTCGGTGCAGGAAGGGGCACGCTTCCTGGAAAAGCCGCAAGGCGGAAAGGGTATCCTGCTGGGCGGCGTACCGGGTGTCAAGCCTGCCAAGGTGCTGGTATTGGGCGGTGGAGTCGTTGGTACGGAAGCGGCGCTGATGGCTGCCGGACTGGGTGCCGACGTGACCGTGTGTGACATCTCCTTGCCTCGCCTGCGCCACCTGACTGAATTCATGCCGAAGAATGTCAAGACGATGTTCTCATCGGCCTACAACATCGAACAGGAGTTGCCCACGACCGACCTGGTCATCGGAGCCGTACTCATCCCGGGAGCCAAGGCACCGCACCTCATCACCCGGGAAATGCTGGGAATGATGAAGAAGGGATCGGTCATGGTGGACGTAGCCATCGACCAGGGCGGATGCTTTGAAACGTCACATCCGACAACGCATGCCGAACCGGTCTATGAGGTGGACGGAATCATCCATTATTGTGTGGCAAACATTCCGGGTGCCGTGCCCTTCACTTCGACGTTGGCACTGACCAATGCAACCCTTCCCTACGCGCTGCGTCTGGCAGACAAAGGCTGGCAACAGGCTTGCGCGGAAGACCCGGGCTTGAAGTTGGGCCTCAACGTTGTGGACGGCAAAGTGACTTTCCCCGGTGTGGCTGAAGCCTTCGGCATGGAACTGCACACCCTGTAACCGATTGGTACAAACACACAAAGACACAGAATCGCGCTGTCAGGAACGAGGGGGACTGTCCTCCGGTCGTTCCACACCGTGATTCTGTGTCTCTGTATTCTCTCTGACGATGCTACTAGTAGCGGAAACGCTCCCGGAAGACGGTCGTGTTGCCACAGCGGTCGGTCACGGTCATCTCCAGCGTATGCAGCCCGCCACGTTCCACATCGGTCTCTCGAAGGTTACAGGTGAGGCGGCTGTAGGAACGGTTGCACTCGAAAAGCACGAACTTGCCGTCCACCGTCGCACGATAGCTGCCCAGCCCTGAAGCATCGTCACCAATCCGGAAGGTGATGCGCCCCGAAGCCCACCGGTTCCGGTTCAGAGGCGTGACACGCGGTGCAACGGTATCAATCGCCACCGTATAGGTTCCCAAGGAGCGGACTTTGCCCTCCAGCCATCCGTCAACCCATTTACTGCCCACATACCACCGGGACTTCCCCGAGCACTCGGCAATGTAGTACTTCGTGCTGTCTGCCACGGGGAAATGACGTACGCCGATACGCAACGGACAGTAATCATGCAAGGGGACGGAACGGTCATGCAGCTGGTAGGTAAAGGCGATGGCTGCCGAATCTGTCGTCATCTGCACATCCGCATCTACGTCTTCATAAAGCATCCCTTTCGGAATGACAAGCTCCATGCCGGGACGCGTGAGGATGTTCGCACGGTCCCAACGCAGCAGCTGATTGCCCGTACGTTGTGCAACAGGTATTTCCTGCCGGGTACCATGCACGGTGAAAGCATATTCCGAGCGGTTGCCAAAGCCATCTTCCAACAGATAGACAAAACGGTAGTCACGCTCCTCGTCAATCGTCACCCAGCCACGTCCGGGAACCTCGCTCTGCACCAGACGCAGACGACTGCCCGGCAGAAGGTACGACTTGGCATAGAGGGCACGGGTACGAAGATAGGTGTCGTAATCAATCCAGCCATTAATGGCTCGGTTCTCGTCGAAAGCCACCCGGTCAGTCAGGCTGCTGAACACTTCCACACTGTCGACCAGCAGACGGATGGAGCGCACCCCATAGATGTTGCTGGTCCCGGTCATGTAGTCATTGGCACGGATGGCTACGCCAATCTTTCCCCATGCTTCAATCCGACGGTTCAGGGAGTTGCCACCCTGGGTCCACTGAAACTGCTGCTTCGCCGCACTTCCGTTGACCACTCCCTCACCCTGACGGGGATAGAGCATCACGCCCCGTGACAACGGACGCCGTGCATCCTTCAGGTGTTCCATATAGAAAGGCAAGGGGTCAATCATCTCGTTCGTGTCGGTACGACGCAGTTCCAGATGCAGATGCGGTCCGCCCGATGAACCGGTATTACCGCTCAGGGCAATGACATCCCCCTCCCGGTAACGGAAGAGCGTACTGTCCGGCGTAAGGTTGACGGCAAAGCTTTCCTGCAGGTATTGCTCTTCACGGACATAGCGGGCTATCTCCGGAGCGAAACTCTCCAAATGACCATACACCGAGGTATAACCGTTCGGATGGGTCACATACAGCGCATTGCCATAACCGGTGGGGCTGACCGAAATACGCGACACGTAACCGTCCGCCACCACATGTACCGGCTTACCGGTGACTCCCTGCGTCTTGATGTCCAGTCCGCCATGGAAATGGTTGGGACGTAGCTCGCCAAAGTTGGCACTCAGCAGCATGGGAAAGTCAAAGGGAAGTCCAATATGAAGCGTCTGCTCTTGTGCACGGACCAACGTCACGGCACAGAGCAGACAGAGAAAGAATAGTTTTTTCATACAAGGGATTCGTCTGTTAGCATTGCATCAAGCCGGAGTCAGCAGGCTTTGAAACTCATGTCCAACCCCTTTACCGAGTGAGTCAGTGCACCGACGGAGATGAAGTCCACACCCGTCTCGGCATACTGACGAAGGGTATCAAACGTGATGCCGCCGGAAGACTCGGTCTCGTAGCGTCCGCCAACCATCTCCACCGCCTTACGGGTCAGCTCGGGCGTGAAGTTGTCGAACATGATGCGGTCCACACCGCCGAGGTCGAGCACCTGTTGCAGTTCGTCCAGGTTGCGCACCTCGATTTCAATCTTCAGGTCCTTGCCCTTCTCCTTGCAATATTCCTTGGCACGGTGAATGGCCTTGTCGATGCCTCCGGCAAAGTCCACATGGTTGTCTTTCAGGAGAATCATGTCAAACAGTCCGATGCGGTGGTTCACTCCGCCACCAATCTTTACCGCCTCCTTCTCCAACATACGCATGCCGGGAGTCGTCTTACGTGTATCAAGCACACGGGTATGAGTACCCTCCAGTTGCTTTACATACCTGCGGGTCATCGTCGCGATACCGCTCATGCGTTGCATCACATTGAGCATCAACCGTTCCGTCTGCAAGAGAGAACGCACCTTGCCCGTCACGACCATAGCCACGTCACCGGGCTTCACTTCCGAACCGTCTTCCATCATCACTTCCACCTGCATGGTCGGGTCAAAACGGTGGAAGATTTCTTTGGCAATCTCTACTCCTGCCAGCACGCCCGGCTCCTTAATAAGCAGTTTCGACTTGCCCACGGCATCCTCCGGAATGCACGACAGGGTGGTGTGGTCGCCGTCACCGATGTCTTCGGCAAAGGCAAGATCAATCAAACGGTCAATCAATTCGTGTACTGTTTCCATTGTGTTTATGTTGTATTAGTCAAATAGATTCAACTTGTTGGCCTGTGCATCCTGAAGGGACACGAGAGGGACCTCGTTCTTCTTCCGCCGCTCACACAAAGCGCGGTAGTTGTCATAGACCTCTTTCACGTATGCGTCCCGCGTCTCAGGATTGAGCAACCGGGCAGCTGCCGGCGCATTCTGCGACGCATCTTTCAGGTGGATGACCGGTCCGTCATAGACGGGGACAATCTTCAGCGCCGTATGCAGCGCACTGGTCGTCGCCCCACCAATCAGCAAGGGGATACGCAAACCGGCTTTCTGGAGTTCACGTGCCACATGGACCATCTCGTCGAGCGACGGGGTAATCAGTCCGCTCAAGCCGACAATGTCCACCTTCTCTTCCACGGCACGGCGCACGATGACGTCGGCAGGTGTCATGACTCCCAGGTCTATAATCTCATAGTTGTTGCAAGCCATGACCACCGAGACGATGTTCTTGCCGATGTCGTGCACATCGCCCTTCACCGTGGCAAGCAGAACCTTACCCGCCGAGCGGCTGCCTTCCACCTTCTCGGCTTCTATCAGCGGTTGCAGGATGGAGACCGCCTTCTTCATCGTACGTGCCGTCTTCACGACTTGCGGCAGGAACATCTTGCCGGCTCCGAAAAGCTCGCCGACCTCATTCATCCCGTCCATCAGCGGACCTTCGATAATGGCAACCGCATGGACGTATTTCCGGACGGCTTCGGCAAGGTCCTCCTCCAGGTAGTCACCGATGCCCTTTCGCAAAGCATATTTCAACCGGTCTTCCACCGTACCGTCACGCCAGGCATCGTGATGCCCCTGTGCAGTGTCGGTTCCTCCTTCCTGCTGTCCCGCCTTCAACCGGTCAGCCAGTTCGATGAGTCGCTCCCCGGCATCCGGACGTCGGTTGAGCACCACATCCTCGATGCGTTCCAGGACGTCCGCAGGAATGTCGCTGTAGAGCACCGAAGTCGCCGGATTGACAATGCCTATGTCCATCCCTTCCCGAATGGCATGATAGAGGAACACGGCATGCATTGCCTCACGGATGTAGTTGTTTCCACGGAAAGAGAACGAGAGATTGCTCACCCCACCGCTCACATGGGCTCCGGGGAGGTGCTTGCGAATCCAGCCGGTGGCACGGATGAAGTCCACGGCATAGTTGTTATGTTCCTCCATACCGGTCGCAATGGCAAGCACATTGGGGTCAAAGATGATGTCGTTGGGGTTCAGACCTGCCTGTTCGACCAACAGGCGATAGGCACGTTCACAAACTTCTATCTTGCGTTCATAGGTATCCGCCTGCCCCTTTTCATCGAACGCCATCACCACGACGGCTGCACCGAGACGGCGCACTTCGCGGGCATGGGCAAGGAAGACATCTTCTCCCTCCTTCAGGGAAATGGAATTGACGATGGACTTGCCTTGCAGGCATTTCAGTCCTGCCGTAATAACCTCCCATTTGGAGGAGTCTATCATGATAGGGACGCGCGACACATCAGGATCGGAAGCCACCAGGTTGAGGAAGGTGGTCATCTCGGTCTGCGTGTCAAGCAGTCCGTCGTCCATATTGATGTCGAGCACCAACGCTCCGTCTTCCACCTGACGGCGTGCGATGGAGAGTGCTTCTTCGTAGTTCTTCTCTTTAATCAGCCGGAGGAACTTGCGCGAACCTGCCACGTTACAGCGCTCGCCGACGTTGACAAAGTTAATCTCCGGCTTCACCTCCAGCCGTTCAAGTCCCGACAGCCACAGATGCTCGGGCTTCTGTACCGGACGGTGAGGCGCTGCCCCGTCGACCAGGGCGGCATAACGGGCAATATAGGCATCGGTCGTGCCACAACAACCGCCGATGATGTTCACCAACCCTTCGTCAATGTACTCCTTCACCTCGGCAGCCATCTGTTCGGGCGTCTGGTCATACTGCCCCAGGCTGTTGGGAAGTCCGGCATTGGGATAGGCGGATATATAATAAGGTGCATTGTCTGCCAATGTCTTCAGGAAAGGTTTCAGCTGTGCAGCCCCGAACGAGCAGTTCAGACCGACAGAGAACAGCGGCGCATGCTGCACGGATGCCAGAAACGCCTCCAGCGTCTGTCCGGACAAGGTGCGTCCTGAGGCATCGGCAATGGTCACGGAAAGCATCAGAGGCACCCGCCGTCCGACACTCTGCATGGCATCCTCGGCTGCATAAAGGGCGGCTTTGGCGTTGAGCGTATCAAAGATGGTCTCAATGAGCAAGGCATCGACCCCTCCTTCCAGCAACGCTTCCATCTGCTCCCGATAGGCAGCAGCCAGTTCGTCGAATGTCAGGGCACGACAGGCTGGGTTGTTCACATCGGGACTCATGGAACAGGTCTTGTTCGTCGGTCCTACCGAACCCGCCACAAAACGGGGCTTATCCGGTGTGCGGAGGGTATATTCATCCGCCAGCGCACGTGCCAACCGGGCAGCAGCCAGATTGATTTCGCGGCAAAGATGCTCCACATGGTAGTCTGCCATTGACACCCGGGTAGAACTGAACGTATTGGTTTCGATGATGTCTGCCCCGGCTTCCAGGTACTTGCGGTGAATCTCGCTCACCACATCGGGCCGTGTCAGGCAGAGCAGGTCATTGTTTCCCTTCAGTTGTCCGGGAATGTCGGCAAAGCGGTCTCCCCGGAAATCCTCTTCTCGCAAGTCGTATTGCTGTATCATGGTTCCCATCGCTCCATCCAGTATCAGGATACGGCGGGGAACTAACTGTTCGATTGTAATATCCGGCATAAACTAACTGTTTCTCTCACTTCTATCTTTTAAAGGCACGGTCCATCTCACGGCGTGCATCTTTCTCTTTCAACGTTTCTCGTTTGTCGAACTGCTTCTTTCCTTTTGCCAGGGCAATCACCAGCTTCGCCAGTCCCTTTTCGTTGATGAAAAGGCGGGTCGGGACGATGGTGAAGCCCGGAGCCTGCGAGTCTCGCTCCAGCTTGCGCAATTCCTTGCGGTTCAGAAGCAGCTTCCGGTCACGACGCGCCGTATGGTTGTTGTACGAGCCATAAAAATATTCGGCGATGTGCATGTTCTTCACCCACAGTTCTCCACGGATGAAGTAACAGAACGTGTCCACCAGGCTGGCTTTTCCCATACGGATGGACTTGATTTCCGTCCCCGTAAGGACAATGCCTGCCGTATAGGTATCGACAAACTCGTAGTCAAACGAAGCGCGTTTGTTCTTGATATTAATAGGAGTAGACTTAATCATAAACTCTGCTGTTATTTAACTTTACTTACGTTTCGCATGTGCCGGTCCACTTGTCAACTGACAGCCCGGACACGGGTCTGCAAACGTCGGATTACTGTAACAAGTACGACAGGCGCATGAACACCCATCGGATGAGCATCGGGGCGACGATGATAAACACGGATACGCTGAGCGTATAGACCAGACGTTTGTTCTCTTCCACCTTCATCAGGCGTCCGGCCCCTTCCCACACCACATAGACAACATAAAACTGGAAAATAAGTTGCAGGATGAGGAAGCTGGGGAACAGCCCTGTCACGATGTCGAGCACGAAAGTCACCACCATGCTGTAACCGACGAACTGCTGGCACAAGGCCGGCTCGCTCGGACGGTTCAGATACCTCATTCCACATTGGTTCGTCAGGTAGGAAACCAGAAAGTAACCTCCGAAGAGTGCCACAAACACGGCGCAACAGTTGGTCATGGCCAGCTGCAACGAGGAGCCTCCCCACCCGACACCGATGAGGGTACCGATGAACATCGACAACCCGCAAAATGCAATCATAGGATAGACGAAGGTGCTCATCACCGCTCGCCTATCCTCTTCTAAACTAATTTCCTCCCAAGCCTTCGCCGGGGAGGAAATCAGAGTTATCACTTTTCGAAATAATTCTTTATAGTTCACCTCAATCAATAAGTGCGTTTCAAATAGCCTTTCTGAATGGAAGCATAGTTCATGGATACTTTCACCTCCTCATACTCGCCCTTGCTGTTCTTCTGTGCCTTGTAGATATTAAAGGTCACAGCGTCCTCATCGGCAATTCCATTCAGATAGGTATACAGTTCATAAGTATCAAAGTAGAAGCAGAACGTGCTCTTCTGGGAGATGTAGCCTTCCTTCAACTTCCCATTCTCATCCAGGCATTCGCTGGAACGGTTGTCATAACCGAGAACCAGGTCCACAATCTTGTTGCTCGTATCCAAGCGTTTCACTTTTACATAGTAACGGGGAGTCAGCAAGGTATACGAATCGCTGGAAGAAGAGCTGGAGCTTTCGTTCTTCTTGGCATAAGCCATACCGGTAGTCATGAAGTTCATATAGCCGTTCAGGGCGTTGACCAGGCTGTAACCGTCCGGAGAGAACCAGTTCAGGCTTTCCATCTCCGACAGGTTCAAATCCGACCACGAAGCGTCTTCCAAGAAGGATTGCGCCTTGGACAGGGTCACGTAGAAGTTCGGGGTAATCGTCACTTTATCGCCCGGATTGATTGATTCCAGATTGGCATCCTCGCCGGTGAGCTGACCGTAGACATACATGCGGTCGATATCCATCAACGTCGTAGCCGAGATACCTGAAAGGGTCACGATGACACCATTGTCCAACTTCACGTCTGCACTCAGGCTGCCCAAAGGCTTTCCGGTACATCCGATGGAAGGTGCATAGTCAGAGTCTCCCAGACAAGACGAGAACAACAGTGCAACGACTGACAGCATTGCAAGAACAGAAGTCTTTACTTTTCTCATAATCCCAATGAAATTAGTTAATGTAGTATGTTATTGTTTTGTTTAGTTAAGTCGCGGCAAATATATAAAGATTCTGACTAATAATCAAAAAGGAAAGAATGATTTTCAGGGAGGAACAGCGTCCGGACCGGCATCCGTCACGTTCAGTCCTTCACTACCTCGGCAAACAGCTCCAGGTGCTCGTCCACATAGTGGGCGATGGCGGCAGTGATGGCCTCCTCCTCCTCAAGGTATGTTTCTTCGAGGGGATCGAACACTTCATATTGTTCGTACATGGCCATGAACTCCTCGTCGGTGCAGTCACGGGTCAGGTCTTCCTTGTGGGCATCGTAAATCTCACGGGCCTTGTAGATGAGCTTGGAGAAGTCTTTGAGTCCGAAGAGGCGCATGGCTTTGGCAAACGGGTTTTCAAAGATGTAGGGACCGTAACCGTTCTGAATGAGTTGGACGAAACCGCCTTCCATCACCTCGTCACGGAACAGCTGGTAACCCAGCAACACGTGTTGTTCGCCCGTGAGCAGAGGCATGGTTGCTGCGGTCAGCTCGCCCCCCACACGCTCCCAGTAGGCATCGGTGAACACCTTGATAAACTCGTCCATGCCGGCTTCTGCCGCGGCAATGACTTTCGATTCGGCTATTTGTATCGGTTTGATTGTTTCCATCGTGCTATTTGATTGATGAGGGAACAAAGATAGGGCTTCTTCTCGAGGAATGAAGAACGATTCGTCCACATTTTTTGTGGCGCATCCGCCCGACTGCCCGACGGAGACGCATCCGGCAGGCTGGGGAAACAGTGCCTTCACTCCTGCGCCTGACTGCCGTCTTCCAGCTCTTCCTTTGCCCAATTGACCAGGTAAAGGCGCTCCGTGGCACGGGTGAATGCGGTGTAGAGCCAGCGGAAGTAGTCGGGCGTCAACATGTCCTCGACCAGATAGCCCTGGTCCAGGTAGATGTGCTGCCATTGCCCGCCCTGTGCCTTGTGGCAGGTCACGGCGTAAGCATACTTCACCTGCAGGGCATTGTAGTGGGGGTCCGCCTTCATCTTCTTCATCCGGTCTGCCTTGTGGGGGATGTCGGCGTAGTCTTCCAGGACGGTATTGAAGAGGCGGTCATTCTCTTCCCGCGAGAGGGAGGGATAGTCGGAGTGAAGGGTGTCGAGCAGGACAGTGGCTTCGAGTTCCCAATCGCCGTAATCGGGAAAGGACAGCAGCACGTCCGCAAAACGGAAGCCGTACAGTTCGCGCGTCCGGCGTACCCGGCGCACGACAGCCAGGTCGCCGTTGGCTATGAACTCCACGTCCTTGTTGCCCTCCGTCCAATAGTAGTTGTTCTTCGCCACCATCAGCCAATCTCCGGAGGTCAGCTCTTCTTCCCGGTAGAGAATGGTCGAACGGATACCATTATTATATTGGTTCGCACGTTTGTTGGAGCGGCAGATGACCATCGTCTCGTCCATACCGACCTTGTCATAGCTCGACGAGAGCGCCTCAATCAGCTCACTGCCCGGGAGTCGGCGTATGTCCGCAAAGCCCTGAAGCCGGAACTTCGGGAAATCGAAGCAGGCCTCTTCCGCCAACAGGCTGCGCAGAAGGGTGGCATTGAACAGGATGCCGGAGCTGTCCAGCTGACGGACGACCTGGGTCAGGCATACCTCGGTCACTTGTAGCCCGTAGCCTTCAAGCATCGGCACCGACAATGCCGGGCTCTCCTCCTCTCCCACCGGCGGCAGCTGTGCCGTGTCTCCCATCAACAGAAGCCGGCATCCCTGACCGGAATAGACATACTGCACGAGGTCGTCCAGCAGACGTCCGGAACCGAAGCCCGCGCCTGCCAGCCCCTCGTTGGCAATCATGGAGGATTCATCGACCAGGAAGAGCGTATGCTGATGGAGGTTGTCGGACAGCGAGAAGTTGTCGGTGCGGTTGGAGAACGACCGCTGGCGGTAAATCTTCTTGTGGATGGTATAGGCGGGATGACCGGCACTGCGTGAAAAGACCTTGGCGGCACGCCCGGTGGGTGCCAGCAGGACCACTTTCTGTTGGAGGGCATCGAGCGTCTTCACCAGCGCACCGACCAGCGAAGTCTTTCCCGTTCCGGCGTATCCCTTGAGCAGAAACAGACTGTCGGGCTGCGTGGACAGCATGAAATCCGCCAGGGCATCCAGGGCTTGTTCCTGTCCGGAAGTAGGTTGAAATGTCAGGTTTGATTTGATTTGTTGGACAAAGAAGGCGTTTATCATTCTTTTTAGTGTTATTTTTGCAGCACGAATGTAAGCTAAAAAGCCCTATCCGGCAACAATCAGAATGAATAAATCGCAAACAAGCATTCAGTAGACCATATACCCAGCGACATGACAAACGACCTTTTTGACTACAACCTGACGGAACAATACCGCCTCTGCCTGCGCATCAGTGCCGAACGGTTCACCTTTGCACTCCATGACGAAACGGGGAAACCGGCATTCTACAGCCGGGACTATTCCACGGACCGTGAACGTTCGCTGACCGCCAACCTGAAGACCATCTTCAAGGACAATCCGTTTGCCGGACGGACGTTCCGTCATGCTGACATCCTGCTCGCCAACACGCCGTGTGTCGCCATCCCGCGAGAGGAGTTTGAGGAGGAACGGGCTGAAAGTCTCTACTACGGCTGCATGCCCAGGGAGAACCGTCAGACGGTCTTCCATCATGCCCTGCCGCAGGAGAACCCGGTATTGCTCTATGCCGCCGACCGCACATTCTGCCAGCTTCTGTTGGAGCAGCTGCCCGGTGCACATATCTGCGCGTCCGTCCTCCCGGTTCTGGAGTACCTGCACCGACGGAGCCTGACCGACGACCAGCGCAAACTGTTCGTCCACTTCCACGACAGACGGATGGACGTGTCCGCCTACGAACCGGGCAGGCTCCTTCTTCACAACACCTTCCGCAGTACGCAGGGGGCAGACGTGGTGTACTACCTGCTCTACATCTGGCAACAGCTGGGCTTTGACCAGCAGAAGGACGAGCTTTACCTCATCGGACGTGTCCCCGACCAGGAACATACGCTCCGGGAACTGCACCGTTTCCTCGCGGAAGTGGCATTCATCCATCCGGCGGCAGAGTTCAAGCGCGCTGCCTATGCCCGAGGGGATGCGGACTTCGAGATACAGGCGGACTTCGCCCTTTCCTAATGTAAAACCGTAAAACAACCAACAAACCGTATGAGAGTCATCAGTGGAATCTATAAACGCCGTCGCTTCGACGTGCCCCACAGCTTCAAGGCACGCCCGACAACCGACTTTGCCAAGGAGAATCTGTTTAACGTACTGACCAACTACCTCGATTTCGAGGACGGGGTATCCGCCTTGGACCTGTTCTCAGGAACGGGGAGCATCAGCATCGAGCTGGTGTCGCGGGGTTGCGACAAGGTGATTTCGGTAGAGAAAGACCCGCAGCACCATGCGTTCATCTGCCAGGTAATGAAAGAGGTAAAGACCGACAAGTGCATCCCCATCCGCGGCGATGTGTTCCGCTTCATCGAGCGTTGCCACGAACAGTTCGACTTCATCTTTGCCGACCCGCCCTATGCCCTGCCGAACCTGGAAGAGATTCCGTCGCTCATCTTCAAGCACGGACTGCTGAAGGAGGACGGCATCTTCGTCCTCGAACATGGCAAGGACAACCACTTCGAGGACGACCCGCACTTCATGGAGCACCGCCACTACGGCAGTGTGAACTTCACGCTGTTCAGAGCAACGGCGACAACAGACGAACCACCGACTCTTTGAACTTCTCGCTGAACGGACGCTCCCGCCACTCCTTCAGGCGGACCATCCGGCACGAGCGCTGGTCGTTCAGGAAAAGCATCCTTGCCTCCAGTGCCGTCAGTTCGTCATAGACAAAGGCATTGATTTCAAAGTTGTGCTCAAAGCTGCGGAAGTCCATGTTGGTCGAGCCTACGGTGACCAGACGGTCGTCGGAGACCATCAGCTTGGAGTGCAGGAAGCCCTTCCGATAGAGATAGACCTTCACGCCTGCCTTCAGCACATCCAGCACATAGGACATCGACCCCAGATGGGTGAGCAGGCTGTCGGAACGTTCGGGCAGCATGATGCGGACGTCCACCCCCGCCAGGGCTGCCGTCTGCAAAGCGGACAGGACCGGTTCGGTGGGCATGAAATAGGGAGTCTGAATGTAGAAGTAGCGGCGTGCCCCCGTAATGGCAAGCACCAGTCCCTGCATGATGGCACGCCACTCGCCCACCGGCTCCGACGTGACCGTCTGCATCAGGGCGGTCCCTGTCCCTTCGACCGACGGATAATATTTGGATGCCGTCAGCAGGGAGCTGTCCACAAAGAACCAGTCCATCAGGAAGTTGCTCTGAAGTCCGTAGACTGCCGGACCGGTCACCTTCAGGTGCGTGTCCCGCCATACGCCGAAGCTGACGCCCTTCAGGTAACGCTCGGCAATGTTCATGCCGCCAATGAACCCCACCCTGCCGTCGATGACAGCCACCTTCCGGTGGTTGCGGTAGTTCACCTTGCTGGTGAACAGCGGGAAGCGGACCTTCAGGAAGCCCTTCACCTCGATGCCCTCGCTGCGCATCCGGTCATAGAAGGCATTGGGCACCTTCCAGCAACCCACATCGTCATAGAGCAGACGCACCTCCACCCCCTTCTTCACCTTATCCACCAGCAAATCGCGCACCAGACGCCCCACGGCATCATCCTCGAAGATATAGAACTCCAGATGGATGTGGTGGCGGGCGCTGGCAATCTCATGCATGAGCGACTGCAACATGGAGTACCCGTCCGGATAAAGCTCCGTGCTGTTTCCTTCAAAGGGAAGGGCCTTGTTGAGCGAGTGGAAGAAATTGATGAGCGAAGCGTATTCCGGCGGTGCCTGGAAGGAACTTTGCTCCACATACGCCTGCAACGACTTGCGGCTAATGCGGCTGGCAGCCTTCCGGCTGATGAGGTGCTCGCGCCGCGTGTTGCGTCCGAAGAAGAAATAGAGCACCAGCCCGACGACCGGCAGGAAAAGCAAGACAACGACCCACGACATGGCACGCACGGGGTTCCGGTTGTCGAGCACGACAACCAGCACCGTACTGACGACCAGCACCAGATAGGCGAGTCCCAGCACAGCCAAGAACACTTCATGCATCATTACATCCCAAACCATAGGGCACGTTTCTTAGATAAGTTTGTACAAAATTAATCCGAAATGCAGAGGTAACCAAGCAGAATCGTCTGATTGTTGTGCCCACAAGGTGCGTTTTTATCAACTACAGGCCGGGGATAGACGTTACTTAACCGCCACTTGAACGGACCAAAGTATAATACTTAGCCTGCCAAAGTATAATACTTAGGGTGTCTAAGTATAATACTTTGGTCTGTATAAGCCCGGCTTGGTTCGTATCTATCCCTGCCTGGGGGAAGGACAAGCCATGCCTTCTTCCGGTAGCATCCCCGGACCGAGGCTCAGACGGACGCCCCATAGCCGTCCGAAAACAAAACGATGCGGACTACACGGCGGCCCATTGGCCTGTCAGTGTAGTCCGCATCGCTTCAGAGGAGCAGCATGCCTGCAGCATCAGAATCTCCGGGGTCTGCCGAAGCCACCGCCGCCACCGGGAGGACGATGTCCGCCGGGACCAAAGCCCCCGAACCCGCCCTCATCGCGACCCGCCTGCTTGCCTCCGAAGAGGTTCAGACGGTAGATGAAGTGCAGCATGCAATAGCTGTTGATGGCATTGGTCTCCGAGTCCCGACGCATGAAGGCGGTAATGTTACGGCTCACGTTGCTCTGGTTGCGAAGGATATCAAAGACCTGGAAGGTGATGGTAGCGGCATTGCCCTTGAGGAAGCTCTGCGAAAGCTGTGCATTCCAGATCAGTTCGTCGGTATTCATGCTGGCGCTGCTGTAACCCCGACGGCTGCTGTTGGATATATTGGTGCTCAGCTCCATGTTCCAGGGGAAACGCACGGTCGCCTCACCACCGTAGGAGAAGTCGTAGGTATTCATGTTGTTGCTTTCCTGCAACTTGTTCTTCACGTCACTGTAGCGGATGGTTCCGTTCAGCGAGAAGTCATACCAGTCTGAACGGTAGTTGAAGCGCAGGGCCTCCATCAGGCTCAGGTTGTTCGTCACGTTCTTCATCGACTCGTCGTTCTGGAACAAATAGGAAGGCTGGTTGGAGTAGCTTCCGCGCGTGAAGGTATTGATGGTGAACTTCTGGTTCTTCAGGGCGGTACTCAGCATGAACATGGCTGACGCATTCCAGTCGCCGTTGATGTTCTCGGGTCTCGTGGTGCGCACACCGGTTTCCGCGTCATAGCTCATCCGCGAGCTGATGGAGTTGAGCGTGTTGGTATAGTCCAGACGCGCCATCATGTGGCGTTGCTTGTCGGGATTGAAGGTTCTGAACTCCGAGCTGATGCGGTTGTTGTACGACGGTTTCAGACCCGGATTACCACGGGTGATGTTCAGCGGGTCGGAATCATCCACCACATCGAGCAGGTCGGTCATGCTCGGCTGGGAGGTGGAACCGCGGTAGTCCAGACGGAGCTGGGTCTGCTTGGAGAAGCGGTAACGGAAACGGATGTTCGGCGAGAAGTTCTGCACGTGGCGTACGACTGCCGTATCGAGTCCCTGGTACTTGTAGGACATCTCCGACTTCTGGGGCACGAAGTTCAAACCTACATTCAGGCGGAGCTTCTCCCGGGTCACACGCAGGCTGATGGCTGCCGTATGGATGAAGTTGCGGTATTCGGCAAACTGGCTCTGCTCGTCGTCACGCGTCAGGTTGTCGGGGTTGTCGAAGTCCACCGGCAGCTCGAAGCTGTCGAAAGGAATGCCGCCAATGTCATAGGTCGCACGGTCGCTCTTCGAGTAGCGATATTGGTATCTGTAACGGAACTGGAGCCAGCCGCCCTTGAAGATGGGTTCGCTGTAGAGGGCTTCCGCCGAGTAGTTCCAGTTCTTGGTCGGGGTGACGGAATAGCGGTTGATGGCTTCGGGGTCCTGCGGATTCAGGAAGTACTCGATGCGCGACAGGGACACCGACTCGCTGTCTCCGTCCGTGTAGCCCGCCGAACCGCGCAGCGTGATGTTGCGTCCGTCATTGCTCAGCCGACGGTTCACCTGCAGGTTCAGGTTGGCATCGGTCGAGTTGCCGTTGCTGGTCGACCACCGGCGGTTGCTGTTCACCAAGATGTCCGACAGGGCGCTCTCCGCCATCTGCTCCAGCGGGTCGGTGATGCCGTCACGATAGGGGTCATCGTTAAAGGTAGCCGACGTATTGTTGGAGTTGCTGTCGTCTTTGCCATAGGAGAAACGCGGACGGATGATGATGTTGGTCAGCGTGTCCGGCTTCCACTCGAACTTGAAGTCCGTATTGAAGTTGTTCGAGGTGCTCAGGCTCAGGCTGCGGGCATTCTCAAAGGAGCTGGACGCATCGAGGAAGGTCTCGCTGCTGGTCTTGCTCTGGTTGTCATTCTTGTTGTAACCGAAGCGGGCGTTACCCTCAATCTCCAGTTTCTCGGTCTCGTTGGTGTAGTTCACACCGAAGTCCTTGCGCGTGCGCAGTCCCCGGTTGCCACGTCCCCTTCCGCTGATGCCGCGGTCGTCCACGTTGTTCAGACCTCCCATCACGGTGAGCTTCTGCACATCGTCAAAGCGGTTGACCATTCCCTTCAGCGAATAACGGCTCTTGGTACCTCCGGCAGCATCGACATTGGAGAACATGCCGTGCTTCATCTCCTTCTTCACCGAGAGGTCGAGCACCGTCTCCTCTTCTCCGTCATCGATGCCGGTGATGCGTGCCAGGTCGGACTGACGTTCGTAGGTCTTCAGCTTCTCGACCATCTCCACGGGGATGTTCTTCATCGCCATGTCCTGGTCGTCGCCAAAGAATTCCTTTCCGTCAATCAATATCTTTGAAATGCTCTTGCCGTTGATGGTGATTTTTCCTTCATCGTCCACTTCGGCACCCGGCAGCTTCTTCACCAGCTCTTCGAGGGCAGAGCCTTCTGCCACCTTGTAAGCCGCAGAGTTGAACACGACGGTGTCTTCCGACATCTGTACCGGAGCCACGTGTCCCACGACAACCGCCTCCTGCATCATGATGGCGTCTGCCGAAAGGGAGATTCTGCCGACGTCGTGTTTCGGACGGTTGGCTGCCAGCTGAAGGTTCTTGAACTGGGATTGATAACCGATGAACGACACCTTCAACAGGTACTTACCGGCTTTCACAGCAGGCAGCTGGAAGCGTCCGTTCATCTGGGTGACTCCTCCGTTGACAAATGAACTGTCTTTTGCCGAAAGCAGCTGGACAGTGGCCTGCCCCATTGCTTCATTCAAATCGGCGTCCCATACCAAGCCTGATACGGTCACTTTTCCGCCCTGGGCATACAGGAGCAAGCTCATCCAGGACAGGCATAAGAATAACAAACTCTTTTTCATATATTACGTTTACCACTGTTACGTTTTCTCCGTTTGACCTTTCGTGTGTGGAAAAGTTCAACGATTAAAGTTTTTTTTGCAGATATTTTCCAGATTAAGGCTCACAAATATACAGCTAACAGCACGCTTTTGTCCGTCTTTGTCCGTTAAAAAACTATACAATCCCCGATATTCCGGGCGGACGGACACGCGTCAAGCACAAGAAAGGTTATCTTTGCGGGCAAATCCTAACGAAACGAGAGAAACATGAGCAAACAAGAAGTTATCATCTCCAGGCAGCTGGACGAGAGCCTCAGCCTCGCCGTCAGCCAATGTCCCCACGACAAACGATTCATCCTGACCGACACACATACCCGGCAGCTGTGCCTGCCGCTCATCGACCGGCTCCCCTGCCTGGAAGGCAGCGAAATCATCACCATCGGCGCCGGAGACGAACACAAGACCCTCGACTCACTGGCAGCGGTATGGAACGAACTGAGCAACCGGGGAGGTTCCCGCCACTCCTTGCTGCTCAATCTGGGAGGTGGCATGGTGACCGACCTGGGGGGATTCGCCGCATCGACTTTCAAGCGGGGCATTACCTATATTAATCTGCCGACGACCCTCCTGGCGATGGTGGATGCTGCCGTCGGCGGAAAGACCGGCATCAACTTCAACGGACTGAAGAACGAGGTGGGTGTGTTCAATCCCGCACGTTTCGTTCTGCTCGACACCGGATTCCTGCGCTCGCTCGACGATGCGAACCTGCGCTCAGGCTATGCCGAGATGCTGAAACACGGACTTATCAGTACCGAGGAGCACTGGGCGGAACTGCTCAATTTCGACCTGGAACATCCCGACTACCAACTGTTGCAGGACCTCGTCGCCCGGTCCGTTGCCATCAAGGAACACATCGTGGAACAGGACCCCTATGAGAAAGGCATCCGCAAGGCCCTCAACCTGGGACACACCGTCGGACATGCCTTCGAGAGCCTTGCGCTGGAAGAGGGGCATCCCCGTCTGCATGGCTATGCCGTGGCATGGGGCATGGTGTGCGAACTGTACCTCTCGACCCTGCGTACGGGATTCCCGAAAGACAAGCTGCGGCAAACCGTGCAGTTCATCAAGGAGACGTACGGCACCTTCGCCTTCGACTGCAAGCAGTACGACCGCCTCTATGCCTTCATGACCCACGACAAGAAGAACGAAGGCGGACACATCAACTTCACCCTGCTGGGGGATGTGGGCGACCTGCGCATCAACCAGACTGCCGGTAAAGAAGAGATATTCGAGATGCTCGACTTCTACCGGGAAGCCATGTGACCGTCCGCTTCCTCCCGGCACATCACCACATACAAAAGGCACAAAGAGGCAGAAGGACTGACTGTTTCCCCTGCATCTTTGTGCCTTTTATGTATCAACGGACGGCAAACGGAACTTCTGCCCGCCTCGGTCCGGTTTGCGGTTTAACGGATGGTGACCATGGTGGCACCAAAACCGTACTCACGGAAGGAAGCGTCCTGGTACGGATAGTCGCGGTATTTCGACTTCAGCTCCTTCAGGATGGCGTTGCGCAGCACCCCTTCCCCCTTGCCGTGGATGAAGACAATCTTCTGTCCCTTCCGGTCCTTATACTCGTCCAACGTCTTGCGGAACACGCCCAGCTGGTATTCGAGCATTTCGCCGTTGGTCATGTTGGTGGTGTCGTCGAGCAGTTCATGGATGTGCAGGTCCACCTCCACCAGGTCGTTCTTGCGTTGCGGTTTCTCGATAGGCTGCGACTTCGGACGTTCGGGTGTCTTCTTCTGCAACAGCGCTTCCTTCAGCGTATCGGCGTCGGCGAAATACTGGCAGACGGGTTCATCGTCCTTCACCAGGTCATACATCAGCGACGGCTCCTCAAAATAGATGGACGGACGGAAGGTATGCAGCTTGTAGAACTTCACGGTGTCCACGCGCAGCTCCACGCTCACGGCAGGTTTCAGCTGGAAGCTCTTATCCTCCTTGTAAGCGACGAACTGCACCGCCACATGCTCCAGTTCATTGAGCACCTCCTTGCCGAACTCCTCCAGGAAGAGCTTCGTATTCGGTTCGATGACGCCTTGGGAACGTACCCGCCAGCTCTTGCCTTCCGCACTCAGGTAGGTATAATAAAGGTAATAGTTGCTGTCGTTCACCAGGTAGGCGTCAAAGTCGGTAGCCGAAATAGCCTTCACGTCCTGCGGGACGTATGCCAGCATCACATTGAGCCGTTCGCCCTCCCTGGTCTCTGCCGGACGATAGGTAATCTCCGGTTCCCGTTCCTCCTGCTTGGGCGGTTCGGGTTGTGCCTGCGGCTTGCGCTTGATGTTATAGTCATCGGTATCAATGACCACGCACTCACGGATGAGCATGGGGATGTCGAAGCCGTCGGCATCTTCCACCAACACCGTGTCTTTACCCTGGAATCCTTTCACGATGCCGCCTCCCACTTCACTCAGGAAACGGACTTTATCTCCAATCTTCATCTTTGTATCTGCTTTTGATGTTTTCAGGTTGCAAATATCGCGATATTTCTTGAGCAGACAGCCGCTTGTCCTTGGGAAAATGCAAGTTTCTTCCCGGACTGAAGGATTGCCGGTCCCGTCGCCCTGCCTTTGCACTGACGGACCATTCCCGCTCCAGGGGCTTTTGACATTTTGTCAAACGAAGGCCTCCACAGTGCGCATCCTCGCACCAAAATACAGTTTGGTGGATTCCGAGGCCCTTCTCAGGCGATTCGCAAAATACACATTGTTGCAGATGGAGGGGGAATGCTGTCCTTCTGAGCAGTTGAGGTCCTTCAACTTTTCATCGCGGATACCCGGAACCCGGTATACCATCCTTTCTGAAACCTTCCGATTTGTTGACACGACACACCTTCTGGAGAGTGAAACTCCGGATTTATTACTTCCATTTTCCAAAGATTTGACTTCCGGGCATGAAACAATTGTGTTTGGCAGGTGAAACTATATTGTTTGACTCGGCAAACTATATTGTTTGGCTCGCGAAACAATATTGTTCCGGGCACGTTTTGTCTGTTTTTCGAAAAAGAAATGTATAGTTTTCTAAAATGAAGGGCTTTTTTCGGACGTTTCGTTTGCAATCATTCACGTTTCTTCTCCAGATGATTGGATTTTCGAAAAGTACGAGTCAGTTTAAAACGGCAAATCCGTAACTAACGGAAGCAAATGGGGCCGTTCCGGCTTCAAAATGTCAACCGCCGTTCGTCCGTCAGCTGAACAAGCCGGACGGATGCGGAACTTCCGTCATCAACACAGGCAAAAACCTCCCGGCTCTGCTGAGAAATGTTTACCTTTGCCCCATAACCATCTGCACAGTCCTATGAAAACAGAATTTGAGAAAATGCGTAGCGAGGAGCTTTATGACTTCTCCGACCCGGAAATCGCCCGGAGCCTGGTCCACGCCAAAGAGACGTGTGCCCGTCTGCAAACCATGACCATCTACAGCCCCGACTACCGGGAAGTAATCGAAGACCTCATCCCCGGCTTTCCGCAGAGCGCCACCATCTGCCCGCCCTTCCACTGCGACCACGGACACGGCATCGTGGCGGGCGAGGGAGTCTTCGTCAACTACAACTGTACGTTTCTCGACGGTGCGCTGATACGTATCGGACGGAACACCCTCATCGGGCCTCACTGCCAGCTCTACACACCCCAGCATCCCATGGATTACGTTCCCCGTCGGAAACAACAGGAGACCGCCTACCCCATCACCATCGGCGACGACTGCTGGCTGGGCGGAGGAGTCATCGTCTGCCCCGGTGTGACCATCGGGAACCGCTGCATCATTGCCGCCGGCAGTGTGGTGACGCGGGATATCCCCGACGACTCGTTGGCAGCAGGCAATCCCGCCGTGGTAAAACGTCGGCTGAACGGGTAGCGGAAGGCAGAGGGTTCTTTCATTCTTCATGGAAAACCCTTACCTTTGCATCCGCTAAAAAACAGGAAGCGTGCCGACCGGCACGTCCGTCCCTCCCGCATCCCGACCGGAGCACGCCGGCACTGCTTCCGCCAATTCCAACAAACGACATGGAAGAAACCAAACACATCCGTATTGAAGATTTCGACTATCCCCTGCCCGACGAACGCATCGCCAAATTTCCGCTGCCGGTGCGCGACCAGTCAAAGCTCCTGGTCTACCGCCACGGTGAAGTGAGCGAAGACCGTTTCACCTCCCTTCCGGAGTACATCCCGACGGGCAGCCTGATGATATTCAACAACACCAAGGTAATCCAGGCACGCCTGCACTTCCGCAAGGAGACCGGCGCCCTCATCGAGGTGTTCTGCCTCGAACCCATCGCCCCCAATGACTACGTGCTGTCCTTCCAGCAGACCCACCGGTGCAGCTGGCTCTGCATGATAGGCAACCTGAAGAAATGGAAGGAAGGCACGCTCGTCCGCGAGGTGGAAGTGAAGGGAATCCCCGTCCGCCTGAGTGCCACGCGCGGTGAATGCCGGGGCACCAGCCACTGGGTGGACTTCGAATGGGACAACCCCTCCCTCACGTTTGCCGATGTGCTCGAAGCCGTCGGCGAACTGCCCATCCCGCCCTACCTGAACCGCGAGACCCAGGAGAGCGACAAGGAGACCTACCAGACGGTGTACTCCAAAATCAAAGGCTCGGTGGCAGCCCCCACAGCCGGACTGCACTTCACCGAACGGGTACTGGACAGCCTCCGACAGAAGGGCGTCGACCTCGAAGAACTGACCCTGCATGTGGGTGCCGGCACCTTCAAGCCGGTGAAAAGTGAAGAGATTGCCGGACACGAGATGCACACGGAATACATCTCGGTGAGCCGCACGACCATCGAAAAGCTCATCGCCCACGGCGGAGAAGCGACAGCCGTCGGCACCACTTCGGTCCGTACGCTGGAGAGCCTATATTATATAGGTATACATATCCATGCCAATCCGGATGCCAACGAAGAGGAGCTGCACGTGCACCAGTGGGAGCCCTACGAGACCGACAGCCCCCTGACAACCCTGGAAGCCCTGCAATGCATCCGGGACTACATGGAACGCCATCACCTGGAGGCCCTGCACTCCAGTACGCAGATTATCATCGCCCCGGGCTACCGGTACCGCATCGTCCGCCGGATGGTGACCAACTTCCACCAACCGAAGAGCACCCTGCTGCTGCTCGTGTCCGCCTTTGTGGGCGGAGAAAAGTGGCGTACCATCTATGACTTTGCCCTCGGTCACGGCTTCCGTTTCCTGAGCTATGGTGACAGTTCGTTACTCATTCCCTAATTTTAACCTTATTTTTGGGCATAAACGGTGAATTTATGTCCCTAAACATAGTTTTCGATAGCATAATGCTCAAATATTCTCCTTACCTTTGGGGACAAACATTTGAGCATTATGACTATTACACTACCTAACCATCTACCTGAGTATCCCACATTCGTGGAAGGCATACGTCGTGCTCCGGACAGAGGGTACCGCCTCACTCCCGCACAGACCGCCACAGCCTTGAAGAACGCACTTCGCTACATCCCTGAAGAACTGCACGAACAGCTCGCCCCCGAGTTCATGGACGAGCTGTTGACCCGCGGAAAAATCTACGGTTACCGTTTCCGTCCGCAAGGCGACCTCAAAGCCAAACCCATCGACGAATATAAAGGCAACTGCATCGAAGGCAAGGCTTTCCAGGTAATGATTGACAACAACCTGTGTTTCGACATCGCGCTCTATCCCTATGAACTGGTGACCTACGGCGAGACCGGACAAGTCTGCCAGAACTGGATGCAATACCGCCTCATCAAGCAATATCTGGAAATCATGACCAACGAGCAGACGCTCGTGGTGGAAAGCGGCCACCCGCTGGGCCTGTTCAAGTCGAAGCCCGAGGCACCGCGCGTCATCATCACCAACTCCATGATGGTCGGCATGTTTGACAACATCAAGGACTGGGAGATTGCCGCACAGATGGGTGTGGCAAACTACGGACAGATGACCGCCGGCGGATGGATGTACATCGGTCCGCAGGGCATTGTCCACGGGACCTTCAACACCCTGCTCAACGCCGGACGCATGAAGCTGGGCATTCCCCAGGACGGCAACCTCAACGGACACCTCTTCGTCTCTTCCGGACTGGGAGGCATGAGCGGCGCACAACCGAAAGCCGCCGTCATTGCCGGTGCTGCGGCTATCATTGCCGAAGTGGACGCTTCACGCATCGAGACCCGCTACAAGCAAGGGTGGGTGGAACATGTCACCGAAAGCATTCCCGAGGCATTCAGCCTGGCAGCCCAGGCGATGCTCGACCGTCGTCCCTGCTCCATCGCCTACCACGGCAACATCATCGACCTGCTGCAATATGCCGTCGACCACCATATCCACATCGAACTGCTGAGCGACCAGACTTCCTGCCACGCCGTCTATGAAGGCGGATACTGTCCGGCAGGCATCACCTTCGAGGAACGTACGCGCCTGCTGAAGGAAGACCGTGAACGTTTCGAAGTGATGGTCAACGAGTCTCTTCGCCGCCACTTCGGGCTCATCAAGGAGCTGGTGGCACGCGGCACCTACTTCTTCGACTACGGCAACTCCTTCATGAAAGCCATCTATGACGCCGGCGTACAGGAGATATCCAAGAACGGTGTCGACGAGAAAGACGGCTTCATCTGGCCTTCCTATGTGGAGGACATCATGGGACCCGAACTCTTTGACTACGGCTACGGTCCCTTCCGCTGGGTATGCCTGAGCGGAAAGCATGAAGACCTCATCAAGACCGACCATGCCGCCATGGAATGCATTCCCAAGGAAAGACGCGGACAGGACATGGACAACTGGATCTGGATTCGCGACGCCGAGAAGAACAACCTCGTGGTTGGCACACAGGCACGCATCCTCTACCAGGACGCCGTAGGACGTATGAACATCGCGTTGAAGTTCAACGAAATGGTGCGCCGCGGTGAGGTGGGTCCCATCATGCTGGGACGTGACCACCACGACGTGAGCGGTACCGACTCTCCCTTCCGCGAGACCTCGAACATCAAGGACGGCAGCAATGTCATGGCAGACATGGCCGTACAGTGCTTCGCCGGGAACTGTGCCCGCGGCATGAGCCTCGTCGCCCTGCACAACGGTGGCGGTGTCGGCATCGGCAAAGCCATCAACGGCGGCTTCGGCATGGTGTGCGACGGCAGTGAACGGGTAGACCGGATTCTGCGTTCGTCGATGCTGTGGGATGTCATGGGCGGTGTGGCACGCCGTTCGTGGGCACGCAATCCGCATGCCATGGAGACTTCGGCTGAGTTCAACACCTCGCATGCCGACGGCTACCACATCACCATGCCTCACCTGGCCGAGGATGCACTCATTGAAAAAACACTGAAAGACAAAGGAATTCTGTAATCCGTGATTTCAAATCTCTCTCAATTCTTCTTTAACCTTATAAATACCCACCGTGAGCCCAAAAGCTCCGGATAAAGAGACCTAAGAATACAGGAACTTAAGAACTTAAAACCTAAAATACCATGTGGACAAGAATTATGGAATGCGTGCCCAACTTCAGCGAAGGGCGCGACCTCGAAAAGATAGATAAGATTGTTTCTCCCTTCCGCGCCCGTCAAGGCGTGAAGCTGCTGGACTACAGCAACGACGAAGACCACAACCGCTTGGTGGTCACTGTCGTGGGTGAACCGGAAGCCCTGAAGGAGGCCGTCATCGAAGCCATCGGTGTCGCCGTGAAACTGATTGACCTGAACCATCACCAGGGTCAGCACCCCCGTATGGGAGCAGCCGACGTGGTACCCTTCATCCCCATCAAGGGATGTACCATGGACGAAGCCATCGCCCTGTCAAAGGAGGTAGGCGCCCGTGTGGCAGAAGCGTACAACCTGCCGGTGTTCCTCTATGAGAAATCGGCTTCAGCTCCCCACCGTGAGAACCTGGCAGCCATCCGCAAAGGTGAATTCGAAGGGATGGCAGAGAAGATACACCAACCCGAATGGAAGCCCGACTTCGGTCCTGCCGAACGTCACCCGACAGCCGGTACCGTTGCCATCGGCGCACGCATGCCGCTCGTTGCCTACAACATCAACCTCGACACCCCGAGTCTGGAAATCGCACACGGCATCGCCAAGAAGGTACGCTTCATCGGTGGCGGCCTGCGCTTCTGCAAAGCCATGGGCGTGGAACTGAAAGAGCGCGGCATCACCCAGGTATCCATGAACCTGACGGACTACAGCAAGACCGCCATCTACCGTGCGCACGAGATGGTGCGTTTCGAGGCACGTCGCTATGGAGTGAACATCGTGGGCAGTGAAATCATCGGACTCGTCCCCATGGAAGCCCTGATTGACACAGCCGCCTACTATCTGGGACTGGAGAACTTCTCCATGCAGCAAGTGCTCGAATCACGCATCATGGAATAAGCTATGAAGAATTCCAACCTCATCATTACCGGTGCACGCATTGTCACCCCGCTGGGACGGACTGCACGCAAGGGAAAGGACATGAACGAGCTCTTCGATGAATACGGAAGCATCGAAATCACCGAAGGGAAGATTACCTATGTCGGTCACGACCGTCCGCACCTCCCTGAGGGGTACCAGGTCATCCATGCAGACGGGAAAGTGGTGTTGCCCGGTTTTGTGGACTCACACACCCACCTCGTCTTCGGCGGATTCCGACCGGACGAATTCATCTGGCGCCTCAACGGAGATACCTACATGAGCATCCTCCAACGGGGCGGAGGTATCCTGAGCACGGTCAAGGCCACCCGTGAAGCGTCTCCCTCCTCACTACGCAACAAGACGGAGTGGTTCATCCATACGATGAGCCAGATGGGAGTCACCACCGTGGAAGGCAAGAGCGGGTACGGACTCGACCGCGACACCGAACTGAAACAGCTGGAAGTGATGCAGAGCATCAACTTCGACCCGATACGCAAGGTCGACATCGTGCCTACCTTCCTGGGAGCACATGCCGTCCCCACGGAATACAAGGGACGGGAAGACGACTACATCGACTTCCTCATCCGGGAGATGCTGCCCCTCATCAAGCAACGGATGCTCGCCGAGAACTGCGACATCTTCTGCGAGCGAGGTGTCTTCACCGTGGAACAGTCCCGCCGGTTGCTCCGTGCCGCACAGGAGATGGGCTTCGGTGTCAAGATACATGCCGACGAGATTGTGAGCTTCGGCGGCTCGGAACTGGCAGGAGAACTGCATGCCTTGAGTGCCGACCACCTGCTCCATGCGTCAGACGCCGGCATCCGTGCCCTGGCAGACAACGATGTGGTGGCAACCTTGCTGCCCCTCACTGCCTTCACCCTGCGCGAACCCTATGCACGCGGACGGGAAATGATTGACAGCGGATGCGCCGTGGCACTCGCCACCGACCTCAATCCGGGCAGCTGTTGTTCCGGCTCCATCCCCCTGACGTTCGCCCTCGCCTGCATCTACATGCATCTCACCGTGGCAGAAGCCATCACGGCAATGACACTCAACGGTGCAGCAGCCGTCAACCGTGCCGACACCATCGGCAGCATTGAGGTGGGCAAGCAGGGAGACCTCGTCATGCTCGATGCCGACACCCCCAACGTCATGCCCTACTACACCGGCATGAACGCGGTGGAACGAACCATCAAGGGGGGACGCGTCGTCTCCCACAGAGAATGATTACGATTGATTCATACCCAACAACCTAATACCATTATGTTAGCAGAACTTACACTAAAAGCTTTCATTGATAAAGTCATCAGCAACGATCCCGTACCCGGCGGAGGCAGTGTCTCGGCGCTCAACGGTGCACTGGCAGCTTCGCTTGCCGCCATGGTGGCCAACCTGACCGTCGGACGGAAGAAATACGTCGAAGTGAACGACCTCATGCAGGAACTTGCCGGACGCCTGGAAAAGACAGCCGGCAAACTGCTCGCCGATGTCGACCGTGACTCAGACGCCTACAACCGGGTGTTTGCCGCCTTCAAACTGCCCAAAGAGACGGATGAAGAAAAGGCTGCACGCAGCGAGGCCATCCAACGCGAGACAAAATACGCCGCAGAGGTGCCGATGGAAGTGGCACGTGCCGTCCATGACATCCTGCCGCAAATAGCCACCGTAGCACAACGGGGCAACTCCAATGCCGTAACCGACGCATGTGTGGCAATGATGTGTGCCCGCACGGCTGTGCTGGGAGCATTGCTCAACGTGAAAATCAACCTGTCGTCCATCAAGGACGAAGCCTACGTAAAGGCCATGAGCGAAGAAGCTGCACGCTTGGAAATCGACACGATGGAGCAGGAACGCAACCTACTGTTATACGCCAAAGAACAACACGGATTATGAAACACAAGAACGTCTACCTGATAGGGTCGGAAGACCTCACCTTCGAAATCATCGAACGGATTATCAACGAGAACCTCAAACTGGAACTTGCTCCCGAAGCCAAGGAACGCATCGAACGGTGCCGCGACTACCTGGACCGGAAAATCGAGCAGTCGGAACAACCGCTCTATGGCATCACCACCGGCTTCGGCTCCCTCTGCAACCGCAACATCTCCCCGGACGAACTGAGTACACTCCAGGAGAATCTGGTAAAGAGCCATGCCTGCAGTGTGGGTGCGGAAATGCCCCACGTCATCGTCAAACTGATGTTCCTGCTGAAAGCCCATGCACTCTCATTGGGACACAGCGGCGTGCAGCTCATCACCGTACAACGCATCATCGACTTCTTCAACAACGACGTCCTCCCCATCGTCTACGACCGTGGCTCCCTGGGTGCATCGGGCGACCTCGCTCCACTGGCCAACCTCTTCCTGCCGCTCATCGGCGTGGGTGACGTCTATTACAAGGGGAAACGTTGCGAAGCCATCAGCGTGCTCGACGAATTCGGTTGGGAACCGGTGAAGCTGAAGAGCAAAGAAGGACTGGCACTGCTCAACGGCACCCAGTTCATGAGCGCCAACGGTGTGTTTGCCATCCTTAAGGCACGCCGCCTGATGCAACGCGCAGACCTCATTGCGGCCGTGTCGCTCGAAGCGTTCGACGGACGCATCGACCCCTTCATGGACTGCATCCAACAGATGCGTCCGCATCAGGGACAGATTGAGACAGGTGCTGCCTTCCGCCGCATCCTTGAAGGAAGCGAACTGATCAAGCAGCCCAAGGCACATGTGCAAGACCCGTACTCCTTCCGCTGCATCCCGCAAGTGCACGGGGCAACGAAGGATGCCGTCCGCTATGTATCGTCTGTCCTGCTCACTGAAATCAACTCGGTCACAGACAATCCCACCATCTTCCCCGATGAGGACCTGATTATCTCCGGTGGTAACTTCCACGGACAACCTCTGGCCCTGGCATACGACTACCTTGCCATTGCATTGGCAGAGCTGGGCAATATCTCCGAACGTCGTGTCGCCCAACTCATCATGGGGCTGCGCGGACTGCCGGAATTTCTGGTTGCCAATCCGGGACTCAACTCGGGCTTCATGATCCCGCAATATGCTGCCGCCTCCATGGTCAGCCAGAACAAGATGTATTGCTATGCCGCCAGCAGCGACTCCATCGTGTCGAGCAACGGACAGGAAGACCATGTCAGCATGGGTGCCAATGCCGCCACGAAACTTTACAAGATCATGGACAACCTCGACCACATCCTTGCCATCGAGCTGATGAACGCCGCCCAAGGTCTGGAGTTCCGACGTCCGCTGAAAAGCTCACCTGTCATCGAACGTTTCATCGACGAATACCGCAAGGAGGTCCCCTTCATCAAAGAAGACATTGTCATGTACAAGGAAATCCACAAGACAGTGGCCTTCCTGAAACGTTACAAGATGGAACACTAGGCAAATTTTCCCATTGATACCTATGAGCAACCCCGCGCATGCCATTCCCTCCAGGAAGATGGATGTGCGGGGTTTCGCATGTATATCACTGCACCCCGATGAGCTTGTGCAGCTGCAGGCTGAGACGCCAATGAGGATGCTCCAGGATGTAAGACAAGGTCTCCGGAATGTTTGCCCCGGAACAGGGTTGAAGAAAGTAGTGAGAGGCTTTGCCGGTAAAATAGCGTTCCACATCTTGTCCGATATAGACAACCTTGATTTCATCGCATGCCTGCAAGACGACCTCCGCCCCTTCTTTGGGAGAACAAGTCACCCAGTCAATCCCCTCCGGCAAGGGACGGGTTCCGTTGATCTCAATGCTGACATGAAAACCTTCGGCATGAAGACGGTCGACAAACGCCTGGTCAATCCACAAGGAGGGTTCCCCACCGGTCAGGATGACCCGGCGCGAAGGAAAGGCAGACAGGCGCCCCATGATTTCGTCATCAGTCATCCAGACCCCGTCTTCGTGACGGGTATCACAAAAACTACAATGAAGATTGCAACCGCTGAAACGGAGGAACACAGAGGGCGTACCGGCATGGTAACCTTCCCCCTGGATGCTGTAGAAAATCTCGTTAATCTTTCTCATAAACAGCCACATTCCCTTCCGACTCGCGGACTTCGACCTTGAAACAATGCTCCACATGCTCGCAAACCCAACGAGCGATATTCTCAGCTGTCGGGTTGAAAGGCAACACATCGTTGAGATGCTTGTGGTCGAGCCGGTCGTGAATCTGCTGCTTGATATGAGAGAAGTCTACCACCATACCGTCGGCGTTCAACACTTCGGAACGACAATAGACGGTAATAATCCAATTGTGGCCGTGAAGATTTTCACACTTGCTGCGGTATGACAGACGCAGTGCATGGGAAGCGGACACTTCCATCCGCTTGATAACAGTGTACATGTTCGTTAGTGATTAAAGTGAGTAATAAGATGCCTGTCGCCTAATGTCGGAGCAGTAGAAAATCAGTGGGGATTAGTTTTCCAATATCCAGAGGAATTCCGACCTTTGCCTTATGGAAAAGAATCAATTGGAAGTGCTTGCGCGTATCGTGCTGCCTTCAGAAATACTGGATCATTTTGAGATAGCAGGTGTGCAACAGAGTCGGACAGAGATTCATATTTATCTCGACGAGTTAATGAATGCGGGATTGTCATCAGATGCCAATTTTGCATCCAAAGGCTTCATGGAGGCTGTGAATGTGACCGATTTCCCGATACGCGACCATAAGGTCATACTGGTCATACGCCGTCGCAGGTGGACCGACCTGCGTACAGGCAAGAGTTTCAGCCTTCCAATCAGCCTTGACATAGCCTGCAAAGGAACCCGTTACTCCAAGGAGTTCGGGGCTTTTTTAAAAGAAACGTATGGAGACATCCCCTGTGACCTGCCGTACGCTTGAAACATTCTACCACATAAATGCACATACCTTTGAGAAACAGTACAAGGAAACGCTAAGCGGCTTCCACGACTGGGACCAGCTCGACCATGCCGATTCATGGCTGTTGTTTCCCGAAAACATAGGTCGACATCTTGCCATAGACGAGTCTTCCCTGTCCAATGGGGAGCTGTATACGTTTGTCACCAACCGTGACCGGCATACAGGTGAAGGAAGTCTGGTGGCGGTCGTTTCCGGCACGAAATCGGAAGACGTGATACAGGTGCTGAAGTTGATAGACGAGGAAGAACGCATGAAAGTGGAGGAAGTGACCCTTGACCTTTCCGATTCAATGCGCAAGATTGTTTCTGTCGCATTTCCGAAGGCTCAAAGAGTGATTGACCGTTTCCACATCCAGAAACTGGCTTGTGATGCCGTGCAGGAAATCCGTGTGGCGCACCGTTGGGACGCCTTGCAGCAAAGCAATGAAGAAATGGAAGAGTGCAAACAAACCGGCAAGCCCTATGTGCCGTTCCGCTTTTCCAATGGAGACACGCGTCCGGAATTGCTCATCAGAAGCCGTTACCTTCTGTTCAAATCAGCAGACAAATGGACGGAAAGACAAAAGGAAAGGGCTAAAATCCTCTTCGAGGAGTATCCTGACATCAAAATGGCTTATGGTCTGTCCCACTCATTAAGAATGATATTCTCAAAGAACACCATCAAAGATGCAGCGCGGTTGAGCATGGCCAAATGGTACAACAAAGTCGATGATTCAAGAATGAAGCAGTTCAATGTCATTGCCTCGACATTCTATGAGCATTATGACGAAATCCTGAACTTCTACAACAAACGCTCATCAAATGCGGCAGCCGAATCATTCAACGCCAAAATCAAACTTTTCAGGGCGAATCTGCATGGAGTCGTAGACAAAAAATTCTTCCTCTTCAGAATTGCAAAGCTGTATGGTTATCCCCACTGATTTTCTACTGCTCCCTAATGTCACCTCAGCAACGGCAGCGCAAAGATAGAAGTTTCATGCCGGACAGCCAATCTTATGACACGAAAAAAGTGTGCCGACGATTGCCTGTCAATGCGTCAACACACTTTTCTATCAGAAAAATCCTCTTCAGGATATTATCTCATCATTTAGCCAACAGCTCATCAAACAGCTTGGATATGGAAGGCTCAGAAGGACGCGGAGCGTCTGCCTTCACAATCTTGCCTTCGCGATCCAACAAAATGAAACGGGGGATTCCGGTAATCATGAACTTATCCATGAAGTCGTCCTTAGGTCCCATAAAGAGCTGGATGCCCTTCATGTCTCCGTCCTTCACCATCTTTTCCCAAGCAGCCTTGTTACTGTCGCATGACAGACTGACAAAAGCAATGTCCTTCCCGGCATACGCTTCTTCCAGCTTCTTCAGGTGGGGCAGCTCGCCACGGCAAGGACCACACCATGTAGCCCATACGTCAATATACACATACTTGCCTTTCAGGTCAGCCAATGAGACAGACTTCCCGTTGATATCCGGACAGGTAAAGGTCGGAGAAGGTTGCCCCGCCTTGACTGCTTCCCATTGGGTGCAGGTCTCGTCGAAACGTTTGGTCAGAGCAGGATCCTTCACATTCTTATGGTAGAAATCAATCAATGCTTCAGCCCCGTCAACACCGGACCTTGACACCTTATCATAGATGTAGGCATCAGTCACATGTTCCAATACCTTCGGATCCTTCACATGAGCTGTCAGGTAATCCATGAACTGTTGGTCCATATCCCCATTTCCCATACGCAGTACATTGGCATACACCGCGTTGGTAATGAACTCACGGTATTCAGGATAGCTCATCAACGAAGCATCAATAGGCGAAAGCTCCTGCAACTTGGCATAGTATGTATCTGAAGGAGTAAAGTCGGCGACATTATTCAGATACTTGTAGTAGTTCTGATACAGCGGGAGCAAGGCGTAGGAGGCATATTTCAGACGTTCCTGTTCCTGCCGGGTGAAGTTTTCCGGCAATTGTGCCTTGTTCAGTGCATCCATATTCGCCTGATAGACACTGTCCACACTGTGAAGGAATGCATCTTCTGCACGCTTGGCAGCAGTAAAGCTCATCTTGGCAAACTGAGTCGTATTCAAATAGCGGTTCACGGCAGCATTGTCACCGGCAAAATCAACATTCTTGTAAAAGGTCTCTCCATCGAAAGACACCTGCAAGTCCTTATCCGGTTCGAGGAACAGCGTACGCGAAGAGCGCCCGTATTTCATCTGTACATACTGAGGATTGAAACCGTTGACCTCAATCACTCCTTCCCCATTGGTCAACGCAACGGTTTTCTCCGTCCCGTCAGCATTCCAGGTCAAGGTCAGCTTAGCGCCTTCCACCGGATTGGTTACCTTAAATGTGTACTTTCCGGCCTGTGCCGAAACAGCCACCGCAAACAAACAAGCCGCACCGGCCCATTTTCTTACATTCTTGTTCATATTCGTACCTTTAACGGATTATATACTCTTGTTTCACTGACGCAAAGGTAAAACAATCATTGACAAATTATCAATAAAGCTCTGCATTCTTTCAGGTATTAAGCATTATTTAGTTAAGACAACCCTTCAATCTCTCCGTTTACGATGTCAATATGTAAAGCTTGCGGTTCCTTGGGCAACCCGGGCATGCGCAGAATCTCTCCGGCAATTACTACCAGCATCTCCGCTCCTCGGTTGAACACAATGTCCTGCACGTGAAACTCAAAGTTGTCCACGGCACCGTAGATTTTCGGATCGGTAGAGAACGAATATTGTGTCTTGGCTATGCAAATCGGGAAATGAGCGAGACCTAATTCAGCAACCTTCTTCAGCTTCTTCCGGGCCGTTCCACTGTAAGTAATCATGCTGGCGCCGTACAGTCCGCAAGCGACCTTCGAAATCTTGTCCTCAACACTGTCTTCATTTTCATACGCATAACGCAATGGGCGGGAAGGATTCTCTTCAATAGTCTTCACCACCAGCCGTGCCAGCTCCATGGCTCCTTCTCCCCCTTCGGCAAAAGCATTGTTCACCGCAAATCCTACTCCCAGCTTCTGCTCGCAATGTCTGCGCACATAGTCAATCTCTTCCTCCGTATCGTTGGCATATTTATTGAATGCAACCACGACAGTCTGCCCGAAGGCATGCAGGTTACGTATGTGCTTGTCCAGGTTGGCAAGTCCGGCCTTGATGCCCTCCAGGCTGGGTTCCTTAATCCTATCCAGGCTGATGCCTCCATGCATCTTCAATCCCTGTGCGGTCGCCACAATCACTGTCAGCTTAGGCTGAAGACCTGCCTTGCGACACTTGATGTCATAGAACTTTTCAGCACCCAGATCGGCCCCGAAACCAGCTTCCGTAATGGCATACTCACCGTAGGTCAATGCCATCTTGGTTGCCAGGACCGAATTGCAACCATGAGCGATATTTGCAAAAGGACCTCCATGTACAAACGCCGGTGTATGCTCGGTCGTCTGAACCAGATTGGGTTGCAAGGCATCCCGCAGCAAGACGGTAATTGCCCCTGCCACTCCCAGGTCCTTCACCGTAAAAGGCTTACCATCCAAGGTGATTCCCAACAGGATATTTTCGACACGGCGGCGCAAGTCCTCCAGGTCCGTAGCCAGACACAGGATGGCCATAATCTCCGAAGCGGCAGTAATGTCAAAGCCGGATTCCTGCGTAATGCCATTCGTCTTCGGTCCCAGTCCTGTCACAATGTAACGCAGCGAACGGTCATTCACATCCAGGACCCTTTTCCAAAGTACTTCTTTCAATCCAAAACCATTATCCTGATTCTGATAAAGATAGTTATCCAGCAAAGCCGAAATCATGTTATGCGCCGAGGTGATTGCATGAAAGTCACCGGTAAAGTGCAGATTGATCTTCTCCATCGGCAGTACCTGTGCGTAACCGCCTCCGGCAGCTCCGCCTTTCATTCCAAAACAAGGACCCAGCGAAGGTTCACGCAAGGCGACGATTGCCCGCTTCCCGATCCGGTTCAGTCCCAATGCCAGGCCAATGGAAACGGTCGTCTTTCCAATACCGGCTTTGGTCGGTGTAATGGCTGTGACCAGAATCAGATGATGCTGCTTCACCTTCTCTTCATCTATCGCTGCCGTCGATACCTTGGCGATATGACGTCCATAGTGTTCCACCAGGTCTACAGGCATTCCGTTTTCCCGAGCGACCTCCTTGATTTTCCGAAGCTCAATACTGCGAGCTATTTCAATGTCCGACTTCATGTTTTTCTCTTAAGTTTTTGGTTTAGGCCGCGAATTTACCGAAAAAATGGATTTCCCCAAGCCAAGAAGTATTTTTTCAGCTTTCCTCCATCCGGTAGCCATGCCCAAAAGCCACGCAACAAGGAGGTCATTGGTGACAATAACGGGGGACACCTGTCATTTTGTATATAAGAAAGGTGTAATTCATAAACTATCTTAAGCCTGTCCCAAACAATTTGCTAGAAACATAGCATGTATCAAAAAATAATATCTATATTTGAAGCGTAAAATCAATGAATGACCTATGAAATATATCAGTCTGCCTCACAATATCACCCACCGCCTTCCTTTCTATCTGGCGATGGAGGAGTTTGTTGCCCGCAATCTGGATGAAGACGAATGCTTCTTCATGTGGCAAGTTGCTCCGACTGTGATTTTTGGCAGGAATCAACTTATTGAAAATGAAGTAAACCTTGACTATTGCCGCACCCACGGGATCCAGACCTATCGTCGGAAGAGCGGCGGAGGTTGTGTGTACGCGGACCCGGACAACATCATGTTCTCTTACGTGGCAAGAGCACAGAATGTCAACTTCACATTCGACCGTTATCTCCGTCTGGTGGCATTCGTACTACGTAAACTGGGCATACCGGCTGAAGCATCGGGCAGAAACGACATCCTGATAAACGGAAGAAAAGTTTCGGGAAATGCATTCTACCACCTGCCCGGGAAAAGCATCGTGCACGGGACCATGTTGTTCAATACCGATATGGAACACCTGGTACGGGCCATCACCCCTTCCAACAAGAAGCTGATCAGCAAGGGGGTCGAGTCTGCCCGACAACGGGTAACCAACCTTTCCGAACATACCGACATCGGTATTGAAGAGTTCAAGCAGTTTGTCCGTGAGCAGCTGTGCGAAAGCACCATCCAACTGTCTGAAGACGATGTCGCCATCATCAAGCAAATCGAAGCGGAATATCTCACCGATGAATTCATCTATGGCAACAATCCACGCTATACCCTTGTCAAACGGGGCAAAACACCCGCTGCCGGAGAACTGGAAATACGCATGGAAATCAAGAATGGCATCGTGAAAAAGATCAACCTGCTGGGAGATTACTTCCTGACAGGAGACTTGGACAACGGACTGCTGAAACCACTGACCGGACTTCCCTATAAGGAAGAGGACTTCCGGCATGCACTGGAGTCTGTCAATGTCGGCAGCATCGTGTTGAACCTGGACACTGAACAGCTGTTGAACATCCTTTTCAAAGAAGACAAATAAACATCAAAAATATGCATACCATGGAAACTAATTTGAAAAGAACGTGCTTGTATGACAAGCACATCGCACTGGGGGCTCAGATGAGTCCGTTCGGAGGCTTTGACATGCCCATCCAATATACTTCCATCATTGAAGAGCATAATGCCGTTCGCCATGCCTGTGGCATCTTCGATGTATCACACATGGGGGAAGTGCTCATCAGCGGTCCTGAAGCCGAACGACTCGTGGGACACTTGTTCACGAACGACGTACGGGAGATGCCGGTTGGCAAGGTGCTCTATGGCATGATGCTCTACCCCAACGGCGGTGTCGTGGACGATTTGCTGGTCTACAAAAAGGGAGCTGAGGAATTCTTTCTGGTCATCAATGCAGCCAACATCGATAAGGACTTCGCATGGATGCAGGAAAACAGCAAGGGCTTTGATGCCAAAGTAGAGAACCTCTCAGACAACTATGCGGAAGTGGCCGTACAGGGACCACAGGCTGAAGCACTCATCGAAAAGCATCTGCACATCACCGTATCCGACCTGGAATTCTATACCTTCAAGGAACTGGATATTGACGGACACCACGTCATTGTCAGCCGCACAGGCTACACTGGAGAAGACGGCTTCGAAATCTACAGCGACGACGCCTATATAAATAAGGTATGGGATATCCTTGTAGGCTCCAAGGAAGTGGCACCCTGCGGCCTGGGCTGCCGGGACACCTTGCGCTTCGAGGTAGCGCTTCCCCTCTACGGGCATGAACTGAGTCCGGAGATTACGCCCATCGAAGCCGGATTAGGCTCGTTTGTCAAAATGGACAAGCCGGAATTCATCGGCAAAGAGGCAATTGCTCACCAAAAGGAGCATGGCATTGCACAGAAGGTGGTAGGCATCGAACTGCACGAGAAAGCAGTTCCGCGCAATGGATACGACATTGAAATCGATGGAGTACGCATCGGCTACGTGACGACCGGCTACCAATCCATCTCCACCGGGAAAAGCGTCTGCATGGCACTCATCGACAGCCAGTATGCCGCCTTGGGCACTGAAGTGGACGTCCGCATCCGCAAAAAGGTCTTCAAAGGGACCGTCTGCAAGAAACGCTTCTATCAGAAGAACTACAAGAAATAATAATCCTTTTTCCAATATTAATCTTAAAAACACAACAAAATGAGCAAAGTTATTGAAGGTCTGTATTACTCAGAATCACATGAATGGGTCAAAGTGGAAGGCAACTTTGGTTATATAGGTATCACCGACTATGCACAAAATGCCTTGGGCAACATTGTCTATGTGGATATGCCCGATGTAGACGACGAGATTGAAAAGGACTCTGAATTTGGAGCCGTGGAAAGCGTCAAGGCTGCCAGCGACCTCATCGCCCCTGTCAGCGGTAAAGTGGTTGAGGTGAATGAAAGCCTGAACGACGAACCGGAACTGCTCAACAAAGATGCGTTCGAGAACTGGATCGTCAAGGTCGAACTGTCCGACACAGCCGAACTGGATGCCCTGATGGATGCCAAAGCCTACGAAGACATCTGCAAAGAATAAGTAATTAACCGGACACACAGGCAGGAACAGACCCGTCCGCGCCTGTGTGCCCCTCAAAACCTGTTATACCATGAACTATAAATACTTTCCACATACGGAGGCCGACATCTGCCACATGCTGGAGCGCATCGGGATACAGTCATTGGACGAATTGTATGCCGATGTCCCCGAGAGCGTGATTTTGAAAAAGGATTATGACCTGCCGTCCTCCCTTTCAGAGACTGAAATCAGAACCTTCTTCCAACAATTGGGGAAGAAGAACCAACAACTGACCATCTTTGCCGGCGCCGGCGCTTACGACCATTATGCCCCCTCGGTCATCGCACAGCTTCTGTCGCGCTCGGAGTTCTTCACCGCCTACACCCCCTATCAGCCTGAAATCTCCCAGGGCACCCTGCAATATATCTTCGAGTTCCAGAGCATGATTTCCGAACTGACCGGACTGGAATGCACCAATGCCTCCATGTACGACGGAACGACGGCTACTGCCGAAGCCATGTTCATGGCAATAGCTGCCGGAAAGAAGAAGAACCGTATCCTGATTTCATCAACCGTACAGCCCAACACGCTCGAAGTGGTCAGCACTTACGCCAAATTCCGCGGCATTGAACTGGAACAAATCCAAGCTACTGACGGCGTAACCGACAAGGCAGACATGGAACGGAAACTCGAAGCAGGCGATGTGGCAGGCGTCATCGTCAGCTATCCCAACAAGTATGGCATCATCGAAGACTTCAGCGGATATGCGGACGCCATCCATGCAAAGAAAGGACTGTTCATCATACAGGCCGACCCGTCAGCACTTGCCGTCTTGAAATCTCCGGCAGAATGGGGAGCAGACATTGCCTGCGGCGACGGACAGTCACTGGGCATGCCGCTCAACTACGGCGGTCCTTACGTCGGATACCTGTCGTGCGTGAAAGACCTCGTACGCAAACTCCCCGGACGTATTGCCGGAGCAACCACCGACGTGGACGGCAAACGCGCTTTTGTCCTCACCCTTCAGGCACGTGAGCAACACATCCGTCGGGAAAAGGCCAACAGCAACATCTGCTCCAACCAGTCATTGATGGCTCTGTATGTCACCATCTACATGGCACTCATGGGCAAACAGGGACTGCGCGAAGTCAACGAACTGTCCTACAGCGGTGCCCACTATCTCCACGACCAGCTCCTTGCCACCGGTAAGTTTGAAGAACTGTTCAAGCAGCCGTTCCTGAAGGAATTTACGCTGCGTTCACTGGTTCCGGCAGAGACCGTACAGCAGAAGTTGCTGGAGCAAGGCATCTTCGGCGGAATCGAAGTCGACAAAGACTGCCTTTCCTTCTGTGTCACAGAGAAACGTACGAAAGAAGAGATTGATAAACTAGTTGCCATCATAAAGGAGATATAAAGCTATGAAATATTACGATAAACTGATATTCGAACTCTCCAAGGAGGGACGTAAGGGCTATACTCTCCCGGAGAACCGCTTGAAAGAATACACGCTCGCTTCCCTGCCGGAAGGACTCAAACGGCAGCAGGCACCCGAACTCCCTGAAGTCAGCGAGTTTGACGTGGTCCGCCACTATACCAACATATCCAACAAGAACTTCGGTGTCGACACCGGCTTCTATCCGTTGGGCAGCTGTACGATGAAGTACAATCCGAAAATCAACGAGGAGATGGCCGGCCAGCCGGCTTTTGCCAACCTGCATCCGCTCCAGCCTGCCGCAACCGCACAGGGGGCACTGGAAGTCTATTACAACCTGGCACATGCCCTGGCAGAGATTTCCGGATTGGCTGAATTTACCCTCAACCCTTATGCCGGCGCCCATGGCGAGCTGACGGGACTGATGGTCATGCGCCAATACCATCTCAAAAGGGGCGATCTGAAACGTACCAAAGTCATTGTACCCGACAGTGCCCACGGCACGAACCCCGCAAGTGCCGCCGTCTGCGGACTGAATGTCGTGGAGGTGAAATCCAAACCTGACGGACGCATCGACGTCGAACACCTCAAACCGCTGCTCGACGACACCATCGCCGGCATCATGATGACCAACCCCAACACCCTGGGACTGTTCGAAAGCGATATCCTTGAAATCGCCGAACTGGTGCATGCCTGTGGCGGACTCCTCTACTACGACGGTGCCAACCTGAACCCCTTGCTGGGCAAATGCCGTCCGGGCGACATGGGCTTTGACATCATGCACATCAACCTGCACAAGACCTTCTCTACCCCTCATGGCGGTGGCGGTCCCGGCGCAGGACCTGTCGGTGTAGCCAAGGCGCTGGTAGACTACCTCCCCAGCCCACGGGTATGCAAGGCAGATGACGGCACGTTCTATCTGAGCCACCCGGCTGACTCGTTGGGACGCGTCTCCGGCTTCATCGGCAACTTCGGCGTCATGATGCGCGCCTACACCTACATCCTGTCCCTGGGTAAGGAATACATCAAGTATGTCGGTCCGCTGGCAACCCTGAACGCCAACTACATCAAGGAGTCACTGAAGGACTGCTACTACCTCCCCATCGAAGGCATCTGCAAACACGAGTTCGTGTTCGACGGCCTGCTGGACAAATCGACGGGCGTCACGACGCTCGATGTCGCCAAGCGGCTGCTCGACTATGGCTACCATGCACCGACCATCTACTTCCCGCTCCTGTTCCACCAGTCCATCATGATTGAACCGACGGAAACGGAATCACTGGAAACACTCGACGAGTTCATCGACGTGATGCGCAAGGTCGCACGCGAAGCCATCGAATGTCCGGAGGAAGTGAAGACTGCGCCCCACCACACCCCGGTACGCCGGTTGGACGAGACCAATGCTGCCAAACACCCCATCTTGCGTTACCGCGACCTGGCTCAATAACCCCACACCCTGCCTATGATTACAAGTGACATATTGATTATCGGTGCCGGCCCGGGAGGATATGAGACTGCCGTAGCCGCCGCCAAGAAAGGAAAGACCGTCACCATCGTCGAAGCTGCCAAGGTCGGCGGCACCTGCCTGAACGAAGGCTGCATCCCGACCAAGGCACTTTGCCGGAACGCGGCTGTCATGGATGACCTGAAGGATGCAGAGACCTTCGGCATCATGCAATGCTCCTACACCCTCGATTTCAACCGGGTCATGGAGCGCAAGAACCAGGTGGTGTGCTGCCTGCAGACCGGTGTGGAGACGCTCCTGAAGCACAAGAACATCCACTTGGTCTACGGAAAGGCAAGCTTCCAGGATGCACATACCGTCAAGGTCGGCGAGGAGCTGTATCAGGCCGGACACATCATCATCGCGACAGGCTCCGTCACCAAGTACCTCCCCATCGAAGGGCTCCACCTTCCCGGTGTCCTGACTTCGAAGGAGATGCTTGACATCGACCATGTCCCGCAACGACTGTGTGTCATCGGTGCCGGAGTCATCGGACTGGAGTTCGCCTCTATCTTCAACAGCTTCGGAAGCCAGGTCACCGTCGTGGAATTCATGAAAGAGATTCTCCCCAACTTCGATACCGACATTGCCAAACGCCTGAAGCAGTCCCTCTCCAGGAAGGGGATTGAAATCATCAACCAGGCTGGCGTCAAGTCGGTGGAGCAACGGGAAGGGGGCGTACTGGCCGTCAACTACGAGGTGAAAGGGAACATCAAGACCTGTGAAGCCGACACTGTCCTGCTGGCTGTAGGACGTGCCGCCAACGTCGGTGCACTCAACCTGGAGGACGTCGGTATCGCTTTCACGCCCAAGGGGATTGAAGTGAATGAGAACATGCAGACGAACGTGCCTCATATCTATGCCATCGGCGATGTCAACGGACGCTGCATGCTGGCTCATGCAGCCACCTTCCAGGGGATGCGTGCGTTGAACCACATCCTCGGAGAAGCGGACGACATCCGTCTCGACATCGTCCCGGCAGCCGTCTTCACTTCCCCCGAAGCCGCCATGGTCGGACTGACGGAAGAGCAGTGCAAGGCGCAAGGCATCGCTTTCACGGCAAAGAAAGCCTTCTTCCGCGCCAACGGCAAAGCCGTCAGCATGAATGAACCCGACGGACTTTGCAAACTGCTTGCCGATGCCGAAGGGCACATCCTGGGATGCCACCTCTTCGGAGCACACGCGGCAGACCTGGTGCAGGAAGTCTGCGCCCTGATGAACCGCCGGGCTACGGTCGATGACCTGAAGGCCATCATCCACGCCCACCCCACCCTGGGAGAAGTGGTTCAGACCGCGGCACATGAATTTTGACCTAATGCCGGGAGGCTAACAGCCCACCCGGACTGATAAAAGCACAGAGACACGAAGATTCAGGAATCGCATCGGAGCATTACCGAACAGATTCCCGGTCTTCGTGTCTCTGTGTTTTTATTTTTTGCGGAAAGTACCTGAAGCGGAAGAAGACCACGGCAGGAGCAAGCTCCCTCCCCGGCATGTATGCGATAAGCCCCGGGGATAGACAGACCAAAGTATTATACTTAGCCTGCCTAAGTATTATACTTAGACCCCCTAAGTATTATACTTTGGTCCGTATAAGCCCGGCATGTACCGCACTCCTCCCCTGTCTTCAGGTGACTCTCCCCGGGCACATGCCCCGTATGCGCCGTGCCGTCAGCTTACTTCATGCACAGCTTCACGGCAGCCCAGTTGTGCTTCTCCTTGCAATGGACAAACTCCATCCCCAACCGCTCGCCTTCCGCACGGATAGCGGGAACGTCCTCCACGTAGAATCCGCTCATGAAAATGAGGGAACCCGGATGCATGCACGCCGCATAGCGCTCCATGTCAGCCAACAGGATGTTGCGGTTGATATTGGCGATAATGACGTCGAACGGGGCGCGTCCCTCCAGCAACGAGGCATCCCCCAGTTCGACCGTAATGCCCTCCACGTGATTCAGCGCGATGTTGTCGCGGGAGTTGTTCACGCACCAGTCGTCTATATCTATTGCCGTCAGCGGACCGGCCCCCCGCTTGGCAGCAAGGATGGCAAGGATGGATGTGCCGCATCCCATGTCCAGTACCGACTTGCCCTTCAGGTCCGTGTCGAGCAGCTCCTCGAGAATCAGGCTGGTCGTCTCATGATGTCCGGTCCCGAAGGCCATCTGCGGATTGATGACGATGTCGTATTCTGCCGACGGTACATCCTGATGGAAGGTGCTGTGGATGACACAGCGGTCACCGATGACGATGGGACGGAAGAAATGCTTCTCCCACTCCTCGTTCCAGTTCTTGTCTTCCATTTCCTTTACCTCGTAACGGATGGATGCCCCCTCGACCGGGAACGAAGACAGGACGTCCTTCAGTGCATCCTCATCGAAGAGTGAAGCCTGGACGTAGGCCTGAACACCGCCGTCAATGTCAACAAAACTCTCAAATCCTATCTCGCCGCAAAGTGCCGAAAGCACGTCGTTGACGGTCTCCGTGCAAGGATGGGTATGGAAGGTCACTTCTAGATATTTCATAGCTGTCAAATAATAGTTAATGGGTTAAACGGGAGCAAAGATACGAACGATAGGGGGAAATCCCTACGAACAATTAGGGAAAATCCCCCGTCCGATTGTCCAAAGCTTTTTATCTTTGCATCAGAAAAAACAGGACCATTAATAAAGAAAGGAGACTGACGCTATGAAAAAGATTGGATGGCTTATTTGGATAATGGCGCTGCTGCCATGCCTGGCGATGGCGCAAAGCCCCGGCGACGACGTCTACTTTGTGCCCAAGAAGCAGAAGGATGACAAGAAAACCGAAAAGGTGACGGCCAAGTCGGCAGGTGACGTACTGAACGCCACCCAGAAGAAGGGCAACGGCGTGGGTACGGTTGTCGTCCGTGACTACACCGGACGCACACGCGACATCGACGAATACAACCGACGTGAATATGTAACAGGAAAAAATGACTTCTCCATCCAGGACGACACCCTCTACATTGACGAGCGTGCCGACAGTGACCTGCCGGGCGGATGGGTCGGCGAGTTCCAGGGCTCGCAGGATGACTATGAATACGCGGTACGCCTGATACGCTTCCGCAATCCGGCTTATGCCATTCCGGTGAGTAGCCCGCTCTATTGGGACGTGGTCTATGGGACGGCACTCTTCCCGTCGTGGGACTGGAATGTCTACGACGACGGGCTGTATGCCTACGTCTTCCCGACCTTCTCCAACCCGCTGTGGTGGAACTGGCGCTATGACCCCTGGCCCTCATGGAGATACAGTTACTGGTACGGTCCCCGTTATGCATGGGGAGGATATTGGGGCGGTCCGTACTGGGGATGGCATCATCCGCGTCCGCACTTCCATCCGTCGTATGCCCCTGCACGTCCCTCGTTGACCGTGCGACGCAATCCCAACTACATCTCCGGCTCTTACCGTCCGCGTAACACGGTGCGTCCGTCAAGAAACGGTTACGGGAACTATACGCGTCCGAACATCAACCAACGGCCCTCGGCCACGGGACGGGTGGTACGTCCCACACGTCCGAATGTGAACAACGACGGTGTGCGCGGCAACTCCACCTACACGCGCCCGAACGTCAACCGTCCGCGGAGCATGGACTATGACCGTCCGAGCAGCACCCGCACACGCAACGTGGACCGTGAACGCCCGACGCGCATGGAGCGTCCGTCCATCCAACGCAGCAACTTCGAGCGCCGCTCCACCCCTGCCAACCGTCCGGCAAGACGACCGAGCGTAGGTGGCGGAGGCGGTTCGAGAGGACGCCGATAAAACGACAGTGTGTGTGAATGTATTGTTTAAATGAATCAACTAACCTAGGAGTATTCTCTATGAAAAGTATCTATAAACTCTCTCTACTGGCCTGCCTGGGAGGTCTGTCGCTGACGACACAGGCGCAGACTTCCTACAACGCCGGTCTGCTGATGGAAAACCAACTGAACGGTACTGCCCGCTTCATGGGCATGGGCGGTGCCATGAGCGCCCTGGGGGCAGACCTGTCGACCCTTGCGACAAACCCGGCAGGTATCGGACTGTACCGGAGCAACGACGTCGCCTTCTCATTGGGCTGGTTCCAACCGACGGCAAAGGCTGAATTCAACGGAGAAAGTACCGACACGAAGCACTCGAAGTTCTCCTTTGACCAGATAGGCTTCGTCTATTCCAGCAAGGTGGGAAACCGCACTGCCATCCGTTTCCTGAATTTCGGCTTCAACTACCGGAAGGTGAAGAACTTCAATTCCGACTTCGACATGATAGGTCCCATGCCCAGCGGCGACTCCTATTCACATAACATCAGAGCCAACCTGCAGGCGGCAGGGAACACGCCGGAGGACTTCGACAACGTGTTGAACAGCAACAATCCGTTGGCAGACACCAATTACAGCTGGCTCAGCATCCTGGCGGGTGAGACGGGCTACGTCTCCCCGGGGGCGGACAACAAGGACTTTGACACATGGGGTGCCGACTACATCGGCTTCCACAGTGAGAACAGGGGCGGCATCAATGCCTATGACTTCAACCTGGCACTGAACATCAAGGACCGCGTATACCTGGGAGTTACCCTGGGCGTCTACGACCTCGACTTCGACCGCTACTCCTACTACTACGAAAGGCTGTTCAGTGACAAGCTGCCGGACGAAAGTCCGCTGATGACCCTGGAGAACCAATACAGCCTGGAAGGCTCAGGCTTTGACATCAAGTTGGGACTCATCTTCCGTCCGATGGAATATTCGCCCCTGCGTATCGGCCTCGCCGTACATACCCCCATCTGGTATAACCTGAGCCAGTGCTATGCGGCAGCCATGGGCATGCAAGACTATCAGGGGCAGGACTGGAACAGCAGCACCGGTTTCACCGACTGGTATGACTACAGCCTGCGCACCCCGTGGAAGTTCAACCTCAGCGCCGCCTACACTTTCGGTCAGAACGTCGCGCTTGATGCGGAATATGAATACGCCGACTACAGCAAGGCGAAGTTCACCGACCCGAACGGCTATGACCTGGACTACTCCAACCAGCTGGTATCCGAGGACCTGAAGGGAGTCCACTCCTTCCGCATTGGCGTAGAGGGACGCATCTTTGACGACATCAGCCTGCGCGCCGGCTATGGTTATACCAGTGCCCTGTACAAAGAGCTTGCCTACAAGTACGATGCTCCGACAGCCATCGAGACGGACATCGACTATATGAACAACTACGATGCCCACAGCCTGAGCCTCGGCTTGGGACTCCGCTTCGGAGGGTTCTATGCAGACATGGCATACGTCTATACGCACCAGAAAGCCGACTTCTATCCCTATTCGAACATGATATTCGAGCAGGCTGACCCGCTGACGAAAGTCACGCACGCCGACAACCGTGCCGTGTTCACCTTGGGCTACCGCTTTTGAGTAAGCGCAAAGCATCTGAACAGAGACGCCGCAGAACCATCCAGCTCTGCGGCGTCTCTGTTTGTCAGACTCCTTCATAATGCAGCCTTAATATCTTCCGTGTATGCTCGTCCACCCGGAAACGGTTGTCGATACGTTCCCCCACGACCCAGGCGACACGGTCTCCGTCCCATAAGAGCCACTGACGTTCCTTGCGGTTCAGCGGGAACTTGCGGTCCGTCATGTAGTCGCTCAGGAGCTTCTTCCCCTTCATCCCGAAAGGTATGAACCAGTCCCCACGGGCGACACGGCGCAGGGTCAACGGGAACGTCAGCTTGTCGGCATCCAGACAGGCAAACTCCCTTCCACGGGGTATGTCGACGTCCGCTCCTCCGGGTATCATGCTCCAAGACACCCGTCCCATCCCGTCAGGCAACGGGACACTCCCTTCAGCCGAAGCTATCTCCAGGCATCCCCACTCCCCTTCCGTCAGTGGATAAAGCAACCAACAGTCCCTATCCACCACGACCTCGTGGGTGAGCGAGCGGAACCGGCGTCCCGGAACCGACGTTGCCGAAGCGTAAATGGCTTCCAGTTGTGCCGGGCGGAATCCGTAAGGCGACAGCAATTCATAGAGCAGGCTCTTGGGTGCCTCACTGGCGCATAAGGCTGCCTGCCGGATGCGTATGCCCCCATCGGGCAGTCGCTCAGCCACTCGTTGCTGTTCCTCCGCCATTACCTTATTATATAGGACTGCCACATCTGCCAGCCGTTCCGCGGTAGCAGCCAGTCCTTCGCGCACCGAGGGGTTGAGCTGTTCCATCAGCGGAAGGAGGTGGAGCCGTATCTTGTTGCGCGTAAAGTCGTCGTGCAGATTGGTGCTGTCGGTCACATAGTCCTGTCCCCTCTCCTGCAAATAGCGTTCAATCTCCCGACGGGAGACTGCCAACAGCGGACGCACGACATGACCGTTGCGCGGACGAATCCCCTTCAGTCCGTTGATGCCCGTACCGCGAATCAGATTAAGCAACAAAGTCTCCACACTGTCATCCCGGTGATGTGCCACCGCAATCTCCCCGGCTCCACACTCCCGGCGAATGCGTTCAAAAGCCTCATAACGCAATTCCCGTGCAGCCATTTCGATGGAAAGCTTATGCTCCCGCGCGTACGCTTCAGTCTGAAAATGTTCAACAGACAACGGCACAAGAAGGCGTTCACACAAATCACGCACAAACGCTTCATCCCGGTCGGACTCCGCCCCTCGCAAATGGAAATTGCAATGCACCGCATGCAAGGCATACCCCAGTTCCCGGAGCACACAGAGCAGCGCCACCGAATCAGCCCCGCCACTCAATGCCACAATTACCGGCACATCAGCCGCTAACAGACGGCCGGCAGCAATATAGTCAGCTATTCTTTTCGTAAACATGCTGCAAAAATAGTCAAATCCAGGCAGGATGGCAGCGTCTCCGGGACAAAGCGATGGGACGAGCACGGCTTATTTAAAAACATTCTAAATAAGTTTGCAGTCTGATGAGAATAAAATATCTTTGCAGGCACAAACTTACAAACACACTTATATGCGACTATCAGAACTCAACACCGGAGAAAAGGGAGTCATCGTAAAGGTGCTTGGACACGGAGGTTTCCGCAAACGAATCGTGGAAATGGGCTTTATCAAAGGCAACACCGTGGAAGTCATCCTGAATGCTCCCTTGAAGGACCCCATCAAATATCGCATTCTTGGCTATGAGATTTCCTTGAGACGCCAGGAGGCATCCATGATTGAAATCGTCAGCGAAGAAGAAGCCAAACAACTCATCCATACCGAATATAAGGAAGGCATCGCCGAGGAAATCCCCATCGAACAGGTGAAGGATGTCGCACGGGACAAACGGCGTACCATCAACGTTGCGCTGGTGGGCAATCCCAATTGCGGGAAGACCTCCCTGTTCAACATCGCGTCCGGGGCACACGAACATGTGGGAAACTACAGCGGTGTGACGGTAGACGCCAAGGAAGGATTCTTCGAGTTCCAAGGCTACAAGTTCCGCATCGTCGACCTCCCGGGCACCTATTCCCTCTCTGCCTACACGCCCGAAGAGATGTATGTACGGAAGCACATCATCGAACAGACCCCGGATGTCATCATCAACGTCGTGGATGCATCCAACCTGGAACGCAACCTCTACCTGACGACCCAGCTCATTGACATGAACGTGCGTATGGTCATCGCCCTGAACATGTTTGACGAACTGGAAGCCAGCGGCAACAAGCTCGACTACCGCATGCTGGGCAAAATGCTCGGCGTCCCGATGGTCCCCACCGTGTGCCGTACCAACAAAGGCATCGACCACCTGTTTCATGTCGTAATCAATATCTACGAAGGAGGTGACTTCCTCGACAAGAACGGGGAAATCAATCCGCAAATCCTCCAGGAGCTGCAGGACTGGCACAAGACGGATGTACCCTCCGGATATGAGGACCACATGGCGGACTTTACCCAAAACTATGAAAACGGCAATCCCAAAGAACGCCATTCCTACCGGCACATACACATCAATCATGGTCCGGAGCTGGAGATGAACATCGATGAGGTGAAGAAAGCCATCTCCCGGAACGAAGACATACGTTACAAATACTCGACCCGCTTCCTCGCCATCAAGCTGCTGGAGAACGACAGCCAGGTCGAAGGAATCGTCCGTCAACTGCCCAACGGTGAGGAAATCCTCCAGACACGCGACAGAGCAGAAAAGCGTATCAAGGAGACACTCAACGAGGACAGCGAGGCGGCGTTGGCCGACGCCAAATATGGCTTCATCGAAGGAGCCTTACGCGAGACGTTCACCGACAACCATTTGCAGAAAGAGCAAATGACAAAGGTCATCGACTCGATTGTCACTCATCGCATCTGGGGCTTTCCCTTCTTCTTCCTCCTGCTCTTTGTCATCTTTGAAGGAACCTATGTACTGGGTGACTACCCGATGCAGGGCATCGAATGGCTGGTGGAACAAATCGGTACGCTCGTCCGCAATTACATGCCCGAGGGACCGCTGAAAGACATGATTGTCGACGGCATCATCGGCGGTGTGGGCGGTGTCATCGTCTTCCTGCCCAACATCCTCATCCTGTACCTGTTCATATCCATCATGGAAGACTCGGGCTACATGGCACGCGCGGCATTCATCATGGATAAGCTGATGCATAAAATGGGGTTGCATGGGAAATCGTTCATCCCCCTCATCATGGGCTTCGGATGCAACGTACCCGCCATCATGGCCTCACGTACGATTGAGAACCGCAAGGCGCGCCTTGTCACCATGCTTGTCACGCCGCTGATGTCATGCAGTGCGCGTCTGCCCATCTACCTGGTACTTATCGGCGCTTTCTTCCCGAAACAAGGCAGCCTGATACTGCTGACGCTCTATGCAACGGGTATTCTGCTTGCCATCCTGCTGGCACGTCTGTTCAGCCGTTTCCTTGTAAAGGGAGATGACACCCCGTTTGTCATGGAACTCCCTCCCTACCGTATGCCAACCAGCAAATCCATTTTGCGGCACACCTGGGAGAAAGGACGCCTGTATCTGAAAAAGATGGGAGGGATCATCATGATTGCCTCCATCATCATCTGGTTCCTGGGCTATTACCCCAACCATGACGCCTATCCCACTGAAGCCATCCAGCAGGAGAACTCCTACATCGGACAAATCGGCAAAGCGATAGAGCCTGTCATCGAGCCTTTAGGATTTGACTGGAAGATGGGTATAGGCCTGTTGACCGGTGCCGGCGCAAAAGAGCTTGTGGTAAGTACGCTGGGAGTACTTTATGCCGACAATGGCGACATCGAGAGTGTAGAACTCGCCAAACGGCTTCCCATCACCCCGCTGGTTGCCTTTTGCTACATGCTCTTCACCCTGCTTTACTTCCCCTGTATTGCTGTAGTTGCAGCCATCAAGGGAGAAACCGGTAGCTGGAAGTGGCCGCTATTCACGACCATCTATACCACGGCATTGGCATGGATTGTCGCCTTCCTTGTTTACCGGATAGGACTTTTATTCATGTAAAAACGAAAGAACACTATGGACTATCAGGACATCATCGTTATCCTGGTCGGCATCGGATGCCTTCTTTGGATTGGAGTACGTATCTATCGGAGTTTCAAAAGCGTAGGGTGCAATGGAGACCCCTGCGCCAATTGCCCTACAGGCTGTGAGCTCCATCAAAAGCTGCAAGAGAAACGCCGTACTTGCGAAAAAAATCAAGGAGGAAGCAAAAAAAGTTGCTGCGAATAGTTGGAGATATAAAAATTTGTACTACCTTTGCAACCGCAAAACCAAGGAAACAAGGTTTACAAAAAGCAGCAACCAAGATGGTTCCTTGACCGAGTGGCTAGGTAGCGGTCTGCAAAACCGTCCACGGCGGTTCGAGTCCGCCAGGAACCTCTCGCAAGAACGACGCGGGAAGGAAGTTTGGGTGAGTGGCTGAAACCAGCAGTTTGCTAAACTGCCGTACGGATTTCCCGTACCGGGGGTTCGAATCCCCCAGCTTCCGCGACATATATAAGGCGCTTTCGTCTAGCGGCTAGGACACATGCCTCTCACGCATGGAACACGGGTTCGATTCCCGTAGGCGCTACAAGGTAAGAATGAAGGAGTTATCTAAAAAGATAGCTCCTTTTTTTGTTGCGTAATATTAAAATATGTTCCGTTTTGGGGCGTTTTTGGGGGCTTTTAGGAGCAGTAGAAAATCAGTGGGGATTAGTTTTCCAATATCCAGAGGAATTCCGACCTTTGCCTTATGGAAAAGAATCAATTGGAAGTGCTTGCGCGTATCGTGCTGCCTTCAGAAATACTGGATCATTTTGAGATAGCAGGTGTGCAACAGAGTCGGACAGAGATTCATATTTATCTCGACGAGTTAATGAATGCGGGATTGTCATCAGATGCCAATTTTGCATCCAAAGGCTTCATGGAGGCTGTGAATGTAACCGATTTCCCGATACGCGACCATAAGGTCATACTGGTCATACGCCGTCGCAGGTGGACCGACCTGCGTACAGGCAAGAGTTTCAGCCTTCCAATCAGCCTTGACATAGCCTGCAAAGGAACCCGTTACTCCAAGGAGTTCGGGGCTTTTTTAAAAGAAACGTATGGAGACATCCCCTGTGACCTGCCGTACGCTTGAAACATTCTACCACATAAATGCACATACCTTTGAGAAACAGTACAAGGAAACGCTAAGCGGCTTCCACGACTGGGACCAGCTAGACCATGCCGATTCATGGCTGTTGTTTCCCGAAAACATAGGCCGGCATCTTGCCATAGACGAGTCTTCCCTGTCCAATGGGGAGCTGTATACGTTTGTCACCAACCGTGACCGGCATACAGGTGAAGGAAGTCTGGTGGCGGTCGTTTCCGGCACGAAATCGGAAGACGTGATACAGGTGCTGAAGTTGATAGACGAGGAAGAACGCATGAAAGTGGAGGAAGTGACCCTTGACCTTTCCGATTCAATGCGCAAGATTGTTTCTGTCGCATTTCCGAAGGCTCAAAGAGTGATTGACCGTTTCCACATCCAGAAACTGGCTTGTGATGCCGTGCAGGAAATCCGTGTGGCGCACCGTTGGGACGCCTTGCAGCAAAGCAATGAAGAAATGGAAGAGTGCAAACAAACCGGCAAGCCCTATGTGCCGTTCCGCTTTTCCAATGGAGACACGCGTCCGGAATTGCTCATCAGAAGCCGTTACCTTCTGTTCAAATCAGCAGACAAATGGACGGAAAGACAAAAGGAAAGGGCTAAAATCCTCTTCGAGGAGTATCCTGACATCAAAATGGCTTATGGTCTGTCCCACTCATTAAGAATGATATTCTCAAAGAACACCATCAAAGATGCAGCGCGGTTGAGCATGGCCAAATGGTACAACAAAGTCGATGATTCAAGAATGAAGCAGTTCAATGTCATTGCCTCGACATTCTATGAGCATTATGACGAAATCCTGAACTTCTACAACAAACGCTCATCAAATGCGGCAGCCGAATCATTCAACGCCAAAATCAAACTTTTCAGGGCGAATCTGCATGGAGTCGTAGACAAAAAATTCTTCCTCTTCAGAATCGCAAAGCTGTATGGTTATCCCCACTGATTTTCTACTGCTCCCCGATTTGCACAACAGTACAGAATTTGCACAAAATTTGCACAATAAAAGTACCTAAAAGCCGGAGCAGTAGAAAATCAGTGGGGATAACCATACAGCTTTGCGATTCTGAAGAGGAAGAATTTTTTGTCTACGACTCCATGCAGATTCGCCCTGAAAAGTTTGATTTTGGCGTTGAATGATTCGGCTGCCGCATTTGATGAGCGTTTGTTGTAGAAGTTCAGGATTTCGTCATAATGCTCATAGAATGTCGAGGCAATGACATTGAACTGCTTCATTCTTGAATCATCGACTTTGTTGTACCATTTGGCCATGCTCAACCGCGCTGCATCTTTGATGGTGTTCTTTGAGAATATCATTCTTAATGAGTGGGACAGACCATAAGCCATTTTGATGTCAGGATACTCCTCGAAGAGGATTTTAGCCCTTTCCTTTTGTCTTTCCGTCCATTTGTCTGCTGATTTGAACAGAAGGTAACGGCTTCTGATGAGCAATTCCGGACGCGTGTCTCCATTGGAAAAGCGGAACGGCACATAGGGCTTGCCGGTTTGTTTGCACTCTTCCATTTCTTCATTGCTTTGCTGCAAGGCGTCCCAACGGTGCGCCACACGGATTTCCTGCACGGCATCACAAGCCAGTTTCTGGATGTGGAAACGGTCAATCACTCTTTGAGCCTTCGGAAATGCGACAGAAACAATCTTGCGCATTGAATCGGAAAGGTCAAGGGTCACTTCCTCCACTTTCATGCGTTCTTCCTCGTCTATCAACTTCAGCACCTGTATCACGTCTTCCGATTTCGTGCCGGAAACGACCGCCACCAGACTTCCTTCACCTGTATGCCGGTCACGGTTGGTGACAAACGTATACAGCTCCCCATTGGACAGGGAAGACTCGTCTATGGCAAGATGCCGGCCTATGTTTTCGGGAAACAACAGCCATGAATCGGCATGGTCTAGCTGGTCCCAGTCGTGGAAGCCGCTTAGCGTTTCCTTGTACTGTTTCTCAAAGGTATGTGCATTTATGTGGTAGAATGTTTCAAGCGTACGGCAGGTCACAGGGGATGTCTCCATACGTTTCTTTTAAAAAAGCCCCGAACTCCTTGGAGTAACGGGTTCCTTTGCAGGCTATGTCAAGGCTGATTGGAAGGCTGAAACTCTTGCCTGTACGCAGGTCGGTCCACCTGCGACGGCGTATGACCAGTATGACCTTATGGTCGCGTATCGGGAAATCGGTTACATTCACAGCCTCCATGAAGCCTTTGGATGCAAAATTGGCATCTGATGACAATCCCGCATTCATTAACTCGTCGAGATAAATATGAATCTCTGTCCGACTCTGTTGCACACCTGCTATCTCAAAATGATCCAGTATTTCTGAAGGCAGCACGATACGCGCAAGCACTTCCAATTGATTCTTTTCCATAAGGCAAAGGTCGGAATTCCTCTGGATATTGGAAAACTAATCCCCACTGATTTTCTACTGCTCCTAAATCTGGTGCAAATCTATTGCAAATTTCAGGCTCTTAAAAACGGAACATCGTCACCAGCCCGTTGAACTTCAGCAGGGAGTCGCGCAGCCGTTCTTTCCCGTCGATGGAAAGCTTGATATTAAATTTTACGTCTTTAGACATTGCTTTTCTGATTTTTATTTCTTATGTTTGCGACAAACCAAAACCTTTAGCCCCATGAGAACTATTGAAATTGGATACTTTCTGTCTGTTGTATCTTTCCTTGCCCTCCTTTTTAGCTCGAATCCGTATGTATTCTTGTGGGGGTGGCTATTTTTCCTAATAGGTTGCTTCCTTGTCACCATAGACCCCCGTCACCTCAAAGAAGACTGGGAGGTCAAAGAGATTGAGGAACGTTGGGCGGAAAAGAAACGTGCCAGGGAGCAGCGCCGCTTGCAGAAGCAAAACGGCAAAGCGAAACACTAACCCCGTTTAGCCAGTTCCTCGAAGCGTCGCTTCTGCTCCTCTCGGCTCATCACTACCCGGTCAGCACCCCGCTTTTCCTTCTTCTCATCCCAGGGCAACGGCCAGAACCGCTGCACCGTGGTCTTGTGCTTCATGTACGGACCGCTCAGCGTGTACGCCAGTGCCCGCGTCTGTTCCCACGACTCGCGGCTGTCTGCCTCCCGGGTCTTGGCATGCGCCTCACAGACCGCGCTGAACTCGTCGGGGGTCATCCGCTCAAAGTCATCCAACCGCATCCCGACACAGCCCAGCGCGTATCCCAACAACCCGGCTATGGTCAGGCTTTCTTTTTTTTACTCCTGCATCCTGCTCCGTGCCCTCCAGCATCGCGGCGGCCCAGGCTTCCACCTGGTCGGGGGCGATATGGTCGGCGATGTAGGGGCGACCGGTCTGGTCGCCCGGTCCAACAAACGCCCGGTCCAACACGCATCCGGTTCGCCCCCTACACGCTACACGGTCAAAACGGTTTAGACTTCCGTCTCGCTGTATGAAGCGGCTCAGGGCTCAGCTTATGCAAATCCTATACCTATTTCAGTTTGCCAAAAAAGAATATAATCTAAATATAAAAACAGGTCGCGTTATATGTAAGAGGACAGCCCGAACTACTATATTTGTGATTATCAAAACACTTGTCAAACGAACTTTAAATTTAAATATTATGCCTATCGGATGTATACTCTGGATAATCTTACTTTTCATCCTTGCCACAGACAAGACAGAATGGCGTCCAACTATTATCGGCGCAATTATTGTCATTATCGCCGCAATGATAATAGTGTCTACGCAAAAATGCGACATCAACTTCCCTGATGAACCGGGAAAAGACAAAGACAATAACGACAAAAAAACAATGAACCATGACAACAACGACATTAAAAGAGGCATTTGCGGCGAAATACCCGAAATACATGCAGATTCTTTCCATGTTTAAGAAGGCGAACGGCTGCCCCGCAACATAGGAAAACCTAACCAAACCACAGCTAGCCCGCTTTGTCAGCTTCATGACCGAACGATACATCATCTGTGGGCTAAGGCGGATGCCCGAATCAATATTGGAACCACGCCCCCCATAAACGCAAAAAGAGGGTGTGTCGCAATGAGCGATGCACCTTCTTTTTTTCGTCAATTACAAAAGAAAAGTTTGATATCTTCAAGCAGCGATATTTTGAAGATTTCTTTGATTTATGTGTTCCCTGCATCTGAAGAAAGCGGCTGTAAGCTCACAAAACAGTTTAATCAGCCAGTCTATGCCTTCTTTTCTCATCCTTGCACATAACTTTTTTATATTGAAGGCAATGGCAAGGAAGGAGAAGTCCATAAAGACCTTGTCCTTTCCAAAATGACGGAAACGTTTGTAGTTCATATTATATTTTATCTGCCCGAACACGGCTTCCGGTTCTATGCATCTTCGTCCCCTGTGTTTCAGCCCTTCCTCGGAGCAGAGCAACTCTTTGGCTTTTTGCTTGTATTTCCTGAGCCTGTGGTTCAGTTCTATCGTCCTGTCCCCTTTTGCTTTAAAACATAGACACCTTAGCGGGCAGCCTTCGCACCTGACGGCCCTGTATCTGGCACTTTCGCTCACATATCCGGATGCGGTTTTCACATGTCTGTTTCCTATCCTCCGCATCTTTTGTCCCATGGGGCATACGCAATAGTCATGTTCTTCATTGTAGTAGAAGTTTTCAGCCTTGAACGGGTCGGGTCTGAATCTCGGCCGTTGCTCCATGTGGAAGTAATTGTATTTGACGTAAGCTTCCATGCCGTTTTCTGCCATGAAGCGGTAATTTTCCTCGGAGCCGTAGCCCGAATCAGCCACTACGGTATGGGCCAGCCTGTCGTATCTGTTTGAGAAGGATTGCAGGAAAGGTATCATGGTCAGCGTGTCCGTAGGGTTGGGAAAAAGTGCAAAATCGGTAATGAACTGGTTCTCGGTGGCAATCTGAAGGTTGTAACCGGGTTTGGTCTGTCCGTTACGCATGGCATCCTCCTTCATCCTCATGAAAGTGGCATCCTTGTCCGTCTTGGAATAGGAGTTGCGCTCCTGCAGCGTGTCCAGATGATTGTCGTATTCCTGCAGCTTGTCCCTGTGCGCTTCCAGTTCTTTCAGCTGCCTGCGTTTCTTTCTTTGTGCGGCCTTCTCCTCTTTTGTGGAAGGCTCGGGAACCTGTTCAAGCGCATTGCGCAGTTCGCCCGCCATTTCGGTCAGCATGGCTGGGGTAAACTCAACTTCCTCATTGTTTTCCGATGATTTCTCCTGGGCGATGGCATCGTCTATCTGACCCAACAGGACATGGATTTTCTTCATCAGGCGTTCACGGTTCCGCTCGACGGTCTTTTTCCACACGAAAGTATACTTGTTGGCCTTGGATTCAATCTTCGTTCCGTCAATATATTCCACGTTCAGGCTGATGAACCCTTTGGCGGAAAGCAGAAGGACGATTTGGGTGAACACTTCGTTGATTTCCTTCTTCACACGGTTGCGGAAGCGGTTGATGGTAATGAAGTCCGGTTTCTCGTACCCGGCCAGCCATATATAATGGATGTCGCGGTGGAGGAGTTTTTCTATCTTGCGGCAGGAGTAGATGTTGTTCATATAGGCGTACAGGATAACCTTGAGCATCATTCGGGGATGGTAAGGGCTACGGCCGCATTCCTTATATAACTTCCTGAAACCTTCCAGATTCAGGCTCTCAACAAGAGCGTCAACCATGCGTACCGGATCGTTCTTTGCAATATCCTCATCGATTCTTTGAGGAAACAGCACTGTTTGGTTGGGAATGTAAGGACGAAAATGTATCTTTGTCATAAGATTATTATTGTTATAATGCTTAAAGATACAAAATCTTTAGGTAATAGCAAAGCCTCGGCTTGTGAAAGTCGGGGCTTTGTGCAATCGAGTAGGAGGAAAACGACGTAGTTTTCTTCCTACTTTCGTTTTCCGTCCTCTCACACCACCGTACATGCGGTTCCGCATACGGCGGTTCCTATTTTGGGTACCATTCGAGATATTCACCCATTAAAGTAGCATACCCTGCTTTGCGCAAGTTCTCATTTGTGATTGCCCTGTGCATTATGTGGCTGTCTGCTATGCGCCAGCAGCCCTTGCGAGTATTACCCCATTCATATGCCTTGTACTTATCGATACCGCATCTAATGAGGTTTGCCACTTTTGTCTTGACTTTCTTCCATGCTTTCCATATACACATACGTATTCTACGCCTTAACCATTCGTCAGTGGTAAGTAGAAGACGTTTCATATTGGCAAGATGATAATAGCCGACCCATCCTCTTATGTATTCTTTGAGCTTTTGCTTTCTCTTGGAATATCCCCATCCATTGCTGCGACTTGTCAGTTCTTTTAGTCTTGACTTCATCTTGGCTTTGGATGTCGGGTGTACCGTAAGTTGGCATTTACCTTTCATTACATTAAAGGAATAGCCGAGATATTTCACTCCGCGCACATACGACACTACGGTCTTCTCCTGGTTGACTTTGAGATATAGATTGTTCTCTATAAATCGGGTTATGCTCTCCTTCACTCGCATTGCTGCCCTTCGGGACCTGCAGAATATCATCGAGTCATCCGCATAGCGCACAAAAGGGAGGCCTCTGAGTTCCAGCTCTTTGTCCAGTTCATTGAGCATAATGTTGCTCAACAAGGGACTTAGCGGACCTCCTTGGGGAGTTCCTTCCTCGCTCGCTTCAAACAAGCCTTTATTCATTACACCGCTACGGAGATACTTATGTATAAGACTGACCACTCTGCCGTCTTTTATGGTACGGCTGAGGATTTCTATGAGCTTGCTGTGGCACACCGTGTCGAAGAAGAGTTCAAGGTCAAGGTCTACAACATATACGTAGCCTTCATTGATTATCCTCTGCGCTTCACGTAGTGCGTCATGGCATCCTCTTCTCGGACGGAAGCCGTAGCTTGTCTTGGAGAATTGGTTCTCATAGATGGGAGTCAACACTTGGTTTATGGCTTGTTGCACCAATCGGTCTATCACGGTGGGGATACCTAAAAGGCGCATCTTGCCATTGTCTTTGGGGATTTCTACCCTTCTTACCGGGTTCGGACGGTAAGAGCCGTCCATCAAGGAACTAAGGAGCATTTCCCTATTGGTCAGGAGCCATGGGAGCAATTGCTCGCACGACATCTTGTCGATACCACCACATCCCTTGTTTCTCACCACTGTTTTGTAGGCTCTGTTGAGATTTGACGGACTGAGAATTTGCTCGAAAAGGTGTTCCTTGTCGAATGGTACTTCCACGATGTTGTCTTCACACATCCACATAAAGGTCTGCACTCCCCCATATCTTTCGGTTTCCGACCTATTCCTTTGAGGGCAGCCATTAAAACGTGATAATGTTTTCTGCATTCTGTCCTTCATATGGTATGTTTCAATTACTATCGTTTAATTGTTAGGTTCTGCCCTTCATGCAACTCTATCGACAGCTGCACTACTATGGCGTCTGCTGACTTCTCACGACAAGCTTTACTCCACTTCTTTCGTAAAAAAAAAAAACTATTCGAAGTGTCCGTGAGACCTCCTCGGATAAGGGCGTTGTCTTTCCATCTTATACCTACTTCATCTACACCGACCGTTCCGAATAGCTATAGGGCTTCGATTTGTTTAGCAATCTTACCCACGGTCATATGCCTTGTATGAAGTTTCTGTTCGTTAGGCCAGATGTTTGCCGACGGCTTCCTTCAGATTTCACCTCGCGATGAACACCCTTGCCTGGGGCTATGTAATTCCCGCTATTAGGGCTTACTCGGGACTTGCACCCGTTAGACAACACTCATGCCGAGCGTACTAAAAAAAAAGAAGGTGCGCTTTTTGACACACCTTCTTTTTTCTTACAATTTAGTATGTCTTTACTTATCGGAATCACTTCACTTCCTCAAAATCAACGGCATCTCTGTATGAGCAACTTGCGTAAACGTGTTGCAAATATAGTGTAAACCCGAAAATAAGCATCCATAAGCAACCACAGCTCAGTGATAACCTGAAATAGCATCGTGGAGGTTTTCCCTGAAAGCCGTTGCGTTTTCCTTATGATTGGGATTTTCACTCGTCCTCCGGCACAAAATCAAGTGGCAAAGGAGTATCACCGATAAACCGGTCGAAGTCGGAAGAAAAGTTCTTATCCTGAATAACGCGATACTTTTCAAATTCGGCTTCGGCGAATTGCTTGGCAAATTCAGCCGTAATGTGTCCGGCATTGTCCAACACAGCATCACCTCCGGCTTCAAGAATCAGGTCTATACGCTTCGCCCAATCTTCCATTGTCAGCGGAATATGTCGTTTCGCCATACGTTCCGCCATGTCGAGCACAGCGTTGACGAGCCGCCCCATATCTTCCAGTTCAGTTTGTTTCAGATAATTCTTGGCTATGCTCACGTCCGGCTTTACGATTTTCCCGTCTGGAGCATTCTCCCATGTGGTCAGTCCCATGTGTTCCTTCTGTGCATTCGCACGTTCAACAATCAGTTCCGCTGCCGTATGCCTATGCACAGCATAGTGCATTTTGTTCTGTACCTTTTTGTAAAACAGCCGTGTGGTAGGTGCGCTTTTGTTGTAGTCTATGGCCGTGGCATAGATATCGGTAAGTTTTTGATAGAACCGCCGTTCACTCAAACGTATCTCGCGAATTTCAGCGAGCAGATGCTCAAAATAATCTTCCCCGATAAACGAACCATTCTCCATTCGCTTTTTGTCAATGACATATCCTCTGATGGCAAACTGGCGAAGCACGTAAGTACACCATTGACGAAATTGCGTGGCACGAACGGAATTGACACGGTAGCCTACGGAGATGATGGCATCGAGATTGTAGAACGTAGTATTGTACGTTTTCCCATCCTCGGCAGTATGTGCAAATTTTGCACATACTGAATTTTGCTGTAACTCAGAACTATCAAAGATATTTTTCAGATGCTTGGTGATGACCGTTCTGTCAACGCCAAACAATTCAGCCATTGCCTTTTGGGTAGCCCAAATGGTTTCGTCCTTATACAATACTTGTATGCCGCCCTCCCTACCTTCGGCAAGGAAGGTAAGGAATTCTGCCGTGCTGTTCCGTATTTCAAAATTCTTCGCCACGATTCCTTTGGTTATTAATTATCACAAATACAAAGGTATGGAAAATCCTTAGTTTTTTCTGCCAGTCCGTTAGATTCATATCGGCGAGCCTAAAAAAAATGAGGCACAATTTTGCAATCATGCCTCATTTTCATTATTCATTACGTTACTTATTTCACTTCTTCAAAGTCTGCATCCTGCACGTTCTCGTCATTCTTGCCACCTTGACCGGCATTGGCAGAACCGGAGTTCTGGGCACCTTGAGCGCCACCCTGGGCACCACTCTGAGCATACATCTCAGCGCTGGCAGCCTGGAATGCAGTGTTCAACTCGCTCATGGCAGCATCACAGGCAGCTACGTCCTGAGCCTTGTGAGCATCTTTCAGCTTCTGAAGAGCAGCTTCAATCGGAGCCTTCTTGTCGGCAGGCAACTTATCGCCCAAGTCCTTCAGCTGATTCTCGGTTGTGAAAATCATGCTGTCAGCCTGATTGAGCTTATCCACCTTCTCACGCTCTTTCTTGTCAGCCTCAGCGTTTGCTTCAGCCTCAGCCTTCATACGCTCGATTTCATCTTTGCTCAAACCGGAAGAAGCCTCAATACGGATTGCCTGCTCCTTACCCGTTGCCTTATCCTTGGCAGATACCTTCAAGATACCGTTGGCATCGATATCAAAGGTCACCTCAATCTGAGGTACACCACGACGTGCCGGAGCAATACCCGTCAGGTTAAACTGACCGATAGACTTGTTCTGTGCAGCCATCGGACGCTCACCCTGGAGGACATGGATGGTCACCTCAGTCTGGTTATCTGCTGCCGTAGAGAAGATTTCACTCTTCTTGCACGGGATAGTCGTGTTCGCATCAATCAACTTGGTCATCACACCACCCATGGTCTCGATACCCAAAGTCAACGGAGTGACATCCAGCAAGACCACATCCTTGATTTCATTGGTCAACACGGCACCCTGGATAGCAGCACCGATGGCAACAACCTCATCCGGGTTCACACCCTTCGAAGGAACTTTGCCAAAGAAGTCCTCAACCAACTTCTGTACGGCAGGGATACGAGAAGAACCACCTACCAGGATTACTTCGTCAATGTCCGAAGTGCTCAGACCGGCATCGCTGATGGCCTTCTTACAGGGTTCCAGACAAGCCTGGATCAGGTTATGTGCCAGAGCCTCAAACTTGGCACGGCTCAAAGTCTTCACCAAGTGCTTGGGCACACCACCTACCGGCATGATGTACGGCAGGTTGATTTCCGTCGTCGTAGAAGAAGACAACTCAATCTTCGCTTTCTCGGCAGCCTCCTTCAGACGTTGCATCGCCATCGGGTCCTGAGTCAGGTCGGCACCTTCGTCGTTCTTGAACTCCTGAACCAACCAGTCAATGATTACCTGGTCGAAGTCATCACCTCCCAGGTGAGTATTACCGTTGGTCGATTTCACTTCGAACACACCGCCGCCAAAGTCAAGGATGGAAATATCAAACGTACCACCACCCAAGTCGAAGACTGCAATCTTCATATCCTTGTTTGCCTTGTCGACACCGTATGCCAAAGCGGCTGCTGTCGGCTCGTTCACGATACGTTTCACATCCAGACCGGCAATCTGACCGGCTTCCTTGGTTGCCTGACGTTGTGAATCGGAGAAGTATGCCGGAACCGTGATGACAGCCTCGGTCACTTCCTGACCCAGGTAATCTTCAGCGGTCTTCTTCATCTTCTGCAGAATCATTGCAGAGATTTCCTGCGGAGTATACAGACGGCCGTCGATGTCGACACGCGGCGTGTTGTTGTCGCCTCTCACGACCTTGTAGGGTACACGCGAGATTTCCGTAGCTACCTGATCGTAGGTCTCACCCATGAAACGCTTGATGGAGTAAACCGTACGGGTCGGGTTTGTGATAGCCTGACGTTTGGCAGGGTCACCGATTTTACGTTCGCCACCGTCAACAAAACCTACGACTGAAGGAGTCGTACGCTTGCCTTCGCTGTTGGCGATTACTACAGGTTCGTTGCCTTCAAACACGGCAACACATGAGTTTGTAGTTCCTAAGTCAATACCAATAATCTTTCCCATAATTGTATCTTTTTTTATTTATTATTATTCGTGTTAGTATTCTCGAAGCAACGCTTCGCATACTATAAAGCAAACCGCGTGCCAAAACCCGTCCGTCGGTCAAAAAAGAGCAGCCCGCCTCTATATAAATAAGGTAATAGACGTCCTCCGCCACTCCCACCCGGCAAATGACAGAATACTGACAATACGTCAGGATTCCAGGCGGCTTTATCTGTCAAAAAGGAAGGAAACAGGCACTTCCCTTACCACCTTTCTCCCGTTTCATGCCCTATGCATGCGAAATAAATACTATCTTTGCAGCCCCAAACAAAGTAAACTAGATTGCTCCTGTAAGCATGGAATGGATTAGCACTACGATATTGGAACATTCGGCGCTGCAAGCCGTCATCATCATCTCACTCATCTCTGCCATTGGACTCGCACTAGGGCGGATCCGTGTTCTCGGCGTATCACTCGGTGTCACTTTCGTATTTTTCATGGGTATCCTGGCAGGACATCTCGGCATATCCATCGACTCCCAGATGCTCAACTATGCGGAGAGCTTCGGGCTGGTGCTGTTCGTCTATGCACTGGGGCTGCAGGTCGGTCCCGGCTTCTTCAGCTCCTTCCGTACCGGCGGACTGCGGCTGAACATGATGGCTACCGGCGTCGTGCTGGTCGGCACGGTGATGGCACTGGGGCTCTGCTATTGCACACCGGTCAACCTGCCCGACATGGTGGGACTCTTGTGTGGGGCAACAACCAACACTCCTGCCCTCGGTGCCGCCCAGCAGGCTCTCAAACAGATGGGAATGGACAGCAGCGGGGCAGCCTTGGGCTGTGCCGTGACTTATCCGCTCGGAGTGGTCGGCGTCATCTTCGCCCTCATCCTGTTCCGCAAGCTCTTCGTCCGTCAGCAGGACCTCAACGTACAGGAGAAGGAGGACCACAACCATACCTACATCGCCGCTTATCAGGTGCACAACCCCGGCATCTACGGCAAGAACCTGAAAGAAATCGCCCAACATACCAACCACAAGTTTGTCATCTCCCGCCTGTGGCGCAACGGCAACGTGTGCATCCCGACCTTCGACACCCGACTGGAGGAAGGCGACCGTCTGCTGGTCATCACTTCCGACAAGGATGCGCTGGGGCTGACCATCCTCTTCGGTGAACAAGAGAACACCGACTGGAACAAGGAGGACATCGACTGGGACGCCATCGACAGCAAGATGGTGTCGAAACGCATCATCGTGACCCGCCCTGAAATCAACGGCAAAAAGCTTGGGTCACTCCGCCTGCGCAATGCCTTCGGCATCAACATCACCCGCATTTACCGTTCCGGCATCCAGCTGCTTGCCACCCCGGAACTGGTGTTGCAACTGGGTGACCGCCTGACGGTCGTCGGGGAAGCTCCTGCCGTCCACAACGTCGAGAAGGTACTCGGCAATGCCGTAAAAAGCCTGAATGAGCCCAACCTCGTGTCCATTTTCATCGGCATCACGCTGGGTCTGCTCCTGGGTTCCATCCCCATCAGTGTCCCCGGCATCGAACTGCCCGTCAAGCTGGGGCTGGCAGGCGGACCCATCGTGGTGGGCATCCTCATCGGCACCTTCGGACCACGCATCCACATGGTCACCTACACCACTCACAGTGCCAACCTGATGCTGCGCGCACTGGGACTTACCATCTACCTGGCATGTCTGGGGCTGGATGCCGGAGCCCACTTCTTCGAGACGGTCTTCCGCCCGGAAGGACTCCTGTGGGTGGGTATCGGCTTTATCCTGACGTTTGTCCCGGTCATGCTCATGGCATTTGCCGCCTTCAAACTGTGGAAACTGGACTTCGGTTCCGTGGCAGGCATGCTCTGCGGAAGCATGGCAAACCCCATGGCGCTCAACTATGCCAATGACACCATCCCCGGCGACAACCCTGCCGTGTCCTACGCCACGGTCTACCCCTTCTGCATGTTCCTGCGGGTCATCATCGCCCAGCTGCTCCTGATGAGCTTCCTCTGACGGAAGAGAACCCGGCGAATGCCCATTCGTCAAAAAGACAGCCCGCAACCCTTTTTGCTTGACAAAATACCCCGATTCGCATTTTCCTGCGAACTCATATCCGACGCGATTCCGATAAACCAGAGCGGAAATGCTAAATCCAATTAACATTGGAGGCGAAAACAGCCTTTCATTTTAGAAAACTATACATTTCATTTTCGGAAAACAGACAAAACGTGCCCGGAACAATATTGTTTCGCGAGCCAAACAATATTGTTTGCCGCGTCAAACACATTAGTTTCATCGCCCAAACACTATTGTTTCACGCCCGGAAGTCAAATCTTTGGAAAATGGAAGTAATAAATTCGGAGTTTCACTCTCCAGAAGGTGTGCCGTGTCAACAAATCGGAAGGTTTCAGAAAGCATGGAATTCCGCGTGTCAGGCATCCGTCATGAAAAGTGGAGCCCCCCTATCCTCTCACTAGGATAGCATTCATCGTCCATCCGCAGCAAAGTGTATTTTGCGAATCGCCTGAGAAGGGCCTCGGAATCCACCAACTCGTATTTCGGTGCAAGGAAAGGCACTATGGGACCCTTCGTTTGACATTTTGTCAATCGGGAGAAAAGTGGCGTCCGCCTGACACACCGGAAGCGGCAAACCCCGAAAAGAATGGAAACGTCAGTCCTTTTCCATTTCCCAGCTGACGGGAACTTATTGTAAATCCCCCTCCTATGTAACAAAAACTGTAACACGAATGTAATATATGTAACATTGTTTGTTGCCTGGGGATGGTATATCTTTGCAGCGTGATTCTTATAACTACTTAAAATCTTTATGGAAACAATTTATTTAGGACTAGTCATTTTCCTATTCATGCTGGCTGTCTTTGACCTGTGGGTGGGAGTCAGCAACGATGCGGTCAACTTCCTCAACTCCGCCATCGGTGCCAAAGCCGCCAAGTTCAGGACCATCATGATTATCGCTGCCATCGGAATCTTCTGTGGAGCGACCATGAGCAGCGGCATGATGGACATCGCGAGACACGGCATTTTCAGGCCGGAGCAGTTCTTCTTCGACGAGCTGATGTGTATCTTCCTCGCCGTCATGGTGACCGACATTATCCTGCTGGATATCTTCAACTCCCTCGGTCTGCCGACTTCAACCACCGTATCCATGGTCTTCTCCCTGTTGGGAGGTACTTCCGGGTTGACCATCGTCAAGCTCGCCCATGACACGACAGGACTCAGCATCGCTGACCTGATGAACACCGAAAAAGCGCTCTCCGTCATCATCGCCATCTTCGTTTCTGTGGCAATCGCCTTCTTCTTCGGGACAATCGTCCAATTCCTCTCCCGTCTCCTCTTTACCTTTAATTATAAATCACACCTCAAATGGAAAATCGGCCTCTTCGGAGGTGTCGCTGCCACAGCCATCTGCTACTTCATGCTGGTGAAAGGCATCCGCGACATGAGCTTCATGACCGATGACATGCGTGCCTACATCGACGGTCACGGCACGACCTTCATCGTCGGGGGACTGATTATCTTCACGGTGCTGATGCAGATTCTCCACTGGCTGAAGGTCGATGTCTTCAAGGTGGTGGTCCTGCTGGGAACCTTTGCACTGGCCATGTCGTTCGCCGGCAATGACCTGGTGAACTTCATCGGTGTGCCTTTGGCAGGATTCTCCTCCTACCAGGACTACATGGCTGCCGGCGGAGGAGACGTGACCCAGCACATGATGGGAGCGCTCAACGAGTCGGCACATACGCCTGTCTACTTCCTGGCAGCTGCCGGCATCGTGATGGTCATTTCACTGATGACCTCCAAGAAAGCACACAACGTGGTAAAAACATCCGTTGACCTGGCACGTCAGGATGTCGGCGACGAGATGTTCGGGTCTTCACGCATGGCACGTTCCATCGTCCGCACGACCATGAACGCCTTCAACAGCGTGATGAGCATCACGCCGATGCCCGTCCGCAACTGGGTGCGCAAGCGTTTCAATCAGGATGAGATTATCCTGGCCAACGGAGCCGCCTTCGACATGGTGCGCGCTTCGGTCAACCTGGTGCTTGCCGGTCTGCTCATCGCCGTGGGAACCTCGCTGAAGCTCCCGTTGTCAACCACCTACGTGGCCTTCATGGTTGCCATGGGTTCGTCACTTGCCGACCGTGCCTGGGGACGTGAGAGCGCCGTGTTCCGCATCACCGGTGTGCTGTCAGTCATCGGCGGATGGTTCATCACGGCAGGTGCCGCCTTCCTGCTCTGCTTCACCATCACGCTCATCATGTACTTCGGCGGTGCAGTTGCCATCGTCATCATGATTGCCATCGCCATCGCCCGACTGGTCTACAGCCACAAGAAATACAACAAGAAGATGAAGGCAGAGACTTCCGACGACCTCTTCCGTCAGATTGTAGCCTCGAAAGACAAGAAGGAGACCTGGTCGCTGCTTTGCCAGCACATCGCCGACAACCAGTCGCTCTATCTGACCTTCGTCATCGACACCTATACCCAGATTACCGACGGTTTTGTCAACGACGACCTGCGTACCCTGCGTCGTGCCGACAGCGCCTTGCGCACGGAAAAGGGAGCGCTGAAGAAGATGCGTCGGAAAGAGATGGTGGGTCTCCAGCGCATCGACAAGGACATCGCCATCGAGAAGAACACCTGGTTCCACCTGGGCAGCAACAGCTGTCAGCAGATCATGTACTGCCTGCGCCGTATCTGTGAGCCATGTGAAGAGCACGTGGACAACAACTTCAAGCCCATGCCCATGGAACTGGTGAAAGAGTTCATCCCCTTGCGCGACACCCTCGTATACCTGCTGAAACGGACACACACTGTCATCTCTGAAGGCAAGTACAACGAAGTGGATGAAATCCGCGCCGAATGCGACCGCCTGAAGGAATCGCTTTCACGCACCCGCAAGTTGCAGATGAACCGCATGCAGGATGTGAAAAACAATCTTGCCGTCTCCTATGTTTACCTGAACATCCTGCAGGAGACCCAGGAGCTCGTCAGCTCGTTGCGCCACCTGCTGCGTGCAACCCGCCGTTTCCAGACCAACGAATACGATGCCTGATGTGAAATAAGGAACATTTGTTTAACTTCAAGAATACCGGTCTTTCGCTGCCTCGTGCAGTGGAGGCCGGTTTCTTTTTACACGGACGCCGGTTCTCCGGACCTCTCCCGGCATACAAATCCTCCCGTTCCTAATGGAAGTTGGACATTTATACGTACTTTTGTCACGAAAAAACAAAGACAATGAAACAACTTAGCTGGATTTTACTGTTATTCCTGGGACTGGGCACAGCCGTCCAGGCTGCCAAGGTAGACACATTGAAAGTGTTTAGTGAAAAAATGAAGCGGAACATCCGCGTGTTGGTCTTCGTACCGGATGGAGACGGCAAGGTGCCCACACTCTATCTGCTGCACGGATATGGCGGCGACGAACGGAGTTGGTCGGGCATCACCGACTTGAAGCAGATGGCGGATGACAACCACCTGCTCATCGTCTGTCCCAACGGCGACCGCAGCTGGTATTGGGACAGTCCGCTGCATCCCGAAGTACAGTTCGAAACGTTCGTCTCGAAAGAACTCCCGGCATACATCGATGCCCACTACCCTACTTATGCCCGCCGTGAGGGTCGTGCCGTGACCGGATTCAGCATGGGCGGCCACGGAGCCATGTGGAACGCCTTGCGCCATCCCGAAACGTTTGGAGCCGCAGGCAGCACCAGCGGAGGTCTGGACATCCGCCCCTTCCCCAACAACTGGGAGATGCAGACGCAGCTGGGTTCACCCGCCGAATATCCGCAAAACTGGGAGAACTACACCGTCTACAATTCCCTTGATGCCTTCCTGGGCAGACAGACGGCTCTCATCATCGATTGCGGTTACAGTGACTTCTTCTACCAGGTCAACCAGAATGTACACCACCGCCTGCGCGAACTGAACATTGCCCACGACTTTTACGTACGTCCCGGTGGCCACACGGGTACTTATTGGGCAAATGCCATCCATTATCAGGTTCTTTTCTTCGTACGCCACTTCCGGGAAGCCGGACTGGAGTTCTGAGGGAGAATGGACTCACACTAAAAATCCCCATATTCCTCCTTGATGATACGCAGCGCCTTGATAGCGGCAGGAAAACCGATGTAAGGCAGGCACTGGATAACGGCAGCAGTCAATGTCTCGGGCGAGTTGCCCACATTGATGTTGCCGTGATAGTGTGAGTGGAGCTGACTCTCGGCTTCCAAGGTGGTCAGTACGCAGTACCCCAATAACTCACGTGTCTGCAAGTCGAGTGCCCCACGACTGTAGATTTCACCGAAGAAATAGTCGGTCAGGAACTGTTCTACATTCTTGCCCATATCGCCGGGCATACCAGACATGACGGATGACACGCCGCCGGGATATTGCTTATCCTGAATGGCTTTGCCCGTCTCATGGCGTGTTTCCTCTGTCACCGTGCTTTGCTTTTCCAACGGTAGAGAGATACCACGCTCCTTAAACACTTCGTTTACCGTAGCCACGGCATTCAGCATCTTGGGGAAGCCGATGAACGGAGCGGTGAGATACATCACTTCGCGCAGTTCTTCGGGCGTGACACCGACATTGAGTGCTGCTCCAGCATGAGCTTTCAGTTGCGGAAGCGTCTGCATCGTAGCAAGAGTGATGCAGGTAATCATTTCACGTTGTTTCAACGTCAGTTCACCCGTCTGGAACACCTCGCCGAAGATGAATTTCTGGAGGATGTCCATCATTTCCGGGTCTGTGCCCTGCCCGGTCAGCGCTTCGCCGCCAAACAGGGTGTGGTAATTCTGCTTGCATACTTCGATTCTATTCATAGTGTCTGTTGTTTGTGCCGTCGCGGACAGACTTCCTGTCAGCACGAGGGCGATTGTTGCTATTATATTCTTCATTTTTCTTTTGATAAAGGATTATAAACTCTTGCCCAACTGATAGGCTTGCTGCGGATAATCCGTATTCCTGACGCTGCCTGCCGTCCATACGCCCGATGCCACCACTTCGCCCACACTTATCCAGCCGAGATAATCCATCAGCGTATGGTAATGCAACAACATCGGTTCCGCCTCTTTCTTGGCGGTAGCGGCAAGATTAATTTCCTTCAGATGGGACGGTACGGACAGTTCTCCGAACAAACATACCGAAACACATTCACGAAAGGCAACTTTGACTGGTTTGACTTCAATCAGCATCTTGCCAAGAAGGTCTGTACGGGCTCATTTCTGGCACTTGCCGTTGACCCGAGCTACATTCCGAAGTCGGGGAAGAAGACCCCGTGGTTTAGGAAGTTCTGGTCAGGGGCTGCAGGAGAGACCAAGAAGGGTCTGGAGCTGACGGGCATAGGCCTGATGGATGTCGACAACCACGAGTGTATGACTCTTGGCTCCTTCCAGACACCGGACTCCATAACACTTGAGGATATGGACTACAACCTGATTGATTGGTATCGGGAGCAACTGATTTCAAGGAAAGACAGGCTGCTTCCCATCACCAAAACCATTGTTGCAGATGCGTTCTTCTCCAAGGAAACATTTGTCCGGCCTTTGGTAAAGGAGGAGTTCAATGTCGTCAGCCGTTTGAGGAACGACGCCGTGCTGTTCTACCCTACAACAGAGTCTCCGACAGGAAAACGGGGTCGCCCGAAACTGTATGACGGGAAGGTGGATTTTGCCAACCTTGACACCTCGCGGTGCGAGGAAATCCCCGTAGACAACGGAAGACTCTTCGGCCTTAGAGCCTACTCCAAGAGCCTCAAAGGCTACGTAAAAATAGCAGTATGGTATCCTCTTGAGGGCAGGACCGACAGGTGGCAAATATACTTCAGTACGGATGTCTCCATGAGTACTAAAGATGTAATCAACTGCTATAGAGTACGTTTCCTGCTGGAGTTCTGCTTCCGCGATGCGAAGTCCTTTGCAGGGCTGACCAATTGTCAGGCGAGAGACCTCCGGCGATTGGAGTTCCACTTCAACGCATCTTTCTCCGCAATCAACCTTGCGAAGGTGGCCTGCAAGGAACTGGGAATGCCATTCTCGGTGTCCTCCTGCAAGTCCATGATTCACAACGCCTATATGCTTGAGCGATTTATTTGCGTGTCCGGTATGAAACCAGACCCGCATATTATTGACAAACTTTTCAAAGAACTGGTTTTATTTACTGCCAGAACCGCTTAGCTCCGGCTATTTATTAACGAACTATTGTATTATTGAGCTTTCGATAAATAAACGTTCCGTCCCTCTATGCGGCAGTGCAAATCCGTGGTCAGCTGCAAGGCTTCCAAGAATGGAAGTATACTCTCATAGCGTTTCACACTTCCCGTATAGGGTATGTCTGCCAGCGACGCATCTTCGTACACCACGTCGATGTTGTACCAACGCTCGAACGTCTGCATGATGTCACGAAGCTTCTTGTCTCGGAATGTATAGACTCCATCGACCCAACCCACATATTCTTCCAGATTGACCTCACGCTTTTCCGCATGCGTCCCCGAGAATACGGCCTGTTGGCCCGGAGCAAGAAACATCCTGTCATCCGTTGAAGGCAGATTGACTGCCACCCGGCCCTCCACAAGCGTGGTGTAGCACACGGTGTCCTCAGGATAGACATTGACATTGAAACGTGTCCCAAGCACTTCGATGTTGCCCATTCGCGTCTGCACGATAAATGGATGCGACTCGTACGACACCACATCGAAGAAGGCTTCACCTTCCAGGAAGACCACACGTTGCGTGCCGACGAACACTTCCGGATAAATGAGCTTCGACTCGGCATTCAGCCTCACGCGTGTGCCGTCGGAAAGGAGCAATGTGTTTTCTGCCCCGCTGGGAATGACAAACTGGTTGTAGGACTCGACTTGCTGGCGGTCAAGGCGGCCAAGGGCCGACTGCGCAGCGGCTTGATATGACAAGCAACCATCCTCGTAGCTCACGGTGACGTCGCCGTCCGACAAGCTCAAATCCCCCGGATTGCCTTTTCCGATTTCCACTTCACGGCCGTCAGCCAAGACAAGCGTTCCCCTCGACTGGCCGGGGTCAAGCGCCCCTGCAAGGGAAAGTCCCTCCACGTCTGACTGCACGGGCCACAAAGCCCACGAAGCAACACCCAGCACAGCGACCGCTGCCACCCCCGCCACATAGCGGAATACACGACGGTACGCGCCGGACTGCCGTACGCCGACCTGCTGTGCAAAGCGTTCGAAAGCCTGTTCGCCCGAAACGGGAGAACGACCGAACACTTTTTGAAGCCGTTCCGGTTGTCCCAATTCCTCAAAGCGCTTCCTCACCTCAGGTTCTTGCAGTAACCCGTAGGCCTTCTCCTCTTCTTCACTATTGGCCTCTCCTGTCACATACTTCTTTAATATGGATGCATCATTCAACAAGTTTCGCATAAGCTATATATATAAGATGGTTGGTGCTCCTGCTATAACTTTATATTTTGTCTCCACCACCCATCAGCATGCAAAACAGCACGAAGGAGATTTTCGACAGATGCTCGCTCAGAAACTTGTAACTCCGCTGCTTCTGTGTCTTCACAGTGTTCAAGCTCACGTGCATGATGTCGGCAATCTCGTTCCAAGTGTGTCCCTTCAGCCGCAGACGGATGATGCGCGACTGGCTCTCGGGCAACTGGTCGACATAGAAATGAAGTTGCCTGATCAGCTCCTCCTGCAAGGCCAAGGCATAGAGTTCGTCCGAATCGTCCCAAGCCTCAGGCTGTTCCATGTTCGACAGGATGGTATGGTGAATACGATTGTTTCGCATGTATATCAGCGTATTGTTATAGCAGGCCCGATAGAGGTAATTGACCAACTCGTCCTGACTGACAAACTGACGTTTGCTGTTCCAGATAGCCAAGAAGACATCCTGCACGAGGTCTTCCACCTCGTCGCTCATGTCGTCAAGCATCCTGGACACATAAGAACACAAGGCCGCATAATAATGACGATACATCACTTTCCAATGCTGTATGTTCTGTCGGTTGATTCCTCTGATGAACGCATCTCCTGTATCGTTCTCTCTGCTGGCCATAATTGCGTAAATCAATGATGTTTTCTCGCCAAAGATATGCATTTATTTTTTTCCATCTCCATACGTCCAAAGTATTTTTGTACTTTTTTTCTATACTAAAAGCCGCCGACGACCGTATACGTCCCGTCTGAAAGCGTCAGAAGCTTTCAGAGCATCCTGAAGTCAGGATGAAACCACAGCCGCGGATGATGATAAATATTGCATACATCCCTCCAGTCTCCAAATGCCGCATTTGTCTCCGAAAGAAGACGGCTACGCGCAGCCTCCATTCCGCCCGAGCACCGAAAGGTATCCGCCCGACCACGGATAGGAGTCCGTCCGAGAGCCGAAAGGAGTCCGTCCCTCTACCGAAACCAGCAAGCAGCCCCTCCAAGCTAACCAACTGGTATTCAAGCCTTCCGTCCCCAACAGCCGGGCATCCGGAAAACCATTCCGGCAATAAGCCGTCAAGGAAGCCTCCAGAGAACGACATGAATGAAAAAAGAAGACATTCCGCCTTCCGGACCTCCCAACTGAAAAAAATATGCTTAAACTTGTCACCCTTTTGGGGCTTTTATGTATAATAAGGGTAAAGCATAGCTAAAAATAGAGAATCATAACATATTTATTCATTTAAATTCTAACTTATGAGAGGAAAAAGACTACTATTCCTACTTTGGGGAATGTGTTTCATGTCCTTGCATGTATGGGCCGACCTGCCGGACCGCGACGTGACACTACGCCTGAACAATGTGTCGATGGAAAAGTTTCTGGATGAACTGAAAGAGCAAACTTCCATCAACATCCTTTACAACGCACAAATGTTTAAAGAGACACCGGCTGTGACCGTAAATGCCAAGGACGAGCCTTGGCAGAAAGTGTTGCAGAAAGTGCTCCGCCCGCTGGGATTTGAGTATGCAGTCAAGAATGACATCGTCGTCATCCGCCCCATTGCGAAAGAAGAGGGAAAAACCGAAGAAAAGGTCATCAAAGGCTCCGTGGTGGACACAGACGGACTGCCGCTGGCCGGAGCCACCATCACCATCAAGCACGAAGACGGCACGTCGACCTATGCGCGTGCTGACATGGACGGCAACTTCCAAGTCGCAGCCGTGGGCGACGAGACATCACTGACGGCCTCATTCCTTGGTTATAAACTCCTGGAGCTGAAAGCCAACGCGAAAGGCGACAACTACAACTTCCGCTTGGAATCAGACTCGCAATACTTGGAAGAAGTCGTCGTGACCGGTATCTTCGACCGCAAGAAAGAAGGCTTCACGGGATCAGCCGTAACACTGAAAGGCGACGACCTGAAGAAATACAGCGCGACAAACATAGCCAAAGCATTGTCAGCCGTGGCACCGGGATTCCGCATCGTGGAAAACATCGACCTGGGTTCAAACCCCAACGGATTGCCCGAAATGAGCCTGCGCGGCCAGGCCAACATGGACTTGGGCAACGCCACGACATCCAACGAATTCCTGTCCGTACAAGGTGAATACGAGACTTATCCGAACCAGCCGCTCATCATCCTCGACGGCTTCGAGACGACCACGCAGAAGATGGTCGACCTCGACCCCGAACGCGTGGCCTCCGTCACACTGCTGAAGGACGCCGCAGCAACGGCCATCTACGGTTCGCGAGCAGCCAACGGCGTGATTGTCATCGAGACCAAGACTCCCAAAGCCGGACGCCTGTGGGTGACCTACGGCGGAGAGTTGCGCGTGGAGACGCCCGACCTGACCGACTACAACCTGATGAATGCCGAAGAAAAGCTGGCTACGGAATGGGCCGCCGGCATGTACACAGCTTCCGGCATCACGGCTGAAAAGCTGGAACTCTACCAACGCAAACTGCACGAAGTGAAACGCGGCGTGAACACCTACTGGCTCGACAAGCCGCTGCGCACCGCATTCCAGCAGCGCCACACCTTGACGCTCGAAGGTGGCGACCAAGCCCTGCGCTACTCCATCTACGCAGGCTACAACATGTCGCCGGGCGTGATGAAGGACAGCAAGCGCGACGTGTTTACAGGTGAATTCAACATCCAATACCGTTTCAAGAAATTCCTGCTGAAGAACCGCCTGACGCTCGACAACTCGACAGCCGACGAATCGCCCTGGGGCAGCTTCAGCCAATACACCCGGCTCAATCCTTACCTCCGCGCCTATGATGAAAACGGAGAAATCCCTCAATATCTGGATGATTTTTCAAACCTGAACGTCGGCCAGGCCAACTACCCCAACCCGATGTACAACACGACGTTCAAGACCAAAGACCGGAGCACGAACCTGTCGTTCACCGAGCTGTTCAGTGCAGAGTGGAACCCCAATGCAGACTGGCGCATTGTGGGCAACTTCTCACTGACCAAAAGTTCAGGCAACCGCGACGTGTTCCGCCCGGCCCAGCACACAGCCTTTGCCAACATCACAGACCCGGCACTGAAGGGTGACTATGCACGCACAGAAAGCTCCTCGCTCAACTGGCAAGTGGACTTGACTGCGAGCTACAACAAACTGATAAACAACATCCACTACATCACAGGAAACACACGTTTCACCATGCAGGAGACCACCAGCGAGAGCTACGCAGCCCATGTGACAGGTTTCCCCAACGAAAACATGGATGAAATCCTCTTCGGCAGCCGCTATGATGAGAAGATGGAAGGCTTGGAAAGCACCAGCCGCCTGCTGAGCTGGGTGGCAGCCATGGGCTATTCTTACAAATATAAATACTCCATCGACTTCAATATCCGTCTGGACGGCTCGTCGCAGTTCGGTACAAACAACCGCTGGGCGCCCTTCTGGTCAGCCGGTCTCCGCTGGGACTTGAAGAAAGAAAACTTCCTAAAAGACGTCGACTTCCTCTCCGACCTCGTGTTGCGCGGCACATACGGTATCACGGGTTCACAGGGATTTGACCCCTACCAGGCACACTTGTATTACAGCTACAGCAACCTGCTGAAGCCTTACTACTCATCCGACGTCACCGGTGCTGAAATCTACGCCATGCCCAACGAAGACTTGAAATGGCAGGAGACACGCAACCTGAACCTGGCATTGGAAATGGGATTCCTGGACGGACGCCTGACCGGACGCATCGAATGGTACCGCAAGATTACCAACAACATGCTCACGTCCATCACCCTAGCCCCCTCGCTCGGATTCAACACCTATCCGGCCAACCTAGGAAAGATCGAAAACCAAGGCATCGAATTCAGCCTTTCGGCCATCCCTTACCAAGACCGTGCCAATCAGGCTTATTGGACCATCACTGTCAATGGTTCGCGCAATAAGGATAAACTGCTGAAAATCTCTGAAGCCATGCGCCACATGAACGAAGTGAACAATGCCAACCAAGACGACACGCCTCTCTCCCGCTACGTCGAAGGCGAATCGCTCAACCGCATTTGGGTGGTCCGCTCGCTGGGTATAGACCCGTCGACCGGTCTGGAAATCTTCCAGAAACGCAATGGCGACATGACAGGCGAATACGACCCTGTGGACATCGTCCCCATCGGCAACACCGAGCCTGACTGGCAAGGATTCATCAACTCATCCTTCACCTATCGCGGCTGGGGCGCCGACGTCAGCTTCCAATACAGGTTTGGAGGGCAAGTCTACAACCAGACGTTGCTCGACAAAGTGGAAAATGCTTCGCTGGTTTACAACGTTGACCGCCGCGTGATGGACCTGAGGTGGCAAAAGCCGGGCGACCGTTCACGCTTCAAGACGCTGAACTATCTGGCCAGCGACACGAAAGCCTCTTCACGCTTCATCATGGACGAGAACGTGTTCCAGTGGAGTTCACTTTCGCTCTACTATCGCATGGACCCTCAAAACGCTCCGTTCATAAGCAAACTGAGCCTGAGTTCGGCTAAAGTCTCCTTCAACATGGAAGACTTGTTCTACTTGTCGACCGTGAAGCGCGAACGCGGATTGGACTATCCCTATGCACGCACTTTCACGTTCTCTCTGAATCTGACTTTCTAACAACCCCACTATCAATCACATTATGAAAAAGACATACCTATACATATTGGCCGGTCTGCTGACCTTCTCTTCCTGCAACGACTGGCTGGATGTGGACCCGAAGACATCCATTCCGGCAGACAAAGAATTTGAGACGGAATATGGCTTCAAGGACGCCCTGACGGGTATTTACCTGAAATTGACCGACACGGAGCTTTATGCCCGCAATCTGACTTACGGCTATCTGGACGAACTGGCCGGCATCTACGAAGACCACTCCCTATCAAACGATGCAGACCGAACGGACATCTACGACTACACGGACGAAGCCGAAAGCCGCATCAACGGCATCTACGTGAAGATGTATAACACCATTGCCAATGTCAACAATCTGCTGACCAACCTGGAGGAACATCGCAACGTGCTGACTACACCCCTCTACTACGAGACCATGAAGGGCGAAGCGCTTGGCCTGCGTGCCTTCCTGCACTTCGACCTGCTCCGCCTCTATGGACCTATCTTCAGCGAGAACCCCAATGGGGAAGCCATCCCTTACCGCACGACGTTCGACAACGAGGCCACGCCCGTGTTGTCCGCCTCGGATGTCGTGGAAAAGATTCTGGCTGACCTGACGGAAGCACATGACTTGTTGGCCGACAACGACCCGTGCGACTTCTTCACCGACCGCACATCAGAAGAGTTTTCCGACAAAAACATGTTCCTCGTCGACCGCCAGTTCCGCATGAACCTCTACGCAGTGAAAGCCATGCTGGCACGGGTTTATAGCTACAAAGGCGATGCCGAAAGCCGCCGCCTGGCCGTGCAATACGCCCAGGAAGTCATCGATGCGACCGACTACTTCACGCTCTACACCACACAAGACGTCAACACCTACAACTCTATCCGCTACCGCGAACAGGTGTTCGGCATCAGCGTGTATGACTTGGAGAACATCCTGGAGAACAACAACATGAGCATGGCATCCGAACCAAGTATCCAATACCGTTACGTCACGCCACGGGCCAACTTCCAGGCCTTCTATGACCTCAACAGCGGAGGCGACACAGACTGGCGCTCACACGGTTTCGCCTTCAACAGTGTAGAGACCTACGAAGGCATGTTCATGTATTGCCTCAAGTACAACCAGGCGAACCTGTCGACCAATGCCGACGGAGCCGATGCCATCCCCCTCATCCGTTTGCCGGAGATGTATTACATCATCGCAGAATGCGCCGACGATCCGCAGACCAGTGCCGACGCCCTCAATGAAGTGCGCTTCGCACGAGGCATCTCTTACGAAGATGAAATCAACACCGTCGACTATGACCGTCCCTATGCCGCAGGCGAAGACCCGTCGCTCAGCAAGCGCGTGAACCTCATCATGCACGAGTTGCGCAAAGAGTATTTTGCCGAAGGCCAACTGTTCTTCTACCTGAAGGCCCATCACTTCACCACCTTCGATGGTTGCCTCTTCGAAAACGGCATGCAAACAGAGCACTACCAATGGGTATTGCCTGAAGACGAAATCATATTTGGTAACAACAATAAACAGCAATAATCATGAAAAAGCTACTATATCTCTTGTGCTTCGTTTGGGCAGGTTCCTTCCTTACCGGGTGTTCGGAAGAGGAAATTGCCCTCTACGGCCAGGAAATGGCCATCACATTCAGCTCGGCCACCACACTCAACTACACATTTACAGATGAACACTATCTGAACGGCACCACGTCGCTCGAACTGAACTTCTACGCCCAGCTGCAAGGCGGACTGGTGGATGCCAACCGCACATTCTGCCTCAAGACAGAGCCCCGCGAAGGCTACTCGGAGTTGCCGGTCCTCCAACTGGAGAATCCCTACACCTACAGTGAGACCGACACCATCATCCAAGTCTATCCGCTGGTCGCACAACGCCCGGAAAAACCTTCGACGACACAGAGCTGTCTGCTGACGTTCGACTATGCGAACCCCGCTCACCAGTTTATCAAAGGACGTGTCGACATCTCGACCCTCACCGTCAACGTCACTTACAAGATCAAGCCTTCAACCTGGCGCGACGAAGCCTGGGGGACATACAGCGATGCTAAATACATGTTCATGATGGACGTGCTCGACAAGACCTACAGCTCCATGATGGACTACGAACTGCCCACTGTCGTCGATGCCTACGAAGCCTACAAGGCCGAAGGCGGAGATCCCATCTACGACGATAACAATGAAGAAATCACATTTCCCGAAACCAACGTAAATGCATAGTCCTATGAGAAAAACCATAAAAAGCCTCTGCGGCATGCTCACGCTTGCATTGGCATTCACGGCCTGCTATGACGATGAAGGCAACTATTCCTATCACGACATCAACGAAGTGGGCATCGTCATCCCTGAAACCGCGGTGAGAGTGCCGCGTGAAGGAGAAGTCACCGTGGTCATCACCCCGGCACTGTCGCAAACGATAGGTGCCAATGAAGAAAACCTCACCTTCCAGTGGTATAAAGGCCCGCAGTCGGCCACACGCATCTGCGAAAGCTCACCCGAGGAAGTGGCCAACGACCCCGACCGTCACAAGTCGGAACTCCATCGCTACAGCACTGACAAAAGCTGCACGCTGACCATTACGCCCTCTGACATCGAGTCCATCAAGCTCCTGCTCGAAGTGACCGACCAACGCGAAGGGACGAAATGGTATGCCGAGCGCATCGTGAACCTCGTCCTGCCCTTCAGCAGCACTTGGTTCGTCCTCCAGGAACAGGATGGGAAAGGTGTGCTTGGAGCTGCTGACGGAGAAGGCGAACTGGCCACTATCTTCCCCGACGTGTATGCCAGCGAATTCGGCACAACCTTCCCCTTGGAAGGAAAACCCCTGTCCATCGACGCCCAGCACAACTACGGCATCGGTTCGTGGAACTACACGATGGGCATCATGGCACCCTCGCCCATAGCCGTGCTCCACATCATGACCGACAGCGACCTGCAACTCGTCCGTCCCTCCACGCTCGAGACCACATACAACGGCAGACAGATGCTCCTGGGAGCCGACACGGGACAACCGCTCGCTTTGGAAACTTACGCCTATGGCAACTACGGCGAAGTGGCCGTAGCCCAAGGCAAGACGTGGCATTCGCTCATCGACGGATATGCCGTCTACTATACGGTGCGCAATCCGGAAGGCGAACAGCTCGAATCCAAGCAGTGGGCGGAATATGGAAGCAACTGGGTGACTTTCGATGAAAAGAAACATCGCTTCCTCTCTTATGTCTACAACTCCTCGGACGGCATGATGACCAGCTACACGAGCACACGGCCCATGAGAGCATACGGCCGTGCCTGGAGCGATGCCATCCCCAAGACGGCTTCCGTCCCCCAATCCGGCGAGCCGTCCCTGACCGACGTGTTTGACGCCAACGGACCGGAACTGGCTTCCATCGAAGTGCTCGACTTCGTCAGCACGGGAACATGGGCCTATGCCATCGCTACGGGTGGAACGTCCCCGCTCACGCTCTATGAGTTTTCATCATCCGCTGCGGAACCGACTTGTTCCGGACTCTACGAACTGAGCTTGCCTAACGGCGCACAAGCAGCAGACTGCCACTTTGCCGCATCTTGGGGCTTCGGACATATCCTGTTCATGGCCACCGGCAACAAAGTCTACAAAATAGACCTCAACCGCAACAATCCGGCCGTAAGCCTCATCTACGAATACACGGACGACGCAGCTGCCACGGCTGTGGCTCTCAAGTTCAAGGATATGGACAACAGCACTTATTTCCACGACCTCGGCGTGGCCTTCAACCGCGCTGACGGCACAGGCACAGTGGTCGAGCTGCGGCTGACGCAAGCTGGCGACGTAAACCGCGAAGAAGGCAGCACGTTCGAATACACCGGCTTCGGCACCATCGTCGATCTTGCATTCAACCATGCCGAGTGACGGCATGTGACATTCCTCCGGAAACATGCGTGCGCAGGTTCCTTCCCGGCACAGCCCGTGCGGAAAAGCCTGCGCACGCTTTCTTTCCTTGAGATAAGCACTCACGCACAAGGCATTCTGTCGCATAAGATATGTAATCAGTCATGCAAAACATTGCAACTGGTAATACAAGACCTTGCAATAGGTAATACAACATATTGCAATAGGCAGTGCAAGACTTTGCAACAGGCAATGCATACAACGCGACTACTTCAAGCTTCATTCAAAAACTCATTATGAAAAAACTACTATTTACCTTGCTGGCCGTCGGATACGCCTGGGTTCTCCCGGCACAAGAAGGTCTCTTCGGCATGGAACGCAAAGGCGAGACCATCCATTGGTCCATCCCCGACTCCCTGCTGGGACGCGACTTGATGCTCACGACCACCGTGCTGAAAGCCCCGGCCCGCACGACGCCGGACTATACAAAGAAATATGGCCACCCGGGCGACCTCTTCGGGCCTATCATATTGCGTTTCCGCAAGGTGGACGGTGAAATGTGGGTGACCGACCCGCTCTACGACCGCCATCTGCCGGCCACGAGCGACGATCCCATCGTGAACATCGCACGCCTGCGCGGCGACGAACGCCTGTATGACACCCTGCCCATCGTCTCCGAATCCGACGGACAGACGACCATCGACGTGAGCCGCTGGCTGAAAAGCAACCAACTCTTGGGACTGAAACCCGTAGCCTTCGAACTGGAACTGGGCACGGAAGACGCCTCACGCACACAGCTCAAGGACGTCAAAGCCCTCCCTCACTGTATGCTCACACGCAAAAGGCTGACCTATCGCCCGCTCCCGTTCATGACTCCCGGACGCAAAGCCAGCACGAGTGAAAGCGAATGGGAAGTCGGCATCTGCCTGTCGTTGCTCCCCAAGCATCCTATGCCCGTGCGTCCGTCGGGGATGCCCTACTTCGGCATCACGCAGCAGGAGTACCAAACGAATCCCCTACGGGCCTCATCACGCAGTCTGATGAAGCGCTGGCGCTTGGAACTGACCCCGGAAGACAGTGTCCGCTACTTCCAAGGCGAACTCGTCGAACCCATACATCCCATAGTGGTCTATGTCGACCGCCACACTCCAGCCCGCTGGCTACCGTGCATCATGGCCTCGATAGACGCCTGGCAGGAAGCATTCGAACAAGCAGGCTTCAAGAACGCCATCCGCGCGGTGAAAGAGCCGACGGACGATCCGAACTTCTACAACTATGACAACAGCCACGCCTACATCTCCTGGAAACCGTCAGGGCAATCCAATGCCTACGGCCCTACTCCTTGCCTGGCCAGCACGGGCGAAGTGAAAGCCTGTCACATAGGCATCTTCAGTTCCGTTCCCGACCTGTTGCAGCTCTGGTATTTCACCCAATGCGGCGCGGCAGACCCGCAGGCTTGGGACGTGGAGCTGCCCCAATCCGTCATGGACGAACTGATGAAGCTGGTCTTCACGCACGAAATCGGCCATTCACTGGGACTGGAACACAACTTCTTCGGCAGCAGCCTCCATTCGCTGGATGAATTGCGTGACAACGATTTCCTCTCCCGACACGGCATGGGGTCGTCCATCATGGACTACATGCGCTGCAACTATGCGCTGCGCCCCGGCGACCGGACCGACCTGCGCAACCGCATCGCCCGCATCGGCGAATACGACCGTTGGGCCATCGAATACGGCTACCGCATTTTCCCCGGAAAGACGGAAGAAGAGCAGGAACGCAACCGCCAGGCATGGCTCAAACAGACAGCCGGCGAACTGCAACACCGGTTTCTCGGGAGCAACGACGTACGCGCCCAGTCGGAGGACTTGGGTGACGACCACGTGGCCTTCAACACACAGGGCGTGGAGAACCTGAAATACTTGTGCTCCCAGCCTGCGGCCTGGGATAGCCCCGACATACAGTCACTGCACGTCCGCCAGAGACGTTATCAATACATGATTACGATACTGACAGAATGGACCAAACAAGTGCTCATGCACCTGGGCGGATACACACAGGACGAAGCCGGAAAGGGCATCGTGTGGGAAAAGGCAGACTACAACCGGAAGGTCATCGACTATCTGCAATCCTATGTGCTCACTCCGCCGGAATGGCTCTTTGATGCCCAGCTGGTCAACCGGTTGGAACTCGACCGGACGACACTGGCCCGCAACTTTTATGACAAGATGATGCCGTGGGTCACCGACCGTTTTGCCGACATAAGCCGCGCACAGTGCGCCGGCACGGAAGGCCTTCTCACGCTCGAAGAATATGTCAGTTCCCTGCATGCCGCTCTTTTCTCCGAGTGGCAACAACCTGCCACCCCCGTCAGCGATCTGAAATTTGAAGCCCAGCGGGCTTATATTGACCAGTTGGCAAACTACCTGCAACGCAGTTCGAACCATTCGAGCCACGTGCTTGCCCTAGTCACTGCGGAATGTGCACGCCTGCTACAGGAGGCTGAAGCCTACGCCGGCCAAACACCTCCGGGCAAAGACCGGGGACAAGCCCTGGAACTCATCGAAAAACTACAAGCTATCGCAAACTAACACACTGACACATTATGCTCAAACATTGGTTGTTATACTACCTATGCCTATGTCCTCTGTTCCTCTGCGCACAAACTCCGCAGGCTACCCCCAGCGGACAAACAAAAGACTTCTTTCATCAGGAAGGAATGAAAAAGGTGGACGGCATCTTGCCAGTCTATCAACACAAAGGAAAAGTCTATCTGGAATTTCCCCGCTCCGTGTGGGGACGCGAAGTGCTCATCTCGGCACAAATCGACCGCGGTTTCGACTTGGTGAACCGTCCGGCGAAGAGCTTGGGCGTGGTGCGGGTGAAAGTCGACGACAACAAGCAGGTGACACTGGCACAACCGTCCTACGCCGACCGTATGCCGGAGGCTTTCAAGGAAGCCGTCATCGAAGCGAACGAACAAACCTATCCGGCAGAAGCTGTCTCTCCGGAAGGAGGCATCGTCATCGACGTAACCAAGCTCCTGTCGACCGGCAGCGAATGGTTCTCTTACAGCTACACTCCCATCCGCGGGCTGGACGCACAACATGCTTCCGTGACCGGAGCGTCAGCCTTTGCCGACGGCGTCTGCTTCCACATCCAGCGTCGGCACGGCTACTCTCCGGAACGTGCCAATGTGTCCAGTGCCATCACCATGTTGCCTGAAGGTTCCATGCCCTTGTGGCTCTCCTGCACGGTGAGTGTGTTGCCGGCTGACGACATGTCCGTCCGCCTGATGGAGAAAGACTATGGATTCCAGAGCCTCACCTTTGGCGACCACATGCAAGACCCCTACATGAAGGTGACCGACTCCCTCATGATTCGCTGGCGGATGGAAGTGTCCCCGGCCGACAAACAGAAATATGCCAAAGGGGAGAACGTGCGCCCGCTCCGACCGCTGACCTTGTGTGTCGACCGCCATTTCCCCGAGCGATTCCGTCCGGCAGTCCGGGAGGCTGTTGCGGCTTGGAACAACGCATTCCTCCGAGCTGGTTTCCGCGACGCGCTGCAACTCAAAGAACTGGCCGAAAACGACAACCCGGCAACCTGCCAAGCCTTGCTTTCCTATGATCTGGGGACACCGGACGTGGAACGTTCCTACATCTGCCATCCGCGTACCGGAGAAATCCTATCCTGCCGCATCAATGTGGGACACGGCTGCACAGCCGCCCTGCTGGATGACTATTGGTGGCAGGAAGACGTCGCCCGCAACGATTCGTCAACGGCGGTCGAATTGCTGAAAGGCGAACTGCTCTATGCCATCGGCGACATGCTGGGAATGCGCCCTTCATCACCTGACCCCCTGTTTCTGAAATCTTCCTGCACGCTGGACGAATCCTCTGCTTGGGATGCAGCCACAGGCTATCGCGTATTCCCCGACGCCAAAAACTGCTATGAAGACAGAGACCAGCTACGCCAATGGAGAAAGGAAAACCGCCCGAAAACGGATTCCAAAGCCAACCTCCTCAACCTGTACGCCGGAAAACTGCAACACCTGCAAAAGCAATTCCGCAAACTTGACAAGACACAGCCTGCCGACTACAGAACACTCTACAAAAACGGAATGCAACTCTACGGACGCTATGTGAACGAAATAGCCCGGTACGTCGGAAGCGACCAGCCCGAAACCATGCAACAAGAGGCCATGAACCTGCTGACGGAGTACTTCTTCGAAGGCAGCACACGGTTCGACAACCCCTACATCAGAGCGCATACGACAGAAAACAGGCACACTCTCCTGTCATCGCCTGCGACGGACGTATTCACCCACCTGCTCTCACAAGAGACTGTCGCGACGCTGCAACGCGCCGAGTGGTATGCCGGAAAGAAGGACAAGGGACTCACAGCCCAACGTTTCTTCCAATCGCTTTATGCCTCGCTCTTCGGCAACTTCGAGCCCGACCGGGACTTCACCTACGAGCAGCTCGACCTGATGCTCTCCTGCATGGAGGCATGGAAAAACGCCCTGAACGCCGATGAGAAATCGGGCAACACGACAGGCAAAGTGCGGCTCGAAACCGAATGGAAGCATGTCAAGAGCCAACTGGAAAAACTGGCAGAAAGCCACCCCAATCCCTCGATGCGCTCACTCTTCGCCTGGATGTCACGCCGTTGAGCAGAAATACCGGAAGAAATCGAGTAGGAGGAAAACGAAGTGATTTTCTTCCTACTTTCGTTTTCCGACCTCTCCCACCACCACGCATGCGGTTCCGCACGTGGCGGTTCTTTATTTAGGATACCATTTGAGATACTCCTCATA
>NZ_LT985808.1:2861802-3309302 GCF_900291465.1 Bacteroides sp. Marseille-P3684
AAATCGAGTAGGAGGAAAACGAAGTGATTTTCTTCCTACTTTCGTTTTCCGACCTCTCCCACCACCACGCATGCGGTTCCGCACGTGGCGGTTCTTTATTTAGGATACCATTTGAGATACTCCTCATAAAGGGTTGGATACCCGGCAATTTTTAGTCGTTCGTTAGTCATAGAACTGTGTGTTATCCAACTGTCAGCAATACGCCAGTACCCCAGTCGAGTATAACCCCATTCATAAGCTTTCCTCTTAGGGATTCCACATCGAATCAGATTTGATATTCTCGTCTTTGGGTTTTTCCAAGATTTCCATATACACATTCGTATGCGACGTCGTAACCATTCGTCTGTTTCAAGGAGAAGACGTTTCATGTTGGCAAGGTGGTAATATCCTATCCACCCTCTTATGTACTCCTTGAGTTTTTGTTTCCTACGTTCATAACCCATTCCGTTGCTACGACCTGTCAGTTCTTTCAAACGGGACTTCATCCTCGCTTTGGATTTGGGATGGACGTATAATTCAAATTTACCTTTGGAGTTATAAAAGGAATAACCTAAGTATTTGACACCTTTGACATATGAGACTGTTGTCTTTTCCTTGTTTACTCTAAGATGAAGTTTACCCTCTATGAATCGGGTAATGGATTCCTTGGTCTGTTTCGCCGCACTTTTACTTCGGCAGAATATCATTGAATCATCAGCATACCGAACAAAAAGATGACCTCTTCGGGTTAGTTCCTTGTCGAGTTCATTAAGCATGATATTACTTAACAGGGGACTTAATGGACCACCTTGAGGAGTGCCTTCGTTGCTCGCATCAAACATACCATGATTCAGGATTCCGCTGCGGAGATATTTGTGTATAAGACTCACCACTCTTCCATCCTTTATTGTACGGCTCAGTATTTCTATCAGACGACTGTGGCATACTGTATCGAAGAATCGCTCGAGGTCAAGGTCTACTACATATTTGTAACCTGAGTTGACGATGTCTTTCGCTCTGCGTAATGCATCATGGCAGCCACGTCTCGGACGGAAACCGAAACTGTTTCGGCTAAACTGAGCTTCGTAGATGGGGGTTAGTACTTGGTTGATGGCTTGCTGTATCAGTCGGTCTACAACGGTCGGTATTCCTAACTGTCGCATCTTGCCGTTATCCTTAGGGATTTCCACTCTAAGGACAGGATTGGGACGGTAACTACCCTCAAGCAGAGAGTATATCAAGCTTTTCTTGTTGGCGAGGAGCCATGCGAAAAGTTCGTCACATGACATCTTGTCGATACCGCCACACCCTTTGTTTCTGACTACAGTCTTATAAGACTTATTCAGATTCTCGGGTGAAAGAATAACTTCCAGAAGATGCTCTCTGTCAAATGGCACTTCCACGACATTGTCTTCAACCATCCATATGAAGGTCTGCGCTCCCACATACCATTCAGATTCCGTCTTAGCTCTCTGAGGGCAGCCTACAACTTCAGTTCCAGTTTTGTGCATTCGTTCCAACATACGGTAGTTTTCTATTATTATCGTTTAAATAAAGTTCTGTCCTTCACAAACTTATCGACACGTTTGCTACTATGACATCTGCTGACTTCTCACGACAAGCTTTACTCCGCTGATTTCGATTTTTTCACTATTCTCATGCGTCCGTGAGACCTCCTCGGATAAGGGTATTAACTTTCCATCTTATGTCCGCTTCATTTACACCAACCGTTCCGAATAGCTATAGGGCTTTGACTTGTTTTGCAGCCTTACCCACGGTCATATGCCTTGTATGAAGTTTCTGTTCGTCAGACCAGATGTTTGCCGCAAGCTTCCTTCAGATTCCACCTCACGATGGACACCCTTGCTATTGGCTGTATGATTCCCGCTATTAGGGCTCATTAGGGACTTGCACCCGTTAGCTAATACTCATGCCGAGCGTACAAAACATCCCCTGTCGTTAATTACGACAGGGGATATTTGCTTATCTCCAGCTATATAGGGAAATAGCTAGATAGTTTGTTGTTTGGTCATATACATCATCCTCATAGTTTCGATTAAAAAGGAAATCAGCGTCCTGGCGTAGCAATACCCATTTATCGCTTCCTTCAGCTTTCCAATAAAGATGAAGCCTAGGGGCAGCATATCCAACTCCGTTGTTTTTATTTTTAGGCTCTAATCTTCCCTTCGGAATCAAAATCTCCATCTTACCTTTCCAGTATCGAGTGCCGTTTGGAATATCGATAGAAGTTGTTCCTATCACTTCGTTCCATTCGATATCATTTTCTGTATTCTTATGCTTAGTACTTGGACGGTAAGAGTTAGACTTCAACTTGAACTCACGCTCCCAACGTGCCTGAATTTCACCATGTAAGGCACCTTCCCCTTTGTTGGAAATAGTATAAATCAAGTTCCAAGGAGAACCATCCGGGACTGAGTTGACCAAAAACCAATTAAATTCTGTCCCCTCGACCTGCATCATCCGGAGAGCCGGCAGGTTATTCGGTGCCGGAGGAAGTACCTCGTACATCCATTCCTCCTGCGTGCTCCCGTTTTCATAATCCACCGCCATGAACCACGAGCTCTCTCCCTTCTTCTGAAATAGCGGAACCAATTCGTACATCCCGGGAGACACAGTCACATAGCATTGGATACATTTTCCATCCCATTGTCCTGACTTTACCTGGATATCTATAGGCTGGTATTGCTCGACAATCCGTCCGTTCTGCATCAGTACAAAACGCAGCTTGCCCTCAAAAGAGCACCATCCGGTCCAATACAAACCAAACACTTTGCCCTCATTCTGGTAACAGTCGTAACCGTATTGGGTATAGTTCGGATGTATCGTCACTTCATCCTCTCCACACTCCCGTATCTGAATCTCGTCCGTATTGCCGTACTTTCCCCAGTACTCCACATCGATGGGTACATCCTCCATGTATACCGGGGCGTTGTACATGCCCTTCAGGTTGAACGTATAGGTGTAGATATACCCGGCTTTCCACTCGTGCTTTGCCGGAATCTCGTAGCTGCACCGGTGACCGTCCACATCAAAGCTCACCGTATAGCCGTAGCAGGAGACTGTCGGGAACACGACCGCCTCGTTCATCACAGGTGATGCGTCGTTGAGGAGGTAGTTTCCACCTGCCGGGATGCTTCCCGTGTTCCCTTCCTGGACCACGCTGCCGTCTGTAGCATCGAGCCGTCCCCGAGTCCTTATGCCCGAGATGGTGACGTTCTCCACCTTTCCCTGTCCCATGTATTCGTCCTTCATGACCTTGATACGCACAAGGCTCAGGGCATGCTTCATCGTAAGCGCTGCCGTGGGCACCTGCTTCGTCACCCTTGCCGTCCCGTACAGGCAGTCCTCCTGCCGGGTAAGGTCCACGGGAATCTCCCGGTAATCCGTCACCGATGCACTGTAAGGGAAGTACGCCGTGACGTTCATGTCGCCCTTGACCGGTGCGTTGCCGCCCGCCTTCCATTCGTTCCCGTCATAGGCAAAGCTGACGTTCGAGCTGACGGCACCTCCGCCGTTGTCCCTGGTGAACACGCCCATCGTATGTCCGACCTGGAACGCTTCCACAATAGCCCTTGTCTTCATTGCGTCAAGAGTAGGTCTGACAGTGAGCATGATGTCCTTCGCCTCCGCAGGCTTTTCGTTCGGTGTCACTACCGGCGGTTCGTTTATCACCGGTTCCTCATTGGAACATGCCAGGAACATCCCCAGGCATACCACACAACTGATGTATTTAAATGTCTCCATAACTTGAAATGGCTGGTTGTGCTGTAAAGATACAAGCTATTATGGATTTTTACACCCTCTCGGAAGCATCTTTTTGCAAGACTGACTCCAGCCGTCTCCATTCATCTTCAAAATTCGGAGTGAACACTCCCTGTCCCAGGTTGGTACGTATTTCCTCGGCGGTCCAGAAACGTCCGCCGCCTGTCCATCCTCCATGACCTGATAAGGAGCCAGGACACGGGCGGAATCCGTGACCTTGCCGTGCGCCTGCATGTGAGCGAGCGCACGGTGCGCAATTACATCGACGAGCTGAAGTCCCTCGGCGCCTCCGTAAGCTTCAGCCGGAACAAGAACAGCTACTGCTATGTGAGGGACTTCGAGCTGAAGCTGACGTTCGAAGTCTCGATAGACGGTGTTCCGTCCACCCTACAGGCTGTACACAGCAACAAATAAAATCCATGTTAAACAAATCTTTTAATCGTATGAAAACAAAACTGATGCTGTTGGTAGTCCTGGCGACAATATTCGCAGGCTGCCAGAAAGAGGAAAGTGAACTTCGAGGTCCGGACGGTCGTGAATCCGCCTCCGGCGTGCGTGTAGTGATTGACGGCGAGAAGGCTCTCCGTACGGAGACAACCCGTGCCGGAGGAACGAAGGTGTATTTTGAAGGAGGATACGCAACCGGTGCTGGGTTGTATGATACGAAAAATACACCTATTGTTGAAGCCCATCCAGATGAAGGCTATGAAGTGGACTATTTTTATGGAGGTCCGCAGAATGAGCCAAAGAGGTATGATTATGCTAAAAGTGATTCGGCTTCCTTTGGTGTTGATTTATCCAGAGGCGACCACCTCTTCCATTGCGGATTCAAGAAGTATGAAGGTCCGAAGCTGAAACTCCGTGCTGTGCCGGAAGAGGGAGGTGTATTGGAGATTGTAGGGAAGATTCCAACGACTGGAGAGTACAAGGTTGTCGCCACTCCTAATGAGGGTTATGGATTCGGAGGTGCATGGAGAATCGCGTCCGGAGATGCAGGAATTACGTTAAACATGAAAAGAGAAGTCCATGTGAAGATGAACACTTCGACAAGTGTACTGGAAGCTCTGTTCGGGCGTAATTCAAGTGAAACGGGACCATCAAAGCCCGGCACAATCAACGTAACCGTACTCGTGACAGGTGCCAATGACTCCAATGTCTCTTTCTCCTTGGAACTTAAGGACAATACGGGTAAAACACCCTATAGAGACCGGGTTGCCCGTGGTTCTAATTTCTATAACGATTATACATTCTCTAACGCTCCTAGGTCGGGTAACTTGTACTTGAGTGAGTTCCGCACGATTCATTACACTCCAGATATATATACAGTCAAGGATGTCACTGTAACCAATTGTGGCGGTACGCTGACCTATAAATGGGCTCCGGGATTTAATCATGATGGTATTCTCCTGTTTGAGTCTGAAACGGATGTATTCATCACTATCGATATCGACCGTAAAATTATGCCAATGCCATAACCTAGTGTTTGTACGGTCCGATGACCGCTTCTAGTCTATCACGCTTCTCTTTCCCGGGTGAGGTAATTTGATTGCCAAAGCCCGGGAATCCTATTACTACGGCGTGGTGTTTTATAAACATGAGACCAATAACCCTAAAACACATAAAACAAATGAAAACAAAATGGTTAATGCTGTTGGCGGTCCTGGTGACGATGTTCACAGGCTGCCAAAAAGAAGAAAATGGATTTCAATCTACTGACGGTCGTGAATCCGCATCCGGCGTGCGTGTGGTGATTGACGGCGAAAAGGCTCTCCGTACGGAGACGACCCGTGCCGGAGAAACGAAAGTGTATTTTGAAGGAGGATACGCTACCGGTGCTGGGCTGTATGATACAAACAATAGACCTATTGTAGCAGCCCATCCGGATGATGGATATGAAGTGGATTACTTCTATGGAGGTCCACAGAATGAGCCAAAGATGTATGATTATGCAAAGAGCGATTCAACCTCCTTTAAAGTTGATTTACGCAAAGGAGACCACCTCTTCCACTGCGGCTTCAAGAAGAAACAGCAGCTAACCTTAACTGTACAGGCTGACCCATATGAAGGAGGAATGATTTCACTTGATGGAATGTCTTTCTTTAGAGAACGTTCTAGGAAAATATACAGTGGAGAAAAATGGTTCATTCAAGCTGTTCCTTCAGAAGGATATAAATTTGTCGGATGGAATGTTTTGGAAGGAGATGTAGTGATTGATAATTTCAGAAGTGCCAGCACGCTGATTACCATGAAACATGCCAACACAAAGGTTTCTGCCCGATTTGTCAAGAAGGAATATGTTACAATCAATCTGTCATTTAACCTGCAATTCGGTGCTTTCGTCAATGTGATTGACAATACCAATCATGTAAGCAAACAATTCGATGGTGCGAAAGGAAGCTTCCAAGTAGAAAAGGGAGCAAATGTTACAGTTCGTGTGAATCCGGGTTCCATAAAGGACGGTGGTCAACTGTACCCAACAGCCCAAGTAGATGACATTACAGTCTGGGGTAATAACGGACGTGGTAGCATCATTGCCAGCTCACACGGATGGACTGTGAACTTTACAGCCGATAGTAACTCCAAAGTACTTATACACTGTAAATTTGGGAAACCTATAAACTAATCACTCATATTAAAAGCATCCCCTGTCGTTAATTGCGACAGGGGATGTTTGCTTATCTCCAGCTATATAGGGAAATAGCTAGATAGTTTGTTGTTTGGTCATATACATCATCCTCATAGTTTCGATTAAAAAGGAAATCAGCGTCCTGGCGTAGCAATACCCATTTATCGCTTCCTTCAGCTTTCCAATAAAGGTGAAGCCTAGGGGCAGCATATCCAACTCCGTTACGTTTGGGTTCTAATCTTCCCTTCGGAATCAAAATCTCCATCTTACCTTTCCAGTATCGAGTGCCGTTTGGAATATCAATAGAAGTTGTGCCTATCATTTCGTTCCATTCGGTATCGTTTTCGGTCCCTTTTGTATAGCGGTCGCTCGGTCGGTAGGAGTTAGACTTGAGCTTATACTCACGCTCCCAACGTGCCTGAATTTCACCACGTAAAGCACCTTCCCCTTTGTTGGAAATGGTATAAATCAAGTTCCAAGGAGAACCATCCGGGACTGAGTTAACCAAAAACCAATTAAATTCTGTCCCCTCGACCTGCATCATCCGGAGTGCTGGCAGGTTATCCGGTGCCGGGGGAAGAATCTCGTACATCCATTCCTCCTGCGTGCTTCCATTCTCATAATCCACCGCCATGAACCATGAGCTTTCTCCCTTCTTCTGAAATAGCGGGACCAATTCATACATTCCGGGAGATGCAGTTACATAGCATTGGATATGTTCACCATTCCATTGTCCTTCCTTCACTTGGATATCTTTCGATTGGTACTGCTCGACAATCCGTCCGTTCTGCATCAATACAAAACGCAGCTTGCCCTCGAAAGAGCACCATCCGGTCCATGTAACTCCGAAGACCTTACCTTCATTCTGGTAACAATCGTAACCATACCAAGTGAAATTCGGTCGTATCGTCACTTCATCCTCTCCACACTCCCGTATCTGAATCTCGTCCGTATTGCCGTACTTTCCCCAGTACTCTACATCGATGGGTACATCCTCCATGTATACCGGAGCGTTGTACATACCCTTCAGGTTGAACGTATAGGTGTAGATATACCCAGCTTTCCACTCGTGCTTTGCCGGAATCTCGTAGCTGCACCGGTGACCGTCCACATCAAAGCTCACCGTATAGCCGTAGCAGGAGACTGTCGGGAACACGACCGCCTCGTTCATCACAGGTGATGCGTCGTTGAGGAGGTAGTTTCCACCTGCCGGGATGCTTCCCGTGTTCCCTTCCTGGACCACGCTGCCGTCTGTGGCATCGAGCCGTCCCCGAGTCCTTATGCCCGAGATGGTGACGTTCTCCACCTTTCCCTGTCCCATGTATTCGTCCTTCATGACCTTGATACGCACGAGACTCAGGGCATGCTTCATCGTGAGCGCTGCCGTGGGCACCTGCTTCGTCACCCTTGCCGTCCCGTACAGGCAATCCTCCTGCCTGGTAAGGTCCACGGGAATCTCCCGGTAATCCGTCACCGATGCGCTGTAAGGGAAGTACGCCGTGACGTTCATGTCGCCCTTGACCGGCGCGTTGCCGCCCGCCTTCCATTCGTTTCCGTCATAGGCAAAGCTGACGTTCGAGCTGACGGCACCTCCGCCGTTGTCCCTGGTGAACACACCCATCGTATGTCCGACCTGGAACGCTTCCACAATAGCCCTTGTCTTCATCGCGTCAAGAGTAGGTCTGACAGTGAGCATGATGTCCTTCGCTTCCGCAGGCTTTTCGTTCGGTGTCACTACCGGCGGTTCGTTTATCACCGGTTCCTCATTGGAACATGCCAGGAACATCCCCAGGCATACCACACAACTAATGTATTTAAATGTCTCCATAACTTGAAATGGCTGGTTGTGCTGTAAAGATACAAGCTATTATGGATTTTTACACCCTCTCGGAAGCATCTTTTTGCAAGACTGACTCCAGCCGTCTCCATTCATCTTCAAAATTCGGGGTGAACACTCCCTGTCCCAGGTTGGTACGTATTTCCTCGGCGGTCCAGAAACGTCCGCCATCCAGTTCTTCACTCGGACGGATTTCTCCCTCATACACCGTACGGAAGCTGTAGACCAGTTCGCGTTCGCGTGTGGACTCAAACACGTAGCGGTAGAGTTGCTCGGGCACAAATTCCGTGATACCCAGTTCTTCACGTGCTTCACGCCGCAAGGCACGGTCGACATTTTCTCCCAGGTCGACATGCCCTCCGACGGACGTATCCCAGCGTCCCGGCTGGATGTCTTTCCATAGCGGACGCTTCTGCAGGAAAAGCTCTCCCCGACTGTTCATCACATGCAGATGGACAACCGGATGAAGCTTCATGCTTCCATTGTGGCACTCACCGCGTGTGGCGGCATCGAGGATGTTCCCTTCCTCGTCAACAACGGGAAAGAGTTCTTCGTTATTATCATGTGGTGTAGTCATAGCAACGGACAATTTTGTCTGCAAAGGTAAAGATTTGACCGTAATCTGAAGCTATTTTTAAGAGACAACGTATATCACGGAGTAATTACAGGAATAAAGAAAAGTAAACAGCACGAACCTATCCGCCACCCATTTCCAACATCCTGTCAAACAGAAAGCATATTCAGGCGTTTGCCTGACACTATTTCGGGAATCGCCTCTTTTCGCTAACTCATACTTTTCAAAATCGGCGCAAACTGGAGAGGGAATGCTAAAACAAATTAACGTTCGCCTCAAGTTAAGCCTTCGTTTTTAGAAAACTATACATTTCGTTTTCGAAAAACAGACAAAACGTGCCCGGAACAATATTGTTTCGCGAGCCAAACAATATTGTTTGACGCGTCAAACACATTAGTTTCATGCCTCAAACACTATTGTTTCGTGCCCGGAAGTCAAATCTTTGGAAAACGAAAGTAAGAAATTGTGAGTTTCGTTCTCCAGAAGAAGGGCGCTGTCAACAAATCGGAAGGTAGCATCCTGCACCAGCATATCAGATATCAGGTGTCAAAAAGGCAACTCCGTACGTCCTCCAAGATGCATGCGAACGGCATCAAACGGAGATCGGTATCAATGTGAATTTGGCAAATCGCCTGAGAATGCCACGGAATCCACCAATCCGTATTTTGGTGCGAGGGAAGGCACTGTGGAGCGGTTCATTTGACATTTTGACAAATTGGCCCTATCTTCGTCCGTCAGTTTTTCAAACACTGGAAACAATGAAGGCAGATATTGAATCATTCAGACAAACCGTATACGCCATCGTAGCGTCCATACCATCGGGAAAAGTAATGAGCTACGGACAGATAGCCTGGCTGGCAGGAATGCCCCGACATGCCCGGCTCGTGGGACGCATACTGGGCGAAGTCCCGGCATCGCTCAACCTGCCCTGTCATCGTGTGGTCAACAGTCAGGGACGAACGGCTCCGCACTGGCACGAACAGGCCGACAGGCTGCACGCGGAAGGGGTCCTCTTCCGCCCGAACGGATGTGTCGACCTGAAACGATGCGGGTGGGACCTGAACACCGAGGTTGGCAACCCCGACTGAAACACCTGCAACATGACACGGGAAGCGCGGGTTCGTTGTGATTTTATAAGGAAATTCCATCCATTTATCGTACCTTTGCCCATCAAACGTAAACGCATGTGTGATTATGAAAATTAGATTACTACTATGGGGGCTTCTACTCTTCTTTGTCTTTGACACTTCGCAAGCCCAACGGTTGAATCCCCGGCAACGATACAACCGGAACTATTTTAAGAATGTGGTAAAAGCCTATTCGGACTATCTGGATAAAAAGACGGCACAATACTGGCTGCCGGACTCCACCGGACGGGTTTACCAGCCAAACGTCGAAATCAATCCCATCTATTATCGTCTGTTTACCCCGGTCACCGTCTATCATTCGACGGTGTTGCGCGCCATGAACGGACAGCTCACCGACTCACTGATGGTGGACAGCACCGAAGAGACGCAGGAAGACGCATTGCTTCCCGTCCGCATGGCACGCATCGAGCAGGATGAAGACATCACACACGCCATGGACAAGGCGTTGGTCTACACCTACCTGAATCACCCGACGCTGGTCCGCCAGACGGAAGACAAAGTGAGGTCCCAGCACGTGTTCAAGGAAGGCATCATGCCGGACAGCCCACGCCGTCAGCGGATGACCGACCTGATCAAGGAACCGAACTGGAACGACCCGGGGGTCAACCAGAACCTGGTCATCCGGAAGCCGAACTTCTGGAAACATTCGGCAAGCGCCTCCCTGCAATTCACACAGAACTACATATCGAGCAACTGGTACAAAGGTGGTGAGAGCAACAACACGATGCTCTCGGGACTGGACATCAGCCTGAACTATGATGACAAGCAACGCATCCAGTTTGACAACCGCCTGGAGTGGAAACTGGGCTTTACCACCTCACGCTCCGACACCGTACACAAATACAAGACCAATACCGACCTGATCCGTCTGACCTCCAAATTCGGCATCAAGGCATTCTCCTCCTGGTACTACACCGTACAGACGGAACTCTCCACCCAGCTCTTCGGCAACTACAAGACCAACAGCCACGAAGTGAACTCCAGCTTCCTGGCTCCGGGCTATCTGAAGGTGGACCTCGGTATGGACTTCAAGAAAAACCTGAAGAACCTGACATTCTCAGCTGTCATATCCCCTCTGTCCTACAAACTGACGTATGTGGGTGATGATGATGTCGATGAGACCAAGTTCGGAGTCGAAGAGGGCAAACGTTCCAAGAACGACCTGGGTTCGAACCTGCAAATCAACTCCAAATGGACCATCCTCTCCAACATCACCTGGGAGACACGTCTCTCCTACTTCACCACCTACGAACGTGCGGAAGCCGAATGGGAGAACACCTTCAACTTCCAGCTGAACCGCTACCTGTCGACCAAGCTGTTCGTACATGCACGCTTCGATGACGGGGTGGAACGGGATGAGGATAACGACAGCTTCTTCCAGTTGAGCGAGCTGCTCAGCTTCGGCTTGAGTTATAGTTTTTAAACCTCATATACAATGTTGACATTAGACAATATTTACAGAGCATCTTATGTATTGAAAGAAGTAATCCGCCGTACCGACCTCATCAAGGCTCCCTCCATCAACCCGGGGAGTGAAATCTACCTGAAGCCTGAGAACCTGCAGGTGACAGGCTCGTTCAAGGTACGCGGTGCCTACTACAAAATCTCACAACTGACCGACGAAGAAAAGGCAAAGGGCGTCATCGCATGCTCGGCTGGCAACCATGCACAAGGAGTCGCACTGGCTGCCACACACAGCGGCATCAAGTCGCTCATCTGTCTCCCCGAAGGAGCTCCCATCAGCAAGGTGGAAGCCACCCGGCACCTGGGTGCAGACATCTGCCTGGTAAAGGGTGTCTACGACGATGCTTACCAACGTGCCATGCAACTGCGCGACGAAATGGGTTACACCTTCGTACATCCTTTTGACGATGAACTTGTCATCGCCGGACAAGGCACCATCGGTCTGGAACTGCTCGAACAATTGCCTGATGTCGACAATGTGATTGTTCCTATTGGCGGCGGTGGACTGATCAGTGGAGTCGCCTATGCCATCAAGAGCCTCAACCCCTCGGTGAAAGTGTATGGCGTACAGGCCAGCGGTGCACCGAGCATGGTGCAGAGTTTCGAGAAGCACCACATCGAGTGCCTGCCGTCCGTCTCGACCATTGCGGACGGAATCGCCGTGAAGGAGCCGGGCGAACATACCTTTGACCTATGTGAAAAGTATGTCGACGGCATCGTCACCGTCAGCGAAGACGAAATCTGTGCAGCCATCCTGGCACTGATGGAACAGCAGAAGCTCATCGCCGAAGGAGCCGGAGCGGTATCGGTTGCGGCAGCCATGTTCAACAAAGTTCCCGTCGAAGGGAAAAAGACCATTTGCCTGGTGAGCGGCGGAAACATCGACGTGACCATCCTGAGCCGGGTCATCAACCGTGGTCTGACAAAGAGCGGCAGGAACTGCGTCCTGACACTGGAACTGATCGACAAGCCGGGACAGCTCATGCGCGTGGCACAGGTCATCGCCCAGCATGGAGCCAACATCCTGTCGTCGCACCATGAACGAAACGGGGAGAATGCCAACGTCAACGCCTGCACCCTCCGTGTCGTCATGGAAACACGCAACGCCGAGCACGTGGAGGAAATCCGCAAAGCCCTGCTGGCTGACGGCTTCCGCATCCTCGACTGACGGAAACCGAAGAAGCGGTGCGTCACGACCGCCCCGAAACCTGCAAACCAAAGAAAAACTCAAAAACCCAACAATATGGCAGACGATAAAAAAATCATTTTCTCGATGGTAGGCGTAAGCAAAGCCTTCCAGCAGAACAAACAGGTTTTAAAGAACATCTACCTATCCTTCTTCTACGGAGCCAAAATCGGCATCATCGGTCTGAACGGTTCCGGAAAGTCCACGTTGCTCAAAATCATTGCCGGACTGGACAAGAGCTACCAGGGCGAAGTGGTCTTCTCACCGGGCTACAGCGTGGGCTACCTGCCCCAGGAACCGCAGCTGGACAACACGAAGACCGTGAAGGAAGTGGTCATGGAGGGAGTGCAGCCCATCGTGGACGTACTCACGGAGTATGAAGAAATCAACAACAAGTTCGGCTTGCCGGAGTACTACGAGAACCCGGAAAAGATGGACGCGCTCTTTGCCCGTCAGGCAGAACTGCAGGACAAGATTGATGCCACCGACGCCTGGAACCTCGACAGCAAGCTGGAGCGTGCCATGGATGCCCTGCGCTGTCCGCCTGAAGACCAGCCGGTCGCCAACCTCTCAGGAGGAGAGCGTCGCCGTGTCGCCCTGTGCCGTCTGCTGTTGCAGAAGCCTGACATCCTCCTGCTGGACGAGCCGACCAACCACCTCGATGCCGAATCCATCGACTGGCTCGAGCAGCACCTGCAACAATACGAGGGAACCGTCATCGCCGTGACACACGACCGCTACTTCCTCGACGACGTGGCAGGCTGGATACTGGAGCTCGACCGTGGCGAAGGCATCCCTTGGAAGGGTAACTACTCCAGCTGGCTGGAACAGAAGACACGGCGCATGGAGCTGGAGGAAAAGACTGCCAGCAAACGCCGCAAGACACTGGAACGCGAGTTGGAATGGGTACGCATGGCACCCAAGGCACGTCAGGCGAAGGGAAAAGCCCGTCTGAACTCCTACGACAAGCTCCTCAATGAGGACCAGAAGGAGAAGGAAGAGAAGCTCGAAATCTTCATTCCCAACGGTCCGCGTCTGGGAAACAAGGTCATCGAAGCCCACGGCGTGCGCAAGGCTTATGGCGACAAGCTGCTGTTCGACAACCTGGAGTTCAGCCTTCCGCCTAACGGCATCGTCGGCGTGATTGGTCCGAACGGAGCCGGAAAGACTACCCTATTCCGCCTCATCATGGGACTGGAAACCCCTGACGCGGGAACGTTCGAAGTGGGAGAAACCGTCAAGCTCGCCTACGTGGACCAGCAACACAAGGACATCGACCCCAACAAGAGCGTCTACCAGGTCATCAGCGGAGGCAACGAACTGATACGCATGGGCAACCGTGACGTGAATGCACGTGCCTACCTGTCGCGCTTCAACTTCTCCGGTGCAGACCAGGAAAAGCTCTGCGGCGTGCTGTCAGGTGGCGAGCGGAACCGCCTCCACCTTGCCATGGCGCTGAAGGAAGAGGGCAACGTGCTCCTGCTCGACGAGCCGACCAATGACATTGACGTGAACACCCTGCGTGCCCTGGAAGAAGGTCTGGAGGAGTTTGCCGGATGTGCGGTAGTCATCAGCCACGACCGCTGGTTCCTCGACCGTATCTGTACACACATCCTGGCATTTGAGGGCGACTCCAAAGTGTTCTACTTCGAAGGCTCCTATTCCGAATACGAAGAGAACAAGATGAAACGTCTCGGCAAGGAAGAGCCGAAGCGCATCCGTTACCGCAAACTGATGGAAGACTGATGGAAGAAAAGATAACCAAGGAATTTATCGACGGACTTCTGCAATGGGGACAGGAGCGGCTCGACAAGGGAGACTACCCGAAGGAGACGGTACGGGTCAATGTCTCACACAGCATCCCTGATTGCCACGTCTACATCGATGCCATGGTGCATACGCTGGCATTGCATTGGGAGAACCCGCTGTTCCGCCCCATGGTGGAGGAGTTCGACGAGTTCCGGCATTTGCTGACGGACCATCCGGCTGCCTCCTGACCCGTCATACGGCAGAGTAGCCGGAGGGTCCGCAACGGAAGCAACACTTATTGCTCCGACAAGTACGGATTCATGCCGGTACATGTACGGCTTAGACCGACCAAAGTATTATACTTAGGGGGTCTAAGTATTATACTTTGCCTGCCTAAGTATAATACTTTGCCTCATCTATCCGTCACTTGGACGGAATACATGTACAGGATAGTCCGGGCAATACTCCCGGTACTGCATCTGACAAAGGTGTGTCAACAGGAACCTCATGTTCCCGCTGACGCACCTTCTTGCTTTGGCAGGACATACCGCAGCACGACGTAGCCCAGCACGCCGGCCAGTACGGTGCCGACCAACACGCCAAGCTTTGCCTGGTTGAGCAGGACCTCGTCGGTCTCCCCGAAGGACAAGTTGGCAATGAAAAGCGAGACGGTGAATCCGATACCGCCCAACAGCGACACACCTGCCACATTCTGCCAGTTCATCCCTTGCGGAAGAGCCGTCACACGGCTGCGTACGGCCAGCCAGGTGAACAGGTAGATGCCGACGGACTTGCCCAGCACCAGACCGATGACGATGGCATAGGTCACCGGACCTGCAACAGCTCCTTCCGCCCCCGACAGGGTGATTCCGGCATTGGCAAAGGCAAAGAGCGGCATGATGAGGTAGTTGACCATGCCGTGCATGCGGTCTTCCATGAACTGGAGGGGAGAGATGACCCGGTCGGAAGCCGACTCGATGCTCTTCAGGATATCAATCTGATTGGGAGTGAGCAGGATGCTGCTCTTGTCGAAATGGGGGAACTCGGCTACGTTCTCACGGATGCGCGCGATGTACTTCTTCACATTCAGACATGGTATGGAGGGGATGGTGAAGGCGACCAGTACGCCGGCAATCGTCGCATGTACACCTGACTGCAGGAACAGGTACCACACCACGATGCCCGCCCAACAGTAGAACGTCCGCGACATGACCCGCATCCGGTTGGCAACCGCCAGCAACAGCAACACTCCCAGTGCACCCAGCAAATAAGCCGCATCGAGATGAGAGGTATAGCCGAAAGCAATCACCAGGATACCGCCAATATCGTCGACCACCGCAAAGGCAGTCAGGAAGATTTTCAGGCTGAGCGGAACACGCTTTCCGAAAAGGCTGAGCACTCCCAGCGAGAAAGCGATGTCCGTTGCCATGGGGATGGCCAGACCGTCGGCTGCCGGTGTACCCGCCGTCAGGGCAAAATAGAGCAGCACGGGAATCAGCATACCACCCACAGCGGCAATGATGGGCAACAGAGCCTGACGAAGACTGGAGAGCTCACCCACCAGCACCTCGCGCTTGATTTCCAGTCCGACGGAGAAAAAGAAGACCGCCATCAGGGCGTCATTGATGAACGCCATCAACGTGAGCGGCTCTCCGTGATGGCTGAACAGGTTGAAACTGCCTACCTGCAACGAGACAGGGTGACTCCAGAAGGCGTGATAGGCATCCGCCCAGGGAGAGTTGGCAACTACCATGGCAAGCACGGCAACAATCATCAGCACCATACCACCGTTGACGCGGTGTTTCAGGAAACTCAGGAATGAGTAATCGAAAGTTTTCATAATTGGATTGTTCATGTTCATTGTCTTATTTGTTTTGTCAGGTCAGACGTTCAGCGGGGAAGACGGGCAGCTGCCGGAAAGGGTTGCTGCCTCACTTCATGAATACCAGATAGACTGCCATCACCAGACAGAGGAAAGCCGCCGCATGATTCCAGTGCAACGCTTCTCCCTTGAAGAAGACTGTCGTAAAGACCGTGAAGATAATAAGAGTGATGACCTCCTGGATTACCTTCAGCTGCAGCAGGGAGAAAGGCCCCCCGTTGCCCACATAGCCGATGCGGTTCGCCGGAATCTGACACGAATATTCCGCCAAAGCAATAAACCAGGAGAAAAGAATGACGCCGTAGAGCGGCCAGTTGGAAATGACCTTCATTTCCTGAAGTTTCAAATGTCCATACCAAGCGAAGGTCATGAAGATGTTTGAAACAATCAACAGTAGGATCGTGTAAACGCCTGTCATATCAGTTAATCTATTTTAGAGGGTAAAAGTTCTTCTTGTACATTGGTCATGCTGCCCCACAGGCTGTAACGGGCTTCAGGATTCAGTTCCTCCAGCCGACGAAGGACGTCCTTCATCTGCGCCCGGTTGGAGGCGGTTTCATAGGGACAGTTCTTCACCTGTTTCCGGTAGCCCCGCAAGGCTGCCAGTTCCTCCAGGTCGGCTTCGTGCACCAGACAGAGCGGACGAATGAGGGTCATGTCGAACTTGTGCATCACCAGCTTGGGCGGCATGCTGCTGAATGCGCCCTGGAAGGTGATGTTCATCAGCAGAGTCTGAAGGATGTCGTCCATGTGATGCCCTAGGGCAATCTTGTTGCATCCGTGCTCCTTGGCTACGGTAAAGAGTGCCTTGCGCCGGTTCCACGAACAGAGGAAGCAGGGAGACTTGCGCGTGTCAGTCGAGGGGTCAAACGAAGTCTCATAATGGACAAAGGGGACTCCTAACCCTTCACTGTACGCCTTCAGATAATCCAGGTCAGCGCGGTAGGCAATGTTCGTCATCCCGACATGAACCGCCATGAGCGAGAAACGCGGCTTGTGGATGCGCGAGCGCAACGCCAGCAGTTCAAGCAGCGCCATGGAGTCTTTTCCTCCCGACAGTCCCACGAGAATCTTGTCATCATCTTCAATCAATCCATACTTCACCACGCCCTTGGCAAAACGCTGGTTGATGCGGCGCAGGAGTTTGTCTTCAGTTGTCAGTAGTGCCATAAAGAGTATTCATCGTCTGAGCCAGTCACGGCTCTCTTTAAAAATGGGCAGCAAAATTACAGCATTTCAGAGAAATCTTCGTACTTTTGGGCTGACTTTATAACAAATGATTCATACAAACACCGACTTCTTATGAACAAGAGATATGTCCTGTTGCTTGCCGCCTTCTTAGGCATTACCCTGATGCAAGCCCAAACACTCAGTCAGGCACGTGAACTTTTCAACCAAGGAAAATATGCAGAAGCCCTCCCGACGTTCCAACGTCTGGTGAAGCAGAGCCCCTCAAATGCCAACTATAATTATTGGTACGGAGCCTGCTGTGTAGAGACTGGCGCCGACTCCCTTGCTACCCCCTACCTGGAGAAGGCTGCCAAGCGGAAGGTGCTGGATGCCTACCCCTACCTGACCCGGGCACAGATGGCGCAATACCTTTATGATGAGGCTGTGGAAACCTGCGAAGACTACATCGAACTGCTCACAGCCAAAAAGAAAGAGACCACTGATGCCGAGACCGCACTGGCACGTGCCCGCATGGCTTCCCTGATGCTGCGAGGGACCGAGCGCGTCTGCGTCATCGACAGCTTTGTGGTGGACAGGGACAATTTCCTTTCTGCCTATAATATAGGTAAGGAATGTGGCTCAGTGGTCCTGGCAGACGGAAACATCTTCTACCAGAACGAATTGGGACAAAAGCGCTACTGGGCACTGCCCAAAGGCAAACACATCGGGCTTTTCACCAGTGACAAGCTGCTCGATGAATGGACTGCCCCCAAAGCGGTTGAAGGACTGAGTGAGGACGGCGACAACAGCTATCCTTATCTGTTGGGCGACGGCACCACCCTTTACTATGCCAACAACGGCAGCGAATCCCTGGGAGGCTATGATATCTTCGTGACGCGTTTCAACACCGAGACCGGCAAGTTCCTCAAAGCCGAGAACCTGGGCATGCCTTACAACTCGCCCGCCAACGACTACATGATGGTCATCGACGAATTCAACAACCTCGGCTGGTTTGCTTCCGACCGCTATCAGCCCGAGGGGAAGGTGTGCATCTATGTCTTCGTGCCCAACGCCTCCCGTGAGACCTTCGATTACGAGAATGACGGGGAAGAGCTGATTGTCCGCCGCGCAAAGCTGAGCAGCATCCGCGACACCTGGACGGACGAGGATGTGGTGCGTCAGGCACGTCAGCGACTTGCCATGCTGGTCCATGACCGGCCGACGCAGACCGAACGACCCGACTTCACGTTCCTCATCGATGACCGGACGGTTTACCACAAGCTCGCCGACTTCCGTTCACGTGAAGCCCAGACGCTCTTCCGCCAGTGGCAGCAGATGCAAAAGGACTACCTGACCCTCTCCCAACAACTCGACGGACTGCGTACCCGGTATGCATCTTCGCCCGAAGCAAGCCGGCAGACCCTGGCTCCGCAAATCCTCGACCTGGAGAAGCGCAAGGAGCAAATGAGCAGCGAGCTGGACGAATTGGAGATAAAAGCACGCAATACTGAAAAAAATCAGCTCGACCGATAGGATATATTCCCGAAGAGCCTTACCTTTGGAAAAACTAACCAATCAGGGAGAATCACCATGGAACTAGTCATCATTGCCGTCCTGCTTGTCGTCGGACTCATTCTTTTGGTTGCCGAGGTCTACCTCTTTCCCGGCATCAGCCTGGCAGGAATCTGCTCCACCGCATGCCTCATCTTTGCCAATGTCTATGCCTATCTTCACTTGGGCGGCATGGCCTGTCTCGTCACCTTCCTCATCACCCTCGTCAGCTGTGGAGGAATCCTGCTGTGGGTCTTCCGCTCCAAGGCACTCGAACGGGCAGCCCTGAAGGAAGACATCGACTCGACCGTGCACAACACGGCTGTCGACTCCATCCGGCCGGGAGACAAAGGCATCGCCATCACCCGTCTGGCACTCATCGGCAATGCTGAAATCAACGGGCACATCGTGGAGGTGAAGTCGCTCGACGGCTTCATCGACGAGAAGACACCCATTGTGGTACAACGGGTGGTAGAGAGTACCGTATGGGTCCTGCCCGCCAAAGAGTGACAGCCTCCCCTATTCCATCACGAACCATTAACCTTTAATATTTATGACCATGTATCTGACTTTAGCGCTCATTGTCGGGATTATCATCTTCCTGGCAATCGTGTTGCACTACATCCCTTTCCTGCTTTGGCTGTCAGCCAAGGCTTCGGGTGTGCACATTTCTCTCGTACAACTCTTCCTGATGCGTATCCGGAATGTTCCGCCATCGGTAATCGTACAGGCACTCATCGAGGCTCATAAGGCCGGACTCCAGTTCATCACCCGCGACGGACTCGAAGCCCACTATCTGGCTGGCGGTCATGTCGCCAAGGTGGTCCATGCCCTGGTGTCAGCAGCTAAAGCCAATATCGAACTGTCCTTTCAGATGGCTACTGCCATCGACCTGGCAGGACGCGATGTCTTCGAAGCCGTACAGATGTCTGTCAACCCGAAGGTCATCGATACACCGCCCGTGACGGCTGTTGCCAAAGACGGCATCCAGCTGATTGCAAAAGCCCGCGTGACGGTCCGTGCCAACATCCGCCAACTGGTGGGTGGTGCCGGCGAAGACACCGTCCTGGCACGTGTCGGCGAAGGTATCGTCTCCTCCATCGGCTCGTCAGAGAACCACAAGTCGGTGCTGGAGAATCCCGACTCCATCTCGAAGCTTGTCCTCCGCAAGGGACTGGATGCAGGCACCGCCTTCGAAATCCTGTCCATCGATATTGCCGACATTGACATCGGCCGGAACATCGGTGCCGCCCTGCAAATAGACCAAGCCAATGCCGACAAGAACATCGCACAGGCAAAAGCCGAGGAACGCCGCGCCATGGCTGTGGCTACCGAACAGGAAATGAAAGCAAAAGCGGAAGAGGCACGTGCCATGGTTATCCAAGCCGAAGCGGAAGTGCCCAAGGCAATGGCAGAAGCTTTCCGAAACGGCAACCTGGGCATCATGGACTACTACCGGATGAAGAACATCGAAGCCGATACCCGGATGCGCGACAACATTGCCCATCCGCAGAACAACGGACAGGCTTCACTGGATAAATAACGTAATGACAGATCCGCCATGGCTACTTATTTTCCCCCTTCCGAACTGATCATCAATCCCGACGGTTCCATCTTCCACCTCCACGTACGTCCCGAGCAGCTGGCAGACCGTATCATCCTTGTGGGTGATCCGGGACGTGTGCCCCTCGTGGCATCTCACTTCGAAACATGCGAATGTGACATCCAGAGCCGCGAGTTCCACACCATTACCGGAACGCGGAAGGGCAAACGCATCACGGTCGTATCGACCGGCATCGGTTGTGACAACATCGACATCGTGCTCAACGAGCTGGATGCCCTTGCCAACATCGACTTCGGAACCCGCCGGGAGAACCCTGTCCTGCGCTCCCTTCAGCTGGTCCGCATCGGGACCTGTGGCGGGCTGCAGCCGGATACCCCCTTGTGCTCCTTCGTCTGTTCGGAAATCTCCATCGGCTTCGACGGACTGCTGAACTTCTACGGGGGACGTGATGCCGTGTGCGACCTCGGACTGGAGCAGGCTTTCCTGACCCACATGGGGTGGAGCGGTTCGACAGGCATTGCCCATCCGTATGCCATCCATGCCGACCGTGAACTGGTCGAACGCATTGCCGGAGAAGACATGATACGCGGCATTACCATCTCGGCACCCGGTTTCTTCGGTCCGCAAGGGCGTGAACTCCGCATTCCGCTTGCCGACCCGCAACAGAACGCCAAGATTGAATCATTCAGTTACGACGGACGCCGCATCACCAACTTCGAAATGGAAAGTTCTGCCGTAGCCGGACTGAGCCGTCTGTTGGGGCACCATGCCACCACGGTCTGCATGGTCATTGCCAACCGACGTGCCAAGGAAGCCAATGCCAACTACAAGAACAGCATTGACACACTCATTGAAACAGTGCTTGAACGCCTGTAACGGCTCCAGATTCCCTGTCTGTCAGCGAATCTACTATCCCCCAACAAACACAATTCGGTATGTCCCGTCCCTTACGCACAATCTGTCTCCTCTTGCTTGCCGTCCTGCCATTCCGGCTGACGGCACAAGAGGAGCTTGCGCGTACCCTGCATGAGCAGGAGGAAGTGCTGGCACACGACCCGGACAACACGGAGGCGCTGCGCCGGTTGATGTTTCTCCATCTCGACCGGGCGGACTACCGCAAAGCCATCGAGTACGGACAACGGCTGTTGGACATCGGATACGAAAGAAAAGACTACCACCAGGCTGTCCTCTATGCCCACACTGGACTGGGACAGGCATACACCATGCTGGGTGACTCGATTGCTTACGGACACTTGGGACAGGCACGTTCCAACGCACTGACGGCACAGAATGACTCGGCGCTCTGCTCGGTCTACAACGGACTCGGACTCTATGCGCTCAACATCGACAAGGACTACTATTCCGCCCTGCACTACTACTTTCTCGGACTGGAAGCTGCCAAACGCTGCCACTACGAACGGTTACACACCATCCTGCTCGCCAACATTTCCGCCGTGTACTTCCTGAAACGGGATACAGCAGGACTCGCCTACTCGCTCGAAGCCTACGAACGGGGACACCGCCTCTCGTCTCCTTACCTTATATATATAGGTGCCCTGACGACCGCCTATATGTATTACCTGAACGGTGAATATGACCGGGCACTCCCCTACATCAAGGAAGCGGAGTTCCTCATGCAGCAGAACGACTTCTACGACCAGGGCAATGTCCATGCACTCTATGGCATGATTCTGACGGCACAAGGAAACACGGCAGAGGCCATCACGCTATTCCGACGGGGATTAGACCTGAAGGAGAAGAACCAGACTTCTACCCACGTGATGCTGCTGCACGGCTATGCACGGGCACTGCAGCAGGAAGGGAAGACCGACAAGGCCATCCGCCTGCTGGAGGAGGCACTCTCCCTGACCGACCGGGAAAACAATGCCGTCTACCGGGGCGAAGTCATCGATGCCTTGTCGGACTGTTATGCCGCCCAAGGCGATTATGCCCGGGCACTCGACTGGCTGCGTCGGCTGAACAACGAGAACGATACCCTGTACAATACCGATAAGGAAAAAATCATCAGCGAGCTGCGCCTGAAGTATGATTCCGAAAGACAGGAGAATGAAATCAAGCAAGGGAAGCTGGCACTGCTCCGGAAAGAGAAGCATGAACAGTTGCTCATCGCCGTCCTCACGGTCATCGGAGTTGCGACCGTACTTTTGTGGCAACTTTACCGGCGAAAGAACCGGCTGTACCAAAGCATCGTCCGCCAGAACCAGGAGGCCTTGCGACGTGAACAGCAACTGTCCGACCACATCCGGGTCCTGCAGAACGAGAAATACACCGCGTCCTCACTCACGGGAGAAAAGAAGCTCACGCTCTTCCAGCGGCTGGAAGAACTGATGCGCGAACAAGCCATCTACAAAGACAACCAGCTCACCAAGGACAAGGCTGCCGAACTGCTGGATACCAACCGCACCTACCTGTCACAAGCCATCAACGAACAGACCGGACTGAACTTCACCCAATACATCAACCAGTACCGGGTGAATGAAGCCGTCCGTCTGCTGAGCGACCCCTCGAACACGACAACACTCAAAGCCATCGCTGCCGAAGTAGGCTTCAGCTCCATGTCCACCTTCTACAAACTGTTCCAGAACAGCGTGGGGATGCCTCCCAAACAATACCGCGACACGGTAATGGAGCTGAAGGAAAAGGACAACTGACACAGAGAGGGGCATCCGATACCGGAAATCTTTTCCATATACGGCAATTGCCGGAGGTGTATACGGAAATATTAGGGGAAATCTATTCTTTTTCATTCTTTTGCGATACTGAATAGCATGAGAAAGAAGAATGAATATGAACCTCTAAACAAATGCCATTATGGAAAAAGACACACCTATCCCCTGCCGGCTGTTCCTGATGCTGGCCGTGCTTTTCGCACTTTGGGCAGGTCCTTCCTGCGCACAATCTTACCAACGTACCATTCACGGAATTGTCGTGGACGAGCATGAACAACCGCTCCCTGCCGCCCACGTGAAAGAGGTGCCCACCACTCCGGGAGCATCCGTTGCCGGTGTCATCACCGACGTACAAGGACATTTCACCCTCACACTGCCTGCCTCCGCCAAAGCCATCGAGGTTTCCTTCCTGGGTTATGAAATCCAGCAGGTGGCACTGACCGACGCTACCGACTACGAGATAGCACTCGTCCCTTCCAGCGAACTGCTGGATGAAGTCGTCGTCACAGGCTACCAGACCATCTCCAAGGAACGGGCGACAGGTGCTTTTTCCAAGATTGACGCGAAGAAACTGGAGACGCAACGCCTCAACGATATCGGTTCCATGCTCGACGGACGCATCGCCGGATACAGTGACGGCAAAATCCGTGGCGTGACCTCCATGAACGGCTTGACTACCCCGCTGTATGTCATCGACGGCTTCCCGGTGGAGAAGACCACCAACGACGGCTACGGCAACTGGGTGGAGAGCGTGCCGGACATCAATGTGGAGGACATCGAGAGCATCACCGTGCTGAAGGATGCGGCTGCCACCTCCATCTACGGTGCACGCGCTGCCAACGGCGTCGTGGTCATCACGACCAAACGGGCGAAGAAGGACCAGCTGAACGTCTCCTTCTCGGCAACTCTCACCGTACAGCCTTATGAGTATTATACAGGACACCTGGCAGATGCCGCCACCATGATTGGGATTGAATCGGAATGGGCCCTCCAAAACCCGAATCTTCAGGGGACCGATGCCGATGTCATGGAGTACGCACAAAACGCCTTGGACAACATGACCTACCAGTCACAAGGTATCCGCAACTACCTGAAGTATTTCGCAGGGAAACAGTCACTGGACGATACCATGGCTGCCCTGGAGGCTCTTGCCGCACAAGGCTACCGCTACTACCGCGACATGGAGAAGTACGGCAAACGCAACCCGCTCACCCAGCAATATAACCTGAGCATCGGCAAGGGCAGCGAACGCAACACGTTCAACGCCTCCATCTCCTACCGCGACAACCGGCTGGAGGACAAGTATTCGGCGAACCGTACCATCGGCATCAATCTCCAGAACTCCACCCGGCTCACCGACTGGCTGACCTTCGACGTCGGCACTTACCTGAACTATGGGACAGGAAACACGCAGAGCTTCGACCTCCTCTCGCCCAACTACACCTTCATGCCCTATGACGCCCTGATGGACAACGGAGGAACTCCGCACACCAACACCGAGGCCGACCGTTACAGCACCAGTCAGCTGAACACGCTGAAGAACTACGGACTCTACAACCTGGACATCACCCCGCTCGACGAAATCGGGATGAACCTGAAGAAGAACCGCGACTTCAGCAACCGTACGTTTGCTCGCCTAAGCTTCCGGATTACCGACTGGCTGAAATACACTGCGTCGTTCCAATATGAATATGCCGAACTGAAGAACAAGCAGCTGCGCAGCAAGGATTCCTACGAAGTGCGCAACCGTGTGAACACATTCGCTTCCGCAGGCACCGACGGTACGGTATTCAACCTTCCCTACGGCAACATCTACTTCACCGAGGCCAACACGACGCATGCCTACAACTTCCGTCAGCAACTCGACTTCCAGAAGACCTTTGCAGGCAAGCACGACGTGACCGCCATCTTCGGAACGGAAACCCGAGAGAACAAGATGGACTATGCCAGCCAGACGCTCTACAACTATGACCCAGACCTGCTGACTTATACGCTGATTGATGCCAACCGTCTGAGCACCACCAGCGGCGTGTGGGGCTGGTCAAGCTTCACCCAGAACGACAATGCCTACATCCGTCAGCTGGTGAACCGCTACGTGTCCATCTACGGCAACGCCGCCTATACCTACGACGGACGCTATACCCTCACGGGAAGTATCCGTTGGGACAAGACCAACCTCTTTGCCACCGGCTCGAAATATCAGCGCCGCCCCATCTGGTCCACGGGTGTCAGCTGGAACATCGACAAGGAAAGCTGGTTCAATGCCAAGGGAGTGAACATGCTGAAGCTCCGTATGAGCTACGGTATCGGAGGTAACATCGCCAAGAACTCCGCTCCTTACATGACTGCCTACTATAGCAACAACAACAATGTGGGCGGCATCCAGGGAACCATCCAGAGCCGCCCGAACCCCAGCCTGCGTTGGGAAAAGACCACGACCTTCAACCTCGGCGTCGACTTCGCCCTGCTGGACAATCGGCTCAACGGCTCGATTGAATACTACAACAAGAAAGGCTCTGACCTCCTTGCCAACACCATGGGTGTACCCACGGAAGGATGGGGCTACAGCACCTATACCATCAACAACGGCAAGATGACCAACCAGGGTTTCGAACTGACGCTCTCGGGCGACATCATCCGCACCAATGACTGGAACTGGAACGTGTCAGGCGTGCTGGGCTACAACAAGAACGAAGTGACCTACGTCAACGTGGAAGCTCCGGTAGCCTACCTGGTCATCGACTACCCGACTGCCTATCCGCGCATCGGCAATCCCTACAATGCCATTTACGGCTACCAGTGGGCAGGGCTGAGCGCGACCGGTACACCGCAGGTCTATGACGCCGAAGGCAACCTCTTCACGGACATGGCTCCGACGGAAATCGAGGACCTCATTTACCTGGGAACAACCGTACCGACTTACACCGGCTCCATCAATACCAACCTGCGCTGGAAGAACTGGGAACTTGCCGCACAGTTTGCCTTCGAGGGCGGCCACAAGATGCGCAACACCAACCTCGCCTACATCTCTTCGGGCATGGCTCCCGTAAGCGCCTCCATTGCCGACCGCTGGATGGCACCGGGCGACGAGGCTCATACCGACGTACCGCGATACATCTCCTCCGAGAGTCCGGACTACAACTACGAGTACTATAACATGTACGCCCGTGCCTCGGTCAACGTCATCAGCGCTGCCAACTGGCGCATGAAGAACCTCTCACTGACCTACCGCATCCCCGCCGACTTCTGCCGGAGCCTCTCCCTGCAGAGTGCACGCATCATGCTGGGCATGGAGAACGTGTTCACCGCAGCCAGGAGCCGAGACGCCAAGTACCTGCTGGGCGGCTACGTGAAACCCAACTACCTCTGTGGCATCTACCTGAATTTCTAACCCAACAACGAAGACCATCATGAAGAAACTGACATACCTATTCGCCCTCGCCGGACTGCTCGGCATGAGCTCCTGCAACGACTACCTGGACATCGTGCCCAAAGGCAACAAGATTCCCACCACGCTGGCTGACTATGAGGCATTGTTGCGCAATGAATACACCATCTCACAGACGCCCGTCACCAATGCGCTCTACCTGCTCAACGACCAGTACATGACCAAATCCAGTCTGGGCAGCCCGACCCTGAACACTGCCAACTACCTGTGGGACGAGAATGCCGACCGCATCACCCTCAACAACTCGGATGAAGGAACGTACTATTTCCTCTATGGCGGTATCTCCTCCTGCAACCTCATCGTCGAGAATGTTCCCACGGCAACCGAGTCCACCGAGGAGGAACGCAACGAAGTGATTGCCTATGCCAAGGTCATCCGTGCCTACAACTACTTCGTCCTGGCAAACTACTATGCGGACACCTATGAAACTTCCACGGCAGCCGAGAAGCTGAGTGTCCCCCTCATCACCAGCGCGAACATCAATGCTCCCTACCGTCAGGTGAGCATTGCCGAAATCTATGACTTCATCCTCAAAGACATACAGGAAGCCATCGACGGTGGCCTTCCGGCAAAGTCTCCGACGGTGCTCCATCCGAACCTCGGTGCGGCATACGCCCTGCTGGCACGTGTCTACCTCCAGATGGGAAACTACTCCGAAGCCCTGCGCCATGCCGACCTCGCCTTGGGACAGAACGATGCCCTCTATGACTGGAACGCCTTCTACGATGCCCACCTGGCAACCATCGAAAAGGCGGACGACTACACCAACCTGCCCTCCCCGATGGGTTTCGATTACGTAGAGACCTACTACTTCCGCCACGGTATCCGTACCGGCATAGGCAATGAATCCAACATCCCCATAGAACGAGGCGAACGTTTCGAAGCTGGCGATGCACGCTTCCTCTCACGCTGGAAACGCTACACCACCGGTGACGACACCTACTACCGCAGCGTCATTAGCGGCTATTTCAACCACGCCGGACTGACCACTGCCGAGGTCTACCTCATCAAGGCGGAATGCCAGGCACGGCTTGCCTCGGGCAACGACTTCACCGAAGCCATGAACACCCTCAATACCGTCCGTAAGACCCGTATCCGTCCCGACGTGTATCAGCCCGCCCAAGCCTCGACACTCGCCGAAGCCATTGACCTCATCCGCCGGACCAAAGACAACGAGCTGATTTTCTCCATCGTTCCTTTTGCCGACGCACGCCGTTTCAACAGCGAAGGCACCTACGCCCGTACGCTGACCAAGACCTACGAAGGAAAAACGCTGACCCTTGCTCCCGACTCCCACTTGTGGACCATGCCTTTCCCGGCAGGTGCCCTCAACAACCCGGGCAACGGCAGCATCCAACAAAATGTAAACAAATAAGCCCTTACCACCATGATGAAAAAAGAAACTATTCTCCTTGCAGCTGCCGCCTTGCTTGCCGCAGCCTGTTCCTCCACTCCATCCACTGACGGATATACCTTGACAGGACACATCGAAGGCCTGCCCGACAGTACCCACGTGCAACTCATCCCCGTGAGCCATTACAATGAGAAACCACTGACGGACACCGTCATCGTCAACGGAGAATTCACCTTCACGGGCAAGATGGACGAACCGCGTGCCGTCCTCCTGCTGGTGAAAGACGCCTACGGTTCCCGTCGGCTGATGTTGGAAAACACCGCCATCGAAGTGAGCGGCACCGTTACGGCAACCGACAACAACGGCACCCCGAGCTATGACCTCGACCGTCTGTCGGTCAGCGGCTCTCCCCTCAGTGCCCGTTATGACTCACTGATGTCCGTACGCGAACAGATGGATGCCCTCTTCAAAGCGAAAACCACGCTCTATAAAGACTCCACGATGGAGGCCCGGGCAGCAGCCGACCACAAGTTCTTCGCTACCGTCGACTCCACCTTCCACGCGACAGTCCTGAGCCAGAAGGACTCCTACTGGGGTCCGCTGTTGATGATTTCGCTCACCAGCTACCTCGACAAAGGACAGCAGGCATGGTATGACGAACTGTCCGACGCCGCCAAGGCATCCTACTACGGACAGAAGGTGAAAGAAGAGCTCTATCCTGCCGGGAAGGTCGGTTCTGCCGTTGCCGAGTTCACCGTCAAGGACAACGATGGCAAAGAGGTGACCCTCGCCTCCCTGCGCGAAGGCAAGAAGTACGTCCTCATCGACTTCTGGGCTTCGTGGTGCAACCCCTGCCGCAAGGAAATCCCCAACTTGAAGAACCTCTACAAGCTTTATGGCGACAAAGGCTTCCAGATTGTGAGCATCTCCATCGACAAGAAGAAGGCTGAATGGGAGAAGGCGCTCGAAGAAGAGCAACTGCCCTGGCCCAACTTCCTCGACGAAACAGACGTAGCAGACCTCTACAAGGTACGGTTCGTCCCCACGATGTACCTCATCGACGCTCAAGGTACGCTGGTAGGTGAGAATCTCCGCGGACAAGCGCTTGCCGACAAGCTGAAAGAGCTGTTCCAGTAACATACCAACCGGCCATCAGACTTTGAGCAGTCCGATGACCCGGTTCGGATTGAATCCCGGTTCCATCACCGGGGGTTGTTTGAACACCAAGGCACAGAAGTGCAGAGGAGAAATCCGAAGCTCTTTTGTGCCTTTCCCATTCGCCCCGGCGCCCTCCAGACAGACACCGGCATTCCGGTCTTTCCTCCTCACCCGGTCGTTCCCTGCCCGTTTCCACGTTTTTCCCCTCTTCCCCACAGGTTTCCCTTCCGACACGGCACGATTCCAAAAACAATTCCCTATCTTTGCCGCCAGCTTAATTGACAGAACCAAATACACGTAACACAACCATTATGGAAAATAGAAAAGGTCTTATCATGGCACTCATCGGAGTGTTGATTGTCGGTCTTGCCATTGTCTCCTTCCTGCTGTTCCGCAGCCATTCCGCCAACCAGGAGATGCAGCAGCTCTTCGAGGTGGAGAAGGAAGAGATGGAGAACGAATACTCCAACTTCGCCAACCAGTATGACGAACTCCAAATCAAAATCAACAACGACTCCCTCTACCAGAAGCTGGAACAGGAGAAGCTCAAGACACAGCGTCTGCTGGAAGAGCTGCGCCAGGTGAAGTCCAGCAATGCCGCTGAAATCATGCGTCTGCGCAAAGAGCTGAAGACCGTACGTGCCGTCATGCGCACCTACATCATCCAGATCGACTCGCTCAACCGCATCAACCAGCAGCTGACGTCGGAAAACCAGAGCGTGAAGAAGAAGTACAACGAGGCGACCCAGCAGATCAGCAGCCTCTCGGAGGAGAAGAAGACCCTCAATGAGAAGGTGACTCTCGCCTCCCAGCTTGACGCCACCCACATCACCGTGACGCCGACCAACAAACGGGGCAAGAAGACAGACCGCATCAAACGCATCACCCGGCTCGACATCAGCTTCACCGTCGTGAAGAACATTACCGCCGAAACGGGACAGCGCACCCTCTATGTCCGCATCACCAAGCCGAACCAGGAAGTGCTGACCAAGAGTGCTGCCAACACCTTCCCCTATGAGAACCGCAACATCGCCTACTCCATCAAGAAATACATAGAATACACGGGTGAAGAACAGAACGTGACCGTGTACTGGAATGTCGAAGAGTTCCTCCAGGCAGGTACCTACCGGGTGGACATCTTCGCCGACGGCAACCTCATCGGTTCGCAAACATTTGACTTGGATTGACGGGGCGTTTCCCCGATACCCTCCCCCTCCTGTCTTACCGACGGGAATGATACGTACGAGGCACGAAGACACGACACGGAACTCCATCCGGACGGAAGTTCCCTCTCGCGTCTTCGTGCCTTGCTCGTTTATTCCCCACATGGAAAGGAAGATACCAACGGGTGAATAACCCTTTTTAACTTCGGTAACGTTATAAATTCCTAAAGGAGTATGGTTATTCAATCAATGCAGAGTTACTTTGCACACATCGTTGCATACGCAATTATTGCCGTGCAAAGAAAACCTCAATCACCTAAATTCAGGATAAGAAATATGAAGAAACTAATCGGCATCCTTCTGCTGTGTTCCGTTTGCAGTGCGGCACACAGTCAGACTGTCCTCAGCCTGGACAGTTGCCGGGCAATGGCTCTGCGCAACAACAAAGAGCTGCGCATTGCACGAGAAAAGACAAAGTCCGCACACTACGAACGCAAGGCGGCATTCACCAACTACCTGCCCAAGCTGTCTGCCACAGGCGCCTACCTGCACAACAACAAGGAGCTCTCCCTCTTGAGCGACGACCAGAAGACAACCCTCACCAACATGGGGACCGGTCTGGCGACTGCCGTTCCCGCCCTGCAGGCACTGGGCGTGGACCAGCTGCTCAACTCCCTGGGCAGCACTGTCGTCAACGGATTGCGCACTGACACACGCAATGTCTATGCCGGCGCCGTCACCCTGACGCAGCCTCTCTTCATGGGAGGCAAGATACGCGCCTACAACCAGATTACGCGCTACGCCGAACAGCTCTCACGTGCCCAGGAGAATGCCGGCACGCAGGACATCATCCTCAGCACCGACGAAGCCTACTGGCAGGTGGTCTCACTCGCCAACAAGAAACGGCTTGCCGAAAGCTTCCTGGCACTGGTGAAGCAACTCGACAGCGACGTCGACAAGATGATACGCGAAGGGGTAGCCACCAAGGCGGACGGACTGTCCGTCAAGGTCAAAGTCAACGAAGCCGAAATGACTCTCACCAAGGTCAACGACGGACTGAGCCTCGCCAGGATGTTGCTTTGCCAGCTCTGCGGCATCGACGACCTGCACACCCCCATACAGCTGGCTGATGAGACGCTGGAGAACCTGCCCTTGCCGACTTCCGGCACCGACGCGGACGTGGAGATGGCATTCAGCAACCGTCCGGAACTCATCAGTCTCGAACTCGCCCACAAGATTTACCGGCAGAAGGTGAACGTGGCACGCGCGGAGTTCCTGCCCAGCGTGGCACTGACGGGCAACTACCTCATCACCAATCCGTCCGTATTCAACAGCTTTGAGAAGAAGTTCCGTGGCATGTGGAACGTCGGTGTGCTCGTCAGTGTACCCATCTTCCACTGGGGAGAAGGAGTCTACAAGGTGAAGTCCGCCAAGGCACAGGCCGAAGCCGTCCGCTACCAGCTCGACGAAGCCAAAGAGAAAATCGAGTTGCAGGTGAACCAGTGTGCCTTCAAAATCGACGAGGCGCTCCGCAAGCTGCAGATGACCGAAAAGAACATGGAGAAAGCCGACGAGAACCTGCGTTATGCCAACCTGGGCTTCAAGGAAGGCGTCATCCCGACCAGCAACGTGCTGGAAGCACAGACAGCCTGGCTCTCCGCCCAATCGGAGAAAATCGACGCACAAATCGACGTGAAGCTCACCGATGTCTACCTGAAGAAGGCGCTCGGCAAGCTCGGTCAGTAAATCCTCCCCAAGAATCAACAAGAACGTATAACATCAAAACCATTTTATAAAAGCCTACAACTATGCTTACAGAGAAACAACAGAACAAGAATATCATATTGGCACTCATCACCCTGGTGCTCGTCATCGGAGTGGTAGCCCTGGTGGGATACCTCACGTTGGGAAGGACCCCGGAAATCATTCAGGGACAGGCTGAAGCCGACGAATACCGTGTATCGAGCAAAGTGCCGGGACGCATCTTGGAGCTCCGCGTCAAGGAAGGACAGAAGGTGCACAAGGGCGACACCCTTGCCATCCTCGAAGCTCCCGACGTAGCAGCCAAACTGGCTCAGGCTGAAGCAGCCGAAGCTGCCGCACAGGCACAGCATGAGAAGGCGGAACGCGGCACACGCGCCGAGCAGCTGCAAGCTGCCTACGAGATGTGGCAGAAGGCGAAGGCTGGACTGGAGATTGCCGAGAAATCCTACAACCGCGTGAACCGCCTCTTCGAAGAGGGCGTGATGTCGGCACAGAAGCGCGACGAGGCCTACGCCAACTACAATGCCATGGTAGCCACGGAAAAGGCGGCACGTGCCCAGTATGACATGGCGCGCAACGGCGCACAACGGGAAGACAAGGCGATGGCGGCTGCCATGGTCGACCGTGCCAAGGGTGCCGTGGCTGAAGTGAACTCCTACATCAACGAGACCGTGCTGATTGCACAGGCTGACGGTGAAGTGACCGAAATATTCCCCAAGGTGGGCGAACTCGTGGGGACGGGCGCTCCCATCATGAATGTCACCCTCCTGGATGCCGTATGGGCCACGTTCAACGTCCGCGAGGACCTGCTGAAGGACTTCCAGATCGGACAGGAAATCACGGCATACGTCCCCGCCCTCGACCAGGAAGTGCACCTCAAGGTGTACTACATGAAGGACCTGGGCAGCTATGCGGCATGGAAGGCCACCAAGACGACCGGCCAATTTGACATGAAGACGTTCGAGGTGCGTGCCGAGCCGGCACACCCGCTGCCCGGCCTGCGTCCCGGCATGAGCATCATAGTCAAAGGAATCGAGTAAGACAATCCGGCTTCCGCAAGTTCAGGCGGAATGCCAGCAAGAAACAACCAGAATCATGCGAATCCTCCTTCTTCGAATAGAGAGGCTCACCCTGCGGGAGCTCAAGCGGATGACAGCCCGTCCGCTATACCTCTTCTGCATGGTCATCGCCCCCCTGTTCTGTTACCTGTTCTTCACCACCCTGATGGGTAGCGGACTGCCGACCGGACTGCCGGTGGGCGTGGTCGACATGGACAACACCTCGACCACCCGTACCATCGTGCGCAACCTGGACGCCTTCCAGCAGACTGCCATCACTGCCCACTACAAAGACGTGACCGAAGCCCGCCAGGCGATGCAGCGCGGCGACATCTACGCATTCTACTACATCCCCGAAGGCACGACTGAAAAAGCCATCTCGGGCCGTCAGCCCCGCGTGTCGTTCTACACCAACGGCTCCTATCTCATTGCCGGCTCGTTGCTCTACAAGGACCTGCTCACCATGACCGAGCTTGCCAATGCGTCCGTGGGACAACAGACGCTGCTGGCAAAAGGCGCCACCGAACGGCAGGCACTGGCGTTCCTGCAACCCATCCTCATCGACACCCATCCGCTCCACAACCCGTGGCTGAACTATTCCGTCTACCTGTGCAACACCTTGCTGCCCGGCGTGCTGATGCTGCTCATCTTCATGGTGACAGTCTACTCCATCGGCTCGGAAGTGAAGGAAGGGACGGCACACGAATGGATGCGGCTGGGGCACAACAACCTCAACCTCGCCTTGGCGGGCAAGCTGTTTCCGCAGACCCTCATCTTCTTCATCATGGCAGCGGGCTACAACGTCTACCTCTACGGCGTGCTCCACTTCCCGTGCAACAGCGGCATCTTCCCCATGTTGCTTGCCTCGCTGTTGCTGGTGCTTGCCTCGCAGTCGTTCGGCATCTTCCTCTACGGCTTGTTGCCGACCCTGCGTTTCGCCCTGAGTGCCGCCTCGCTGTGGGGCGTCATCTCCTTCTCCATCTCGGGCTTCAGCTTCCCGGTGATGGCGATGCACCCGACCCTGCAGGCGCTGAGCAACCTGTTCCCCCTGCGCCACTACTTCCTCATCTATGTGGACCAGGCGCTCAACGGCTACCCGATGAGCTATGCATGGGTGTCCTACCTCGCCCTGCTCGTGTTCGTGCTGCTGCCTCTGTTCATCCTGAAGCGGCTCCACAACGCCATCCTCTATTACCGCTACATACCCTAAACGAAAAGACATCATGAAACAAAATAACCTACGTACCGTGTTCAAAGAAGGCTTCCTCGACATCTTCTATGTGTGGGGGATGGAGATGCGCAGTGTCCTCAAGGATGCCGGCGTACTGATATTCTTCGTCCTCGTCCCCCTCGCCTATCCGCTGGTCTATGCCTTCATCTACACCAATGAGACCGTACGCGAGGTGCCCGTTGTGGCTGTCGATGCGTCCCACTCCTCGCGCAGCCGCGAGTTTCTCCGTCGGGTGGACGGCACTGCCGATGTGCATATCGTGGGCTATGCCGCCAACCTGGAAGAGGCGAAGCGCATCATGCGTGAGAAAGGTGCATACGGCAGCATCTACATCCCCGAGGAGTTCAACGACAACCTGATGCGGGGCGAACAGGCATACGTCAGCATCTTCTGCGACATGAGCGGACTGCTCTACTACAAGGCGTTGCTGAGCTCGTGCACCGAGGTGTCGCTCGACATGAACAAGGACATCCAGGTGCAGCGGCTGGGCAACACGACCGCCCGTCAGGACGAAGTCAGCACGCAGCCCATCGAGTACACGTACGTCACCCTGTTCAATCCCCAGAACGGTTTTGCCTCCTTCCTCATCCCTGCCGTGCTGATGCTCATCATCCAGCAGACCCTGCTGCTGGGCGTCGGCCTGTCGGTCGGCACCCAACGGGAGGGAAACCGCTTCCGCGAGCTTGTCCCCATCAACCGCCACTACCACGGCACGTTGCGCATCGTGCTGGGCAAGGCACTGGTCTACCTGATGATTTACCTGCTGGTCGATGTCTACATCGTCTGTGTCGTGCCGAAGCTGTTCAGCCTCGTGCAGATACCCGACGTCGGCACACTGACTGCCTTCATGTTGCCCTACACCCTGGCGTGCATCTTCTTTGCCATGACGGCTTCCATCCTCATCCGCAACCGCGAGACGTGCATGCTCATCTATGTGTTCACCTCCGTCCCGTTGCTCTTCATCAGCGGAATCTCGTGGCCGGGTGCATCCATCCCGGCATTCTGGAAGGTATTCTCCTGGATATTCCCCTCGACCTTCGGCATCAACGGCTTTGTCCACATCAACACCATGGGGGCTACCCTGGGAGAAGTGGCTGCCGAGTATCGTGCCCTCTGGATACAGACGGGCGTATACTTCCTCACGACCTGCCTGGTCTACCGGTACCAGATTATCCGCAGCCGCAAGCTGTTGCTGAAGGAACGGGAGAAACAGCTGATGAGCCAACTGGCAACGGACAATTGATTACTTGCGGTTGCGGTAGTCAGTGGGCGACATGCCGCAATGCTTTCTGAAGTAACGTCCGAAGGTGGACTGGTCGGTGAAGTTCATCGCATCGGCAATCTCCTTGATGCTCATGGACGTCGTACTGAGGTAATGCTGTGCACGGACGATGGAGGCGGTCTCTATCCACTGGATGGCGGTGCGTCCGGTCTTTGCCTTTACGACCGACGAGAAGTAGTTGGGTGACAGATGCTGCTCGGTGGCATAGAAAGTCACCTTGCGTTCCCGGGTACAATGTTGCATCAGGGAATGGAAGAACCGGTTAAAGATGTTGTCCTCACGGCTCTGGGGAATCTCCTCCACCGGCGACCCTTCGAAATAAATCTCCAGCGCCTCCAGAAACAAAGCCTGCAAAAGGGTCCGGATCAGCAGACGGCGCATTGCCGCACCTTGTCCGGACTCCGTCTGCACGGACAACCGGGAACGGTCAAGCATCAGCTCCACCAGCTGCTCCATGCGCCCATACTGCGCCGAGGTGATGCGGATGCACGGATGGCCGCGCAACAGCATCACGTCCTGCAAAGGCATGTCAGACAGGGTCGTGTAGAGCCGGTCCAGCTCCGTCAACAGCAGAAAGCCGTCGAAGTCATCGCTGTGGCGCACAATCCGTGTAGAGGTATAAGGAACATGAAAACACAAGAAACAGCCGTTCACCGGGTAGACACGGTCATTGACCAGGATGTCTGCCTGTCCCCGTCGGCAAAGGAAGAAACCAATCTCATTCTGTGCCGTCAAGCCATACGTAGCGTTCACTTCCGCCAGGTCCAATATACGAAACAATGACTTTTCCATCTGCATGCAGTTTGTCGGCAAAGATAAGGAAATATCCAAACTCCATAAAAGGACCATCCCTTTATAATAAGCCTAACTGGAATAATCCGACAGACAGGAATCTCAACATACATTTCGCACCAAGCAGAGAAGGAAAAGGAAGCATCTATCAGCTTTTTTCGTTGAAATTGCACAATTCTTCCCCTGTATTGCACTTCCGCCGATGAACGGGCTACCCTATCTTTGCCGATTCAAAAACGAGACTCAAATGTACAGGATAGGATTAGATGTAGGTTCTACCACCATCAAGACAATCGTGCTCGATGAGAGCGGCCGGATTGTTTATTCACGCTACGAACGTCACCACGCCAAAATACAGGAAAAGTTACTCGCCCTGCTGTCGGACATACGTACCCGGCTGGGCGACGCCGAGGTCACGCTCCGCCTGACAGGCTCTGTCGGGATGGGTATTGCCGAACGGTGCCGCCTCCCCTTCGTACAGGAGGTGGTCGCCGCGACCAACTACATCGCCCGCAACCATCGGGAAGTGTCTACACTGATTGACATCGGCGGTGAAGATGCCAAAGTCGTCTTCCTCCACGAGGGCGAAGCCACCGACCTGCGCATGAACGGCAACTGTGCCGGAGGTACGGGAGCTTTCATCGACCAGATGGCTATCCTGCTGAACGTGACTCCCGACGAGCTGGGGACCCTGGCGCTGAACGCCACACACATCTACCCCATCGCGTCGCGTTGTGGCGTGTTCAGCAAGACAGACATCCAGAACCTCATCGCCAAGAACGCCTGCAAGGAGGACATCGCCGCCTCTATCTTCCACGCCGTTGCCGTGCAGGTCATCGTGACCCTGGCACACGGATGTGACATCACGGCGCCGCTGTTGTTCTGCGGAGGTCCGCTCACCTTCCTGCCTGCCCTGCGCAAAGCGTTCACCGACTACCTGCAACTGTCGCCCGACGAGGTCGTGCTGCCTGAAGACAGCCACCTGATACCCGCCTGGGGCTCCGCCTTGTCGGAGGAGGACAGCCAGCCGGTCCGCCTTTCCAGCCTGAGCGACTCCATCAACCGGCATTTGTCCGTCACCTACCAGCCTGCCGAAAGCCTGGAACCCATCTTCAGCGATGACGACGACTACCGCCGGTGGAAAGAACGCATCTCGCAAAGCCCCATCCGGGAAGGCAGCCTCCGACCCGGCGTTGAAGAAGTGACGCTGGGCATCGACTCCGGCTCGACCACAACGAAGATTGTCGTCCTCAACCGCCGGAACGAGCTGCTGTATACCTACTACCACGGCAATGACGGCAACCCGATAGCGACCGTGGAGAAAGGACTCCGCCTGTTCCGCGAACGGTGCGAAGAGGCGGGCACGCAAATCCGCATCACCGGCAGCTGCTCCACCGGTTATGGGGAAGACCTCATCAAGGCAGCCTTCCGCCTCAACGGAGGCATCATCGAAACCATAGCCCACTACATGGCAGCCCGCCATGTGACGAAGGATGTGTCCTTCATCCTCGACATCGGCGGACAGGACATGAAGGCGATGTTCGTATCGGGAGGGGTCATCAACCGCATCGAAATCAATGAAGCCTGCTCTTCGGGATGCGGCTCGTTCATCGAGACGTTCGCCAAGTCACTGGGTCTCCCGGTGCAGGACTTTGCGGCTGAAGCCTGTCGTGCCACCCGCCCCTACGACCTGGGCACCCGCTGCACGGTGTTCATGAACTCCAAGGTGAAACAGGCACTCCGTGAGGGAGCCGGACTCGGGGACATCGCAGCCGGACTGTCCTACTCGGTCGTGAAGAACTGCCTGTACAAGGTGCTCCGCCTGAAGAGCACCGAGGAACTGGGACCGCACATCGTGGTGCAGGGAGGGACCATGAAGAATGACTCCGTGGTGCGTGCCTTCGAGAAACTCATCGGCAGAGAGGTGTTCCGCAGCAACTATCCGGAGCTGATGGGCGCCATCGGGTGCGCACTCTATGCCCGCCAATATGCTTCGGCTGACGCCACGCTCGACGAAGTGCTGGGCAGCGCCTCCTACACCACCCGTCCGCTGAACTGCCACGGATGTGAAAACCAATGTCTCATCACAACCTACCGCTTCGCAAACGGCAACCGCTACTACTCGGGCAACCGCTGCGAAAAGGTATTTACCAATAAAGGTACGGAACAGCGACAGGGACAGAACGTCTATGCCCGGAAGGAGCATCTGCTGTTCGACCGCCACATCGAGGTGGAGCATCCCATAGCCGTCATCGGCATCCCGCGCTGCCTGAACCTGTACGAGGAGTATCCCTTCTGGCACACACTGCTCAACCGTTGCGGTCTGCGGACGGTACTGTCGGCGCCGTCGAGCTTTGCCGCATACGAAGCCAAAGCCAAGCTGGTGATGTCGGACAACATCTGCTTCCCCGCCAAGTTGGCGCACAGCCACATCCAGGACCTTATCGACCGCCGGGTAGACCGCATCTTCATGCCCTTCGTCGTCTTCGAGAAACAGGAAAGCGGACAGAACAGTTACAACTGCCCCATCGTCTCGGGCTATGCCGAGGTCATCAAGAGCGTGCAGCGTGTGGGCGTCCCCATTGACTCGCCGACGATAACCTTCAAGGACAAGGACCTGCTCTACAAGCAGTGCAAGGCGTATCTCCGGACGTTCAGCATCCCGGAAAAGACCATTCGAAAGGCATTTGAAGAGGCTTTGAAGGAAGCAGACCGTTTTGAAGAACAGCTCATCGATGCCAACCAGCAGGTACTCGCGGCAGCCGACAGACAGACGCTGACCATCCTGCTCGCCGGACGTCCCTACCACACCGACCCGCTGATTCAGCACAAGCTCTCGGACATGATTGCCGCGATGGGAGTCAACGTCCTGACAGACGACCTCGTCCGCCACACGTCCCTCCCCATGGAAGACGTGCACTACCTCTCGCAGTGGGCATATCCCAACCGCATCCTGAAAGCCGCCAAGTGGGTTGCCATGCAGGGACCACACATCCAGTGCATGCAGATGACCTCGTTCGGATGCGGACCGGACGCCCTGCTCACCGACGAGACCCGCGACCTGCTGAAACGGTACGGGAAGACACTCACCCTGCTGAAGATTGACGACGTGAGCAACATCGGTTCCATCAAGTTGCGCGTCCGCTCCACCATCGAAAGCCTGCGCCTGTCGGGGAAGGAGGAGGCACGTCCGGCTGTCCGTCCGTTTGTCACCACACCGCCCTTCCGTGAGGAAGACCGGAAGCGGAAAATCATCGCCCCGTTCTTCACCCCGTTCATCTCTCCGCTGATTCCGCCCCTCATGAAGCTTGCCGGCTATGACGTGGAGAACCTGCCCGTGAGCGACACGGCATCCTGCGACTGGGGACTGAAGTACGCCAACAATGAAGTCTGCTATCCTGCCACCCTCATCGTGGGCGACATCGTGAAGGCCTTCAAGGAAGGACGTTACGACCCGGAAACGACTGCCGTAGCCATGACCCAGACGGGAGGACAGTGCCGTGCCTCGAACTACCTCTCGCTCATCCAGCGTGCCCTGGCAGAATCCGGCTTCGGACAGGTGCCCGTCATCTCCCTCACCTTCGGCGGACAGCTGGGCAACGAGCAGCCGGGCTTCCGCGTCAACTGGTTCAAGATGCTCCCGACCATCCTGAATGCGCTGCTCTTCTCCGACTGCATAGCCAAGCTCTACTATGCCACCATCGTGCGGGAGAAGGAAGAAGGGACTGCCGTCCGCCTCAAAGAGAAGTACCTGGACATCGCCAAACGGTTGATAGAGAACGGCAGTACGGACGAATGGCTTGCGACACTGCGCACGGCAGCAGCCGAGTTTGACGCCGCCGCCTGTGACCGGGACGTGCCCCGGGTAGGCATTGTGGGAGAGATTTTCCTCAAGTTCAACCCCTTTGCGCAAAAGAACATTTGCGAATGGCTCATCAGCCGACGCATCGAGGTCGTCCCTCCCCTCCTGACCGACTTCTTCGTCCAGGGATTCGTCAACTACAAGGTGAACCAAGACACCGGACTCCAGAAGAAGGTCGTACCCGGCAGCCTCATCCACTGGCTCTACAAGCTGGTATGGAGACGGATGGAGAAGTTCAACCGTGCCGGCAGCCGGTTCCGTCACTTCACCCCCTTTGCCAATGTGTTCGATGAGTCCAAGGAAGCTTCGCGCATCATCTCGCTCAGCGCCCAGTTTGGCGAAGGCTGGCTGTTGCCCGGGGAAATTCTTTCCCTTGCGCGCCAACGGGTTGACCATGTCATCAGCCTGCAACCTTTCGGCTGTATTGCCAACCACATTGTCTCAAAAGGCATCGAGAAACGCATCAAGGACCTCTATCCCCAGATGCACCTGCTCTCACTTGACTTCGACAGCGGCGTGAGTGACGTGAACATCATGAACCGTCTGTTGCTGTTCACGAACAGTCTGAAGACCGAGGAGAGTCACGCATCAAGAACGGACCGGGACATTGCCGCCCGATAGCCTTCCCTCATCAAGCATCACGAAGGGCCGGTCTCCCCACGAGGAGGTCGGCTCTTGTTGTATCCATTTCCGCCTGAAGCTGAACCTTGTTCCGCCTCTTCAGCAAGGCCATCGTATTCCCACGGCGTGGGACCGTGAGTTCCACGCCGTGGGACTGACAGTCCCAGCGCCTGGAACTCGAAGTCCCAAAGGCTGGAACCCGAAGTCCCAAAGCGTGGGAATACGGTTGGGAATAACGAAGTTACAGGTTTGTATTGCAAATTACTGCCAAATTACTATCTTTGAGCTATCAGAAACAGTCTACGAAAGCGACAAGGCAGGGTTCGCAAATTGTGATTTGCTTCCAAATTACTACCTTTGAACTATCAAGAACAGTACACTACAGACTATTTACTGATTATTAATGGTCTAAAAGCTCAATTAGAAAATCAAAAAGAGCTGTTTCAGAACAATAAACCCCACTATAAAGGTGGGATTTATGGTTTCCAAAAGAACCTCATTATTGTGCCATGAAACAAGGACACCTTCCCCAAAAACCATAAGCCTTCACTCTTAAACCCGCATACCAAACACAAAGCAGCGAAGCTGTTCCCAACGGGGTCAAGCTTCGCTGCTCTATCATATCACGGCAGGCATTACGCCTGCATACTATACCATATCCTGGATATCAACCGAAGTTATCGAACATCAGGTTCTTCATCGGAACACCCAAGCTGTCGAGCATACCCTCTACCGCCTTGCTCATCGGACCAGGACCGCACATGTAGTACTCTATGTCTTCAGGAGCTTCATGGTCCTTCAAGTAGGTGTCATAAATAACCTGGTGAACAAATCCCGGAGTATACTTCACGCCCGCAGCATCGGCAGCCGGGTCGGGACGGTCCAAAGCCAAGTGGAAAGAGAAATTCGGGAAATCACGTTCCAACTGAAGGAAGTCTTCCAGATAGAACACTTCATTGAGTGCACGGGCGCCATAGAAGTAAGACATCTTGCGGTCAGTCGTATGCAATGTGCGAAGCATGTGCATAATCTGTGCACGCAACGGAGCCATACCGGCACCACCACCAATCCACATCATCTCACGCTTGGAGTCGAAAATCGGATGGAAGTCTCCATAAGGACCGCTCATTGTCACCTTGTCACCAGGCTTCAACGTGAATATGTAGGAAGAAGCGATACCCGGCATCACGTCCATGAAGCCTACCTGAGGTTTCGGCTTGAAGGGCGGAGTGGCGATACGGACAGTCAGCATGATGCGGTCCCCTTCTGCCGGATAGTTCGCCATCGAATAGGCACGTACCGTAGGTTCGTCATTCTTGCATTTCAAACCAAACAGTCCGAACTTCTCCCACGACGGAAGGTATTCCTTGCCAATCAGGTCCTTGTCAATATCCTTGTCATAATCCATGGAATAAGTAGGAATCTTTATCTGTGCATACGAGCCGGGGATAAAGTCCATGTGCTCACCGGGAGGCAATGCAACGATAAACTCCTTGATAAAGGTTGCCACGTTCTTGTTGGAGATGACTTCGCACTCCCACTCCTTGACACCCATTACCGACTCGGGAACCTTGATGCTCATGTCACCCTTCAACTTCACCTGACAGCCCAAGCGCCAATGGTCCTGACGCTGCTTACGGTTGAAATGAGGCAATTCGGAAGGCAGAATCTCACCTCCACCTTCTATTACCTGACACTTACATTGTCCACACGAGCCTTTACCACCACAAGCCGAAGACAGGTAGATGCCATTTACAGCCAATGTGTTCAACAGAGTGGAACCGGATTCCACTTCAAGTGTATTTTCCCCATTGATGGTAAGCTTCACGTTGCCCGAAGGAACCAGGTATTTCTTGGCCACCAGCAGGACGATTACCAATATCAGCATAACGGAGAGGAAAACCGCTATACTCGCAAAGATTAACTGTGTATTCATGTCGTTACGATTACTCTTTGTTCATTATATCTTCAGTCCAGAGAAACACATGAAGGCCATTGCCATCAGACCTACCACAATGAATGTGATGCCCAATCCCCGCAACGGAGCAGGCACATTGGAGTAAGCCATCTTTTCGCGTATGGCAGCCAAGCCTACGATGGCAAGCATCCAGCCGATACCTGAACCTAACGCATAAGAGATGGCATCCGCCACACCACCGATAAACTGCGGGTCAGATTCACCCTTCACGATGCGTTGCTGCATAAACAGCGAGGCACCCATAATGGCACAGTTTACGGCAATCAACGGAAGGAAGATACCCAATGAAGCATAGAGGGAAGGGCTGAAACGCTCTACTACCATCTCCACCAACTGGGTGATGGCGGCAATCACAGCAATAAACAGGATGAAGCTCAAGAAACTGAGATCAATACCAAAGATACCATCCGCTGAAAGCACACGAGTCTGCAGCAGATAGTTTACAGGGAGCGTCACCACCAAAACGAAAGTGACGGCAATGCCTAATCCCACGGCTGTCTTCACGGTCTTTGACACGGCAAGGTATGAACACATACCCAGGAAGAAGGCAAATATCATGTTGTCGACAAATATCGAACGAACAAATAGACTTAACAGATGTTCCATAATTTACAAAATTAAGGGGTTGATAGCGGCTTTGCCGGTTATTTGTCTTGCAATTCCTTGTGACGGCTACGCTGCCACCAGATGATGCAGGCGACAATCACAAGAGCCATGGGAGGCATCACCATCAAACCATTGTTTATATAACCGGCATCGTAAACTGACTGCGGGATGATGCGGAAACCCAGCAATGTGCCGGAACCTAACAATTCGCGGAAGAACGCCACAATAACGAGAATCTTGGCATAACCCAGTCCGTTGCCCAGACCATCAAGGAACGATTCCCAAGGACCGTTGGACATGGCAAAGGCTTCCAGACGTCCCATCAGGATACAGTTAGTAATAATCAATCCGATATAGACCGAAAGCTGTACGCTCACATCATAGGCAAAAGCCTTCAGGATTTCACTCACAATCGTCACCAACGCAGCGACGACGACCAGCTGCACGATGATGCGGATGCGGTTAGGGATTGTACGGCGGATGAGCGAAATGATGACATTGGAGAAACCCGTAATGATGGTCACAGAGAGACCCATCACGATGGCAGGCTCCAGCTTGGCCGTCACCGCCAATGCCGAACAGATGCCCAGCACTTGCACCGTCACGGGGTTGTTCAGACCGAGCGGTGTGGCAAATACTTCTTTGTTTTTCTTGGAAAATAATTGGCTCATATTGCTTCTGTCCTCCTATTCTTTTGAAGTTAAAAACTTGATGTAGTTGCCCAGACAGTTCTTCAACATCTGGTCGACACCGTTGGAAGTGATGGTTCCGCCGGAGATACCGTCAACCTGACAAGCCGGGTTCTCCACCTTGCCATGCTTCATCACGCCCAGCACGACCTTGTCGGCATCCAGTGCCTGCTTGCCGACGAACTGTCCTTTGAAGGCATCCGTGACAATCTCCGCACCCAAACCGGGAGTCTCACTGGCATGGGAGAAGTATACTCCATAGACGGAACTCTTGTCAGCGTTAAGTGCTACGTAGCCCCACAAGGCTCCCCACAAACCTGTACCATATACAGGGATGACATACTTGGTCTCGCCTTCCACCTCGCAGACAAAGACGTGCAAGCGTCCGTGTTCCTTCACCTCCTTCTCGTAGGAAGTGGCAAAGTCCCGGTCATCCACCTTCTCATCGAGGCGGCCTTCGGCGTCCATCAGGCAGTCGGCCTTCACGTAACGGGCATACTCGGCATTGACATCTTTCACACCGGTCACATGGAGGGCTGAAAGAATCTGCTTCTTGGTGTCCATCTTGATATTCTCATCCTGACGACTGCGGAGCGAAGAGTTGACAAATGCCAACAGGAACGCCACCACAATCACCATGACCGCAGCATATATTAATGTATAGACATTGCTGTTCGTATCTCTTTTCTTCTTGGCAGGCTTGGTGGGGTCCCCGGGCTGCTCTACCTCCTTGAACTGAGTAGCCGGCGCTTTGCATACCGGGCACTGGGAAGGAGCAGACTCACCTTCGTAGACATAGCCACAGACCTGACAAACAAATTTCTTTGTAGCCATATTCCTTTTCTTATTTTTGGGTAGATACACGTTTCATTCTTCGGGAGATGTTGCCCTGCACCACACAATAGTCAATCAGCGGAGCAAAGACATTCATCAGCAGGATAGCCAGCATCATGCCTTCGGGATAACCCGGGTTCAGCACACGGATGATGATGGCCATGGCACCAATCAGGAAACCATAAATATACTTACCGGTCTCCGTACGTGCGGAGGTCACCGGGTCGGTTGCCATGAACACGGCACCGAAACAGAAGCCTCCCAGGCACAGATGCTCGTACCAAGGCATGTGGGCCATGGCCGTGTCGATGCCCGACACGTTGAACAGTCCTGCGACAACAGCACCGCCCACAAATACAGAGAGCATGGTCTTCCAGCTGGCAACACCCGTCCACAAGAGAATAACAGCACCGATAAGGATGGCGATCACACTGGTCTCACCGATAGAACCGGGGATAAGACCGGTCACCATATCCCATGAGAACGGCGGGAAGGCATCGGCAGCCTTGGCGGTAGAAGCAATACCCAGCGAAGTGGCAGCAGTCATTCCGTCAACCGTCTGTCCCAAACCGAAAATGCTGTCGCCCGAGACCCAGACCGATTCACCCGACATCTTGGTCGGATAGGCAAAGAAAAGGAAAGCACGGGTTACCAGCGCCACATTGAACACGTTCATACCGGTACCACCAAAGACCTCCTTGGCAAAAATTACAGAGAAGGCTGTTGCAATCGCCAACATCCAAAGCGGACAGTCCACGGGAACAATCATCGGAATCAAAATACCCGTGACCAGAATACCTTCATGGATTTCCTCGCCCTTCCATTGCGCCACGGCAAACTCAATGCCCAGTCCGACTACATAGGACACAATAATCTTGGGCAACACGGCTAGCAGTCCATAGAAGAACATCTCCCAGAATCCGGCGGTCATCGGCGTCTGCGTAAACGCTGCGACATGAGTAAAATGCTGGTATCCGACGTTGTACATGCCAAACAACAGGGCCGGCAGCAGAGCGATGACCACCAATATCATGATACGCTTGCTGTCAATCGCATCATGAATATTCGTACCCGTACGCGATGTCGTGTGGGGGACGAACATAAATGTCTCCATACCATCGAAAAACGAATGGAGCGCATGCAGACGTCCACCCTTTTCAAAGTTGGGCTTTATCTTGTTTAAATAGTTTCTTAATCCTTTCATACGAATCTTTCTATCATTGAATATATGAATTGTCAGTCATTCCTATTGTCAATTCTGTTACTCTCCTTCAATTTCCTGACGCAACAAATCCAAGCCTTCGCGTACGATGCGTTGCAGTTCCAGCTTCGACGAATCGACAAATTCACACAAAGCGAAGTCCTCGGGAGCCACTTCATAGATACCCAATGCCTCCATCCGCTCTATATCACCTGCCAGGATCGCCTTGATGAGGAACTCAGGCAGGATATCCATAGGCAGCACACGGTCGTATTCACCGGACATGATCATGTGACGTTCGCCTCCTTTCACACGGGCATCCAGCGTATATTCGCGCTTACGGCCGAACAACCAGCTGAAGTAGGCACGGCTTGTGCTGAAGTCATTCAGACGGGGACTGATCCAGCCGAAGAATTCATCGACATCACTTCCTTCGGGAATGACAGTCACCTGCGTCGAGTGCGCACCCAGGAAGCCATCGGCTGTTGTCGGATGTCCCGTCAGCACGTTTCCATCAATGACACGAACCACACGGTCTCCCAGAACAACACGACCTTTCAGCAGCGTGGACAACTGTGCACCCACTTTCATACGGACGTACGCCGGAGTCGTTACCTCGGAACCGGCCAGGACAATCGTACGGGTCAGGTCCACATGTCCGGTCCGCAAGGTACGTCCGATGAAAATCACATCTTCCGCTCCCAGCGTCCACACCTGTTCGCCTTTGTTGATCGGGTCCACATGGTGAATCTGTATACCAACATTGCCTGCGGGATGCGGTCCGTCGAATACATGGACACGCACATTCTTGGCATTTCTCAAAGCCGGACTCTGCTGACGGACGCTGACACCCAAATGCACCGGTGCCAGACATGCCAACACATCCAGACCGGACTGGAAGTCTGCCTCCTGCCCCTTCAACACAAATTCAAAATCAGGAGCCAAAGGCTTCGAGTCAAAAGCCGACACGAAAATAGCTTTGGGATGGTTGTCCGGAGATGCCGTAATGTCATAAGACCGCTGACGGAAGAAGGCAAAAAGACCCGTACGCATCAGCCATGCCTTTGCATCATCAGCCTTCATGCGTGACACATCAGGACGTTCAAACTCCACATACTCCTGCCGGGAGTCAGCTTGCACACGGATACTCAGTACCCGACGGCGCTCGCCACGATCCACACCCAGTACCGTGCCGCTCACAGGCGACACAAAATTCACCTCAGGATGGTTCTTGTCTACGAACAGCGGCTCTCCGGCTTTCACAGCATCACCTTCATGCACGGTCACTTTCGGCATGATGCCGGTGAAATCGGCAGGCATCAACGCATATACCTCCGGCTCGTCTACACGGAGTATTTCCGGCGCAGGTTTACCCTTCAGGTTGATGTCAAGCCCCTTTCGCAGTTTGATAACATTTGCCATATACTACTTATATATTATTAGATGATTCTCTCCAATTGTAGTTCAAAAGTATTTACCGCCATCCGGCAAAGCTTTCCTAAGAATCTGTCAGACAGGGTGCCACAAAGATACGATTATTCTTCCCTTCTACGATAAGACTTGGCTGTAAAAAGTGACACCCCTGCGTACCGTGTTCGTTAACAGATGAACAAAAAAACATGCGGTCCCCGATTTTGAAAACTCAATGTAGCAGAAACGCATTTCTGCCTTCTTGCCGGTTCTTGCCTGCATTTTCAGCCTCAAAGAGTCCGTTTGTAAAGATTACAGATTAAAAGTCAGAAGGCCGCCTTCCCCACCATCGGGAAAGGCAGCCTTCAGCTTACCAATATCTGAAATTAAGAAATTACCGGCTTATTTGTATTCTGACCAGCTCTTGATGGCAATGTCGTTTACATCCAGCGTACAGAACGCATTGATGAAGGCACTTGCCAGACGGGCATTGGTAATCAGAGGTATATTCAAGTCGATAGCTGCACGGCGGATCTTGTAGCCGTTGGTCAGCTCACCTGCCGTCAGGTTCTTCGGAATGTTCACCACCATGTCTATTTCCTTGTTGTGAAGCATCTCCAATGCCTGAGGTTTGGCTTCAGGCTCGCTCGGCCAGTGTACCAGTGTATTCTCGATGCCGTTCTCGGTCAGGAAACGCGATGTGCCACCGGTAGCGAAGAGGTTGTAGCCCTTCTTCTTGAGCATGCGGGCTGCATCGAGCATGTCAACCTTCTGCTTGGCTGTTCCGGTAGACAGAAGGATGTTCTTTGCCGGGATGCGTTGGCCTACAGAGAGCATGGCAGTAAGCACTGCGCTGGCTGAATCGTCTCCCAAGCAACCGACTTCACCGGTAGAAGCCATATCGACACCCAGCACCGGGTCGGCTTTCTGCAGACGGTTGAACGAGAACTGCGAAGCCTTGATGCCGACATAGTCAAGGTCGAAGAGGCTCTTCTCCGGCTTCTCGACAGGCAGACCCAACATCACACGGGTAGCCAGTTCGATGAGGTTGATCTTAAGCACCTTGCTGACGAAGGGGAAACTGCGCGAAGCACGAAGGTTACATTCGATCACCTTGATGTCGTTCTCACGGGCGAGGAACTGAATATTGAACGGTCCGGAGATATGCAGTTCTTTGGCAATCTGACGGGAGATACGCTTGATGCGGCGCACGGTCTCCACATAGAGCTTCTGGGGCGGGAACTGGATGGTGGCATCGCCCGAGTGCACACCGGCATATTCAATGTGCTCGCTGATGGCATAGGCAATGATTTCACCGTCCTTTGCTACCGCATCCATCTCAACCTCCTTGGCGTGCTCGATAAAGGAGCTGACTACCACGGGATGCTTCTTCGATACATTGGCTGCCAACTGGAGGAAGCGCTCCAGCTCTTCCTGGTTGGAGCAGACATTCATGGCTGCACCGGAAAGCACATAGGAAGGACGCACCAATACGGGGAATCCGACCTTGTCAATGAAGGCATTGATATCTTCCATCGAGGTCAGGGCACTCCATTCAGGCTGGTCCACTCCGATGCGGTCAAGCATGGCAGAGAACTTGTCGCGGTCCTCCGCATTATCGATGCTCTTGGCAGAGGTTCCGAGGATATTGACATGTTCGCCGTCAAGGCGCATGGCCAGGTTGTTCGGAATCTGTCCACCCGTAGACACGATGACTCCGTGGGGATTCTCCAGTTCGATGATATCCATCACACGTTCAAAGGTCAGTTCATCGAAATAGAGTCGGTCGCACATATCATAGTCCGTAGACACGGTCTCCGGGTTGTAGTTGATCATCACACTGCGGTAACCCTCCTTGCGAATCGTGTTGAGCGCCTGTACACCACACCAGTCAAATTCCACGGACGAACCGATGCGGTAAGCTCCCGAACCCAATACAATGATGGAGCGGCGGTCTCCCAGATAGTTCACGTCATTTCCGACACCGCTATAAGTCAGGTAGAGGTAGTTGGTCTGTGCAGGATATTCGGCTGCCAGCGTATCAATCTGCTTCACCACCGGCACAATGCCCAGACTCTTGCGGTAGGCACGCACCTGGTTGATGGCTTGTTCGATGTCCATATCTTTCTCCAGTCCGATTGCACGTCCGACCTGGAAATCAGAGAAGCCCTGTACCTTCGCTCTACGGAGCAGTGTGGCATCCAGCTTGTCCAGAGAGCCGACGGCATGCAGCTCCTTCGAGGTGTTCATGATGTTCATGAGCTTCTGCAGGAACCACTTGTCAATCTTCGTCAGGTCATGAATCTGGTCGATGGTGTATCCGGCACGCATCGCCTTGCTGATGACAAATATACGGTTGTCGGTCGGTTCACGCAGTGCCTTGTCGACATCGGGAATCACCAGCTCCTTGTTCTCCACAAAACCGTGCATGCCTTGCCCGATCATGCGGAGTCCCTTCTGGATGGCTTCTTCAAACGTACGACCGATGGCCATGACCTCACCCACGGATTTCATGGATGAACCCAGCTCGCGGTCTACACCACGGAACTTGCCCAGGTCCCAACGCGGAATCTTGCAGACCACATAGTCCAATGCCGGCTCGAAGAATGCCGAAGTCGTCTTGGTCACAGAGTTCTTCAAGTCGAACAGGCCGTAACCCAATCCCAACTTGGCTGCCACGAAAGCCAACGGATAACCGGTCGCCTTGGATGCCAATGCCGATGAACGGCTCAGACGGGCGTTCACCTCAATCACCCGGTAATCTTCCGACTCGGGGTCGAAAGCATACTGCACATTACATTCACCCACAATACCGATGTGGCGGATGATGCGGATGGCAAGCTCACGCAGTTTATGGTATTCCTTGTTTGTCAACGTCTGGGAAGGAGCAATCACGATGGACTCGCCGGTGTGGATACCCAGCGGGTCGAAGTTCTCCATGTTGCAGACCGTGATGCAGTTGTCGTAACGGTCACGCACCACTTCATACTCGATTTCCTTCCAACCGCGGAGCGATTTCTCCACCAGTACCTGGGGAGAGAAAGAGAAAGCCTTCTCTACCAACACGTTCAGTTCTTCCTCATTGTCGCAGAAGCCGGAACCCAGACCTCCCAGAGCGTAGGCTGCACGTACGATGACGGGATAACCCAGCTCACGGGCTGCACGGCGTGCGTCCTCGGCATTCTCCACCGCCTCGCTCTTGATTGTCTTCACCTGGATCTCATCCAGCTTCTTCACAAAAAGCTCGCGGTCTTCCGTGTCGATGATAGCCTGTACGGGAGTACCCAGCACGCGCACATTGTATTTCTCCAGAATGCCACCCTTATAGAGCTGCACACCGCAGTTCAAGGCCGTTTGTCCGCCAAAGGAGAGGAGGATACCGTCGGGACGTTCCTTCTGGATGACTTTCTCCACAAAGAACGGAGTGACCGGCAAGAAGTAAATCTGGTCTGCCACACCTTCACTGGTTTGCACCGTCGCAATGTTCGGATTGATCAGCACCGTGTGGATGCCTTCTTCTTTCAAAGCCTTCAGCGCTTGTGAACCGGAGTAGTCAAATTCGCCGGCCTCACCAATCTTGAGCGCACCCGAACCTAAGAGCAATACTTTCTTTATATTTTCTTTCATGATCGTTTTCTAATTAAGGATTAAAGGAGTTTCACAAAATCATCGAAAAGGAACTCGGTGTCGGTCGGTCCACTGGCTGCTTCCGGATGGAACTGTGCCGAGAACCAAGGTTTCGACTTGTGACGGATACCCTCATTGGAGCCATCGTTCATGTTGATGAAGAGCGGTTCCCAGTCAGCCCCCAACGTATTGTTGTCCACTGCATAGCCGTGATTCTGACTGGTGATGAAACACTGGTTGGTCCCGACCTTGCGCACCGGTTGGTTGTGGCTGCGGTGACCATACTTCAGCTTATAGATTTTAGCGCCGCCCGCCTTGGAGAGCAGCTGGTTGCCCATACAGATACCAAAGATAGGTTTGTCGGAAAGGCTCATCGCCTTGCGGATGTTCTGTACAGCCTCATCGCACGTATCCGGGTCACCGGGTCCGTTCGAGATGAAGAGTCCGTCGTACTCCAACGCCGTGAAATCATAGTTCCAGGGCACCCGGATGACTTCCACATCCCGTTTGAGCAGGCAGCGGATAATGTTTGACTTCACACCGCAATCCACCAGCACGACCTTCTTCTTGCCGGCTCCCTCGTTGTAACGCACTACCTCTTTGCATGAAACCTTGTCTACATAGTTGATGCCGCTGTACTGTGCTTCAGGGATGTTGTCGGGTTCATCGTCAAAGACAATCTTACCCATCATCACACCGTGCTCGCGCAGCACTTTGGTCAGCTCACGGGTGTCGATGCCCGTGATGCCGGGAACTCCCTCGCGCTTCAGCCAGTCAGCCAGACTCTCCACAGCGTTCCAATGGCTGTACTCATAGCTGTAATCGCTCACAATGATAGCTTCCGCATGGATTTTCTCACTCTCCATGAAGGTTGGCAGTCCATTGGGTTCAAAGGTAAACGGCGGCACACCGTAGTTACCGACCAAGGGATAAGTCAGCGTCATTAACTGCCCTGCATACGAGGGGTCTGTAAGACTTTCCGGATAGCCTGTCATGGCGGTGTTGAAGACTACTTCGCCGGCAACAGGCTTTTCATAACCGAATGATGTTCCGTGGAAGCGGGTTCCATCATCGAGGATTAGTGTTACATTTCTCATTTCAGATAGATATGTTATTATTCTTAATTAGAACTGATATACTTTTTCAATATAATTGATGAAGGCCTGGTTGAGCTGGCGCACACCGCCGGGTGTCGGATAGTCACCGCTGAAGTACCAGTCCCCGGTATGGTCGGGACAGGCTGCATGCAGTCCTTCCAGTGTCTGATAGACAATCTCCACCTTAGCATGAATGCCTTCGCCCTTGGTCAGCATCTCCACCATCTTGTTTGAGATTTCCTCATCGGTGAACGGCTCATAGATTTCCTTGACATAGTTCACCATCTTTTCTTTCGGCAGATGTTCCTGTGCCTTCGACTTCTTGTAAGCACGTTCGATGACGTCGCGCATGCCACGGTCTTCCAGCAGCTCCATCGCCGCACGGAAGGCAATGAACTCGCTCATCTTTGCCATATCGATGCCGTAGTAGTCCGGATAACGCACCTGAGGCGACGACGAGACGATGACAATCTTCTTCGGATGCAACCGGTCAAGAATATTTATGATACTCTGTTTCAGGGTTGTTCCGCGCACGATGCTGTCATCGATAATCACCAGATTGTCCTGATAAGGCACCAGACTGCCGTAGGTGATGTCATAGACGTGGGCAGCCAAATCATTGCGGCTGTTGCCTTCGGCTATAAAGGTACGCAATTTTATGTCTTTTATGGCAACTTTCTCGCTCCGAATGCGCATGGAAAGTATGCGATCCAGCTCACTCCGTGTCGGACGGTGCCCCAAAGCCTCGATTTCCTTTATCTTGAGATGGTTCAGATAGGTATCAAAACCGTCGAGCATACCGTAGAAGGCGACCTCTGCCGTGTTGGGGATATAGGAGAACACGGTGTGTTCCACATCATGGTTGACCGCTTTCAGGATGGGGTCCACGAGACGACGGCCCAGTTCCTTGCGTTCGTTGTAGATGTCCTTGTCGCTGCCCCGGCTGAAATAGATGCGTTCAAACGTACATTGCTTTTCTTCCTTGGGCTGGTTGATCTGCTCCACGCGCATCTCTCCCCGTTTGTTGACCAGCACGGCCTGTCCGGGACGCAGCTCGTGGACCTCCTCTACCGGGACGTTCAGGGCTGTCTGGATTACCGGACGTTCGGAAGCCAGGACAATGATTTCATCATCCTTGTACCAGAAAGCCGGACGGATTCCCCACGGGTCACGCAGGGCAAACGACTCGCCGCTGCCTGTCAGTCCGCAAATGACATAACCTCCATCCCACTCCTTGCTTGACGTACGGATGACATTCGTCAGGTCGATGTGGTCCTCGATGGCATGCGTCAGGTCGAGTCCGGTCCTTCCTTCCGCCTTGTATTGCTGGTAGAGCCGCTCCACTTCCCGGTCGAGCCGGTGGCCGACCTGCTCAAGCATGATGTAAGTGTCGGAATAGATGCGGGGATGCTGTCCGTCGGCTGTGAGACGGGCAAATATTTCATCGACATTCGTCAGGTTGAAGTTTCCGCAGAGCAACAGGTTCTTTGCCCGCCAGTTGTTCCGGCGAAGGAACGGGTGGACATAAGAAAGACCACTTTTACCGGTAGTCGAATACCTCAAGTGGCCCATATAGGTTTCCCCGGCAAAAGGCAGATAACGCTGCGCATAGTCGGCATCGTGCAACTGTTCGGGGGTCAAATCCTTGAAATGACTTTGGACGGACGCGAATATCTCCGTAATCGCCCCCGTGCCCAAAGCCCGCTCTCGAAACATATATTCTTCGCCGGGTTCGGCCTTCTGTTTCACGCAAGCCAAACCCGCTCCCTCTTGTCCGCGGTTGTGTTGTTTCTCCATCATCAGATAGAGTTTGTTCAAACCGTACATCCACGTACCATACTTCTCCTGGTAGTAGCTCAACGGTTTGAGCAAACGTATCATGACGACACCACATTCATGTTTCAGCTGTTCCATTTGTATTGTGTTTGAATTATTCTACGGTGACCGATTTAGCCAGGTTACGCGGCTGGTCGACATCCTTCCCTTTGCAGACGGCAATGTGGTAGGCTAGCAGCTGCAAGGGGATGGTGGTAATCAGCGGTTCGAGACACTCGATGATTTTCGGGATTTCGATGCAGTCGTCTGCGATGGCAGCTATCTCCGTATCGCCCTCCGACACCAGTGCAATCACCTTGCCTTTCCGCGCCTTTATCTCCTGGATGTTACTGATGATTTTCTCATACATGGCGTTCTTCGTTGCCACCACGACCACCGGCATCTCCGTGTCGATGAGGGCAATCGGACCATGCTTCATCTCGGCGGCAGGATAACCTTCCGCGTGTATGTAGGATATTTCCTTCAGCTTCAGGGCTCCCTCCAGCGCCACGGGATAGTTGTATCCGCGTCCGAGATAGAGGAAGTTGTGTGCATAGGTGAAGATGCGCGACAGCTCTGCAATCGCCTGGTTCTTCGACAGGACCTGCTTCATCTTGGCAGGCACCAGGTTCAGTTCCTGCACGATTTCAAGGAACTGTGAATCCTGGATGGCTCCTTTCTCCTTCGCCAGTGCCAGTGCCAGCATGGTCAGCACGGTGACCTGTCCGGTGAAGGCCTTCGTCGAAGCCACTCCGATTTCCGGACCGACGTGGATATACGAACCGGTGTGTGTGGCACGGGCTATGGACGAACCCACCACATTACATATACCATATATAAATGCGCCCCGCTCCTTGGCCAGCTGGACTGCTGCCAGCGTATCGGCCGTTTCTCCCGACTGGGAGATGGCAATCACCACATCTTCCGACGAGATGACCGGGTTGCGGTAACGGAACTCGGAAGCATATTCCACTTCCACCGGAATGCGGCACAGACTCTCGATCAGCTGCTTGCCAATCAGTCCTGCATGCCAGGAGGTACCGCAAGCCACAATGATGAAGCGGCGGGCGTTCAGCAGACGTTCCTTATGGTCGATGACAGCCGACAAGGCCACGTTGGTCGATTCGACATTGACGCGACCGCGCATGCAGTCGTTGATGCAGTCAGGCTGTTCGAAAATTTCCTTCAGCATGAAATGCGGATAACCGCCCTTCTCCAGTTGCCCGAGGTTCATTTCGATGGTCTGCACCTCCGGCTTCATCTTCACATTATCCAGGTCAACCACTTTCAGTTCCTGACCGCGACGCATGACAGCAATCTCGTTGTCCTCCAGATAGACCACCTTGTCCGTGTATTCGACAATCGGTGTGGCGTCGGAACCAAAGAAGAATTCATCCTGCCCGATTCCCACCACCAGCGGACTGCTCTTCCGTGCCACCAGGATGGTGTCAGGCTGACGACGGTCGAGCAACGCAATGGCATACGCTCCAATCACCTCATGCAGGGCCAGCTGCAGGGCGGTCAGCAAATCGAGCTTGTTGGAGAGCTGGACATACTCAATCAGCTGCACCAGCACTTCCGTGTCGGTATTACTCAGGAAGGTAACACCCTTCTGCTGAAGCCGTTCCTTCAACGTCGCGTAGTTCTCGATAATGCCGTTATGAATCAATGCCAGATTGCCCGATGAAGAATAGTGAGGGTGGGCGTTCACTTGGGAGGGTTCGCCGTGTGTTGCCCAACGGGTGTGGGCTATGCCGATGCTGCCTGAGGTATCCTTATCCTCAACAAAATGCTCTAAATCAGAAACTCTTCCTTTGGTTTTATATACGTTTAATTGGTCTTGACCGTTGATTAATGCCATCCCTGCGCTGTCGTAACCTCTGTACTCCAGCCGTTTCAAACCTTTCACGAGGACAGGGTAAGCATCTCTCTTACCGATATAGCCTACGATTCCACACATAACTTAATTTCATTCATTAATATTTGCGCAAAGATACAATATTCCCTCTATATATCCGGCAAACGTACGAAATTATTTAATAATTAATTCCACTTCCGCAGGTCGGCACTTCCACAAGTTCCAGCCGTCACTCTTCCTGTCATTCTGTCAAAACGTCAAACGAACCGCTCCACAGTGCCCGTTTTCAGTCCCAAGGACAGGTCTGCTTGCAAAGAAAGCATTCTCAGGCGATTTGCAAAATACACTTTGTCGTTCTTTTGGCGCAAAGCATATCTTCAGGATGGATTAGACGAAAGATTGAGAGGCTTATGTCCTGCTGTCAGGAACAGAACCGTACAAAGTAATAGTTGGAAAATCTCATCCTGACACACAAACTGGAGGTGAACGAATGTTAAGTGGAAGGCTCAATTGTTAAAGGAAAGAAGATTCCTTACATTTACTCGTCAAACACTTGTGTTCGGCATGCCAAACAATATTGTTTGATGCGTGAAACAATATTGTTTGGGAGTGTTAACGATATTGTTTCACGAGTGAAACACATGTGTTCTGCTGCATAAACATTCGTTTTACCCGACCGGAAGGAATAAATATGCGGCAACTTCCGCATGAATATTCTTAAAAGAACCTACTTTTCCCGATTTCTCCAAAGTGCGCGTTAGCTGAAAAGTATATTTTGACCGATTTTGTCAAGCAAACAGACTGTTTTGCTTACATCATGCTTGCAGAGCATGAAGCGAAACGTAGGGCATTCCACAAACACCTTCAACCTAAAGAGCTTGCTCCTGATACAGCGCCGGACCGTGAGTGGATTGAAGAGCGACCGGAGATTTATCCGGACCTTTTGCTGAATTAAGAAAAAGAATGGCAAAAAAAGAGTAATAAGTTGTGATTTTTTCATGGAAAAGTAATACAGGTATGCAAAAAAGCAGTACTTTTGCAAAGTCGAGATTACAAAATAAAGGTTATAGTTTAAATTATGACAACAACAGACAAGACCTTTCAAGAAATAAATGAAAGTTACACCATCAGCGAAGCAATAGCGGAAGCCAAACGCTGTCTGAACTGCAAGAATCCGTTGTGCAAGAAAGGATGCCCGATTGAACACGACATCCCGGGATTCATCCATCAGCTCTCCATGGGTAATATGGGAGCTGCCATGAGCATCATCAACGAGAGAAGCAACCTTCCTGCTATCTGCGGACGTGTGTGCCCCCATGAAAAACAGTGCCAGGGCCACTGCGTGCTCTATGCCAAAGGTAAAGGCATCCAGGTCGGCAAGCTGGAGCGCTTCATCGCCGACTTTGATACTGAGATGAATCTGATCCGTGAACGCTTGCCGCAAAAGACCCGTGGCAAGGTAGCTGTCATCGGTTCAGGACCTGCCGGACTGACCGTTGCCGGAGACTTGGCACGCCACGGCTTCAACGTGACGATTTTTGACGGACAGGAGGAAGCCGGCGGCGTCCTGATGTACGGTATCCCCGAATACCGTCTGCCGAAAGCCGTCGTACGCAAGGAGATTGAAAAGATCGAGGCACTGGGCGTCTCGTTTGAACTGAATTGCATGGTGGGCAAGGACATCACTGTCGACGAAATGTTTGCCAAAGGATTCGATGCCATCTTCATCGGGACCGGTACCGCCCTCCCCAAGTCGCTGGACATTCCGGGTGCCAAGCTGCGTGGCGTCGTACAGTCGTCCTACCTGCTTCACATGGTGAGCATCTATAACCAGAATACCATCAGCCGCGACCGCGTACCGTTGATTGCCGGAGAGCATGTGGGTGTCATCGGCTGCGGCAACGTTGCCATGGATGCTGCCCGCACGGCAGTCCGCATGGGTGCCGCCAGCGTCAGTGTCATCTACCACCGGACGGAAGCGGACATGCCTGCCATCCAGAGTGAATACCAGGAGGCAGTCAAGGAAGGGGTGAAATTCCTGTGGGAGACCTCTACGCAGGAGTTCATCGGCGACGAGGAAGGCCACGTGAAGGCGATCCGCGCCACGACCCCTCAAGGCGAACAAATCATCCCGTTCGACCGTATCTACCTCGCCATCGGCTCACGCCCAGCCAACCGCATCGTGTCGACCACAACGGGCATCGATGTCGACGAGGCGGGATACATCATCGTCAAAGACCGTCCCTTCGGTATGACCACCCGCAAAGGTGTGTTCGCCGGCGGCGATGTGGTCCACCACCCTCAGACGGTCGTGCTTGCCATGAAAGCTGCCAAGCAGGTGGCTGCCGGCATCGAACAGTACGTCGACGCCATCAAGCTGCTGGAGAGCTGAACAACCAACGTACCTACTTATACATAATATCTATTTTGAGAAAGAGGATGCTTCCCGCTGCGGGGGCATCCTCTTTTCTGTGTGCGGGGACTTCTATCCCCCATACAAGTGGGTATAGAGAATCTTCAGTCCGATACCTATCAGCAGGATTCCGCCCAGACGTTCCACCGGGAAGTGGAAACGTTTGCCGGCAAAGATGCCGATCATGAATCCGGCAAAGGCAAGGACCAAAGAGACCAGGCCGATAATTGTTACAGGTTGCCAGATGTCGGCAAGGACACGATAGCCGATGCAGGAGAAGGAGATGCCTACTGCCAGGGCATCGATGCTGGTTGCCACCGACAGAGCCAGGGTCACCTTCAGGCTGTTGGGATTGAAATGCTTCTCTTCCTCGGGCTTGAAGCTCTCGTAAATCATCTTTCCACCCAGGAAAGTCAGGAGTGTGAAGGCTATCCAGTGGTCACACTGTTCCACCAGTCCGCTGAAACGGGCTGTCGCCACCCAGCCCAGGAAAGGCATGAAGGCCTGAAACAGCCCGAAAGAAAAAGAGGTCAAGATGATTGTCCGCCAGTAAATACGTTTCAAAATGATGCCGCTGGCTATGGAGACGGTCAGACAGTCCATCGCAAGGCCAACGGCAAGTAACCACAATTCGAAATAGGTCATCGCTTCTTGTTCAACGGTAAATAATAAATGATGTTATAGGAGAAACCGAACAACACATCGTCTTTCACTCCGTAACCGGGAATGTAGTGAGGCTCGGCATTGGGATGCTCGGTCGAGCTTAACAGCCGTTTGTAACGGACGGACCAACCCATGTGCAGATTTTTCCATACCTGGGCACGGATGCCTGCCACCAGTTCCAGCCACTGTGCCGTGCAGGAAAGGCCTTCGTAATGGAACGGCACGCTGCCTCCCCACACAGGGTCCTGCAAGTCGGGTGCACTGATGTCGAAACTGAACGAGGAGAACCCGTAACGCAATCCTCCGTAAATGATGCTGTAGGTGTCCTTCTTATGCATGAAGTTGTAGTTCATGCCGACGCGGAAATAGGGTGCACTGGTCTTGTAGGCAATCTCCTTGTCCTCGTCCACCATGTCACTGCTACCGAAGCCGACTTCCACGATAGGCATGTACCGGTTGAGCAGATTGACCTCGGCAGCTACCTCGCCACTGATATACGTGCCACCGAACAGCTTGTTGCCCACTCCTACCAGGTCGGTCGAGATGCCGATGCCCTGTAAGAACGGCTTTTTCTCTTCACCTTCCCTGGAAGCCGCCACAGCCTTGCGCACCTCCTGCTTCGTCTGCGAAGCTCCGGACGTGTCGACTACCGGTTTCTGCGCCCACAGGGAAAGGGGAAACAGCAGACTAATTGTTAGGAAGATAGACTTTGATATGTTCATTCGTGTCATAAGTTACATCGGGATTGACAATCGTGATGGAATCGAAGATGCGATGTGCACACCCTACAGCATCGATGTGGTGATACATGCCTGTACCGCACTCCATCGAAATGAAGTGTGGGATATTCTGATGAGTGACGTAAATGGTGTCGAACAGCGTTTCGCTGAGATGAACGATGAACGTGTCTTCCGTGTTCGTATAGCTCAAAGGAAGCTGCATCAGCTGCATGTTGTTTTCCTGATTGATAAGTACGGAATCCACTCCCGTCGTCGTGACCGTCACGGGTTCGGTAAAGGCGACTGCCACCCCGTTGCCATTGTAAAATCCGTAATTCACATAGGCCGTATTGCTGACCGTGCAGTCGGTGTCATTGCACGCTCCGGCAAGAAGGAGCAACAGACCGAAGGCGAGTCCCTGTAGTGCAGATGCTTTCATACCTTTCATCAGATTTCCTTTTCTACCTTATAGTTATTGCGTTCGGGGGCATTGCGCGTCACCAGTTCACCGACAAAGCCTGCCAGGAACAGTTGTGTCCCGATAATCATTGCCGTGATGGCGAAATAGAAATAGGGCGAGTCGGTCACCAGACGATAGGGCTGCCCGCTGTACATGGCATAAAGCTTGTTAAAGCCCAGGACGGCACAGGAGATGAAGCCCAACAGGAAAACAATCGACCCGAGAAAGCCGAACATGTGCATCGGCTTCACCCCGAACTTTGACAGGAACCATAACAGGAGCAGGTCCAGGTAGCCGTTGAAGAAGCGGTTGAGTCCGCCAAACTTGGTCTTGCCGAACTTGCGTGCCTGATGGTGCACAACCTTTTCCCCGATTTTGGAGAAGCCTGCATTCTTTGCCAGGTAAGGGATGTAGCGGTGCATCTCGCCATAGACCTCGATGTTCTTCACCACCTCACGCCGATAGGCTTTCAGTCCACAGTTGAAGTCGTGCAGGTTATGTATGCCCGAGACAGCCCGCGCCGTCGCATTAAAAAGCTTTGTCGGAATCGTTTTCGACAAGGGATCGTAACGTTTCTTCTTGTATCCCGACACCAAGTCGTAACCCTCTTCCGTAATCATGCGGTAGAGCTCGGGAATCTCGTCGGGACTATCCTGCAAATCAGCATCCATGGTGATGACCACATCGCCTTCCGCCTTGCGGAACCCACAGAACAACGCCGGCGACTTCCCATAGTTCCGGCGGAACTTAATACCTTTCACACAAGGCGATTCCGCACGCAGACGCTCGATGACCTCCCAGGAACGGTCGGTACTTCCGTCATTGACAAAAATGACCTCATACGTAAAATGATGAGCTGCCATCACCCGTTCAATCCAGGCGAACAGTTCAGGCAACGATTCCTCCTCATTGTAGAGAGGAACGACAACGGATATATCCATAATCTAGTAGTTCGATTTCGTTTTGACACGGTCCATCCCTTCCTAACGCCCCACGGCTTTCCGACGCATGGTGAGCAAGGCAGTAGGCAGGGACAAGAGGATGCCGTAAAATATGTTTTGTGATAAAAGTTGCATGGCAAGTTGGATGGGAGTCAGTTCATAAAACACATCGAGTGCATGTTTGATTTGCGTCATCTGAGCCTGCATGGCAGGTTCGTCTTTGACAAGTTCCAACTGTGCTGCCACACGTGTGTATATGAAACCGTTATCAAGGAACTGGAAATAGAGGTAGTGTCCTACAGCCGTCAGCAGGGATGCGAAGAGATAAATCTGAAAGGCAAACACCAACGCGGAGAAAAAAGGATAATCGCCCTCACATTGGCGACCGAACGAACGGGACATGAGAAACACGATGACCGGCACGGCACATGTCAACAGGAGGAACAGCAAAGCAAGGGGGGAAAAGACCAGTCCGAGGGGAAGCAAGGCAAACTTCAGGATCCAGAAAAGACCCATGTATGTCCCATAAAGCATGGCTGTTTGCTGCAAATTGTTTCGTTGTGATGCCATTTAGTCTTCAATCTATCATGTGTGCGTGCAAAAATAGTACTTTTTCATCAAGCAACAAAAACTTATCCCTGACAAAACCTCGCCCCTCTTCCTCCGTCCGGTCCTCCCATACAAAAGTAAATCCGAGGTCGTTTACAAAGTGTCTGACAATCAAGGCAAGTGTAATTTCCTTGTAGAAAATGTTACATAAACACTTGTTGTATTAGAAAAAATATCTACCTTTGCAGCCGGGTAAGTCCTATACGGCCAGCTCCCTTCGAATCCTCCAGGGCTTGATCGCAGCAAAGGTAGTTGGTTGTAGCGGCGCGATATAGTTAGCTTACCCACCTGCCTCTTTAGCTCAGTTGGCCAGAGCACGTGATTTGTAATCTCGGGGTCGTTGGTTCGAATCCGACAAGAGGCTCTCCAAGAGAATGTCTTCCAACGGGCATTCTCTTTTTTTATATCCATTCCGGCGGCATGGGCTCAGTTTGTTTTCCTGGGGATTTAACAATTTCAAGCAAAAAGTTTCGCCAGTCTAAAGAGGAAGAATTTAGTATCTGCCACCCCTCTAAATCTCTAAATGTAGCTCTAAGCTGTTTGATTTTTGCATTAAAAGCTTCAGCGGCTGCATTGGTCAGTCTCTCATCAAAGAAGTTCAATATTCTTTCATAGTGGTTGGAAAAAGTCTTGATGATGGTATTAAATTGTGGATATTCCCATTTCTCAACCTGGTTGAACCATAATGCCATTTTGACTCTTGCCACATCCTTTTCATACGGAGTAGAGTAAATTCTACCGAGTTGCAAGGAGAGGTAATAGAACTCTTTAAGGTCATGAAAATACTTAAACAGAAGGTCGGCACGCTGCCTTTGCGAGGGGGACCAGTCTTCGGGATTTTTAAAAAGGAGATATCGGCTTCGTACCAATAACTGTTTGNGTTGCAAGGAGAGGTAATAGAACTCTTTAAGGTCATGAAAATACTTAAACAGAAGGTCGGCACGCTGCCTTTGCGAGGGGGACCAGTCTTCGGGATTTTTAAAAAGGAGATATCGGCTTCGTACCAATAACTGTTTGAGTGTATCCCCATTGGATAGTATGAGAGGTTGATAAGGGAGCTTCTGCTTCTTTGCTTCTTTCATTTTCCGGTTTTCATCCTCCATTACCTGCCAGCGGTATTGGACCCGTAAATCCTGTAAGGCCTCCTTAAACTCTTTCTGTACATGAAAACGGTCAATAATCTGTTTGGCCAAAGGGAAGCAGGTTCTGGCAATTCTGGCCATACTTCCGGCCATATCCAACGTAATAGTTCGCACACCACGACGCCTGCCCTCAGGAAGATGCCTGAGTAGAAGATTGCATATATCCTCGCTCCTGGTACCTTTGAGCATCGCCACAAGAGTCCCCTTCCGACCATGCCCCGCCTTATTGGTTATGATCGTGTAGAGTTCTCCATTGCTTAGTGAAGTCTCATCTATGGACAAGTGAGGACCCATGTTTTGAGGAAAACACATGTATTCCTCTGCATGAGGAAGATGACGCCACTGGCGGAAGTCACTTAAACGATTCTTATAGTAATCTGTGAGTTTCTTGTCGTCGAGTCTGTAAAGCTCTGCAAGGGACTTGATACTCACATTGTGTGTATCAACGTAATTCTTTTAAAAAAGCACCAAATTCCTTGGTGATATGAGTGCCTTCGGCTACCAGTTGCCAATTGCGACTATACGTCTTTCCATCACGGGGATCTTCCCAACGCCGACGTTTTATTCGCAGATAGACGGTACGATCACGCGCAGGAAAGTCGGTTATGGTTATTTCCGGATAAAAACCCTTGGAGACCAGTGGTAAGTGAGAATACTCGGAAGGTACAGACTTGGATTCCTCCAGACAAATTATATAATAAGAACCCATATCGGAATAGTCTACGATATCGAAATAATCCAAAATTCCTTTGGGAAGGAATAAAGACAAAACGGATTTATAATCTATGGCTTTATGTTTCATATGGCAAAGATAAGATTTATCTGACATTTGTTAAATCCCCAAGAAAACAAACTGAACCGCGACATGACGGCAAGCTCGACTGCAAGCCCTGGAACAGTGTCACCAGCCCGTTGAACTTCAGCAGGGAATCGCGCAGCCGCTTGCCCTTCGTCTCGGCAATGCCCAGCTCCTGGGCGAAGTGCTTGACATCGGTCGTAGCCTCGACGATGTGTTCTTTCCCGTCAATGGAAAGCTTGATATTAAATTTTACGTCTTTAGACATTGCTTTTCTGATTTTTATTTCTTATGTTTGCGACAAACCAAAACCTTTAGCCCCATGAGAACTATTGAATTCGGTTATTTTCTTGTCCTGATAGGAGTGATATTCGCTATTTCTCTTTTTCTCGTTCAAAGCACGGATGCCGTTTTTAATTGCGGCGTCGCGTCGTTTATCTTTATCGCAGTCGGTTACTTCCTTGTCTCCATAGACCCTCGAGACCTCAAAGAAGACTGGGAGGTCAAAGAGATTGAGGAACGTTGGGCGGAAAAGAAACGTGCCAGGGAGCAGCGCCGCCTGCAGAAGCAAAACGGCAAAGCGAAGCACTAAACCCGTTTAGCCAGTTCCTCGAAGCGTCGCTTCTGCTCCTCTCGGCTCATCACTACCCGGTCAGCACCCCGCTTTTCCTTCTTCTCATCCCAGGGCAACGGCCAGAACCGCTGCACCGTGGTCTTGTGCTTCATGTACGGACCGCTCAGCGTGTATGCCAGTGCCCGCGTCTGTTCCCACGACTCGCGGCTGTCTGCCTCCCGGGTCTTGGCATGCGCCTCACAGACCGCGCTGAACTCGTCGGGGGTCATCCGCTCAAAGTCATCCAACCGCATCCCGACACAGCCCAGCGCGTATCCCAACAACCCGGCTATGGTCGGGCTTTCTTTTTTTTTTACTCCTGCATCCTTCTCGATATACGAAGTGGCTCAGAGCTCAGCTTATACAAATCCTATACCCTATTCCAGTTTGCCAAAAAGAATATAATCCAAATAAAAAAACAAGTCAAATTATATGCAAGAGACGGACCGGACTACTATATTTGCAGTTATTAGAACTTTTGTCAAATATTAAAATCTAAATAGTATGCCTATCGGATGTGTACTTTGGATAATCTTAATAGCTATTTTTGCTATCAACCAGCTGGGTTGGGGGTGGGTTATCTGCATGCTGGTGGTGAGTGCAATTGGAGCTCTTCTCTCTCACCGCTATCCGCTCATAAAAAACAAAAGACAGAGAAACTACACAAAAAAGAAAAGAAGAAACAACATAAACAAGAAATAAGTTCCTTCGTGCAGATGCAATTTGATGTATCAGTCCACAAAGCAAGGGCAGCCTTGAAGTTTTAGAGCTATTGACAAATTGTCAAATGAAGCCCCTTAGTAGCGACTGTCCTACGGCAAAACTCCGGATTGATACATTCCAAAGGCTTTTTCAGGCAGTTTGCAACATACGCATTGACGAACATTCTGACTGGATAACGTCACGATGGTATGCTTTCAGCTCTAAGACTCACATACTGACCCCTGACCATCCGGAATTCCACACTTGATGTCACCATCCGACTATTCTGCAAGCTCCTCCTTCCAGAGAAGGAAACTCAAAACAATCCACTCGAACGCCTCATCCGAGAGACATTTCATCGCAAAACAGCAGGGTTGGAAGCAGGAAACTCCCCAAAATCCCGCAGCAATTTTCCAAATCGGGCGTACGAAAGAAGAGTATTCCGGGCACGTTTTGCCCATAGCATGGGAATAAGATGTATAGTTTTCTAAAATATCAGGAGAATATCGACGTTTCTGTTAAACGGAATTAGTAATTCAATATCAGATTACCAAGAGGCTGAAAAGCGAAAGTCAGCAGAAATAGTCGGAAGAAGACTTTCTGCAAGCAAAATGAGAATTATCCCCTCCATGTGTCAAACTTCAGAAAAGGACTTCCGGAGACGGAACCAATAAAAAATACACAAAGGTGTGAAGATACAGAGTGAAATTAACGAAATGGACAAAATGGATAAAATACATCTTCTCCCTGTCTCTTCAGCGCCTTTGTGTCATGCTTTTAACCCAACGGTCTAATGACCGAGTCGGATTTAATTTTCGTCAGCAGTAATCTTAAGCACCCCACCGGTAGTCGGGTCGAACATGACCTGGGTAGTGGTCTTCTTGTCAAAGAGCTTCTTGCTCAATATTTCACGATTGCCGAACTGCGCAAAAGGCAGCTCGCCTTCATAGTATTTCTCTTTTCCCTGGAACACCGTGACATGAGCTTTTCCGGGGACATTGTAGACTACCCCTTCCAGCTTCTTCTTTGCCTTTTCCTCCGGAGACGCCATGGGAACCGTATTTCTATTTTCCAAAGATACATACACAGGCTCACCTGCCAGGTTGTTTGCCCCCACAACCCCCAGACGCTTTGAAAAACGGAACAGCACCTCCTTGTCTATATTTCCCGTCGGGAGAAGCGTCAGGTTAAACTTCTTCGTCTCCGTCACGGTCGTTCCTTCAAAGAGCTGCAGCAGGGCAGCTTCCTGACGATTCAGGTTGGCAAGCATGATTTTCAAGGATTCTCCATCCGTAGGCATGTAGTCAGCCTGTCCCCGCGTCAAGCTGTTCTTGCTTTCGCGTATGTTATAGATTTCCTTGGCAGTCAGCTCCGCCATCTTGGCGGTAGAACCAGCCATGAGTATCTCCTCGGTCATGTAATCACGCGGATTCACCGGAGCTTGCGGAGTCTCCGAAGCAGGCTCTTCACCCGAGCCCTCAGCCAACGTATTGTGTGTGTTTATCGCTTTCAGAATACCGTCAGGCGTCAGCTCCACCAACGAGGCAACGGTCTTGTCCTTCAACTCGATGGTATAAGCCTGGTCCTTATCGGGAGTCCCCACCGGGACTACCTTGACTTCCTTTATTTTCCATTGCTCATACGCCTGTGCGGAAACGCCTGTCAGACGCAGGTATTTCTCGGCATAGCGACAAAAGTCGCCGGGGGTAAACACTGTCTTCTCCGCCACCACCGTAATGCTGAGGGTGGTCTGGGGCAAGAAGTAGGTCACTCCTTCCTCATTTTGTCCCGGAGCATAGCCACTGACACGCGTCTGCGCACTTGCCGACAGAGACAAAAGCAATGCAAAAGCAAATAATCCTGTTTTCATATCATTATGGCTTAGAATGGTTTTTAAAGAATCGTTTCATCGTTCAAGCTGCTTCCATGCTTCCGGCAGATGGTCGACCAGACTTCCGGCAGTCATGGCAATCCGACTTTCTGCCTCGGCAGCCAGGTCTCCGGCAAGACCGTGTACGTATACACCCAACCGGCAAGCATCAAACGAATCATATCCCTGCGCCAGCAAGGCAAGCAAAATGCCCGTCAACACATCGCCGCTTCCTCCGGTAGCCATACCGGGATTGCCCGTCGGATTGAAGACGACCTCTCCTTCGGGAGTGACGATGGCCGTCCAGGCTCCTTTCACCACGATATACACCTGATGGGCTGCAGCCAGTTCCTTCGCCTTCGTCAATCGTTCATACGTGTCACTGCACGTACCGACCAGCCGTTCCAGCTCTTTCGGATGCGGGGTGAGGATACTGCCTTTCGGCACTTGTGACATCCAGGAATGGTTGAGCGAAAGGATGTTGAGTGCATCAGCATCAAGCACCATCGGTGTGGAGGTTATCTGAAGCTGTTCAATCAGAGCCTCAGCCGTCTCCATAGCCTTTCCGAGTCCCGGACCTACCCCGACTGCCTCGTAAGAATCTGCTTCCGTAGCCGTCGTGAAGCACTCGTCGCTATAATCGTGATCGATCATGGCTTCAGGCACACTCGTCTGCACAATGTCATTGTTACGCAAGGGAACATGGACCGTCAACAGCCCCACCCCACTGCGCAGGCAGGCACGGGCAGCCAGAATGGAAGCTCCTGCCATACCGAACTTCCCGGCAATAAGCAGCGCATGACCGTAATCCCCTTTGTGGGAGAACCGTCCGCGTGGACGCAAGAGGGAAGCCACTTCATCCTTTTCAAGAATATGGAAAGGAGTCTGTGCCTCTTTCAGGAAACCGGGCAACAAACCGATGTCAAGCACCTCCACATCCCCCAGCAGTTCCTCATTCTCCGAGAAGAGGAAAGAAAGCTTGATCTGACCGATAGTCAGCGTCAGATCCGCACGGATAATGAACGTGCGCTGGTTGTATGTATTGTCCTCGCACATCAGTCCTGAAGGGATGTCAATGGAGACGACCTTGGCAGGTGACTGATTGATATAATTCACCACGGCGGCAAAACCTCCGCTCAGCGGCTTGTTGAGTCCCGAACCAAACAGTCCGTCAATCACGATGTCCCCCTCAGAAAGCCGGGGAGGGTCAAAGTTCTTGGTAACCTCTTCAAACTTCACGTTGTCGCACATCTGCAACAGGTCACGGTTGGTGGTGCAGTCATCCGACAGATGTCCGGTGGTATTGAACAAGTAAGCCTCTACGGCATATCCCTTTTCCGAGAGCATGCGTGCCACGGCAAGCGCATCACCTCCGTTGTTCCCCGGTCCGGAAAACACTTTTACCGGTGTGGTGTTGTCCCACCGGCGGGCGATGGCAGCTGTAATGGCTTGTGCTGCACGTTCCATAAGGTCAATGGATGCAATGGGCTCCTGTTCGATGGTATATTGATCCCATTCCTTGATTTGAGAATTAGTCAGTATTTTCACTTTTATAGGGTCTTTAGTCTGTTTGGGGTGTAAAATTACTATTTTAGCCTTATACCGTCTTCCTTTTTCAGTACAAAATTAGAAACTGTTTCGAATTTACTTCCGCAAATCCAAAGCGCAGGTGACAAGCGGCAAGGCGTCTATCCATTTTCTTCGAATGTGAAGGCATCTCCATCCTCCAGGACCGGAAATTTCCGCCGGAATGCCTCCAGCCGCTCCCGGTCAAGCACCGCCGTAGCAAATCCTTCCTGTCCGTCTACACAGGATGCGATGACTTTGCCATACGGATCAATCACCCGGCTATGTCCGTCATAGGCGGCAACGGGATCGTGTCCCACCCGGTTGGATGCCAGCACATAACATTGGTTTTCCAAGGCACGTGCATCCAGCAACGCATCCCAGACCCGGATTCGCGGCACCGGCCAGTTTGCCACATAGAGGGCTACCTCATAATCACCGCGGTTCCGTGCAAAGACAGGGAAACGCAAGTCATAACATACCTGAAGCAGGAAACGCCATCCGCGGAACTCCACGACAACCCGTTTCTGTCCCGGGGCATAGACCTTATCCTCTCCACCATACGTAAACAAATGGCGTTTGTCATAAGCCTCCACGGAGTGAGGCATCACAAAGAAGAACCGGTTGTAGAACCTGCCGTCCGCTTCCACCGGCAGACTGCCTGCCAGGGCTGCATCCAGCCGGACAGCCCACTGACGCATCCATTCCAAGGTATCCTCCGCCGTAGCGGCTACTCCCGGAAGACCGGGCTGCATGCAGAACCCGGTAGCAAACATCTCAGGAAGCAGATAGATATCGCTTGACGGAGCGTCTCTCAAAAGCGACTCCAGGTGTTCGCGGTTGGCTGCAGCATGACACCAGACGATATCGGTCTGCAACACCGTTGCCCGCAGCTGGTTCCGGGACTCGTCTGTCCTGATACCATCGTGCCTTTCAAATTCTGTCGTACTCATATCAATCAATCCGCATTCAGTGACTAAGGGAATATCTCAACTACGCCCGCGCAACACATCGAGCATCTGGCGCGCAGCCTTTTCCGAAGCGCCCGGAGCACCTAAAAGATTGATAATTCGGTCGTATTCATCCAACATCTTCCGGCGTTCGTCTCCACCGAGCAAACGCCTCAGTTCACGTTGCATGTTCTCCACGGTCATGGTATCCGCCACCAGCTCGCGTACCACCTCCCTGCCGGCAATCAGATTGACCAGCGAAATGTATTTCACCTTCAAGACATGCCGCCGCAAGAAAGAGATGACCTTGCCGATGGGCGTATGGTAACACACCACCTGAGGCACACGGAACAAAGCGGTCTCCAGCGTCGCTGTCCCCGAAGTAACCAGTGCCACATGGGCATTGGCAAGGAGCGGATAGGTCTGTCCGTAAACGACCTTTACCGGTGTTCCCTGAATGAACTCACCGTAATAGAAGGGGTCAATACCGGGTGCACCTGCCAATACCATCTGATACTCCGGAAAAGCCGAAGCCGCACGTATCATGTCGGGCAAATTGTCCTTGATTTCCTGCTTGCGGCTACCTGCCAGCAGGGCGATAATGGGACGCGAAGGGTCAAGTCCGTTGGCACGCAGAAACTCTGCCCATGTCTCCGAAGTGGTTTCCCGGAATTTAGCCACAGCATCCACACACGGATTGCCCACATAGTGAATGGGATAGTCATACTTCCGATAAAAATCCACTTCAAAAGGAAGAATGGAAAAGAGCTCGTCCACATCCCGCTTGATATTCTTGATGCGATACGTCTTCCACGCCCAGATTTTAGGGGAGATATAATAGAACACGGGAATCCGGGTCTTTGCCCTGACAAACTTGGCAATGCCCAGATTAAAGCCGGGATAGTCCACCAGGATCACCACGTCGGGATGCCACTGTACGATGTCCTCTTTACACAGACGCATGTTGGCAAAAATGGTAGGCAAATGGAGCAGTACCGGGATAAAGCCCATGTATGCCAATTCACGGTAATGCTTCACCCGCTTGCCTCCCACGGCGGTCATCAGATCTCCTCCGAAAAAACGGAAGTCCGCCTCCGGGTCTTCCCGGCGTATGGCTGCCATCAGGTTGGATGCATGCAGGTCACCCGATGCCTCGCCGACAATCAAATAATACTTCATAAGCTAAATATCCAGATTCCAGTCTTTCATTTGTTCCATCATCTCGTAGGCCGTCACGTCAATCTTGACGGGGGTAATGGCGACGTAACCGTTGTTCAACGCCCAGACATCAGAGTCCTCGCCTTCATCATCGCTCTGAAAGGAACCGGTCAACCAGTAATAATGTGTCTTATAAGGATGCGGACAATCCGCCCACTCATTGTGCCATCCTCCCCGCGTCTGCCGGCAGACCTTCACACCCCGGAAGGAAGGAGTCAACGGGAAATTGACATTCAGACAGACTCCACCGGACAAACCATGCCGCAGGACTTCCTTTGTGATGCCTTGGACATAGGCTGTCAAGGGAGCAAAGTCGGCGTCAGGGTCATGGTCGCACAGTGAGAAGCCGATGGAAGGGACCCCCTTCATACATCCCTCGAGCACTACTCCCATCGTACCGGAATAGTGGACATTGACAGCCGAATTATCGCCATGATTAATTCCACCGATGACCACATCCGGACGCCTCGGCAACGCATCGTGCATGGCGAGCTTGACACAGTCGACCGGAGTGCCCGAACAGGCATAAACTGTCAATCCTTCTTCCCGATGATAAAGCGCATAGTGCACCGGAGACTTCGAAGTCAACGAACAGGCAGCCCCGGAACGCGGAGAGTCCGGTGCCATGACAACCACCTCTCCCAGCGGACGGAGCATGCGTATTAATTCATTGATTCCTTTGGCCGTAACGCCATCATCGTTTGAGACTAATATCAGTGGAGATTCATTCTTCATACCTTATATATTATGTTTGCGGGCAAAAGTACGAAAAATAGCCAGCCCGCGAACAGCTTATAGGAATATTTCTTAATCTGCGTGAAAGGCTCTGTCAAAAAATAGACATCTTTACATAGAATTGTCTATATTTGCAACTTCAAGGAGTGTAAGCTTCTTGAACTAGTAAAATGATACAAATGGGAAAGATTATTGCTTTAGCCAACCAGAAAGGTGGCGTTGGTAAGACTACAACTACGATTAATCTGGCTGCATCATTGGCCACACTTGAGAAAAGCGTGCTGGTGATTGACGCCGACCCCCAGGCAAATGCCTCATCGGGACTGGGGGTGGATTTAAAGGAAGTTGACTGTTCTATCTACGAATGCCTGGTGAACCAACAGGATATTCGTGAAGCCATTTACACGACTGACATCGAAGGGTTGGACATCGTACCTTCACATATCGACCTCGTAGGTGCCGAGATTGAGATGATTCAGCTGGACGACCGTGAGAAAGTAATGAAAAAGCTGTTGGCTCCGATGAAAGAGATGTATGACTATATCCTCATCGACTGCTCACCGTCACTGGGACTTATCACCATCAATGCCCTGACGGCAGCTGACTCGGTAATCATTCCGGTACAGTGTGAGTATTTTGCACTTGAAGGAATCAGCAAGTTGCTCAACACCATCAAAATCATCAAGTCGAAACTGAACCCTGCACTGGACATCGAAGGGTTCCTGCTCACGATGTACGACTCGCGCCTGCGTTCAGCGAACCAAGTGTATGAAGAGGTGAAGAACCACTTCCAGGAACTGGTATTCAAGACCGTCATCCAACGCAACGTCACGTTGAGCGAAGCGCCCAGCCATGGCATCCCGGTCATTCTTTATGATGCCGACTCGAAAGGCTCGAAGAACTACCTGGCATTGGCACAAGAAATAATCAAACGAAACAGTAAGTAGAAGATTCATGGCAGTACATAAGAAATTTGCTTTAGGACGCGGACTGGATGCACTCATCTCTACGGAGGAAGTGCGTACCAGCGGCTCTTCTTCCATCAACGAAGTGGAGCTGTCGAAGATTTCAGTAAATCCCAACCAACCCCGACGGGACTTTGACCCCGAAGCTCTGCAGGAACTGGCAGACTCCATTGCTGAAATCGGCATCATACAGCCTATCACCTTGCGTAAAATCAGCGACGATTCCTACCAGATCATTGCCGGTGAACGACGCTTCCGGGCTTCCCAAATGGCAGGTCTGACGACCATCCCCGCCTACATACGCACTGCCGATGACGAAAATGTGATGGAGATGGCACTCATCGAGAACATCCAGCGCGAAGACCTGAACTCTCTGGAGATTGCCCTCGCCTACCAGCATTTGCTGGAACAGTACGAAATGACGCAGGAGCGCTTGAGCCAGCGAGTGGGAAAGAAACGCACGACCATCTCGAACTATCTCCGTCTGCTGAAACTCCCGGCACCGATTCAGGTCGCCCTGCAAAAGAAAGAGATTGACATGGGACATGCCCGTGCGCTCCTGACACTGGAAGACCCCAAGACTCAAATCAAGATTTTCGAAGAAATCCTCAAGCACCACTACTCCGTCCGCAAAGTCGAAGAAATGGTCAAAGCACTCAGCGAAGGGGAGAGCATCAAGAGCGGTGAAAAGAAAATCACCCCCCGTGGCGCCAAACTTTCGGAAGAATATGATGCCCTGCGCTCCCACCTGTCCGACTTCTTCCATACCAAGGTACAGATGTCGTGCAGCCAATCGGGAAAAGGTAAAATCAGCATTCCTTTCAACAATGAGGAGGAACTGGAACGCATCATGGAGATATTCGATAAACTCAAACCGCAAGAATAATCATCAGCCTTGAAACGTATGATTCATACCTATCGTCAATGGATAACCCTGTTGCTGACTCTGTTGCTGGTATGCGGCGGACGTACGGCTGCCTGTGCACAGGTGGCTGTCGCTGATTCGCTCGTGACAGACTCCCTGGTCAACGACAGCCTGACGATGCTGCAAGACCGGCAACTGGAAATCCTGGAAGCTCCCATAGACACTGCCAGGCTTTATGCCGGAAGCGATTCCATCCATCAGACCACTACTCCCGAACCGGTAAAGAAGCGGTGGATGCCCGACCCCAAACGGGCTACCTGGCTGGCTCTGCTCATCCCGGGAGGAGGACAGATTTATAATCGCAAGTATTGGAAACTACCGATTGTCTATGGCGGATTTGTGGGATGTGCCTACGCCCTGACATGGAACAACCAGATGTATTCAGACTATTCACAGGCCTATCTAGACCTGATGGATGATGACCCGAACACCGACAGCTACAAGGACTTTCTTCCACCCAACTACAAGATTGAAGGCAATGAATCGCAATTCGAGAATATCTTCAAACGGAAGAAGGATTACTACCGCCGCTACCGCGACCTGAGCATTTTCTGTTTCATTGCCGTCTACGCCCTATCGGTGATTGACGCCTACGTGGACGCCGAGCTGTCGAACTTTGACATTTCGAAAGACATCAGCCTGAAAGTGGAACCGACTATCATAAACAACAATAACAACCTTTTCAGTAAGAACTACAGCCGACAGTTGAGCATCGACAAGAACTCTTCAGTGGGCCTGCAATGCCGATTAAGATTTTAACTTGCTATATGAAAAAGATATTTATCCTTGTCCTGTTTATCACATCACTGAACCTGCATGCACAGCAAAGCATCGCCGTCACCTCGCCATCCGGCAATGTGGAAGAAATCGACATTCCGGAAAACATGACGCTGTCGATCGACAGCCTGCTGTCCAATTGGCATGCAAAGAATTACCTGTCAATCTCTCCCGAAGACTGCAACTACGAAGATGTGAACCCGACCTATCCGGATTCCATCTATATCGACCGCCTGTCCCGCATACCGACCATCATGGAAATGCCCTACAACGACATTGTGCGCAAGTTCATCGACATGTACAGCGGACGCCTGCGCAAATCGGTGTCTTACATGCTGGGAGCCTCCAATTTCTATATGCCTATCTTCGAACAGGCACTCGACTTGTACAACCTCCCCTATGAGCTGAAATACCTGCCCATCATCGAGTCGGCACTCAACCCGACCGCCGTATCCAGGCAGGGAGCGACCGGACTCTGGCAATTCATGCTGGGTACGGGAAAGATTTACGGACTTGAGACCAACAGCCTCATCGACGAACGCCGCGACCCCATCAAGGCTACGTATGCTGCCGCACGTTACCTGAACGACCTTTACGAGGCTTTCCAAGACTGGAACCTGGTCATTGCTGCCTACAACTGCGGTCCGGGTACTGTCAACAAAGCCATTCACCGTGCCAATGGCGCCCGGGACTACTGGAGCATCTACAACTACCTGCCGAAAGAGACACGGGGGTATGTGCCTGCCTTCATCGCAGCCAACTACATCATGAACTATTACTGTGACCATAACATCTGCCCGATGGACACGCAACTGCCCTTGGCGACAGATACCATACACATCAACCGCGAGCTGCATTTCCAACAGATTTCCGACTTGTGCAACATCGACCTGGAATCGCTGCATGCACTGAATCCGCAATACAAGACTGAGATTATACCGGGCAACAGCGGCGACTGCATCCTGCGACTTCCGCATGCAGCCCTGACAGCCTTCATCGACGCAAAAGACTCTGTCTACACCCACCGGGCAGACGAGCTGTTCACCAAACGCAGACAAGTAGCCGTCCAACAACCGGCAGCACGGGCAGCCGCCAGTACGGCAGGTGCCAAATATTACAAGATACGACGCGGCGATACCCTCTCGGAGATTGCCGAGAAGTTCGGGACAAGCGTCCGTCGCCTGAGAAGCTTGAACGGCATCCGTGGTAACCGCATCACGGCCGGCAAGTCCATCAGAGTCCGTTAAACCTTAAATTCACATTTTGACGATTATGGAAGACCATGTACAAACCAAAGAGATGCAAGAAGAAGAACTGATTAATGCTGCTTTTCAGGATCTTCTGAACTGCTATCTTGCGACCAAGCACCGCAAGAAAGTCGAGATCATCACCAAAGCGTTCAACTTTGCCAAACAGGCACACAAAGGAGTCAAACGACGCTCGGGCGAGCCTTACATCCTGCATCCCATCGCCGTAGCGAAAATCGTTTGTACTGAAATCGGACTGGGCTCTACCTCCATCTGTTCGGCTCTTCTCCACGACGTGGTGGAGGACACGGACTACACCGTGGAGGACATTGCCAACCTGTTCGGTCCCAAAATCGCACAGATTGTGGACGGACTGACCAAAATCTCCGGAGGTATCTTCGGAGACCGCGCCTCGGCACAGGCAGAGAACTTCAAGAAGCTCCTCCTCACCATGTCAGACGACATCCGCGTCATCCTCATCAAGATTGCCGACCGTCTGCACAACATGCGTACCTTGGGGTCCATGCTGCCCAACAAGCAGTACAAGATTGCCGGCGAAACGCTCTACATCTATGCACCGCTTGCCAACCGCCTCGGACTGAACAAAATCAAGACCGAGCTGGAAGACCTGAGCTTCAAGTACGAACACCCGGAAGAGTACAACCAGATCAACGACAAACTGGCCGAGACACAAGCCAGCCGAGATGAAGTGTTCAAGGAGTTTACCGACCCCATTCGCGCACAACTCGACAAGATGGGATTGGAATATGAAATCAAGGCACGCATCAAGTCCCCCTACTCGATCTGGAACAAGATGCAGACCAAGCACATCACCTTCGAGGAAATCTACGACATCCTGGCCGTCCGCATCATATTCAAGCCCAAGTCGATGGCGGAAGAACTCAATGAATGCTTCAACATCTACGTCGCCCTCTCGAAGATATACAAGCCACACCCTGACCGCCTGCGCGACTGGGTGAACCACCCGAAGGCCAACGGTTACCAGGCACTGCACGTCACACTGATGAGCAACCGCGGACAATGGATCGAGGTGCAAATCCGCAGCCAACGCATGGACGACGTTGCCGAACAGGGCTTTGCCGCACACTGGAAATACAAAGAAGGGGGAGGCAGCGAAGACGAAGGCGAACTGGAGAAGTGGCTGCACACCATCAAGGAAATCCTCGATGACCCCCAACCCGACTCCATGGACTTGCTCGACACCATCAAGCTGAACCTCTTTGCCTCTGAAATCTTCGTCTTTACGCCGAAAGGGGAAATCAAGACGATGCCTGCCAACTGTACGGCACTGGACTTCGCCTTCTCCATCCATACCTTCCTGGGCAGCCATTGTATCGGTGCCAAAGTGAACCATAAACTGGTTCCGCTGAGCCACCGGCTGCAGAGTGGCGACCAGGTGGAAATCCTGACTTCGAAAGCACAGCGTATCCAACCCTCGTGGGTGAACTTCGTATCAACAGCCAAGGCTAAGGCCAAGATTCTTGCCATCCTGAAACGGGAACAGCGTCAGGCACAGAAGCTGGGCGAAGATGTTCTTGCCGAATTCTTCAAGAAGGAGGAAATTGAGCCGACCAGCATCAATGTAGACAAGCTGTTGGCCCTTCACCAGATGACCCGTGAGAACTTCCTCGCCGCACTGGGACAGAAGACGCTCGTCCTGAATGAAGAAGACCGGAACATCCTGAAGGACAAAGGCAACAACAACAATTGGAAGAAGTATACCAAGTACATCTTCCCCTTCAACCGCAGCAAAACGAAAGAAACGCCCCAACTTCCCCCTGCCAATGAACCGGCACCTGCCACCGGCATTGACAAGAAGAAGCCTGTCATCCTGACCGAAGCAGGCGTAGGCAAGGACTTCATCCTCGCCAAATGCTGCAAGCCCATACCGGGTGATGATGTCTTGGGATTCTTGAATGAGAATGACCAGATTGTCATCCACAAACGCCAGTGCCCCATTGCTGCCAAGCTCAAGAGCAGCCAGGGAAACCGCATCCTCGCCGCCGAATGGCACACACGCCGGACCATGGCATTTGCCGCAACCATTCAGGTAAAGGGTATCGACGACCTGGGTCTCATCAACGAAATCACCCAAATCATTTCACGGCAGCTCAACGTGAACATCCACAAACTGTGCATCGAGAGCAACGAGGGTATCTTTGAAGGGCAAATCGAGCTTTACGTCTTCGATGTGGAAGATGTGAAGACCCTCTGCAACTCCCTGCGTCAGGTGAAGAACATCCAATCGGTCACCCGCGTCTGACGACAGACACGACCGGTGCATACCCATTAACCAAAGAGGCACAAAGACACAGGGAAACGACGTGGACAGTAGGACTGTCGTTCCGGGCTGTGTCTTTGTGCCTCTTCGGTTGAGAGAGTCCGAAGGCTCTCCGTATTCCGGATGCCGTATCAGTAGATGGTCTGGTCCAGCTCCTGCTTCAGGGTCATCAGCTCCTCCCGGATGGCTTTCAGACGGTTGATCACCTCCATGGTCTGCACGGTAGCGGTCCGGTTGGTCTTCAACATCTGACGTGCCCCCTGCAAGGTCATGCCTTTCTCCTTCACCAGATGGTAAATCAAACGTACCTGCTCGATGTTCTCTTCCGTGTATTGCCGGATTTGCCTTCCGCTTTTCCGGGGCGTAATGAGTGTCGGGAACTCTTTCTCCCAATAGCGCAACAACGTCTCTGACACTTTGAACATGGCAGCGACCTCCCCGATGGAGTAATACAGCTTCAAATTCTTGTTTTCCTTATATGCCATAACAATACGTTTCTACTTTCCTGTAAATATACATCAATCATACACCTTGCCATGGTTGGCGGCCATCTGGATCATCTTGTCGTAATCCTCCGCACTCAAATCCATGAAGTAGTAATTCACCGGATTGACCTTCTCCCCCTTGACCACCACTTCGTAGTGCAAGTGCGGTCCCGTGCTCTTGCCCGACGATCCCACTCCACCGATGACCTCGCCGCGGACCACCTTCTGTCCCACCTTCACCTTGATGGATTGCAGGTGGGCATAACGAGTGCGATAGCCAAAGCCATGATTGATTTCAATGGTGTTGCCGTATGCAGTTTCCCACCCGGCAGAGACCACCGTCCCGTTACCGGTAGCATAGACGTCGGTTCCCGGATTGGCGCTGAAGTCCATGCCTGAGTGAAACTTCGTCGTCTTGTAAATGGGGTCGATACGTATCCCGTAACCGGACGCCGTCTGCTTGAGGTCCTTGTTCGAGATGGGCTGGATGGCGGGAATGCAGAGCAACATCTCATCGTGATTCTTACACAGCGACACGACCTCGTCAAAGGACTCCGACTGGATGTAAAGCTGACGGCGGAGCATATCCAGCTTCCGGGTCGTATTCACCACCAGATCGGCATTCGCCAGGTCCATGAACTCCTCGTAACGCCCGTCCCGGTAACCCGCCATACGGACACCGTCGGCGATGGGGTCTGCCTGCAGGACCACCCGATAGAGGTTATCGTCCCGCTGCTGGATGTCCTTCAAGACCGTCAGTGCATCATCCAGCTGCTTGGACAGCACATTGTACTGCGCTTCCATCCGCGCATTCTCCACACGGAGTTCCTTCTCGGAAGGAGAGCCCAGGAAAAGAAACAAGGCCAGGAAGCATCCGGCTCCCAGGCCCATACCGACAAAAAGCTGACGAGCAATGCTGAGAATACGTTGTCTGACAGTGGGATAAATCCTATCGTAAGTGCGGGTTCGAGGGTTATAGATATAATAGACTTTGCGCATGCCTTTCTTCAAACAACGTGAACAAAAAGGTCCACCTTAATGAATATTTCACATAAATAGTTGAGGCAAAAATAACAAAAGACCTTATCTTTGCAAACTGTTTTTGAGAATATTAACTACAAACGACTTTTAGATATATGCTGACTGCAAAAGAAATCAGAGAATCTTTTAAACGTTTCTTCGAGTCAAAAGGCCACGTCATCGTACCTTCGGCTCCCATGGTGATCAAAGATGACCCGACCTTGATGTTTACCAATGCCGGAATGAACCAATTCAAAGACATAATCCTTGGCAACCACCCCGCCAAGAACAAACGTGTGGCTGACTCCCAGAAGTGTCTGCGCGTGAGCGGCAAGCACAACGACCTGGAAGAAGTGGGACACGACACATACCACCATACGATGTTCGAGATGCTGGGCAACTGGTCGTTCGGAGATTATTTCAAGAAGGAGGCCATCAGCTGGGCATGGGAATACCTGGTTGACGTACTGAAAATCGACCCTGCCAACCTCTATGCCACGGTCTTCGAAGGAAGCCCCGAGGAAGGACTGGAACGGGACAATGAAGCTGCCGGCTACTGGGAACAGTTCCTCCCGAAAGACCACATCCTCAACGGCAACAAGCACGACAACTTCTGGGAAATGGGCGACACGGGTCCCTGTGGTCCCTGCTCGGAAATCCATATTGACCTCCGTCCGGCTGAAGAACGCGCCAAAGTTCCCGGACGTGACCTGGTGAACCACGACCATCCGCAGGTCATCGAAATCTGGAACCTCGTCTTCATGCAGTACAACCGCAAGGCTGACGGAAGCCTCGAACCCCTCCCTGCCCGCGTCATCGATACCGGCATGGGCTTCGAACGCCTCTGCATGGCCCTGCAGGGGAAAACATCCAACTATGACACGGACGTGTTCCAACCCATCATCCGTGTGATTGCTTCCATGGCAGGCACGGTCTATGGCAAAGACCCGCAGACGGACGTTGCCATGCGCGTGATTGCCGACCACATCCGTACCATCGCCTTCTCCATCACCGACGGCCAGCTCCCATCAAATGCCAAAGCAGGGTATGTCATCCGACGCATCCTGCGCCGTGCCGTCCGCTACGGATATACCTTCCTGGGACAGAAACAGGCCTTCATGTACCGCCTGCTGCCCATCCTGATTGAGACCATGGGCGATGCCTATCCCGAACTCCAGGCACAGCAGACACTCATCGAAAAAGTCATCAAGGAAGAGGAAGAAGCCTTCCTCCGCACCTTGGAGACCGGTATCCGTCTGCTGGACAAGACCATGGAAGATGCCAAGGCTTCCGGTAAAAAGGAAATCAGTGGTGTGGACGCTTTCACGCTCTACGACACCTTCGGCTTCCCGCTCGACCTGACCGAACTCATCCTGCGCGAAAACGGTCTGACAGTCAACACGGAAGAGTTCGACGTGGAGATGCAGAAACAGAAACAACGTGCCCGCAATGCTGCTGCCGTAGAGACCGGAGACTGGGTAGTACTCAAGGAGGGCGAAACGGAATTCGTCGGGTATGATTATACGGAATACGAAACTTCCATCCTGCGTTACCGTCAGGTGAAACAGAAAAACCAGACACTCTACCAGATTGTGCTCGACAAGACTCCGTTCTATGCCGAAAGCGGAGGTCAGGTGGGCGACACCGGCGTGCTGGTCAATGAATTCGAAACGATTGAAATCATTGACACGAAGAAGGAGAACAATCTTCCCATCCACCTCGCCAAGCGACTGCCCGAACACCTGGATGCCCCGATGATGGCGTGCGTGGATACGGACAAGCGTGCCGCCTGCGCTGCCAACCACTCATGCACCCACTTGCTCGACGAGGCACTCCGTCAGGTTCTGGGAACCCACGTGGAACAAAAGGGTTCACTCGTGACCCCCGACGGGCTGCGCTTCGACTTCTCACACTTCCAGAAAGTAACTCCTGAGCAGCTGCGTGAGGTAGAACACCTGGTAAATGCAAAAATCCGCGAGAACATCCCCTTGACCGAATACCGCAACCTGCCCATCGAGAAAGCCAAAGAACTCGGTGCCATTGCCCTCTTCGGTGAGAAATACGGCGATGAAGTCCGTGTGGTACAGTTTGGTTCATCCATCGAGTTCTGTGGTGGAACGCATGTGTCTGCCACTGGAAAAATCGGTATGGTTAAGATTCTTTCCGAGAGTTCAGTTGCTGCCGGCGTCCGCCGTATCGAAGCAATCACCGGAGCGAAAGTGGAAGAAATGATGGACACCATCGAGGACACGCTGAACGAGTTGCGTCAGCTCTTCAACAACGCTCCCGACCTGAAAGTTGCCATCCGCAAATACATCGAGGAGAATGCCGGGCTGAAGAAACAGATGGAAGCGTTCATGAAAGAGAAAGAGGCACTGGTAAAAAGCAAGCTGATTGGCAATGCCAAGGATGTACACGGCGTGAAGGTCATCAAAGCCGTCCTCCCCATGCCTGCCGATTCTGTCAAGAACATCGCCTTCCAGCTGAAGGGTGAGTTCCCGACGAACCTCTTCGTTGCCATCGGAAGCACCGACAACGGCAAGCCCATGCTGACGGTAGCTGTGAGCGAAGACCTCGTAGCAACCGGAATCAATGCCGGCAAACTGGTGCGCGAAGCTGCCAAACTGATTCAAGGTGGCGGTGGCGGACAGGCTCACTTCGCAACGGCAGGTGGTAAGAATGTCGACGGACTGAGTGCTGCCGTGGACAAACTGATTGAACTGGCAGGATTCTAAGAAATAATCCCTCTCCCACTGAAAAAGGCTTGTATGCCGGGGCACGACACCCGCATACAAGCCTTTTTTATATCGTCATGCAATCTTCCCATTTTGACAAAATGTCAAATGAACCGCCTGAGAAGGCCCGTCCTCGCACCAAAATACAGTTTGGTGGATTCCGAGGCCCTTCTCGGACGATTCGCAAAATACACATGGATACCGATTCAAGCGGAATACAATCCTTGATGAAGGGATTAAGGCTGGATTTACTGTCCGAATAACACTCGGCACCTAGCTATTTCACGATTAATGAAAGCTTCCGATTTGTTGACATCACTCACCTTCTGGAGAGTGAAACTCGGTGTTTTTGCGTTTCATTTTCCAAAGATTTGACTTTCGCGAATGAAACAATATTGTTTGGGAGGTGAAACAATATTGTTTGACTTGCCAAACACAAGTGTTTGACGCCTGAAACAATAGTGTTTGAGCGTTAAAATGTAAAGATTCCGAAAACGAAGTGTATAGTTTTCTAAAATTGAAGACTTTTTACTGCCTTCTCATTCACTTTATTTTGCAGTTACGCGCTAGTTTGTCGGAATTTCATCAAATACGAGTTAGCAGGAAAAGGCAATTCAGCCGATTCTGTCAACCATAAACGAGAAACAGGTTGCATTTTGAATACCGATACCCGACTCCTGTACCTGACGGTAAATCCCCATTCGGTTAAAATCAATGAAAACTATCTCCTTTTATCGGTTTTTCAAATCGAAAGCACTACATTTGCACAACGTATGGACACTATGCATAAACGGATACGGAACATATGGAAGCGAATCTGCTGTTGGACGGGGCTGTGCCTTCTCCTGGCTTCTCCGCTGACTGCCAAAGACTTTACGGTAGTGCTCGATGCAGGGCACGGCGGACATGATGCCGGAGCTGTCGGGCGGATTTCCAAAGAAAAGAACATCAACCTGAAGGTGGCACTTGCCGTGGGGCGTCTGCTGGAACAGAACTGTCGCGACGTAGAAGTCGTCTACACACGCAAGACCGATAAATTCATTCCGCTGCACGGACGTGCCGACATTGCCAACCGTGCCCAGGCAGACCTCTTCGTCTCCATCCACACCAACTCATTGCCCAAAGGGAAAATCGCACGGGGAACGGAAACCTACACCCTGGGACTGCACCGGACAAAGGAAAACCTTGCCGTTGCCCAAAAAGAGAACTCTGTCATCCTCATTGAAAGCGATTACAAACAACGCTATGCGGGCTTCAACCCCAATTCCGCAGAGAGCTACATCATGTTTGAGTTCATACAGGACAAGAACATGAAGCAGAGTGTCCGGCTGGCACAATCCATCCAACGTCAGTTCCGCACTACGGCGCGACGCAACGACCGGGGAGTGCGTCAGGCGGGATTTCTGGTCCTGCATGCTACCTCCATGCCCAGCGTCCTGGTCGAGTTGGGATACATTTCTACACCGGACGAAGAACGCTACCTGAATTCCGCACAGGGAGTGTCGGACCTGAGCCGCAGCATCTACAATGCCATCCTTGACTACAAACGTCGCCAACCCGGCACATCGGGCGTCGGTGAACCGGCTGACCTGCCGGCTGAGGACAGCAACAACCTCCCGACAGAGGATGTCAGCGAAGAATCCGAATCCCGGGCAGAACCAGAAAAGACTCCGGAACCGACGGCTCCTGTTCCGTCTCAATCTCAGACTACCGCGGATGCACCTGTATTCAAGATTCAGATTCTCACCTCCTCCACCCGGCTGAAAACGAATGACCGCAGACTGAAAGGACTTGCTCCGGTCGAATATTATGTGGAAGGCGGACTGTACAAATACACCTATGGTGCCTCTACCGACTACAACGAGGTCTACCGTACGCGAAAACAAATCCTGGCAAAATTCAAGGATGCCTTCATCATAGCCTTCCGGGGCAATGAAAAGATGAACGTACAACAAGCTATCAAGGAATTCAAACAAAACAAACATAAGTAAGACAGAACGACTATGAAATATGTAACAAAGGAAGTCAAAATCGCATGTGCCGGCATCGCTGCCGTGGCTGTACTCTTTTTCGGCATCAAATTCTTGAGAGGCATCAACATGTTCAAGGCCACCAACTACTACTATGTGGCTTATGACAACATCGGCGGTCTGACAGTGTCAAGCCCGGTCTATGCTGACGGATATAATATAGGTATCGTCCGCAACATCGACTATGACCATGAACGCCCGGGACACGTCACGGTCGAAATCGACGTGGAGGAAGGATTGCGCATCCCGAAGGGAAGTCAGGCGGAACTGGTGACTGAAATGCTCGGTACGGTGAAAATGAACCTGCTCCTTGCCAACAACCCGCGCGAACGGGTCGAAGTGGGCGACACCATCCCCGGACATGGAAACAACGGACTCATGGGCGAAGCACAGAAAATGATTCCGGTCATCCAGCAGATGCTGCCCAAGATGGACTCCATCCTGGTTTCGCTCAACAAACTGTTGGCTGACCCCGCCTTGGCTGCAACCCTGCACAACACCGAGCAGATCACAGCCAACCTGAACACCACTACCCGTCAGATCAATCACCTCATGCAGAACGATATTCCCCAGCTGACAGGCAAGCTGAACCACATCAGCGACAATTTCGTTAGCATCAGCGACAACCTTGCACAGACGGACTACAATGCCATGTTGCAACGCATCGATGCCACCCTTGCCGACATCACCCGGATGACCGACAAGCTCAATGACAAGGACAACAACCTGGGTCTCCTGCTCAACGACAGCACCCTCTACAACAACCTGACCCGGACGACCGGTAATGCTGCCGATTTGCTGGAAGACCTGAAGGCACACCCCAAACGTTACGTCCATTTCTCCCTCTTCGGACGGAAGGACAAATAAGACGCCAAATAGCCTTTATCTAGAATCTGTCTAAATTATTATTTAGAAAGAAGGAAGGCGAAGCGGGTGAGATAATCCTTTCGATATCAAAAGGAAAACATCCTCTTCGCCTTCCTTATTCAAGGACTTTAAAGAGGAGTACAAAAACTAAAAGACTCTCACATACAGAGGCTTTCAAATACGCAAGTCTGAAGCCTTCATCCCCTTCCGAAAGCCCTAAAAGAACAACCTAATAATGAGATTCTTACCATTACTTTCTAAATTCCAAGAAAAAGGAGATTTGTTTTTTCTGATTTATATTGCCTATTTTGCAGCGTAGAAGTTTTGACAAGTTAATAAATGTTTGATTAAGCCCTATGATGGAAAACAATCATGTAGAGCTATGGAATCGCTGTCTGCAAGTGATTAGAGACAACGTGCCTGAGCCTGCATTCAACACGTGGTTCAAACCTATCATACCTCTGAAGTATGAGAACAAGACACTGACCGTGGAAGTCCCCAGCCAGTTCTTCTATGAGTTCATAGAAGAGAAGTACCTGGGACTGCTGCGCTCTGTTCTCTATAAGGAAATAGGAGAAGGCACCCGGTTGATGTACAGCGTCTTGACAGACAAGACCAACCACATCACCACCAAAATACCTTCGACCAACCAGCCGACTGTCCCGCAACCCCAGGCTGTGACGGGAGCCAATCGTACCCCGTTTACTCCCCAACAGACAGCTCCGGCACTCGATCCGCGCCTGAACCCCAAATACCGCTTCGACAACTTTATCGAAGGGGAAAGCAACAAGTTGCCCCGTACGGTAGCTGAAGAAGTAGCTCTCCGCCCCGCCAAGACGGCGTTTAACCCCTTGTTCATTTATGGTGCATCCGGTGTGGGAAAGACTCACTTGGTGAATGCCATCGGTGCGCGCATCAAGGAGCTCTATCCGCAAAAGCGTGTATTGTATGTATCCGCCAACCTGTTCCAAGTGCAGTTTGTGGACGCAACGTTGCGCAACAAGGTGACGGACTTCATCAATTTCTATCAGACCATCGATGTCCTCATCATCGATGACATTCAGGAGTTCGCCGCCATGACGAAGACCCAGAACACCTTCTTCCACATCTTCAATCACCTGCATCAGAACGGCAAACAGTTGATTCTGACGTCCGACCGTCCGCCTGTGGCACTGCAAGGCATGGAAGACCGCCTGCTCACCCGCTTCAAATGGGGACTACTCGCCGAACTGGAGAAACCCAACACTGAATTGCGCAAGAATATCCTGAAGGACAAGATTCACCGCGACGGACTGGAATTCCCCGAACCCGTCATCAATTTCATCGCTGAGAATGTCAATGAGAGTGTGCGCGACCTGGAAGGAGTGGTCAATTCATTGATGGCCTATTCGGCAGTCTACAACAAGGACATCGATATCAATCTCGCCGAAAGCGTGGTGAAGAAGATTGCCAAAGTCGAGAAGAAAGAAATTACCATCGATACCATCATCTCCAAAGTGTGCGAACACTACGACATCGAGAAAGAGAGTCTCCACTCCCGTTCCCGCAAACATAATGTAGCGATAGCCCGTCAGGTAGCCATGTATCTGGCCAAGAAATACACCGACACGTCGTGTGTACGGATTGGAAAGCTCATTGCCAAGCGCAACCACTCGACGGTGCTCCATTCCTGCAAGATGGTGCAGAACCAACTGGAAATCGATAAGAACTTCCGGAGCGAAATGGAAGAAATCGAAAACATGATCCGCTGCTAGGAAGACGGCAGATATCCGGAAGACAACAGCCAGCAGACAAATACAACCCATCCGACATACAACAAAGACACGAAATCACAGAGAGAAACCAATGATTGCCTGTCAAGGCTCTGCCTCTGTGACTTCGTGTCTTTGCTTTTCCGGCTCTTGAGGAAAACAACTTCCTGAACCGTTTACTTCAGGAATCCCTGACGCTTCATGGCTGCCAGGTAGGTTTCCGACATGGCTTCGTTGTCCTTCTTCGTGTAACGGATATCCGTAAATATCTGAGCCAGGGTTTCCGTATGGTTGATTTCAACGAAATGTCTGTTCTCCGGCAAAGCCTCCTTATAGGCATACAGACGGTCGATATCTGCGGATGTATAGTCATGATAGGTCTCCTCATGCACAAAAGCTCCGGCAGGCAGACGGTCGGGCTGTTCGGGATGTTCGGCAGGATAACCTACGGTGACGGTCGTGACAGGCATCACCAGCTTGGGAAGCTTCAAGGTGTCAATCAACACGTCGGGCTGATAGATGGTCGTTCCCAGATAGCAGATGCCCAAGCCCTGCTCTTCGGCAAGCGTACAAAACGTCTGTGCATAAAGCAAGGTATCGATGGAAGCATTCAGAAAGGACAGGAAATTATCATAACCCGGTACCGCCTTCCGGTTCTCACACCACACGCTTGTACGGTGGAAATCGGCACAAAAGGTCAACACTACGGGCGCATCAGTCACCATCGGCTGGTTGAAATGTGCAGGAGCCAGCTTCTCCTTCATGGCGCGGTCGCGCGTAACGACCACACTGTAGAGTTGCAAGTTTCCCATGGTCGAAGCTCGTCCGGCTGTCTCCAGCAACTCATCGAGCAATGCCGGTTCAATGGGTTTATCGGCATATTTGCGAATAGTCCGTCTTTGTTTTACGTGTTCCATAAAGTAATATTGTTTTTACGGAACAAATTTAAGGAATAATATGAAAGAGAGCTGTCAAGCGGACTTCTTTTTTTCAACAACTGACAATAACTTTTCAACAACTTCATTACCTATCTCCAATCAAAGTTTTTCCTTTTGGCAAACTTTTCATAGAAGCGAAATTCATAACATACTAATAATCAACAGTCATTTATTCAGTTTTGGAAAACTTCATAAATAGGCATAAAATCTTTATTGAAAATTTTGCCAATAGAGAAAACATGTATAGCTTTGCCGACACATTCGTTAGCCCTGTCTCAACTTCTACAACCGAGACCTGACACTAAATTCAGAAATCAAGGACTAATACATAATACCTACCATTGTGGAAAAGCAAACTTATACGTACGACGAAGCGTTTAATGCCTCTCTGGATTATTTCAAGGGAGACGAGTTGGCTGCACGCGTTTGGGTCAACAAATACGCAGTGAAAGATTCGTTTGGTAACATCTACGAAAAGTCACCAGCCGACATGCATTGGCGTATCGCCAACGAAGTGGCACGCATCGAAGCCAAGTATCCGAACCCGATGAGCGCACAGGAGCTCTTCGACCTGATGGACCATTTCAAGTACATTGTTCCTCAGGGAAGCCCCATGACCGGTATCGGCAACGATTACCAGATTGCCTCGCTGTCCAACTGCTTTGTCATCGGCATGGATGGTTCTGCCGACTCGTATGGCGCCATCATCCGCATCGATGAAGAACAGGTGCAGCTGATGAAACGTCGTGGCGGTGTCGGACACGATCTCTCACACATCCGTCCGAAAGGTTCACCCGTGAAAAACTCGGCACTGACCTCCACGGGTCTGGTTCCGTTCATGGAACGCTACTCCAACTCAACCCGTGAGGTCGCACAGGACGGACGCCGCGGTGCCCTCATGCTGAGTGTCTCCATCAAACACCCCGACTCGGAAGCTTTCATCGATGCCAAAATGACGGAAGGCAAGGTGACAGGCGCCAACGTCTCGGTAAAGCTCGACGACGAATTCATGCAGGCAGCCATTGACGGTACGCCCTACGTACAGCAGTTCCCCATAGATTCCAAGAACCCGAAGGTCAAAAAGGAAATCGATGCGTCGGCGCTGTGGAAAAAAATCGTACACAATGCCTGGAAATCGGCAGAACCCGGTGTACTCTTCTGGGACACCATCATCCGCGAATCAGTGCCCGACTGCTATGCCGACCTCGGCTACCGCACCGTGTCAACCAATCCCTGCGGTGAGATTCCATTGTGCCCGTACGACTCCTGCCGTCTGCTTGCCATCAATCTTTATTCCTATGTCATCAATCCGTTTACTCCGGAGGCCTATTTCGACTTTGAGACATTCGAAAAACATGTCGGCTATGCCCAACGCATCATGGACGACATCATCGACCTGGAACTGGAGAAGATTGATGCCATCATGGAGAAGATCAAATCAGACCCTGAAAGTGAAGAGGTAAAAGGTTCGGAAGAGCACCTGTGGGAGAAAATCTACAAGAAGACCGGACAGGGACGACGCACCGGCGTAGGTATCACCGCCGAAGGTGACATGCTTGCAGCCATGGGGTTGCGATATGGCACTGAAGAAGCTACGGCTTTCTCTGAAAAGGTACACAAGACCATCGCCCTGATGGCATACCGCTCATCAGTCAACATGGCAAAGGAACGTGGTGCCTTCACCATCTATGACAGCGAGCGTGAGAAGAACAATCCGTTCATCAACCGCCTGAAGGATGCTGACCCCGAACTGTATGAGGACATGGTAAAATACGGACGCCGTAACATCGCCTGCCTCACCATTGCCCCCACGGGAACTACCAGTCTGATGACACAGACTACCTCAGGCATCGAACCCGTATTCATGCCGGTCTACAAACGTCGTCGGAAGGTAAATCCCAACGACCCCGAAGTACACATCGACTATGTAGACGAAACGGGTGATGCATTTGAAGAATACATTGTCTACCACCATCACTTCCTCACCTGGATGAAGGCGAACGGTTACGACACGGACAAGAAATATACTCAGGAAGAGATTGACGCACTGGTTGCCCAGTCACCCTACTACAAAGCGACTTCAAACGATGTAGACTGGCTGATGAAAGTGAAGATGCAGGGACGCATCCAGAAGTGGGTGGACCACTCCATCAGTGTGACCATCAACCTCCCCAACAATGTGGATGAAGACCTCGTCAACCGTCTCTACGTAGAGGCTTGGCGTTCGGGTTGCAAGGGTTGTACGGTCTATCGGGACGGTTCGCGTTCAGGAGTGCTTATCTCTGCCAAGAACGACAAGAAGAAAGAGGAACCGGCACCCTTCAAACGTCCTGAAATCGTCGAGGTGCGTCCGAAAGTATTGGAATGCGACGTGGTGCGTTTCCAAAACAACAAGGACAAATGGGTGGCTTTCGTCGGTCTGCTCGACGGGCATCCGTATGAAATCTTCACCGGATTGCAGGATGACGATGAAGGTATCGTACTCCCGAAGTCGGTGACTCACGGACGCATCATCAAGAACATCGATGAAAACGGCAACAAACGCTACGACTTCCAGTTCGAGAACCGCCGTGGCTACAAGATGACCGTGGAAGGTCTGTCTGAGCGTTTCAACAAGGAGTACTGGAACTATGCCAAGTTGATTTCCGGCGTGTTGCGCTGGCGGATGCCGATTGAAAAGGTCATCAAGCTGGTAGAATCGCTCCAACTCGACAGCGAGAACATCAATACGTGGAAGAATGGTGTGGCACGTGCCTTGAAGAAGTACGTCATTGACGGCACGGAAGCCAAAGGCATGAAATGTCCGAACTGCGGCCAAGAGACTCTGGTCTATCAGGAAGGATGCCTCATCTGCAAGACCTGTGGTTCGTCACGCTGTGGATAACCCACCAACCGACAACAAAGAAAATACAGAATCATAACCCATCATACGTCCGCGCCCCGCAAAAAGCGCGGACGTATCTGTTTTTCCCTTTTTACATCCCATGAACATGTACATCCTACTCAAAGACGTCCGTTTCTATGCCCGCCACGGTGTAGACCCGCAGGAAACTGCCGTAGGTGCTGTCTTTACCGTCAGCCTGAAAATCAAAACGGACTTTACCCAAGCCCTGAAAACCGACGAACTGGCAGGAACACTCAACTATGCTGAAGTGTTCAACCGTGTCAAGGAAGAGATGGCACACCCCTCCCTCCTCCTCGAACATGTAGGCGGACGCATTCTCAACCGTCTGTTTACTGATTTCCCCAACATCGAACAGATTGAGCTTGAACTGCTCAAACAGAATCCTCCCATGGGAGCCGATTGTACCGGGGCAGGCATCCTGCTCACCGTCGGAAGAGAGGAATGGAATAAATAGTAAAAAAGGATGCATCCGGTGTGGATGCATCCTCTTGTGAGCCGAAACCGGGACTCGAACCCGGGACCTATTCATTACGAATGAATTGCTCTACCAACTGAGCCATTTCGGCTTTTCCCTTAAAGGCGGTGCAAAGATAATGCTTCTTTGATAAACTGAAAAGAAAAGTCGATATTTTTTTACTTCCTCTCCTCATTTTTCTTACGGACGCGCTTTGGTGGATAATGCCCCTCGACGTATTTCGCGACTCGGGAAAGCTTGTCCATGTCGTCGGCATACCGACTCCACAACTGCCGGTACACAGAGGGAATGGCCAGGTCATCAGCCGGATGGTCCTTCACAAAGGGGTCGAGGGCAGCATAGACATGGAGCAAAGCGACGATTTCTTTTGCCGGACGCTTCACTTGCCGCGCCAATGCCATCACTTCCGGTACCTTCTCGTTCATGGTTGAAATGATGAGCTGAAAATAAAGGTTCAGGACCAATGTCCCGATGCAGAAATCCTTCAGCAATGCCGCAGCCTCCCGATGCGCCAACTTGGGCTGACCAAAATAGATGCTCCAGACAGCCGGATTGTCATCCCCGAAAACATCCTCCCCGGCATCAAAGGGGAGCACAGGATACCACTGCTGGAATTGCATCATCCTCCGGCAAAAGGCGTCAGGTGTACGCCCCAGCAACTGCGCCCGGTCAACCAACGTTTCATCGGTGACAGACTTCATCCCAACGGGTTTACTCAGATACAGGTCCAGGACCAATAGCGACTCTTCCTTGCTCCACTGTTCCATATTCATAGACTTTCAATTCTTTTTTGTGAAGCAAATATAGCCTTTTTGCCCGGAATCAGGCGTTTCTTGGTGACACATTTTAGAAAGAAGCTTATCTTTGCGCCCTGAAACAAGCAACTTCACTCGCAATGAAACGAAAGAAAACCAAAACAACGAAAACATGGCTGGCTGTGATTGTGGCGTTGGGCGTATCCTACCTCTTTGGTTTCTATAAACAAGGAGGGAAAGCTGCCCTTCCCGAGATACCGGTTCTGCAACAGGCTGCCCCTCAACCTGCTGCTTCACCGACGACTTCCCGTTCGTCGGATGGAGAAAGGGGAATGGCTCTGCCTGCTCCTTTGGATAGCCGCGACGAACACATCCTGCATCATAAGGGATTTGTCGTATCCTATAACGCTGAATGGAAGATTCCGAACTGGGTGGCATGGGAACTCACAGCCAGTGAGACCCAACCTAAGATGGAACGGGAAGATTCCTTCTGCGAGGACCCCGACTTCAAAGGTCCGCAAGCCACTTTGGACGATTACCGCCGCTCCGGTTACAGTCGCGGACACATGGTGCCGGCAGCCGACATGCGTTGGGACGAACAAGCCATGGCAGAGTGTTTCTATCTGACGAACATGTGTCCGCAACAGTCCGCCTTCAATGCCGGCAACTGGGGACAGCTGGAACGTCAATGTCGCGAATGGGCACAGCGCGACAGTGCCATCTGGATTGTGTGCGGACCGATAGTCGGGAAAAGCCCGAAACGTATCGGACAGGGCAAGGTCGTCGTACCCAGCGCCTTCTTCAAAGTCATCCTTGCACCCTACGCCAAGACACCCAGAGCCATCGGCTTCATCTATCCTCACCGGAACAAGAAGGGAGCCAAGATGCGTGAGTTCATGATGAGTGTGGACGAAGTGGAACGTCGTACTGGTATAGACTTTTTTGCATCCTTACCGGATGATGTCGAGCGTAAGGTGGAGGCGCAAAACCCGGCAGGACGCTGGCGGTTCATGGACGACCGGAAGAGATAGACAGAGGGAAAAGAAAGATTTTTTTATCCAATCCTTGTACGATTACAATATTATTTCTACATTTGTACAACGAAAAAGATGAGCCGCATTGGTAGAACTGGGAAACTCATCAATTACACTGAAATACCGAGATACGCTTCAATCTCCAATGGCGGGCCACGCCTTCGGGTAGCTTTAAGCCGGTGGATTACAAAGGGGATGAGCTCTCAAATCTTATTACTCGGAGTTTCATCGCATCACCAGTGCGGCTTTTTCATATAGCAAGAGAGGATGTTTCGCAGGAAATGTCCTCTCTTTGTTTTTTATCCCCTCTCCATAACGGTTCCAACCATTCCCATCCGACATCTATATCCCCAAACAACGTGTGTATCGGCATTTGACAAAATGTCAAACGAAGGGCGCCACAGTGCCTTTCCTCGCACCGAAATGCAGGTTGGTGGATTCCGAGGCCCTTCTCAGACGATTCGCAAAATACACTTTGTCATCGGTTCGCGTCGGATGACATACGTATGAGAATCGGAAGGACTGGGAACCTTTCTCACGGACATCTTGCGCCCGAATCCTCATCCATTTTATTACCCTCTGATTTTTTGACGCAGCACTCCTTCCAGAGAGTGAAACTCGAAGTTTTTCAGTTTCATTCTCCAAAGATTTGACTTCCGGGCACGAAACAATCGTGTTTGGAGGGGGAAACTATATTGTTTGACGCGGCAAACTATATTGTTTGGCTCGCGAAACAATATTCTTCCGGGCACGTTTTGTCTGTTTTCTGGAAATGGAATGTATAGTTTTCTAAAACAGGAGACCTTTTCGAAGGTTTTCGTTCACGTTTCTTTGCACTTCATCGCCAACTTTAACCGGAATTTGAAAAGTGTGCGTTAGCGGAAAACAGCAATTTGGGAAATAAGGGAAGCAGAGGATGGGATATGCTTTCAGAGTGTCAGCGGTCACCATACACCATGAATCTGTCAAACCAACTACCCATTTCATTCAATAACTGATTTACACCGCATCTCTGAAGGATTCATGTCCGGCGGAACGGCAGGAGAACCTCTACATTTACGCACGAATTTCAGCAGTGAAATGAAAGACTAATTACCAAACTACCTGAATGTTTAACTTTAAATGAAACCTGTATGAACAAGCTATTCATGCGAGCCTCCCTATGGGCTCTGTTTTCTTTGGCTTTAAGTACTTCAGGCTGTAGTGATGACTCGGGGTTCCCCGATGTGGACGGACAGAATCCGGTCCTGACACTGACGAGCGAACACATCGAGTCGGGGGCAGGACATGCCTTCACCATCACCGGAGAACTGGAAGACAAAGATGGCATTGCTTCAGTCAATCTCTCCTGCCCGGACCTCTATCTGGACAAGACCATCGACCTCATTGATATCTATGGCGAACCTAAACCAACCTATCAATTGAATTATTCGTTCAACCTGAAGAAGGATGAAATCGGCGAGCGCTTTGTCGTCAAGGTGACCGTGACGGACGTCGGCGGACGAAGTGTCTCCAGAGATGTGCTCGTCACCATGGACGGTGACTTCTCGGCTCCTGCCTTCACCGCATCGCCTGATAAAGAGGTGACGGTGCTCATCAAGCAGCAGACGTCCTTCAAACTCAGCTTCACGGCGACCGACGACCGTCAGCTGGACTATGTCCTCATCAACATCCCCGGCGTGGAAGGATATGCCGACAAGAAAGTGGATGCCGGCGGACAGTCCAGCCTGACCCACACCGAGCGGTTTACCCTGCCCAATATCGCCAAGAGCTACAACATCACCCTGAAGGCAGTCGACAAGAAAGGCAACGAGACCGTCGCCACGAGTGTGCTCAAAGTCTCGGAGATGCCAGACTTCCCGAAGATGTATCTTGCCGACGTCGCCACGGTGGAAGAGCTGAACAGCGACGTGTTCGGCGTGCCGATGGTCATCAGCCATACGGGAGCCTACCAGTACCGTGCACGCTACTACAACGAGACTGCCGGAACCAAGATTTTCTTCCTGCCGCAAAAGACCGACTTCGCACCCATCTGCTTCGGTCTTGACCCGGACAACAAGAGCAAGCTGACCGACGACCCGGAAACAGCTCTCCCCATCGTCCTCGACAAGGCGGGCGTGTACTATGAAATCGACCTCAACGTCAAGGAGGGCACCTTCAAGACACGCACCTACTCCGTCGCCGAAGCTACCGACCCCATCAAGTACAAGAAGTACGGTGCAGGTTCTGCCAACTTTGACCGTTGGGAGAGCGGAAGCGAGATGATTGACTTCTACCTCGGCTGGGGCGGTTCGCCGTCAGACGCAGGCAACCACAAGTTCGTGCAGGACGCCAGGAACCCTCACCTGTTCTACTACCCGGCACCGGGCGACACCTGGACACTGGAAGCCGGACAGAAGATGAACTTCATCATCACCAACTACCACCCCGACGGCTGGTGGGACCATGTGGAATGGCGTGTGGACAACTCGGAAGACATCGAGAAGTTCGGCTATTTCTCCAAAAAGAACGATGTGAACCCCGACTGGGAAGGCACCAACCGCAAGTGGGCAGACGGCACGGCTGTCGGCGACAACTGGGCGAAACCGACCGTGAAGACGGGAGGCAACTACCGGTTCGTGTTCGACGCCCACCTGGGACGCGGAAAGATTGTTCCGGCAAAATGAGTAAAGAGACAATAGCTCCAACCAATCAGATTTAACGACAATGAAAAGACAACTGATATTCCTATGCTGCTTCCTGCTGACAAGCCTCAGTCTGCTGGCACAGCAGCTCAACCTGAGCGGAAAGGTGATATCCGGGACAGACAAGCAACCCGTCATCGGTGTCACCATCAAAATCAAGGGAACCGCAAAAGGCACGACAACCGACATCGACGGTAACTACAGGCTTACCGGGGTGGACCGGAACGCCACGCTGGTGTTCACGTCCGTCGGTTATACCACTCAAGAAATCAACGTGAAGGGACAGACCGTACTCAACGTCACCCTGCAGGAAGCCAACGAACTGCTCGACGAAGTGGTGGTCATCGGCTATGGCGCAGTGAAGAAGAGCGACCTGACCAGCTCCATCTCGACGGTCAAAGGCGATGAAATCGTGAAACAGACGACCGGCAACGCCATGGATGCCCTGCAAGGCAAGGTCAACGGTCTGCAGGTGGCAAGCGGTGGCGGACCGGGCACTACACCGAAGGTCATCATCCGTGGTGTGACCACCGTCAACGGAAGCTCACCGCTCTACGTGGTCGACGGCATGCCGGTCGGCGACAACATCAACTTCCTCAACAACAACGACATTGCCTCGATGGAGATTCTGAAGGATGCAGCTGCTGCCGCCATCTACGGTACGCGTGCCTCCAACGGCGTCATCCTCATCACAACCAAGAAGGGCGTGGCAGGCAAGACGACCATCAACTTTGCCGCCTCCGTCGGCTTCCAGACCCTCTCGAAGCCGAGCATCGCGTCCGCCGAAGAATACAAGGCGACGTTCAACGCACGCTATGAAAACGACGGCAAGGCTTCCATCTGGAACGATACCGGCGCCACGACCAACCCGGGCGGAACGGACTGGTGGGACGAAGTGGTCAACAAGACCGCCCTCATACAGAACTACTCGCTCAACATCTCCGGCGGCAGCGACAAGCTGCTCTACAACTTCAGCGTCGGCTACTTCCGCAACAACTCACAGTACGACGTGGGCTACTGGGACAAGGTCAACGTACGCCTGAACACCGAATACACCTTCAACAAGTATGTGAAGCTCGGCGTCGACATCGCTCCGCGTGTGGAGTCGTGGGACAACACGCCCAACCTCTTTGGAGCCGCCATGGCGATGGACCCGACAACCCCCGTCTTCAAACCGGAAGACAAGTGGGTGGACAACGTCTACAACAACTACCAACGCTCCTACAACAACCAGGAGTGGAACCCTGCCGCCTCACTGGCACGCTCGAACGGTCATTCGCGCGACCTCGGTGCGATGCTCAACTCCTGGCTGCAGATTACGCCGCTCAAGCAGCTGAACTTCCGCACCCAGTTTGCCACGAACGCCAACTTCCGCCGTTCGGACGGCTACACGCCGCAATTCTACATCGACGCCCTGGAGCAGTCGACCCTGAGCGACGTGTCCCGCCAGAGCCAGGAGTGGATGGACTGGAACTGGACCAACACCCTCACCTACATGGACACGTTCCGGGAGAAGCACAACTTCACCGCCATGGCAGGCTTCACCGCCGAACGCTATGCGTGGTTCAACACCTATGCTGCCCGTGCTGCCGTGCCCAGTGACCTGGAAATCATGCGCGAGGTCAGCGCCGGCACCCAGAACCAGCGTGCCAACGGCGACACGTCCTACAACACCCTGGCATCCTTCCTCGGACGTATCATGTACAACTACGACAACCGCTACTACGTGACCGCATCGCTCCGTGCCGACGGTTCGTCGCGCTTCCCCGAAGGCAGCAAGTATGCCTACTTCCCCTCGGTATCCGTGTCGTGGAGAATCATCGGCGAAGAGTTCATGAAGGACCAGGAGGTGTTCGACAACCTCAAGCTGCGCGCCGGCTGGGGTAAGGTGGGCAACCAGAACATCAGCAACGACGCCACCCTCACCCTGCTCGGACAGAGCGACTATGTGTTCGGCGCCACCCCGCAACGTGTGACCGGTACGAGCGTCTCCACCGTCGGCAACAACCAGCTGCGTTGGGAGACCGTGGAGGACTGGAACGTCGGCATCGACATGTCCGTCCTCAAGTCACGCCTCGACTTCACCTTCGAATACTTCCAGAAGAAGTCCCACGACATGCTCTACTCCAAACAGAACGTCCTCGTTGCCGGCTATCCCAACTGGAACAGCACGCTGTGGATGAACATCGGCAGCATGCAGGCGACCGGCTGGGAGATGAGCCTCAACTGGCGGGACAAGGTCAGCGACTTCGCCTACAACGTCGGGCTGAACCTCTCCTCCATCCGCAACAAGGCCATCAAGTTCTCCGGCGACGGCCCGATAGCCACCGGCGGCTTCCATAGCGACCAGATTATCCGCAATGAAGACGGAGGGCTCATCTCCCGCTTCTATGGCTACGTAGCCGACGGACTCTTCCAGAACCAGACCGAAGTGAACGCCCACACCAACGAGCACGGCAAGGCCATCCAGCCCAACGCCAAACCGGGCGACATCCGCTTCAAGGACCTGAACCACGACGGCGTGCTCGATGCCAACGACAAGACCTGGATTGGTAACCCCTATCCCGACCTGATGCTGGGCTTCAACCTGGGACTGAACTGGAGGAACATCGACTTCTCCGCCAACTTCTACGGCACCTTCGGCAACGACATCTACAACAAGACCAAGGGCTACTACTCGGGCGAGAATGGTCAGAACGTCTACAAAGGCACGCTTGAAAAAGCATGGCACGGCGAAGGAACAAGCTACGACATTCCGCGCATGAGCTATACGGCTTTGGAACTCAATTACCACCGTGTGTCCAGCTTCTACGTCGAGGATGGCTCTTACCTGCGTTGCAAGCAACTGCAGATTGGTTACACCCTGCCAAAAGCATGGGTGGGCGGCTCGCAGCTCCGTCTGTCGTTCTCTGCACAGAACCCGTTCACCATCACCGGCTACTCGGGCATGGACCCCGAGCGTCCGCAACTCGACGGCAGCGTGATTGAAACCGGTATCGACGGCATCGGCTATCCGAACCCGCGCACATTCTTATTCGGACTTGACTTGAAATTTTAACTGCTATAACTTATGAGACACAAAGTACTTACCATATTGGCTGTCGCCTCCCTGTGCTTCTCGTCGTGCGATGACTTCCTGACGGAAGACGTGCGGGGCAGACAGAATCTTGACACTTACTTCCAGAGTGCCAACGACGCCCAGTCGTTCGTGACAGGCTGCTACCAGGCCATCACGTTTGGCGGCTGGTGGAACATCAACACCGTGTGGCTGATGTCGGAGATGTGCAGCGACGACGGCTGGATGGGCAACACCACCCAGTCGCAGAGCGACTACATCTCACTGGCACACTACCAAGGCTCCGGACAGAGCAACGGCGCCATCTCCAACTTCTGGCAATACCGCTACAAGGGTATTCTGCGCTGCAACATCGCCATCGACCGCATCGGCAAGTCCAACCTCGCCGACGAACAGCTGAAGCAACGCCTCATCGGCGAGGCGCGTTTCCTCCGCGGATACTTCTACTTCGAGCTGGTGCGCAACTTCGGCGGAGTACCTCTGGTGGACGCCTTCAAGATGCCTGAGGAGATTGCCGGCATCACCCGTTCGTCGGTGGAGGACTGCTACAAGTTCATCGAGGCGGACCTGAAGGCGGCTGCCGAAGTATTGCCCAAGCGCAGCGAGTATGCAGCCAGCGACATCGGACGTGCCACCCGGGGTGCCGCCCTCGGACTGCTCGGCAAGGTCTACCTCTACCAGGAGAAGTGGAGCGAAGCCTACGAAGTGCTGAAGCAGGTCATCGACTCCAAGGAGTACGACCTGATGGAGGACTTCGGCGACGTGTGGAGCGTGGACCACAACAACAGCAAGGAAAGCCTCTTCGAGGTGCAATACATGTACGACGAGACCTACTCGCTGGGCGGCGCCCTGACCGTCATCACCGGTGCACGCTCGGGACCCGGCGACGGCTGGTCCTGGGGTCAGCCGACTGCCAACCTGGAGCAGGCATACATCGATGCCGGAGACACCGTCCGCCTGAAGTGGACCATCATCAAGACCGGCTGTACGGAGATTGCCGGCGAGAACCAGTTCGACAAGTTCGTGGAGAACAGCAAGAACATGGCGCAATATGACGCCTACCTGAAGGAGTACGGCTGGGACCCGGACTGCTACATCATCGACCCGGCACAGCACAAGTCCGCCCGCATCGTGCGCAAGTACTTCGTGCCGCTGGAGAAACGTCCGGAAATCTACAACATCGACCGCATCCCGCTCGACCACCGCATCCTGCGCTTCGCCGACGTGCTGCTGATGTTTGCCGAGGCCAGCAACGAGCTGGGCAAGGACACCGAGGCACAGGAAGCCCTGAACCGGGTGCGCCACCGCGTACACCTGACGGACGTGACGGCAACGGGCAACAACCTGCGCAAGGCGATCCGGCTCGAACGCCGCCTCGAACTGGCGTGGGAGCAGAACCGCCTCTACGACATCCGCCGTTGGAAGGATGACAATGGCAAGCCGGTCATCGCCAACCTCATGGGACCGAACGGCTCGTTCGTGAAGTTCAACACCGACCCAGCCACGCGCGACCGCTACGAATGGGAGAACCAGGGAGAATCCAGCGACAAGGGCATCACCTTCGACCCCGACCGCGACATGGTCTTCCCCATCCCCCTGTATGAAATCACCCAGTCGAACGGCTCCATCAAGCAGAACCCCGGCTGGAACTGACAGACGCGATGAGACAGACCGCTCCTCCCCTGCCGGCACACGGTCAGAAGGGAAGGAGCCCGGCCTATCCGTCATCATCCCCGGGGATAGACACGGACGAAGCCTGCCTTAGACGGACCAAAGTATTATACTTAGCCAGCCTAAGTATTATACTTAGACCCCCTAAGTATTATACTTAGGTCCCTATAAAGCCTGGTTTAATCCGATTCATCCCCCGTGCCTGCGGGATTGACCCCGGGGGATGACCGAATGAAGCACCCGACTGTATCCATGCTGCCGCTTATAAGGGTCGAAACTCTCTATAAGCGGCAGTTCATTTATCCATGTTACACTCAACTCATCAAACCCATCCCATCATGAAACCATCCCTTCTATTACTCAGCATCGCGTCCGCCCTCCTCGCCGGTTGCTCGGACAGCGACTCTCCCCTCACCCCCGACACCCCGCAGCAACCCGACTTCGTCAGCGTGGAGAAGGCAGTCAGCATCGACGCCGGCACCACCTACCAGACGATGCGCGGCTTCGGAGCCTCCGACTGCTGGACGGCGGACTACGTGGGGCAATACTGGACGCGTCAGCGTGACGCCATCAGCGAACTGCTCTTCTCCACGGACATCGCCGACGGAAGAGCCAAAGGCATCGGCCTCTCCCAGTGGAGGGTCAACCTCGGTGGCGGCACAGCCGCACAGGGAGACGCCAGCGGCATCGACGAGAAGACACGCCGCGCCGCCTCCTTCCTCACCGGCACGGGTCAGTATGACTGGAACAACTGCCGCGGACAGCAATACTTCATGCAGCGTGCCAAGGACATGGGCTGTCCCTCGTTCGTCCTCTTCAGCAATACGCCCCCGGTGCAGTTCACGCGCAACGGCAAAGGGTTCTCTGCCAGCGGCGCCTGTTCCAACCTGAAGGAGGATGCCTACGACGACTTCGCCGACTACCTCGCCACCGTGGCGCAGCACTACCTGCACGCGGGCTATCCCGTCACCCACCTGTCTCCCGTCAACGAGCCGCAATACAACTGGGACAGCGGACAGGAAGGCAGCGGCTGGCAGAACAGCGAGGTGGCACGCCTCATCCGGGAGCTGGACCGCGCACTGACCGACAAGCAGGCGGACGTGACCATCCTCCCCGGCGAAGCGGGCGACTGGGAATACCTCTACAAGACCAAGGGGGATGCCACACGGAGCAACGTCATCGCCGACTTCTTCACCCCCTCTTCCGCGGACTACATCGGCAACCTGAAGCATACCGCCAACCTCCTCTGCGGACACAGCTACTGGACCGACGGCACCTGGAACGGCATGCGCAAGGTGCGTCAGCAGGTGGCAGCGGCAGCCCAAGCCAAAGGCATCGAGCTGTGGCAGAGCGAGTGGAGCATGCTCGGCGACGGCTACAGCAGCGAGGAGTTCGTCGGCTATGACAAGGCGACGGAGATGGACATCGCCCTCTACATGTCCAAGGTCATCCACAACGACCTCACGCAGGCAGGCGTCGGCTCATGGAGCTTCTGGACGTCGATGGACGTGCCGCGCTGGGGGCACCAGAACCGCTTCCTGCTCATCGCCCTGACACCTGCCGGAGGCGAGAACGGCGACCTCGCACAGGAGGGGAGCTACCGTCCGACTGCCACCCTGTGGGTGCTGGGCAACTACAGCCGCTTCATCCGTCCGGGCTACGTCCGCATCCGGATGGACTACAACGAGTCGCGCCACTTCTTCGCCTCGGCATGGATGTCACCGGACAAGAAGGAGGTCGTCGCCGTCTACACCAACCTGACGAGCGACAAAGGCATCCGGCTCAGTGAGACCCACACCGGATGGCAGGGCAAGGCGGCGTCCGTCAGATTCTACACGACCACAGCCCGTAAGCAGCTGGCAGAGAGCAGCGTCAGCCCCGACGGCCCCGTCGTGCTCGAACCGATGAGCGTAACCACAGTCGTCTACCAACTCAACTGAAACCCATGAAACGATACATCTACCTCTTACTCCTCTGCGTGTGCTGCACGTTCCGCCTTCCGGCACAGGTGTCGTTCGGCGACGCCACACGCTTCAACGACGGCTGGCTGTTCCGGCTCGCCGACGACTCGCTGATGTCGCTCCCCACCTTCGATGACAAGGACTGGCGGAAGCTCGACCTGCCACACGACTGGTCGGTCGAGGGACACCTCTCCCCCGACCTGGCAAGCTGCACCGGCTACCTGCCCGGCGGCATCGCCTGGTACCGGAAGCACTTCCGTGTGACAGACCGGGCAGCCCGCCACTACATCTACTTCGAAGGCGTCTACAACCGCAGCGAGGTGTACCTCAACGGCCACCTGCTGGGCAAACGCCCGAACGGCTACATCTCGTTCCTCTACGACCTGACGCCCTACCTGCAGGAAGGCAACAATGTGCTTGCCGTACGGGTGGACCACAGCCGCTACGCCGACTCGCGCTGGTACACGGGGTCGGGCATCTACCGCGATGTGTGGATGGTGGCAGCCCCGGAAATCCATTTCGCCCAATGGGGCATCGGCTGGAAGCTGGTGCGCATGAGTGCCGGGAAGGCTACGGTCGACGTGGATGTGCAAATCGAGAAACACACCGCCGCCACGCAGCCGCTGCGGGTCCGCTCAACCCTCTACGACGCGCAGGGGAAGGCAGTGGCGCACGCCACACAGACGGTGAGGGAGCTCGCCCCCGGTACGGTCCGCCGAAGCCTGCGGCTGAGCATCTCCCATCCTCACGCCTGGGACCTCGACCGTCCGTATCTCTACACCCTGAAGACTGAACTGCTGAGCGGTGCGGAACGCATCGATGCCGCCACGACCCGCGTAGGACTCCGAACGCTGACCTTCGACGCCGACAAAGGCTTTGCGCTCAACGGACGCTGGATGAAGGTGAAGGGTGTCTGCCTGCACCACGATGCCGGGGTGCTGGGCGCCGTCGTCCCTCCCGAAGTGTGGGAGCGTAGGCTGCGGAACGTGAAGGAGGTGCTCGGAGCGAACGCCATCCGTCTGAGCCATAATCCGCAAGCCCCGGTCGTGTATGACCTCTGCGACAGCCTGGGCCTCCTCGTCATGGACGAAGCGTCGGACGAGTGGGAGTTCCCCAAGCGCAAGTGGGTCAAAGGGTGGAACGTGGGCGAACCGTCGTTCGACGGCTCCTTCGACTTCTTCGAGGAATGGATTGACCGTGACGTGACGGACATGGTCCGCCGCGACCGCAACCATCCGTCGGTCTTCCTCTGGAGCATCGGCAACGAGGTGGACTACCCCAACGACCCGTACTCCCATCCGGTGCTGGACGGCACCTCCATCAACCAGCCCATGTTCGGCGGCTACAACCCGGACGCACCCGACGCCCTGCGCATCGGCGAGATAGCCAAACGGCTGGCAGCCTGCGTACGCAAGGTGGACACGAGCCGTCCGGTGACCGGAGCGCTGGCAGGCGTGGTCATGTCCAACCAGACCGCCTATCCGCAAGCGGTGGATGTGGTGGGCTACAACTACACGGAGAACCGCTACGACGAGGACCATGCCGCCTACCCGAAACGCATCATCTACGGCAGCGAGACGGGCTCCGGCATCGAAGCCTGGCAGGCGGTGAGAGACCGCGACTTCATCTTCGGACAGTTCATCTGGACGGGCATGGACTACCTCGGCGAGTCGGGCAGATGGCCTTCACGCGGACTGGGCACGGGACTGCTGGACTTTGCCGGCTTCGCCAAGCCGCGCGGACATCACCGTGCCGCCTTGTGGCGTGAAGACCCGGTGACCTACATCGGCACCTATCCTGCCGCTCCCCGCCTCTCGCCCGATGCCTGGGACAGCTGGAACTACCGTCCGGACGAACCGGTACGCGTCGTGTGCTACACCAATGCACCGCAAGCCCGCCTGCTGCTCAACGGCAAGGAAGTGGGCGCCCTGAAACCCAACGACGACCAGACCGGCATCATCAGCTGGGACATCCCCTTCCGGGAAGGAACGCTCCGTGCGGAAGGGTGCGATACCGACGGCAGGGTGCTGTCCGCCTACGAGATTGTCACCTCGGGCCGTCCCTATGCCTTGCGGGCGACGGCAGACCGACACGTGTTGCGGGCAGACCGCGGCGTGGCACACATCCAGGTGGAAGTGGTGGACGAGAAAGGGACCGTCGTGAAGCTCAGCGACAACGACATCTCCTGCCACCTCGAGGGCCCGGCACGCCTGCTGGGACTGGAGAACGGCAACAACACCGACATGAGCGACTACACCGCCCGTCACCGCCGCGTCTTCCACGGCAACCTGTTGGCTTACCTTCAGGCCACGGGGGAGAAAGGAGAGATTGTCGTCCGCTTCACCTCTCCCCTCTTGCAGGACTGCGTCGTAAGGCTGAAGGCTGAATAAGCCCCTCGGGAAGATACCCCACACACAAGAGAGGCACAAAGACACCGGAACATCAGGACTCACAGGTCCCGTGCTCCGGTGTCTTTGTGCCTCTCTGCTTATCCGGCTTATTCCTTCGTCTCCGCCTCTTCAGGCTCGCCCGCCCTTTCCTGACCGGCATAGCAGGAAGGCGGCACCCCGAACTGCTGCTTGAAGCACTTGCTGAAGTAGTAGGGGTCGCTGAAGCCCACCATGTAGCAGACCTCGGAGACGTTGTACTTCTGTTCGAGCAACAGCTCCGCCGACTTCTTCAGGCGGAGCAGGCGGATGTATTTGCTCGGGGTATAGCCCGTGATGCCGCACACCTTATTATTAAAGGTCGTGCGTCCCAGATGCATGGCGGTCATCAGGTCGTTGATGGACAGGGCGGGGTCTGCCAGACGCTGCCCGATGAGTGCGTTCAGTTCATCGATGAACTTCTGGTCGAGCTCGGAGGCAACCAGCACGTTGGTCTTTGCCGACGAGTCCCTGGAGAACTTGTCGCGCAGCTTGTCGCGTTGCTCGATGAGCTTCATGATGCAGGTCAGCAGGTATTTCAGGCTGAAGGGCTTGCCGATGTAGAGGTCTGCCCCCTTCTTCATGCCTTCCAGCCGCTTGTCGGCAGAGTCCAGTGCGGTGAGCAGCACCACGGGGATGTGACAGGTGTTGAAGTCCTCCTTCAGGCGGCGTGTCACCTCAAAGCCATTCATGCCGGGCATCAGGACGTCGCAGATTATCAGGTCCGGGTTGTAGGCACGCGCCTCCTCCAGACCGGACTTCCCGTCGGGCTTGGCATGCACCTCGAAGTAGCGGCTTATCTCCTCCTGCAGGAAGCGGCGCACATCGTCGTCGTCCTCGATAATCAACACCTTGCGTGGGTTCAGCGACGCACCGGGCTGGGGCAGGTCGTCCCGTCCGTCGGTCTCCGTCCCCTCCTCCCGGTCGAGGAAGGAGATTGCCGGGTCTTCCGCCTGCAGACGGCTGGGCTTGAGGAAGTCTTTCTCCTCGTAGGCATCGGCATGCAGCGGAAGGGTCACGGTGAACACCGAACCTCCGCCCTCGTTCTCCCGGTAGGTGATGGTCCCCTTGTGGATGTTGACCAGCTCGTGGGTCAGGTGCAGCCCCACTCCCACACTGTTGGCAGAGAAGCTGCTCTGCATGAAACGGTTGAACAGCTCGCCCCGTTTCTCCTTGGGGATGCCCACACCGGTGTCGGACACACTGATGTCCAGTGTTCCTGCCTCCTCGTTCACCTTGACACGGAAGAGCACCTGTCCGTTGGAAGGCGTGTACTTGAAGGCATTCGAGAGCAGGTTGTAGACCACCTTGTCCAGATTCCCCTTGTCGATGAACATGGTGTAGGATTCCACGGACGGCAGGAAGCGGAAGTCGATGTCCTTGGACGCAGCCATGTCCCGGAACGTAAGGAAGATTTCATAGAAGAACGCCATCACGTCGGTCTCTTCGAGCGAGAGCGCCAGCTTGTTGTTCTGCATCTTGCGGAACTCCAGCAACTGGTTGATGAGCCTCAGCAGGCGCAGGGTGCTCTTCTCCATGATTTTCAGAGACGGAAGCATCTCGCGGGGAATCCGCTGGAAGCCGGCGATGCGCTCCAGTGCTCCCTGTATCAGGGTGAGCGGCGTCCGGAACTCATGCGAGATGTTGGTGAAGAACACCAGCTTGTACTCCGTCAGCTGCTTCTCCACCTCGATGCGGTTGCGCAACGTGTTGAACTTGTGTATCAGGCGGAAGAGCAGCCAGGCTATCAGGATGCACAGCAGGACGTAGAACAGGTAGGCCCACGTCGTCTGGTAGAAAGGCGGAGCAATGACGATGTCGAGTGTGGTCTCCTTGCAGCCCGTCGTCCCCGAGCCCTTGCAGGACTTCACACGCAGGACGTATTTGCCCGGCGGAAGGTTGCGGTAGATGGCGAAGTTCAACGACGACGGCGCCACCCACTCCTTGTCGTAGTTCTCCAGCTTGTAGGTATAGTTGGCTTCGTTCTCGGGCGAATAGTTGAAGGTCGAGAAGGTGATGATGAGGGAGTTCTGCTTGTGGTTCAGACGGAGGCGGTCCGTGTAGGCGATGTCGTTCTCCAGCGGAGAGCCGGGTGTGTTCGGACGGGTCTCGACCCCGTTGATGCGCAGGGAGGTCAGCACGACACGGTCGAATGCCCGGGAGGCATGGTTGCTCTTCACCGTACGCGGGTCGAACACCACCAGCCCGTAGTTCGAACCGAAGGCGATGCGTCCGTCGGGCAACATGCAACCGCTGTTCTCGATGTACACGTTCCCCAGCTCGAAGGCGGAGAAGAAGTAGTTCTGGAAGGAGTGGTCGGAAGGATTGAAGCAGGAGATACCGTACTCGGTGGAAATCCAGAAGCGTCCGTCACGGTCCTCGATGATGGACTGCACCATGTCGTTCACCAGTCCCTCGTTGGTCGTGTAGTGGCGGAAGGTGGAGCTGGCGAGGTCCTTGTCCGGCTGACAGACACAGATGCCCGCGCCCGACGTTCCCAGCCACATGCGTCCGTTGCGGTCCTCATACAGGCACTTGATTTCGTTGTTCCGCAGCTTGCCGTTCCGGCTGCTGAACTCCACATAGCGGTCAGAATCAGCCAACAGCTCCTCGGGACGGAAGACGAAGGCACCGTCGCTGGTCCCCACCCAGATCCGTCCGTTGTGGTCCTCCAGCAGGGAGCGCACCTGACGCTGCCCGTATGTCTTGTTCAGGAAATGACGGAAGGTGTAGGTGCCGTCAGCCTGTGGCACTGCCAGGTCCAGTCCGCCACCGAAGGTCCCTATCCACATGCGCCCCTTGCTGTCGCAGAGGAAGCAGAAGATGTGGTTGAACCCCAGGCTGCCGGGCTTCTCGCGGTCGCTGACGTACCATTTGCCGTCGATGCGCAGTCCGTTGCCGCGGCTGCCCAGCCACACTTTCCCCTGACGGTCCTCCGCCACGGCATAGATATTGGAATGTTCAAAATGCTCCTTGGAGAGCACGTTGAGGTCGTTGTCACAGACATAGAGGCTGCCGTTGCGGGCACTGACCCAGATGTGTCCGTCGTCCTTCAGGCGGGTCACCACCCGGATGATGTTGGGAGCGCCCAGGCTGTTGATACCGTTGGGGTAGATACGCTGCACGCTCTCGTTCAGCACCGAGAGACGGGACACCCCCGTAAACTCCGAACTGATCCAGATGCCCTGGCTGCTGTCCTCCATCAGGTATTGCAGGAAGTTGGAACGGATGTGGCTCGAACCGTCCATGTTCGCCGTGAAGTGTTGCAGCTCTCCGGTGTGCAGGTCGTAGGCAAACAGCCCGTTCCCGTAGGTCGACATCCAGAGAATGTCGCGCGAGTCGTGCACGAAGCTGTAGCGTTCACGGTCGATGTACCCCATCTGATAGGGTTCCATCAGGCGGAAGTGGATGACCTCGTGCGTCTTCACGTTGACATGCCACACCACGCCGGTACCGTTGTACAGCCAGTAGTTGCCCCGGTTGTCCTGCGTCACCTGTGCATTGGGGATGTTGAGCTGTCCGGCGGACGTGAGCTGCCCCGTACGGGTATGCAGGACATAGCCTCCCCGGGTGGTGAAGATATACCAGTCGTCCTGCAACGACAGGGTCCCCAGGACGGACTCTTCAACGACACGGGGGATGCGTGCCACCTCGACGGGAGTCTCGCTTCCGTCTTCAATGGCAGAGATGACGCCGCGCGAAGAGAGGAAATAGACTGCCTTCCCGAACGACTGTGCCGCATAGGCATTCGGGTCGCGGACCAGCAGACGTGTCTTGCCGTCCTGCTCCGTCAGAGCCACCCCCTTGTCCATACCGATCCAGATGCGTTGACGGTAGTCCTCATAGACATAGGTCACATGATTGGAAGGGAGGTTGCCCTTCTCCTGCTTGAAAGCGATGGACCTGAATCCGTCGCCGTCAGGTCGCTTGCGGTAGCAGATCCAGCGACATCCGTTCGACTTGTGCCACAGCCAGATGTCGCCAAGAGACGTCTGAAGCTTGCTCCCGTAGCGTTCGCCGTATTCCCCGCATCCGGTGAAGTCGACGAAGCATCCGTGGTTCAAATCGTAGCAGCTGTACATCTCGTTGGTCAGGTTGATCCACAGGAAGCCGTGCTTGTCCTCATCAATCCGGCGGATACGGTGGTCAGCCAGCGAGAGCTTGTCGGTCTCGGGATAGAAATTCAGGAACGAGCTGCCGTCGTAGCGGCTCAGTCCGTTGAGCGTTCCCATCCAAAGGAACCCTTTGCTGTCCTGGAAGATGCAACGGATGGAGTTGTTGGCAATGCCGTCGTGGGTGGTCATGTGACGGGAACGCACTTCCACCGACGCCCACAGATACAGGGGCAGACAAAACAGAAGGGTACAGAGGAGTGAGGTCTTATGTCGTATATCCATAGTTCAGGAGGTTCGTAATCAACGGACAAAGATAGGGATTTCTTTTCAAACCGCGACACGAACCCCCGAACTGTCCTAGCGCAGGTATTCAGCAAAGAAGCTCTCGATGGCGTCGAAGGGTATTCCGCTCAATCATTCCCAATTTGAGTCAAACAAAACGCAACCCATTCTTCCCTTCTGCTTGACAAAATCACCGGAATCTCTATCTTCCGCTAACGCATACTTTTGGAAATTCCATCAAACTAGCGAGCAAATGCAAAGTAATGCTAACGAAAGTCGCTCAAAAAGCCTCCAATTTTAGAAAACTGTACATCTCAATTCCAAGATATTTACATTTCAACGCCCAAAGAATATTGTTTGACCTGCGAAACACAAGTGTTTGATGAGTCAAACAATATAGTTTCACTTCTCAAACAATATTGTTTCATCCGTGAAAGTCCAATATTCGGGAGATGAAGGAGAGAAATCTCAAGTTTCACTCTCCAGAAGATGAGTCGCGTCAATAAATCGGAAGCTTTCATAAAGCATCACGAAGCATCCACCGTGCGTTAGCAATGAAGGACTTCACACGTATAACCGGTCACGAAGACAGTATCCAGCACAAATAGGCATCAAAGTGAATTTTGCAAATCGCCTGAGAATGCCACGAAATTCACCAAATCGTATTTTAGTGCGAGGAAAGGCACTCTCAGGCGGTTCATTTGACATTTTGTCAAGGTGAAGAAAGGACGAGGAATAGGAAGGTATTTTATCCGATTAAAACTCAATCCCAACTTTGATAAAGGGGCCGTTGTTCAATTCACTATTCCGTACTTACTCTCACTGCACCCACCCCGTCATGGCTCGGCTCTCTTCTCCGGCCGAGAGTCGGTGAAGCGTTGGGACACAACGTTCCAGTCCACGATTTTCCAGAGCGCTTTCAGGTGGTCGGCCCTTCGGTTCTGATAGTCGAGATAATAGGCATGCTCCCATACATCAAAACCCAAAAGTGGTGTCAGATTGTCTCTTACAGGATTTCCTCCGTTGGGATAGGTCTTGATGAGCAACTGTCCGTTACCGTCCTTGGCGAGCCACACCCATCCAGAGCCGAAGAGCGAGGTACCAGCCTTCACGAAGGCTTCCTTGAAATGATCCACGCTCTCCCATTTTGCCTTGATGGCGTCTGCAAGAGGACCGGTCGGCTCACCACCTCCGTTGGGAGAGAAGGCGGTGAAGTATAGATTGTGGTTGAGCATCTGTCCTGCATTGTTATACAGTGACCCTTCGGAACCCCTGACGATATCCTCTATCGTCTTACCCTCCCAGGACGTGTCTTTCACGAGTTTGTTCACATTGTTCACGTAGCCTTGCAGGTGCTTGCCATGATGCAGCTCGATGGTCGTTTGGCTGATGACAGGTTCCAGACCATTGGTGGGATAAGGCAAGTCAATAAGACTGAAGGATGTGTTTTGCTGTGCTGCCGCTCCTTGCACGGCTATCGCAAGCAGTAGGAAATAAAAGAACTTCTTCATTGTTTTCAATTTTTGTATTAATAAATAACTAAAACCTCCCTCCTACCTGCACGAAAAGACCGTAAGTGTACTTCTTGGAAGGATAGGAGTCTCCCAACGTCGCATGCTCGATGCGCAAAGGGCGATAAGAGGAGTATACATCCAGGTTGGAGAAACGGTAACCGATGGAATAGAAACGGTTTTTATGCGACACGGTCAGCATCGTCCGCGTGTTCCAGAAAAGCCACTTCCCGTCGTTCGTACTGCGGAGACTTGTTTTCGAAGCATTCGTCCGTGAGTCATGATACTCCACACCGATGAGGGTATAAGGCAGTTGTGCCATCAGTTCCGGTTGAAAGGAGACGTGCACCCCGCACTTGCCGATAGAGAACAGACGGGGCGTACGGAGCAGCACCGAAGGAGCAAGGTATAGCTTGCCGATTTTCCGGTCGTCATCCGCCACATTCCAGGAAGTCCATTTCCCGGAATTCAGCTCACCGGACGGCGCATACCCCTCCCACTGCTTGTAATATCCCAGTCCGCCTCCGATACCGATGCAGGGGTGGATGAGATAATGGAAGGATGCCTCCAGTTCGTAGGTCGTGTCATAAATCAGTCCCGCCAGGAGAGACACTTCCTGTCTGGGTTTCTCTTGTGCTGCGGCATGGAGCAGAGGGGATGCCGCCAGGAGGATGGTTGCCAGCTTTTTCATCATAAGGTTTAGATGGTATTAGTTTCACAGACGTCCTGCTGCTCAGTCGACAAGGCGTCAGGGAACAAGGAGGTCCGAAACGCCACAAAACTAGAAAGAAACTACTATGCCACAATGGATGGGGAGAAGGTTTCTTCCAGCCGTTTGCATTTATTAGGAAGTTGTGTACATCACCAACTTACCGGATTGAAAAAGTTTTTTTTGCTTTTTCTTTAAAAAAGAACCAGGCAATCCAAATAAATCCATAACTTTGGGCTGTTCACCCATACCGATGCTGCTCAACAACAGACTGGAAGAGTGGGCGTATTTCCTCATCATTTGCGCATTTCAAATCATCTGATAACATGAAACGAATCATCATCTCAACCTTATTGTTGATGCTCATGACGCAAGTAAGCATCGGACAGACACTCAAAACCTACAGTGGACTCTACGAAGGTGGACAAGCCACCTATACTTATTATGAAGATGAGAATGGGGGACGTGTAAAGCATGGAAAATTCACTTACAATAAAAGTGATAAAGGAGTTGGTGTGGAAAGAGGGATGAACATCCCGTATACCAAAATCCTATCTGCTTCAGGAAACTACAAAAACGGCGTAAAGGATGGAATGTGGACCTACGAGGATAAGACTGACGGTGGAAAAATCAAGTTTGCAGGCTTTTCAGCGATCATCAATTATGTAAACGGACGCATGGAAGGCACATTGGTTCATGAAGGAGCAATGTTCCAAATGAAGAACAACCGAATCACAGGTCCGGTGAAGAAAACCAGGAAAACACTGAATGAAGATTGGACGCTATCCGGTCAATTTGACGATGACGGTTTTCCCGATGGGAACTGGAAAAAGGGTTACAAATTGAATGGTAACCTTTATGTCGATACCGAAAAATATGTACACGGATTATTGGTTGCCAAACAGACCCAGAACGTATCGACCGGAAAAATAACAAGACATGAGTTTCCTGATGTCAATCCTCAGGATTATGTCGCCGCATATAACCCTGCCAAAGATTCGACCATCGTGGGAGAACTGATCTGCAAAGAAAAGATTTACTATGAACAAGGAGAGAATAACGAGTCATCTATTGATCGGCTACCTGAATTCTTTGGAGCAGAAATCAGAAGCATTGCTGAAAAAATAAAAAATGAGAGTGGCTTTGGTTCGGAACAGGAAAAGTATGAGGGTATCCCATTTAAAAAGATTGTAATCGTAGACAAGATGGAAACTCAGGACGAAGACATAATCTACACGATGGTGGAAAAAATGCCAGAATTTCCCGGAGGAATGTTTCAACTGCTGAAATACATCACCAAAAACTTAAAAGCTAGCGACCAAGAATCAGATATCCGGGGACGTGTGATAGTGAGGTTCGTCGTGAATCGTGACGGCTCTATTTCCGGTGCAAAAATAGTCCGTGGTATCGATCCTACATATTATGATAAAGAGGTATTACGACTCGTCAATAGTATGCCTCGCTGGATACCGGGACAGCAAAATGGAAAGAATGTACGGGTACAATATACACTTCCAATAAGGATAGACTTCCAATAAAAAAACTTTCATATCCCCATCACGCAAGTCTGAGAATCCAATTCAGAAGTAACAGAAAGCAAAGTTGCAACGAGTCATTTCCTCCTCTTCTTATCGAGCTAAGGTCAAGGATGAAATGGCTCGTGCTTTTTCACCCGGTTATGAAGTCGTATAAAATATCTTGGCTATCTTTGCCCACAAACAATATGACCGGAAAGGGGATATGCTTCCCCGGGAACGGTTCATCCGGGTGTGTCACGTGGTAATGATAAGCTGATGGTGAAAAGAGTTTTCATGTTTCTTGTCTCGTGGTTGTGTGTTTGCCTGACGGGAGCGCAACCCTACTCCATACAGTCTATCGGTCTTGCCGAAGGACTGTCGAACAATTATGTCCTGGGCATTACGCAGGACAAACAGGGGTTCCTGTGGTTCGCCACGGAAGAAGGGCTGAATCGCTTCGATGGCATTCAGGTACTGAATTACTACAAAAACAACGACAACAGCATCTCAGGCAACGAACTGAATTCCCTGCTCGATGACCCTCACGAACCGGTCCTGTGGATTGCGACGCAACGCAACGGACTGAATGCCTACAATTACGAGACGGGACGTTTCACCTATTACCAGCATGACGATGCCCGTCCGGAGAGTCTGATAACCGACGACGTGACCCATGTGGCAGCCGCCCACGACGGCAACATCTGGCTGTCCACCTATTGGCAGGGCATCGACTATCTGGACAAGCGTACCGGACGTTTCACCCACTACAACACTTCTACCGTCGAGGGACTGCCAGACAACCAGCTGTGGACGGTACTCGATGGCGGTGACGGCAACCTCTATGCCGGACATGTCCGCCACGGTTTTTCCGTCATCTCCATCCGAGAGAAGACCGCAGTAAACTACATGCCACAGCCCGGTAACCCGCACAGCCTGGAAGGCAGTGAAGTGAACTGCATCTACCAGGACAATGCGGGACGCATCTGGGTCGGGACGGAACGGGGTGTCATGCTCTTCGATGCGTCCGCCCGACGTTTTTACCGACTGACGGACAAGGACCGCCGCCTGTCCCACCCGGTGCTGGACATCCGGCAGACCTCCGACAACAGGATATGGATTGCCCTGGACTTCGGGGGCATTGCCATTCTCGACCTGTCCTATTCGGGCTTCCGCTCTCCCGGCGACTTCTCCATCCGCTTCATTGAGGCAGGCGACAACAGCAGCTACCTCTCCCATTCACGGGTACGCCGACTGTTCCAGGACAGCTTCGGCAACGTCTGGGTCGGGACTTACGGAGGCGGTGTGGACTTCATCCGCAAGAACCCTCCCCTCTTCCACAAGTATGAATATACCCACAACCCTGCACATACACAAAACAGCATGACCCGGCGGAACGTCGCCTGTGTAGTCCTCGACAGCAATGACGAAGTCTGGATTGGTAGCGACGACGGGGACATCAACCATTTCCGGAAAGGGACACGCCACGAGGTGTTCGGTCTGCAAGCCAATCTCGTGCAAGCGGCATACCGCGACAAGCAGGGCGGACTGTGGTTCGGACTGTACTACGGAGGCGTCGCCTGTCAGGACCCGGAACTGAAAGGCAGGCCTGCCATCCTGCCCCACCCGGAACTGCAAGGGGTTGATGTGCGCCACATCAGCGAAAATGCACGGGGAAACATCCTGCTCTGCACCAGCTCAGGCATCTATGAGCTGGACCGCCTCAGCCATGCACCCGTCGGGCATTACACACCGGGAAACAAGCTGACGCGCTGCCTGCTGGAAGATGCAGACGGGAACTACTGGGTCGGCTCGTTCGGCGACGGACTGATGGTGCTCGACCGGAACTTCAAGCTGTTGAAGACCTTCAACATGAGCACGCATTTCCCCTCCAACACGGTCAACTGTCTGTTCAGGGATGCGCGCGGGACAGTCTGGGTCGGGACTGGTGATGGACTGGTTGCTTACCCCCCCCCCACAAGGTTGGAAACGAGATACTTATAAAGTATATGGCAGAAACGAAGGTCTCTCCAACACCTTTGTCTGCGGCATTGTGGGCGACCGCCGGGGGAACATCTGGTTCAGCACGAACAAGAGCATCAGCTGCCTGCATGCCGACAGACAAAGGTGCTCCAACTATGACGCTTCGGACAATCTTCCGCTTGGCAGCTTCAACCCCGGAAGTGTAGCAACCGACACGAAAGGAAACTTCTACTTCGGTTCCATCGACGGACTGTGCTACTTCCACCCCGATGAAGTGCTGAAGCCCCGTGTCGCTCCTTCAGCCGTCATCACAAGCCTGAGGGTCATCGGCTCGCTCAACAGCCGGCAGAAAGACCGGACACTGACCATCGGCAACAGGCAGGACGTGGAGCTGGATTACCGGGAGAACACGTTCGACGTGACGTTCACCATCCCCGACTTCGCCCTGAAGAACGATGTGGAATATGCCTACCGGCTGGAGGGGCTAGACAACACGTGGTACACCGTACCGAGGAGCAACAGCCTGACATTCCGCAACCTGACACCGGGCAGCTATCAGTTGCAGCTGAAGACACGTATCCGCAACCAGGCATGGAGCGACAGGGTAACCTCCCTGGACATCCGCATCGTACCGCCCTTCTACCTGAGCGAATGGGCGGAAATCCTCTACATCCTGTTGGGACTGGGACTGATCACCTACCTGTCGTATGCCTGGCAAAGGATGCTCCACACCAAAGCCATGTACCGCATCGAGAAACAAAGCCGTGCACGCGAACAGGACCTGAACAACGAGCGTCTGCGGTTCTACACGAACATCACCCACGAACTGCGCACACCGCTGACCCTCATCATCGGTCCGCTGGAAGACCTGCAGAAGAACAATTCGCTGGTGCCGGGAGATGCCAGGCGCATCACAATGATTCACCAAAGTGCCCTGCGTCTGCTCGACATCATCAACCAGCTCCTGGAGTTCCGGAAAACAGAGACGCAGAACAAACGGCTGTGTGTGCAGAAAGGCAATCTGGTGGAAACGGTCTACGAAATCGGCATCAAGTACAAGGAGCTGCACTTGAAGCATGCGGTGGACTTTGTCATCGACACGGACGGAAAGGATACGCTGGAGGCATACTATGACAAAGAGGTGGTCAATATCGTATTGGACAACCTCATCTCGAATGCCCTGAAGTATACGGAGAAGGGAGAAGTACGGGTCGGGGTGAAAGAGACGGTACACCTGGGAACGCCTTCCATCGACCTGTGGGTGAGCGACACGGGATATGGCATCAGCCCCGAAGCCCTGCCGCACATCTTCGAACGTTACTATCAGGAGAACGGACAGCACCAGGCTTCCGGCACAGGCATCGGGCTGGCACTGGTCAAGAACCTCGTGACGCTGCATGAGGGAGAAATCACGGTCGAGAGCGAACCGATGCGTGGAAGCACTTTCCACGTCTGGCTGCAGAGAGATGCAACCTATCCGGATGCCTTGCATGCGGAAGCCAACGCTCCCGAGACGCGGGAAGTTACGTCCGATACTCTTCCGGCGACCGATGTCTATGCAGGCATGGCGGACGGGGCAAAGCCCATCCTGCTGATTGTGGAAGACAACATGGACATCCGGCAATACCTCGCCGACTCCCTGTCTGATGAGTTTGACATCCTGACAGCAGCCAATGGAGAAGAAGGGAAGGAGAAAGCCTTCACCTACACCCCCGACATCATCGTCACCGACATCATGATGCCGCTGATGGATGGCATGGAGCTATGCAAGCATCTGCGTCAGGATATCCGCACCAGCCACATCCCCCTCATCGCACTTACAGCCAAAGACTCTCTCAAAGATAAAGAAGAAGGCTACACGGTCGGAGTGGATTCCTACCTGACCAAGCCCTGCAGCGCCAGTCTGCTGCGAAGCCGCATCCACAACCTGCTGCGCATCCGCCGTCAGCTGGCACAACACTTCAGCGACAAGACCGCCACGGTGGACAATCGTCCGGAAGTGCTCGAAGAGTCTCTCAACCGACTGGACAAGGAGTTTATCGATAAAATCAACGAGCTCATCACATCCCGTCTGGCATCCGACAAGCTCGACATCAACTACCTCTCCGAGCAACTCTGCATGAGCAGCTCCACGCTCTACCGCAAAATGAAAGCGATCACCGGGATGTCTGCCAACGAATACATCCGCAAGATACGGATGAAGTCTGCTGAGGAATATCTGTTGCAGGGACGTTACAGCATCTCGGAGGTAGCCTTCAAAGTGGGAATCAACAACATGAATTACTTCCGCCAATGCTTCAAGGAGGAGTTTGGCTGCACCCCGTCGGAGTTCATCAGAAGGTTGAAGAAGAAGTAACGGATGGGGATTCCGCCCGCCAGCAGCCGGCTTCATGGGAATTGATGATGCCGATGGCTTGCAGGTAGGAGTAGATGATGGTGCTGCCTACGAACTTCATTCCCCGGCGGGAAAGGTCCTTGGAGACGGCATCGGACAAGGTGGAAGTGGTCTGACCGGTCTCATGGAGGATGTTCCCTTGTGTGAAGCCCCAGATATACCGGTCAAACGAACCATATTCCCGACGAATCTCATTGAACACGCGGGCATTGGTGACGGCAGCACGAATCTTCAGTCGGTTGCGGACAATCCCCTTGTCCTGTTGCAACGCCTGGAGCTTGTCTTCGCCGTATCCGGCAATCCGTTCCGCATCGAAGCCGTCGAATGCCCGACGGAATGCTTCCCGCTTGTTCAGGATACATTCCCAGGAAAGTCCTGCCTGAAAGGATTCCAGCAACAGCATTTCAAAGAGTCTGCCGTCATCATGCACCGGGACTCCCCATTCCCGGTCATGATAGGCGACATAGGCAGGATTGGCCGTGTTACACCAGCTGCACCGCGGTTTGTCAAGCTCTGCCATACGCCTCAGCATCCTTTTCCATCCAGACTGCAGGATGGTCCTTCCTCCTCCGGACGGGCATGCAATCCGGCGTCTTCGGGGTTCAGGGTAACCGTTCCGTCTTCCAGCACAAAGCAGGGAATACCCACGGCTCCGCTCCGCTTGGCTTCATCAAACACCGGACTCTGGTCACGCAGGTGCATGAACTCCTTCAGGTTCCTTATGTGTTCACCTATATCTATCACTTCATACCGGCTGTCGCCTTTGACCTGCTCCTCCACGAACATGCAGTCCGGGCAGGTGCTCATTCCATAAATTCTAATCATTGTGTTACTGTCTTAATTACGTTGTTTGGTGAGGCAAAATTAGCAGAAATCATCCAATCTCTATGATTTGTCCGTCCGCTTCATGCGGGCGGCATCCTTCAGACGTTGTACACGGGCATCTTCGTGCTCGATGACGGACAGCTCAATCCTCCGGCGACCATACAGAATCTCCTTCCCCGGCTCCGTCACCTTCAGATGCCGTTCTTCCTCATAATCCCTTCTGATCAGTCCCATCTGCATCATCTGCATCAGATAGTTTCTCCAGTCATGGCAAGAGATGTCACGTCCGACCCCGAAGGTTTTCAGATACTGCAAGTTCCGGCTACGGACTTCTTCGGTGCAGTTGCCGTGCAGGATGTCAATCGTCAGCGTAAGCCTGATTTGTTCCTTCGTCCGCATAATGGCAGACAGCGCCTTCTGTACGAGTTCCGTCCCGTCAAAGCGTTGGGGTGGCGCAATGCAGACGTCGCAGTTCCCGCAATCACAAGTTCTCGTTTCACCGAAATAGTTAAGCAGAATCCGCCTGCGGCACACCTGGGCATCGGCATATTCCTGCATCTGCCTCAGCTTCTCCAGGTTCATCTCCTTCTCACCGCTTGACGCCGCAAAGCCACGCAGGGTCATCACATCGTCCATGTTGTAGAAAAGGATGGTCTCCGTAGGCAAGCCGTCGCGTCCGCCACGGCCGATTTCCTGGTAATAGTTCTCGATGCTCTTGGGCAGGTTGTAATGGATGACAAAGCGCACATTCTGCTTGTCGATTCCCATTCCGAAGGCGACAGTCGCCACCATGACGTCGATGCGGTCATGAACGAAGTCCTCCTGCATCCGGTGGCGCTCCTCCATCGACAGTCCGGCATGATAGACACCCGCCGGTATCCCGTTCCGGCGCAGCTCCTCCGCCAGCTTATCAGTCATGTTGCGCGTCAGGCAATAGATGATTCCGCTCTCATGCGGATGCCGCCTGATGACATTCAGAATCACCTGAAGCCGCTCCCTGGCAGTATAGCCGCGCTTCACGTCCAGACTGAGGTTCGGACGGTCGAAAGAACCGACAAACAGTTCCGGATTGCGCAGATGGAGTCCTTCGATAATGTCCCGCCTCGTCACGGAGTCCGCGGTTGCCGTCAAGGCCAGAATCGGTACATCGGGGTACTCCTCCTGCAAAAAGCCCAGCAGGGTATATTCCGGACGGAAGTCGTATCCCCAGTGCGAGATGCAATGTGCCTCATCGACGGCAAACAGGGATATCCTGATCCAGCGTGAAATCTCGGGGACCTCGGTCATCAGGCGTTCGGGGGACATGTACAGCAGCTTCACTTCGCCACGCAGGCATTTCTCACAGACCGCCCTGTTCTCCGCCTCGGTGTTTCCACTGTTGATGGTCTCTGCCCGGATGCCGCGCGCCTGCAGTATTTCCACCTGGTCTTTCATCAGGGATATGAGTGGGGACACGACAATCGCCGTTCCCTCCAGCATCAATGCCGGCAGCTGGTAACAAAGGGATTTTCCGCCGCCCGTAGGCATCAGCACAAGGGCATCTTTCCCTTGCAGGACGTGGTTGATGACTTCTTCCTGTACAGGCCTGAAACTGTCGTAGCCGAAGCAGGCTTTCAATAACTGGCGTGGTGTTTTCATGATTCAACGGACTTGAAACGTAAGAAGCGATGTGCTTCTTGCCGTGAAAGTAGCGATAAAACCATACCTGACAAAAGATTTGCAAGGGAATTTTGTACGGAAGGACCGGATTTTATGAACCGGACTCCCCCGCGTAACGAACTTTTTACATAACTTTGCCACCCGCATCAAAACCTCTGAAAGAATCCCAAACGAATGAAACACAAGCATCTGATACGCAACTGCCTGCTGGCTGCACTGGCAGTGGCTCTCCTCGCCGGAGGAAGCATCTGTTACCTGTTCTTCAGTCCGACATTCTCGCTCAACGAAACGACTTATTTATACATCCGTCCGGGTGACACCCTGGAAAATGTCTGTCACCAACTGGAAGAGAAGGCTAACCCGAAGACGTTGACCGGCTTCCGCTGGCTGGCATCCTTCTACGGCTATGACGGACACATCCGCAGCGGACGTTACGCTGTCAAGCCCGAAGATACGGTGTTCGGACTGATACGGCGGTTGTCTACCGGGCAACAGACGCCGGTCAACCTCATCATTCCGAGTGTACGCACCACAGACAAGCTGGCTGCTGCCGTTGCGGACCGCATCATGCTTGACTCGGCGACAGTGGCTTCGGCTCTTGCCGACTCGACCGTATGCGCCCGACTGGGTTACACGACACAGACGATTGCCTGTCTCTTCATTCCCAACACTTACCAGGTGTACTGGGACATGGACCTCGACGACTTCTTCTCCCGCATGGAGAAGGAGCACAAACGGTTCTGGAACGAAGAACGCCGGAAGAAAGCGGAGGCAATCGGACTGACTCCCGAAGAGGTCATGACCCTGGCTTCCATCGTGGATGAAGAGACTGCAAAGAACGACGAGAAGCCGATGGTGGCAGGACTCTACATGAACCGACTGAAGCGCGGCATGCTGCTGCAGGCCGACCCGACCGTAAAGTTTGCCTACGGCGATTTCAGCCTGAAACGCATCCTGCACAAGCACCTGGCTGTGGACTCACCTTACAATACCTATCTGTATCCGGGACTGCCGCCGGCTCCCATCCGTATCCCTTCGATTGCAGGCATCGAGAGCGTGCTCAACTACACCCGCCACGACTACCTCTACATGTGTGCCAAGGAGGATTTCTCCGGACGCCACAACTTTGCAGCCACACTGGCAGAGCATCAGAACAACGCCCGCCGCTACCAGCAAGAGTTGAACCGACGGAAAATCTATTAACGCCCAAACAGAGAAAGAACCCATGGAACCTCATCGTACCCTGCAGACCGTCCTTGCAGACTACCAACAGCGCAAGGCGAATCACGAACAGCACCTGTCGCGCATCCAGCAACGCATCTACCGCATCGGGACCATCCGCCTGCTGCTCTTTGTGGCAGCCATTGCCGGTGCCATCTATTTCCGACACGAAGGATGGACCGTGGTCGTTCCTGTCATTGTCGTCTGCCTCGTGCCTTTCCTCATCCTGATGAAGGTACACGACCGGCTGTTCTACGACAAGGACTATACCCAGCAGCTGATTGACATCAACGCGAACGAACTGGCGGGCCTCGATTACCGGACCGACTGCTTCGACGGAGGAAAGGATTTCCAGGACCCGGCACACCCCTACTCCTACGACCTGGACCTGTTTGGCGACCGCTCCCTGTTCCAATACATCAACCGTACGTCGACCTACTTCGGACGGCAGCGGCTTGCCGGATGGTTCGCCCGTCCGCTCGACCGCAAGGCAGACATCGAGCAGCGTCAGGATGCCGTGCGCGAACTGACACCTTTGCTTGACTTCCGCCAACAGTTCCAGGCTACCGGCATGGTCTATAAAGGCAAGTTGTCCGACGGTGAGAACCTGCTGCACTGGGCAGAGTCGGTCACGGAGTTCCGCCACAGCCGGCTGCTGACGTTTGCCACTTATCTCTTCCCCGGACTCAACGCCCTGTTCTTCATCCTGGGCATGGCGGGATGGACCTCGTGGCATTGGCTCACCGGCTCGTTCATCCTGAGTGTGGTGACCAGCATTGCCCTGCAGAAGCGCATCTCCCTCTTCCAGATGTCCTATGAAGACAAGCTCGCCATCCTGGGAAGTTACGTCCGGCAGATGAAGCTCATGGAGGCACTGCGTCCGCAGAGCACCGTGCTGGCGACCTGCTGCCGACGGCTGCAAACGGGCGAGACTCCCGCCTCGGAAGCCATCCGTCAGCTGTCGAAAGAGATGAACGCCCTGAATCAGCGCAACAACATCCTTGCCTACATCCTCCTGAACGGCTTCCTGTTCTGGGAGGTGCGTCAGGTGATGCGCATCGAACGCTGGAAGGAGCAGTATGCAGGAAGCCTGCCCGTCTGGCTCGATGCCATCGGTGAAATGGATGCGCTCTGCTCCCTGGCTGCCTTTGCCTACAACCACCCGGACTACACGTTCCCCGTCCCGACGGAAACACCGTTTACCCTGTCTGCCGAACGCATGGGGCACCCGCTCATCCACCGGGACCGCTGCGTACGCAACGACATCCGCATGGAGAAGCGTCCCTACTTCATCATCATCACCGGAGCGAACATGGCGGGCAAGAGTACCTACCTGCGCACTGTCGGCGTGAACTACCTGCTCGCCTGCATGGGTGCACCGGTCTGTGCCGAACGCATGACGTTCTATCCGGCACACCTGGTGACCAGCCTGCGCACGACCGACTCGCTCAACGACAACGAATCGTACTTCTTTGCCGAACTGAAGCGGCTGAAGGGCATCATCGACCGACTCAATGCCGGAGAGGAGCTGTTCATCATCCTGGACGAGATTCTGAAAGGCACCAACTCGGTGGACAAGCAGAAGGGCTCGCTGTCGCTCATCAAGCAGTTCATCCGGCTGCAGGCGAACGGCATCATCGCCACACACGACTTACAGCTGGGGACACTTGCCGAGCTTTATCCCGACCACATACGCAACTACCGCTTTGAGGCAAGCATCAGCAACAACGAACTGACCTTCTCCTACCGCATGCAGGAGGGAGTCGCACAGAACATGAACGCATGCTTCCTGATGCAGAAGATGGGCATCTACATGGAGGAAGAGACAGCCGGATGAGGCGGCCCGACCGGACCTGCAGATACAGTTCGCGGGAGTATGTTCCACTGAAGGACATACTCCCGCGAAGTTTTTTCGGGATGAAGTGGCAGGACTTGTCAGCGACGCTTGCCGCGCTCACGCTCCTCGCGTTCACGCATCATGCGTTCCTGTTCTTTCTGGAGAGCGGCGAGCTTCTCCATCATGCCACTGCGTTTCTTCGGATTGTTCTTGTTCGCCAGCATGCGGGCTTCGAGCTTTGCGAGCAGGGCTGCTTCATCGGTCGTCTTGCGGAGCACCATCATGATGATGATACTGATCAGACCGGAGATGAAGTAGTAGTAGTTCAAACCGGACGAATAGCTGTTGAAGATGAAGATGAACATCACCGGCATCAGGTACATCATCCATTTCATGGCAGCCATCTGCGGATTGGCACCCGTATCCTGCTGCTTCATCATGATATAGGTATTGATGATGTTGCTCACACTGAAGAGCAGACAGAAGAGGCTCAGGTGGTCGCCCAGCAAAGGAATGTGCACGCCCCAGTTGATGACATCGTCATACGTCGAGAGGTCCGGCGCCCACAGGAAGCTCTGCTGACGCAACTCGATGGCGTTCGGCACGAAGTTGAAGAGGGCGATGAACACCGGCATCTGAATCAGGGCAGGCAGACAGCCGCCCATCGGGCTGACACCGTAACGGCTGTAGAGTGCCATCGTCTCCTGCTGCTTCTTCATGGCATCCTCGGGCTTGGGATATTTCTTGTTGATTTCGTCCACGTAAGGCTTCAGCACACGCATCTTGGCAGACGACATGTAGGACTTGTACGTGGCGGGATAGACGATTGCCTTCACGATGATGGTCATCAGCAGAAGCACCATGCCCATGCTCAAGCCCCAGCCGGACAGCCAGTCGAAGAGGTTGATGGTGAACCAACGGTTGATCCAGCGGAACAACGGCCAGCCCAGGTAAACCAGGTCTTCCATCTCCAGGTCCTTGCCGTCGACAGCCAGGTCATTGGTTGCCTGCAAGGTCTTGAAGTGGTTCGGTCCGAAATAGAACTGCATGCGGGTGGGCTGCTTGCCGGTCGGGTCGAAGAAGGTCGTCGTGGTGGCATCGTAGTTCTTCAGGTAGCCACTGCCCTCTGCCTGCGGCACCGACTTCAGGGTCGTGTTGTTGAAGTCCTGTCCGGCAATGAAGACGCAGGAGAAGAACTGGTTCTTGAAGGCAATCCAGTCCATCGGCTCGCCTACTTCGGTGGTCTCTTCCTTCGTCTCGCTCAGGTAGTCACTGCCCTCGCCCTTCACTTTATAGGACAAGGAGGTGTAACGGTTCTCAAAGCTGAAGCCTTTCTCCAGCTGACGGGCACGCTGGTGCCAGTGGATGTCCACGGTCTTGACCGAAGGGGCAAATGCCTGCTCCATGCCCGACGCTTCCATCGTGAAGTCGAGCATGTAGCTGTCGGCATGCAGGACATAGCGGAAGTCCAGGTGTCCGCCACCATTCATGGGCAGACGCATCACGACACTGCTGTCGGTCACCTGTTCGGGGACAAAATAGAGTTCATCGGTCCGGATGTTCTCGTTCTTGCCATTGAAGGCGAAGCTCAGTCCGGCATCCTCGCCGTCAAACAGGACAAGCGGTTGATGGTCCTGACCGTTGTACTCCTTCAACTTGGCAGACTGCACCCGTCCGCCTTTGGTGTTCAGTTTCAGTTCGACCAGATTGTTCTGCAAGGTGACTACGGATTCTTGTCCCTGGCGGGCATAGAAAAGAAGCGAGGTGGAATCTTCCGCGGCGGCCTGCTGCATCGCCAGCTGTTGCTGTGCTGCCTGCTTGGCCTCATGTTGCTCCACAAGTGCCTGGATGGAATCTTGGTAGTGCTGCATCTGTGCCTGTTCCTCACTGCTGGGGCGGTTGAAAAAGCTGAAGCCAATCAACACGGCACCAATCAAGACGAACCCGATAAGCGTGTTTTTTTCCATTCTTGGTAATGTAACTTCTTATGTATTATGGATGATAGATTGTGTTATTTCTCGATAGCTGCCTTGACGAACGACATGAACAACGGATGGGGCTTCAGCACCGTACTGCTGTATTCCGGATGGAACTGCGTGCCGATGTACCACTTCAGGCCGGTGATTTCGACAATCTCCACCAGGTCGGATTCCGGGTTGATGCCGACGCAACGCATGCCTGCCTTCTCGTACTCTGCCTTGTAGGCGTTGTTGAACTCGTAGCGGTGACGGTGACGTTCCTGGATGTGAACCTGTCCGTATGCCTCAAAGGTCTTCGAGTTCTGGTCGAGCACACATTCATAGGCACCCAGACGCATCGTTCCACCCATGTTCGTGATGGATTTCTGCTCTTCCATGATGTCGATGACGTTGTGCGGGGTCTTCTCGTCCATCTCGCGGGAGTTGGCATCGGCGTATCCCAGGACGTTGCGGGCAAACTCGATTGCCATGCACTGCATACCCAGGCAGATGCCGAAGGCGGGAAGGTTATGTGTGCGGGCATACTTGGCAGCGACGAACTTGCCCTCGATGCCACGCTGTCCGAAGCCCGGGCAGATGATGATGCCGTCCATGCCCTTCAGTGCCTCGGCTACATTCTCGTCTGTCAGCTTCTCGCTGTTGATGAAGTGGATGTCCGCCCGACGGTCGTTGTAGGTAGCCGCGTGCGACAGGGCTTCACGGATTGACTTGTAGGCGTCCTGCAGGTCATACTTGCCCACCAGACCGATGTGCACGGCTTCGGTGGCATTGTTCCGGCGATTGAGGAAGTCTTTCCACGGGCCGAGCGTCGGAGTCTCGCCAACGGGCAGCCCGACCTTCTCCAGGATGATGCTGTCCAGTCGCTGTGCCTGCATGCGCAAAGGTACTTCGTAGATTGACGGCATATCTCTCGACTCGATGACAGCCGACTCGTCGACATTGCAGAACAGGGCAACCTTCTTCTTCAGGCTTGTGCTCAGCTCATGCTCGGTGCGGAGCACCAGGATGTCGGGTTGGATTCCCACCGACTGCAGTTCCTTCACGGAGTGCTGGGTAGGCTTGGTCTTCAGCTCACCGGCAGCTGCCAGATAGGGGACGTAGGTCAGGTGCACGCACAGCGCGTTGCGGCCCAGCTCCCACTTCAACTGACGGATGCTCTCCAGATAAGGCAACGACTCGATGTCGCCCACCGTACCGCCGATCTCCGTAATCACGAAGTCGAACTTGTACTTGTTGCCCAACAGCTTCACGTTGCGCTTGATTTCGTCTGTAATGTGGGGGATAATCTGGATGGTCTTGCCTAAATAGTCGCCGCGACGTTCCTTGTCAATGACACTCTTGTAAATACGTCCGGTGGTGATGTTGTTGGCTTTCGTGGTCTGGATGCCCAGGAAACGTTCGTAGTGTCCCAGGTCCAGGTCGGCCTCGTGACCGTCGACAGTCACGTAACATTCTCCGTGTTCGTAAGGATTCAATGTTCCCGGGTCGATGTTGATGTACGGGTCGAATTTCTGGATTGTCACATTGTAACCTCTTGCCTGGAGTAGTTTACCGATAGATGATGAAATGATGCCTTTGCCCAACGAAGAGGCAACACCACCTGTAACGAAGATATACTTTGTTTCTGCCACAGCTATAATATTTTAATGGTTTGTAGTTTCTTTATCTTTAAGCATTTCAAAGTTGCAAAATTACAAAAAAACGGAGAAGACACTAGGTTTTGACAAAAACATTTTAGAAAACAGCCCTTTCCTTCCGCCTGAAAAGCAGGCAACAAACGCACCGGACGCGCACACCGGGAAAGCGGACCGACGGCGTCCGATGAAAAAGATGAAAGGGAAAGGAGCCTGAAGGTGTCGCTTTATCTGAAAAAAGACTAACTTTGCGACATTTGAACAGCCTGCAAAGGCATTTCGCATATCCTGTTATAACTATGAAACAAACACTACTCACGGGACTGATGCTCCTCGGGGCAACACTCGGCCTACGGGCACAGGCTCCGCATCCGGAACGGATTTACTTGTCCGGCACGGGAATCGATGACACGAAAACATGGGAATTCTTCTGTTCGAAGGGGCAGAACAGCGGCAGCTGGAAACCGATTGAGGTGCCTTGCTGCTGGGAGACGCAGGGCTTCGGCGAATACACCTACGGACGCTGGTACACCGTCAAGGGGGCAAAGCCCAGCGACGAGACAGGGACCTACCGACACACGTTCAAGGCGCCACGCACGGAGAACGGACAGCGCGTGAAGCTCTTCTTCGACGGAGTCATGACCGACGCGGAGGTCCGCGTCAACGGACAGCCCGCCGGGGACATTCACCGGGGAGCCTTCTACCGCTTCTCCTACGACATCACCGACCTGCTGCGCCCGGGCAAGAAGAACACCCTCGAAGTGAAGGTGGCGAAACAGTCCGCCGACAAGAGCGTCAACAATGCCGAGCGGCGAGCCGACTGGTGGCTTTTCGGCGGCATCTTCCGTCCTGTCTGGCTGGAAGTCGTGCCCGCGGTGAACATGGCGCACATCATCCTCGATGCCGACCAGCACGGACGGCTCCGCGCACAGGTCCGCATGGAGGGCGACGCGCAGGGCTACGCACTCACGACATCCTTGCGGCGCCTCTCCGACGGGACACCGGTGCGCAACGCGTCGGGCAGTGACAGCCAGACCGTCCGCATCGCCGACAACCGTGCGGAGCAGCTCATCGACAGCCGGTGGGAGGACATCCACGCCTGGACACCGGAATCCCCCACCCTCTACGTCGCGCGGGTGGAACTGAAGTCGCCCGACGGCAAGGTCATCCAGGCGCGCGAGTTCCGCACGGGTTTCCGCACCGTGGAGTTCTTCCCGCAGGACGGACTTTACCTGAACGGCACGCGCCTCGTCCTGAAAGGCATCAACCGGCACTCCTTCTCGACCGACGGCGGACGCACGACGAGCGCAGCCATGAGCAGGGAGGATGCCAAGCTCATCAAGCAGATGAACATGAATGCCGTCCGCTCGCACTACCCGCCCGACGAACATTTCCTCGACATGTGCGACTCGCTCGGACTGGTCTACATCGACGAGCTGGCGGGCTGGCACGGCAAGTATGACACCGAGGTGGGCACGCGCCTCGTCCGGGAGATGGTCGAACGGGACGTCAACCATCCCTGCATCGTCATCTGGAGCAACGGCAACGAGGGGGGATGGAACACGCGCCTCGACACCCTCTTTGCCACACACGACGTCTTCCAGCGGCGACACGTCATCCACCCGTGGGCGGACTTCAACGACCTCGACACCCATCATTATCCGGCTTACCTGACGGGGGTGGCACGCTTCACCAACGGCTACAAGGTGTTCATGCCGACCGAGTTCATGCACGCCATGTACGACCAGGGAGGCGGCGCGGGACTGCGCGACTTCTGGGACCGCTGGTGCACAAACCCGCTGTTTGCCGGAGGCTTCATCTGGGCGTTCTGCGACGAGGCGCCGAAACGCAGCGACCGGGGCGGCGTGCTCGACTCCGACAAGTCGAATGCTCCCGACGGGGTGCTCGGACCGCGGCGCGAGAAGGAGGGCAGCTTCCATGCCGTCCGGGCGCAATGGTCGCCCGTGCAGCTCCGTCCGCTCTTCATCACGGACCACTTCGACGGCTCGTTCCAGGTGACGAACGAATACCTCTACACCCGTCTGTCGGCTTGCCGCATGACATGGAAGGTGCTGCTCTGCGCCACCCCGCTGCTGGAGCGGAATCCGCGTGCGGAGGTGCTGGCCGAGGGCACAGTCACCCTGCCCGACATTGCTCCCGGCGAGACGGGGACGGCACACTTCTCCCTCCCCGATGCCTTCCGCAACGGCGACGTGCTGGAACTGGAAGCCTTCGACCGCGACGGGCACAGCCTCTGCCAGTGGACCTACCCCATCAAGAACGCGCGAACCTACTATGAAGAGAAGCTCGCCTTCACCCCGCAGACCCTCGAATGGACCGAACCTGCCACTGCCGTGCGCCGGGACGGGACGGTGACACTGAAGAGCGACCGGGTGACCGTCGCCTTCGACGACTCGACGGGCATCATCCGGCGTGTGACGGCCGACGGCGTGGAGGTGCCGCTCACCAACGGACCGCTGCCCGTGGGCATGAAGATGCGCTACAACGCCGACCGCAGTTACGTGCGCCGCGCGGCTGACGGAGCGGTGTTCTGTGCACGCTACCAGGGTGGCGCCGACTCCATCGTGTGGAAGCTGACGGACAACGGACTGCTCTACATGGACGCCCTGCTGCTGAACCGCGCCTCGGGTGGCGAAGGCTTTGACGACGCCTTCATGGACACGAAAGTCTACAACCTGGGACTCACGTTCGACTATCCGGAACAGCTCTGCACGGGCATGCAGTGGCTAGGACGCGGACCGTACCGCGTCTGGAAGAACCGCATCCCCGGCACGAACTACAACATCTGGCAGAAGGACTACAACAACACCATCACGGGCGAAAGCTTCGAGAACCTCGTCTACCCGGAGTTCAAGGGCTATCATGCGAACCTTTACTGGGCGGGCATCCGCAGTGACAAGGCTCCGTTCACCGTCTACAGCCGCACGGACGGCATCTTCTTCCGCGTCTTCACACCCGAAGAGCCGAAGGGTGGTGACGGACGCACCATGCCGCGTTTCCCGGACGGCGACCTGTCGTTCCTGCTCGACATTCCTGCCATCCGTTCGTTCAAACCGACGGAACAGCAGGGTCCGAACAGCCAGCCGGGCAACATCCGCATCAAGAGTGGCGACGAGGGCCTGCACATCGACCTGGTGTTCGACTTCCGGCACACCGACAAGGAACATTGACTTCCCGTCGGATTGACTCTCTGCAGGGACGAGCGGTCTGCTCGCCCGGTCCAATCCCGCAACCCATAACCTCTCCGCACGGAGACACGGAGGAATCACAACCCCTTCGTGTCTCCGTGTTTTTTTGTCCGTTGACACACGGACGGGGCGGAAACGGCTTGCAAGCCCTTCTTTTCAACGGAAACGAAACAGGATACGGCGTATCCAGCCCCATTTTAAATCCAGAGAAGCTAGATACGGCTTACAAAGCCTCCAATGAGAATGAAACGAAACAGGATACGGCGTATCCTCTTCCATTTGGAACAAAACGAAACTGGATACGACATTTCCAGCTTCGTTTCGAAAGAAAAGACACTAGATACGCCGTATCTTCTTTCGTTTAAAACAAAACGAAACAAGAAACGCTGTTTCCGGGACCTCTCGCAACGGGGAGGACCTGGAAACAGCGTTTCCGGCTTGACGCAGCAGGAAGGGAAGGCGTTGCCGTCCGTCGAACCACCCGACGGGAACGGCACCAGGCGGTGAACGCCGCACCGCCCTTCCGCTGAACAAAAACGATTAACGGACGGACTGATTGAGGTTCTTGCAGAAGCGCGCCTTCACGCTGTCGCCCTCCTCGGGGAGGATGGTGACGTCGCGCAGGGTGATGTCCTCGGCATAGATGAACTCAGCGCCCAGCTTGGAGGTGATGTGGACGTTCTCCAGCGTGATGTTCTTGATGGGCATCTCGGGAATGCCGTTGAAATAGAGCGCGCGGCGTGCCCCGGCACAGGTGAGGTGGCTGATGTGGATGTTGCGGAAGCAGGGGGTCGTCTCGTCGACAGGCATCGGGTCGATGGCTGCGGGGACGGACTCGCCGCTCTCCAGCACTTCCACGGCAGACTTGCCGCCGTAGTGGAGGTCGAAGGTCACCGGCTCGGTGGGGATGTTGGTCATCGTGACGTGGTCCACCCAGATGTTCTCCACCGTTCCGCCGCGTCCGCGTTTGCTCTTGAAGCGCAGGCCGACGTCCGTGCCCAGGAAGCTGCAACGGCTCACGAAGATGTTCCGCACGCCGCCGCTCATCTCGCTGCCCACCACGAAGCCGCCGTGTCCCTGGAACACCGTGCAGCCGTCGATGAGCACATTCTCGCAGGCGCGTCCGCGTCGGCGTCCGTCTTCATCCTTGCCGCTCTTGAGGCAAATGCCGTCGTCGCCCACGTCGAAGACGGAATTGACGATAAGGGCATTGCGGCACGACTCCAGGTCGAGCCCGTCGCCGTTCTGCGCATAGCTCGGGTTGCGCACGAGGACGTCCTCAATCAGCACGTTCTCGCACATCAGCGGGTGGAGGTTCCACGCCGGGGAGTTCTGGAAGATGACGCCCTGCAGCCAGACGTTCTTGCAGGAGATGAGGCTCACCATGACCGGACGGAGGAAGTGGCGGACGCTCTGCCACTCGGCTTCGGTCTTCAGGTTCTGCGGGACGTTCATGTTGCTGATGGTGTCGCCGTGCAGGGTCTCCGGGTAGGGGAACCAGTAGTCGGGACGCTTGAAGACGCCTCCCCGGGCGATGGTCTTCTTCCATTGGCTCTCGGTGACCTTGCCTTTTTTCAGCGGACGCCAGAAGTGTCCGTTACCGTCGATGGCTCCCTGTCCGGTGATGGCTACATTCTCGAGATTCCGTCCGGAGATGGGCGACTGGCAGCGTCGGGTGTCGAGCCCTTCGAAGACGGTCTCCACGAGGGGATAGAGGTCGACGTCGGGCGAGAAGAGGATGACGGCTCCCTTCTCCAGATGGAGGTCGATGTTGCTCTCCAGCACGATGGGTCCGGTAAACCAGATGCCCGCGGGGACGATGAGGTGGCCGCCGCCCTGGCTGCCCAGCGTGCGGATGGCACGGGCAAAGGCGTCGGTGCAGAGTGTCTTTCCGTCGCCGACGGCTCCGAAGTCGGTGAGCGTCACGTGTCGGTCGGGGAAATCGGGTGCCTGGATGCGCGGCATCTCGAACGGCAGCTTCTCATAGAGGGCTTCATACTTGTAGCCCGTCGGCTGGGCGTTCGTCACGCCCAGTCCGAACAGCAGGGAAAGCACAAGAAAGGTAATGCGTTTCATAGTGTATCGTGTTTTGAGGTTTGTGTATGTCAATTATCCATTGTCAATTGTCCATTGTCCATCGCCTGGAGGGGTGTCAGGCTGACGGGACCGAGGAGTCCGCTCTCCATCGGCTGCCAGTGGGCGTAGGTGCCCTTCTTGTAGTTGATGGTGGCGACGTTGATGTCCTTGAACTTGCGCCAGGGCACTTGGCGTCGGTCCATCTCGGCGATGCGGTTTGCAGGCAGATTGGTGACCTCCACCTCGAGCACGTTCTCGCCGGGCTTCAGATAGCGTCCCACGAGGCAGCTGTAGGGCAATGCCCAGAGGGTGGCGACTTCCTGTCCGTTGATGCGCACCCGTGCACTCTCGCGCACATCGCCCAGGGAGAGCAGCCACTCGTCTGCCTCCGCCGACAGACGGAAGCGGTAGGTGTAGCATGCCGTGCCCATGGTGTTGGCGACGTTCTCGCCGGGCAGGTCGGTCCAGGAGCCCAGCGTCACGTATGCCGGCACGCCGCTCACGGCAGGGTTGCTCTCCACGAAGCGGAAGTCCCACTCGGCTCCGAAGGGGAGGGGCTCCGCTGCCTTCTTATAGGCAGGATAGGCGGCAGCCTCGACCTGCTGCGAGGTGAACGTCTGCAGGAAGGTCGACTCGCCGGATGCGAGCTGGAGGTAGACTTCCGTCTGTCCGTCCCTGATGCGCAGGGGCGCCTTGCCCCAGGTGCTGTCCATGGGGTTGTATCGCACCACCGACGTGGCAGGCACCGTCAGGGGGACCCATCCGTCGGTGTCACGCCCCGTCAGGGCGGAGAGGAAGTAGAGGTAGCCGTCGTCGTGGGCGCGGCGGAGGTAGTTCAGACCGAAGTCGGTGTGCAGGCGTTCGGCGGGGACGTGTGCCTGTGCCAGGGTGGCTGCATAGTCGGTGCCGAAGAGGATGTGCGGATGCGCTTTGCCCGTCAGGTCCTGCAGCACGGTGCGGAACTCCTTCCTGCGTTCGTCCAGCCTGCCCCATCCGGGCACATCCTCGGGATATTGGTCGAGGAAGATGATGGTTGCCCCGGCATCGGCGAGCGCGAGGAGCTTCCGCAGGACCTCCGTCGGCATGAGCTTCGCACCGGGAACGACCAGCGCCTTGTAGGCGGTGCCGCCGGGCGTCAGGAGGGCACCATCCCGGCAGACGGTCTGCTCGACGAAGCGGTCGGAGATGTAGTCCACGTCGTAGCCCGCCGCGCGTATCTTGTTGACCGCCTCGATGAAGCGGGGGGCACGGCGGTCCATCTTGTGGATGTCGAACATCAGCAGGCGTCCGTCCTGCTCCTGCCACATGTCATAGAGCGGCAGGTAGAGCAGGAAGTCATTGTCCGGCGTGCCCTGCTGCAGGAGGCTCTGGCAACGGGTGATGTAGGTGAAGAACGCCGGAGCGTCGCGCCAGATGGAGTTCGTCGGGCTCATGTCGACCGACGCATAGAACTTCCATCCGGGCCAGGGGTCGTCCTGCGGCGAATAGGTGGTGCCGTGGAAGTAGACGTGGTTCACGCCGGAGAGGAACATCAGGTCGAGGTCGGGCTTGCACTGCGAGAGTGACGTACGGAAGTGCTCCGTGAGCCAGGTGAAGGTCTCCGACGAGGTGTAGGGCTTGCCCGTGAGGTGTGCTGCCGACGAGGCGTACTTCAGCATGGAGATGTCGGAGAAGTTGGGGCGTGTGAGGGAGTCCTTGCGCAGTCCCCTGATGCCGAAGTCCGTCAAGCCGAAGCCCTCGCACTCCGGCACGTCGACGGCGGCATAGAGGTCAATCAGATTGCCGGGCGAACCGTGTGCCTGGTTGCGTGTGGAGGAGTTGTGGCTGTGTGCCCATGCCGTCCAGCGGCGGGTGAAGTTCTCCAGCAGCAGGTCGGAGAGTGTCTCGCGGTAGTCGGAGATGATGCGTGCGGTGGCGTCGGTGCGTTCCTCCGACAGGAACTCGGGCAGGTGTTCCTCCAGCTTGTAGCCGCGGCGTTCGTAGAACTTGTCGAAGAGCCCCTGCGTCCAGTCCGCCTTGTAGACTTCGTAGGAGTCGTTGAAGACGTTGTGCGGGAAGGCGGTTCCGGCGAACGCTTCGTCAAACTGTGCCAGGTAGCCGTCCACGGCATGCGCCGAGAAGTGGTCGAGCACGTAGCCCTCCCCTCCGGGAGCCGCCCGCTTCACCTTTTGCCGGGTCTTCCCGCAGAAGGCGGCTATCAGCCTCCATTCACCCTCCGGTGCGTCCCAGGTGAGGGTTCCCTGACGGACGTTGGCAGTCAGGTCGAGGCATTTTCCGCCGTCCGCGAATGCCATCAGGCGTTCCAGCACGGCGTAAGGCTTCTGCTTGGCATCGTCCACACCGACGGGCATCTGCACATGCTTGCCGCCCCGTACCCTGTATTCGGAGACGACGAGCTGACACGCCGCATCCTGCATGGACACTTCCGGTCCGCCGAAGGGCCAGCCTGTCCCGTTGTTCATGTCGACCTGCATGCCCAGCTCCTTCGCCAGCGTCAGGGTATAATCGTACATCCGCATCCATGCGGGAGAGAGATAGGGACGCTCGTTGCGCTCGTTCCCCTGTACGCCGTAGATGGGCGTAATCTCGACCGTCCCGATGCCGGCACGGGCATACTCCCTCAGGTTGTAAGCCAGGTTGACCGAGTCGACGGCGCTTCCCATCCACCACCAGCGGGTGCCGGGCTTCATCTCGGACGACACGGCGGGCCATCCCGGCTGTTGTGCCCACAGCGGTCCGGCGCAGCTAATGCACAGTCCCGCGGCGAGCACATGTCTCATTGCAATTCGTTTCATAGTCTTGTTTTGTTTATGGATTCGGCTTCCGCAAAGTCCGGCACGGCGGCGGGGCATCCTCCCCGGCACGCAGGGGCTTGGCGGAAGGTTAATCAGTTGTTTTTCATCCTTCGCGGGGGCGCCCTTGCGGCGCGTCCGCCTTTGCGGAGATAAAAGTAATCCAAATCGCGCAAAGACTGCCATTTGCAAGAGATTTTCTTAATGTATTCGGTGCTGGAAAAGCCCTTTTTGCAATATATTCCATCTGAACGAACGATTTTCCATGTTGTATATGAACGGATTCCTCTACTTTCGTCAGCGAACTTTAACAACGTAGACAGCCATGATTAACTACAATTTTTTCCAAGGAGACACTCACTCCGTCAGTGTGGCGCCCGACTTCACCACCTTCCGGAGGAACTACATCAAGGACAATGTAGACAAAGGTGAATGGAAAACAGTCCAGACAAGCCCTGCCCGACGGTCCAGCGACGTATCCGGACTGAAAGTAAGCATGGTCGAACAGCAGAGAGTCAGTCCACAGGCATCCGGCTCCGGACAGGAGCTGTCCGCCTCCTACACCATCAGTCCGACCGAAGAAACCGGCAACGACTACCTCCTGGTCTATATCACCGCAGGCTCGGGAAGGCTTTTTCTTAATAATTGTGAACGGGGAGGGGTAAAAATCAAGAATGGCATGCTCTGCTGGCTGTCTCCGAAATACTGGTACGCCCTCAAGCCGGATGCCGAGACGGGATGGACCGTCTGTTACCTCGCGTGCCGGGGGACGATGCTCGACCAGTTCATCCGCCGCTCGATACTGGACGGCAAGAACAACATCCTGGAGCTGGGCATGAACGAAGAGCTCATCCACCTGTTCAAGCGTGCCCGGGAGGTAAAGGACTCCGAGGAGAGCTTCGCGCAGACCTACCTGACCGGCATCGTGCTGCACATGGTGGGACTCATCCTGGCACAGGCACAGCCTCCCTGCGACGAGCCTCGCGAGAACGAACAGAAGATGGAACAAGCCGTCCTGCTGATGAAGGAGAATGTCATGAACGACATCGACATGAACCAGCTGGCAGTCTCGTTGGGATTCAGCTATTCGTGGTTCCGGAAGCTCTTCAAGGACTACAGCGGCATGTCTCCGGCGAAGTTCTTCCTGGAGCTGAAATTAAAAAAGATAAAAGAATTGCTCATTTCCACCGACATGCCCATCAAGGAACTGTTATATTCACTAAATTGCAGCACGCTTGAGAACTTCTATACCACGTTCAAAAAACACACCGGCTACACGCCCTCCGAATACCGGAAGCGGATGGCAGCCGACCACACAAACACGACCGATGAAAAACCCTAAAACAAACATACGTTTCAACCCGATTATGAAAGCTCTTATTGCAGCCTGCATGGCTATCCTTTCCCTCCCCGCCTTCGGAGAGGACAAATTTCCCGATGGTACTCCAATCCCCGAATGGTTCCGCCAGAGTGAACCTACGGCAGTCGAAACACTCGGCAAGCAGTTCGTCATCACGGACTATGGCGTGACCAACGACAGCACCGTCCTGCAGACGGAACAGATACAGGCGGTCATCGACCGTGCCGCCGAAGAGGGTGGCGTCGTCGTCATCCCCAAGGGAACCTTCCTGAGCGGTTCGCTGTTCTTCAAGCCCAAGACCCACCTCCATCTGCAGGAGGGAGCCGTATTGAAGGGCAGCGACGACATCAGCAACTTCCGCATCGTCGACACCCGCATCGAGGGACAGTCACTGAAGTATTTCGCCGCCCTGGTCAACGCCGACCATGTGGACGGCTTCACCATCACCGGCAAAGGCACCATCAACGGCAACGGACTGCGTTACTGGAAATCGTTCTGGCTGCGCCGTGCCGTCATCCCCAAATGCACGAACATGGACGAGCTGCGTCCGCGCCTGGTCTACATCTCCAACAGCAATGATGTGGAGCTCTCCGGCGTGCGGCTGATCAACTCCCCCTTCTGGACAACCCATCTCTACCGCTGCCAGCGCGTGAAACTGCTCGGTCTGCACATCTTCGCACCGTCTGCCCCCGTCAAGGCGCCCAGCTCGGATGCCGTCGATGTGGACGTGTGCCGCGACGTGCTGATGAAGCACTGCTACTTCTCGGTCAACGACGATGCCATCGCCCTCAAGGGTGGCAAAGGTCCGTGGGCGGACCAGGACCCGAACAACGGGGAGAACCGGAACATCATCATCGAGGACTGCACCTATGGCTTCGCACACAGCGCCCTGACCTGCGGCAGCGAGTCCATACACAACTACAACATTGTCCTCCGCCGCTGCACGGTGACGGGACTCTCCCGCCTGCTGTGGCTGAAGATGCGCCCCGACACGCCGCAACACTATGAGTACATCCTCGTGGAGGACATTACCGGCGATGCCAAGAGCTTCCTCGTCGTGAAGCCGTGGACCCAGTTCTTCGACCTGAAGGGACGGACCGACAAGCCGGTGTCGCACGCCAACAACGTCACGATGCGCAACATCCGGCTGGAGTGCAACACGTTCTTCGACGTGAAGGCGTCCGAGCAGTACAACCTCGACCATTTCACCTTCGAGAACCTGCAAATCAAGGCAAAGAACCCCGCGTGTGACAAGAGCATCATCCCCAACTTCATCTGGAAGGACGTCACCGTCACCGGCAAGTGAGCGGAAGCGACGATGCTGACAATCCCCTTACGTCAAGAACCCATTACCTCAGACACGATATGAAAACACACTGTTACCTTTACGCCCTCGCCCTGTGCTGCCTCTCTCCCCTGACGGCACAGGCGAAAGGGAGTCTGACGGCTCCCGTCGCCGGAGTGTACGCTCCGCAAGCAGAGAACAATATATATAAGGTATACGCCCAACGGTTCGCCGACTCGGAGATGAAACGTTTCCCCGAAGCCTGGCAGCTCGACCACGGCAAGCGCCTCTTCTTCGGCTATGCGCAGGGAGTGGGCTGCTGTGCCATGCTCGACATGTGGCGGGCAACCGGCGAACGCCGCTACTTCGACTACGTGGAGCAGTGGGCGGACTCGCTCATCAACGACAAGGGGGAAATCCACCTCTACAACATGAGCGACTACAACCTGGACTTCATCAACTCCGGCAAGGTGCTCTTCGCACTCTACAAGGAGACCGGCAAGGAGAAATACAAGCAGGCAATGGACGTGCTCATCAGGCAACTCTCCCGCCATCCGCGTACCACCGACGGCGGTTTCTGGCACAAGCTGGTCTATCAGCACCAGATGTGGCTCGACGGCATCTACATGGCTTCGCCCTTCATGGCGGAATACGGAGCGACCTTCAACCAGCCGCAATGGATTGACGAGGCGGTCCGCCAGATACGTGTCTGCCACAAGCACACCTTCGATGCCCGTACGGGACTGTACTATCATGCGTGGGACGAGAGCAAGAACCAACGTTGGGCAAACTCCGTCACCGGACAGTCGCCCAACTTCTGGGGACGCAGCATCGGCTGGTGGTTCATGGCGCTGGTCGACGTGCTCGACTTCGTGCCTGCCGACCATGAGGGACGTGCCGACCTCATCGCCTACGTGCAGGGACTCGCCGCCTCCCTCCCCTACTATCAGGACAAGGACGGACTGTGGTATCAGGTCATCGACCAGCCGGAGCGCGAAGGCAACTTCCCCGAAGCGTCGGTCACCACCCAGTGCATGTATGCCATCGCCAAGGCGGTCAACAAGGGATACATCGACCCCAAGTACCGCGCCGTGGCAGAGAAGGCCTTCAACGGACTGAAAGAGAAACTCCTCCGTGAGAACCCCGACGGCACCCTCACGCTGACCCGCTGCTGTCAGGTGGGCGGCTTGGGCGGACGCCCCTATCGGGACGGAAGTTACGGATATTATATAGGTGAAAAGATCCGCGATAACGACGCCAAAGCAACAGGACCCTACATCATGGGGTGCCTGGAGCTTGGGCAAACAAACTGAAATGTAACTTGAATGCTAACTGATGCTCCCCCGTCGGTCCTGCGGAAACAACGGAACCCTGCGGGGAGCTCATACAACGACTAACCAAACATCATGTTCAACAAGAAAACACTTGCACTGCTCTGCCTGGCGTTCCTGCTGCTGGCAGGCAACTCATGGGCACAACCGCTCAAACAGAAGGAAGTATTGGAAACCCTGACCAAGGTCAACGGCTACTTCATGAAGAAGTATGCCGACTACCGCCTGCCCTCGTTCTACAAGAAGATGCGTCCCAGCAACATCTGGACCCGCACGGTGTACTATGAAGGCTTGCTCTCGCTCTATTCCATCTATCCCCTCGACGAGTACTATGACTATGCCTACGGCTGGGCAGACTTCCACGAATGGGGCTTCCACCGTGGGACGACGACCCGCCATGCGGACAACTACAGCCCGGGACAGATTTACCTGGACCTCTACCGCCTCTGCCCGAACGATGCGGAAAAGATACGCAAGACACGCGCCAACATCAACATGCTGGTCAACACGCCCCAGGTGAACGAATGGTGGTGGATTGACGCCATCCAGATGGGTGCCCCCATCTTTGCCAAGCTGGGACGGCTCACCGGCGAACAGAAGTACTTCGACAAGATGTGGGCGATGTATGCCTACACCCGCAACGAGCACGGAGGCAACGGCATGTTCAACCCCAAGGACGGACTGTGGTGGCGCGACCAGGACTTCGACCCACCCTACAAGGAACCGAACGGGGAAGACTGCTACTGGAGCCGCGGCAACGGATGGGTCTACGTGGCACTGACCCGCATCATGGATGAGATTCCTGCCGACGAGAAGCACCGCGCCGACTACCTTGCCGACTTCCTCACCATGAGCGAAGCGCTGAAGAAGTGCCAGCGCGAGGACGGTTTCTGGAACGTCAGCCTGCACGACCCCGACCACTTCGGAGGCAAGGAGCTGACGGGTACCTCCCTCTTCGTCTGCGGCATGGCCTGGGGCATCAATCAGGGACTGCTCGACCGCGCCGAGTACCTCCCCATCGTGGAGAAAGCCTGGAACGCCATGGTCAAGGATGCCGTGCACAAGAACGGATTCCTAGGCTACGTGCAGGGCACCGGTAAAGAGCCGAAAGACGGACAACCCGTGACCTACGACAGCGTACCCGACTTTGAGGACTTCGGCACCGGCTGCTTCCTGCTCGCCGGCAGTGAGGTCTACAAACTGGCGGGAGAATAACCATCCCCCTGCCTGCAAACAAGAAACCTCGTTAACTGTTATACAATGAAAAGACTGATTTATTCCCTGGTAGCCTTGGCACTGGCAGCCTGCCACCCGACGACGGAGCAGGAAGCCATCGACCGTGAAGCCTTGGTGACCCGCAACAATCCCGTGTTGGCAGCAGCCGATACGCTCGCCTCGCTCTCGGTGGGCAACGGCGAGTTCGCCTTCACTGCCGACGTGACCGGACTGCAGACCTTTCCGGAGAGTTACAAGAACGGCGTGCCCCTCGGCACCCAGAGTCAATGGGGATGGCACAGCTTTGCCAACCCCGAAAACTACAAGCCCGCAGATGCCCTGAAGGAGTATGACTTCGGACGCGGACACAAGGAGTTGTACTCCTGCCAGTTCAAAGAGCCGGGACGACAGAAGTCCGCCTCCGACTGGCTGCGCAAGAACCCGCACCGCCTGCACCTGGGCATCATCGGACTGGAAGTGCCCGACGCCTCCCTCGCCGACGTGACCGCCATCGACCAGAAGCTGGACATGTGGAACGGCGAAATCAGCAGCCGCTTCACCCTCGGCGGACAGACCTATGACGTGAAGACCGTCTGCCATCCGGAACGCGACCTCGTGGCTGCCACGGTGACCTCGCCGGCACACACCGGCATCAAGCTGCACTTCCCCTACCCCACGGGTGGACACTGCGACGATGCCTGCAACTGGGATGCGAACGACAAGCACCGGACGGAGATTGTCCGTCAGGACGCCCAGCATGCCTTGCTCAAACGGACGCTCGACGCCACGACCTATTACGTCAACCTGACGTGGGAGGGACAGGCAGAACTGAAAGAGAAAGAACCCAACTACTTCGTGCTCCAACCGGCAGACGACCAACTGGCATTCGCCTGTGAGTTCACCGCCCAGGAGCCTGCCGCCGACGGAGCCGCCCTTCCCTCGTTCGCTGAGAGCGAGGCCGCCGCAGGCAACCACTGGCAGAACTTCTGGAAGAAGGGAGCAGCCGTCGACTTCAGCCACTGCACCGACCCGCGTGCCAAGGAGCTGGAGCGCCGCGTGGTGCTGAGCCAATACCTGCTCGCCATCCAGAGTGCAGGCAGCATGCCTCCGCAGGAAACAGGACTGACCTACAACTCCTGGTTCGGCAAGTTCCACCTGGAGATGATCTGGTGGCACGAGTCCTGGCTCGCCTTGTGGGGACACCCTGAACTGCTGGAACGCACCCTCGCATGGTATGACAAGGCTGAACCGAAGGCACGGGAGATTGCTGCCCGTCAGGGCTTCGACGGCGTACGCTGGATGAAGATGACCGACCCCAGCGGCGAAGAGGCACCGTCGAATGTCGGCTCGTTCCTCATCTGGCAACAGCCGCACTACATCTATCTCGCCGAACTGGCTTACCGCGCCAACCCGACCGACAGCACGCTGGCACGCTACGCCCGTCTGGTGGACGAGACCGCGAAGTTCATGTATTCCTTTGCTACCTACGAACCGGAGAAAGACCGCTACGTGCTGAAGGGTGCCATCCCTGCACAGGAGACCCTGCGTGCCGCCGAGACGGTGAACCCGCCGTTTGAGCTGTCCTACTGGCACTATGCCCTGCAGACGGCACAACAGTGGCGCGAACGTCAGGGACAGGAACGCAACGCCCAATGGGACGAACTGCTTGCCAAGCTCTCCCCGCTGGCTTACAATGCCGACAGCCTCTACCTGGCTGCCGAGACTGCCACCGACACGTACAAGGACATCCGCTTCACCTCCGACCACATGGCCGTCCTTGGCTCGGTGGGCATCCTGCCGATGAACAAGCTCATCCGTGCCGACTACATGCGCAACACCCTGCACTGGATCTGGGACAACTGGAACTGGAACAAGACATGGGGCTGGGACTACCCGATGACTGCCATGAACGCCGCCCGCCTCGGTGAACCGGAGAAAGCGGTGGGCGCCCTGCTGATGGACAAGCGCACCAACACCTACCTGCCCAACGGACACAACTACCAGGACGGACGTCTGCGCTGCTACCTGCCGGGTAACGGCGGTCTGCTGACGGCTGTCGCCCTGATGTGCGCCGGCTGGGACGGATGCACCGAACAGAACCCCGGCTTCCCGAAAGACGGAACCTGGGATGTGCGGTGGGAAGGCTTGAAGCCGATGCCGTAAGACTTGAATAAAACAGGCGGACTTTTGTCCGCCTTTATCCGTTAATTATATACACATGAATCTGCAACAACCTATCACTTTTGTCTGTACGCTCTGCGCCGCGCTGTCACTCTCCGCACAGCCGGCAAGCAAGAAAGCGACACTCGAAGGACGGGACTACACCGAATCGACCTCCTACAACGATGCCTATCGGGGGACGCCCCGGCGGCTGCAATATGTGCCGGACGGGGAAGACTTCGTCTGCGTCAACGGAAAGAACCGCTACACCCGTGCCCTCTATGGCAGCCATACCGCCTACCGGGTAGAGACCAGCGACCGCCCCGTCTTTGCCATCTACAACAAGCCCAAGAGCTGGAACATCGCCTTCCGCCTGTCGGGCAACGGACGGGAAGGGCTTGCCCTGGACTCCACCGCCTACTGCGAGGCACGCTATACGCCCGGACGACGCAGCTACGTGCTTGCCGACCCGGCATGGGGCACGGACAGCCTCCGTGTCTCGGTCCTTCCGCTGCCGGACAGTGAAGAAGCCATCTGGCGCTTTGAAGGGCCGCAGGACTGCCGCTTCGAGGGACGACTCGCCCCCATCCGTGCCAAACGGCTCAGCCGCAACGGCGACATGGGTGCAGACCCTGCCGATAGCTTCGAGGCTTCCCTGACACAGCCTGTCACGACCACGGCTTTCACCACCGACAAGACGGGCATCGCCTACGTGCTCTACACCGACGGGAAGCTGCGCCGCCTCTCCACGGCACGCGGACGGAAGCTCTACCAGCAGGCGGAAGCTGCACGCGAGGCATTGGTATCCCGCTTCCGCATCGAGACGCCCGACCCCTTCATCAACACCCTGGGCGGTGCGCTCGTGGCAGCTGCCGACGGCATCTGGGACGGTCAGGTCTGGCTGCACGGTGCCAACGGATGGCGGATGCCCCTGAGCGGATGGCGGGCTGCCTATACGGGCGACTGCCTGGGATGGTCCGACCGCGCCCGCACACACTTCGACAACTATGCCGCCTCGCAGGTCACTGACGTTCCGCCACGCTATGCCCACCCCACACAGGACAGCACGATGCACCTGGCACGCGCTGCAAAGAAGTGGGGCACGCAGATGTACAGCAACGGCTACATCTGCCGCAACCCGAGACGGAACAACCAGATGCACCACTACGACATGAACCTCTGCTACATGGACGAGCTGTTGTGGCACCTCTGCTGGACGGGCGACCTGGACTATGCCCGACGGATGTGGCCCGTCATCACGGCTCACCTGGCATGGGAGAAGCGCAACTTCGACCCCGACGACGACGCACTCTACGATGCGTACTGCTGCATTTGGGCGAGCGATGCGCTCTATTACAACAGTGGGGCGGTGACACATTCCAGCGCCTATAACTACCGCGCCAACCGGCTGGCAGCCCTCATTGCCGAGAAAATCGGGGAAGACGGCAGCCGCTATGCCCGCGAGGCGGAACGCATCAAGGAGGCTCTGCACCAACGGCTATGGATGAACGACAAGGGCTGCTGGGCAGAGTTCCAGGACTTCATGGGCAAACGCCGCCTGCACACCGCGCCCGGCATCTGGACGGTCTATCATGCCATCGACTCGGACGTGAGCGACCTTTTCGACTATTACCAGGCAGCCGACTACGTCAGCCGGGAGATTCCCCGCATCCCCGTCCGGGGTGCCGGACTGTCGGACGAGGGCTACTACACCATCGCGACCACCAACTGGATGCCCTACTCGTGGAGCATCAACAACGTGGCGTTCGCCGAGGTGTGGCACATGTGCCTGGCTTACTGGCAGGCAGGACGTCCGGAAGAGGCGTTCCGTCTGTTCAAGAGCTCGGTGCTCGACGGCATGTACCTGGGCAACAGTCCGGGCAACTTCGGGCAAATCAGCTTCTACGATGCAGCCCGCGGCGAGTGTTACCGTGACTTCGGCGACCCCGTCGGTGTAGCATCGAGAGTACTGACGCAGGGACTGTTCGGCATCCAACCCGACTTGCTCAACCACCGGGTGACGCTCCGTCCGGGTTTCCCTGCCGCATGGGACTATGCCCGCCTGCATGCCCCCTACCTGGACTTCGACTTCCGTCGGGAGGGAGACACCGACCACTACAGCCTCACACCGCGCTTCGGGCAGGAGGCAACCTTCCGCCTCATCCTCCCGGCACACAGGGAGCGCATCGCACAGGTCACCGTCAACGGAGAGCCTGTGAAAGCTACTCCGGTGGAGAGCATCGACTTCCCCTGCATCTGCATCGACTGTCCGTCGGCTGACGCGCTTCATGTGGAGATTGTCTGGGCGGGAGAAGCCATCAACGAGGCAAAGGCACATTCCGCCCAACAGCCGCTACGGGGCACGAACGACGCCGGGATGCGCTTCGTCTGCCTGCAACAGGGCGACATGCAGTGGTGGAAACCGATCCGCAACGAACAGCCTTCCGCTCCGGTCTTTTACGGGACGGACCTCCCGGTCTATGCCGACGCCGTCTACCGTCCGGTGCCGATGGACGAGGCATGGAATGCGTCCGTGACGGACATCTTCCGCGAACAATACCTCAGTCCGCGTTCCCCTTACACCACGCTGCAAATCCCGGTACAGGGCATCGGCGAGTGGTGCCACCCGAAAGAGACTGCCGATATCGACGACAGCGGACTGCGCCGGTTGTCGAAGGACGGCATCTTCACCACACCGCAAGGCATCCCCTTCCGCACGCCTGCCACGGGACAGAACATTGCCTTCACCTCGTTGTGGGACAATTATCCGGACTCCCTCTCCATCCCCCTGGAAGGAAAGGCTGACGGCATCTACCTGTTGCTCGCCGGAAGCACCAACCACATGCAATGCCGCATCGAGAACGGCAGCATCACGGTGCAGTATGCCGACGGCAGCACGTCGCGTCTGCCGCTCGTCAACCCGGACAACTGGGCACCCATCGAGCAGGACTTCTATTTCGACGGGCTGGCATTCACCAACGATACGCCCCGCCCCTACCGGGTTGCCCTGGCTTCGGGACTTGTCAGCCGCAACCTGGAACGTGACCTGCACCTGAAAGGGTTCAACGACCGCCGCATCCCCGGCGGAGCAGCCACCCTCCTCTATCTTCCGCTTGACAAGCAGAAGACCCTGCGCAGCCTCACGCTGGAGACAGTCTCCAACGAGGTAGTCATCGGACTGATGGGTGCCACGCTGATGGAGTAGACACATCGGTATACTGAAACAGAAAAGCACGGAGTGACCCGCCTTTGGATTCGAAAAGGCATCACCCCGTGCTTTCTTTTTTTGAGAGGGAGACTTGCCAGTGGATGTACAGCAAAGCGTTTCACCGACTAAGTCTCCATCATTCGTCCGCGAACTGCCTGATGGCCGACCTGAGATAAAAAAACAAGGTGGGTGCAAATATTTTCCAGTAAGAACTATTGCCATTCTCAACAAAGGCTCTATCTTTGCCCCCGTGAAATCACCAAAGAACCAGAATATGGAAGATATTTGCACCATCAAAGACATCTACAAGACGCTTTACCAGTTTGAGAAAGCGTTCGCCGAGTGCAACGGGATGACCATCAACGAAGCCATGATTCTCTGTTGCCTCAAGGACGGAGAAGCCAAGACGGCAGGCGCCCTGAGCGAGTTCGTCGGGTTGTCAAACTCCCGTATCTCGAAGGTTATCAATGCCGTGGAAGGGAAACAGCTCATCCGTCGGCTAATCAACCCCAACGACAAACGGCAGATGCTCTTCTCGCTGACGCCGGAAGGACGGGCGTGCATCGCCACCATGCAGGGCAAGGACCTGGGCTTCGACAACTTTTTCACCAACCTGCGGAAGTGCCTGGGCTGACCGGGAACGGGAGTCCCACACTTCCTTTCTTTTCATTCAAATACTTTCCACTAGCAATTATTAACAACCATCAATAGAAGACTTATGAAGTACCTCATCATTGGAGGCGTAGCAGGAGGAGCGACCGTTGCCGCCCGTTTACGCCGGCTTGACGAACAAGCAGAAATCATCCTCGTGGAGCGAGGCAAATACGTTTCGTATGCCAATTGCGGCCTACCTTATTATATAGGTGGAACCATCGACGACCGCCAGAAGCTCTTCGTACAGACCGCACAGGGATTCACCGACCGTTTCCGCATCGACATCCGCACCGAGCAGGAGGTCATCGCCATCGACCGTGCCGAACGTCGGGTGAACATCCGGCGGGTACTGACGGGAGAGACCTACACCGAGAGTTATGACCGACTGGTACTCTCCCCGGGTGCCGAACCGCTGCGTCCGCGCATCGAGGGCATCGACCATCCGCGCATCCTGACCCTGCGCAACGTGCCCGACACGGACGCCATCAAACACCTGGTGGAATACACCGAGGTGCAACATGCCGTCGTCGTGGGCGGAGGCTTCATCGGACTGGAGATGGCGGAAAACCTGCGTCACCTGAACATCGAGACGCACGTCGTGGAGATGGCGGACCAGGTCATGGCTCCGCTCGACTTCTCCATGGCTGCCATCGTGCATCAGCACCTGACGGAACAGGGTGTCACCCTCCACCTGAAGAACGGCGTGCATCACTTCACCGACGAGAACGGACAAGTCGGTGTGCACCTCAACGACGGGCAGGTGCTGAAGACCGACCTGGTGGTGCTGAGCATCGGCGTACGTCCGGAAACCAAGCTGGCACGTGAGGCAGGGCTGGAACTGGGCACGACCGGAGGCATCCGCGTCAATGCCTGCATGCAGACTTCCGATGAGGCCATCTACGCACTGGGCGATGCCGTCGAAGTGACCCATCTCGTCACGGGCAAACCGGCACTGATTCCGCTGGCAGGTCCCGCCAACAAGCAGGGACGCATCGTCGCCGACAACCTCGTGCTGGGCAACCGACGCACCTATGCAGGCTCGCTGGGCACATCCATCGCCAAGGTGTTCTCCCTGACGGTTGCCGCGACGGGAGCGAACGCCAAGCTGCTCCGTCGGGAGAACATCCCCTACATCGCATCCTGGACGCACGGCTCCTCGCATGCCGGTTACTATCCGAACGCCGTCAGCATGAGCCTGAAGATTCTGTTCGCTCCTGCCGACGGACGTCTGTTGGGCGCACAAATCGTGGGCTTCGACGGGGTGGACAAGCGCATCGAGATGCTGGAACAGGTCATCCAACGTCGAGGCACCGTCTACGACCTGATGGAACTGGAACATGCCTATGCCCCTCCCTACTCCTCGGCTAAAGACCCGGTGAACATGGCGGGCTTCGTGGCTGACAACATCCTGAGCGGACGGGTGCAGACCATCACCTGGCGCGACAAGCTCCTGACGGATGCGGACAGCGTGAAGCTGGATGTACGCACGGCGGAAGAGCATGCGCTGGGCAGCATCCCGGGCTTCCGCAACCTGCCCCTCGACGAGCTGCGCGAACACCTGCAGGAGATTCCCCGTGAGAAACCCGTCGTCGTGTCGTGCGCCGTCGGCCTGCGCGGTTACCTGGCTGCCCGCATCCTGATGCAACACGGCTTCCAGCAGGTCTTCAACCTGTCAGGCGGATACAAGACGTGGAGTGCCGCCACCGCTCCGCTCCAGCAGCCGGCAGCTCCGACACCGGAGGGACGTCCGCAAACCGACAGTGCGCCAGCGACAGACACCCCTGCCCTGCAAGTGGATGCCTGCGGACTGATGTGCCCCGGTCCCGTCATGCAGCTGAAAAAGAACTATGCGTCGCTCGCTGAAGGAGAGACGTTGGTCATCAAGGCGACCGACCAGGCATTCGGCAAGGACGTGGCATCGTGGTGCAAGATTACGGGTGCCGAACTGACGAAGCTGGACAACCAGGGCGGCATCGTCACGGCGTGGGTCCGCAAGGTGAAAGAGACCGACGAGCCGCTACCCTCGTGCCCCTCGACCCGTCCCGCTCCGGCAACGGCTGACCACAAGACACTCATCGTGTTCAGCGACGACCTCGACCGCGCCCTCGCCTCGTTCGTCATTGCCAACGGTGCCGTCGCCATGGGCAAGAAGGTCACCATGTTCTTCACCTTCTGGGGACTGAACGTCATCAAGAAGCCCCAAAAGCCTGCGGTGCAGAAAGACATCTTCGGGCGGATGTTCGGCTGGATGTTGCCGAGCGACAGCCGCCACCTGTCCCTCTCCAAGCTCAACATGGCAGGCATCGGCAGCCGGATGATGCGCATGCTGATGCGCCGCAAACGCATCGACAGCCTGGAGAGCCTCATCAAGCAGGCGCAGGAGAACGGGGTGGAGATGATTGCCTGCACCATGAGCATGGATGTCATGGGTGTCAAGCGGGAAGAGCTGATGGACAACGTGACGCTGGGCGGTGTCGCCACTTACCTGGAGCGTGCCGAGGAAGCGAACGTCAATCTGTTCATCTGACCTCCGGCTCCGCAACGGCATCCTCCGACGGCAAGACTTCCGGAAAGGAAAATCAGGAAGTCTTGCCGTTTTTTTTACGTTTCCGCTCTACAAGCTACTCATTTTTTACGTAGCTTTGTGGAAACATTTAAAATCTAAATGCTATGAACGAGAAGTTTATCATAAACATAGGACGGGAATTGGGCAGTGGAGGCAAAGCTATCGGCGAACGCCTCGCCAAGATTTACAACATCCACGTCTATGACAAGAAGCTGATTACGCTGGCAGCCGAAGAGAGCGGCATCTGCCAGAAGTTCTTTGAGAAAGCGGACGAGAGCAACAAGGGGTTCATCTCCTCGCTCATGGGCGGACTGCGCATCCCGTTTATCAGTGACGGGGCTGCCTATGACAACTACCTGAGCAACGATGCCTTGTTCAAAATCCAGAGCGATGTCATCCGCAAGCTGGCAAACGAGGAATCCTGCATCTTCATCGGACGGTGCGCCGACTACATCCTGCGCGACCATCCGCGCTGCGTGAACATCTTCGTGACCGCCGACATGAAGGACCGCATCTGCCGCCTCCGCGAAACCAACCCGAACATCAGCGCAGAGGATGCGGAAATCTACCTGGAGAAGGCTGACAAGAAGCGCTCCAGCTACTACAACTACTACAGCAACAAGACTTGGGGAGCTGCCGCCACGTACCACCTCTGCATCAACTCCTCCGTCTTCGGTCTTGACCGCACGACGGAATACATCAAGGCATTCATTGACGAGAAACTGCAATTGAAATAAGGTCCGACAGGACCTCTAACCTATCATCGCCCCAAAGCCACGGAGTCATATCGCTTCGTGGCCTTGGGGCGATGATTATTAATTATCACTTTCTCCCCTCTTCCGCCAGTTCCACGACCTCCATGTCCTTGAACGTTCCCGCCTCCAGAGTCAGACGCACCAGCGTACGCACCTTGTGGAAACCGTAGATGCCCGCTGCACCGGGATTGATGTGCAACAGACCGAGCGTCTTGTCATACTTGACCTTCAGGATATGGGAATGTCCGCTGATGAAGAGCTTGGGCGGATGCACCAGCAAGGTGCCGCGGATGGACGGGTCGTACTTGCCGGGATAGCCGCCGATGTGCTTCATCAGCACGTCCACCCCCTCCACCGTGAAACGGTTGACCAACGGGTAACGCAGACGCAGGTCCTGTCCGTCGATATTGCCATAGACCGCACGCAACGGACGAAAGGCTGCCAACCGCTCTGCCAGCTCCAGCGAACCGATGTCACCGGCATGCCAGATCTCATCGCAATCGTCAAAATACTTGAGGTAACGCTCATCCCAATGGGCATGGGTGTCTGAAAGGATTCCTACTCTCATGGTCTTTCTTCTTTACTTTTGCGGCAAAAGTACAACAATTCTTTTGCAGAACTCAACAACCGCCCTGCCCTTTTCTTCCTACCTGCCGACGGGAAGCATCGTCCCTCCCGGGGAAGAGCGCAGTAAAACCCCGGCCTGTACAGACCAAAGTATAATACTTAGGGGGTCTAAGTATAATACTTAGGCAGGCTAAGTATTATACTTTGGTCCGTCTATCCCCTGCTTGTATGACGTCCATGCCGTACCTTGACGAGGTCTATCCCCCGCTTGCATCCTTCACAGGCACCGTCGGGACGCGGCAAATGTGAAACATTCTGTAAAAAGAAGGCGGTTCCGAAAGGGTGCCCGGCTTTTTTTCGTACGTTTGTAAATGGAAGTTACGAAAAGAGTGTAATTTATTGGAAATGAGCATTGGGTAATCGCTCATAATAGTAATAGGTTACGAATTAGTTAGTTATCTACTGCATTATTCTTCTGTGCGTTGCGTAACCTTCAAAGAACTCTTCGTATGCAAAAGTAACAATAAAACGGGAGATTTAGAAATGAATCTCCTGATTTTTTCTTCTCACACAAGTTTTTCCGTAAAAGCGATTTTATCCGTCAGCACACCATCGCCCAAAAAGATTTTGAACGAACGTGTGCCGACTGCCGCATAAGCGGAGAAAAGGGCTTTGCCTCACGCCTAAACAATAGTTTAGACTGATGAGACAAGGCCCCTTTCTTTTGTGCTTATGCCAAAGAGGTGCTTTTACGGGGTTTTGACGATTTTTCTTTTTTCGTTGTCCTTTTGAGCCGGAAGCGGAAAGCCGTGTATGACCGCACATTCCATAAATGGAACAAGCCGTCACTCACGGCAGACAAACCGGGAAGAATGATTTTATCCATCCGACCAAACACGTTTGGCCAAACAGATAAAAACATACTTCCTTGCCGATGGTTTGCTCGGTTTCACGCTACCGGCTATGTTCTTTTCTGTTGGGGATGTCTTTTTCACGGATTTCTCTTTTGAAGTTTTCCTGTCTAATCTGCCTCCACTTCCGTTTACCTCCATTTTCGCGCCTTTCAGTGAGCCGCATCAGGCAGTCATTTTCGTGCTGGGTGCAAAGGTAACTCCGGGATTGTACGGGAAAGCAAGGTCAAGCCTCCTGTTTTCTGGAAAAATCTCCAGCCTTTCGGGTAGTATTTTTCCGAAAAACCTTGCATTCCCTAATCCCTACCTTTTTAAGCACCCGAAACGAAAACGACCGATGCGACAGAAAGACGCATTAAAAAAAATGTCGGATAAACGAGAAGCAGATAAGATAGTTTGAAACTCAACTCCCTCAGCTCTTGAATCCGCATTAAAAAACAAAAAATCAAAAACAAAACGGATATGAGAACGGCAATAGCAACAAAATTCGTGGCATGGGAAGTACCAAGTTTGGAGAACCTGCAAGGCAGCAAGGTGTACGGACTTCGCACCAAACTGAACAATGGTGAGAAATTGAGCCGAGAGGAAAAGGATTGGCTTACACGCAACGTGAACAGCAACACCTATTTCAAGAGCGCAGTACCCTTGCAAGGTTGGATGTTTGACTTTTCCGACATTCTCCGAACCTACATTGTAAAGCAGTATGGACATTGGGCGGAATACAAGGCTACCGACAAGACCGCACTCCGCAGTTTCCTATACGGCAGGATAGACAGCATCGTGGAACTTAACAAATGATACGGCTATGACAGCAACGGTAAATTTCAGACAAATGGCGCAATACATAGGGCTTGCGATATGCACCCTAATCATGCGCACCGCCTTTTGGGTGTCCGGCATCCTTTGGTACATCGTCAGAGAGATAATAAACGGAGTGTTCCGAGTGGCAATAGGGGTAATCGTGGCTATTCTTTCCGTTATCCTGTTCTTCGGCTTCATTCTTTGGTTATTCACCCTTTAATCCCTACCGACATGGCAAAGAGAAGAAGCAAGACAGTGGAGCAACAATGCAGATACTACGAGGTGGGCAACATCTTCGAGTACATGGTGGAAACATACCTCAACGGCAATATGTCCGTGTTCCGTGGACTCTACCACGAACTGAACAAGGACGCACGGAAGGACTTTATAGACTTCCTATTGAGCGAGGTTGAGCCGATTTATTGGAGGGAGATTTTGAAACATACTATTTGACAACTCATAAAAACGACAGCGATATGAAAGGAACAGACCATTTCAAGAGAACGATACAGATGTATTTGGAACAACGTGCGGAGGAAGACACGCTCTTTGCGAAGAACTACCGCAATCCAGCCAAGAACATTGACGATTGCGTAACCTACATTCTGAACTATGTGCAGAAAAGCGGTTGTAACGGCTTCACGGACGGAGAGATATACGGACAAGCAGTACACTACTATGACGAGAACGAGATTGAGGTGGGCAAGCCTATCCAATGCCAAGTGGCGGTGAACCACATTGTGGAACTCACGGCAGAGGAAAAAGCAGAAGCACGTCAGCAGGCAGTCCGCAGATACCAAGACGAGGAACTCCGCAAGTTGCAGAACCGCACCAAGCCGACAAAGGCGAAAACAGAAACCCAAGTTCAACCCTCATTATTTGATTTTGGCTTATGAAACCGAGAAACAAATTTGAAAAAGCAGTTCTTGCCCAAAGCAAGAAACTACGCCCGATAACCCCGATACAGATAAATTGGGCATTCCGTAATTGCGTGGAGCATTATGCACACCGCTTGCCGAAAGGTCGTACCACTTGTATGGATTGCGGTCATAGTTGGGTAATGACGGAGCAGACCGAGCATTGTACGTGTCCCGAATGTGGAGCAAGTTTGAAAGTCTGCCTCACCTATCAGCGCAAGGTAAGACAAAAGCAGTATTTCACAACCCTTACCACAAGCGGAGAATACCAAGTGCTACGAATGTTCTTGCTTGTCGTGGGTATGGAGAAAGGGGTTAATGCCAAGTCCTATGCCCTTGAAATCGGGCAGTATTGGTGGAATGAACAAGGGCGTAAGGCTGTTGTTGCCATTCCACGCACATTGGGATGCTACATCGACACGTTCTCATTCGCTTCTCCTTTTGCTATCCGCAATGACAATGAAGCGTACCGCCATATCTCATATTCCCCGATATATCCAAGATATAAGGTGTTGCCGACGCTCCGCAGAAACGGCTTTAACGGCAATTTCCACGACATTGTACCCACCAAACTAATACCGGCATTATTGTCGGACAGCCGTGCGGAAACGCTGTTGAAGGCAGGGCAATATCCCATGTTGCGCTACTATCTGTACCACTCTTTCAATATTGGAGAGTATTGGGCTTCAATCAAGATATGTATCCGCAACGGCTATACTATTGAGGACGGCTCAATGTGGCGTGACACCATAGACCTCCTGCGTCATTTCGGCAAGGACACAAACAGCCCGAAATACGTTTGCCCTGCCGACCTCAAAGTTGAACACGACAAGTTGGTGGCAAAGCGCAACCTGCAAAGGAAACATGAGCGGACTGAACAGCAACGCAGGAAAGCGATTGAGGACGAGAAACAATATCTGAAAGCTAAGGGCATATTCTTCGGACTTGCCTTTACCGACAGCCTTATTTGCGTCAAAGTCATAGAGAGCGTGGAAGAAATGGCAGAGGAAGGAAGGACGATGCACCATTGTGTGGGCGGTTACCACAAACGAAAAGACTCCCTTATCCTATCCGCCACCATTGACGGAAAACGAATTGAAACGATAGAGGTGTCACTAAAAACTTTTGAGGTGGTGCAGTGTCGTGGCGTATGCAACGAGAACTCCGAATACCACGACCGCATCATCGCCCTTGTGAACAAGAACGCCAACCTTATCCGCCAGCGGATGAAAGCGGCATAATATCGACATCTAACAACTAACATTATGGAAGTAAGATTTGAAAGCATGGTTTTCCTATGGGATGATAAAATCCCCACGATGTTCCTTGAATTTATGAACCTCCTCACTCTTTGTCAGAGTGAGGAGCAATTAAGGGCGAGCGTCAAGGACTTTGCCGAGAAACACGAACTTGACAAGTTCTTCCTTTACGGCTTCGGCTCTCATCATTTCTACCTGCACCAACGCTACACGAGCGACCCCGAAATGGTGATGCAACACAGAGTGCTGTCTGTACATTTCTAATCATCTAAATAACAACGACTATGGCAACAAAATGACAATTAACGGAGTAAGCACCTGCCAATCGGCAGGAACGGAGAACTACGAGAAATTCCAAACGGGTATCGACAGACGCAAACGCACCCTTGTGCAATACGACTACCGCCACACGGACGGGGAACTTTTCTCTTGTGTCAAACCCACATTAGACGAATGTCGAGCCGCACGGGACAAGTGGCTAACGGCAAAGGAAAGGAAGGAGGAGAAGCGATGAACGAAGCAGGCTACCAAACGCTGATAGTCAAATTCAGCGAACCCATTACGGCATTGGACGGCATCTTTGACGATGCCGAAGCGTGGGGAGTTGATACCCTAAAGGGGTGGATAGACAGCTATGAAAGCAGCCGTTTCACTGCCATTGACAGCCATACGGCAGTCATCACGAGCGAGTATAGCATGGAATGTCTGAAAGAGTGGCTGGAAAAATGCACACCCATAACCGAGAAAACAGAATTTTGAACATTGGGGCGGTGTCCGCACCGCCCGAACCATAAACCTAAAAGACAACGGATATGATAGCAAAGACAATTTTAGAGCAGATTGGCGGCAGACGCTTTGCCGCCATGACGGGAAGCAAAGACTTCACAGACATGGGCAACGGCTTGCGCATGAGCCTTGCGAGGAACAAGACCAGTGCCAACCGCCTTGACATCATCTATGACGGAGGGGCAGACCTATACAATATGCGTTTCTACCGCAAGACGTTCAGCAAAAAGACATTCGAGAGCAGGACGAAGGACATTGAAACGCACGAGGGGATATATTGCGATATGCTGGAGGAAATGTTCACGATGGTAACGGGACTTTACACCCGCTTTTGAGGGGTGGGCGGCAAAAGCCGCCTACTTTCTTTCATGAGCATGATGGCGGATAAGAAAGTAGGCAAAGAAACCTTTGTACCAATCTACGATAGTATTCACAAAAACAAGTTTTAATCATGGAAACAATCAGACAGAACGGAAAAACCATCTTGTACAGCAACGACGGCATAAGCATAAAGATGGTTTTCAAGAACCTTACGGGCAGGAATTTTCAAGGTCAGGAATATACAGACTATATCCGGCATATCGCAATCGGCAGCATGGGATTTTCACCCGGTATCATAGAGCATTGCAGGGACGGTGAGGTTGCAGGCAAAGGGACAATCCCGAATGTATGAAAACTGAAACTCCGATGAAGTTGGCGGCTTCATCGGAGTTTCTTTCGTCAGACACTTATTCTTTATGGTACATACAGCAGCGCAAACTCAGCCTTCCTTCGTTTGAGCAGCATGGCGTGGCGTTTCCCCTTATAGTTACAGAAAGCGATATACTCCCGGTAGATGTTCCTGTCACCCGCCTCCAGCTTTCGGATTAGCGTGCTTTTGGGTATCTTCCCACTCCCCAAAAGACGGTACGGACCGACATTGTAGGCGAGCGTGGCAAGCAGAAGCGAATCCTTCCCGAACTGCTGGAACATCGCGCAGAACTTCCGCAGGTCTTTTCGCAGAAGCGCGTCCGCCTGCCGCTTCGTCATGGTGCGTGCCGAATACCTTTCCCCCGGCTGCAACCGATGTCCATATCCTACATACGGGTGATGTTTTTCCGAATGCCAGCCCTCAAAATACTTCGTGCATCGCACCGCCCTCTCAAATGGTGGCAGCCGGTAGATAGCCGCCTGCCCGTCCGTTCCCTCATGGCGTCTGTTCCGTGCGGACACGGAACAGACCGCCAGAAGCGAACAGAGGATAGCCATGAATACACGCATCATCGTGTAAAGGGCTTGAAGTTCCCGATGGGGACAACAGTGATAACCCCGTCATCCTTCACGTTTCGGTTGTTGAAGTCAAATTCCAACTCATAGGAGTTGCCGAAATTGTCCTCCACTACCACGATGAAGTTGTGCGCCTCGTCACCTTGCGCCGTGTAGTACAGCCGGAACTTCTCGTTTTCGAGCAGGTAGCGGTCATTGGGCAGGAAAGTGATGCCGTTGTCCATTTTCAGTGTGCCCTCACCCTCGAACTGGAAATACCGGATGGTATAGAGGGTATTGGCGAAATCGCCCGTTTTCTTCAGCTCACAGCGGATTTCCACCGTCTGCCCCTTTGTGACCTTGTTCGGCACGGGCATGGTTTCCACCGTGAAGGGATAGGATTGCTGGATGTCCATATCGTCGTCGCACGATACGAATGTGAATGACACTGCGGCGAACAGGCAGAGTGCCAACGCCTTGAAGATTGATGTTCTCTTGTTCTTGTTGTTCAGTATGTTCATTATTCTTTGATTTTTAGATTGTTGTTCTTTTGTTGTTTTCTTGATACTTGTTGCAGGTACTCGTTCAAGTCCTTGCAGCCTTGATAGATGCCGGAACGGTCTGTCACCTTTCCTCCGTAGCGTGTCCGCAGGGCTTCCATTGCCCTGCGTCCGGCTTCGTCTCGGTCGAGGTAACAGTCGATGCGCTCGTACCCGTCCAGATGTTTCAAAGCCTTTTCCACGTTGGCGACGGAGTTCAGCACAAGGCAGTCACCCGTTGCCAAACCGAGCGTGACGGCGGACAGGAAGTCCATAAAGCCCTCGAACACGCTGCACACGTCCGCCGGGATGTCCCCCGCCTTGACCAGCGACACGTCCTTTGGTGGTACGCAACCCTTGAAACGGCGGCTTCGGGTTTCATAGCCGCCCGACACGTTCGGAAAGCCGACGGCAAAGTACCGCTTACCACGCACGCCGTAGTTCAGGCGGCAGCAGTGGCGGGATGCAACGGCATAAGGGATGCCTCTTTCCTTCAAATACTCCGTCAGCGGAGAGCGGAGCAGCGGGACGGCTTCCACTCCCTCAAAGGCAGGTTCGGACGGTTCCGGCAGGTACAACGGCTTTTCTGCTGCGGCAAGCGGCATACGGGCGGTTTCCGCTATGAATCTCGCCTGCGCCATGAAATCCCCGCTTCGGGTAAACTCCCCGACAAGCGTGAAGATGTCGCCGCCCTTGCCCAAGCCGAAGTCGTACCAGAGCTGTTTCGCCACGTTCACACGGAAGGAGGGCGTGCGTTCACTGCGGTATGGCGCACGATACCACAGCTCGTTTCCGCTCCTTCGGACAGGCTCATGTCCCAGCCGTGCGAGAAAGTCCGCAATGGGTATCTGCCTCATATTCTCAATGTCCGTCCGTTCCATGCGACGTGTCAGTTGATGATTATCTTGACGCCCGCCCCGAACTGCGTATGGAACTTCCGTGTGTCGCCACCCCACAGCAGGCGCTCCCGGAGGTTGGCGAGCAGGGCGATACGGTCAGCCACGTAAAACTCCACATCGAGCGTCAGCGCACCGCCGTAGATGAAGGCGTCCCGGTCATGGAGCGTGGAGCCGTCATGCAGCACTTTCTCGCCCCAATTCACCGACTCATATCCGGCGAGAGCCGAAGCCCCCGCATAGACGAACACTATTTTACGGGCGTCGGAGAGTATCTTGAAATAATAACCGCCCTCCGCCGTGAACTGCGCCACAGGTATGGCGGTATCCTTGTACGGGTTGTTCTTCAAGAGGTATTCGCCACCGAACACCCACTTGTTACCGTTCTTCGTGTAGGTGGAGAGAGCCGCCCCGAAACTGTAACCGCCATTGTTGCCACTTAAACGCATACCGTCCACAAGGTTAGCTCTCAATTCGATGCCCTGCATCTTCGGCAGGCATCGCTGGGCGTGCGCCTGCCCCGTGAACAGGGCAAGCGACACGATGATTATTGCGATGTACTTTCTCATGGTCAGCGCACTTGAAGTTCGTTGATGGTATTGGCACGTACCAAGTCCTCGTTTTCAATCACGAAAGACTGGTGACGCCCCCCGTTCTTCTCGTTGAGTTCCACCACGAGGCATTTGTCGTCGGGAATGGTGAACTTCGCCATCGTGAATACCGTGCGCTCGCTCTTCTTGCCCGGCACGAGTGTGGCGTAATTCTGCGCACGGAGCGGCAGGATAATCTGCTCCTGCACGGCGGTACGCTTCGCCACCTTCTTGTCCACGATTTTCCATGTGATGTAGTCCACATCGAAAGGCACGTTGCTCTGGTTCTTTATCTCCGTGTGGAAATAGAGTAACCCATTATGCGTGTAGATACCTTTCAGCAGGTACTGGATGCCGAATCGCTTGCAGCCGATGTGCTTCACCTCACGCTTGTTCTGCTTGTGGATGGACTTCATGATAAGGCGCACCAGCATCGGGCTTTCGCTGCCCAGTTCCTTCAGGTAGATTTCCTGCGCGTTGTTCGGGCGGTTCACCTTCTCGCCGTCATGGATGAAGTCGCACATCTCCACGTTGAGAAGCAGCGGTTCGGAGGCGTACTTCACGTTAAAAGTATAGAAACTCCCGTCCTCCGTGATTACCGACATATTGGTTTCGTTCGGGAAGTTACGCACGGTAGCTTTCACGCGGATGACGTTCTCCGCTCCGTCGGCTTTACCCGCAATCAGGTCGGGCGAGCCTAAATCGACGTAGCGCACCTCCGAGGGGAAAATGACGTGGACGGTCTTGTCGTAGGTCACTTCCAATCCGTGCGGGGGAACCATGCGGTCGAAGGTCAGCTTCTTTGTCAGCCCGTGATACAGATCGCCGTCCGCCTCCTTCTGCGGATAGACCTCCTTTGTCAAGGTCGGTTGTTGGCTTTGCCTTCCTCCTCCTTGCGAGGCATAGTCAAGCGAGCTTGTCTCTGCTCTCGCTTCGTTCGTCGGTTCACTTCCGTTGTTCTCTCCAACGGTTACGTTCTCCTGCGCGTTGGCAGTTATGATGCCCATAGCGAGGGCAAACATGATGATTACTTTTTTCATTCTACTTTGGATTTTAGTGGTAAATAAAAATTTGGTTGTTGTTTTTTTAGTCGTTGATTGTTATTGTTTTCAATCTCTGTCCTGATATAGCATGACCTTGTATCCGGATTTCAGATGCACCTTGACGGTACGCATCTTCTTGGCGATATACTGGCTCGTGCCTTGTATCAGCCCCTTGCCCAAGTCGGAGGCGAGCTGCGCCCCTGCGTTGGTGGAGATATTAATGCTGCTGCCCAGCGAGCCGCCCATGTTGGCGGCAACCTCCCTGACGGCGTTCATCTCCATCGAGTTTGGAATGAAGATGCCGGGCTGTCCGTCCGTGTCATACACCGCCAGTTCTACCGGGATAATCGTACCTGCGTACTCCAGCGAAGTAATTTCAATATCGAGTCGTTCGCCCTGAATCTTTGCCGTGCCTACCACCACTGCATTGCGGGGTATGATTTTGTCCGCCACTGCCATCGGCTCCAGCAGCCGTAATCTTACCGCCTGCCCGTCAGTCACACTCTGCGCCCCATAGACACACGCCGATATGGTGTTCCTGTCCGATACAGTCGTGACACCCACCGCCGTATTGAAACTGCGGTTGCGCTCCTGCGAGAAGGAGGCGACAAACTCAGCGTTGCTCATCGGCTGTGAGAGCGAAGATACCACCTGATGCGTTACCTGCCTGACAGGTGCAGCCGTGTTCTTTCCGGCTTTCTGCACGGGGTAAGGCTCTGCCGCCTGTCCGACAGGTGGCTGTGTGCCGTTCTGCCCGCCCATGTACTTCGCCGCCAGTTCATAGGACTTCTCCATGAGTGCCACTTGGTCATCCATAGCGGATGCCTTGCCTTTCTCGGTTTCCAGTTCCGATTCCAGCGAGGCGATACGCTCTAACAGTTCGTCCATTTCCGCGTTGTCGTTCTTCGGCTGCTCATAGAAGTTGCCGAGCGTGGTATTGAGGTCGCGGTAGGCAGCTGCGGAGGATTGGATGGTTTTCGGAGCGGATGATTTTGCTGTTGCATCTTCCGCATTTCCGGGATTAGCAAGGTCGAAGTCCCTGCCGCCGTCCGTTTCCGCCACCTCGCGGTCGAACATATCGCCCAGTTCCTGCATGGCGCGGCTGCGGTTCTCCTGCCGTTCCTCCATTGCTCCCTGTTCGTAGGCTTTCGCCTTGTCGCCGATGATCTGGCGGTTCGCCTTGTCAGCGTCGGGCATTTCGATGTTGTAACCACCCGTTCCCGGTTGCTGCTCCTTGTCGGAAGACGGGGCGAATATCAGCCACATAGCACCGATGAATACCAGCACTATAGCGGGCAGCACTATCATTTTCTGACGTTTCAGCCTTTGGGCTTCGGTCAGCGGCTTGCGCTCCTTCTTCGGTTTCCCGTTGTCGGGAGCCGCCTTGTTCTCGTTTTTAGGTTCATTCTTCGTCTGTTCCATATAAATAAGGTATTACATTATGATTGTTGTCCGGCTTTATGGACAGTTCCACCTGTCCGGCATGGTCTGTTACCATCCGGCTGCCGTCATTCCTGCCGATTTCATAGACGGCTTTGCCGAAGGTGTAGAGGGCAAGCACCGCAAAGGCGGCGAGCATCGCCAGCACGATGCGCCTGCGTGTCTTCGGGGGCAAACCGTCCAGATAGCCTTTGAGCCTTGCCACCAGCATTTTCTTTTTGTCGTGGAGCTTCCAGTACGCACGCCAAAATGATTTTTTGATTTTCTTCATGTCCGTTTACCTTTTGATGGTTTGTAAATCCTTGTTCTCGATGATGGTGAATCCCTCGATGGTGAAACCGTTGGGATTGTCGTCCGAACGGGACGAGTTCAAGAGGCGGCACGTAGTCACGAGGCTGCGCTCGGTGACGTTGCTCTGCCGGATGATCTTCTGCGTGGCGTAGGTCACGGCACGGTAGGGATAGCCGTTGAAATCGCACACCACGCTGTCCACCTTCAACACCTGATTGATGTTCCCGGCGATGATGCGGTTGTAGTACCCCTTCTCGGCAAAGTCCGAATAGTAGTTGTACACGCTTTTGTCCGCTAATAGCAGGGCGCGTTTCACGTTATGCTCTATCGCGCTCTTTTCGGGTGAGAGCGTGAAGAACAGCTCGTGGAAACGGCGCACGTGTTCCCTCGCTTCTGCCGGACGGTTCTGCGACAAGTCTTGCGAGAGAGCCAGCATCAGCGACTTGCCGTTGTCCAGCACGTAAATCTTTTCCCGTTGCCGCTCCGCGAAGCGGTAGGAACTCCACACGCTCCATACCGTTATTACGGCACACAACGAGAGGAAGACGATACCGAACAGGCGTATCTGCCTGAACGATGATTCGATGTTTTTAAGTGACTTAAATTCCATTGTTGTTTATTCGTTTTTAATTGTCAGTTGATTATTTCAGCAGCTTCCCGACACGTCCGACCACGTTTCCTGCGGCTGCGCCCGCCACGCTGCCCGCCATACTTCCGGCTCGTCCTGCCGTCTGGTTCACGTTGCGACCGTAGCTTCCCATGCCTCCGGCTTGGATAATCCAGCCTGCTACCGTGGGGATGGTGAAGTAACCAATGATGCCGATTATCATGAAGACGATGTACACCCCGTCGCTCGAATCCAGCGAGAAGTTCGGGTCAGCCTGCATCCGTTCGATGTCGCTTTGCAGCATCAGCACTTGTATCTTCGCCAGTATGGTGCTGAACATATCCGACACGGGCAGCCACAGATAGACCTGTATGTAGCGGCATATCCACTGTGTAAGCGTGCTTTGGAAGCCGTCCCACACCGATATGGCGAAGGCTATCGGACCGAGTATCGCCAGCACCACGAGGAAGAACGTGCGGATGGTGTCTATCACGAGGGCGGCGGCTTGGAACATCAGTTCCAGTATCTCGCGGAAGAAGTCGCGGATGCCCTTCTTCATGTTGTACATCCCGCGCTCGATGTACATCCCCGCCATCGTCACCATGTCGCCGGGCGACCAGCCCAGTTCTTCCAGTTGTTTGTCAAACTCCTCATTTGACACGAGGTAGGCGGTTTCGGGATTGCGCATCATCGCTTCGTACTCCAGTTTGTCCTTCTGCTCACGGTATCGGTTCATGTCCAGCGTTTCCGCCTCCAGCATCTTTGCCGTACCCTGCACGACGGGCGACATGATGCTGTTTATCGTACCCAGTACCACCGTCGGAAAGAACATGATGCACAGACCGATAGCGAACGGGCGGAGCATAGGGAACACGTCTATCGGTTCGGCTCTCGCCAGCGACTGCCATACCCGGTAGGCCACATAAAAGAGTGCGCCCAGCCCGGCGATGCCTTTCGCCACGCCCGCCATGTCCCCGCATAGCGGCATCATCTGTTCGTAGAGCGAGCGCAGAATTTGGTGAAGGTTGTCGAAATTCATAGGCTACCAATATCTTTCGTTCATGTTCCCGTACAGCCCCATGATGCGGTCAAGGTCGTTTTTCTTCTTCGCACGCAGGTAACTCACGCTAATGTTCTTGTTGGTGTAGTAGCTCACGAGGTTGCGGTAACGCTTCATTTTGGAGTAGCAGCGTTCCACCACGTCCATGCGCTCCTTGTCCGTCATGGAGAGCGTGGTGATATTCACCACATTCTTCAGTTCCGTCAGCACATCGTTGGATTCCTCCAATAACTTGGTGTAGCCAAAGGCGATGGCTCCCAGTTCCTCCACCGTGAAGTTGTCGTCACGCATCATCTTCTGGAAACTGGTCACATAGGTGTCGGTGATGTCACCCACCATCAGAATGGTCTGCTGCACCTTCCGGGCGTCCTTTACCAGATTGTTCACGGATTTGAGTGCGTCGTAATACTTCTTGCCCTGTTCGTAAATCTTCACGGTCTCTTGAAAATTTTTTATCATATTCTGGGCGGTCGTGGAAGTGTGTACCACGTTCTTCGAGGTGTTCACGATGCTCTGCGCGATGTTGGACGGGTCTATCACCGCCCACTGTGCGCTTGCCCTGCCGACTGCAAACAGGCACAGGCAGATAATAAGTGTTATTCTTGTTCTCATGTTACTTTGGATTTTAGTGGATTTCATTATTTATTGCTCGCCTATCGGATGGTCCGGTTTCGGGTTCACACGCACGTAGTCCCCGTTCGGCGAGAAGGTCAGGATGTCCGTCGCCTCGTTGTAGGACACGTCGATGCGGAATCCGGTGTTCATGAACAGATTGCCGTTCTCCTCCTGCAAGAGATAGGTTTCCGGCTTCAGCTTGCGGCGGATGCCGCTCCGCTTGAATACCGTCACCTTATAGGCTTCGCCCTCCTTGTAGATAAGCACGTCGGGCTTGCCCTCCACACTCTCCCAGTTTCCGCAAAGCAGGTCGCGTCGGTTGTCCGTTATGTCGCAGGATTGCAGCACCATGACCGCCAGCCCGATTAAACACTTGCTGACTTGCAGCATTTTCGTTCTTGATATACTCATACGCATTTTCTTTTTTAGTTGATGAATCTGTTTCTATTTATTCCTTTTTTCTCCGCCTTTCGGCAAGCTGCCGGATGACGGCTTCAATGTCGCCGCCCAACTGTTCCGCCAGACGGTAAACCTCTACTTTTTCCGTTTCTTCGGTGGTGTACGCCAGATACTCTTCAGCACTAACTTCGGTGGCATAGACTGCCGACTGCGTGCCGCCCAGTCCTATCCACACTTCCTTGTAGAGCCTTGACGGGTTGTTCGCCATGTTGATGGAGAGTATCTGCGACTTCTCTTTCTCCGTCAGACCCAACAGGGACTGTATGGCATCAAACTTGTTCATGTACTTCCGCTGGTCAAGGAGTATCTTGCAGTCGGAGTTGTTGATGATGCTCTCCTTGACGACGGGCGAGGAAATGATGTCGTCCACCTCCTGCGTCACCACGATTGCCTCCCCGTAATACTTGCGCACGGTCTTGTACATATAGCGCAGGTACTCAGCCATGTTCGCCGAAGATAGAGCCTTCCAAGCCTCTTCCACTATCAACTGTTTCCTTACGCCTTTCAATCGGCGCATCTTGTTGATGAAGGCTTCCATGATGATGATGGTCACCACAGGGAAAAGCTCGCGATTTTCCTTTATACTGTCAATCTCGAAGACGATGAACCGCTTGCCGAGCAGGTCGATGTTCTCCGTGGAGTTGAGCAGGAAGTCGTAGCGTCCGTCCCGGTAATACTGCCGCATGGTGGTGAGCATATTGTCGATGTTGAAGTCGGACTTCTCCACCTTTATCTCACGTTCCGCCAGTTCGCGGCGGTAGTCGTCGCGCATATACTCGTAGAAGGTGTTGAACGAGGGGACGATGCTCCGGTCAGCCCTGATACGCTCGATATAGGCGTTCACCGCACTGCCCAGTTCGCCGCTCTCCGTCTTCGTCACTTTGTCGTCCTCCGACTTCCAGAGCGTCAGCAGCAATGTCTTGATGCTGTCCTTTTTCTCCACGTCGAACACGTAATCATCGGTGTAGAACGGGTTGAACGAAATCGGTTTCTCCTCCGTGTAGGTGAAGTACACGCCGTCCGCCCCGTTTGTCTTGCACCGGATCATCTCGCACAAGCCCTGATAGGAGTTTCCCGTGTCCACCAGCACCACGTGCGTACCCTGCTCGTAGTATTGCCTCACGAGGTGGTTCATAAAAAAGGATTTGCCGCTGCCCGAAGGACCCAACACGAACTTGTTGCGGTTGGTCGTGATACCCCGCTTCATCGGCAGGTCGCTGATGTCGAGGTGCAACGGTTTTCCCGTAAGCCTGTCCACCATCTTGATGCCGAAGGGCGAGAGCGAACTGCGGTAGTTGGTTTCCTCCGTGAAGAGGCACACCGCCTGCTCGATGAATGTATGGAAACTCTCTTCCGCCGGGAAGTCCGCCGCGTTGCCGGGCATCGCCGCCCAGTAGAGCGTCGGGCAGTCGATGGTATTGTGGTGCGGCACGCACTCCATGCTTGCCAGCTGGCTGCCCACATCGTTCTTGATATGCTTCAGTTCCTCCGCGTCATCGCTCCACGCCATGACGTTGAAGTGCGCCCGTACCGAGGTCAGCCCGTAGGAATGGGCTTCGTTCAGGTACTGGTCTATCCACTCGCGGTTGATGCTGTTGCTCCGGCTGTATCGGGATAGCGACTGCATATTCCTTGCGGACTTCTCGAACTTCTGCAAATTTTCCTCGCTGTTGTCGATAATCACATACTGGTTATAGATGTGGTTGCAGGAAAGCAGCAGCCCCACGGGGGAGGCGAAGGAGAGGCGACAGTCCGAGCGGTCGGTGGAGAGTTTCTCGTAGCGGATGTCGGTAGCCACCTTTCCTGGCATATCCTCCGCGTCGGAGAGGGTGTGCAGGCACAGGCGGTTGTCACCGATACGCATTTCTTTTGCCGAGAGGTCGATGTCCTGCAAGGTCGTGTCGCCTTCGGGCATGAGCGAGAAGTAACGCTCTATCAGCCCGGCGGACTTCTCCGTCCCGACAATCTCGTCGGTGGAGAGGCGGCGCAGCCTCACAAAGCCGCTGTCGTTCATGATGCGCTCGAACTGTTCGGCGGCCTCCATGAACTTCCCGGCGGTTTCCTTGTCCAGCTCCTTCGGGATGATATGTCCCCGGCACAGCGTACTGAAGTTGCTCTGCATACGGTTACGTTCTTTCGTCGTCTTGGTCAAGTAGAGATAGCAGGAGTGTTTCAGGTACGGACGCTCGTTGAAGTGGCGTTCAAAGGAACGGCTCAAGAAACTCATGTCGTCCTTCTGTAACTCCGGCATATATTTCTCCTTGATGAACCAATCCTGCTTATGCACGACGCAGAAGTACGGCAGCACCTTGATAGCCTTGCACCAGCAGCCGTGTATCGCCTCGTACTCTGCGCCCGTCACGGTGTAAAGCTCCGGCAGTTCCACCTCAAAAGCCACCGTGATGTCGGCGTCTTTGGAGATGATGCAGCCATGCTCCACCGCCAGCAGGGGGAACTTGTTTTCCAGTGTTGTCATTTTGGATGTATTTCTCATGTCGTTTCTTCCTTTCGTTGCCGTTTGAGTAATCGGGTGATCCGCCGTCGGTTGATAAGGTATCGGGGATGGCTCCTTGCCGCTCCCAATTTCATCAGCCCGTGTTCGCCGTACCGGGCGTTCAGCGCGAAGGTCTGCCATACGAGGACGGAAGACGATGCCGCGCCGAAGCCGATACATATCCACTGGTCGATGCCGACCATATAGAGGATGACGAACAGGACGAAGAGAGCCAGCAGACCTCCGCAGAAGATGAAGAGGTACTGAGCCTTCAAACCCTTGAACTCGACCGGACGGCCGATACCCTTGTTTATCGGGTATTCAGCCATACATTGTTTATTAAAGGAAGAATGAGCGCAGGATAGTGGCGGCGACAATCAAGAAGATACAAGCCCCGAACCACGAGGCGGCGGTCTTCGAGGTGTCCGGGTCTCCGGACGAGAATTTTCCGTACACTTTCACGCCACCGATAAGCCCGACTACCGCGCCGATGGCGTAGATTAATTTCGTGCCGGGGTCGAAATACGAACTCACCATAGAGGTGGCTTCGTTGATGCCAGCCAGACCGTTTCCCTGTGCGAAAGCGGAGGCGGTTGCGGCAATCATAAGTGCCGCAGCGATGATTAACTTTTGTCTGATGTTCTTGTTCATAAACTGTTCTTTTTTGTGCCGTCCAAAGGGTGGATAGTCCTTTTTCGGGCGGTTGATACTTGATTACTTTACTTTGGTTTTAGTGGTTGCCCGTTTGTTTCTACGGACTTGGGGCTGTCCGTTGCGGGTTGGCTGTACCTTGTACCGCCGTGCGCGTGGGTGTCGTCATTTTACGTTTTCATTTCCATTCTTTTTTAGTTGTTATACATAGTTTCGGAAGTCGAACTCCTCGATGTTGTCGGGAATCACGAACACCTTTTCCTTTTGTTGTGTCACGGTCATGTTCACCGTGTCCACGAAAACTGCCATCGCCTTTGCAATCCTCTCGCTCATTGCTTCATCGGTCAGGCGTTCCGTTATTCTTGTGAAAAGCTCTGTCCCGTCCAGTTCCGTCATGACCTTTCCGGCGTGTCGCATTTCCTCATCGGATGGTGATTCCTTCCGTATGGTGTGTACTGCCATGTCAATATCCTCGAAGCTACTTCCCGAAGCCTGCTTTTTGTCTGGTTCTTCATCCTCCGGTTCATCTTCTCCGTACTCCAGTTCCGAGGGCGGGATGCTCGTGAAGGTTTCATCGAGTTTGTCCTCCGGTACTTGTGTCGGGCGTGAGACGGTTTCCGTGTTTCCGTCGTCAAAAGTAGCCTCTTCCTCCGACAGCTCAATGCCTTTTTCCGAAGTGGCGGCTTCTTGCGTCGGTATGGCAGCGGTTGTCCGGGTCGATGCCATCTTGAAACGGCTCTTGCCAATGATGTCCGAGGTGTCTGCGTGAGGTATTTCCTTATCCTTTCCTTGCTCTGCCACCGTACTGTCCAATGACCGCCACAGCCCGGCAATATGTCTGAAGAAACGGATGAGCTTCATGTCCATGATGCGGTCATAGAACAGCAGAAACAGAAACCACACGTTGCAAGCAACCGATACGATTAAAAACGCCTTTGTCATAATCTTACTTTTTGGGCGTTTTCAATCTGTTCCATGTACTGCTGCCCGTATTGTCGGAAATGGTCGCGGAGGATGTTATCCACAAACTTGCCGATGCTCAAACCGTTTCCCATCCGACTGGTAACGATAGCGACTTTCTCATGAATTTCTCGGCTGATGTATATACATTGCCGCGTTTTGATTTCCGATGCTTGCAGGAAAGTCGAGAGCGGTTTGTCTCTGCCTTTATCCTTGCGGAAGTCAACGTCGGTATTTTCATGCCCGTAGTCGGTTACACACTTTGCTGCACGGACAGCGGTTCTTTCACTCTTTCCTGTTTGCAGATACTCAGCCTGACGGTTCTTATTTGTTCTTTTCATACTTCTTTGTTGTTTTTGAGTGTTTATAAATTATAGGATTCCATGTGCCGTTTGAACGATTCGGCTATCTCGTCTTGGAACAGCGTGAAATGGTGTGTCAGCACGTTGTCAAGAAATGCCGCGATAGTCACTTCGTTGCCTCCGATTACATGAAGCATCTTCTGTATGCGGTCGTGGTACTCCTTGCGGATATAGACCTGCTTGCCGAGCCTTGCCGTGATATTGGAACCGCATATGAATACTGTGTCATAATCCAATTTTTCCGGCTTGCTGTTCCTGCGCCTGCGTTCCGGCTCCTCTTTGGAGTGCGAGGCGGGTGGAGAAACGGCTTCTTGTATCGCTTCTTTCGGAGGTGGGACAGGAGCGTTCCCGTCCGTGCTTCTCGCTTCCGGCGGAATGCTTGTATCGTCCAGTCGAAATGAGTTGATTACGGCTTCGCTGTCGATGTCCTCGATTCTTGTTTTCTTTGCCATGCCGTTCAGTTTTTGATGATGCCGAGAATCTCATCGACGAGTTTGTCGAGGTTGCTGCCGCGTACCAGTATTTTGTCCGCCGGAAACGCCGTGGAGCGGAATACCGCCTTGCGTTCTGCCGCCGTCTCCTTGCGGAAGCGCTTACTGTCCGGTAGATGTGTTTCCAGAATGGGCAGGGCGAACTCGGCACAGACCTTGTCGTATGCCTTGTAAAGTTCAGTCTTTTCGCGTCCGTCCACCATGTTCCACACGAGGTAAATCCCTTTGATGCCGGACTTGCCCGTGCTTATCATCTGTTCGTTGATGACAGTGGCGAACTTGATGGAACTCTCCATCACCACACGGTCGGCGATGATGGGCGTGAAGATATAGTCCATTTGGGAAATGGTCTGCACCACATCGGCATTGTTGATTGTTCCCGGCAGGTCGAAGAACACGAAATCGAGGTCGGGCTGCGCTGCCACCAGATTTTCGGCGGTCTTTACCGCATCTTCCGCACGGCTGCATCTGATGGTGTACGGGTTCTTCTTCAGTCGTTTGAGCTGCTCATACGCCAGCACCTTGTAATGCCCGTCCTCCATGACGGCTTTCATGTCACGCTTGCGCATGTCATGGATACTGTACTGCGGGAAATCGCAGTCCACCACGGCTACGTTGTAGCCTTTCACATAGTGCAGATAGCTTGCTACAAGCACTGTCAGGGTTGTCTTACCCGCTCCACCTTTCTGCGTGGAGATTGCCACATAAGTTGCTTCTTTCATTTTTTTGATAATTTATTTGGTTATACATCTGTCCGGTGGCGGTAGCGTATTGTCATTAGTACGTACGCACGCACTCCCATTCATTTATTTATTCACTCCTTAATCCGGCTGTGCCTGCGGGTATTCATCGGTTTGTCCAACCGTCCATGCTTTTATCCGTCCGCACGGACGTGTGCTTGGAAAACTATCTGAATACATACACCTGTTTTCAACCGTTTGGATTGATGCCCGGATTGCTGTCCGAACATCCGGCGGAAGGAGTGTATTTTCAGTCCCACATCCGAATCACACTGCAAATAAACAAGGATATTTTGGAACTTGTATCACTTCTCCGGCAAGTGGCAGCACGTTGCGCCGGTTGGCACTGATTGTCCGGGTCAAGCCTCTGTCGGACATCGCCTTAAGGGCGTAACTTTGCACCCGAACGGCAGGGTACGCCGCAGGTAGCGCAGCCCGGAGTTTGAAAGGAATCATCCCCAATCCGTCCCCGACGGATTTTTATGTTCACCTGAACATAGCAAGGTATGTTTTCAGCCGCTCAAAATATTTTGAGCATCCCGGAAAACGCCTTGCCCTTGCAGGGGGCGGGCTTTCCCTCCGAAGTCGGGAAGCCTTTCAAAACTGCGGTGCTGTAATCCGAAGCGGCGGCTTATGCCGTCAATCCGCTAAATCCAAAGTAATATGAAAGAGAAAAGGAAAAGCAAATCAGGGAGAAATCCCAAACTTGATCCGGCGGTGTACCGTTACACCGTCCGTTTCAATGAGGAGGAACACAACCGTTTCCTCGCCATGTTCGGAAAATCGGGTGTCTATGCACGGTCGGTTTTCCTCAAGGCGCACTTCTTCGGACAGCCGTTCAAGGTGCTTAAGGTGGACAAGACGCTGGTGGACTATTACACCAAACTGTCGGATTTTCATGCACAGTTCCGTGCCGTGGGTACGAATTACAACCAAGTCGTGAAGGAACTGAGGCTGCATTTTTCAGAGAAAAAGGCGATGGCGTTGCTCTACAAATTAGAGCAACACACCGTCGAACTCGTGAAACTGAGCCGCCGGATTGTGGAACTTTCAAGGGAAATGGAGGCGAAATGGTCGCAAAAATCAGTGTAGGAAACTCGTTGTACGGCGCGATTGCCTATAACGGGGAGAAGATTAACGAGGCGCAGGGGCGGTTGCTTACGACCAACCGCATCTACAATGACGGTTCGGGAAAGGTGGACATCAACAAGGCGATGGAGGGTTTTCTCACCTTCATGCCGCCACAGATGAAGGTGGAGAAGCCGGTGGTGCATATTTCGCTCAACCCGCATCCGGAGGATGCGTTGACCGATGCGGAATTGCAGGATATAGCCCGCGAGTATCTGGAAAAACTCGGTTTCGGCAACCAGCCTTATCTTGTTTTCAAGCACGAGGACATCGACCGCCACCACCTGCACATCGTGACGGTTCGGGTGGACGAGAACGGGAAATGTATCAGCGACAAGAACAACTACTATCGTAGCAAACAAATCACCCGTGAGCTGGAGAAGAAATACGGGCTGCACGATGCGGAGCGCAGGAACCGCCGTCTTGACACGCCGCTAAGCAAGGTGGACGCATCGGCAGGCGATGTGAAGAAACAGGTAGGCAACACCGTGAAAGCTCTGAACGGGCAGTACCGTTTCCAGACGATGGGCGAATACCGTGCGCTCCTTTCCATCTATAACCTGACGGTGGAGGAAGCGAGGGGTAACGTGCGCGGACGGGAATATCACGGGCTGGTCTATTCCGTCACGGACGGCAGGGGCAACAAGGTGGGCAACCCGTTCAAGTCCTCGCTCTTCGGGAAGTCCGCAGGCTATGAAGCCATGCAGAAGAAGTTTGTACGTTCCAGATCGGAGATTAAGGACAGGAAACTGGCAGACATGACGAAACGTACCGTTCTTTCCGTGCTGCAAGGCACTTATGACAAGGATAGGTTTGTTTCCCAACTTAAAGAGAAGGGCATCGACACCGTACTGCGCTACACGGAGGAAGGGCGCATCTACGGGGCTACCTTCATCGACCACCGCACGGGGAGTGTGCTGAACGGTTCGCGCATGGGCAAGGAGCTTTCGGCGAATGCCTTGCAGGAACACTTCACCCTGCCATACGCCGGACAACCGCCGATACCGTTATCCATCCCTATGGATGCTGCGGACAAGGCACACGGACAGACCGCATACGACCGTGAAGACGTATCGGGCGGAATGGGCTTGCTCACTCCCGAAGGTCCGGCGGTAGATGCCGAGGAAGAGGCTTTCATCCGGGCGATGAAGCGCAAAAAGAAGAAAAAGCGCAAGGGCTTGGGTTTGTAATCGGAGTATCAACAATTAAAAAATCAATGTATGTCACAACAAGAAGACGATTTGAGGGCATTGGCGAAAATCATGGATTTTCTGCGTGCCGTGAGTATCATTTTAGTGGTCATGAACGTGTACTGGTTCTGCTACGAAGCCATCCGGCTATGGGGCGTGAACATCGGTGTGGTGGACAAAATCCTTCTGAACTTCGACCGCACGGCGGGGCTGTTCCATTCCATTCTGTACACGAAACTGTTTGCCGTCCTGCTGCTTGCCCTGTCCTGTCTGGGTACGAAAGGGGTCAAGGGCGAGAAAATCACTTGGGGAAGAATATGGACGGCACTCGCCGCCGGATTCGTGCTGTTTTTCCTCAACTGGTGGATACTGGCTCTGCCGCTGCCGGTTGAAGCGGTGACGGGCTTGTATATCCTTACCATCGGCACGGGCTATGTCTGTCTTTTGATGGGCGGGCTGTGGATGAGCCGCCTGTTGAAACACAATCTGATGGAGGATGTTTTCAACAACGAGAATGAGAGTTTCATGCAGGAAACGAGGCTCATCGAAAGCGAGTATTCGGTCAATCTGCCCACACGCTTCTATTACAAAAAGCGTTGGAACAATGGCTGGATCAATGTGGTGAATCCCTTCCGTGCGTCCATCGTGTTGGGTACGCCGGGCAGCGGCAAGTCATACGCCGTGGTAAACAATTTTATCAAGCAACAGATTGAAAAGGGCTTCTCGATGTATGTATATGACTTCAAATTCAGTGACTTGTCCACCATAGCCTACAACCATTTGCTGAACCACCCGGAGGGCTACAAGGTGAAGCCGAAATTCTATGTGATCAATTTCGACGACCCGCGACGCTCACACCGTTGCAATCCCATACACCCGGATTTCATGGAGGATATTACGGACGCTTACGAGAGTGCCTACACGATAATGCTTAACCTCAATAAAACTTGGGTGCAAAAGCAGGGCGACTTCTTCGTGGAGTCACCTATCATTTTGTTTGCCAGCATTATCTGGTATCTCAAAATCTATCAGAACGGGAAGTATTGCACGTTTCCCCATGCCATCGAGTTTTTGAACCGCCGCTACGAGGATATTTTCCCGATACTGACCTCTTACCCGGAGCTGGAAAACTACCTTTCCCCGTTCATGGATGCTTGGCTCGGAGGGGCTGCGGAGCAGCTCATGGGGCAGATAGCGTCGGCGAAAATCCCGCTTTCGAGGATGATTTCCCCGCAGCTCTATTGGGTGATGTCGGACAGCGAGTTTACGCTGGACATCAACAATCCCGAAGAGCCGAAAATCCTATGCGTGGGCAACAATCCCGACCGTCAGAACATCTACGGGGCGGCTCTCGGATTGTATAACTCCCGTATCGTGAAACTCATCAACAAGAAGGGAATGCTGAAGTCATCGGTCATCATCGACGAGCTGCCCACGATATACTTCAAGGGGTTGGACAACCTTATAGCCACCGCCCGAAGCAACAAGGTTGCCGTGTGTCTGGGATTTCAGGATTTCAGCCAGCTGGTGCGCGACTACGGTGATAAGGAGGCGAAAGTGGTGATGAATACGGTCGGTAACATTTTCTCCGGGCAGGTGGTAGGTGAAACGGCAAAGACACTATCGGAACGGTTCGGTAAGGTGTTGCAGAAACGGCAGTCTATCTCCATCAACCGGCAGGATGTTTCCACCTCCATCAACACGCAGATGGATGCGCTCATTCCGCCGAGCAAGATTTCCGGTCTGACGCAGGGAATGTTTGTCGGTTCGGTGTCCGACAACTTCAACGAACGTATCGAACAGAAAATTTTTCACTGCGAGATTGTGGTGGATGCCGAGAAGGTGAAGCGGGAGGAACGTGCCTACAAGAAAATTCCGGTCATTACCGATTTCACGGACGAGGACGGCAACGACCGCATGAAAGAAACGGTGCAGGCGAACTACCGGCGTATCAAGGAAGAGGTGAAGCAGATTGTGCAGGAGGAACTGGAGCGCATCGCGGGCGATGATAACCTGAAATATCTGTTGCAGCAGAAGTAAATAAAAAAATGAAGAAAGGCTTACCATAAACCTTTCTTCATTTTTTTAGAACTTAAGCATTATCCATACTTACTAAGATTCCGTTTTCCAAAATTTTTTGCAATGGAATTTTCTTTAAGATTTCTTGATAAGTGCTATAGAAGTCATTATCAAGTCCTATATAAACAATATTGTCATGTAATTCTTCTATAACACTAATATGTGAATGCAATTTGCACTTTTTATCAGAACAATCTGATACGATACTTTTAATTCGTTCCAACTTATTTAATAAATCATCATATTGAGATAACCCTTTTGTAGTTGGTTGTATTTGATAATTAGTTTTCTTTGCCGGTTGTATATTATGTTCAGGATCTAATAATACTATGTGAAATATAGAAGAATCCCGATCAAAATAACCTACAATACGCCCCGTACTTTTTGTTATCGAAAATTGCATTATTGGAAAATCTGTCTCATTGTCCAATATTTCTTTTGGTAGCCAATCTAAATCTTTTCGTTGAATAGGAATGTTTTTAGCACTCCAATCTATTGGATGACATCTTAATGCAATACTACCTCTATTTTCTTCTAATACTTCTTGCGGTGTCATAGTACCCAAAGCACCTAATCTTTCAAGAAGCCCAATATGCCATCCCTTAGAACACTCTCCAATCTGAAAATTAGGTATCTGCTTAAAGTAAGAGAAGGAAAAAGTTATCTTCCTTCTCTTTAACTCATTTTCTTGTTCTTTGGTAACTAATGATTTGTTTCCGTATTTAGGAGAATCTGAATTAAGATTTAATAGTTTCCCATTTTTTCCCATAATACTCAATCATTAGTTCTGGAGTAATAACCTTGTCACAACGCTCATTTACATTTAAATCTCCACGTGTTTCAATCCAAGGCATCTCATTGTGGGACAATCGTTCTAATTCAGCACCGCTATATTTAAGATAATTCTCCAATATAAAGTCAATGAATTCAGCGTCTTCTGATGATAAACTCACATTGTGATTCATGCAATCATCAATATTGATTTCTGAATAGAGATATTTTGTAGAATTAAATCGATTGTAGATTTCTCGATTTACCGGACCATGAATCCATGCTTCAAACTCGCCGTCAAACATAGGTTTTTTATTGATACCATAAGACCATGCTTGAACATAATACAATAACTTCTGCAACTTTAAATTTATTAAAGACGCAAATCTATCTTCCGATTTTACTCGTAAGATAATGTAGTCTGTTATATCGTGTATTGAGTTCATCTGAATTATGACTATATCAATTTCAATGCAAAGTTAATATCTTTTTCTAATATAACAAAATAATGAATTGAATTGATGTGATTTATTCTAATGAATTTGTTTTTTATCTCCTCATACGATCCAACTCATCATCGCGCAGCATCCTCTCGTTCAATTTCTCCTGCATTCTGTCAAGGAAGTAGGTGCGGCTTTCGTTCTTCCGGCGTTTGATATCGGTGTAGAAACGGTAGCAGTCCTTCGACTCAACCCCGAATATCTTGTAAAGGAGCGGGGCAAGCTGTTTGAGCGGCATGTTGCCGTTGTTGATGCAGCCCATCTCGTCGATGCCGTAGATAAGTTCCACGAGGTCGATGGCATTGCCCGTCCATTGCAGGAGGCTGGTGGCGGTTTCTGTTGTGTTGTTGGCGGATATCAGTGGCGGCACTTGGGGCGTGGCAAGGAATTTCTGCATCTTCCTCACGAAAGACAGGGCCTTGCTGACATAGGCGGCAATCTCTCTCTTTTCTTCTGACAGGTTGCGCACGGGATGGTGCTGCAACTCGATTTCGATGTAGGCAAGCGCGATGACGGTAAGGTTCGCGTCCATGCTACCGTTACACAGTTCGATCACTTGGGTGGCAAAAGCCGTGTATGCCGTTTCCATATTGCAGTCACCGGCTTCGTTTATCAGGCGGAAAAAGTCGGTTTCCGCCAGCAAGAAATAATTCATGGTTCTGTCAATTTTGAAAATTACACTTTGTTTTCTGCGTGCGCACATGAATATAATTGGCAAAAAACGCGGCAGAAAATAAAAAATCCAACACTCAATTTTACAAAGTACTGGATTTCAGAGGTATAAAATTCAATATTTTTTCACAAGGACAAATTATCTCCGACTTAAATTGTTTGTAATCAGAACATTTATTCTATTCCTGAAAATAGAAATGTATGCTTGCCGCACATTTTGGCTATCTTGCTTTTTTATCAAGGATATAGATAATGCGACATACACCGTTGGAATAGCTTTTCAAGGAGGAAAGCGTCCAGTGTTGCTCTGGCAGAGCCGACTTAAAAAAATGTCGTCCGCTTCCGGATATGAAAGGAACGGTGTATAGTATGATTTCATCCACAGCGTGCATACGCAGTAGTCCGTTTATATAATCTGCCGTATCCAGTGTGGCTTCCGCGAGGTAACGGATGTTTGTGCCGTCTTTTCTCCATTCGTGCAGCATTGAAATGGAATAGTCCGGTGTCACACGGTAAAGGGCTTTCTTCCTGATTTCATCAAGACCGCAACGGTCAAGGCACAAATCCTGATGTGCTTTATCATATAACTCTGAAGAAAGACATCCGTCCATCGTCAGTACGGCGAGAATCTGAACTTTACCCATAATCGTTTCCTTTCGTTAGGCAAGGGTAAAAAAGTAGCGTGCAATTCACACTACCTTCAAGCGATGGCTCTGGTAAAGCCTTTACGGAGAGTACGTGAATGCACGCTATGCGTAAGCATAGCATAAGCATCACGCAATCGTCTCCGTAGTTCCAATTTACCAGATTTTCGCTTGAAACGCCTTGCGGTCTTATCCTATATGTTGGCGGCGAAAAGCTCCTGCCAATCGCCGTTTTTCTCAAATGTTATGCAAAGATAGCCAAATTCAGTGAATTACGGGCTATGATTGCTTGAATTTATATTTAAGTCCATACTCTTCAAGTTTGCTGTATAGTGTTGTCCTGCCTATGCCGAGCAGTTCTGCGGCGACACTCCGGTTGCCGTTTGCCTGTTTCAACGCACGCAATATCCGCTCCTTATCCTCCGCGTCATTGCGCAAGGCGAAGCTGACAGTAGAGGTCGGTTTCGTCACGGCAAGTTCCAGATGCTCTTTCATGACAACACCTTCCTGCGCCTGCAATACAGCACCCATAACTTTCTGCCGAAGTTCCCGCACGTTGCCCGGCCATGCGTGTGTCAGCAACGCTTTACGTGCTTCGGAACTGAACCCGCTCACGCTACACTCCAGCTCTCTGTTTGCCATATCACGGAAGAACTCTGCCAGCGGCATGATGTCTTCCTGACAGTCACGCAACGGAGGAACGGTTATCCCGAAGTCGTGCAGGCGGTACAGAAGATCCTGCCGAAAACGCTTTTCATTCACCGCTACTTCCAAATCTTCATTGGTAGCAGCGATGATGCGGACATTGAAATTCCGGTCTGCCTTGTCTCCGACCGGGCGATACCGCCTCTCCTGTATGGCGCGGAGCAACATCTGTTGGGTTTCCAACGCGAGGTTTCCTACCTCGTCCAGAAAAAGCGTGCCGCCTTCCGCCTCATGGAAATATCCTTTCTTGGCATTGTCCGCACCTGTAAACGCTCCCTTGACGTGTCCGAAGAAAGCCGACGGTGCAAGCTCTTTGGAGAGTGAACCGCAGTCCACCGCCACAAATGGCTTGCCTGCACGTTTGCTCTTGTCATGCAACAGATGGGCAATATGCTCCTTACCCGTGCCGTTCTCACCAAATATCATCACGCTCATGTCGGTGGCGGCTACCAGCCTTATCCGGTGCATGATTTTCTGAAAAGCGGAACCTTCACGGGCGAATACAGGCATACGGCGTTGTCCTGCCTGACGTTCTTTCAGTATGGAACGGATCAGGGGGACAAGTTTATCCTCCACAAGCTGTTTGGGAATATAGTCTATCGAGCCGAGTTTCATGCTTTCCACGGCGGTATTAACTTCGGCGTAGTCGGTCATAATGATGAAGGGCTGCATCTTTCCCTCCTTTCGCATCCAGCACAAAAGGTCTATGCCACTGCCGTCAGGCAGACGCAGGTCGGCAACCACGATATCATTATCTGTTGCCTGTTGCAGATGTTTCTTCGCGGTTGAGAGGTGGTAAGCCTTCATATTGCGGTAGCCCTCCCGTGACAGCATATTGCAGACATATTCGCAATACACGATGTTGTCTTCCACCACAATTATTTTTGTCTTATCCATCTTCGTATTTTCTCCTTTCCTCTTCTGCCAACCGTATTATTTCCACTCCCTTATCCAGCACAGCAGTCACGGCATGGCTTAACGCTTCACCATCCGGGAGAGCATCGCCACGAAGCAATCCGTAAAGTACATTCAGCGGTTGGTCGGCACGGAGCACCTCCCACGAACTGCGCAGGTGGTGGATCAGGGAATCCAGCTTTTGCAGGTCTTTTTCTTTTGCTGCATCCCGTACCGCCTGCATTTCCTTTTCTGTTTCAGTTATCAACTTTTCCAGCATGACGGCTTCATTGCCATAGGACAATAAGGCGGAAAAGTCCGGTTTCCCGTCCGGTGTCGCTTTTATGGCACACCTGTCGGAAACCTCCATCAGTTCCGATATGGAGAACGGCTTGAACAGGCATCCGGCAAAGCCTTTTGCCAATAGTTCCCCTTTGTTACAACTGCCCGAAGCGGTTGCCACAACCACCGGGATTGTTGGTGAATTGCCCACGTTGGACGAACGCAACAGTTCCAGCAATTCGAAACCGTTTATACCAGGCATATTCAAGTCTGTCAGCAACAGGCTGTATTCTTTCTGGCGTATCATTTCCATCAGTGCCGCAGCATCGGTGCAAGTGTCGCAGTGTATTCCTTCTTGGGAATACATCTCTTTCAGCATTAGAAGTAATACCTCATCATTGTCAATGGCGACAACATCATGGAATTTATTGTTATGATAAACAGGTGTATTGCTTGTATATCCAAGCTGTTCTTCAGCTTCCTGCATAGAAATTTCAACTGTGAAACGACTGCCTTTCCCTTTCTTGCTGTCCAAACGGATTGTTCCGCCAAGCATCGACACAATATTACGCATTATGGCAAGCCCAAGCCCGAAACCCTCCTTTGCAGCGGCATTTGATAGACGTTCAAACGCACCGAACGCTTGTTTCTGTTCCTCTTCTGTCATGCCTGTACCTGTATCTTCAATGACCAGTGTCAGAACTCCATTATCATATTCAGTAATCAAAGAAACACCGCCTTCTTCTGTGAACTTGACAGCGTTTGACAGCAGGTTATTCCCGATTTGTATTATTCGCTCTTTGTCGGTCAATACAATGGCATCGTGTCCAGTCTTCACGGACAAGGACAACCCTTTGTTCACGGCAACAGGCATGAACTCCGTTTCAAGTGTGTGCGTGATTGCAGAAATCCGGCAGGGTGACAGACGGGGCTGTTCCTTGCCGTTGTCCAGGCGGAAGAAGTCAAGCAAAGTGTTGAGCATATCCCGCATACGGTCGGAGGATTGCAGTATATTTTGGATATATTGCCCATTATTACCGCTATTGCATTCTTTCCGCAAAAGTTCGGTATAGCCGGTTATTGCCGTCAGTGGTGTACGCAACTCATGGGTAATAGTATATACCGCTTTCTTTCGGGAGGTTATGAGTATCTCATTTTGTTGCACGGACTGTTCCAATTGCTCGATCAAATCCGTTGTCTTGCGTTTGTATCGTTTAATGTTCTTTGCATCACGGTGTATGATGATATAGGAAATGACCAACAGCAAAAGAACAAATCCCATCAAGCCGCCTATCTGCATAAATGATTTTTTACGCATGGCTGTTATCTCGCTTTCTCTATTTTGTAAATCAGATTGCACCTTCTTTTCGATTTGGCAAATCAATCCTTGCAGTTGTCTGTTAAGTTCTGCATTACGGGCAGCAAGACTATCGGCTTGTTCTGACAATCGACGGCTCTGCGCATTCTGTTCGTTGACCATGTTTCTATTGGATGAACGGAGCGTAGTCGTTGTTGTCGTTGGCTTCGTTCCCTCTTTTTTGCCGAAGATGCTCAAGAAACCTTTTCGTTTTGGCTTTTTGGACTGTTCCTGCACACTTTTCTGCACAATAACCGGAATTTGATTGGCTATCTTCTTGTTAATAGATTGTTGTTCATCCATTAACCGGACTATCTGGAACATCTGTCGTTCCTTATCCTCTAAAAGACTGCGCACACTATCGATGCGCTCTGCTGGATAGGTGGCCTTGAAACGGCAAAGCATACTGTCCATTGCCATACGCCGTGCATGGTAATGCTCGATATCTTTATCGTTCCATTCCAGTATTGTTTCACCCAATAGAGAAAATTTTATCATTTGAATATTGATATTGTTTATTTCTTTTCGGAGCTCGTCTATTTTTTTATTGCCAAGTTCTAATGCTTCTATCTCCTGCCATTCATAGAGGCTATTATATGCCATACATCCGATAAGAATGGAGATAAGTATATATCCCAACTGTATTGCCTTATAGAAATTTCCTGACCGCTCCATTATTTTGATGACATTGATTTTTGGAACATGAATAAAAGTTTATCTTTTTCGTTCATGCGGATATTATCAGAATAACCGCCTTTTGTTATTTGATACCCGCATGGCTTAACCATAAAAATGCCTAAGCCCTTAGTGTATGAACTTACTTCTGATGCATAGTCTTTACTTGTATTTAATGGAACTTTCCCTTTAATATGACACCACTCATTATTGCAACTGATGTCTTCAATCTCAGACATCATTTTTTGCAAATCTGTAATAGCTTTGGAACTTGCCGCTTGGGGTATCTGCAACTCAAAATAGAGCATCGGTTCGAGAATGTCCACACCTGACTGTTGCAAGGCCAGCCTGAAGACATAAGGGGTCAGCTGTCTGAAATCAGCAGGTGTACTTACCGGGCTATAATACTCGGCTTGAGTAAAAGTTACTTTCAGATCAGTCACTTCCCATCCATGTAACCCGGATTGGCAAGACATACGAATCCCTTCAAAAACGGCATTTTGAAAAGAATGGTTCAGATAACCATAGGAGATGTCACTTTCGATTTGCAACCCTGTCCCTAACGGTAAGGGTTCAAGAGTCAGCCCTATTGTGGCCCAATAAGGGTTGGGCGGCACTTCGATCTGAATAATCTTATTGACCTTTTTTACAGGTCGTTCTTTGTATATAGTCTTGATCTCATCAAAATGGACCTTTACGGAAAATCGTTCTTCCAGCAATGTCTGTATGATTTCCTTTTGGGTTAAACCATATAACGAGATTTCCAATTCATCACTATATGAGTTTATGGAAAAGGACAAAGACGGGTCTTCAATCCACAATGTATTCAGAGCGGATATCACCTTGCTTCTCTCTTCGGGCCTGTCTGGCCGGACGGAGGATTTGAGAGCGGGATGCTGATGCGATAATCCTTGAATCAAACAAGGTTCAGCACCTAAATAATTTCCGATTCGAAAATCATCCATATCCTCTACAATCGCGATATCATTGGCGCCCACTTCATCAACATTTATCTCTCTGCCCTGATTGATAGTTTTTAGATTTTTAATCTTGATGAATTTTTCCGAATCGTTGATTCTTACAACGTCTCGAAGTCTCAGACTTCCGTCAATTATTTTTAGAAAACTTCTTTTATGTCCTTTGGGGTCATGCTCTATCTTATAAAGATAAGATGAAAGTCTGTTTGAGACCGATGCCGGAGGAAGTATAAAAGAAGTGATGGCGTCCAACAACTCATTGATACCGATATTGAACATTGCTGATCCATGTAGCACCGGATAGACTTTGGCTTTTGCCACAAGAGCGATTATCGTATTCCAATAATCAGCCGGTGAAATTTCGCTATCCGCCAAATATCGTTCTAATATATTGTCGTCATGGTTGCATACAAATTCTTTGTATTCTTCCTTTATATATGTTTGGGAGCAAACCGGATAAACCGATCCATCGACAACATTTTGCATAAACAGGACATCTTGAGACAGATTTGCTTTTATATCCAGATACAAACGCTCCAAATTCACACCGGCTCGGTCAATCTTATTGATAAATATAATTGTCGGGATTTGCAGCTTCTGTAAAGTATTGAACAGCAACTTTGTCTGCGCTTGTATGCCTTCCTTTGCGGATAAGATGAGGACTGCTCCATCAAGCATTTTGAATGTCCGCTCCACTTCCGCAATAAAATCCATGTGTCCCGGAGTGTCAATGATATTGCATTTCACACCATTCCAGATAATAGATGTCGTAGAAGCCCGAACAGTAATTCCTCTACGTTTCTCTATATCCATAGAGTCCGTTATGGTGTCACCATTATCCACACAGCCGCACTTTTCCGTTGCTCCACTGGCAAACAGCAGATTCTCGGTTACGGAAGTTTTTCCTGCATCAATGTGAGCAAGAATTCCTAAATTTATAATATTCATTTGGATTAAGCAATAATATACTACAATAGATGCATTGTCGAAACGCACCTTTTAATACCTCCTCGTAGCATATGAGAACTACAGGATTCCTAACTCGTATTAATATGTATATTATTACTGCCGCATAACGATTACAAAATTACACAAAAAAATATATCTAACAAAAGTAGGAGGATTTTTTAACTTTTTACCATAGACATTTTATTAGGGAAACGTAGGTTCAACTGGTAAGTACAAATAAGTAGAAATGTTTGAACAACACTGTTTTAGGAAGTTGAAAAATCAAGTTTCTCTCTCGGTATAGCGTTTATTTTGGCCAATATCTTCTTTAGTTTGGCATTTGAGTATTTCCCATTCGTGTTCTATTTAGCTCCTTATTATGAGTATGTAGCAAGTTGCTTATCAAATTCAGCCTCTTTGAGGGTCAAATATGGTTTTGCAAATGGTGACTGACAAGACATAAACAAGGTCAGCAGGATTTTTTACATAAATGGACATGAATGTATATAACCTAAAATAAGAATAAATTTTAATAAGGGCTGCCCAAAAAGAAAAAAATGCAGTTGCCATCCTACAGATACTTGCAGAAAGGATAAAATTTACTTTTAGACCTTTTGGGATAGCCCTTATTAATACTTCAGATAAAATTCCTAAGGTTATATTTTCAATCCTTTGAACCGGGTTTCCTCCTTGGCATACAGTCCCGGACGCCCGATTATGACATGGTTGGCAACGATACTATCCGCCGGACTGCGTATCTGCGGCGGTGCATTTTCGGGATATTGCGCCTGCCTGTTCCTCACATCTTCCGCTTCCGGCTTGACCTGTTGCCCTTCTTTCTCCTTTTCGGCGACTTCGGGCGTGGGCGGCGCAAGTTCCAGCTGTATTTTTCGGTCAAGGGCGGCAAGTTCGGATTTCAGCTGCTTCAGCTCGTCCTCCTTCTTCCACACCTTGCCCGCTATCTCCTGCAACTGCGGTATCTCCCTCTCCAGCACCTCGTTCTTCGCCTTGTACTGGTCGATAATGGAGGGTATCCTCTCCATCGCGTTCAGGAAGTTTCGGGCGGCAGCCATCGGATCAGCCATTGCCAGATGTCCGTTGTTATAGGTGTACTTGTAGTTCCCCTCTACCACGAAGCGGTTGTCGGTAAACTCCAATCCCTCTTTGAGTATCCTCTCGCTCACCACCTTTATCGGAAAACCGTACAGTTCTCCGACCTGTGTGTAAAGCCCGCCCGTAGTGGCGTTTTTCGCTATCTCCTGCAAACGCTTTCCGATAACCTTCTCATCGGCGGAATCCACACCGTCCACCTTTATTATATTAAGGCGGTTGCCCTCCCTGTCGGTCTGCGCCACCGAAAGGAAGCGGTTCCAGTCCTCCGTCATGGCATCTATGAAAGCCGTGTTGTTACGCAACTCGCCCGTCTTCGACTCTAACTTGAACTCCGAATCACGCTTGCCCTTGTTAAACGACTTGCGTTCCCCTTCGAGCGAGGCGATGCGCTTTTCAAGTTTCGCCTTGTCCAGCAGGTCGGTGTTGCCGGATAGCAACGCCATATATTCCGAAAAGTTCATGCCCGATTTCTCGTCCACTGCCCCCTCGTCGATGGTACGCGCCCCCATAGCACCGCTTTTGAGCTGGCTGATGAAAGTCTGCTTGCAGTGCAGGAGGTTGAACTTGTAGCTGTCCAGTGACTTCTCCACCGCGTAGATGATTACGTCCACGTTGTTCCCGGCGAAATGCTTGGCAATTTCGTTTCCGGCTCTAACTCCGCGTCCGTCACGCTGTTGCAGGTCGGACGGTCGCCACGGCGTATCGAGATGATGAATTGCCACACACCTTTTCTGTGCGTTCACACCCGTTCCGAGCATGGAGGTGGAGCCGAACAGAACACGCACCGTTCCGGCATTCATGGCGTCTATCACCGCCTTCCGAGCCTTGTCGGTCTTGCACTCCTGAATGAAGCGCACCTCGCTTGGCGGTATGCCGTAATCCTCCGTCAGCTTGCGCTTGATTTCCGAATAGACGTTCCACCCGTCGCCCGGCTGATATGTCCCCAAGTCCGAGAAAACGAACTGCGTGCCTTTCTGCGCGTCGTATTTTTGGTAATACTCCGCGATCATCTTGGCACAGTGGCTCGCCTTGTTATCGGGGTGGTCTTCATAATGCGGGTCTATCATGCGCATGTCGAGTGCCATCTTGCGGGCGTAGTCGGTGGCGATAAGCATCTTCGCCTTTTCCTCCGTTTCCGAAAGCGGCAGCCTGCCCAGAAGTGTGGCATCGCCAGTCTTGGCGAACTGCATCAGCTTCTGTATGAAGTCCTCCTGCTCCGGCGTGGGCGGTATGTGGTGCAGTATCTCATTCTTGTTGGGACGATCTACGCCCACGTCCTCTGCCGTGCGGTAGTCCGTGATTTCATTATAGAAGGCGGCAAGTTCCGGCACCTTGATGAAGTAGCGGAAACGCTCCTTTTGAACCACGTTGTTCGTCACGTTAAATTCAAAATCCGTCGTCTTCTTGGCGAATATCGCCGCCCAAGCGTCGAAACATCGGATGTCCTGCCGTTCCAGCTCCTTCGGACGCAAATACTTGAACAGCAGATACAACTCCGTCAGCGAGTTGCTGATGGTAGTACCCGAAAGGAAGGTCGCTCCCAAGTCTCTGCCCGTGCGCTCCTGTATGGTGCGTATGGCAAAGAGCATGTTCAGTGCCTTCTGGCTTCCCTCGCTGTTGCCCAGTCCCGCCACACGGTCATGGCGCGTGTTGAACGTCAGATTTTTGAACTGGTGGCTCTCATCTATGAAGATGTGGTCGATGCCCATCTGCTTGAAATCCACCACGTCGTCCGTGCGTGACTTTATGGCATGTTCCACCTTCTCCAGCTTCGCTTCAAGGTTGTGTTTGCGCTTCTCCAGACCTTTCAGCATAGCCCGCGACACGTTCTTTCCCTGCTGCCGCAGCACTTCGAGGTTTTCCTCCACCGTGTCAAGCTCCGCTTGCAGGATGCGCTGCTGCAACTCCGGCGACTGCGGTATCTTGCCGAACTGGTCGTGCGACATGATGACACAATCGTAGTCGTTGTTCTTTATATTATTGAAGAAGCGCACACGGTTGGCGGTCGAAAAGTCCTTCTCCGAAGCGTACAGAATACGTGCGTTGGGATATGCCGCCTGATAGGTGGCGGCAATCTCCGCAACGTTGGCTTTCAGCCCGATAATCATCGGCTTATGTGCCAATTTCAGACGCTTCATCTCATGCGCGGCGATGCACATTATCAGCGTCTTGCCGGTTCCCACCTCGTGGTCGCAAATTCCGCCGCCGTTCTGTTTCAGCATCCAGACGCAATCCATCTGCGAGGGATAGACGCTCTTGATACCCCGGCTTGCCAAGCCTTTCAGATTGAGGTCGGGGAAGGTCTGGTGCGAGCCGTCATACTTCGGGCGCACGAAACAGTTGAACTTGCGGTTATACATTGTCGTCAGCCGTTCCTTGAACTGCGGCGACTGTTCTTCGAGCCATTCGGAGAAACCGTTGCGGATTTCATCAATCTTGGCGTTGGCGAGCTGTATGCCCTCGCTGTCGCGCACCTTGATGTCGTTGCCATGCTCGTCCTTGCCGATGGACTTCATCATGTCGGGGCAGGTGTTGTGCAGGGCGTGTTTCAAGAGGTGCATACCGTCATAGTTCCGGTAATACCCCTTTACCAGAAACTCGTCCGTGATTTTCATGGTGCGGTAGCCGCACGCAACCGAAAACTCGTCCATGCTTGCGGAATAGGCGATTTTCACCTCCGTGTCGAACAGCCGGCTCATGTAGGCGGCATAGACACCCGTCGGAATCCAGCGTTCCCCGAAATTGAAGTCCAGATCCTCGAAGGCGATACGCGGCGGTTCGGCATCTTTCAGAGCCTCCAACGCCTGTTTCACTTCCGGCATACGCTCACTTTCGGGGTTTTCGCCCATCCAAGCCTCTATGCGTTCCGCCTTCTCTATCACGTTCCCGGCTATGAAGCGGTCTTTGATTTCGTAACCGGTCACGAGCGGATTGTAATAGATGCGTCCTTGCAGGGCTGTGAGCAACTCCTCCGCCGTGCTGTCGGTTATCTCCCGCATATAGTCGAGATTGACCGTGCCATATTTGTTGAGCGACGCGGACAGGGCTTCTTCGGGAGAGCCTACGTTGGCATGGCTCTCCACGGAGAAGGAAACGGGATGCTCGAAGATGTCCGCCTTGACGAACTTTCCGTTCTCCACCCGTTCCAGCGAAAGGATGTCACGCCCGCCCGCGTCCATCATCACTAACTTCACGTTCTGCTTGGCGTTGAGGTTGCCGTAGCGCATGACAAACTCATCGTAACAGGTATTCAGATGCTCTCGCCACGGAACATTTGCCTCGCGCCGGAGCGATTCATAACGGTACAGACGCTCGTAGGCGTCACGCAGCGACACATACAACAACGCCTTTTCCTTCTGGTATCCTTTCAGGTCGAGCGGCTGGAATGTAGCCCCGTATGGCGTGATGTCCTTCAGATAGCCGATGTTATGACGCCCCCGGTCAGCCACCAGCGAGCCTTCGCGCAGGTGCATCTCCGGCGTGCGATGGTAGGCACGCGGCGTAAGGTCCGCGACTTCCTCCTTCGGCTTTTCCGGTTCGATGTCGGGAAAAAGGGAAGTAGCCACCGTTTCCGGTGGAGCATCGGTAACAGCAGGTGCGGCGACTGCTTCCGGCTGTGTTTCCTCCTGCCGGGGTTGTTCACGTGGTACTTCCGGCGTGATCGTCGCAACCGTTCTGTTTTCATGTTTTTCATTATGCTGCCTTGCCAGCTCCCGAAGTTCCTTCCTGCGCTCCGGCGTGAGTTCCATCATCATCTCGTAGAAGCCGTTGATGGGAGGATTGGTTTCCCAGTCCAGCTTTGCATAGATGTCGTCCGGGTCGGCAGGCTTGGCGGTGTTCTCCGCTTTCACCTCCTTATTCTCCATAGCGGGTTTTGCAGTTGGAGCTGTCGGTGTAACCGTGACTTTCGGTTTGGGCGGAGTGGACTTTGCCGTAACTGCCTTTTTCACCGTCTTTTTCTTTTTGGAGGTTTTCGGTTGGCTGACCTCTTCCGTCATCCCCCAGAGGTTGAGCAAGGAGAGCTGCACCCCGTCAGAATATTTCGGACGTGGCTCTATCTCCGGTTTTTCCTCAACGGGTTGCGGTTTTTCCGTCGGAGTTTCCACCGTCTGCGCCGAAGATACCGTTTCCAATTTTATAGCAGGACGCTCCGCCTCCTTTTGAACGGTAACCTTTTCTTCCGTTCCCGACTGCCAGATTGTTCCCGAATACAGACGCATGGCGAGCCTGTAATGGAAATCCTCGTTGAGCATCCGGCGCAAGTCCCCGGCGATACCTGCGGTCTTGCCCTCGTGCAGATAAACCATAGCGGGCTTCCCGTAGGGGTCAGTGTCAAGTTTCGACGTCGTATGCACGATGCGTTCCGGGTGGTGGATGAAATAGGCGTTGTCGGTCAGGTCGGTTTTCGTGTCCGTCTGTATCACGGTCATCAGCCGCTCGTCCTGCGACATTTCCTTCTTGCTGAGGTTCTTTTGCAGGACAATCAGGTCGCTGCCCACCTCCGTCCCCGCGTTGTCCGTGAACAGGTTGTTGGGCAGGCGTATCGCGGATACCAGATTGGCCTGACTGAACAGCTCGTTACGCACGGAGGTCTTGGTGCTATTCAATACCCCTTGCGAGGTGATGAACGCCACGATACCGCCGTCACGCACGGCATCCAGTCCTTTGAGAAAGAAATAGTTGTGGATGGTTTTCTGGGCGGAGCGTCTGCCGAAAGAGTCGCTCCGCTGAAACTCCGCGTCGAACACGGCAATGTCACCGAACGGAATGTTGGACACCGCCAAGTCGAAATAATTGTTGAACGGTCTTTCGATTTTCTCAAAACCGCAGGTGCGCATTTTCTGGTCGGGATAGAGATGCCTCAAGATTGTACCCGTGAGCAGATCCTTCTCGAAAGCCATCACATCCGCATTGGGGCTGTGCCGTAGCATGGAATCCACGAACACGCCGACACCTGCCGACGGTTCGAGCATACGGGCGGGGCGGACGCTGTAATCTGCCAGCACGTCCGCGATGGTGTCGGTTATCTCTTTGGGGGTGTAGAAAGCGGTCAGCACGGACGCTTTCAGCGAATCCACAAACCGCTTGTACTCTGTTTCGTCCTTGCTGTTCTCACGGATAAGCCTGTGCAGCTCCACCGTCGGGGCGAACAGTTCGAGGTCGGATTTCGCCCACCGGACGGCATCCGTCAGTTCCTTTGCAGGGTTGAGGATACATTTCAGACCGCCGAAACCGCAGTACCTTTGAAGTATGGCACGCTCTTCGGTTGTCGCTGTCCTGTTTTCCCTGTCAAGGATGAATGCCGTCCGTATCGCCTCGATGTTGTCCCGCAGTTTCTGTTTGCGGTTAAACGCCATATTCGTCTAAGTAAAGGACGGTTGCTCCCGTCAGCTCCGTGTAGAGCAGGTCGTAATCGGAAGACAGGGCGAAATTGTCATCCGAGAGGTCATAGACGGAGAACACGTTGCCGACAAGCGGCAGCAGTTTCAGGACAAAGGCTTCACGCTTCTCTTCCGGCACTTCATCGGCAAACTCGTTTTCCACGACTTCGCGGAGGATGGCGTAACGGGAATAATGCAGCCCGCGCAGCAGCGTGTCCATCGCCAGTTCCTGCGCACCATCGGCGGGATAGCCTTCAAGCCGTGCCCTCTCATACGTTTCGGCGGCACGGTCGGCCCGTTCCCGTATGAAAGCGGTGTCGTCAGCCTGTTCAAACTTGTTCGTGCGGAGATAGTCCAGCAGGTACAGACCGTAATAGGAAAAGTCGGTCTGACCCTCGTTTTTCTTCTTGTTGTTCATTACTTTGGATTTAGCGGATTGATAATTAACGGGATAATCGGTTGGAAAAAGGAAGAAAAAGGCACTCGGTATCCCTCCGAGTGCCACCACTAAATCCAAAGTATGAGTGTAATCCGGTATCGAAGAACAATTCATTACTCTGAACAAGTGGCAAAGTTAATACTATTTCTTCCGTCCTGAAAATTTCTTGCCCTTTTTAGCCTCCGGGAACACAAAAGTCGTGTTATATTCCCCGTCAAAGGCGACAACAGCATCGAAACTCTTGCCCTGTTTGCTCTTGAACCCTTTGAGCAGCTTGGTATGCCCTTCGGTGAGCAGGTCTTTGATTTCATCGTCGGACAGGGTGCGTCCCGCTTTCAGCCGGAACACGGGCAGTCCGCACTCCGTGTTGTCGCAGCGTACCACCTTGCCGTAGAACCGCATCCTGCCCGTGCCACACTTGGGACACGCGCAGCCGGAGTCACGGCTGCCGAAGAGCTTGTCGCACGAGAGCAGTTCGGAGGTTATCTCACGTGTGTACGCCTCTATCTCCTTGCGGAAGGTGTCGGCGGACAGTTCCCCGCGCTCGATACGCGCCAGCTCCTTTTCCCATTCGCCCGTCATGGCAACATCGGCGATGCGCATCGTCTTGACGACGGAATTGAGGGCAAGTCCTTTTTCGGTGGGAACAAGCGACTTCTTGCAGCGTTCCATGTAACCGCGCTTGAAAAGCGTTTCGATGATGGAGGCGCGTGTGGCGGGAGTACCGATGCCACAGTCCTTCATCGCCTGCCGCAGTGCGTCGTCCTCAATTTCCTTGCCCGCCGTTTCCATTGCCGAGAGCAGGGTGGCTTCGGTATGCAGCGGCTTGGGTTTGGTCTTTCCTTCGGTAATGGACGAGCCTTTCGGTGTCAGCGTGTCGCCTTCCTGCCAGCCGGGGATGGTAATTTCCTCTTTTTCCTCGCCATAGACGGCACGCCATCCGGTTTGCTTCACGACGCTGCCTTTTACGGTAAACTCCACTCCGGCACATTCCGCCGTGACAGTGGTCACATCCTTGACGCATTTCTCAGAGAATGCCTCGACCATGCGCCCGGCAATCATCTGATAGATGGTATTGTCCTCTTTGGAGAGGAAGAGCGGTTTCTCACCCGTGACGAGCAGGGCATGGTGGTCTGTCACCTTGCCGTCGTCCACGCTGCGGCGTGTCGGGGCGGCTTTTGCCCGCACCTTGTCTTTCCATTCGGGCTGTGTGCCGATGAAAGCGAGCAGTTTGGGAATTTCGGCAAACACGTCTTCGGGGATGTAGCGGCTTCCCGTTCTCGGATAGGTTATCAACTTCTTTTCGTAGAGTTTCTGCGCGATTTCAAGCGTCTGTTCCGCCGTGAAGCCGTGCTTGGCGTTGGCTTCTTTCTGGAGCGTGGTCAGGTCGTAGAGCAAGGGAGTTTCCTCCGTCTTCTCCTTGCGCTCGGCTTTCGTGACAGTGGCGCAACCTGCCGCCTTTACCTTATTATATAGTTCCATCGCCGGTTCTTTCTCTTTCCATTTCTCGGAGGATGAGAATTTCACGACTTCGCCGTCGCAACCGTCCGTTGCGATATGGAGCAGCCAGAATGCTTCGGACGTAAAGCGGCGGTTCTCCCAGTAGCGTTCACATACCATAGCCAACGTTGGTGTCTGCACCCGCCCCACGGAATACGTGCCGTGTCCGGCGGCGATGGATAACGCCTGTGTGCCGTTGATGCCCACGAGCCAGTCGGATTCGCTCCGCGCTTTGGCGGCGAGGTAGAGGTTGTCGTATTTGCTGCCGTCTTCGAGTTTCCGCAGTCCCTCACGGATAGCTTTGTCGGTGAGAGAGCTGATCCACAGGCGCACGAAAGGAGTGGTGCAACCCGTATAGTGGTAGAGGTAGCGGAAGATAAGCTCTCCCTCGCGTCCGGCATCGGTCGCCACGATGATATGTTCGCTTGTGTCGAACAGTCTTTTGATGACTTTTATCTGCGACACCACGCCGCTGTCGGGCTTGTAACCTTTCTCCGTCCTGACCTGACGGGGGACGAGCGTGAATGTGTCGGGAATAATCGGGAGGTTGTCACGGACAAATCCGCGCACGCCGTAGCCGTCGGGCATGGCAAGCTGAACGAGGTGTCCGAATGCCCATGTCACGGCATAGCCGCCTCCCTCGAAATATCCTTCCTCTCTCTTTGTCGCGCCCACGATGCGGGCGATTTCACGTGCCACGGAGGGCTTTTCTGCAATGATTGTCTTCATGTTTTCTTGCTTTTTTGTTGATACTTTGGATTTTATTTTGGATTCAGTGGCGGACACGGGATTACATTTTCATGCCTTTGTTGTTCTTCTTTTTCGGCTTCTCCTGCTGCTGTTGCTGGCGGTCGTCCTTCGGGGCGGTCTGACCTTTCTGCAAAGGCTCTTTCAGGTTCTTTGTCGCCTCGTTGGTTTTGCCCTCGTTGTTCACCGCCACCTGTGTGCGGCTCTCGTTGGACGGGGCGACCTGCTGGGCGTTGTCGGGGTTCGTTTCGTAGCGGTACGGGCGGCCCTTCTCCGGGTTGAACTTGATATACATCGTGGCATGGAAGCCCTGCTTGTCGGTCACGTTCTCCAGTTTCACGGCTTTACCCGCCACGTAGTCGGCTTTCTGCTTGTCGGTGAAGTTCACGCCGCTCCATTTGCTGATGGGGCGGATGCTGCCGTCCTCGTTCATCCACGTGTTGCGGCGTTGCTCCTTCTTGGTCTGTGCGGCATTTTCCCCGCCTTGCGCCTGACTTTTCGAGGTGTCACCTTTGGCTTCCTGCGTCTGTGCGGTACGGGGCGACCTTCCGGTTCCCGGCACGAACTCCACGCCGCGCTGCTCCACGTTCACTTGAAGGGTGGTGACGAACTTCCTGCCGTCGTTGCGCTCGATGAGCTTGTCGCGCACGGGCAGTCCGGCGCGGAGCATGTCCTGCTCCTGTTTGGTGATTTCCGTCTTGCCGATGCGCTCCGGGATGCGCACCTTGTTTGCCGGAATGTCCGTGATTTCATTCGTCTTGCGGTCGATGCTGATGTAGGAGGGGATGATTTCGCCCGTTTCCCTGTCCTCAATGTCCACGACCCTGCCGAGGTTGCCCGTTTCGCGCAGGTTCTTCCGGTCATCGTCGGAGAATTTGTGTTCCTTGTACTCATCTAACTTCTGCTCCTTGCGGATGAAGTGCGGCACGAGGCTGACATTTCCCTCACCGTCCTTCTTGAAGGAGAGGCGGGCGTCCAGCTCGAATGATTCGCCGCCGAAGGTGGGCTTGACCTTTACCAAGTCGGACTTGCCGTAGTGGAGCATCTTCGTAAGGTCTCCGGACTTTTCAAGGTCGTCACGCTTCACGCCCCATCTGTCCTCCAGCTCCTGCCAGTTGATTTTGCTCTCGTTGATGGGTTGGTAGCCCTGTCTGCCCTGCGTCTGTTGCGGGCTTTCCTGCTGTTCTTTCTGTTGTTCCATGTTTTCCTGTTTTTGAGGTTCTTGTTTCTCTGTCTTTTGTGCCGCCATCTCTTCCTGCACCTGCTGTTGATAAGGGAAGGTGTCGATTTTGTGCGGTGCAAGGATTTGTTTGTTCTGGTACGGATGCTGAAGCAGGTCTTTCATCACGCCAAGCATGGAATCCACTTGGTCTGCCGCGATGCGGTAGAAACCGAAGCGGCTGGGTTCCTTGCACTGCCGGAAGAAGTTCTTGAAGAAGTTGTCCAGCACGTCGCCTTGTCGGTCGAATTGCAGGAAACTCTGCGCGTTCTCAGCTTTCGCAGGGGTACGCTTGGGTGTGCCGTCTGCATTCAGCCCGGCTACCACGCTGATCTCGCCCGTCTTCTCATCACGGACTACCAGCACGTCCTTTTCGTCTTTTTTCTTTGCCATTTGAAAAATGTTTTAATGGGTTATTTATGAAAGAAATTATGGATACGAGCCTTGTAGAAGGCTATATCTTCTTTTTTGAAGTCCTTGATATGGTTGGAAAGGAATGTCAGCACATCCTCCTCGCTGTAATAGGTTTTCTTGCCCAGTGTCTTGTAGGGCAATGCGCCGACACTGCGGTAGCGTTGCAGTGTGCGCTTGCTTATCTGGAGCAGCATGCACAAATCCTGATTGTCGAAAAGGCGGATGCTTTCCGTGATAGTAGGCTGTTTCCCCTCAGCCTTCATCGCCAGCAGCAGTTCGTCCTGACGGTCGAGCCGTTCCATCAGCTTCTGCATCCAGCCCTCGAAGTTGTTTCGTGTGAGCAGTTCCATGACCTATGTCCTCCTTCCTTTTGGTTTGCCGCCAGTGCGCAGCGTGTGGTTGCGTTTCAATTCCTGCGGTGTCGCCGCGTCCTCGTTGACGGCACACGCTTCAAGCAGGCGGTCTATTTCCGACTGCCGGTAGCGGCATTTACCGCGAAGCACGACATAACCGATGCGTTGCTCGCTGCGCATACGCTGGAGGGTGCGGGTACTCACGTTAAGCAGGTGCGCCGCCTCGCGTGTGGTGAGCAACCTGTCGGGCGATGCCGCTTTCTTGTCGCCGGAGGCGGCACGGACGTGTGCCGCAATCTCCGCTATCTGTTCCGTCAATGACCGGAAGGCGGAACTTTCCATCGTTATCACTTTCATATTCAGTCCTTTCTTTTTGTTTCTGCAGCAAAAATCGGCAATAAACAAAAGGGGCTTTAACAACTCACTACGTGACTCACGTAAGATTTTTACGGAAGATGGCTCCGTAACCCGGTCAAACGGCGCAACAGGCAGCCTTTCAGCGGAAAACGGCACGTGTTCAGGACCGTACCGTTACCTTTGCGGGCAAACCGATAATTGCATGAATATGGAAATAGTATCTATCGAGAAAAAGACTTTCGAGATGATGGTGGCGGCATTCGGCGCACTCTCGGAGAAGGTCGCCGCCCTGAGGCGCAAAAGCGACACGAGGCGCATGGAAAGATGGCTCACGGGCGAGGAAGTCTGTAGGCAGTTGAGAATAAGTTCGCGCACGTTGCAGACGCTGCGCGACAGGCGGCTTATCGGCTACTCGCAGATAAACCGCAGGTTTTATTACAAGCCGGAGGAGGTGAAGCGGCTGATACCGCTTATCGGCACGCTCTATCCGCACGGCAGATGATTTGATTTATTCACCCACTGAATCCGAAGTTATGATGAACGAGAACAACGATGTTTTTACGATGGAAGACGAGCCGATAGCCTCTGTGGTGCAGGATATGCGCAAAGGCTCGAAATGGCTGTCCGCCTTTCTGGAAAGTTACCGTCCTCTGCTGGACGGGGAACGTTACCTGACGGACGGCGAGGTGGCGGAACTGCTCCGCGTAAGCCGACGCACATTGCAGGAATACCGCAACAACCGCGTGTTGCCCTTCATACTTTTGGGAGGGAAGGTGCTTTACCCGGAAACGGGGCTGCGTGAAGTGCTGGAAGCAAATTACCGCAAGCCGCTGGAGTGAGCGCGGTTGGCAAGAAAAAAGGAAACGGGCGACACTTTTTGTGGTGCTGCCCGTTTCCTTGTCTTATGTGGTATGCGCAATCAGCAGTACCCGGCTTTTCCGTTCTGTATGAACATCACGTATGCCTGCCGTTTCTCTTTGGCGAGAGCTTTTCCCACCAGCCATGTGCGGAACAGGTGGGTGTTGTAGGTGTTCAGCCGGAAGGCGACGGGGATGATGATTTCAAGCGCGTACACATCTGCGTACAGTCCGTTTTCAAGTTGCATGTAGCGGCACACCTCGTAGTCGTTAAGCACGTCCGACTTGCGGATGGCTTTGATGGCGGCGTTCACTGCCGGGACGGTCGTATGGAACAGTCCGGCGATTTCGGTGGCGGTCATCCACACGTCGTTACCGGTTACGCTGACCGCCTTGTCCTCTATGATGATTATGTCACGTTTCATGGCTTCTCTTTTTTAGATGGTGCAACCTGCAAATTCCTCAACACTGTTCAACCTTGCGGCAAGGTTCTTCATGTCCTGATTGAGTTTTTCTTTGGTTATCTTCGCGTAAATCTGCGTCGTCTTTATGCTCTTGTGTCCGAGCATGGAGCTGACGGTTTCGATAGGTACGCCATTAGAGAGAAATACCGTCGTGGCTGCCGTGTGGCGGCTCTGATGCCACGTGATATGCTTGGTGATGCCGCAACGCTTGGCGACGGCACGGATACCGGCAAGGCACGTGTTATAATGCGGGACGGGGAATATCTTGCCGTTCTCGCACAGCCCACGGTATTTGCCGATTATGCGGTTGGCGATGTCAAGCAGGCGGATGTTGGACACCACGCCCGTTTTCTGGCGGTTGATGTTTATCCACTCGTGTTCGTCGAAGTAGGTGCGGATATTCTCTTCCGTGAGGTTGCGCATATCCGAGAACGACAACCCGGTGAAAGCGCAGAACAGGTAGAGGTCACGGTACAGTTCCTGTTTGGCGTTTTTCAGTTTCCCGTCCATCAGCAGGCGTATTTCCTCTTTGGTCAGAAAACTGCGTGTTGTTTCCTCCTTCTTGATTTCATACTCGCGGAACGGGTCGCGTGTCAGCCACTCGTTGTTGATGGCGATGAACACCATCGTCCGTAGCGGGCAGACGTACAGCCACACGGTATTGGTGCAGCAGTGTTTGTCCGTGCGCAGGAACATCTCGAAGTCGGAGATGAAAGCGGGGGTAAGCTCTTTCAGTGCGATGTCCTTCACATGGTAGCGGATGTCGAGGAACTCTTGCAGGTGCTTGTAAACGATACGGTACTTTTCCAGTGTACCTTTTGCTTTCATGCCTGCTTCCACCTGTTTCTCATAGTCCTCATTGTGACGACGGTACACCTGCATCAGCGTGTGGTAGCGGTGTTCCAGTCCGAGAAAAGCGTTCTTCACCTTCTCAGCCGTGACGAAGTTGTCACGTTCCATGATTTCCTGATAGTGCCTATTGATGCGCACCCGCATCTTGTCAAGCATACGGTTCGTTTCGAGTGCCGCCGCGCTTCTGCCTGTGACACGTCCACCTTTGGTGTCCCACAGTTTCGGATCGACTGTCAGCTTGCAGCTGAACTGCGTCTGGCTGCCGTCCACCGTGATGCGTCCCATGACGGGTACTGTCCCGTCCTTTTTCACTACCTGACGCTTGAGGTAATAGATTACTGAAAATGTACTCTTCATCGTCCTTAATTTTTTGGTTTCAAAATTAGTTGGTGAAGAGTCCGGTGTCGGTACGCAAAACGGGGAGGAACAGAGCAATCTTTTTCCGTAACCGAAATTTTTGCGTGAGTTATCGGTAACTCACTATTCCTTAACGTATTGTTTCGCTATCCGTACCCGTTTGTCGCATTTTCGGGCATGGTTACGAACAAGTAACGTTGCGGCGTCAGGATTTGGCTTCGGCAGGGATTGTAATGGCTTCACGAATTATCGCCACTTCAACTAAAACCCTTGTAACTCAATTCTATCACTATAACTTTCCGCATTTCACTTTTTTGTAGTAACTTTGTACTATCAAACAGACCTATTAAAAAGAAAGCGTATGAAGAAAGTTTTTAAGATTGCCGCCATTGTCATAGGCGTACTCATTGTGCTGCTTCTGGCACTGCCCTTCCTGTTCCGCGGCAAGATTGCCGACCTGGTCAAGACCGAAGGCAACAAGATGCTGAATGCCGAGTTCGACTTTGCCTCCCTGGACATCAGCCTCATCCGGCACTTTCCCCAGGCATCCCTGACGTTGGAGGACTTCTGGCTGAAGGGGAAAGGCGACTTTGCCAACGATACTCTCGTACAAGCCGGAGAACTGACCGCCACGGTCAATCTGTTCTCGCTCTTCGGCAACAGCGGATACGATATCTCCCGCATCTACATAGAAGACACCCGGCTCCATGCCATCGTCCTTCCCGACGGACGCGCGAACTGGGACGTGATGAAGTCCGACAGTACCGCCACGGAGGAGACGTCGGCCGGGAGCGATGCCTTCCGTGTCAAACTCCAGCGTGTGGAGCTGGACAACGTGGACCTCATCTACGATGACCGCCAAGGCAAGATGTATGCCGAGGTCGAGGGACTGGACCTGGGCTGCCGGGGCGACCTCTCGGGCGAACGTTCCACCCTTCAGCTGAAGGGAGAGACACAGGGAGTGACCTACCGCATGGACGGTATCCCCTTCCTCAACCGTGCCCGCATCACTGCCAAGCTGGACGTAGATGCCGACTTTGCCAACGGACGATATACACTGAAGGACAACACCCTGACGCTGAATGCCATCGAGGCGAACCTCGACGGATGGTTCCAGATGAAGGGGGCACAGACGGACATGGATGTGAAGCTCCACACGAACGACATGGGCTTCAAGGAGGTGCTGTCACTCATCCCCGCCATCTATGCCAAGGACTTTGACAAGCTGAAGACGGACGGCACCGCCACCCTCTCGGCTTACGCCAAAGGTACTCTGCTGGGCGACACCGTACCGGCATTCAAGGTACTGCTCGACGTGAAGAACGCCATGTTCCGCTATCCGAGCCTCCCCGCCGGTGTGGACCAGATCAACGTACAGGCATGCGTGGAGAACCCCGGCGGTTCGGTGGACAGCACGCTCGTGACCATCAAGCCCCTCTCCTTCCGTCTGGCGGACAACCCCTTCACGCTGAACGCCGTGGTGAAGACTCCCGTCAGCGACCCGGACTTTGCCGTCAGCGCACGGGGCACCATCGACCTGGGGATGCTCAAGCAGGTCTATCCGCTCGAGGACATGGAACTGAACGGTGTGGTCAAGGCGGACGCCAATGTGTCCGGACGCCTGTCCTACATCGAGAAGGAGCAATATGACGCCGTGAAGGCAGGGGGCACCATCGCCCTGAGCAACATGAAGCTGAAGATGAAGGACATGCCGGACGTCGACATCCGGCAGTCGCTACTCACCTTCACGCCCCAATATCTGCAACTGAGCGAAACGACGGTGAACATCGGCAAGAACGACCTCACCGCGGACAGCCGCTTTGAGAACTACATGGGCTATGCACTGAAAGGCTCCACGTTGCGGGGCACCCTCAACCTCCGTTCGAACCACCTCAACCTGAATGACTTCATGTCGTCGGCTACCGACACGACGGCTGTGGCTGCCGACACGACGGCGACCGCAACCAGCGGGGAAGGTTCGCTGCTCATCGTACCCAAGAACATCGACTTCGCCATGCAGGCGGACATGAAACAGGTGCTGTTCGACACGATGACCTTCAACAACGTCAAGGGCAAGCTCACGGTGCGCGGCGGCAAAGTGGACATGCAGAACCTTTCACTCGGGACCATGGGCGGCAACGTGCTGCTCAACGGAAGCTACTCCACCGCCGACCCCAAGACACCGACCTTCAACGCCGGACTGAAGATGACCGACCTGGGCTTTGCACAGACCTACAAGGAGCTGAACATGGTGAAGCAGCTCGCCCCCGTCTTTGAGCACCTGAAGGGAACGTACTCCGGCAGCCTGAACATTGATACACAGCTCGACCAGACCATGAGTCCCGTCCTGCAGACCATGACGGGCAACGGCAGCCTCTCGACCCGCGACCTGAACCTGAGCGGCGTGAAGTCCATCGACCTCATTGCCGACGCCATCAAGAAGCCGGGCATGAAGGACTTGAGTGTGAAAGACATGAACCTCGACTTCACCATCGACAAGGGCCGTGTGTCCACCAAGCCGTTCGACATCAAGCTGGGCGACTACAACCTGAACCTCTCCGGTACGACAGGGCTGGACCAGACCATCGACTACACGGGCAAGATACAGCTCCCGTCATCCGCCGGGAAGATTGCCGAGCTCACCACCTTCGACCTGAAGATTGGCGGCACCTTCACCTCGCCCAAGGTGAAAGTCGACGCCAAGAGCATGGTCAACCAGGCCTTGCAGTCTGCCGGCGAGAAAGCCATCGACAAGCTCACTGACAAGCTGATTGGCAAGAAGGACACGACCGGCGCCGCACAAGACGAGAAGAAGAACGTGGTCAACAAAGTGCTGGACATCTTTAAGAAGAAGAAGTAAACCTACCCTTAGACATGAACAAAGACTTGCTACTCCGTACCCTGGAACGCTGGCACGACGAAGACCAGCATCAGAAAATCATCGATACCATCCACGACCTTCCGGAAGAGGACGTCGACTACACGCTGAAGAGCCTGCTGGCACGCGCCCTCAACAACCTCGACCGCATGGAGGATGCCGTGCAGGTGCTGCTCTCCATCGAGTCGGAAGGCACCGACGACCCGATGTGGTACTACCGGCTGGGGTATGCCTACTACTACCTGCACCGGGAGGAGGAAGCTCTTCCGTTGTTCCAACGTGCCTACGAGCTGGCTCCGAACGAAGACACCCAACGCTTCATCGACCTCTGCGAACAGGGAGCTCCCCAACCGGGAGGACCGGTCATGTACAGCGAGGAGGAGCAGACAGCCATCGAACAGCACATCGCCCGTTACTTCGGTCCCAACGAGAACGTGTTTCACGAACTCATCTCCTACGACATCCATGTGGACATCTACATCGTCGAGCCGACCCCGGAACGCAACTACTACACCCTGGTGACAGGAGGCATGGGGGCACGTCCGATGAACGTCCCCGAGGAACTGGAGGACGAGGAAGTGGACCGTGCCGAACTGCTCATCACCCTTCCGCCAGACTGGAACCTGCAGAGCCGGGACGAGAACGACTACTGGCCCATCTACTGGCTGAAGGTCCTGGCACGTCTGCCCATCAATGAGAACGACTGGCTGGGCTACGGACACACCATCGAAACGGGAGAGGGAGACGAGACCATCGCGCCCGACGCTCCCTTCCAGGGACTGATGCTGGTCACTCCGCAAGAAGTACCCGAGGCGGCACACACCTGCCGTCTGCCCAATGGAGATGCCGTCCGTTTCTACCAGGTCATCCCGCTATTCAAGGAGGAAATGGACTACAAGCTCGACCATGATGCCGACGCACTCATCGACCGCATGGAGCATGTCAGCCACGTGGTGAATATCTATCGCAAGAACACCTGCGCCTCGGTGCAGGACCTGCAACAGACGGAGAAAGACTTCTATCTGAAGGCGGACGAAATCTATCCACTGCTGAACGGATGGGACGAGGCGGACGGCTGCTTTGCCTCCGACCGCATCACGGTGGACGGTTGCAAGGTGGGCTACATGTACCGCGAGACGCCCGATGAAGAATGGACTGCTGACAGCGGGTGGCGCTTCCTTGCCGGCGACGAGGACGAAGCCTACATGGACGACCCCGACAAGGTGGGACTGTACAGCCTCAACACGGTGTGCAACTACGACCGGGACATCATCCCCCTGCTGCATGCGCCCTACAACACGGCTTACGAACGGGGCGACGACGGCAAGTTCCACGAATGTGAGTTTACCCCTTCAACTGAATAAATACCATGGACATTGCAACCTTTATCACCAACTACCGGGAGGCATTCGGAGCACAGGCTCCCCTGCCTCTGCTCTTTGCCTACAGCGACACGCCGCTGGCAACCACCGCGAAGGTCGGCGGATGCTTCTTCAAACAGCTTGACACTGCCCGTCGGGGAACCCCCGTCAGCCTCAACGCCGACAACATCGGCTGCGGCGGAGGACGCTTCTACACGGGCTTCTCACCCATGGGCGAGCACATCCCGACCTTTGTCTCCCTCAAAGAACGCTACAAACAGACGCCGGACATGGTGCTCGACTACACCCGTCAGCTCTCCATCCAGGCAGCCCCGAAGGCTTACCTGAACTTCGTCCGCATCGACCAGGCAGAGAGCTTTGACGGCATGGAAGGGCTGTTCTTCTATGCTACGCCGGACATCCTGTCGGGACTGTGTGCATGGGCCTTCTACGACTGCAACGAGCCGGATGCCGTATGTACCCCCTTCGGCTCGGGATGCGGCACCACGATTGCAACTGCCGTCCGGGAAAACCGCCGGCAAGGCTACCGCACGTTCATCGGACTGTTCGACCCTTCGGTGCGTCCGTATGTGGAAGCCGACGAACTGGGCTTCGTCATTCCCGCCTCACGGTTCCGCACGATGTATGAGACCATGCGTTCCACCTGCCTCTTCGGCACCAACGCCTGGAGCAAGGTGAAGGCACGCATCGAACCGGACACCGCTCAATGATTCTTTTTTACAAACTCTAAACCCTCTGACTGAAATATGAAAGCATTAGTCATCGGTGGCACAGGAGCCACCGGAAAGCACCTGGTGCAGGACCTGCTGCAAGACGACAGCACGACGGAAGTACACATCTTCGTCCGTCGGCAGGTGAACCTGAGCCACCCGAAGCTGCACGTACATGTCGTCGACTTTGAACATCCCGAACAATGGGCAGACCTCGTGCAGGGCGACGCTGCCTTCTCCTGTCTGGGCACTTCCCTGAAAGAGGCAGGCAGCAAGGAAGCCCAACACCGCATCGACGTCGACTACCAGCTGTCATTCGCACGGACGGCACGCCGGAACGGTGTCCATACCTTTGCCCTGATTTCCGCCGTAGGGGCAAACGTACACTCCCGTCTGTTCTACAACCGGCTGAAAGGGGAAGTGGAGGAAGGACTGAAGGCCCTGCAGTTTGGGCGGACGGTCATCCTGCAACCCAGCTTCCTCAACCGGGGTGCCAAGGGACGGTTCCGGGAAGACGTCGGCATGAAAGTCTTCAAGGTCCTCAACCGCATCGGGCTGTTGCGCCGCTTGCGCCCCATCACCACCGAGATGCTGGCTGCCCGGATGCTGAAGCTTGCCAAGACGCTCCCCGACGGACTGCACACGGTGACGGCGGACGCCATCCACCGCGCCTGATGGTCCGGTCCGTTATCGCTTCACAAAGCCAATCTTGGCATTCAGCTTGAAGAAGTAGGCACCGTTCTCACGCTCCAGGTAGCCATACTTGTCCTTCTCCAACGAACCTTTCTCGAAGCGTGTGTTCCGGAAAAGGAAGTCCTCGAACGTCCCCTTGTCCGCCTTCTGGTAGCACACCGGGCATCCCTCGGTGTCGACCATGATGAACCCTTCGACTGCCGAATCGGTTCCGTTGAACAGCTTTGCCGGACGCATGCCCAGAGCCAGTACCAGCAGGAACTGCTTCATCTTGTACTCGTAGAACCGGTGCTTGGTGATCAGTTCCTCCTTTATCTTGAGCGGATTGATTTCGCGGATGCGTTCCGTCAGTTCACTCACACGGGTCATGTCCTCGACATACATCGTGCGTACCATCTCAGCCAGCAGGCGGGGGAAGTGCAAATCAATCATCGAAAGATTGCTGCGGAACACCTTGTCCGCCACATCGCTGTACTTCAGCACGCCACCCAGCCGGTCAATCATCCGCATGCGGTCGATGACCTCGTTGGGAGATTCCAGCGCATTGATTTTGTTCACCGTCGGAGTCGCGAACTTGACACCCGTCTGCTCGAACTTCAGGTTTGCCGTACGTCCGCCATCCAGCAAGGGGTTCATCGGGGCGAGGCGTGAACAGACACGGAAGCCCACCAACGGAGCCTCCACCGTCCAGAAGCCGATGTGGTAATCCGTACGGTCGTCCGTCTTTGCCTCCAGGTCGTAGACGGCAATCTCGTCCAGGAACTCTTCCACCCCATCGGGCGACTCCATCCCGTCGGTGTGCGTCCGCTTCATCGCATCGACTATCAATTCGGCTGCCGCCTTGAAATATTCCCGGGGAACCCGCTTGTCCATCTTCTCACCCACGATGTGGATGTCATCTCCCTCGATGAGGTACCGGCGGGTTCCGTCGTGCTCTTCACGTTGCACGACCGCAATCCGGTAAGGACGTTCCGTACATGCCTCACCCGTCGGTGTGCCTGCACAGACATACCCGTCAGCTAACAGACGCAGGAAGGACTGCACCTCTCCCCACTCTCTTTTGGTTGCTTCAAATGCCATAAATCAGTAGTATATTATTAAAAAAAATGTTATAGCTCACCATTTTCCCCTTCTGCCACTTGGACATTACCGGGGAAGCCTCTATCTTTGCCGTGTGTTTTTCATAGTATTAGATTTAAGGTTAACAAAAGGTTGGGTCAAAGCGTTGACCCTTTTTTCATGCCCGTCGGTCAACCCCATGCCTTCACCAACGCATAGCCAGCCCACACTGCCAGGAGTCCGAGCAACAGGCTGAACGCCGCATAAAGCGCCATCCACAGAAACTGTTCCCCCTTCAACAACTGGAGATTCTCATTCATGAACGTGGAAAACGTGGTGAACCCGCCACATACGCCGACCGTCAGAAACAGACGCAAGTCGGGATGCAGGATGTGTCCCCGCTCAAAACAGCCGTAGAACAATCCGATGGCAAGGCATCCCAGGATATTCACCACGAAAGTCCCGAGCGGAAACGGATGGTGAATGTACTGCTTGGCAAGTCCGGACAACAGGAAGCGCAAGCCTCCACCCACAAAGCTTCCCAGTCCGACAACTATCAAAGAACGTATCATAGATTCCATTTGCTTTTTTACCGGGCGCAAAGGTAGCAAATCCTCCTTTATTTATAACTTTGCCCGAACTCCATTTACCGTCAGCCTTATGAACCTGCGCAAGATTCTCCTGCTCCTGTTCCTTTCTGCCGGCATCTTCCTGCATGCCCAGGTGAGGTTCGACCGGACGACGTATGACCTGGGCAACTGTCCGGAAGACACCGTCCGCCTTCCCCGGTGCGAGTTTACGTTCACCAACCTGAGCAAACGTGCCGTCAGCATTGCGGAAGTGAAGACGAGCTGCGGCTGCCTGAAGGCCTCGTTCGACCGACGCCCCGTGCAGCCGGGAAAGACCGGACGCGTCGTCCTCACTTTTGACCCACAGGGACATCCGGGCAACTTCCTCCGCAAGGTCACCGTCTACTTCAGCCAACAGCCTCTCCCCTGCATCTTACAGATAAAAGGGAACGTCCGCCCGGCGTCCCGACCTCGGAGAAGCATTTTCCCAGCGCCTCCCCTTCCTCATCGCAACTCGCCCGTGCTTCTCAAGTAGGTCTCGATGTTGGCAAGTGCCTTTTGCGACAGCCTGCCGACGCTCTGTATGGACTTCCCTGCCACCACCGGGGTGTACATGACCTGCGGACAGCCCGCCAGCTCATCAGCCAACGTCCCCATCCCTGTCCCGTCGCAGAAATAGAAACTGTTGTCGTTGGACTTCAGCCATGCTTTCAAAGCCGCCACATCGAACGTCGCCCCGATGGAGGTATTCATCAGGATGCGGTTATTCCCCATCAGGCGGAACTCCTCCTCGCCCAGCAAAAAGGTATTCCGCGGAAGGCACGTGCATACGATATCCGACTGCCGCAACAGGTCATGCAACGGATAATAAGTGATGCCGGCAGCTTCAGCATCCGGCTTGCGCGTCCGGCTGTAGTACCCCACTTCAGCCCCCAGAAAACGGAAGGCGTCTGCCAGCATACGTCCGGTACGTCCCAGTCCAATGATGCCCAATCGCTGACGGGTCAGCTCATATTTGTCCGCTTTCCACTGACGGTCTCCGAAGCCATGCAGGAAACGCACCAGTTCGCTGACAGCATATTCCACTACACCCTCATCGCCGTAATCCTTCACACCCACGACCGTTATGCCCTTCCGGCGAGCTTCCACCACATCGACATTGCATGCCTTCTCATCATAGAGGGTGCAGCACATACCGATATACCGGATATTCGGACAGGCATCCAGCACACATTTACGAATCGGACTTTTGAAAGAAACCAACACGGCGTCGGCATCGCCTATCCGACGGATAATCTCGGCGTCATCCACCGGACGCTCGTTGTACAACTCCACCTGCACGGCATAGTCAGAAAGCTTCTTCAAGGCTTCCGCGCTCAGCAAGGTGTCTTCGATAGCTACAAGTTTCTGAAACATATCTTCTCTGAATTACTCTAAAATTAGTTACAAAGATAGCCTTTGGGAAGAAATTAAATGATACATTCGCGAAAGATTTCAAAACAGCAACTACATTATGAACGAACAACCTCAACTCAACGAACACAACAAGCAAGAATTTCCTCCTGCACACACAGCAGAGCATATCCTCAACCAGACCATGGTACGCATGTTCGGCTGCGAACGTTCCCGACATACACACATTGAACGCAAAAAGAGCAAGCTGGATTATCCGCTCCCGACCTGTCCCACCGCCGAACAGGTAGCAGAGATTGAAAGACGGGTTAACGATGTCATCGCCCAACACCTCCCGGTGACCATGGAATACATGCCTCAGGAAGAGGCAGCCCGACGTTATGACCTGGGGAAGTTGCCCGAAGATGCCAGTCCGACGTTGCGCATCGTCCGTGTGGGCGACTACGATGCCTGCCCCTGCATCGGCACGCATGTGACGAACACGGCAGAAATAGGCCGTTTCCGCATCAGCAGCACCCGTTATGCCGACGGCATGTTCCGCATTGTCTTCCGGCTTGACTTACCTGAACAGGGAGAGGCGTAATCCGTCCTCAGCTGCCGGGTTTCATGGCGGTATACCGGAAGACGATAAGAAAGCTATTTCCGGATTTTGCTTGACAGAATCTCCCCAACAGCCGTTTTCTGCTAACTCACCTTTGATAAGATTCCGGTAATCTAGCGGACAATTGCAAAGGAATGCAAACAAAAATACGCAAAAGCACCTTCCATTTTAGAAAACTATACATTTCATTTTCGGAATATGGACAAAACGTGCCCGGAACAATATTGTTTCGCGAGCCAAACAATATAGTTTGAGGCGTCAAACAATATAGTTTCACCCGCCAAACACTATTGTTTCGTGCCCGGAAGTCAAATGTTTGGAAAATGGAAGAGAAGAATTTCGAGTTTCGTTCTCCAGAAGGTGAGCGGTGTCAACAAATCGGAAGGTATCATCAGGCATGTAGAATGGTGCCTCAAGGAATCGTTGTGAAGGAGCACGCATCCATGATGTGTCACAATCATGTGACAGGAAGCCAATCTGCATCAATGTGTATTTTGCGAATCGCCTGAGAAGGGCCTCGGAATCCACCAGACTGTATTTTGGTGCGAGGAAAGGCACTGTGGAGACCTTCGTTTGACATTTTGACAGAAGGAATGGAACGGCAGAAGTAATCCGTGCTTTGTGGGAGGTGTCGCCTTTCCCGAAGAACAAGAAACAAACTAGTATACCCTTATGCTCTCACTGGATATCAGACTTTCAAAGGCACAAGTAATGGCAATAGCCGACCAACTCCATCACGACGAAGGTGGTATTGAGGCCATGCTTATTCAAATGAAACAAACGGACCATCCTCGTGTGGCTTATAATGCAGCGTGGGTGCTGTCCCATTTATCCAAGGAGGACAAAAGGATTTATCTTCTTCCGCACTACGGGGAACTGGTTGCTCTGGCAACCTCCACAGCACTTTGTTTCCGCCGTGGGCTGCTGCTGGCTGTTCTCGCAGACTTCCCGACGGATGAAGTGAACGGTAAATTACTGGATTTTTGTCTTCTACATCTGACTGACCCCAAAGAAAGCGACAGCGCACGTCCTGCCATGATTAAACTTGCCGCCAGGATGTGTAAACCTTATCCTGAATTGTGCAAGGAACTGATGTTGCATTTGGACATGATGCCGCAAGATTCATCTCCCAGCATCGCGGCTGCGAAGAGAAACGCCTTGAAGAGGATTCAAAGAGGGTGGTGAGGTCGCAGAGCCGTATAAAGCAACAGAGGAACTTCATTACTGAAGTTCCTCTGTTGCTTTCGTGGAGCGTACGAGACTCGAACTCGTCACCTCGACACTGCCAGTGTCGCGCTCTAGCCAGATGAGCTAACGCCCCTCCTTTGTTTTTGCGGTGCAAAGATACGTATATTCTTGAAAGGAGCAAATGCTTTATCTTCTTTTTTTGAATTCCTCCATTCTTTTTTTACGTGCCTCCTCACGCTTCTCTTCCCGTTTCTTCCCGATATACCAACCAATGGCTGATGCGATGAAAGAGATTCCGGCATAGCCTATCACGTAATGCCAGTCGGAGGGATGATAGTATATATATAAGGTAGGAACAAACAGGGCTACAAGAATGAGCGGGAACCACCAGCCATACGGACGTACCGCTCCATACGAATAGGAACAGATAAAACAGATGATGGGATTGATGGTCGTCGGGAACCAATCGGCTACGGTCTCCACACTGCAGAACAAGGGGAACACATAAAAGCCGATAACAGCAATAATCAGGTAAGTAATCAGTTCTCTCATGGGGATTGTGTCATTTGTAAAGTAAGAATATGCAAGGGATTTTGTTCAGATCGGGCAACTTGCCCTTCCAGTCCCTGATGCTGCGGGTACGGATATACTCCCCTTCACACGTCAGGTTGGCGGCAATGCACAGCCGGGTCTGCGGACGGCAGGTCTTCAGTATATCTTCCAGCATCTTATGGTTCCGGTAGGGAGTCTCAATGAACAGCTGGGTCTGGTCTTCCGAATAGATACGTTGTTCCAGCTGCTTTAAGGCTTTTGCACGTTCACCCGCCTCTATGGGCAGATAACCATGAAAGGCAAAACTTTGTCCGTTGAATCCTGAACCCATTACGGAAAGGATGATGGACGAAGGTCCTACCAGGGGAACGACTTTCAAGCCCTTCCGCTGGGCAATGGCAACCACGTCGGCACCCGGGTCGGCAACTGCCGGACATCCGGCTTCCGAGATGACCCCCATGGACTGCCCTTCTTCCAACGGCTTCAAATAGCCGGAAAGGGCTTCGGCAGACGTATGCTTGTTCAGCGGATAAAAAGTCAAGCTGTCTATGTCGATGGACGGGTCCACCTTTTTCAGGAAACGACGTGCCGAACGGACGTCTTCCACAATGAAATGCCTGATGTGAGGGATGATGGCACAGTTGCGTGCAGGCAACACCGCATCGACCGGGGTGTCACCCAGCGTAACCGGGAGCAGATAGAGGGCTGTATCCATGATGTTTGAAACAGATGATTGATGGATGTAATAAGAAAAAGAACGCATGCCGCTCCGTCATACGTCGGGAAGCAGGCTCTGCGTTCTCAAAAAGTGGTAGGGGGATTATCCGTAGATAATCTTTCCGTTTTCGTCCTTGTATTCGTCAAGACCCTTCTCGTAGGTAGCCATGGCACGCAAGCTCATGCCGACGCTGGAGAATCCGCCATCGTGATACAGGTTCTGCATGGTCACCTTCTTGGTCAGGTCAGAGAACATCACGATGCAGTAGTCTGCACACTCGGCAGCCGAAGCGTTGCCCAGAGGAGACATACGATTGGCGAAGTCGTAGAGTTTGTCCATTCCCTTCACACCCTGACCGGCCGTTGTCATCGTCGGAGACTGGGAGATGGTGTTCACGCGGACACGGCTCTCGCGTCCGTAGATATAACCGAAGCTGCGAGCGATGGACTCCAACAGCGCCTTGGCGTCTGCCATGTCGTTGTAACCGTAGAAGGTACGTTGGGCTGCCACGTAGCTCAAGGCAACGATGGAGCCTTCTTCAGCAATGGCATCCAACTTCTTTGCCACCTGAATCATCTTATGGAATGAAACGGCTGAAATATCAAGAGTCGTTGACAACATGTTATAGTCCAAGTCATCGTAAGTACGTTTCTTACGGACGTTGGGAGACATACCGATGGAGTGGAGCACGAAGTCAATTTTTCCACCCAACACTTCAACCGAGCGCTTGAACACATTCTCCAGGTCTTCCACACTGGTTGCATCGGCGGGGATCACTTCACAGTTGAGTTTCTCAGACAGAGCTGAAACTTGTCCCATGCGTACAGCTACGGGTGTATTCGATAAGGTAATCGTCGCACCCTCTTCCACGGCTCTTTCAGCTACCTTCCATGCGATGGACTGTTCGTTGAGGGCACCGAATATGATACCTCTTTTTCCTTTCAGTAAGTTATAACTCATAAGTCAAAAATTGATTAATTCGGCGCAAAGATACAATGAATATCTAAGATTTGCCGCAAAATGTATGTTTAAAAGCATAAAATAGAAGCATTTTACCGTCCATTTCCGCCAGACGGATGTCATTTTTATGGAATATATTATTACCTTTGCCTGCACATAGGTTTTGGAAACTATTATTTAACTAACAAATCTCATAATGAACACACATTTTACGAAAGCGCTCGTGGTAGCCTTGGGGCTGGTCGTTCTTTCCTCTTGTCAGCCTGCTACTTCGACAACGTCCCAACAATCACAATCTACTACACTCATTGACGAAGGTGTCTATGCCGGTCTTCCGTTTGAAATGGAACATGTGAAGCAACCTTCTTTCCCCGACTACCAAGTCAACATTCTGGATTTCGGTGCCAAACCCGACGGCATCACCCTGAACACCGAAGCCATCAACAAGGCGATCCGTCAGGTGAACGAGAAAGGCGGAGGCCGCGTGGTCATTCCTGCCGGACTGTGGCTGACCGGACCGATTGAACTGCTGAGCAATGTCGACCTCCACCTGGAGTACAACGCCCTGGTGCTCTTCTCGGCAGACCATACCCTCTACCCCATCATCAGCACCTCCTTCGAGGGACTGGAGACCCGACGTTGCCAGTCGCCCATCTTCGCACGGGGAGCTGAAAACATAGCCATCACCGGTTACGGTACGTTCGACGGGAACGGCGATACGTGGCGTCCGGTGAAAAAAAGCAAGCTGACCGAAGGACAATGGAAAAAGCTCCTGGCTTCGGGAGGTGTGACGAACGAAAAAGGCGACGTGTGGTACCCCAGCGAGGGAGCACGAGACGGAGCCAAGGTCACCTCGGAATTCAACGTGCCTGACAGCGAGATTGTCAAGGCAAAAGGGGACACGCTGTGGGAATCCATCCGCGACTTTCTCCGTCCCGTGCTGTTGAGCTTCTCTGAGTGCAAGCAGGTCCTGCTCGAAGGCGTGACTTTCAAGAACTCACCCAGTTGGTGTCTGCACCCGTTGATGTGCGAGCACCTGACGGTCAACAACATCAGTGTTTCCAACCCATGGTATTCGCAAAACGGCGATGCTCTCGACATCGAGTCATGCACCAATGTGCTGGTGGTCAACTCAACCTTTGATGCCGGCGACGATGCCATCTGCATCAAGTCTGGAAAGAACGAGGAAGGACGCAAGCGCGGCATCCCCACCCAGAATGTCATTGTCTACAACAACACCGTCCTCCACGGACACGGTGGCTTCGTGGTGGGCAGCGAGATGTCCGGTGGCGTGAAAAACATCTATGTGGACAACTGTACCTTCCTGGGCACAGACGTCGGTCTGCGCTTCAAGAGTACCCGCGGACGCGGCGGTATCGTAGAAAACATCCACATCAACCGGGTGAACATGATTAACATCCCCGGTGAACCTGTCCTCTTCGACCTCTTCTACGGAGGTGCGTCCGTCAAAGACGAAGTGCCCCCCGTCAGCGAAGAGACACCGGTCTTCCGCAACATCTATATCAACGACGTGACTTGCAAGGGCGCCGGACGTGCCATCTTCTTCAACGGACTGCCTGAAATGCCTATCGAGAACATCAACCTGAAAGGCATTACCATCTCCGATGCTGCCGAAGGTGCCGTGCTGAGCCGTGCCAAGGGCGTGACCATCGACAACCTGAAGATTCAGACCAAGACTCCTTCACCCACCGTACGCCTGACCAACGTCTCTACCATCAAGGTCAACGGCGAAGAGGTTGCCGAAGTCGGAGACGAAGGCAAGGAGCTGAACTTCTGACCCATCGGTCCGCTACCGGTATTTTACTGATATGCAAGAACACAGATAAACCTAATTTGAATCTATGAAACCTTTTCCTATTCTACTGTTTGCCCTGGCTGCAGGCAATGCGACAGCCCTGGCACAAACCCGTCAGCAGACGCTGGAGGTGACGGTGGAAAACAACTGGACTTCTGCCAAGGAGGACGAACCGGTAGTCATCCGGCTTGCCGACGTGAATCCGGGGTTCGAGGTGCAGTCTGCCACTGTGTTCTGCGGGGAGAAAGAAATCCCTTCGCAGCTCGACGACCTCAACCGTGACACCGAAGCGGACGAACTGGCATTTGTAGCCGACATCCCCGCCCGTTCCAAACAGACGTTCCGGGTCATCCTGTCCGACCAGCCGTCTGAGAAGACCTACCCGGCACGCACCCATGCACAGATGCGTCTGAGCGACAAGAACCAGAAGTGTCCCCACATCAGCTATATCACCTTCGAAGGGACAGTCCCCGTGAAGCAATCCTACAGCGCCATGTATCACCACGGTCCGGCATTCGAGTCGGAACTCGTTGCTTTCCGTGCGTACATGGACAACCGCCAGTCCATCGACCTCTACGGGAAGAAATACCAACGCCTGGAGCTGGCAGAAACCAACTTCTACCCGAAGAAGGAACAGCTGGCAGCCGGCTATGGCGACGATGTGCTGTGGGCGGGTACCAGCATCGGCGTCGGCTCGTTCCGCGGATGGCTGGACAACAAGCTGCAGACCATCGACACGGTGGAGAGCCGCAGTGCCGGCGTACTGGCCTCCGGACCGGTGCGCTCCGTCGTGGAGTTCTTTGACCGCAACTGGCAGTATGGCGGACGGACGCTGAACATGACACAACGTTACACCCTGTACGCCGGACACCGGGACGTGCAGGTCGACATCCGTTTCAAGGAAGCGGACGCAAAGGATGCAACCTTCAGCACCGGCGTACAGAAGCTGGAACGCGACAATGTGGGATTCCTGCAAGCCGACGGACTGGCAGGTTCCTGGGGCAGCAACCTCGCCTACAAGAACGACACGGTCAACCACCCCCGGGAAACCGTCGGGCTGGGCATCTGCGTGCCCAAACGCTACGTGACCGCCCATCAGGAGGATGATGTGAACTACCTCTTCCAGATGGATACCGACGGAGGACGCGAACTGACCTACTACTTTACCTTCAACGCCCTGAAGGAAGACAAGGGATTCAAGGACAGCCCGAGCTGGTTCGCCTACTTGAAGGAGTGGCAGCAAGCACTGGCACAGCCCTGCAAAGTAACCATTCATTCACTCCATAACAACTAAATCTGATGAAACGAAAAACATTATTGGGAACGTTGTTGCTGGCAATCGCCTTACCGCTCGCCGCACAACAAGCCGAGCCTTACCGTTCACAGGTCTGGGTTTCCGACCAGGGGAACGGCACGTATAAGAACCCGGTGCTCTATGCCGACTATTCCGACCCGGATGCCTGCCGGGTGGGCGATGACTTCTACATGACTTCATCGAGCTTCAACTGTGTTCCGGGCCTCCAGATTCTCCATTCGAAGGACCTGGTCAACTGGACCATCATCGGCGCGGCAGTACCCTATGCCGTTCCGCCCGTAACCGACACGAAGCCCGAGCATGGCAACCGCATCTGGGCTCCCTGTATCCGCCACCACGACGGAGAGTTCTATATCTTCTGGGGCGACCCGGACCAAGGTGCCTTCATGGTGAAAGCCAAGGACCCGCGCGGTCCCTGGAGTGAACCTGTGCTGGTCAAACCGGGCATTGGTATCATCGACACGACTCCGCTGTGGGACGACGACGGCCGTGTCTACATGGCTCATGCCTACGCCGGCAGTCGCGCACAGCTCAAGAGTGTCATTGCCGTCTGCGAGCTGAACGCCGACGCGACCAAAGCCATCACCCCCTCACGTATCGTCTTTGACGGACACGAAGGACAAGGCACATGCGAAGGTCCGAAGTTCTACAAACGCAACGGATACTACTACATCTTCCATCCGGCAGGCGGCGTGCCGACAGGTTTCCAGACCGTGCAACGCTCCAAGAATGTCTATGGGCCCTACGAGAACCGCATCGTGCTGGCACAAGGCAAAAGCCCGGTCAACGGTCCTCACCAGGGTGCCTGGGTAGACACACCGACGGGAGAAGACTGGTTCCTCCACTTCCAGGACGTGGGTGCCTACGGACGTCTGGTCCACCTGCAACCGATGAAATGGGTCAACGACTGGCCGGTCATCGGCAACGATGAGGACGGCGATGGCTGTGGCGACCCGGTACTGACCTACCGCAAACCCAACGTCGGTCAGACTTATCCCATCTGTACCCCGCAAGAGAGCGATGAATTCGACGGACTGGTACTGGGTCCCCAATGGCAATGGCAAGCCAACTTCAACGAGAAATGGCTCTATTGCGCCGGTGACAAAGGTTACCTCCGCCTGTATTCCTATCCGGTGGGCGAAGACTACAAGAACCTGTGCGATGTCTCCAACATGCTGATGCAAAAGACCACCGGACCCTCCCAGACTGTCACGACCAAGATGACCTTCAAACCCATCGAGAAGTACAAAGGCGAACGCGTCGGTCTGACCGTGTTCGGCCGTGACTATGCCGCCCTCATCGTGGAGAACACCGACAACGGGCTGGTGCTGTCGCAAGTGGAATGCATGAAAGCCGACAAAGGCTCTGCCGAGAAAGTCAATGGCAAGGTGACACTGAAGGAAAACACCTTCTACCTGCGTGCCAGGATTTATGACACGGAGAAGAAAATCAAGGGCAGCGAGGGTGGACATGACCAGGTGGTGATGTGCGAATTCTCCTACAGCACCAACGGCAAGAAGTACCACTCATTGGGCAAGCCCTTCCAAGTGCGCGAAGGACAATGGATCGGTGCCAAGCACGGCATCTTCTGTGCCCGTCCGCATATCGTGACCAACGACGGCGGCTGGGTGGATGTTGACTGGTATCGCGTGACGAAATAATCAGTTTTGCTCTTTCAGGAGCTTCCCCATCAGGAGGGTACTTGTCGTGTTTCTCTTTGCAGGCAGGGCAAGTACCCTCTTTCCGTTACGAGTTGCTAAATGAACATTGCATTCGGCTACCCTGACGGGAGCAATTCTGACGTTTTTCCAAAATGAAGCCACCCATGCTAAAAATAATCCTCCTTTTTTGTGCTTAGTTTGAGATAATACTTATATTTGTCGAACAAAAAGTTAGAACGTTTAAAATCTATACCTCCATGAAAAAGCAGATAAAATTCAGTCTTGTCTACCGCGACATGTTCCAGTCATCTGGTAAATACCAACCGAGAATCGATCAGTTGGAACGGGTTGCCCCCCACATTGTAGATATGGGTTGCTTCGCCCGTGTTGAAACCAACGGCGGTGCATTCGAACAAGTCAACCTACTCTATGGGGAGAACCCCAACAAGGCCGTACGTGCTTTCACCAAACCGTTCAACGAAGCAGGTATCCAGACCCACATGCTCGACAGAGGTTTGAACGCTCTCCGTATGTATCCGGTTCCCGCCGACGTACGCCGGCTGATGTACAAGGTAAAAAAGGCGCAAGGCGTTGACATCACACGTATCTTCTGCGGATTGAATGAGGTGAGAAACATCATTCCTTCCATCAAATATGCGCTGGATGCCGGCATGATTCCTCAAGCCACCCTGTGTATCACAACCTCTCCGGTCCATACGGTAGACTATTACTGCAACATTGCCGACCAGCTCATTGCTGCCGGTGCTCCTGAAATCTGCTTGAAGGACATGGCAGGTATCGGTCAGCCCGCCATGTTGGGCGAACTGGTCCGCCGCATCAAAGAGAAACATCCCGACATCATCATCCAATATCACGGACACTCGGGTCCGGGCTTGTCGATGGCATCTATCCTGGAAGTGTGCAAGAACGGTGCCGACATCATCGATACTGCCATGGAACCGCTCTCGTGGGGTAAGGTTCACCCGGACATCATCTCCGTACAGTCCATGCTGAAGAATGCCGGATTCGACGTGCCTGAAATCAACATGAATGCCTACATGAAGGTGCGCAGCCTGACACAGGAGTTCATCGACGACTTCTTGGGATACTTCATGGACCCGACCAACAAGCACATGTCTTCCCTGTTGCTGGGTTGTGGATTGCCGGGCGGTATGATGGGCTCCATGATGGCGGACCTGAAAGGTGTTCACTCCGGTATCAACATGATTCTGAAAGGACAAGGCAAAGAACCGCTCAGCCTGGACGATCTGCTGGTCATGCTGTTCGACGAAGTGGCTTATGTATGGCCGAAGCTCGGCTATCCTCCCTTGGTAACACCGTTCAGCCAATATGTGAAGAACGTAGCCTTGATGAACGTCATGCAGCTGGTGAAGGGCGAAGAACGCTTCTCGATGATCGACAACCATACGTGGGACATGATTCTGGGCAAGAGCGGACGTCTGCCTGGAAAACTGGCTCCCGAAATCATCGAGCTGGCAAAAGCCAAAGGCTACGAGTTCACCGAGGAAGACCCGCAGAGCTACTATCCCGATGAACTGGACAAGTACCGCAAGGAAATGGACGAGAACGGATGGGAATATGGCGAAGACGACGAAGAGCTCTTCGAACTTGCCATGCACGACCGTCAGTACCGCGACTACAAGTCGGGTGTTGCCAAACAACGCTTCCTCGACGACCTGCAACGTGCCAAGGATGCAGCCATGGCAAAGAAAGGCTTCGACGAAGAGACCATCCGCAAGATGAAACGTGCCAAGGCAGACCCGATTGTGGCACCGCGCCGTGGACAAATCCTCTACGGAGTGAACTTCAACGGCGAAGTGATGGAACCGTTCGTCGGCAGAAAGTACCAGCATGACGAAGTGTTCTGCTCCATCTCAACTCCGTGGGGCGAGAACGAGGAAATCGTTACCGGCTTTACGGGACGTGTCGTTGAGGTCTGCGCCAAACAGGGACAGACGGTCAATGCCGGTGAGGTGATTGCCTACGTAGAGCGTTCGGAAATCTTCGCTTGATGACAACGGCCAGTCAGTAAGAATTGAACTCAATAAGTCGGAGGGTGTGTCAGAGTGATGAACTCAGAAGGACACACCCTCCTTTGTATAGATACACGCACCATATACCTTCTTTCTTCCCAACAGATGAAAATACTCCTTGCTCTTGATTCCTTCAAAGGCTGTCTCACCTCAGAAGAGGTAGAAGACACCCTCGCACACGCTTTGGCTGCACAAGGTATGGAAACCCGCAGCTTCCCCCTGTCCGATGGAGGAGAAGGGATGCTGGAAGCCTTCGTCGCGGCACTCCACGGACACATCGTCAGCACTTCCGTCCATGACTCTCTGATGCGCAGCATCGAAGCTCCTTACGGCATTACGTCCGACGGAACCACCATCATCGAGACGGCACGGGCATGCGGACTGACACTGCTGTCAGCTGAAGAACGCAATCCGCTGATTGCAACAAGTTATGGGGTGGGCGAACTGATTGCAGACGCACTGCATCGCGGTTGCCGCAAGTTCATCATCGGGCTGGGCGGCAGCGGAACCAGTGACGCCGGAAGGGGGATGCTCCGTGCCCTGGTCGACGCATTTGCCCAAGGTGGAACGATGGAAGAGGTGATTACACGTGACACGGCCGATTGCCGGTTTACCCTGGCATGCGATGTGCGCAATCCGCTGTATGGGAGAAACGGTGCCGCACACGTCTTCGCTCCGCAGAAGGGAGCAACTCCCGACATGGTAGAGGAACTGGACCGCCGGGCACGTCATTTTGCCGAAGAGTCGGCACGCCGGCTGGGGTGGGACATGTCTTCCCGTCCGGGTGCAGGGGCAGCCGGAGGATTGGGCTATGCCTTCATGCAGTATTTTCAGACGGATTCCCGTTCAGGAGCGGACTTGCTGCTCGATTTTATCGGGTTTGATGAGGCATTGCAAGGGGTTGACCTGGTCATTACCGGCGAAGGACATGCCGACCGACAGACACTGATGGGCAAACTTCCGGAACGTGTCCTGCAACGGGCGTTGGCACACGGTGTACCGGTCCGGTTGGTCGCCGGACGGGTGGACGACAAAGACATCCTGACCGCAGCAGGGTTTGCCGGAGTCGATGCCATCACGCCTGACGGCATGGATACAGAGGAAGCGGTCAAGCCCGAAGTCGCCCGGCAAAACATCCGGGAATGGGTACGGCGGGAATTGGACCCGGTCCATCTGTCGTCCCAACGATAAACCGGATGGCAGGGGATTCAGACGCGGTCCGCCTCGATATAGCCGTGCATCACGGCATAGATGGCGAGTCCGGAAACAGACTTGATGCCCAGCTTCTCGGTGATGTTCTTCCGATGGGAGATGACAGTGGTCAGACTGATGTTCAGCTTCTCGGCAATTTCCTTATTTATCAAACCCTTTGTAATCAGGATGAGTACCTCTATCTCACGGGGAGACAATTCCTGAGTCTCTTCTGCCGGTACATGGGAAGGATGCGGACGGGACATCCCGTGATGCCCTCTTTCACGCAACTGCAGGACATCCTGTACCAATTGGTCCTGCGGACGACAGACATTCAGTGTAGGCACGGGAAGGGATAAATCGCCGACTGAGAGCACAATGCTCTTGGGACGCCGTTCCAAGAAGAAAGGCGTATGTTCGAAGTAAATCTGGGAAGAGACGAAATAGTGCGCATACATGTCGGGGGTGTCATCCACCAGCTGGTTGAACGACGAGAACACCCGGATGACAGCCTCGGGCAGCATCTCCTCCAGGATGGTCCGCAAGCCCAGGGCTGCCAGGGTATTTTGTTCGATGATTGCTATTTCCGATATCGGGTGATGCATACGGCTGGAATCATTTGGTTGAATTCTGGTTCAAGTAGGCGGCTACTGCTTCGGCACACCGTTCGCCGTCAATACCTGCCGACACGATGCCGCCGGCATATCCGGCTCCTTCTCCGCAAGGGAACAGTCCCTGCACACGGACATGCTGGAGGGTGTCGTTGTCACGGAGGATGCGCACCGGAGACGACGTACGGGTCTCCATACCTATCATGACTGCCTCATTGGTCAGGAAGCCGTGTGAAGTACGTCCGAATGTCTCAAATCCCTGACGCAGGCGGGAGGTGATGAACTCCGGCATCCAGAAGTGCAGCGGGGAAGATATCAAACCGGGACTGTAGGAGGACCGGGGCAGGTCGTAGCTCAACTTCCGGTTCACAAAGTCCACCATGCGCTGTGCCGGAGCGGTCTGCCGCATGTTGCCCTGCAGCCAACACTGTTCCTCCAGCTGTTCCTGCAGTTCCAGCATGGACAGCGGCGTGTCGTGCAGAGGTCCGTGCACGGGCTTCAGCGTCGGGTCGTCCAAGTCTTCCGGACGGATTTCCACCACCATGCCCGAGTTGCTCCACTGCGAACCGCGGTTGGAAGGCGACATTCCGTTGACCACAATCTGGCGCGGACCGCTGGCTGCCGGCACCACAAAACCACCGGGACACATGCAGAAGCTGTATACGCCGCGACCGTCCGCCTGGGTGACAAAGCTGTACTCGGCAGCAGGCAGGTACTTTCCCCTTCCGTTCTTGTTATGGTATTGAATCTGGTCTATCAGCAGCGAGGGATGTTCCAAACGTACACCGATGGCAAGTCCCTTTGCCTCCACCTCTACCCCGTTGGCATAGAGCCAGCGATAGACGTCGCGTGCCGAATGTCCGGTAGCCAGGATGACAGGTCCCATGTATTCATGACCGTTCTGGGTACGGATGCCACGCACCCGCCCCTCCTCGATGAGCAGCTCGTCCATGCGCGTCTCAAACCACACTTCTCCGCCGCAACGCAGGATGGTGTTGCGCATCGCCTCGATGACGGCGGGCAGCTTGTCCGTTCCGATATGCGGATGTGCATCGGCAAGAATGGATGTGCTGGCTCCATGCTGGCAGAAGACGTTGAGTATCTTCTCCACATTGCCGCGCTTCTTGCTGCGTGTGTAGAGCTTGCCGTCGGAGTAAGCACCCGCCCCTCCTTCACCGAAGCTGTAGTTTGATTCGGGGTCCACCTTATGGTCGCGCGAGATGCGGGCAATGTCCTTCTTCCGTTCACGCACATCCTTGCCACGCTCCACCACGATGGGGCGCAGACCCAGCTCGATGAGACGCAGGGCAGCAAACAGCCCGCCCGGTCCGGCACCGACAACGACGACCTGCGGACATCCCTTCACCTCCGGATAATGTGTCGGCACGTACGCCTCATCCTGAGGCTGTTCGTTGATGTAACAACGCACCTTCAGGTTGACGTAGATGGTCCGCTGGCGGGCATCAATACTCCGCTTCAGGATACGCAATGCCGTGAGGGTACGTATGTCGATTTTCTTCTCACGCGCCACGTAGCGACGGATGTCGGCTTCACTGGTTGCCTGTCCGGGCAATATTCTCAATTGGTATTCTACAATCATAGTTCTTCAATTCTTCTAATTAGACACTTGACTTCTTCCGTCATCCGAAGAGGAAACGGAACGCTTCTTCCACCTTGCGCACCCCCACCAGCTCAATCTTCACCTTCGACGTGTCCAGTCCCTGCAGGTTGTGACGCGGGATGAGGATGGACTTGAAGCCCAGCTTCTCCGCCTCCGAGATGCGTTGCTCGATGCGGTTGACGGGACGGATCTCGCCCGACAGTCCCACTTCGCCTGCCATGCAGACCAGCGGTTCGATGTCGCTGTCCATGTTTGACGAGAGGATGGCACTGATGACTCCCAGGTCGATGGCGGGGTCGTTCACACGCAGTCCGCCGGCGATGTTGAGGAAGACATCCTTCTGCGCCAGCTTGAACCCGACCCGCTTCTCCAACACCGCCAGGAGCATGTTCATGCGACGGATGTCAAACCCGGTGGCTGAACGCTGGGGAGTCCCGTAGGCTGCCGTACTGACCAGCGCCTGGGTCTCGATGAGGAACGGACGTACCCCCTCGATGGCGCATGCGATGGCGACTCCGCTCATCCCTTCATGGTCGGCGGAAAGGAGGAGCTCGGAGGGATTGCTCACGGGGCGCAACCCGTCCTGCCGCATCTCGTAAATGCCCAGTTCGGCGGTACTGCCGAAGCGGTTCTTGATGCTACGCAGGATGCGGTACATGTAGTGCTGGTCGCCCTCAAACTGAAGGACGGCATCGACGATGTGCTCGAGCACCTTCGGACCGGCGATGCTGCCTTCCTTATTAATATGTCCGATGAGGATGACGGGGGTATTGGTCTCTTTGGCAAACTTCAGGATGGAGGCGGCGCACTCGCGGACCTGTGCCACACTGCCGGGCGACGACTCGACCAGTTCGGTGGAGATGGTCTGGATGGAGTCGATAATCACCAGCTCGGGCTGTACGTTCTTGATATGGGTAAAGATGTGTTCCAGCGACGTCTCGCAGACGATGAGACAGTCGGACGAATTATGACGGATGCGGTCGGCACGCAGCTTCAGCTGGCGGGCACTCTCCTCACCCGACACATAGAGGATGCGCCGTTCGGGCATGCGCAGGACGGTCTGCAACACCAGCGTCGACTTTCCGATGCCTGGCTCACCACCCAGCAACACCAGGGAGCCGGGCACCAGTCCGCCGCCCAACACCCGGTTGAGCTCATCGTCGTGCATGTCGATGCGCGGCTCTTCACTGCCGACGATGTCCGACAGGACCACCGGCTTGTTGCGCTTTCCTTCCGCCGATGCCGTGAAGGCTGTGCGGTGTGAAGCGGCAGGCTCCTTGCGCACCACCTCTTCCACAAATGTATTCCATGCACCACAAGAGGGACATTTGCCGACCCACTTGGGAGACTCCTGCCCGCAGTTGCTGCATACATAAACGGTCTTTTCCTTTGCCATATCTTTCTTTTCTCCGTCAGCTGCCTCCCGGTTCATGAGGCGACGCCTGGCGGATGTTTCGGTTCACTTTCTGCAAAGGTACAACATCAGATGCTAAAAAAAGCGATTACTTTTGCCGAAAAATCGAAAACGACATGAACTATTCGGCTTACTTATTCGACTTTGACTATACGCTGGCAGACTCCTCGACCGGCATTGTGAAATGTTTTCGCATCGTACTGGAACGACACGGCTTCCTTTCCGTCAGTGAGGAAGCCATCTGCCGCACCATCGGAAAGACCCTGGAAGAGTCGTTCGCCATCCTCACCGGCGAACACGATGCACAGACGCTGAAGGAGTGGCGGAGCGAATATACCACGGAAGCCAACCGGTACATGAACGCCAACACACGGCTTTACCCGGACACGCTGGACACCTTGAGGCGGCTCAAGGCTGACGGGGCACGCATCGGCATCATCTCCACCAAGTACCGGTACCGCATCCTGGACTTCTTCAGCGACAAGGTGGAACCGGACTTCATCGACCTCGTCGTCGGTGGGGAAGACGTGACACACGCCAAGCCACACCCCGAGGGACTGCTTGCCGCCATGGACCGACTGGGAGTAACCCCTTCCCAAGTGCTCTATGTGGGCGACAGCACGGTCGATGCCCTCACGGCACAAGCCGCAGGCACCGACTTTGCAGGAGTACTGACAGGCGCAACCACCCGTCAGGAGCTGGAAGCATATCCCCACACACGGCTCATGAACTCGCTGGCAGAGCTGGTGGAGCCGTGAGGCGGTCAACGGTCCGTCACCCGCAATTGCCAGAACGCCACGGCTGAGGCTGCCGCGACATTGAGCGAATCGACTCCGTGTGCCATCGGGATGCGCACGACATAGTCGGCTTCGGCAATTGCCTCGCGGGAGAGTCCGTCCCCTTCCGTCCCCATGACAATCGCCAGACGCTGCTCGGCAGCAAGGCATGGGTCATCCAGCGAGATGGAGTTGTCGGTCAGCGCCATCGCCGCCGTACGGAATCCCAACCGGTGAAGTTCGGAGGGGGAACCTTCGAGCCAGGTCCACGGCACCAGGAAGACAGAACCCATCGACACCCGGACTGCCCGTCGGTTGAGAGGGTCGCACGAGGAAGGGGTCAGCAGGACAGCATCCATCCCCAACGCGGCTGCCGAACGGAAAATCGCCCCGATGTTGGTCGTGTCGACTACCCCGTCGATGACCACCACCCGGCGTGCTCCCCGGCAGACTTCGTCCAGGCTGCGCGGTTGCGGACGACGCATGGCGCACAGCACGCCCCGCGTCAGTACATACCCCGTCAGCCGGGCCAGCAGCTCCCGTTCTCCCGTATAGACCGGGATGTCCCCGCAACGCGCCACAATGTCGGCGGCATCACCCGTCAGATGACGGCGCTCACAGAGCAATGCCAGCGGTTCGTAACCAGCCTCCAGCGCCACCCGGATGACTTTCGGGCTCTCAGCGATGAAGATGCCCTTGCCGGGCTCCAGACGGTTGCGCAGCTGCGCTTCGGTCAGTGTGCTGAACACGTCCACTCCGGGATGGTCCAACGTGTTTATCTCCAGTATCGGCATACGTTTCTTTCTTCCTGTTCAACATTCACGGGCGCAAATGTAGCTATTTTTCCTGCCCCTCCCTTCCGCCCGACGCAGGAAAGCACTACTTTTGTTCCATCAACCATCCTTTTACCCGCTCATGAAAGCATACACTTACATCGGACCGGGACGTTTCGGACTGACCGACAAGCCCCGTCCCACCCTGCTCCATCCACGCGACGCCATCGTGCGTGTGACCTGTAGCAGCATCTGTACCAGCGACCTGCACATCAAACATGGCAGCGTTCCCCGTGCCGTGCCCGGTATCACCGTAGGGCATGAGATGGTAGGTGTGGTCGAAGAGACCGGCACCGCCATCCACCACCTCCGCCCCGGCGACCGTGTGGCAGTCAATGTAGAGACATTCTGCGGCGAATGCTTCTTCTGCCGTCACGGCTATGTGAACAATTGTACCGACCCCGACGGGGGCTGGGCACTCGGATGCCGCATCGACGGCGGACAAGCGCCTTACGTCCGTGTCCCCTATGCCGACCAGGGGCTGACACCTATCCCTGACGGCGTGAGCGATGACGCGGCACTGTTTGTGGGCGATGTGCTTGCCACCGGTTTCTGGGCAGCCCGCATCTCGGACATCACGCCTGAAGACACGGTGCTCATTCTGGGTGCCGGACCGACGGGCATCTGCACCTTGCTCTGCGTACGGCTGAAGCATCCCCGGCGCATCATCGTCTGTGAGCCATCGCCCGAGCGGCTCCGCTTCGTCCGCGAACATTACCCCGACGTCCTCCTCACCACGCCCGAGAACTGCCGGGAGTTTGTTGCCGCACACAGCGAGCACGGAGGTGCCGACCGCGTGCTGGAAGTGGCAGGGACCGACACCACCTTCCGGATGGCATGGGAGTGTGCACGCCCCAACGCCATCGTGACCATCGTGGCACTCTATGACACGCCTCAGGTGCTCCCCCTCCCCGACATGTACGGCAAAAACCTTGTCTTCAAGACGGGTGGTGTGGACGGTTGCGACTGTGCGGAAACCTTGCGCCTGATAGCAGCCGGAGAGCTGGACACGACGCCACTCATCACACACCGTTTCCCGTTCAGCCGCATCGAAGAGGCATACCGGCTGTTCGAGAGCAAGGCGGACGGCGTCCTGAAAATAGCCATCGACATGTGAGAAGCCCTGGATAAGGTGTGAACTCAGAGACACGGGAACACAGCGTTTCGGGATGTACCCCGACAGACAATCCGTCTCGCTGTGTCTCTGTGTCCCGGGCTATCCGTATTGTTAATTAATTCAAACGCTCTCTCTTTTCAACGGCACAGAATATCCCCTCGCTCATTATATTACCTACATTTGCCGCCAGGAGAATTAATCATTATTCAGTGAAAGCAAGAGCTTTCAACAGACCATAAACCTAAAGCATCATGAAGAAGTTGTTTATTGCCTTTATCTGCACCCTATTCGCCATGAATATCAGTGCACAAGTAAGTGTAGAAGAACCAGAGTTTGCAGAACAGACCCTACTCTTAACATCAGACAGTCAAGGAGTACTCTTGAGTCGAGAAAATGCAACCATCAAGACAAAGGCCGGTGCCAGCCTTTATCTCACAGGTATTGGTAAAGTAAAATCGCGTCTGACCTTGAAAGGAATCAAATCAACCAGTAAAGTGACGGGGAATACTGGAACAAATAAGATTATCATCAAGGCAAAAGACAACGACACTGACCCCAATTCGTTCATCAGCATCTTCAAATTCGAAATCAAAGGTAAAGAACGTCGTTACCAACTGGCAGAGGCGGGAACACTGTCAAAAACAGAAACCAACAACCTTGCCACCATTGAATACAACGCTTCCAAGTATGGGCAAAGCTCGTACCTCATTGTCCTAAACGATCTTGAACCGGGTGAATATGGCATCATCATGGGAGACCCCAATAATGCCAATACAAAAAATGGTTTAAAAGTAACCACATTTAGCGTAGTAGAATAATTACAGGTCCGGATAATCATCTCATCTCCATCCATCACCATCCGGACCCAATCGGCAAGCTGTGCGACGGAAAACCTCCCTTCCAGTTGCACGGCTTGCTTCGTTTATGCTCTCAGAAGCGGATGTCCACTCCACCCATGAAGGTCGCCCGCGGCATGGGGTAGCCCTGCATGACCTCATAGCGTTGTGCCAGCAGGTTCTCCCCCTTCACATAAAGGGAGGCAAAGCGGCAGAGGCGATAGGAAGCACGCGCATTCCACAGCACGAAGTCTTCCGTCGTGCCTGAACCGGACGTGGAGGTGTACAGGTCCTTGACGTACTGCACACCGGTCGCCACATTCCATCGTCCGTCGCGGAAGGTGATGCCGGCATAGAGCTTATGTTCCGGGGCGGCAAGCACGGGGTGCTCCATGTGCAGCCAGCTGTAGTTGGCATCGACGTCCCAGTGTGCGTCCAGGCGGTAGGCGGACGTCAGCTCCACGCCCCAGTTCTCTATCTCGCCGGAGTTGAAATAGCGGGGGACTGTCGGGTCGAGCAGGATGGTGTTGTCTCCTTTTATATAGTACAGGTTGGCACCGTAGGACAGGCGTCCGCCAGGCAGCCGCTGCGTGAAGGAGAGCTCGTAGTTCATCAGACGCTCGGCCTTCAGGTCCGGATTGCGCGGGTTGAACATGTACATCTCGCGGATGGTCGGGTTGCGGAAGCCCTTGCTCACCATGGCACGCAGTTCCGCCTGCCGCGGCAGGTGGAAGGCCAGTCCGCCCTGTGGCACCAGCTCCGTCCCGACATGCGAATGATGGTCCACACGCAGACCGACGTTGAGCGAAAGCCAATCGCCGAGCGACTGGCGGAAGTCGGCGTAACCGGCAAACTCATCCTGCTTCTTGTCCACACCGGGACGCTTCTCACCCGTGGCAAGTACCTTGTTCCAGGACTCTCCGCCGAAGTGCTGGTAGTCGAAGCCCAGCGTCAGCCGGTTGCCGGCAAAGAGGGTCGCGCTCTGATACCACGACACTCCCATCATGAGGTCCTTGGAGTGGAAACGGTAGTCGCGTGGAGTGCCTCCGGGACTGTATCCGTCGTCGATGCGGTGGTTGCCCCAGTTGTAGAAGAAGCTCAGGGCACCCGACGTCCGGTCGTAGTTGTTCTGCAGGGCTACGGACGTCATGCCGCGCGTGATGTGCGAATCATTGTCCACCAGCGGCGCACTCACCGGACCGGGATTGGAGGCGTTGAAGTGGGTGACGTTCACGTCGGCATACGCTTTCCAGTGCGGGGTGAAGTCGTAGCCCAACTTGGCATAGCCCCCTGCCTGTTCGAAGCCGAGGTCGGCGCGGTGTCCGTCCGTCCGGTTATAGGAAGCCGCAACGATGCCCGAGAAACGTCCCCGACGCAGGAGGTGGGTAGCCTCCGTCTGCAAGGTGCCGTACGAGCCTCCTCCCAGCCGGATGTGCGTGTATCCTCCGTCAGCCTGCTGCTGCCGCGTGACGATGTTGAGCACCCCGCCCATGGCATTGGAACCGTAGAGCACCGACGCGGGACCGCGCAGGACCTCCACCCGCTCGGCAAGCATCGTCTGATAAGCATCGGCGATGGGATGCCCGAAGAGGCCCATGTACTGCGGATGTCCGTCGATGAGCACGAGCATCTGCGACGTACCCCCGATGCCACGCACGGTGATGCTTCCGGCTGCCCCGGTCGAGACGCCATAGCCCATCAGGCTGCGGCTCGTGGTGAAGAGTCCCGGCACCTGCTCGTTGAGTAGCGGCAGGATGGAGGATTCGTAGCGCTCCTCCAGCTGACGGCGGTCGATGACGGAGAGGGTCATGGGCAGATGGTGCACGTCGGTGGCATTGCGTGTCCCGGTGACCACGACCTCGCGGAGGGCACGGTCCCGCAGGATGGAGTCGGCAGGCAGTGTCTGTGCCGACAGTCCTGCCGAAAGGGTCAGCAGGAACGGGGAAAGAAGGCATTTCTGAAGGTTTGTCATGTCTCTGTCTTGGTTTGTCCGGCTGCAAAGGTAACTGCCTGCCGCCACAATCGGGGTAGACGGATTACCGCAGTTACTACCCGAATTACGGAACACCGCGCCCCTCCCCGTCCCTCCGTTCCGTAACCCGGGTTGCAACATCCGTAATAAAGGTTATGCGTGTTCCCGACCTATCCACTACTTTTGCAGACGAAAGAAAACCCTAACGAGTTGACGATTACGCTCCACCTATGGAAGATAAGAACCACACACTGGACCTCAAAAGTGTATACGACTGCAACCGCTGCCTGGGATGCCGGACCCTCCATCCGCAGGCGACGCTCATCAACCTGGAGAACCCGGAGCTGGGGTGCGACGCCGTGAAGTTCGAGTTCTATGCCATCCTGCTCATCGAGGAGTGCCCCGACGGATGCCACTGCTGCGGACGGAAGTACGACGACTTCTCCACCGCCACCATGGTGTTCCTCACACCGGGAGCCATCTTCCGCATGACCACCGACAACACCCTGCCCGACAAAGGGTGGCTGCTGGCGTTCCACCCCGACCTGCTGTTCCGCACGACGCTGGACAACCACATCCGCAACTACACCTTCTTCGGCTACCGCAAGGAGGAGGCGCTCCACCTGTCGCAACGCGAAACCGCCACGGTGACCTGCTGCCTGGAGCACATCGAGGAGGAACTGCACCACCCCATCGACACCCATACGCGCACCATCCTCTCCCGCCACATCGAGCTGCTGCTGGACTACTGCACACGGTTCTACGAACGTCAGTTCATCACCCGCGAGAACAAGAACAAGGCACTCCTCAGCCGGGCGACCAGGCTGCTCGACACCTACCTGACGTCCGGCAGGCTGGAGGACGGCAGGCTGCCCACGACCGCCTCGTTTGCCACGGAACTGGGACTCTCGGCTGCCTACTTCGAGGACCTGCTGAAGTTCGAGACCGGCAAGACGCCCGACGAGTGCTTCCAGCTCAAACGTCTGAAGATGGCGAAGCACCTGCTGCAGGACCCCGCCCACACCCCTGCGTTCGTGGCGCGCCGGCTGGGCTACCCGAGCGTGCAGTCGTTCAGCCTGCTCTTCAAGCGGTTCACGGGTGTGTCGCCCGGCGAGTACCGCCTCGGGGGCAGCTGACACACGGACGGGGACGGATGGGATTCATGTACGGCACAGACGCGACTAACCCCGGGCCTGTACGGACCAAAGTATTATACTTAGACCCCCTAAGTATTATACTTTGGCAGCCTAAGTATAATACTTTGGTCTGTCTATCCCCCACATGTACGACGTCTACCCCCTACAGGCACGACGTTCGTCCGCCGCATGTACCGCGCTCCTCCCCCGTCGGGTGGACGGACTCATTTCACCGTTTGGCGCAATTGATGTATCTTTGCGCCGCCTAAGAATCCTATAACATAAAAAAACAAGTACTATGAAAGTTCTGTTAATCAATGGTAGCCCTCACCGTGAGGGCAATACCTTCATCGCCTTGTCCGAGGTGGCACGCGTCCCGGAGACACCCCCACACGGCTCATCCGGGAGACAGACCCTGAACCTGAAACTGACTTTAAGGAACCCAAAGACTTCTCATGAAACAACAAACAGAAAAGGCTGAAGCCCTGTTGGCCCTCATCCGTGAAGGCAAATCACTGACGTTCGGCCAGCAGCTCAAGCTGACCGCCCAGCTGAGTATCCCTTCCATCGTGGCACAGCTCTCCAGCATCGTCATGCAGTACATCGACGCCTCCATGGTGGGCAGTCTCGGTGCCGACGCCTCGGCATCCATCGGACTGGTATCCACCACGACGTGGCTCTTCGGCGGACTCTGCATGGCAGCCACGGCAGGCTTCTCCGTCCAGGTCGCCCACCGCATCGGGGCGAACGACTTCACCGAGGCACGTGCCGTGCTGCGTCAGGGTCTGGTTGCCATCGGGCTGTTCGGACTGACGCTTGCCCTCATCGGCGTCTCCATCAGCGGCTTCCTGCCCGGGTGGCTGGGCGGCGACGAAGTAATCCGCCGGGATGCCTCGCTCTACTTCTTCATCTATGCCCTCTTCCTGCCCGTGCTCCAGATGAACTTCCTCGCCGGAAGCATGCTGCGTTGCAGCGGGAACATGCACATGCCCAGCCTTGCCGGCGTGCTGATGTGCGTGCTCGACGTCATCTTCAACTTCTTCCTCATCTTCCCCTCGCGGGACATCCGGCTGGGCAGCTTCACGCTCTTCATGCCGGGCGCAGGACTGGGCGTCGAGGGAGCCGCCCTGGGAACGGTCCTTGCCGAGACCATTGCCGCCGGGTTGCTGCTCTGGTTCCTGCTCACCCGCTCTCCCCAGCTCCGGCTGACGAAGGAACACGGACGCTTCCGCCCCACTGCCGCCACCCTCAGGAAGGCTTTGCACATCGGTCTGCCGATGGGCATCGAGCATGCGGTCATCTGCGGCGCCCAAATCATGACCACGGTCATCGTGGCTCCGCTGGGCATCTTCGCCATTGCCGCCAACTCGTTTGCCATCACCGCCGAGAGCCTCTGCTACATGCCCGGCTACGGTATAGCCGACGCTGCGACCACCCTCGTGGGGCAGAGCATGGGAGCAGGCAGACGGGACCTGACCCGCCGGTTCGCCTACATCACGGTCTTCATGGGCATGCTCATCATGGGGCTCATGGGGGTCATCATGTACGTTGCCGCCCCGCAAATCATCGGTGTCATGACTCCCGTCGACGAGATCCGCGAGCTGGGTGTCATGGCGCTCCGCATCGAGGCATTTGCCGAACCGATGTTCGCGGCAGCCATCGTCGCCTACGGTGTGTTCGTGGGTGCGGCAAGCACGCTCATCCCCTGCCTGATGAACTTCTTCAGCATCTGGGCGGTGCGTCTGTCACTCGCAGCCCTGCTCGCCCCGACCCTGGGACTGAAGGGCGTCTGGATAGCCATGTGCGTGGAGCTGTGCTTCCGGGGAATCATCTTCCTCATCCGCCTGTTCCGTGGCAAGTGGCTCAAGACCATCCGGTAGCCTTCGGGTGATGCCCGACGGCATCATCCGTAATCCAGGTTACAACAACCGTAATTTATCTACAAGGAGAATAACAGGCGCTTTGTACTTTTGCATCGTGAACGAAGCCCCGGAAGGGAAGCCCTCCCGGCATCCGTCGGGATGCCCGCAAAGCGCAACGAATCATCAACTAATATATTATTGTGTATGAAAGAGATCAAGAATCAGGAGTTCGGAGGCGAACGTCCCCTGTTTGCCTCGCACGACCTCCATTTGGACAACGTCATCATCCGCGCCGGCGAATCTGCCATCAAAGAGTGTAGCAACATCATAGCCACCAACTGTACGTTTGAAGGGAACTACCCGTTCTGGCATGTGCACGGGTTCACCATCGACCGCTGCTTCTTCGACGTCGGCGGACGTTCGGCACTGTGGTATTCCGACCACCTGAAGATGACCGACACGCGCATCGATGCCCCGAAGATGTTCCGCGAGATGGACGACATCGAGATAGAGAATGTGGTGATGAACGACGCCGACGAAGTGTTCTGGCGTTGCAACCGGCTTCACATCAAGAACCTCAAGCTCCACGACGGCACCTACCCCTTCATGTTCAGCAACGACATCTACGTCGACGGACTGGAGAGTGACAGCAAGTATGTGTTCCAGTATGTGAAGAACGTCGAAATCCACAACGCACGGATTACGACCAAGGATGCGTTCTGGGAGGTGGAGAACGTCACCATCTATGACTCCGAGCTGAACGGCGAGTACCTCGGCTGGCACTCACGCAACCTGCGCCTGGTCAACTGCCACATCACCGGCGAGCAACCGCTCTGCTACGCACAGGACCTCGTGCTGGAGAACTGCACCTTCGGTCCCGACTGCGACCGCGCCTTCGAGTACAGCACCGTGAAGGCCGACATCCGCGGCGCCATCACGAACATCAAGAACCCGACGTCGGGACACATCGTGGCGGACTCCATCGGCTCCATCACCCTCGACGAGAACATCAAGGCGCCCGCCGACTGCGTCATCGAAGAGAGAGGAGGCAGCCATGCGGTATGACTTCGACGAGATAATCCCGCGCCGGAATACCAACTCCTACAAGTGGGACAGTGCGGCGGATGCCGACGTCCTCCCCTTGTGGGTGGCTGACATGGACTTCCGCACGGCAGCCCCCATCGTGGAGGCGCTGCAACGGCGCGTCGCCCACGGCATCTTCGGCTACACACGGGTACCGGACGCCTACTACGATGCCGTCACGGACTGGTTCGCCCGCCGTCACGGCTGGACCATCCGACGCGACTGGATGATTTACACCTCGGGAGTGGTGCCCGCCCTCTCTGCCGTCATCAAGGCACTGACCGTGCCCGGCGACAAGGTGCTGGTGCAGACTCCGGTCTACAACTGCTTCTTCTCCTCCATCCGCAACAACGGATGCGGGATGGTCAGCAGCCCCCTGACATACGAGGACCGGACGTACCGCATGGACTTCGAGGACCTGGAACGGAAGGCAGCCGACGAGCGGGTCAAGGTGATGCTGCTCTGCAATCCCCACAACCCTGCCGGACGTGTCTGGACCCGCGAAGAGCTGACCCGTCTGGGTGACATCTGCCTCCGCCACGGGGTCACGGTCGTCTCGGACGAGATTCACTGCGAGCTGGTCTACCCGGGACATACCTATACGCCGTTCGCCTCCCTGTCGGAGGAGTTCCGGCAGCACTCGGTGACGTGTGTGTCGCCCAGCAAATCGTTCAACATGGCGGGCCTGCAGATTGCCACCATCGTAGCTGCCGACGACGACATGCGCCGACGCATCGACAAGGCAATCAACATCAACGAGGTGTGCGACGTCAATCCCTTCGGCGTACTCGCCACCATCGCCGCCTACAACGAGGGCGAGGAATGGCTCACCCAGCTCCTTGCCTACCTGCATGCCAACTACCGCTACATGCAGGCTTACTGCGAGGAGCATCTGCCCGACTTCCCCCTCACCCGCCTCGAAGGCACCTACCTGGTGTGGATGGACACCCGTGCGCTCCGTCAGCCGTCGGAGGAACTGGAACACCGCCTCACACAGGAGGCGCGGCTCTGGCTCAATGCAGGCACGATGTACGGTGCCGAAGGGGAAGGCTTCATGCGGTGGAACATCGCCTGCCCGAAGTCCGTACTCCATGAGGGACTCGAACGCTTCCGGCAGTATGCAGAGGCACACAGACAGCACACGTAAACAACTCAAGTCATACGCCAAACGGCATTCAAACAGCATTCAAACTGTATTCAAAACAAGCGAGGGCGTGCCGGTCAACAGCCGGACACGCCCTCGCTTCATAGTATCTGTATGAGTTTCTTTCCGCTTACACTTTCCGTCGGAAGGTACGGAACCCGTAGGCTGCCACCACGATGAAGCAAATCAGCGGAAGCACAAAGGACAGGTTGACTGCCGGGAAGCCTCCCACGCTGCCCAAGTCGATGATGGAAGCCTGCACCGGGGGAAGTACCGAACCTCCCAGAATCGCCATAATCAGTCCGGCAGCTCCGAACTTGGCATCATCGCCCAGGCCTTCAAGGGCAATGCCATAGATGGTGGGGAACATCAGCGACATGCAGCCCGACACGCCCACCAGGCAGTAGACCCCGTAACGGTTCTCCAGTCCGATGACTCCCAGCGTGAAGAAGCCGGCACAGATGGCAAGAATCATCAGCAGCTGCCCCGGATTCAGGTAACGCAGGATGAAGGTACAGATGAAGCGGCTGCAGCAGAACAGCACCATGGCATAGATGTTATAACGCTGCGACAGCACTTCCGCCGACCGCTCGTCCATGCCTTCGAGCATGAAGTAATGCGTGCCGTACTGGATGATGAACGTCCAGCACATAATCTGTGCACCCACATAGAAGAACTGGGCTATCACCCCCTCGCGGTAACGGGGCAGGTGGATGAGCCGCTTCATGGTGGCACCGAAACGGATGTCGTGCGACTGGTCGCCGTTCTTCGGCATCTTGGTGAAACGGATGATGAGGAACATCAGCAGGATGACGGCAGCAATGGCGACGTAAGGCGTGATGAGCACCGAGAGGTCCGCCTCCTTCAATGCCTCAAACTCGGCATCGTTGAGTTGGGCACGGGCATCGCTGTCCATCGGGTTCAGCCGCGCCTGGATGAAGTTCATCGCCACATACATACCCAGCAGGGAGCCCATCGGATTGAACGACTGAGCCAGGTTCAGCCGTCGGGTGGCAGTCTCCTCCGTACCCATGGAGAGGATGTAGGGATTGGCACTCGTCTCCAGGAACGACAATCCGCACGTCAGGATGAAATAGGCCAACAGGAAGTAGGCATACTCACCCAGCATCTTGGCAGGCAGGAAGAGGAAGGCGCCGACGGCATACAGCCCCAGCCCCAGCAGGATACCCGCCTTGTAGGAATAACGCCGGATGAAAATGGCGGCAGGGAATGCCATGGCGAAGTAGCCTCCGTAGAACGCCACCTGCACCAACGCACCGTCGGTCACACTCATGCGGAAAATCTTGGAGAAGGCTTTCACCATCGGATTGGTGATGTCGTTGGCAAAGCCCCACAAGGCAAAGCACGACGTGATGAGGATGAAGGGAAGCACGAAGCTCACCCCATCCTTGTGAAGGATAGATGTTTTTTTCGAGGGCTCCATAGCAGTTCAGGTTTTATTTGTACAACGGACCGTAAGCGGCGCAGGCACGGTAGTCGGCACCTTCCTTGTCCATGCCGAATGCGTTCCAGGCTGCCGGACGGAATATCTTGTCCTCTTCCACGTTGTGCATGCATACGGGTATGCGGAGCATGGAAGCCAGCGTAATCAAATCCTGACCGATGTGCCCGTAGCTGATGGCACCGTGGTTGGCGCCCCAGTTGTTCATGACGGAATAGACATCGCGGAAGGCAGGCTTGTCACACAGACGCGGTACGAACCAGGTCGTCGGCCAGGTCGGGTCGGTACGCTTGTCGAGCACCGCGTGGATTTCCGGGTCGATGTCCACGGTCCATCCTTCGGCAATCTGAAGCACGGGACCCAGTCCCTTCACCAGATTCAGACGGCTCATGGTCACCGGCATGCCGCCGCGACTCAGGAAGTTCGACGAGAAGCCTCCGCCACGGAAATAGTCGCGGTTGGCAGGACGCCAGGTCGTGGCAGCCAGACAAGCCTCCACGTCTTTCTCGTTGATGTTCCACGGCTGTTTCATCACGGGGTTGCCTTCCGCGTCACACTGACGGCCGGTGCCGTCGAGCGTAGTGGCTCCGGAGTTGATGAGGTGGATGATGCCTCCGGCAGCCCGTCCGGTCAGCTCCTTGCCGGTGACACGCTTCACGGCTTCGGGGCTCCAGTAGGTGCGCACGTCGGAGAAGATTTGTCCCGTGTTGGTCAGCAGGTGACCGAACAACATGGCGATGCCGTTGCAGCAGTCGTTCTCCGTAGCCACCACGAAGGCTTCGCGGATGCCGTTCCAGTCAAACGAGGAGTTGAGCAGCGACTCCGAGAAGTCACCGTTGGGCTTGAAGTCCGTCCACTGGCGTTGTCCCTGGAATCCGGCAGCGATGGCATTGTGTCCCAGCGCCTCTTCCTTGAAGCCCGCCTCACGCAGCCGCGGATTGCCACGCATCAGGTCGCGCATGATGATGGTCATCTTCACCACGAACTCCCAGTCAGCATCCTTCTCGGCACGGTTCTTCTTCTTCTCGTCGCGGTTGCCGATGTCCTCGCCTTCATTGGGCTTGCAGTATTTCTCGGTCCATGCCATCGCCTTGGCAAACTCTTCCTTGTCATAGATGCCCTCCTCGATGCGGCGGAGAATCTCCGTCAGGTCGACCGACTCGGCACGGATGCCCAAGTACTCCTGCAAGAAGTCCGGGTTGACAATGGAGCCGGCGATACCCATGGCGACACTTCCCATCGACAAGTAGGACTTGCCACGCATCGTCGCCACAGCCTGTGCGGCACGGGCAAAGCGAAGCAACTTCTCGGCTACGTCGGCAGGGATGGTGTTGTCTGCCAGGTCCTGCACGTCATGTCCGTAAATGCCGAATGCCGGCAACCCCTTCTGTGCATGGGCGGCAAGCACGGCAGCCAGGTAGACGGCTCCCGGACGTTCGGTTCCGTTGAATCCCCATACGGCTTTCGGATAATAGGGGTTCATGTCCATCGTCTCCGAACCGTAACACCAGCACGAGGTCACGGTGATGGTGGCACCCACTCCCTCACGCTCGAACTTCTCGGCGCAGGCAGCAGCCTCGGCCACACGTCCGATGGTGCTGTCGGAAATGACGCACTCCACGGGCGAGCCGTCGCCATTCTTCAGATTATTGGTAATCAACTCTGCCACTGCCTTTGCCAGGCACATGGTCTTCTCTTCCAGACTTTCACGGATACCGCCTTGACGACCGTCGATGGTCGGGCGGATTCCAATTTTAGGGTACTTGTTCATTGTATTACATTTAAAGCGTTAACGCTGTAGTCCCCCGCAGGAGGCTACAGCGCAACAAATGTAGACAAATCTTCCGAGAAGCTCAGCACGAATGTCCTGAAAATTGCCTCCCGTTTAAGTATCGTTTTACTTTTTCTTCAACGTCACCAGGATAACACCGCTCCTGCCGACAGCACCGTATTTCGCCTTGGAAGCCTCGTCCTTGAAGACCTCGATGCGCTCGATGGCATTCGGGTCCAGTGCATGCATCATTGCAGGAGTGATTTCCTTGCCGTCGCAGATGACCATCGGATTGTCGCCCGACGTCGGGTTGACATCCAGCTTCTGCCCGGTGTCCGTCCCTGACTGCTTGTTCTCTCCCGACGGAGCGGACTGCTTGTCGTTGCGGAACACGATGGGCACCGTATAACGGACAGCCACCGGCTTACCGCCCTGTCTGCCGGGCACCCAACGAGGCATCAGGTTGATGACCCGCAGCCCTTCGTTATCCAGCAACGGACCGGCGGAACGCACGACCTTCGCATCGCTGACCGTTCCATCCTTCCCGACTATAAACTGGATGATGACACGTCCCTCCAGATTCTGCTTCACGGCTTCCTCCGGATACTTCAGGTTCTTACCGATGAAATTCATCATCTCCATGGTACCACCGGGGAAGTGGGGCATCTGTTCCACCATGTCGAAGACCCCCTCCCCATGCTGCGTCGGTTTGACACTGTCAGCCGGAATTTCCGTCTGTTTTGCTTTCACGACTGCTGCCAAATCTGTAACTTTGGCGCTCGATAACTGCTCCAACGGAGCGGACACTTCGGGGCGTGCAAAAGCCGCCACCGCCACCGTGGCAAGCGGAAGCAGGCAAAGATACTTCACGCGTGCCCATTGACCGGACTTTTTCTTTTTCATCATAGTTATACGTTTTTGAAGTGAACTGTGATTAAAGCTGTTGGCTAGAGAGTAGCGTTTCGTGCCGACAGCTTTTTCTATTAACAGCAATTGATAACATCTGGCATCCAACCCCTTGCCCAAGACTCCTTCGTCCGCCTGGAACTCATGCACGTCGTGCAGTTCGCGCTCCAGCATCCATGCCGACGGGTTGAACCATTGCAGGGCCGTGCACAGTCCTGCCAGCATCAGGTCGGCCGTGTGACGACGGACGATGTGTTCCCGCTCGTGAGTCAGGATGTAATCGCCGTGTGCCGACAAGTCCTCCTCGCTGATGACCACACAGTTCCACCAGCTGAACGGAGCCAGGTTGCGTCGGTGTACCACCAGCCATACGCCATCCTCCAGCCGGGTCCGCCTGCCTGAACGGAGCAGACGCAGCAACTGGAACAGCCCGATTACCCCACGCAGGAAGAAGATTGCCAGCCCTGCCAGATAGAGGGCAACCACTGCCGACTGCCAGCTGACGGGACTCCCGGACGCCACTTCCGCCGGAACAGCTTCCGCCGTCGCAACCAGGACAGCCCCGACATCGATTCCTCCGGACGAAGGCAACCCCACCAGCCTCATCCACGCCCCACCCAAGGCAGGCAGCACGAACGAAGCCACACAAATCCCCAACAGCGTCGCACGGTTCATCCCGTGAAGCGTCTCACTCCTCAACCAGAGCCGGTAGCCGGCAAACAACAGTGCCAGGCAAACGGCGGACTTGACCACATAAACCAAAAGTGCTCCCATAAGCTTCAATTTTCAGGATGATTGGCAGGATTGGCATCGCGTCCGGGCTTCTCGACCTCGTCGATCAGCTGCTTCAGTTCGTCCACTGAAATCTTCTCTTCCTTGACCAGCGATGACACCACGCTCAGATAAGAATTATTGAAATATTTGCTGATGATACCCTTCAGCGTACGACGCTTGAAGTCGTCGGCAGACACCACGGCATAATATTGATAGGTGTTCCCATAAGAGGTATGAGACAGGAAACCCTTCTCCTCCAAGCCGCGGACAATGGTAGACAACGTGTTGAAGTGAGGACGGGGTTCCTTGTAGAACTCCAGCAGTTGTCTGACGAACAGAGGCCCTTTCTCCCAGAAAAAGCCCATGATTTCTTCTTCTTTTGCAGTCAGTTTATTCATGGCATCTCTTGTTTTTCCGCAAATAACTGCATTTTTTAGTTACTCAACTAATCTTTCTAGTTAATAAATACAAATACCCTGCATATTCCCCCTGAAAGAGCGGTCAACCCGTTCCGGACTTGTCGGTTTAAAGAGGCGGAAACAACGATGCCGCTTCCGTCCGTGGACGTCCGACTCCGATTGACAAAATGTCAAACGAAGCGCCCGACAGGGGCTTTCCCTGCACCAAAATACGGCTTGATGGATTTTTTTGCATTCTCAGGCGATTCGCGAAATACAGTTTGTCGCCCGTTCCGTTGTTTCCGTTTCCTCCCGGATGTTTCTGCGGGCGGGACCTGCCATCCTGCACCTCCGCATCGGCTTCTCCCCGTTCTTTTCATAGTTTCCGAAATGTTGACTGCCTCCTTCTTCCAGCGAACGAAACCCGGAATTTTTCACTTCCACTTTCCAAAGATTTGACTTCCGGGCATGAAACAAACGTGTTTGGCGGGTGAAACTATATTGTTTGAGGCGGCAAACAATATTGTTTGGCTCGCGAAACAATATTGTTCCGGGCACGTTTTGTCAGTATTCCGAAAATGAAATGTATAGTTTTCTAAAATCAAAGGCATTTGCCGGGCATTTCGTTTGCATTCCTTTGCAAATCCGTTCCAGTTTGGCGGAATCCTGCAAAGTACGCGTCAGCTGAAAAGAAAGAAAACGGGGAATCTGTCAAGCAAAAGGACGGGAAAGCCGTCTTTCTGTCACTTCCGTCCGTCCGATAAAAAAAGACCCGGCAGGGAGGTGCCACGTCCGTCTGTCATAAAAAAACGGAGCCGGTACACCTTCCTGCCGGGAATCTATCCGGGGATGCCTCCCCTGCACTCAGAAGGTATAGTCCACGCAGGCGCGTGCCTCCTTGTGAGGCGCCACGATGGAGGCTGCTGCCACATGAGCCGGATGGCGGGCATACGTACCCACATCCTCCAGCGTCTCCACGACGGCAGTCAGCACCACGTCCCATGTCTCCGCCGGATTTTCATTGATACCGACTTCGATGCTTTTCAACACGTCGATTTGTGCAGGGAGTGCTTCCAGTGCCGCCTTGAATCGGCGCGACACCTCCAAACGTTCCTCCGGAGTCCCTTTCAACTTGAATGCTACAATGTGTCTGATCATATCTGTCTAGTCATTTTGATGTAAGTTTCACATGTGTACTTGCAGCCTATAACCGGGCGTAAGCTTCCTCCAGCTGCTGCAATGCCTGCTCCACAACGCTGCGGGGTGCCGCCACATTCAGGCGCATGAAACCGGTGCCCTCTTCGCCGAACATGCTTCCGTTGTTCAGCCCCAGCCGTGCCTCGTTGACAAAGAACGATTCCAGCTCTGCCTGCGTGGCAAAGCCCAGTTCGCGGCAATCCAGGAATATCAGGAAGGAGGCTTCCGGAAGCACCGCCTTGATTTTAGGCATGCGTTCCTTCAGACGCTCATCCACGAGACGGATGTTTGCCTGTGCATAGTCCAGCATCTGCGTCAGCCATTCCTCGCCTTCCGTATAGGCAGCCTCGGCTGCAAGGTAGGAGAACACATTGCCCATCGCCAGGTCATTCCGGTCGATGTAACCATAGAAGCGCTCACGCAGTTCCGGGTTGTAGACAATAGCCTGGGACACGATGATGCCGGGCATGTTGAACACCTTCGAAGGTGCCATGAACGTGACTGTATGTTCCCGTACCCACGGAGTGACGGTGGCAAACGGACGGTGGCGATGCGGGGCAAACACCATGTCGGCATGGATTTCATCGCTGATGACGGTCACACCGCAAGCCTCGCAGATACGGGATACCTCCTCCAGCTCTTCCTGTGTCCAGACCACTCCACCCGGATTGTGCGGATTACAAAGGATGAAGAGCTTGCAACCCTCCAAGGCTCTGCGCAAGGCATCAAAATCCATGCAGAACCGTCCGTCACGCAACACCAGGGGTGCACAGACCGGCACGCGTCCCGTCCCTTCGATAATCTGACGGAAGGGATGGTACACCGGCGGTTGGATGGCAATCTTGTCTCCTTTCTCCGTCAGTGCACACACGGCGTGGTGTATGCCCGGCACGATGCCCGGGATGTAGTGCAGGTCGTCTCTTTCCACTTTCATGCCGTAACGTTTGTCCACCCAATGGATGATTGCCTCATAATAGCTGTCTGCCGGGTGTGTGTAGCCGAGCACTTCGTGGTCCAGCCGACGCCGGATGGCCTCCAGGATAAAAGACGGTGTACGGAAATCCATGTCCGCTACCCACATGGGGATGAGGTCTTCCCTGCCCCACAATTCTTTCATGGCATCATATTTAATGGCATTGGTACCTCTGCGCTCAATGAGCTCATCAAAATTGTACTTCATATCTTCTTTTTGTCTTTGTATGGTTAAATAGGGCACAAACATACGTAAAAGTTTCACTTTCTTGCAAGTCTGACTTTGAAAACCTCCCCGTTCTATACTGAATTTAACGAAGTTCACGTCCTCTTCCCGAGATTCTTCGCAAAAAAATGCGTCCGATATTTGTACTTTCCCCCAAAAGCACTACCTTTGCAACCGCAAATAAGGCTGGTTCCGTAGCTCAGCTGGATAGAGCAACGCCCTTCTAAGGCGTGGGTCCTGCGTTCGAATCGCAGCGGAATCACAGGGAAAGGAAGTCATTCACATCGAACGGCTTCCTTTTTTCATGCCCGGAAGCGATGGGTTGCGAGGCTCGGCATGGGAGCCCTTCCTCAAGTTTTATAATGAATAATACCGCCCAAACAAAAAAAATAGGAACTAAGTTTTTACGCCTAATTCCTATAATCTGCTTATTATCAGCGGAAAGACAGGGATTCGAACCCTGGGAACAGTTGCCCGTTCACCGCATTTCGAGTGCGGCCCGATCGACCACTCCGGCATCTTTCCTTCGAAAGCGCTGCAAAGGTAAAGGTTCGTTGGCAGAGCTCCAAATATTCAGGGACTCTTTTTCATCTTTTTCAACTTTAAATCTACGTGCGGACTACCTAAATGTTGCTATTTTATGTTCTACAGCATAAAATTAGGGCTGTTTGTGACGCACATACGGAATTTACAGCTTATCTTTGCGGCTCAAAATTTTGGAGGAGGATACGTACCTCCGTTTATGCACTATTATTAATTCAACTTTCACAAGATTATCGGATTTATGGAATTGAACAGAAACTTCAAAGACGGACTCTGGACGCAAGAGATCAACGTGACTGATTTCGTAAGCAGAAACATTACCCCTTACGAAGGCGACGCATCCTTCCTGCAAGGCCCCACCGAACGAACCCGGAAAGTCTGGGAGTGCTGCCTCAAGGCACTCGAAGAGGAACGGAACAACGGGGGAGTACGCTCGCTCGATCCGAACACGGTGTCAACCATCACGTCACACAAGGCTGGATACATCGACCGGGAGAACGAACTCATCGTGGGACTGCAGACCGACGAACTGCTCCGGCGTGCCATCAAGCCTTTCGGCGGTATCAAGGTGGTCGAGAAGGCTTGCCGTGAAAATGGAGTGGAAGTAGACCCGAAGGTGAAAGACATCTTCACACACTATCGCAAGACACACAACGATGGGGTATTTGACGTATATACGGAGGAGATTCGTTCCTTCCGCTCCCTGGGATTCCTCACCGGACTGCCCGACAACTATGCACGCGGACGGGTCATCGGCGACTACCGACGACTGGCGCTCTACGGACTGGACAACCTGATTGCTGCCAAACAGGAGGACCTGCGCGACCTCACCGGTCCCATGACCGAGGAACGCATCCGCCTGCGCGAAGAGGTTGCCGAACAAATCAAGGCGCTCAAGGACATGAAGGTCATGGGCGAATACTACGGACTGGACCTGAGCCGCCCCGCACACAACGCACAGGAAGCAGTGCAATGGGTCTACATGGCTTACCTGGCTGCCGTCAAGGAACAGGACGGGGCCGCCATGTCGCTGGGCAACACATCCTCCTTCCTCGACATCTACATCGAGTATGACCTGGCGCACGGACTCATCGACGAGACCTTCGCACAGGAGCTCATCGACCAGTTCATCATCAAGCTGCGCATGGTGCGCCACCTGCGCATGCAGAGCTACAACGACATCTTCGCCGGAGACCCGACCTGGGTGACCGAAGCCATCGGCGGACGCTTCAACGACGGACGGACGAAGGTGACGAAGACTTCCTTCCGCTTCCTCCAGACGCTCTACAACCTCGGCCCGTCGCCTGAACCGAACATGACCGTGCTCTGGAGCCCGCAGCTGCCCGAGGGATTCAAGGACTTCTGCGCACAGGTGTCGGTCGACACCTCGTCCATCCAGTACGAGAACGACGAGCTGATGCGTGAAGTGCGTCACTCGGACGACTACGGCATCGCCTGCTGCGTGTCGTACCAGGACATCGGACGGCACATCCAGTTCTTCGGCGCGCGATGCAACCTGGCGAAAGCCCTCCTGCTCGCCATCAACGGCGGACGTTGCGAGAACACCGGCACGCTGATGGTCAAGGACATTCCCGTGCTGACCGGCGACACGCTGAAGTTCGAGGAGGTCATGGCAAACTACAAGAAGGTGCTCAAGGAGATTGCACGCGTCTACAACGAGGCGATGAACATCATCCACTACATGCACGACAAATATTACTACGAGAAGGCACAGATGGCGTTCGTCGACACCAACCCGCGCATCAACCTGGCATACGGCGTGGCGGGCATGTCCATCGCCGTCGACTCGCTGTCAGCCATCAAGTATGCACGGGTGAAAGCCGTACGCAATGAAATCGGACTGACGGAGAGCTTCCAGATTGACGGCGAGTTCCCCTGCTTCGGCAACGACGACGACCGGGTGGACCACCTGGCTGTCGACCTGGTCTACTTCTTCGACGAGGAACTCAAGAAGCTGCCCGTCTACAAGAACGCACGCCCGACGCTCTCCATCCTCACCATCACCTCGAACGTGATGTATGGCAAGAAGACCGGTGCTACCCCCGACGGACGCGCCAAGGGTGTCGCCTTCGCTCCGGGTGCGAACCCCATGCACGGACGGGACAAGAACGGTGCGTTGGCATCACTCAGCTCCGTGGCGAAACTCCGTTACCGGGATGCGCAGGACGGCGTCAGCAACACATTCTCCATCGTACCGAAATCGCTCGGACCGACGCGCGAGGAACGCATCGAGAACCTCGTGACGATGATTGACGGCTACTTCACCAAGGGCGCACACCACCTGAACGTGAACGTGCTCAACCGCGAGATGCTGGAGGACGCCATGGAGCATCCCGAGAAATACCCGCAACTCACCATCCGCGTGTCGGGCTATGCCGTGAACTTCATCAAGCTGAGCCGCGAACATCAGCTGGAGGTCATCTCACGCAGCTTCCACCAGCGCATGTAATCGGCTGAGAACAGAAATCCGGACACACATAACCGCACAGGCACGGAGGAGTTCGACGGCAAAGTCGCCTCCGTGCCTCTGCATTTTTCATACGCATGTATCAAATGGAAAACAACCAAACACAACCTGCACTCAACGTCCACTCCTACGAGAGCATGGGCACCTACGACGGACCGGGACTCCGCCTGGTCGTCTTCCTGCAGGGATGCAACTTCAAGTGCCTCTACTGCGCCAACCCGGACACCATCGACAGCCACGGGGGCAAATCGACGGAAGCGGAAGAAATCGTCCGCATGGCTGTCAGCCAGAAGGCGTTCTTCGGTCGGCGGGGAGGCATCACCTTCTCCGGCGGGGAACCGACGTTCCAGGCGAAGGCACTAATTCCGCTCTGCCGACGGCTGAAGGAGGAGGGCATACACATCTGTCTCGACAGCAACGGCGGACTGTGGAACGACGCCGTGGAGGAACTCCTCAGCCTGGTGGACCTCGTGCTGCTCGACGTGAAGGAGTTTGACAACAGCCGGCACCGCAACCTCACGGGACGCGGCAACGAGCAGACCCTGCGCACCGCCGCATGGCTCGAAGCGCACGCCAAACCCTTCTGGTTGCGCTATGTGCTCGTGCCGGGCTACAGCGACGCGGAGGGGGACATCCGACAGCTGGGAGAGCACTTCCGCGACTACCGGATGCTGCAAAAAGTGGAAATCCTCCCCTACCACACCCTGGGCGTGCACAAGTATGAGGCCCTGGGACAGGAATACCGGCTGAAGGGCGTCCGTGAAAACACAACGGAACAGCTCGAACGGGCGGAAAGGCTCTTCAGGGAATACTTCGACTGCGTGCAGGTGAACTGACGCCGCCTCATCCCCTCACAATATCTCCCGCGCAATCCAGGCACACGCCTCGGCGTCGGCAAGGGCATGATGGTGCTGCGTCAGGTCGAAACCGCAACGGGCGGCGACCGTCTGCAACTGGTGGTTGGGCAGACTCTTGCCGAACACGCGGCGGGAGGCACGGCAGGTGCAGTGGAACGTGTAGCCGGGATATGTCATGCCGTAGTGGCGGAATGCCGCACGCAGGCAGCCCTCGTCAAACGGACTGTTGTGCGCCACCAGCGGAAGTCCCTCGATGTGGGGCGCAAGCTCCGCCCAGACGACGGGAAACGCAGGCGCCCCGGCGGTGTCCGCCCAACGGATGCCGTGGACGCGGATGTTCCAGTACTCGTAGGTGTCCGGGTAGGGACGGATGAGGCGGTAGAGCTTCTCGGTGACGATGCCGCCGCGCACCACCACGATGCCCACGCTGCAGACGCTCGTCGGCTCGCGGTTTGCCGTCTCGAAGTCGATGGCTGCAAAGTCCTTCATCGCGCGCCTCCTTCCCCATCGGCATAGTGTGCCAGCATCGCCTGTACCTTCTCGCGCATCGCCGCGCGCAGCCAGTCGGGAGACAGGACTTCCACCTCGTCGCCGTGGGAGAGCAGCTCCTGCACGAAGTCATACGTCGGGCGTAGCAGGTAGCTGAACACCGCATAGCCTTCGCCCCGCTCCACCTCGACCTGGGTGTCGTGCAACGGGAGGGCACGCAGATACTTGCACTTCGTGCCGTACACCTTCAGGCGCACCGACTCCACATCATACTCCTCGTCGACAATGATACCGAAGCTGAAGCGGAAGAACTCCTCCGGGGCGAACGACTTCGGGTAGTCAAACGCGCGGCTCGTCGCCTCCAGGTCGTGAATGCGGTCGAGCGAGTAAATCATCACCTTGTCATAGTAGGGACTGCGTGCCACCAGGTACCACCGCTGGCGGAACACCTTCACGCAGTAAGGCTCCACCTCGAACGTGTTCGCCTCGTCGCGTCCGAAGCTCTGGTACGTCAGCTCCACCGTCACGCCGTCGCGCATCGCCTCGATGAGCGGCGTCAGGAAGTGCTGCCCCGACGGAATCTGCTCGAAGAGGATGCGCCGCTTCAGGTGGTGGCTCTCGTTGATGAGGTTGTTCACCGCAAAGGTGTTGAGCAGCCACGAACGCACGCCGCCCCGCTCCATGTCCTCCGCGTTCTCGATGAAATAGTAGTATCCCCCACCCTTGCTGCACCCGATGTTGATGTCGAAGATTTCCTCGATTGCCTTGCGGTGGTTGTGGAAGGTGCGCAGGGGGATTTCCTCTCCCCCACTCATCTCGGTACGCACCCACCGTGCATTGATTTCCTCAAAAGTAATCCGGCGCGCCCGATAAATCGTGTCCACGAGCCAGATGTAACGGTTAAACAAGTCTTTTGCCATATCGTTTTCTGTTTAATTGTCCATTGTCAATTATCCATTGTCAATTGACGCCGAATCCGATTTTCCGCCGGCGGTCGGGAGCGGCAATCAGTTCGCTGTCGCAGTACTGCTTCAGCGTGTCGAGCGAAACGTGCTCCTTGCCGCTCAGGATTTTCTCGACCGTGTGCTTGCGGGCGATGTTCTCGATTTGTCCGCCCGTGAAGTCGTAGCACGCAGCCAGCTCGCCCGCCTCGTCCGCCGTCAGGTCGGGCAACAACGTCCGCCAGATGGCCTTCTTGGCACGGAGCGACGGACGGGCGAACTCCACCTTGTAGAGGAAGCGACGCTCGAACGCCTTGTCGAGGTTCTGCGTCAGGTTCGTCGTGGCGATGAGGATGCCGTCGAGCGACTCCATCTCCTGGAGGATGATGTTCTGGATGGTATTCTCCATCTTGTCGACGGCACGCTCGGCTCCCTCCTGACGCTTGCCGATGAGGGCGTCCGCCTCGTTGAAGAGCAGGATGGGCGTGACCTCGGAGTCCCGGACCAGGGCGCGGTAACGGTCGAAGAGCGCCTTGACGTTCTTCTCGCTCTCGCCCACCCAGCAGCTCTTCATCTCGGCGAAGTTCACCGCCATGATGTCGCGCCCCGTGAGGCGTGCCAGCTGATAGGCGGTCTCGGTCTTGCCCGTGCCCGGCGCCCCGTAGAAGAGGCAGGCGAAACCCTGACGCATCCCGTCGGCTGCCAGCCGTTGGCGTATCTCGTCGAAGCGCTCGCGGCTCAGCAACGACGTCAGCTGGGAGATTTGCCGCTCCTCCTGCTCGCCGTAGTAGAGCTGCCTGGGAACGATGTCGGTGCAGCGCAGCAGGTCTTTACCGGACGCCGCCTGCTGGCTGGAGATGCCCACCTCGCCCAGCAGGTCGTTGATGGTGCCGGCGGTGAGCTTGAAGTTGCTGCGGTCGGCGAAACCGTCGTTGTTGACATACTCCACCAGCTTGCGCCTTATCAGGTCGTTGTGTCCACGCTCCAGCGAACGCTCCTGCATGCGGAAGATGGACTTGCCGCCGTACAGACTCTCGTAGTCGCGCGAACAGATGATGTCGTCGTTGCGGTTGACCAGCTCGTGGCAGAAGAGGAGCAGCAGCACCCAGTCCCACTCCCGGAGTCCGTAGGAGTCCATCCGACGGACGAAGTGCAGCTGCGGGTTGGCGTCGAACAGGCGGTGCACCTCCTCGACGAATGCCTCGTAGGTCAGCTCGTTGTCCGAACGTTGTTCGAAGAGGTCGTCCAGCTCGTCGAACAAGGCGTCGCACGTCAGGTTGCCCAGCGGCTTCGGCTCGTAGCAACGGTTCTCCTTGAGCGCCTCGACGACGTACATCGGGACACGGTAGGACTTCGCCCGCCGTTCGCGGCAGCAAATCACCAGCTTGCGTCGCTCCAGCTCATCGACGTCGCTCATGTAGCGGATGATGCGCACGGTGCGGCAACAGAAGTGGCGGGCGAAGTCGCTCAGGCGGATGTTGTTGTCGTCGCTGTTGTCGACAAAGATAGCAAAGAGTACCGCCTGAATGGGTGTCAGGTGCATCTTTTTACCGACGTAACGGATGTAACGCGCCGCGTCGGTGAAGAACTGTTCTTTCAGGCCGGAGCCTTCCGAGAGTTCCACAATCTGTTCGATGGCGTTCAGGAGGTTCAGCCTCTTGGGTTCCGCGATTCCCGGTTTCTGTTCCGGGGTGTCTTGTCTTTTGATGCTTGGTCTCATCTTCGTAACGTTTTTTGTTTCTTTTCTCTGAATCACGATGCAAAGATGAGGCACATCTATGCCAAATCGTGGCAGTGGATGAAAGAAAATAAGATAAAATGAAAAGAAAAGCATCCCGCATCGCCCGGCAATGCCTTCTTTGAATGTAGGGGCGACCGGTCGGGTCGCCCGGTCCAATGACATGTCCAACAGGCGTTCAAACATGTGTCGTCCGGCAATTATATTACGTATTGGTGTGGGGAACAATCCGGATTGGACCGGGCGAGCAGACCGCTCGCCCCTACATTTTCGGGATTGATTGGACCAAACGGTCAACAGGCGTTTAAGAACATTCAAACATGTGTCGTCCGCAGAACTTTTTGGCCCCGGATACGGTGTATCCTGTTTCCCGCAAAACATTTTGGTCGCGGATACGGCGTTTCTTTAACCTTTCGAAATGTTTTGATACTGGATACAACATATCCTTAACCTTTCGAAACGTTTTGATGCTGGACACGACATATCATTAACCTTTCGAAACATTTTGAGACCGAATACGGCATTTCCTGCTTCACGCAAAACGTTTTGGTCCTGGATACGACGTTTCCTGCCTCCCGCAAAACGTTTTGGTCCTGGATACGGCGTTGCCAGGGCCTCGCAGCAGGGCTGGAAGGCGGAGGAACGCGATTCCGGGGGCGCGCAGGCGACTTCCGCTGAAAAAAAACCGACTGACCGCCTCAACGCCCGGGGAAGAAGCCGGGGAAGGCGTACAGGAACTCGCTGTAGTGCTGCATCATCGCATTGTACATCCCCTCGTGGGTGTCGCCGTGGTAGCTGGGGTGCCAACTGTTGACGACCAGCTTGCGGACGGACGGGGAGTACCATATCCAGTCGCTCATCCGGCACAGGTCGGGCAGGTAGTGCGCCTGCACGAAATCCTTTATCAGGTCACTGCCGCCGCAGCACAGCAGGATGTCGGCGTCGTAGAGGCGTATCTGACGCTCCAGCAGGTCGGCGTAGCGGGTGAGGAAGCCTTGCAGGGCGCTGTTCGTCAGCTGACTGCCGCCGGGCTGCTTCTTGCAGTTGACGCGTGCGACGGGTGCCTCGTCGTAAAACGGACGGAAGGTGTCCGGGCGGTCGGCTTCGTCAAACGGACGGGTGTTGCCGTGGCGGTCCACCGTCAGCAGTCCGTAGACCCAGCGCATGAGGTTCTTGTAGAAGGGCGCGGAGACGGTCGCGTCGGCGGGTCCGGAGAAGTTTCGCCTGCCGGTCTCGCAACGGATGTCCCATGCCTCGGTGTCATTGAGGTCCTTCGTCAGGATGAGTACCCGACGGGGAGCCTGTTCCCAGCGTCGGCATTCGTCACCCGGACGCCGGGTCCAATATCCGTCGGCATAAGAGAAAAGCCCCCGATAGAGGAGTCCGTCGGGGGCAATCTCTTCGCCGTCGCCGCACTGACGGGAACGTGTCTTCCATTCCTCGAACAGGCGGTCTTCAAGCGCAGTGTAGTTCATCGGAGGGTCAGTCCAATTTTCTGAATTCAAAATCGTTCACGGAGCAGCCCGCCTTCTTGTAGTCGAAGTTATAGAGCCGCATATAGGCTTCCTGCACTTCCTTCGCTCCGTTGTTGAAGGGCGACGAGGTATGGGTCTGCGTGGTGACGGTCACCACCATTTCGGGGGTGAGCACGGTCCCGTTGACGCGCTTGATGCGCTTGGGGATTACTTGAAATACTCTTGACATGATGTTTTTATTGTTTTATAAGGTTTATATATGGGGTTTCTGTCTGCGCGTGGGTGCGTCCGTCAGCTGAACAAGCTGCTGAAGAAGTGGAAGGTCCAGGCGGTCGCCGCGATGGCAATGGATATCAACCAATAGATGAGGATGCAGCACACGACGATGCCCACCCCCATCCAGAAGGCTTTCCGATTGACCTCCCGGATAATCTCGCGGTCGTCCTCCACGAAGCCGACAATCAAGCGGAAGTTCTGCAGGTAGGCGCGGTTGAAGAAATCGAGGATGTTGCCGACCCAGAACGGTATCAGACCGATTGCCATGTCGCGCAGGACGTTGAAGATGACCGCCAGCGTCAGGGGCAGCGAACGTACCTTGACGGCAGCCACGTAGATGAACGGGAAGACCAGCAACGACGAGAGGGCATCGCCCAAGCCGGGAATCAACCCAATCAGCGGGTCGAGGAAGTACTTGTCCATCCAACGGGCGATGGTCTGTGTCATCTGATAGGAGGTCGACAGCTCGATGTCCATCCGCCGTTCCTCCTTGCGCCGGATGCGCTCCTGTTCTGCCTGCATGGCGCGTGCATCCTGCGCCTGTTCTTTCTCGTCGACGAGTCCCAGTTCCTGCTGGGCCTGCCGGCGGCGGTTGCTTTGCATTTCGCTCATAGCTCTATGGTTTTAGTTCCTTTCAAAAATTGTTCCCAGTCGTCGTCGGTGAACTTCAGGTCTCCCCCGGCGAGCGACAGCAGTGCCGCCTTCAGCTCGTCGGGGCTTTGGGCGGTGTTGATGCGCCGCAGGCTCTCGCGCAGCACGGCGCTGCGGTTGTCGATGTTGGCAAGGCGTGCGCGGAACTCCGTCTGCAGGCGTTCCAGCTCGCGGTCATACTCGCGGTGTGCGAGTGCGCTCGATGCCTTCATTGCCTGCAGGCGTCCCCACTCCTCGAGCAGGGAGACGGTGTTGCGGACGGCTTCGTTGCCGACGTCGGTCAGTTGCACGAGGTCCTCGTCCGTGGGGCGGGCTTCCTCGGCACCGTCTTCACTGACGAGCTGACGCATGGTGTCCGTCCCCAAGTTGACCTGTTCGCGGACGGTGTCGGCAAAGAGGCGGAGGCCCTGCTGGATGTCGGGCGGCAGCGCGGTGTCCTGCTCGCGGACGGTGACGGTGCGCGTGAGCTTCTCATCCAGCCTGCTGTTGGCGATGGAGCGTGCCAGGCGCAGCAGCCGGACGATGTCCTCGAGGTGGGCGAGCATCTTCACGCGCAGCTCCGGCGTGACACGGATGGTGTCCATCAGCTGACGGTTCAGCGTGTGGAGCTGGCGGCGTACCTCCTCGAGCTGACGGCTGTTCTCCCGGTGTTCCGCCTGCTGGCGGTTCAGTTCGTCGCCGTCGACCTTGACGTCGAGCTGCAGCTCCTCGAAGCGGGAGACGACAGGGCTGCAAGCCTGGTTCCACTCATAGAGGCTGCGGTTGTAGCTGCGCGATGCCCCTCCAAGGGTGAACAGGTTGGCGAGGAAGAAGGGTTTCTGCGGCTTGCTTGCCTTCGCCTGGTTGTATTGCGGACGCAGACTGTCGAGCAGCGCACGGCACTCCCCGAGGTGAGAGGTATAGTAGCTGATGTTCAGTTCGGCGTCGCTGACGTCCTTCTCCAGCGCTTTGCACGCTGCCAGCAGGGCGTCACGGCTGTCCTTCAGCTTCCGGACGTCGGCGTCGGCATAGAGCGCGTCGGTCAGCTGCTGCCATTCGCGGGAGAGCACCTGACGGCTGAACCGGCTGAAGGCTTCCGCCTGGGGGATATACAGTTCGTCGAGCGTCCGGTGGATGACCCACAGACGGCTGAGGTCTCCCTTGACGAGTGTGACGTCGCGCTTGACGCTGTTCTTCAGTGTGAGCAGTTCCTGCTGGAGGGCGGCAGTCTTCTGTGCGGCGTCGGTGTAGTGCGACACCATGTTGAGGGCAGCCAGCACGAGTCCAGCCTGCTTGCTGCCTCCGCTGCGGTAGGATGCGCCCGCGCGCCGCACGGACTCCTGGAAGCTGTCGGAGATGTCGCTCATGAGGAGTGCACAGCGTTCGGTCACCTTGTCGTAGTCGAGCTGCACGCGTTGCAGCATGTCGCGCAGGTCGAGCCACTGGACGGAGTCGAAGTCGAAGAGTTCGGGGGCTACCGCCTTGACGGAGTCGCCGAAGGTGTCGGTCAGTGTGAGGGCGTACTCGCGGTAGATGTCGCAGATGTAGGTGCGGAGCCGCACGAAGTCCGCCATGAGGGTCTTGATGTGCTGTTTGGCATCGTCATAGCCGGCGACCATCTGCGTGTATCCGTTGAACACGGCGGTGGCTTCGTTGCGCACCTTGACCACGCCCTGTGTTCCCACCACGGTGTTGAGGAGGCTTCCTCCGCCGGCAATCTGCACGTTCATGGCTTGGGTGACGCGCTGTTCGAGTGCGCGCAGGGCATCGTTTCCTCCGTCGAGCTGCTTGTGCAGGTAGGGGAAGAGTGCGTCGTCCTGTGTCTCGACGAGGTGTTCCACGCCATACTCGTCGACAAGCCCTCGTTTCCCGTCGTTATCGTAGAAGGCTTGCCGTATGGCCTTGTCATCGCGGAAGTTCTTGTATGCTTCCCAGACGAGCATGCCGACTTCGAACCCGTCTTTGGAGATGCCCATTTCCTGAAGGTCGAACGCAAGGTCCGCCCGTGTATAGGTTCCTCCGTTCTGCTCCAGCCGATGGGCGATGTCGCGAATCTTCTGATAAATCTTTTGTTTGTCCATGGGTATGGGTTAAATGTGTTTTGTTTGCTGCGAAGTTAGGGGTGAGGTGTGCTAAAGGGAAGCATAGGGGGAAGAAAATTACCCGCAAATGTCATACATTGCCTGATAACGTTTCAGCTGCTCCTGGTAAGCCTGCTCGATGGCACCCACATATTGATTTTCAAACTGAGCACAATAATCCTTATACGATTGAATGTTATGCTCTTTCTCAATCTGGTTCAAAGCAGACAGCACATCCATCATTGAAAATTGAATCACTGAACGACGGATAGCCAAATCCATCATTTTATCTTTTTCAGATTCCGTCAAGGATGAAGTCTGGATGGCACGCTTCAGCTCCGTACCCTGCGCCATTGAGAACTCATCCCAGGAATTTACGGCAAGCGCATGAATCTCTCCCAGTTGGGCATTCAACTTTCCGGTGAACATTGCATAGTCTATCTGTTCACTTTCCATCTTTCTGGCACCTTTGCCTTTACTCATGCCGTATATCCCAACAGCTGCGACCAATCCTCCTCCGACAGCTACGACATTGGACTTGGTTGCCAAACCAAGAATCAGCAGCAACGCCCCCACTCCAATACAAGATGGATATGCGGCAGATAATTTTGGCTTTTCAGGCACAAGTTCCGACGCCTGTTGCGGATAAGCAATCTGGCCAATCCGTGATTTCACCATGGATTGCAACTCATTCCTTTTAGAAGTCAGGGCTTCCATATAAGATTTAATTAATTCCTTGTTCATAACTTTTCTGCAATCTTTACTAATCCGTTTATTACTTTTTCCATCATGTGCAGCTCCTGTTCCTTATTCATTAACTGCTGCTCCAACTCGCATCTAAGCTGTTCAGTCTTTTTTCTCACAGAATTCATGAATTCATCTTTTTTGGTGGATAATACCGCCAATGTACTCTCACGCGCATTTCTCAGCTCCTGTGGTACCGAAGTTTCCGACATTGTCGACAGGAATTGCCTGATTTTAGTCACAACCCGTTCTTTAGCATAAGCGGCTTCCCTTTGCACAGCAACTTTCGCCTCAGCTTCTTTGCAATCATATTTCTTCGGTATACGCTCTCCTCCTTGTAACAAGGACGGCAACGCCTCGTACCCTTTCTTTATGGCACGGATATCAAGAGTCAACTTATTACTCATGGCATCAAGAGTCTCCTCCAGAATGTAGCTCAGTTCGCGTCCATCCAAATAGCCTTCCTTATCCTTCGTCTCCACCTCAGTAATAGCCTCGCCTATACCTTTTTTTATACGTTCTTTCAGCTCGTCACTTTTACTCTTCCATTCAGATTTAATCTTGTCCAGTTGCTTATCCACCGCATTACGAACGTTGTCAATCGTACCCACAATATCAACCGCATCATATTCCACCTGAATCGTTCGACTTCCCCAAAGTCTCCCTTTGCATGTGACATTGTCACTCACATGACTCATGCTCACTTTTCCAATATTACTCAGGGTAAAGTTATTGAGGCATTCCTTTACATACTGGTCAGCAATCTCATTTGCCCGATTCCGGATTGATTTCAGACTCATTTCTATCCCATTACAAACTTCATCCAAAATCCTCTTCCGTTCTTTTGCTCCATTGATATCACTCTGTTTCAACTGATTCATCCGGTTTTCCAACCGTTCTTTTTTCTCAGACAGAATCTTATGAAGCTCGGCATTTGTGTTATTGAAATAAGCATTGACCTTGTTTTGAATAATCTGCTCCTTATTTCCCTTAAACGAACCTTCCACATACTTTGCACGAATATCCTCAATTTGAGAAAGATTCATAAAGATCTCCTTGATTTCTTTAGAAGAGCTAAAGAAACTGGGATAAAAATACTTCATCTGCTTCACAACATGAGCCTCGATTTCATCCCAACGCTTTTCATCCTTTTGGGCTATTGAAAATCCGATACCGGAACTAAAATCAATGATCGGATCATCTCCTGTGTAATTGGACGTAGCCATATTGTTCCTGAATTGCTTCTTCAAAGAACGCTGGCAATACTCAATCGCACCTCCCAAATCATCCCCAAACTTCATTCCGACATCTTGTAAGACAGAATCAAACTTACTGCCGATCAATACGACAGTCCCGATACCTTGTGAACCGATTCGTTCTGAAAGGAAAGTGACATCCGTACTATCAAAGAAACGCCCGGAGTAACTCAGGAAGAAGACGCCATGACATCCCCTCAAAAAGTCACGCGTTCTCACCTCACGGGAAACAACAGGGTCATTCACTCCCGGGGTATCCACAATCTGTACACCGACCAGACGTTCATCCTTCAGTCTTATGGTCAAGCACTTCACAATGGGGGTGTATGTTCCTTCCGCACCCACATAATCTTCCAGAATGTCTTGAAGATCGGTGATATTGGAAAAGGAACGAGCCTCTATTTTCGATTGTTCTTGAATCTTACCACGCGCCATCCTGCTGCAGGACGATACTAAATCTTTTGCTGCAATCAGCGTATCATCCACCAATCCTGAACGACGAATATCCTCCTCCGTCACAGAAGGATTCTGTTCCTTCTCAGCCTTCAGGATGTCATCATATTCCTTTGCCCTGTCTTCAAAAGAATGCCATTCAGAAGAATTATAATACTCTACCTCAAACTGATTTTCATCGCCATATTGCAGGACAGTAAGACCAGCAGTCATAGGAGTCGAAGCCCGGGGGAGTACATTTTCCCCATCGAAAAAGAGAGAATTCAAAAACGAAGACTTGCCGGCTTTTACCTGACCCACGACTCCGATTTTCAAGATTCCATTCTCACTTTTTACCAGGTCAGCACCTTGACGAACCTCAAGAATTTTATCTTTCAGTTCCTTGATTGGTTTCTTCAAGACATCGCCAATACCGGCATTTTCCAACGCAGACAAGTCATTGTCCAATGAGGCAAAAATCTGCTGATAATTATCAATCGTAACCTTCATAATCGTATCTGTTATTGATATTGTGCAATCCACTTCGTAAACGTGTTCATACCTGCCAATTTGACTAATGGCTGAGACTCATAAACCAAAGATCGGTCTGCCTCGATAAGCATCTCACAGATGTCTTGATAATGGCACATGGCAGCTGTTTCCAGCGCATTATAGCCTCTCTTGTCTTTCATGGACAGGTCTGCATCATGCGTAATGAAGAATTTGACCATCTCATTATTGCCGGAACGTACAGCCCAAGTAAGCGGTGAGAATCCCCCATTATTGCAAACACTTAAATCGACCCCCTGAGAGAAACAAGACAAAAACCGTCCATAATCATCTCCACTAATCGCTGAAAAGATATTCATATCCTGTTCTCTCTCTATCTGCTGCAATTCCTCCTGATGCTGTTTCACAGCCTTTACCGCTCTATTGTATGAATCCTTCAAGGTAGCAACAAGCTGAAACCGGTATTTTCCCAGTAGTTTTACCAACTCTTCCTCTTTCTTGCGACCCTCTATCGAGGTTTGATAAACATCCTCAAATTCTTTCAGCACGTCTTTATATTTATCCAAAGAATCATCATAAAGCGTACAAATCTCATTATAAAGTTCTGTACGGAATTCTTCATCATAATATTGATAGTTAGCCTGGGAGTTACATAGCTTATTAAATTTATCAATCGCAGAACTATATCGTCTACTTAGGTCGGAAGCATCACTGAAAAAGCCAACCTTATCGGCCCATTCAGCCTCCCTGTCCAATGCCTCGCCCCAACCTTCCAGAGCCTTCTGAAAATAATCCATCCGTTTGTCCGCACAGCCCATTATCTCGTTATAATTAGACAAGATAACCTCTTCTACTGCCCCCTTACTCGCCGAGTTCTCATCCTTTTTATCTTGGTAATACTTACGCCACTCTTGTTTGTCATTAACCAGTTCTAGTCTCTTAGCTTCATAATCCTTAATCATTTCATTGGAAGCATTGATCTCATCCATCAAAAGCCTTTCAATTTCTCCGGAGTAACGGCTTAACAGGCTCATAGTACTCCCGGATTTAGTCTTCACTGCTTGGATGATTTGTGAAAAGGTTGTATTGAATGTAGCATAGAGCTGTCTAGTAACACAAGAAAAAGAAAGTATTGCCAACGGAAATTTGTCTTTATTAAATTCCTTTGCGCAAAGTTTTTCAGTATCCTGTATGATTTTCCTGACTGCTCCCACGTCTTTTTTGTCCATCTTAGTATACAAGATAACTATAGGTTTATCCTGTACCTTCTTCAGCATCTCCAAATCATTCTTGGTAATCGTTCCACTTTCCACATCAATGCACCAAAAGATGGCATCACATTTCTCCATTGCTTCAATTGCTTTTTCCCTGTCAGACTCGTTTTGCCCAACAGCATTGTTATAGCCCGGAGTATCAACAAACGTGATACCATCCAGATATTTATCTCTTACAGAAACATCTATAACAATTTTCTTTAGCACATTAGCGATGTATGTCTTTGACTTGGAAGAATGCTGGATGCAAGCTAAAACTTCATCATTCAACAAGACCAATTCATCTTTCAAGTTTTCTCCCCGGATAACCAAGCGCTTATTAGGGGAGAAGACGCAATTCAGGTATGTATTGACCACGGACACCGGCTCCACACCCGTCGGCAACAAGTCTCCGATACCTGTAAGATAATTAAGCAAAGACGACTTTCCGGCGCTATATCCTCCTGCAACTGCAATTTTCAAAGAAGAAGACATTGTACTCACCAATTCATCCTCCAAAGCGATAACCTTCCAAAAGCAATCATCTATCAAATCAGAATTCAACAAATCATAGTTATCCAAATCCGGTTTCATTTGTTTGTTAAGCAAATCATATACCGGTTGAAAGCACGGTGTCAACTCCAAATCAGTGGAAGCGGTACAAATATGAGAAATCAAATTGAGAGCCATTTGTGGATTCTCATATTTGTTCACCTTGATAATCTGAGCCGTTTGCTTTCCCATGGCTGCACCTTTCCGTTTTATTGCATCAAGTCCCATATCTAAAGAAGTTTCAGTTTTCAGTAAATAATATCCTACTAAGATTCAACGTTTTGATAATACGCTCATTGATATGCATGTTCTTTAGCCATCCTGTTCTTTTGCCTGAATCGCTATGCTTCCGAAACAAGATGGCTAAAGATACATGCCTTACCAGACGCACCACAAAGGTGAGTCCATGCACAATCAGCGTTTCAAATTCTCCAATTTATCAATGGCAACCTGCAAAGCCTTAACCTTCAAAGCTGTGCTTTCTTCATCAGCACGCTGCTCCTGTTGAACCATTTTAACACTGTCATTGAACTTTTGAGCTTCTGAATTAATCAGTTGTTCCATACTATTCATAGCCTCCCGCCGTTGTTCATCCAACATAGTGGTAACCGGCTCACGCAAAGACTCAACAATTTTAGGAACAATTTCCGACACTATCTTCTGGCGAATAAGGTCAACCTTACTTTCTCTGCTCTTTCCAAAAATCAAACGAAGCAAATCCGGAATAATGTTCAGAAGAATAGTAACTAATGGGGCGAGAATTTTACCCAAAGTACCCAATAAGGTTGACAGACCCTTATAAGCAATCAGTTTTTCCATTAGCTTATCCAAGCCCTTTTTCAAAAGGCCTTCCAAGACCTCCCTGCCTAACAGATTTCCTATAATCTCGTTGGCAGCATCCAATGCCTGATTCCCCTTATCCTGCAAGATATCATTGACTTTCAAGGAGAAATCTCTAACACTATCACCAATCACATTCTGATATTCAGAAATCTCACGTTTAAAGGAGGAGAACAATACCGGACGAATGATTGACAACAACTCAGCACTGAATGCATCCGTACTATTATTATTGCTGATAAAATGCGCCAGATGAAGGCTATTCTTTACTAAAGCCTCACGAATGTCATTCAAAACGTCATCAGCAGAGTTTTCCAAAGATTGTGCTCCAGCAGCTTTCGCTCTCAGGCTTTCAAGAGTTTTCTCACGTTCTGCTCCCAATGCTGCAATCTTGCTTTGGAAATCCTTCTTATCAGAACATGCAAGTTTAATCTGCAACTGCAAATCTTCGATTATTTCATCAATAAATCCGCAAACCAGTTCTGAATACTTTTGGGTTATGAAGGTCTCGGCATCCAAGTTATCCAATAGTCTCAGCACATCATCATACTGCTTTGTTACAGAAGACACTGTTCCGACAACAGCATCAGGACCAATGATACGTTGAGCTATATCCTCAACATTCTTTACGATAGTGGGTACCTCGGATTCGGGCTTCCCCTCAACTTTTGAAAGGAAGATGGAACATTTCAAACCGTACTTCTTCAATTCATCAATGAATCGAAGCGTAGATCTCGACAACGTACCTTGCTCTATCTCTGACAGAAGAATGAAATAAGAACCTTCCTGAATATAGCTGAGAATAGCATTGTTATGTGCCTCTATTCCGGAATTGATTCCCGGCATGTCAACAAGAACAATTCCCCGGTCGTTCAACCTCTTCAGAAAATCATTCTTCAGATACACATAAACAACATCTCCAGGAACAGCCTTTAAAGCTCCTATTTGTGACAAAGGTGCAGTCCCCTGCTTTTCTCCCTTATGATAAATTTGAAGATATTCCTCTTCTGAATAGTACAATTCATAAGCGACTGCAGTAGTCGGAACGATATCCGTCGGCAGGAGGTTTATTCCCATCATCGTATTCAACAATGAACTTTTACCGGCATTAAAATCTCCGACAAAAGGAACTTTGATGAAACGATTCGAAGCCAAATCATTCAATAGCCCTTTCTGCTCTTCTTCCAAACGGTGCATCAGAGCATCCGACTTGATATACTCCCTAGCTATTTCAGTAGCTTGGCTGATTCTTTCTGTGTAAAATTTAGTTCTTTCCATGGTGAGTTTATTTAATCATTTTATTCCTTTTCTCATTTCCTTTTCTCTTTCTTCCATCCCTTCCCAAATCCCCCGGTACACCCATTCATGGAGTCTGCCCAGCCATCCTGCGGGGCGTGTACGTATGCTGCCGCAATGCGGGCAACGTTGGGGCATGGTGTAGAAGGTAGCGGCATACTCGATGTCCAGACCGGGGAACTTCTTGCCGCAATGGGTACACTTGAATTGGGTTATTCCGCGTAACATAACCTTACAATGCCGGGGAATGATGCCCCTTGTTCTTCCCCTTGGGATGGTGCACACACTGGCCACCGGTCATGACCTGGATGCTGGGGAACTTCTTGCCACAATATTTACACGTGTATTCACTCTTTTCCGTCCCTTCGTAGAGCTTGTGACGTCCCTTGTTCGGTCCGTCGGGGTGACGGACGCAGGTGGCGGAAGTCAACTGACGGACACTGGCGAACTTCTTGCCGCAGTATTCGCAATAACAGGTGGGGGTTGATGAAGACATGGCCACTCCTTTCCCGGGCAGCATGCCCGACGTGAAGAGCAGGTACAGACCGAAGGCTGCAACGCTCATGGATAAGATAGATACTCGGTTTTTCATGCGTTCTTCCGTTTTTTTGGGTTATCATTCGGCATCGGTTTTTCAAAGTTATTTGTCTCGTGTACCACTGCCAAATTATTTTAGGTTCAAGTAGGTTCACAAATGAAAGATTTTTTTAGCCCTCCGACAACGAGGATTTTTAGCCCATTGACTGATGCAAAGAAAAGGGCACCCTGTGCCAAAGCGTTGCACGGCTCGGATTTTTTTTCACACGGGACAAAGGGGCGTGTGGGGCGATTCATTTGACCGTTTGACGAATGACACAGCGGGGCATCCCCCCGGACAGGAATCTGAAAGGAAAATTTGTCCGTCAACGGCAAAGCCGTTAATTTTGCACCGCTTCTCAGGTGACGGGAAGAGGTCCCGTCGGCTGATGCATGCCTCAACTATACCTTATATATATATGATCTATCCACAGAACTTTGAACAGAAGATAGGCTTTGACCAGATACGCGGACTGCTGAAAGGGCAGTGCCTCAGTTCGCTGGGACAGGAACGTGTCGACGCCCTTGCATTCTCCGACCGTCGGGAGGACATCGGACGCCGGCTGGAAGAGACCGCCGAGTTCGTCCGCATCATTCAGGAGGAAGACAGCTTCCCCGACCAATATTTCTTCGACGTGCGTCCCTCGCTGCGCCGCATCCGCGTGGAAGGGCTCTACCTCGACGAGCAGGAGGTGTTCGACCTGCGCCGCTCGCTGGAGACCATCCACGGCATCGTCCGCTTCCTGCACTGGGAAGAGGAGGAGACGGGCGACTACCCCTACCCTGCCCTGCAGGCACTGGCAGGCGACGTGGCGGTGTTCCCCCAGCTCATCGGCGCCATCGACCGCATCCTGGACAACTACGGGAAAATCAAGGACTCTGCGTCCGCTGAGCTGCTGCGCATCCGTCGGGAGATACTCTCCACCACGAGCGGCATCTCGCGCAGCCTCAACGCCATCCTCCGTTCGGCACAGTCGGAAGGTTATGTGGACAAGGACGTGGCACCCACCATGCGCGACGGCCGTCTGGTCATCCCCGTGGCTCCGGGCATGAAACGCAAGATACGCGGCATCGTGCACGATGAGTCCGCCACGGGCAAGACGGTCTTCATCGAACCGGCGGAAGTGGTGGAGGCGAACAACCGCATCCGCGAGCTGGAAGGGGAGGAACGGCGCGAGGTCATCCGCATCCTGACGGAGTTCTCTGCCACGGTGCGTCCGCTGATACCGGACATCCTGCGCTCCTACGAGTTCCTGGCGGAAATAGACTTCATCCGTGCAAAGGCACGCTTTGCCATCCGCACGCACTCCATCAAGCCCCTGCTGGAGGACCGTCCGCTCATCGACTGGGCAACGGCGGTGCACCCCCTGCTGCAACTGTCGCTGGAGAAGCACGGCAAGAAGGTGGTTCCGCTGGACATCGAGCTGGACGAGAAACAGCGCATCCTCATCATCTCGGGTCCGAACGCCGGCGGCAAGTCGGTGTGCCTGAAGACGGTGGGACTGCTGCAATACATGTTGCAATGCGGACTGCTCATCCCGCTGCACGAGCGTAGCCGGACGGGCATCTTCGGTAGCATCTTCATCGACATCGGCGACGAGCAGAGCATCGAGAACGACCTGAGCACCTACTCCTCCCACCTGCTCAACATGAAGCAGACCATGAAGCACTGCGACGGACGGAGCCTCATCCTCATCGACGAGTTCGGCAGCGGCACGGAACCGCAGATAGGCGGCGCCATGGCGGAAGCAGTGCTGAAGCGGTTCAACGACCGGAAGGCGTTCGGCGTCATCACCACGCACTACCAGAACCTGAAGCACTTTGCGGATGCCCACGAAGGGGTGGTCAACGGGGCGATGCTCTATGACCGCCACCACATGCAGGCACTCTTCCAGCTCCAGATAGGCAACCCGGGCAGCTCGTTCGCCGTGGAGATTGCCCGCAAGATAGGCATCCCGGAGGAGGTGATTGCCGACGCGTCCGCCATCGTGGGCAGCGAGTACATCAACGCCGACAAGTATCTGCAGGACATCGTCCGCGACAAACGCTACTGGGAGACCAAGCGACAGAACATCCGCAAGCGGGAGAAGCAGATGGAGGAGACCATCGCCCGCTATGAGGCGCAGCTGAAGGAGCTGGAGGAGAGCCGCAAAGATATCCTGCGCCGGGCGAAGGAGGATGCACAGCACCTGCTGGAGGAGTCGAACGCCCGCATCGAAAACACCATCCGCACCATCAAGGAGTCGCAGGCGGAGAAGGAGAAGACACGGACTGCCCGTCAGGAACTGGACGAGTTCAAGGAGTCGGTGAAAGACATCGAGAAGCAGAAGGCGGAAGAGAAGATTGCCCGCAAGATGGAACAGCTGCTGGAGAAGCAGCGCCGGCGCGAGGAACGGAAGAAGCAACCGAAGGGGGAAACGGCACAGACGGTGGTGAAGCCACGCCCCGTGCAACCGCTGCAACCGGGCGACCCGGTACGCATCAAGGGACAGACGTCCGTGGGTGAGTTGCTGGACATCAGCGGAAAGAATGCGACGGTGGCATTCGGCATGATTAAGACGACGGTGAAGCTCGACCGCCTGGAGCGCACCGATGCTCCGGTGACAAAGACCGGACTGGAGAAGAGTTCATCGTTCGTCAGCACCAGCACGCAGGAGAGTGTATATGAGAAGAAGTTGCAGTTCAAACAGGACATCGACGTGCGCGGCATGCGTGGCGACGAGGCAATCCAGGCAGTGACCTACTTCATCGACGATGCCATCCTGCTGGGAGTAAGCCGTGTGCGTATCCTGCACGGGACGGGTACGGGCATCCTGCGCACGCTCATCCGCGACTACCTGAAGACGGTGCCCGGCGTACGTCACTTCCAGGACGAACATGTGCAGTTCGGCGGTGCCGGGATTACGGTAGTGGATTTGGAGTGAGAGCTGCGGACAGGAAATTAAAAGAATGAAGAGTGAAGAATGAGGACCCCAAACAGGCTCCTGCATTCTTCACTCTTCTTCATTTATCTAGTTTGCATTGTAACGGGGGAGCATCTCTTTGGTGGGACACTCGTAGTTGGAGATGGGGAGCTGCACCTTCCGCAGGTCCTTCAGCTTGAAGTGCGTCTTCTCGATGTCTTTCGGAAGCTTCCGCTTGGAGAAGGTCTGGAAGTAGAGCAGGCAGGCGTCCTTCCACCACACGGCGTCGTGCGCCTGAATGTCAAACTTCTCCGCGATACGGTCGTAACGCTCGGCATCGACGTAAGGCTTCATCCGGGTCCACACGTCGCAGAAGCCGCGGGCAGCCTTCACACCGTCATCGTACTTGTGGCAAAGCTCGTCCCAGAACGTGCGTCCGCTCTTCATCCTGTAGTCCCAGGGAACGTGATGGAACCAGAGGAGGTACTTCTCCGGACAAGTCGACAGGTCGCCGTAGAGACGGCACAGGGAGTCGGGGTATTGCGCTACGGCATTCGAACCGCGGCTCGTGCGGTCGAAACCCAATCCTTCCTTATCCGCACGGTGATAGTACGGCGGCATCCAGTCGCGGCGTGCACCCGGCACATCGTACCACGGTTCGGGACCGTAATGGTGGTTGCCGGCAAAGATATGGTGCAAGCCCAGCGGCATCATGTAGTCAACCACGACCTCACGGCTGTCGAGCATCACCTGCTTCATAGCATCCACGAATGCCGGTTCATCCGTGAACGTCTGCTTCAGCCACTCGTCCGCCATCTGTGCGGGGGTCAGCGAGGGGTTCCACGCCATACGTCCGAAGGCATACCAGTTGGACTGGGCAAGGTCGTGCCCGCACCAGTTGACGTCGTCGCCCACATTGCTCACGGCACATACGGCACGCAGGGAACGCGGACAGACGTCCTCGAAGAACTCCGTCCACATGGGCGGCAGGTAAGCCAGGTGGTTGGAGTGCCCCAGGTACTCCTGCGTGAGCTGGAACTCCACCATCAGGTCGGTGTGCTTCATCGCCGTGAACAGCGGACTGTAGGGTTCGCGCGGCTGGAAGTCCACCGGTCCGTTCTTCACCTGCACGATGACATTGTCCATGAACTGTCCGTCGAGCGGCAGGAATTCATTGTACGCCTGCTTGGCACGGTCATCGCTGGAGGGAGCATAGACGAAGGCACGCCACATGACGATGCCTCCGTAGGGCTTCAGCGCCGTAGCCAGCATGTTGGCTCCTTCGGCATGTGTGCGGTGATAGTCACAGGGACCGGGCTGCCCTTCCGAGTTCGCCTTCACCAGGAAGCCGCCGAAGTCGGGGATGAGGGCATAAATCTCACTCACCTTCTGCTTCCACCATGCCTGTACGCCGGCATCAAGCGGGTCGGCAGTCTCCAGTCCGCCCAGGCCCATCGGCGAAGCGAAGTTCACCGACAGGTAGACCTTCACTCCGTAGGGACGGAAGATGTCGGCGAGCACCTTCACCTTCTTCAGGTAGTCCGTCGCCAGCATCTTGGGCGAAGCATTCACGTTGTTCAGCACGGCTCCGTTGATACCCACCGACGCGTTTGCCCGGGCGTATGCCTCGTAGCGGGGTGAGACGGCGGGCAGTTCCTCCCATTTCCACAGAGAGTGTCCGGCATAACCCCGTTCGATGGTCCCGTCGAGGTTGTCCCAGTGGTCGAGGATGCGGAGGTCGTATGCCGGACGTTCGGTGACATCCAGCTGCGAGCAGTCCGCCCCGGTGGCTTGCAGACGCAGGAGGTGATAAGCTCCGTAGAGCAACCCCTTCTCGCCCGACGCACCGATGACGATGCGTCCGTCGCGGCTGCGGAGGGTGTAGCCTTCCGGTCCCAGGGCGCGGTGGTCGGCATCCGCCATGAGCTGCAACGCCACGGGCACGCCTTTCCAACAGGTCTTCAGTTCACGTACGGCAACCTCAGTTACGGGCGTGTGCAAGAGGCAGTCGACCTGCGCCCCGCTCCCCGCTTCCTGACGAAGCCACAGCCTGCTGCCGTCTTCCGCCCACACCGTGAACGTCAGGCAGCAGCAAGCCAGGAGGGTCAAGAGGCTGCGCAGCTTCATTCGGCACCTCCGTCGATGGTGATAATCTTGCCGTCGGCATCATACTCCAGCTCAACGACCTTCAGGCTGCGGAGCCAGGTCTTCCCGTTGGAAGGTACACAGTCGTGGTGGAACAGATACCACTTGCCCTTGTACTCCACGATGGAGTGGTGGGTGGTCCAGCCTACGACCGGAGTCAGGATGACACCCTGATAGGTGAACGGTCCGTAAGGATTGTCACCGGTGGCATAGCACAGGAAGTGGGTGTCGCCGGTCGAATAGGAGAAGTAATACTTGCCGTTGTACTTGTGCATCCACGATGCCTCGAAGAAACGGTGGGGGTCAGAGGCGGTCAGCGGCTTGCCGTCGGCATCGACCACAACGACCGGTTTGGGTTCCTCGGCAAACTCCAGCATGTCGTCTGCCAGACGCACCACACGTCCGGGCAATGCCGGCTCGTCTCCTTCGGGAAGCGAGGGATGCTCGACAGCCTTGTTGTCGCGGTAGCGTTGGAGCTGTCCGCCCCAGATGCCGCCGAAGTACATATAGTAGGAGCCGTCGTCGTCACGGAACACGGCGGGGTCGATGCTGTAGCTGCCCTTTATGGGGTCCGGCTGCGGAGTGAACGGTCCTTCAGGACGGTCGGAGATTGCCACGCCCATGTGGAAGACATCGTTGCGGTCCTTCATCGGGAAGTACATATAGTACTTGCCATCCTTGAAAGCCACGTCGCAGTCCCACAGCTGGCGTCCTGCCCAGGGCACATCCTCCACACGCAGCACCACGCCGTGGTCGGTCACCTCGCCGTGCATCACGTCGTCGGTCGAGAACACGTGGTAGTCCTTCATGTTGAAGTGGTCGCCGTTGTCATTCTCAGGCACACCGCTCTCCCAGTCATGGGACGGATAGATATAGACTTTGCCATTAAAGACATGTACCGAAGGGTCGGCCATGTAGTCACCCGGAACCAGGTATCTTGCTTCTTTCTTCATAGTGTTATTGGATTTAATGCGTGTTGTTTTGATTCTTCTGTGCTTCGTCAATCAGTTCCAGCACGAAGGGCTTCGGCTGGCCGTCGCGGTCAATCAGCAGCGGGTAGTCCTTACGTCCGGGGACGGGGAAGTTGTTCTTCCAGGAACCGCGGTCGGTCAGTCCCCATGCCGTGACGCGCTGGATGACGTCGGAGTGCTTCTCGAACAGTTCGAAGAATGTCTTCATGCGTGCATTCCACTTCTCCGATACGGAGTCGGGCAATGCCTCGGGATAGGGATTCAGGCGTTGCTTGAACGCGACGGTGTCGCTCACATTGGCACTCCGGCTGACGGTGGGCAGGGCACTCATGTCCCACTCGGTAATCATCACCTTCACGCCTTCGGCAGCAAACGCCTCAATGCTGCGTTCGAACTCTTCGATGTCGGGGTGGTCCATACCCATGTGTCCCTGCATGCCGACAGCATCGATGCGCAAGCCTCTCTCCTTCAGCTGACGGATGAGCTTCACCACACCGTCGCGACGTCCCGGCACGTTCATGCCGTAGTCGTTGTAATACAGCTCTGCATCGGGGTCTGCCTCGTGGGCATACTGGAAAGCCAGGGGAATGAACTCTTCGCCCAATATCTCGTAGAAGGGGCTCTTGCGGTAGGAGCCGTCTTCGAGGATGGCTTCGTTGACCACGTCGTAACCTTTGATTTTGCCTTTATAGTGGGTCAGGATGGTGGTGATGTGGTCCTTCATGCGCTGCTTCAGCACTTCGGGAGTGACGGGCTTGCCGTCCTTGTCCACACAGAACCACTTCGCCAGCTGGCTGTGCCAGATCAGGCAGTGACCGATCATCTCCATGCCGTTCTCGTGGGCAAAGTTGACGATGGTATCGGCGGAAGCAAAGTTGTAGCGGTCTTCGGCAGGATGGATAATCATGCTCTTCATGACGTTCTCCGCCACGATGGAGTTGAAGTGCTGCTTGATCAGCTTGACGGCATTCGTATCCGTGACTTCACGGGGTGTGACTGCCACGCCCATCGTGAATTTGCCTTCTACCACGTCTTTCAACCCCGGAGGTGGAGCGGTCGCCACCGTCTGCTGCTTGCAGGAGCAAGCCAAAGAAGCCACCAGGACGGCTCCCAACATCAGTTTCATCTGTTTCATACTCATTAGTTGTTATAGGAATTCATCACACTTCTGTTTGATTCTGCGGACGAGCCGTTCACTCGTTCTCTTGCCGGCTTCTGCGTTCTGCCAGTTCAGCCTGCATCCGCTCGTTATACTGCTTCGTGATGGGATAGAAGCACAAGGCTACCACACCGACGGCAAAGGTCAATGCCGGAATCAGGCTCGACGACAGCACGATGCCGTCGATGGCGGATTCGCTCTGTACCACGCCGTGACCGGAAACGTAACCGAAGCCCGAGAGCAGGAAGCCCAGGATGGCACCACCCACACCGAGACCGGCTTTCAGGGCGAACACCACACCGGCGAAGACAAAGCCTGTGGCACGACGGTGATGCACGTATTCGGAGTGGTCAGCCACGTCGGCAATCATCGCCCAGAGCAGAGGTACGGTGGGTGCATAGGCAAGGCTCTTCAGGAAGTTCAGGGTGAACATCAGCCCGATGCTGTCGGGAGCAGGCAAGTAGAACATGGCGGTGAAGACGGCTGTGAGTGCCAGGCAGACGATGAAGGTGTTGCGCTTGCCGAAACGGCCTGCCAGGTAGTTCGACAGCAGGATGACGCCGAAGAACTGCACGATGGCTCCCACCATGTTGAACACGCCGAAGCCGACTTCATAGGCATGGTCGGGCGAGTTGAGCACCAGACCGAAGGCATTGAGGATGGCATAGCCCACCGAACCGTCGTCAGCCGGCATCACCAGTCCGAGTGAACCCAGGAAAGAGTAGAGGGCGCCACGGTCCACGTAGTTCTCGAAGTAATAGTTCATGGCACTGCCCCACATCGCCAGCGTGATGAACACGAACAGCGTCAGGATGAACATGGCACGCCAGGGCACACTGCTGAACACGTCCTTCACGTCTTCGCGGATGTTGGTCTTCTGACCGACGGGAGGCGTGATGCGCTCCTTTGCCGAGAAGAACACGACCACCAGGAAGACCAGACCGACAGCTGCAAACAGGCTGATGGTGCACAGCCAGCCGTGAGCCAGGTCTTCGCCTGCCGAGAACTTGTTCACCAACGGAAGGGTCAAGCCCTGTACAACGAACTGTCCGATGGTGGAGAAGACAAAGCGGACGGACGTGATGCTCGTGCGCTCCTTGATGTCAGCCGACATCACTCCACCCAACGAAGAATAGGGCGTGTTGTTGAACGAGTACATCGTCATCAACAAGGTATAGGAGATGGTGGCGTAGAGGGCGACGAGTCCCTTGTCCTCGATGCCGGGATTGTAGAACGCCAATATGTAGAACACCATGAAGGGCAGCGCCGTCCACAGTACCCACGGACGGTATTTGCCCCAACGGGTATTGGTACGGTCGGAAAGGATTCCTACGGTCGGGTCGACAAAGGCATCCACGATGCGGGCAACCAGCATCACCGTTCCGGCAATGGCGCCTTCGAGTCCAAACACGTCGGTGTAGAACTTGGTCTGATAAATCATCATCATCTGGAACACCAGATTAGCGGAGCAGTCGCCAAGTCCGTAACCGACTTTCTCCACCAATGATACTTTTTGGTTCTGTAACATTTTCACAGTATTAAATTGGTTTATGATTAAACGCTTGTTCACTTGCTGCATACTACAAAGGGACACTGCTCCGACCGTTCGGGTCTCTTCAGCGTCCTGTGTCCGGCATCCGGTCCCCGGAGGGAGCCTGACCGTATGCCGCCGGATGCAGGCGACGGCAACCTGATGTTCCTTCCTCCACACCCGGCGAAGGAAGCAGGCAGGACGAAACATCCTGCACGATATGAGGTTTCTAGCATACGCTACGTTTTTAGTCTGTTAAACAAAGCCTGCCGGGAAGTCCGATGTCGGACAAGACCCGGCAAGCTACCTGAAAAACCTATTACCTTTTAATACTATACTAACTATGAAGTCAGACCTCCGGATGCCGGAGAGCGGCACAAGTCCGTCTCCACTCCGACCGGAAGACCCGCCTCACGGCGACAACCAGCCAGCGCAAGCAGCCCGAAGCCTGCTTTATGTCTTTCTCATCAATTTCCATTCATAATGTTATCCTGACAATCTTCCTCCCTCTCACGGTCTACCCACTGAAAGCAATCTCTACATTCATGTAACTCTATCATCTCAGTAAGATAAACGATGAGGCGGATGCCTCGTTCGCCAGGAAGGAACCAAAGCTGTGTCTGATGCGCGGCTCCGGTCCTCCTGATACGAAACAAACACATATTACGAGCGGAAATCATGTCCATTCAGTCTTTCCATAGGGAACATTCATCCTGTTCCTTACGGAGGCAAAAGTACAAAAGGAATGGAATTCGCAAGCATTCTGGCGTTACATATCTTTCCGGGATTGTTTCATCCGCGTTTCTTCTCGTTTCTTTTTCGTTCAATCTCGTTACACCGTTCCGTTAATACTCTCCCATTCAACGACTTGAATAATGTTTACCTTTTTGTCTTCCGGACGGAAAAATGCGGATGACACACCGACGAGAACGCATCGGCGTGCGGGCAGGAAGGGGACATCCCGGGGGTATGCAGGACACAGGCGGCGGTTAGACATGACAAGACCCGGGGATAGACAGACCAAAGTATAATACTTAGCCTGCCTAAGTATTATACTTAGACCCCCTAAGTATTATACTTTGGTCCGTTCATGCCGGGCTTCGTGCACACTGAGCCCCGGCATGGACAGCATCTGTCCCGGGCAGGGACTCACTGGGAGACCTTCTCGATGTAGTCGGTCGGGGAAACGCCCCAATATTTGCGGAAGCAGGTGGAGAAGTACGTCTGGTTGGTATAGCCCACCGCATAAGCCACCTGGGCGATGTTCACCTTGTTCTCCTTGAGCAGGGTGGCGGCGTGCTTCATGCGGACGTTGCGTATCAGGTCGCTCGCGGGCAGTCCCGTCAGCTCCTTCAGCTTGCGGTGCAGCTGCACACGGCTCAGGCCGACCGCCTCGGCAAGGCTCTCCACGGAAAAGTCGGGGTTGGCGATGTTCTCCTGGATGGACCTCATCACACGCTCCATGAGGGCAGAGTCGTTCGACTTGATTTCGGGGAGCTTCACCTCGTCGCTTTCTGTCAGCCCCAGCAACTTGCCGCGCAGCTTCATGCGGTTGGTGAGCGTCGTGTATATCAGGCTCTCCAGCTCCTGCATCACGAAGGGCTTTGCCAGATAGGCATCCACCCCCGACTCCAGCCCCTGCAGGCGGTCGGACAGTTCGCTCTTCGACGAGAGCAGGATGATGGGGATGTGGCTTGTCGCGTCATTGGTCTTCAGCATCTTCACCAGGGCGTAGCCATCCATCTCGGGCATCACGACATCCGACACCACCAGGTCGGGCTGCTCCGACAGGACGAGCTGCATCGCCTCCTTGCCGTTGCCGGCGGTCACTACCTTATAGATAGGCTCCAGTTCGGTCCGGACAAAGGAGCAGACCTCCTCGTCGTCGTCCACCACCAGGACCTTGTAGGAGGTCTTGGCACGGACGGGCTTCCGGTTTTCCTCCTCCTGTCCCGTCCCTATCGCCGACAGTCCTGCCGGCTGCGGAAGCTCGAGCGAGTGGAAGTCCGGCTCCTCGGTGCACAGCTCGTCGGCACGCAGGTGGGCATTGCCCAGCGGGATGTGGATGACAAAGATGCTTCCGTGTGCGTCCTTGCGGTTCATTGCCACGATGGTCCCGTGATGCAGTTCCACCAGCAGACGTGCCAGGTTCAGCCCGATGCCGAAGCCCAGCGAATTGGTGTGCAGGGAGGAGGAAGCCTGATAGAAGCGTTCGAAGATGCGTTCCAGCTTGTTCTCGTCGATGCCCGAGCCGGTGTCCGACACGGCAATCTCGACATAATCCTTCAGGGCGCCGCTGCGCTTGGAGTCATGACCCTCGCGCAGGACAATGCGGATATCTCCGCCGTCGGGCGTGTACTTGAGGGCATTGGAAAGGATGTTGACCAGGACCTTATCAAAGTTGTTGCGGTCAATCCAGGCATAGAGTTCGTCCGCCTCGTGCTCGAAGGAGAAGGTGATGTGCTTCTTCTCCGCCTGGAACGCAAAGAGCTGGTAGAGGTCGTCGATGAAGACCACGAGGTCCGTCCGGCTGAGCGCCATCTTCATCTGCCCCTTGTCGATGCGGCGGATGTCGAGCAGCTGGTTGAGCAGGGATAGGATGCGGTTAGAGTTGCGGTACATCGCCCGGAGTGCCTTGGTGGTCGCGGCATCATGAGGCTTGCCCAGCAGTGACTCCAGCGGACTGATGATGAGGGTCATCGGCGAACGCAGCTCGTGCGCCACATTGATGAAGAAGCGCAACTTCTCCTCGCTCAGCTTCTCCTGCTGCTTGCGTCGGATGAAATAGTAGACCAGATAGAGGATTGCCAACAGCAGCAGGGCATACACCAGATAGGCCCACCCGGACAGGTACCACACCGGACGCACCTCCAGCCAGAGCGTCTTCACCGGCGAATAGGAGCCGTTGAGGCAGGCCCTCACCTCCAGCTGATAGGTCCCGGCAGGCAGGTGCATGAAGGCGATGCGATTCTCGCCCGCCAGCGTACGGCTCCACACGGGCGTCCGGTTGACGAAGCGGTATTCATAGTAAATGTTCCCGGCATTGACAAAGTCCATGGTGGAGAAGACGAGGGAGAAGATGTTGTCCTCGTGTGCCAGCTCGATGTGCTCCACGTCTTCGATGCACCGGTCCACCTTGTATTTCCGTTCGGGAGTCGTCATCTGCTTGTCCACCGGAAGGTTGCCGATGAACACGTGGGTCAGCACCACGGGATGCCGGTATGCCTCCACCGCCATGCTGACGGGCTGGAAGCTGGTCACGCCGACGCTCTGCCCGAAATAGACCCGGTCATGCACGGCGTCGTAACCGTAGAGCCCGCGCATGTACTCGGAGTTGCCCAGTTCGGAGGTGGAGAAATAGTTGATGATGGACGCCTCGCGCCCCTTCTCGCGGTGAATCCGGCTGATGCCCTTGAACGTGCTGCACCAGATGTTGCCCGCCTTGTCTTCCGCCAGTCCGCAGACCACGCCGCCCACCAGGCCTTCTTTTGCCGTATGGGCGGTGAAGGCGGCGCGAACCGGGTCATACATCCACAGCCCCTTGTTCGTCCCAATCCAGATGTTCCCCTGACGGTCCTCCAGCAGTGAGTAGCAGATGCATCCGCCCAGAACCGAATCGCCCGGCAGCGTCACATAGCTGCGGCTGCCCATGTCATAACAGTCTATGCCCTGGTAATGTCCTATCCACAGCTTGTTGCCCCGCCCGCGCATCATCACGTTGACCCAACGGTTCTTCAACGCGGGGTCGATGTCCGCCTGCTGTCCGTCGGCAGGAGTCAGCGAACGGTCGCCGATGGCAAAGCAGTTCACGCCGTAGCCGAAGTCGGCTACATATAAATAGTGTCCCGACTCGTCGGTCACCAGACTCTTGATGCGCCGGAACGACTCCTTGAACACCGGTGTAGCCGTTCCCCGACGGAGGTCCACCTCCAGCAATCCGTGTCCGTAGGTCCCCACCCAGAAGGTATGGTCGTCCTTACGGCACGCCGAGATGACCGTCTCCTTCATCGGGCACCGGAGCGTGAACCGCCCCTGTTCGTCAAACGAGCCGAAGCCTGCGGGGCTGACTCCGCCCCAGACCGTCCCGTCGCGGTCAACATACAGCCCGGACAGCGACTTGCCCTCCGGCACCGCCCAGCTGACGAAGTGGTCCGACTTATGGGGTATCTGGAGCAGACCGCTCTGGAAGCAGCCTATCCAGACGTTCTTGTCACGGTCCTCGCAGAAGCATACGGCATTGGCCTCGGGCAGGTAGAGCCAGGGATTGTCCACGTCGACGGACTCCAGCCTCCCTTCTTCCCGGTTGACCCGGTAGAAGCCCCGTCCGTAGGTCGCCACGTACACCTCGCCGTCAGACAACCTGTCGATGGCATGAATCTGGTAGCCGTCAGACTGACGTCCGCCCAACGGCACAAACTCCTTTCCGCCGGGAGCCAACAGGTAGACCCAGCCTCCGGCAGCCACCAGGATGGTCCCGTCGGCAGCCTCGGTCACGGCAGAAGCATTGTTATGGATGAACAGTCCTTCAGGCAGACGCTTCCACTGACCGTCCGTGTCCTTCTTAAGGGCAATCAGTCCGTTCTTCGACGTGGCAAGCCAGAGCCTGCCCCCAGCATCCTCAAACATGCGGTTGATGCCGGCAGGAGAACCGGCAGCCTGGTTCAGCGCCTCGTAACGTGAAAGCTCCCGGGTGTCTTCATCCAGCACCCCGACACCGTAGCCCGATGTTGCCACCAGCAGTTCGCCCGAACGCAGGGACAAGACATCCTGGATGCTGGGATAGACCACATCGTGGAAGGGGATGCTCTCGAAGCAGTTATACACCGGGTCGTAGCGTTGCAGGCCGACGTTCGTCCCCACCCACAGACGGTGCTGGCGGTCCTCGCAGAGTGACAGTACATTGTCGTCCATCAGCGACGAGGGGTCGGACGCATCGTTGTAATAGCCTTCGAAGGTCATCCCGTCATAACGGTTCAACCCGTATCCGGTAGCTATCCACAGGTATCCCCGGGAGTCTTGAAGCATGTCGGTGAAGAGGCTGCACGACAGTTTGTCGGAGCCGTAGAAGCGGATATCGCCCGCCAACGCGGGGCATAAGGAGAGCAGGATGACAAACAGGAAGGCGAGGAGTTGTTTCATAGTTCGCTTGCAAGGTTTGAATGAGATGCTGCAATATTAAACATTTTTCGCTTATCGCGAAAGAACGGCACGTGCAAATTGCAGCCGGGACACCCGATTTGTACAGCACAAGGGACTGCCGACCGCCCGTGTGAAACAAATTTAGGCGGTTTTTGTAACCTCGACAAAGCAGAATGTAACATCAACAAATAAATGTGTAACGTTTCAGACCTCCCCTACGCCCATAAAGCCGTACCTTTGTAGAGACATGAACGAATCATTAACATCGAACAACCAACCAGCGATATGAACAAACTATTCCTCTCCCTTGCCGCGCTGTCACTGAGCGTGGCTTCCTTCGGCGCCGAGCCTTTCATCACCTTCCGCCCGGACGCGGGTAGCTTGCCTCTCGTCCGTGCAGGCAAACCGCTGCCCATCCTGTCCGACGAACAGGAGGCGGGCATCCGCATGGCACTCGAAAGCCTCAGCGCGGACTTTGCCCGGGTGACCGGCACACGGGCGGCACTGACCGCCACCCCGTCGGACTCCCTGTGTATCCTCGTGGGCAGCCTGGAGTCGCCTCTCATCCGGCAACTCATCAAAGACAAGAAACTCGACGAAAAGATGCTGAAGGGCAAACGCGAGACGTACGTCCTGCAGACGGTCGACCGCCCCACGGAGGGCGTCAGCCGGGCATTGGTCATCGCCGGAAGCGACAAGCGGGGCACCATCTACGGCATCTACGAACTGTCGGAACAGCTGGGTGTGTCGCCCTGGTACTGGTGGGCAGACACGCCGGTGGTGCAACGGACGGACGTGTACGCCCTGCCCGGCAGCTACACCGACGGAGAGCCTGCCGTGAAATACCGCGGCATCTTCATCAACGACGAATGGCCGTGCATGGGCAACTGGGCGCATGACAAGTTCGGCGGCTTCAACAGCAAGATGTACGCCCACGTGTTCGAGCTGCTGCTCCGTCTGAAAGGCAACTTCCTGTGGCCCGCCATGTGGGGGTCCGCCTTCTATGCCGACGATGCGGAGAACAGCGCACTCGCCGACCGCATGGGCATCGTCGTCGGCACGTCGCACCACGAGCCGATGGCACGCAACCACCAGGAGTATGCACGCAACCGCAACAAGTACGGTGCGTGGGACTACCAGACCAACGCCAAAAACCTGAACCGCTTCTTCCGCGAGGGCATGGAGCGTGTCCAGGGGACGGAAGACCTCATCACCATCGGCATGCGGGGTGACGGTGACGAAGCGATGGGCGAGGACACGAACATCAAGCTGCTGGAGCGCATCGTCAAGGAGCAACGCAACATCATAGCCGACGTCACCGGGAAGTCCGCATCAAAGACTCCCCAGGTGTGGGCGCTCTACAAGGAGGTACAGGACTACTACGACCAGGGCATGAAGGTGCCCGACGACGTCACCCTGCTCTTCTGCGACGACAACTGGGGCAACGTCCGCCGTCTGCCTGACCTGGATGCCAAGCCGCGCAAGGGTGGATACGGCATGTATTACCACTTCGACTACGTGGGTGCTCCGCGCAACTCGAAGTGGATAAACATCAGCCCCATCCCCCGCGTATGGGAACAGCTGAACCTGACGTATGAATATGGCATCCGCGAGTTGTGGGTGGTCAATGTGGGCGACCTCAAACCGATGGAGTACCCCATCGACTTCTTCCTCGACATGGCGTGGAACCCGCGCCGCTTCCATGCCGGCAACCTGCGGGAGCACACCGAACAGTTCTGCCGCCAGCAGTTTGGCGACGAGTATGCCAGTGAGGCAGCACGCCTGCTGTGGACCTATCCGAAGTACAACCGCCGCGTCACCCCCGAACTGCTCAATGCCGACACCTACAGCTTCAACTACGGTGAGTGGGAACGGGTGGTCAACGAATACAATGCGCTGGCACAGGACGCCGAGAACCTCCGCTACCGCCTTCCGTCAGCCTACCAGGACACCTACGAGCAACTGGTGAACTACCCCGTGCAGGCGTCCGCCAACCTCTACAACCTGTACTACGCCCAGGCCATGAACCGGCGACTTGCCAAGGAGCACAACACGGAAGCCAACTTCTGGGCGGACCGTGTGGAGAGCTGCTACCTGCGCGACTCGCTCCTGAGCCACCACTATAATAAGGTAATGAGCGACGGCAAGTGGGACCACATGATGGACCAGATACACATCGGCTATACGTCCTGGAACAATCCGGACCATCCCGTCATGCCGAAGGTGACGCGCGTGGCTGTCCCGACGGCTCCCTACGCCTTTGCCGAGACGGACGGTCATGTCTCCATCGAGGCTGCCCACTACACCCGCGCCACAGCCGACGGTCAGACCCGTTGGCAGGTCATCCCCGACCTGGGCAAGACCCTGTCGGGCGTCACGACGCTGCCGGTGACGGAAAGTCCCGAACAGATGCAGCTGGAGTATGACATCGACTTCGCCAAAGGTGACACCGTGGAAGTAACCCTCCTCCTCGCCCCCACGCTCAACTTCAACCACAACAAGGGCATGCGCTACGCCGTCAGCTTCGACGGAGGTGAAGAGCAGGTAGTCAACTTCAACGGACACTACCGTGGCGAGCTGGGACGCTGGCAGGCGAACCCCATCATCGAGTCGAAGACGAAGCACACGGTGGGTGCCGGCAAGCACACGCTGCGCATCCGTCCGCTGGATGCCGGCATCGTCTTCGAGAAGATACTCATCGACTGCGGCGGACTGAAGCCCAGCTACCTGGGTGCGCCGGAAACCTTGAAAGACTGAGAAATCGCAAAACATCCAATACGAGCAGACTCTCCCGACGTGAGTCGTGAGGTCCGCGCCATCAAAACCGGACACAGGGACCGCCCTCCGTAAGCGTGCCCCTGTGCCCGGTTTCTGTTGTGCCTGCCGGAAGGGGAACGGTCTCTACTGACAAAATGTCAAACGAAGGCCTCCACAGTGCCCTTCCTCGCACCAAAATACGGTTTGGTGGATTCCGAGGCCCTTCTCAGGCGATTCGCAAAATACACTTTGTCACCATATTCAACCGAACACAATCCCTTTGGGAGGTTTACCACCGTTCTCGCTTTCCAACAAACATCCGACCTTCCACATCCCCCACTTTCTGAAACCTTCCGATTTGTTGACGCAGCACACCTTCCAGCGAATGAAACTCCGGATTTTTTGCTTTCACTTTCCAAAGATTTGACTTCTGCGGACGAAACAATCATGTTTGGCAGGTGAAACTATATTGTTTGACGCGGCAAACGATATTGTTTGGCGCGCGAAACAATATTCTTCCGGGCACGTTTTGTCTGTTTTTCGAAAACAGAATGTATAGTTTTCTAAAATAAGAGTCCTTTTCCGTGCCTTTCATTAGCAGAATTTAGCATTTCCTCCCTGGTTTGTCGGAATTACGTTCCATATACGTTAGCACGAAAAGGCGATTTTGCCGATTCCGTCAAGCAAATACGCCCATTCGGTTGCTTTTTGACAGACGTCTCACTAGACAATCAACCGTGCAGCCCAATCAATCCCCCAAAATGTAGGGGCGAGCGGTCTGCTCGCCCGGTCCAATCAGGATTGTTTCCCCACACAACAATACATAATACAATTGCCGGACGATGCATGTTTGAACGTTTTTCAAACGCCTGTCGAACGTTTATTGAATGTTTGTTGGACGTTTGTTGGACGTTTGTTGGACATTGCATTGGACCGGGCGACCAGACCGGTCGCCCCTACATTTATAATCAGAACAAGACCAAACATTATTTGCATTATATACCTCAGTCATAATAGAAAACACTACCTTCACACAATAAAAGAAAATATATGAAGAAAGCATATACAATAGAAGAGCAAATAGCCAGACTTAAATCCAATGGAATGATATTTGACAACGAGGAGAAAGCGAAAGAGATTCTACTCGATGTCGGGTATTATCGGCTTGGTTTTTATTCTTTTCCTTATGAGATTCAGTTCCCTAATCTTGAGCATCGTGACCACCAACTGAAACAAGGAACTACATTCAAAAGTGTCTATGATCTCTATGAGTTTGACACGAAACTCCGCAGGCTGTTGCTTAATGCCCTTGACCGCATAGAAGTCAACATCCGTACCAAACTAATCTATCATATATCCCTCCGATATAAAGAAGATCCGTGTTGGTTTGTAAACCGCAAGTATGTATCTTCTAAATTCGTCAACAATTTTGAAGAACAGGTTTATGCTCCTTTGCGTAAGAATCCCATCATTGAGCATCACCATGCCAATCATGCCGGCATATATGCGCCAGCGTGGAAAGCCATCGAATTTATGACCTTAGGTAATATCATACGATTGTACGATGCACTGAAAGAGACGGATGCAAAGAACTTAATCACCAATGAATACGGCTGTTCAAGAGGTGTGTTCTACAACTATCTTGAAACGATTCGTGTCCTTCGCAACAAATGTGCCCACGGTGGGTGCTTGTATCGTATGGATTTTCCCAAAGGTATCAAACGACTACCAGCGAATGTTTCGGAATACAACAGACACAATATTAAAGGTGGCATAGATGTTGTAAGATATTTGCTGGGGAAAATTTCTCAAAATCGAATGGCAGAGTTAGATAATGAAATACGTATTCTTGTCAATTCCATCCAAACTACCGAGGCTAAAAACGTTATCGCTGAAGTGTCAAACATGAAAAATTAAAATGTTAAAGCCATATTTATCATCGCCATTTAGGGGATAATGCTTACCTTTGCATCAGAATAAGTGCCCATACGAGCTTTGTCGTCGTATCTGCACTATAAAAAGGAAGTATAGAAATCTCAGTCTTTAGGCTGGGATTTCTTGTTTTTGATACTTTTATATCGAGCAAACATCCCCTACATTGGGTTCACATACATTCACGCCATCATCAATGAGATATGCCCAACCTGCCCGGTCCAATCAGGGTTGCTCCTCATACCAATACATAATACATTTGGCGGACGATGTGGGATGGGACGCAACATTGTGCGACAATGACACAAGGCGGAGGTCCAACAAGGGCCACATCGGTTAAAAAAAAAACAGACACAAGAGGGCAGAAAGGAAGCAGACAGTGGGACAGAGGGAAAGAGACAAAATTTGTCCGGAAAAGGGGATGAGAAAGCAAATTGTAAGAAAAAGAGGGGCGAAGAGGCAGAAAAAGTGTACAAAAAGTTTGTTTCTAGTGGGGAATCACTATATTTGCATCATTTAGATACTTATTTTCATAATCTTAATCAGATAAATTATGGCAGATAGCAAAGAGAAGCTCTTTTCAGATTTTGGACCGACCTCTACACAGGAGTGGATGGACAAAATCACAGTCGACCTTAAAGGCGCTGACTTTGAAAAGAAACTCGTTTGGAAAACAAACGAAGGTTTTAAAGTAAAGCCCTTCTATCGCAAGGAAGATTTGGAAGGACTGAAAACCACAGATGCACTACCGGGAACATTCCCTTATCTACGTGGTACCAAGAAAGACAACAACACCTGGTATATCCGACAGGACATCGTGGTGGAAGATGCACAAACAGCTAACGCTAAGGCGCTGGACATCCTGAAACGCGGAGTCGACTCCCTCGGATTCCGACTCAAGGCAAAAGACCTCAGTGCCGACTACATAACCACACTGCTGAATGACATTTGTCCCGAATGCACCGAGCTGAACTTTGCCACCTGCCAACGCCACACCGTGGAACTTGCACACTTGCTGGTGGACTATTTCAAAGGTAAAGGCTACGACCTGAACAAACTGAAAGGCTCCATCAACTATGACCCGATGGAGAAGATGATGACCAAGGGCAAGGACCTCAGCCAATTCGCCGCTACTGCCAAAGAGCTGGTGGAAGTCATGGAGGCGCTGCCCAACTACCGCTGCATCGGCGTGAACGCCCTCTCCCTCAACAATGCGGGCGCCTACATCTCCCAGGAACTGGGCTATGCACTGGCCTGGGGTAATGAATACCTGAACCAGTTGACCGAAGCCGGACTGCCGGTGGACAGCGTAGCGAAGAAAATCAAGTTCAACTTCGGCATCAGCTCAAACTACTTCCTCGAAATTGCCAAGTTCCGTGCCGCCCGCATGCTCTGGGCCGACATCGTGAAACAATATGCTCCGGCTTGCGACTGCGCCTGCATGATGCTGGCACACGCCGAGACATCGACCTTCAACCTCACCCTGTATGATGCCTACGTCAACCTGCTCCGTACGCAGACCGAGACGATGAGTGCCGCCCTCGCCGGTGTGAACTCCATCACGGTGACTCCATTTGACAAGGCATACGAAGCACCCAACGACTTCTCCGAGCGTCTGGCACGCAACCAGCAGCTGATCCTGAAGGAGGAGTGCCACTTCGACAAGGTGGTCGACCCGGCTGCCGGCTCCTATTACATCGAGAACCTGACCGTCTCCATCGCCAAGCAGGCATGGGACATCTTCCTGAAGGTGGAAGAGGAAGGCGGATTCCTGGAGGCTGTCAAGGCAGGACGTGTGCAGAACGACATCAACGAGAGCGGCAAGGCACGCCACATCGCCGTGTCCAGACGCAAAGAGGTGCTCCTGGGTACGAACCAGTATCCGAACTTCACGGAGACGGCTGGCGAGAAACGTCCCATCGAGGCAGGTGCATGCTGCCACCACCATGAAGGTACGTGCGAGCATCCGTTTGCTACCCTCAACACAACCCGTGCAGCGAGCGAGTTCGAAGCCCTGCGTCTGCAGACCGAACAGTCGGGCCGCCGTCCGAAGGCATTCATGCTGACCATCGGCAATCTCGCCATGCGTCAGGCCCGTGCACAATTCTCATGCAACTTCCTGGCTTGTGCCGGCTATGAGGTCATCGACAACCTCGGCTTCAAGACTGTGGAAGAAGGTATCGAGGCTGCCCTGGCTGCCAAGGCTGACATCGTGGTGCTCTGCTCCAGCGATGACGAATATGCAGAATATGCCATCCCGGCATTCAAGGCGCTGGACGGACGTGCGATGTTCGTGGTTGCCGGTGCTCCTGCCTGCATGGATGACCTGAAGGCTGCCGGCATCGAGAACTTCATCCACGTACGTGTCAATGTGCTGGATACCTTGAAAGAATATAACGAGAAGTTGGGTATTAAATAAGAAAGAAACAGTCTACTATGAGAAAAGATTTCAAAAACATCGACATATACGCCGGCTTCCAACCGCAAGACGGCAAAGCTTGGCAAAAGGCTAACGGCATCGAGGCTAACTGGAAGACGCCCGAGCACATCGACGTGAAGCCTGTCTATACGAAAGAGGACCTCGAAGGCATGGAGCACCTGGACTATGCCGCCGGCATCCCGCCCTATCTGCGTGGTCCGTACTCCATGATGTACACCTTCCGCCCCTGGACCATCCGCCAGTATGCAGGATTCTCCACCGCTGAAGAGTCGAACGCCTTCTACCGCCGCAACCTTGCCTCGGGACAGAAGGGTCTGTCCGTAGCCTTCGACCTTCCGACACACCGCGGTTATGACCCGGACAACGAACGTGTGGTAGGTGACGTGGGCAAGGCTGGTGTATCCATCTGCTCGCTGGAGAACATGAAGGTGCTCTTCAACGGAATCCCCTTGAACAAGATGTCCGTCTCCATGACCATGAACGGAGCCGTGCTCCCCATCATGGCATTCTACATCAATGCCGGACTGGAACAGGGTGCCAAGCTGGAAGAGATGGCAGGTACCATCCAGAACGACATCCTGAAGGAATTCATGGTGCGCAACACCTATATCTATCCACCTGCCTTCTCGATGAAGATTATCTCCGACATCTTCGAGTACACCTCGCAGAAGATGCCGAAGTTCAACTCCATCTCCATCTCGGGCTACCACATGCAGGAAGCCGGAGCTACTGCCGACATCGAGCTTGCCTACACGCTTGCCGACGGACTGGAATACCTGCGTGCCGGTGTAGCTGCAGGCATCGACATCGACGCCTTTGCTCCGCGCCTCTCCTTCTTCTGGGCCATCGGCATGAACCACTTCATGGAAATCGCCAAGATGCGTGCCGCCCGTATGTTGTGGGCAAAGATTGTGAAGCAGTTCAACCCGAAGAACCCGAAGTCACTCGCCCTGCGTACCCACTCACAGACGTCCGGATGGTCGCTCACCGAGCAGGACCCGTTCAACAACGTGGGACGTACGTGTATCGAGGCGATGGCTGCTGCCCTGGGTCACACCCAGTCGCTCCACACCAATGCGCTTGACGAGGCCATTGCCCTGCCGACCGACTTCTCGGCACGTATTGCCCGCAACACGCAAATCTACATCCAGGAGGAGACCAACGTCTGCAAGAACGTCGACCCGTGGGGCGGTTCCTACTACGTGGAGGCACTGACCAACGAGATTGCCCACAAGGCTTGGGAACACATCCAGGAAATCGAACAGCTGGGCGGTATGGCAAAGGCCATCGAGACCGGTATCCCCAAGATGCGTATCGAAGAGGCTGCCGCACGCACCCAGGCACGCATCGACTCGGGTACACAGACGATTGTCGGCGTGAACAAGTACCGTCTGGACAAGGAGGCTCCCATCGACATCCTCGAAATCGACAATACTGCCGTACGTATGGAGCAGATCGAGAACCTGCGCATCCTCCGTGAAGGACGCAACCAGGCAGATGTCGACAAGGCACTGGCTGCCATCACTGAATGTGTGAGAACCGGCAAGGGCAACCTGCTCGAACTGGCTGTCGAGGCAGCACGTGTCCGCGCAACCTTGGGCGAGATTTCCGATGCCTGCGAGAAAGTGGTAGGACGTTATAAAGCAATCATCAGAACTATATCAGGCGTGTATTCATCAGAAAGCAAGAAAGACAAAGACTACGATCGTGCGTGTGAGCTCACCGAACGATTTGCAAAAGAAGAGGGTCGCCGTCCGCGTATCATGATCGCCAAGATGGGTCAGGACGGACACGACCGCGGTGCGAAAGTGGTAGCTACGGGCTATGCCGACTGCGGCTTTGACGTCGACATGGGTCCGCTCTTCCAGACTCCGGCGGAAGCTGCCCGCGAGGCAGTGGAGAACGACGTGCATGTGCTCGGTGTGTCTTCCCTGGCAGCAGGTCACAAGACACTCGTCCCGCAAGTCATCGCCGAACTGAAGAAGCTGGGCCGCGAAGACATCATCGTGATTGCCGGCGGTGTCATTCCTCCGCAAGACTATGACTTCCTCTACAAGGCCGGCGTATCCGCCATCTTCGGTCCGGGTACCTCGGTAGCCACTTCAGCTTGTGAAATCATGAAGCTGTTGCTGGATGAAGAATAATCGGGAAACAGGACCTTTCGTTTCCTGAACCGTATACAGAGCAGGGACGCAGCACGCTTATTCCGGTGCTGCGTCCTTCTTTTTTATGTTTGGCAGCAGAAACAGTCTTTTTCCTGACGGGAGAAGGGATGTGCTACGACCAGATTCCTTACCTTTGAGGCAACCATTCCGCTTAGAGTCATGAAAAAGACAGACGTCTCCTCCCGACTGCTCCGTCTCCTGACGGGGATTGTCCTCACACTAGCTTTCCACAGTATCTCTGCCCAAGAGGTTCCGGACTTCCTCCGCCCCTCCTATCCCGGCGGCGACACAGCCTTCTGCCGGCATCTCATGGACAAGTTCCGGATTCCTGCCCGCATGCTCACCAGGGCAGTCACAGGCACGACCCGATTCCGGTTTGTCGTTTCTCCCAAAGGACACCTCAGCCGCATCCACATCATCAACTCCCTGCACCCGAAATGTGACATGGAACTGGGAAAAGCCATCGCCTCGACACAACCCTGGAGCCGTCCGCAGGCACAGACCGACACCCTGAGCTGCATCTTCGAAGGCTCGGCTACCATCGTAGCCTCACCGGACCTCCGCATCAAGTCTGTACACATCCACCCGCTCCGCAGGGCAGCCATCGCCTATACGGAAGCAGGCAGACGGACTGACTCCCTCCGGCTGTACCGTACCCTGATGGTAGAGAAGATGCCACAATTCCCTGTCGGAGGGGAAGAGAGCTTCCTCGCCATGCAACGATACATCGACGAAAGCCTATACTTCCCCCTGACAGCGATTTTCAACTGTGTTTCGGGACGCACCATCGTCAACTTCATCGTCGATGCAGAGGGATTCATCCTGTATCCACACATTGCCAAAGGCTTTGACAAAGTCTGCGATGCCGAAGCCATACGGATTGTACGATTCATGCCACGCTGGATTCCCGGCGAAGAAGACGGAGCGAAGGTTCCGGTCATGTATACCATCCCGGTGAACTTCTGCCTTCCGTGACATCCAAAGAAAGAAATGGACAGACAGTATTATCGTTTATTCCGATTTTTCTATACCTTTGCAACCGTTCCCGACGAATCACCCGCACCGGGAACCGTGTAAAAGTATAGACATTAATGAGTTTGAGAGAGGACATATTCCTGCAAGGCATCAACCGGCAAGAAGTTCCGGCATACCGTGAACTGTACAGTGATTACTACCGTTCGCTGGTGATGTATGCGCTCCATTTTGTGACACGGCAAGATGTGGCGGAGGATATTGTGCAGGAGCTTTTCGTGACAATGTGGAACAAGCAGATGGTGTTCCTCTCCTATCCTTCCTTCAAGACTTATCTTTACACTTCCGTACGCAATGCCGCCTTTGACTACCTGAAGCATCAGGACATCAAGCAACGTTACGCCGAACAATGGGCAGCCCTGCATGAAGAGGAACGGCGTGCCACAGCCGCCTTCGACGAAGAAGTCTACCGCCAACTTTACAAGGCCATCGACCGGCTGGCACCCAAGTGCCGCGAAATCTTCCTCATGGCGATGGACGGCAAGCGCAACGAGGAAATCGCCGAAACGCTCCACATCGCCATCGAGACCGTCAAGACCCAGAAGAAACGTGCCATCAAGCAACTGCGTGAACAGACCGCCCTGTCCGTCTGGATGCTCCTGTTCCTGCTGAAGGGATGAGAGCCGCTCATCTATCCGCCACTTGGATCGCATCTAACCGCCACATAGACCGCATCTATACGGCGGTTAGATACGGTCTGTTCCGGGACCTCTGACGGCGTATCCAGTTCCCCGACTCCCATTTCTTAACTTTTCCATAAAAATATTCAGAAGTGTTGTACCCCTTTTCGGCGTCTGAATCGTCTTAGCTATACCAACCAAGTTAAAAAGCATCCCATGAAACAACCGGACATGGAGAAACTGATAGCCGAAGAGTTACTGGGCAAGGCACTCAATGACGAGGAGCGCCGCCAGCTGGAGGATTGGCTGAATGCCGACCCTGCCAACCGGGAACAGTATGCCCGCATCTGTGCGGGACGTTTCTCCGCCACACGCTATGATACCTACCGGCAGCTCGATGCTGACAAAGCCTTCCGGGGATTCCTGAAGAAGACACGACGCACCTCCCGCCTGAAGACAACCATGTGGGCGGTGGCTGCCTGCCTCATCCCGCTGTTCCTCATCGGGAGCACCATCTGGCTGAGCTTCCGCCAGCAACCTTCCACCCAACCGGTCGCCGCCATTGCTCCAGGAACCACGCATGCCGTCCTGCAAACGGCAGAAGGCGATTCCGTAGTGCTCGACAAAGCCATGCTGGCACAGGCTGTCGTTCCGCTGGGCAACGGTGTCCTGCACACGACCCCGCAAGGCATCGTCATGCCGCAAGCCGACGACACGGACGCATCCCCGGCAGCCAACGGGACAACTCCACAGAACATCCTCCGCACTGCCGACAACGGCGAATTCCTCATCACCCTGGAAGACGGGACGACCGTCCACCTGAACTACAACACCACCTTACGCTATCCGGAGCGCTTCGCTGCAGAAGAGCGCATGGTCTACCTGGAGGGAGAAGCCTACTTCGAAGTGGCACCCGACGCACAACGCCCCTTCAAGGTGATGACGCGCGACGTGACCATCCGCCAGTACGGCACTTCCTTCAATGTGAACACCTTCTCGAAGCGTTACACCGACGTGGTGCTGGTCGAGGGCAGCATCAGCGTACTCACCGGAGACGAGGAATACCGTCTGCGACCCAACGAACGGATGCGGCTGGACAAGACCTCCGCACGGCTATCCATCCGTCCGGTGGACGTGAAGCCCTACATCGCCTGGCACGAGGGACGCTTCATCTTCGACAACGAGAGCCTGGGCGACATCATGGAGACCCTCTCCCACTGGTACGGGGTCGATGTCGTGTTTGACGAACCCACCCTGCGCTACCTCCACTTCACAGGCAACATGAGCCGGTATGACAGCCTCACGCCCTTGCTGCGCTCCATCTGCCAGACCGTGGGACTGCGCATCGTCATCAAGAACCGCACAATCTACATCTATCAATAACTTTAAAGTATCAACATCATGAGAAAGAGAAAAATCATCATGCTCCTGCTCATCGGCTGGCTGGTGCCCTTCCTCGCGTTCGCACAGGCGGACAGCAAGAGGGTGACGCTCCGACTGCAAAATGCAACCGTGAAAGTCTTCTTCGATGCACTGCACGAACAGACGGGCCTGAACTTTGTCTACAACAACGAACAGGCAAAGGAACTTCCGCCCATCACCCTCAACGTGAAAGACGCCAAGGTGAGCGAGGTGCTCGACCAGGTGCTGGGCTCCACCGCCTTCGGCTACAGCATCGAGAACAACACCGTGACTCTCTACAAGGGCAATGCCCGTCAGGGAGAGGTCAAGACGGTCAAGGGACGTGTGGTCGACGGGAACGGCGACCCGCTGCCGGGTGTGAACATCTCCATCGAGGGCACCAAGCAGGGATGCACCACGAACTTCAACGGTGAGTATACGCTGAAGGTGCCTGCACAGTGCCGGCTGGTGGCATCGTTCATCGGTATGGAGACACAGACACTCGCCTACAACGGGCAGTCACAGCTCAACATCACCATGACCGAAGACTCCAACGTCATCAGCGAAGTGGTGGTCGACGGTTACTTCACCCGTAAGACCGAAGGTTTCGCCGGTGCCGTAACGACCATCAAGAAGGAGGACCTGCAGAAAGTACATACGGGCAACATCTTCACCACGCTGAGTGCCCTTGATGCCGGCTTCAAGATTACGGAGAACAACCTCGCCGGTTCGAACCCGAACGCCCTGCCCGACTTCACCATCCGCGGACGCGGCTCGTTCCAGGAGGGCTCGTCGGCTCCGCTCTTCATACTCGACGGTTTCGAGACCACCGCACAGAAGGTCTACGATATGGACGTCAACCGCATCGAGAGCATCACCATCCTGAAGGATGCTTCCGCAACCATCCTCTACGGTTCGCGTGCCGCCAACGGTGTGGTAGTCATCGAGACGGTGAAGCCGAAGCCGGGTCAACTGCGCGTGACCTACGACTTCAAGCCGACAGTCGCCATCGCCGACCTGACGGACTATGACCTGATGAATGCCAGCGAGAAGCTGGAGTACGAACGCCTCGCCGGACTCTATGACCCGGTGGAAGGTGACCTGTTGACGACCTACAACCGTCAGCAGAAGTACTACAACAAGTACAAGAACGTACTCGAAGGTGTCGACACGGACTGGCTTGCCCAACCGGTGACCAACTCCTTCAGCCAGACACACTCCATCCTCGTGGAAGGTGGTGCCGAGAACGTCATCTACAGCATCGACGGATACTTCGACAAGAACAAGGGTGTCATGAAGAAGTCGGGCCGTGACCGCTATGGCCTGGGCTTCAGCCTGCAATACCGCATCAAGGACAAGATTATCATCCGCAACTATGCGAGCTACTCGAACACACACGCTTATGACTCACCCTACGGGGAATTCAGCACGTATGCCCAAGCCAATCCCTACGAACGGCCCTGGGCATCCAACGGCGAACTCGCCCCGACACTGACCGACGGAAGTCCCAACCCACTCTACGAGGCAAACCTGCCCAACCGCAGCAACAACGACACGGAATACTTCGCCGACGAACTGAGCGCCGACTGGATTATCGGTAACGGATGGCGCCTCATCGGACAGTTCCGCATCGAGAAGGGCAACACCGCGTCAGACTACTACCGCTCACCGCTGTCGTCGGAGTTCCTGACGACGGAACGCGACCCGAACGACTCGGAAGGACAGGTATGGGTTCCCGTGGACATCAACGAACGCGGACAGCTCGTCCTGGGCAACGGCGAATACCTGAACTACAGCGGCAAACTCACCGTGAACTACAACAAGCAACTGGACAAGCACATGCTCTTCTTCGGCGGTGGCGCTGAAATCAACCAGCAGGAGTCCAGCTCCCACTCGTTCACTGCCACGGGATTTGCCGACGACCGCTACTCGGACCCCGCCTTTGCCATCCAGTATCTCGACAACGGACGTCCGGGCAGCAGCGAGAGCACCGTCCGCTCCATGGGCTTCCTTGCCAACTTCAACTACATCTATGACGACCGTTACTTCCTCGACCTCTCCGGCCGTTACGACGGTTCATCCCAGTTCGGTGCCGACCGTCGCTGGGCTCCCTTCTGGAGTGTCGGCGGTGGATGGAACGTTCACGAAGAGCACTTCTGGTCGGCCGGCTCCGTGCTCGACCTGCTGAAGATACGTGCTTCCTACGGTGTGACCGGTAACCAGGAGTTCTCCGCCTACCAGGCACAGACGATGTACCAGTATCAGACTGGCCGTCTGTACAACTCTTCCGTTCCCGCCACACTTATGGGCTATGGCAACCCCGACCTGAAATGGCAGAACCAGTACAGCACCAACATCGGTCTTGACCTCGGTCTGTGGAAGAACCGCCTGTCACTGACCTTCAACTACTACTGGAAGCGTACCGACGGCATGCTGACCACCATCACCGTGGCTCCGTCACTGGGCTTCCCCCAGAACTCGTTCACCAGCAACCTGGGCGAAATCTCCAACCGCGGTTGGGAAGTCAACCTGGGTGCGTCCATCCTGCGCGACCCCGCCAACGACCTCGAATGGCGTGTCAACATACAGGCAACACAGAACAAGAACAAGCTGACCAAAATCAACAACCAGTTGCGTGGTCTGAACGACCAGAACAACCAGAACGACAAGATTCCCGGCGCCGTGTATGAGGAAGGCGAGTCGCTGAGCGCCATCAAGGCTGTGCCGTCGCTCGGCATCGACCCCGCCACAGGACAGGAAATCTATGTCAAGAAGGACGGCAGCCTCACCTATGAGTGGGATGCAGCCGACAAGGTGCTCTGCGGCGACACCGAGCCGAAAGTCTATGGCAACATCTCGACCAACCTCTACTGGAAGGGCTGGAACCTGAACGCCATCTTCCAGTACAGCGTGGGAGGCGACACCTACAACTCCACCCTCGCCCAGCGTGTGGAAGGTGCCAACCCGACGTACAATGCCGACCGCCGCGTGCTGAATGACCGCTGGACCACACCGGGACAACACGCCCTCTACCGCAACATCCGGGACTACGAGCAGAACTACATCTCCACCCGCTTCGTTCAGCGCGACAACTACCTGGAGTTCAGTTCACTCTCCTTGTCGTATGACTTCCCGAAGGCATGGATTAATCCCTACAAGATCAGCACCCTGCGTCTGTCCTTCTATGCCAACGACCTGTTCCACCTGTCCACAGTCAAGCAGGAGCGCGGTCTGGACTACCCGTTTGCCCGCAGCTTCGTCTTTGGCTTGAACTTCAGTATTTAACCACGTAACAAGACACAATGAACATGAAAAAGTTATTATCCATACTCTCCATAGCCTGCCTGACACTGTTCCCTTCCTGCAATGATTGGCTGGACGTCACCCCGCAAGGACAGGTCGAAGCAGAAGAACTCTATGAAACGACCCAGGGCTGCAACTCCGTGGTGACCGGCATCTACCACACCCTGTCCAGCTCCAGCCTGTTCGGACAGAACCTTTCCTACGGCCTGATTGACATCATGGCACAGTACTGGGACTTCTCCACCAACACGTCGCACATCTACTATCCGGCAACGCAGTTCGACTACGACGATACCAACGTGGACGGCCAAATCACCACCATGTGGCAGCAGCTCTACTATGCCATCACGCAGTGCAACGCCTTCATCTACTACTCCGACCCGTACAAGGAGAACATCAAGCACTATGACCTCCTGCTGGGCGAAGTCTACGGCTTGCGCGCTCTGGCCCACATGACCCTGTTCGAGCTTTACGGACCGGTCATCCACTCGACAGCAGACCTGCAGAAGTCTGCCATCGCCTACCGCACGGAGTACAACAACGTGAGCAAGAACTTCGACACGGGTGAAGTGGTCCTGCAAAAGGCCGCCGAAGACCTCAACCGCGCCATCGAACTGTTCGCCGAGGACCCCATCCGTGACCCCGAGAACAGCCGCCGGGCAGACCTGAACACCTCCGTACTTGACTATGAAGACGTCCTGAACTTCCGCGGGGCACGCATGAACTACTTCTGCGCCCTCGGACTGATGGCACGTCTGGAGATGCTCCGCAAGAACCCGACTGCTGCCTATACCTACGCCACCCGCGTCATCCAGGAGAGCGAAGGCATCCTCTCGCTCATCGATACCAACAACATCGCCAACAACACCAACATGAGCGACTGGAACTTCAGTACGGAAATCCTCGGCTCGTTCTACACGAACAACCTCTATGACCTGACCGACGACTTCTTCCAGATGGGCGAGAATGCCGGTAATACCAACAACGTCATCTTCATCGACAACAACCGGGTCGAGGCACTCACCAACTATGTCTACGGACGTACCCCCGACGGAAGCGGACAGGACATCCGTCTCTTCTGGTTCCAGGGCAACCAGGAAACCGGCCGTAACGATTTCATGAAGCTCAAGGAGTCGCCCGTGCTGACCACCATCGACCCCTATGCCTATTACCCCGAGGTGCCCATCATGCGGCTTTCGGAGATTTACTACATCGCTTGCGAAGCACAGATTGGCGTCAACAACACCCTCGCGCTGGAATACCTGAACGACCTGCGCAGCACACGCCGTCTGGACGCACTGACCGGACCGTATGACGACGCCACACTGCTGGAATACCTCGTCCGCGAAGCACGCAAGGACTTCATCGGCGAGGGACGCATGTTCTTCATGTACAAACGGCTCTTCTACGACATCTACACCGTGCGTGGCCTGACCGTTCCTGCCACTGACGCCATCTACGTGCTCCCCATCCCCGATGAGGAATATGAATACACCGGGCAACAGAAACCCGCCAACTAACTTCCTAACATGACAAGATTATGAAACTGAAGAATCTCCTATACACCACCCTCCTCTGCCTGACGGGCACCCTTGCCTCATGCAGCAACGAGGAAATCGACGCATTCGACAACGGCAAGAGCTACATCTACTTCGACGTACCCTACCAGCTCGATGCCTTCGGCAATGCGACCACCTTCCGTTCCGACAGCATCTCCTACTCCTTCGCCCTCGACGAACTGAGCATCACCAACACGACCCTCAACGTCGTGGTGAAGGTCATCGGTACACCGGTCGACTATGACCGTCCCTACGACATCGAACTCATCAGCGACCAGACCAACGCCATCTCCACGGCGTGGGACGAGAGCATCCTCAACAACCGTTCCATCAAGGCAGGCGAGCTGACCGACACCATCCGCATGGTCATCTCACGTGAACCTGAACTGCAGGAACGCTGGATGCAGGTCTGCATGCGTATCCTCCCCAACGACAATTTCCGTCTGGGCTACGGCAACCTGGAGACCGTCAAAGTGTCGTTCTCGGACATCCTCAGCGAACCGAGCTGGTGGAGCAGCTGGGCAAACGTCTTCGGACCGTTCTACCGTGAGGTCTACCTGAAGTGGATTGAAATCTACTACGAAGGGGCGGACACGACCACCAGCCTGGAGAACGGAGAACCGCTGTGGTGGGGCAACATGCCCTCGACGTCCACCTACCTCAACTGGTATCCGGTCATGAACATGTATGTGACCCAGCTGAGAGAGTACTTCGAGGTGAACGACATCTATCCCGATGGAGACACGTCGGTACCGCCCATCAAACTACCCTGATTCCATAACCTCAACAATCATCGAATATGAAACGAACAACCTTATTATATTCCACAATCCTCTCCCTCGGACTGCTCATGGGAGCCTGCGCCGAGGATGACGGGAACTACGACTACACGCCCATCAACTCCGTGACCATCGAAGGGCTGGAGGAAGACCTGCTGGTGGAAGCCGGCTCCCGGCTGCAACTCACTCCCGTCCTGAACATCACGGACGAGAGCAGCATCAACCTGAGTTATGAATGGACCATCGGGGAGACCGTCGTCTCGAACGAGCGTAACCTCGACATCGCCCTGCCGCCGCTCGACTATGGCGAGCACCTCTGTGCCCTGACCATCCGCGACCTTGACAACGGCATGCAGTACCGCATGACCTTCAGCCTGACCATCACCAACCCGTTCAACTACGGCTACTACTTCCTGACCCGCATGGACGACGGCTCAACCGAAATGGCATACATCCCCGCCAACTCGGAAGACGCCTCCACGGCGGAAGATGTCATGTACGCTACCGGTGTGGGTGAGTACCCCTTCGGCAAGGAACCCGCACAGATTTATGGCGGCTACACCTACGTCAACGGCACTTCCTGCTGGCAGATGACCTTCCTGACCAATGAGGGAGACAACCCCGTCATCATCACCAACAACAATACCTTCCAGCCGATGTACCTCATCACGGATGCGAACTTCATCAACGAGGACCAGGGCTACCGGTTCCTGCCCGAATGTACGGTGGTCAGCATGCGTCAGGAGCAGTTCTTCATCAGCCAGGGACAGTACATCCGCTACGTCGACGGCAAGCTCTACCGTCCGGCAAGACACCTTCAGGACTACTACTGGAGCCATCCGGTCATGGGTGCCAGCGGTGCCTCGTTCGCATGGGTGTTCGACGAACTGAGCAAGCGCATCTACTCCATCGCCCCGTACAGCAGCGACAATCCCGAGCTGGGCATCGTCGCCGACTCGTATGCGTATGATGAAGTGACCGAACCGGAGAACAACGTCACCATCGACGGTACCCTGCTCTACGCATCGGATGCCTACAGAGGAGGCGGACACCTCTTCAACGCTTATGCTGCCGAGTCGGACGGCATCCACCTCTACACCTTCAAAAAGGCGGTATGGAATGCCAAAGAGTCGACCTTCAGCGGCGAGACTGTCCTGCCGCTGCCCGGCGCCGGTGAGAACACGAAGATTGCAGCCGGAACCACCGGTATCAGCAACGGCATGTTCTACGTCGGAAGTGGAACCGAAATCTATTCTTCACCGACGACCCTGCCGACGCTCAGCTCCTTCTGCACCCTGCCTTCCGACCTGGGAGAAGTGGAGTATCTCGGACTCTCGGCACGGGGCAACCGTCTGGTGGTCGTGATGTATGACAAGAACAGCTCCGAGGAGCGCAAGGGAAGCGTGGTCTACGTAGACCTCTCCTCACACGCCGTCACACACACCTTCCCGCACATCCTGCACCACTGCGCAGGCTACTGGGGTGCCAACGACAGCACCAGCTCGGGATTCGGTGACTTCGGTGACACCCTCTGACGGCTGAATACACCTTCAGACATTCCTTCCCGTTTCCCCTCTCTTTCTTTCGCCCCCGTCCGCCGGTCATCAGCGGACGGGGGCTTTTATCTTCCCGCACTCCGGCGACCGGCATCAGCAGCCCCGGAAGCAAGAAAATCGGGACAAGGGCGAAAGTCCGTGGAAGAAAAGCTGTATCTTTGCGCATCTCATCAGACAGAAAAAAGAACATACGCATGATAGTTTGCATCGCTGAAAAGCCGAGTGTGGCTAAAGACATCGCCGACATCCTGGGAGCACGCACACGCCACGAAGGATATCTGGAAGGCAACGGCTACCAGGTGACCTGGACCTTCGGCCACCTCTGCACATTGAAAGAACCCCACGAATATACCCCCTCATGGAAGACCTGGAGCCTGGGCAGCCTGCCCATGATTCCGCCTCGCTTCGGCATCAAGCTGATTGCCGACCCGGGCATCGAGAAGCAGTTCAAGGTCATCGAACGCCTCATGCAGGCTGCCGACGGCATCATCAACTGCGGCGATGCCGGACAGGAGGGAGAGCTCATCCAACGGTGGGTGATGCAGAAGGCGGGGGCGAAGTGCCCCGTGAAGCGTCTGTGGATTTCCTCGCTCACCGAGGAGTCCATCCGCGAAGGGTTCGCCCACCTGAAGGACCAGAAAGAGTTCCAGCCGCTCTACGAGGCAGGACTCTCCCGTGCCATCGGCGACTGGGTGCTGGGCATGAACGCCACACGCCTCTACACGCTGAAGTACGGGCAGAACCGTCAGGTGCTTTCCATCGGACGGGTGCAGACACCTACGCTGGCACTCATTGTCAACCGTCAGCTGGAAATCGAGAACTTCGTGCCGAAACAATACTGGGAATTGAAGACCACCTATCGCGACACGGTCTTCTCTGCCCTCGTCCGCAAGAGCGACGAAGAGCTGGCTGAAGAGGAAGCCAAGGAGAAAGAGAACCCGCAGCCGAAGAAGAAAGCCCGGAAGGAGGATGCCAACCGGGGCATTCCGCCCATCATGGACGCTGCGACGGGACAGGCCCTGCTCGACCGCATCAAGGACAAGCCGTTCACCGTAACCGAGGTGACCAAGAAGAACGGCACGGAAGCACCGCCCCGCCTCTTCGACCTCACGTCGCTGCAAGTGGAGTGCAACAAGAAGTTCGCCTACTCCGCCGACGATACCCTGCGTACCATCCAGTCGCTCTATGAGAAGAAGGTGACGACCTATCCGCGTGTCGACACGACCTACCTGAGCGACGACATCTACCCCAAGTGCCCCGGCATCCTGAAGGGACTGACGGACTACCAGGTGCTCACCGCCCCGCTCGAAGGACAGAAGCTCAACAAGTCGAAGAAGGTGTTCGACAACTCCAAGGTGACCGACCACCACGCCATCATCCCCACAGGTGTTCCGCCGACGAACCTGACGGACATGGAACGACGTGTGTTCGACCTCGTGGCACGCCGCTTCATCGCGGTGTTCTATCCCGACTGCAAGTTTGCCACCACCACCGTGTTCGGAGAGGCGGACGGCATCGAGTTCAAGGTGACGGGCAAGCAGATTCTTGACCAAGGCTGGCGCGTCGTCTTCAGCAAGGATGCTCTCACGGCCAACACCGACGACAGTGACAAGGGCAACGACAGCGACAGGAACACGGACGAAGAGCGCACGCTGCCTGCCTTCACCCGAGGAGAAAGCGGACCGCACCTCCCCGAACTGAACGAGAAGTGGACGCAACCTCCCCGTCCCTACACCGAAGCGACCCTGCTGCGTGCCATGGAGACTGCCGGCAAGCTGGTGGACAACGATGAGCTGCGCGATGCGCTGAAGGAGAACGGAATCGGCCGCCCGTCTACCCGCGCCGCCATCATCGAGACACTCTTCAAGCGCCGCTACATCCGCAAGGAGAAGAAGAACCTCATCGCCACCTCGACGGGCATCGAGCTCATCGGACTGATCCACGAGGAGCTGTTGAAGTCTGCCGAGCTGACAGGCATCTGGGAAAAGAAGCTGCGCGAAATCGAACGCCGCAGCTACGACCCGCGCCAGTTCCTCGACGAGCTGAAGCAGATGGTGGCAGACATTGTCTACCAGGTGCTGAGCGACAACACCAACCGCCGCGTCTCCACGCAGGAGAACATAGTCGAGGTGGTAGAGAAAGGGGTGAAACGCCGCGCCGCTGCCAAGCGGAAGACCTCACCCAAGCCCCAGCCGCGTCCGGTGTTCGAAGGACAACCCTGCCCCCTCTGCGGCAAAGGCCACATCATCAAGGGCAAGACTGCCTACGGCTGTTCGGAGTGGAAGAACGGCTGCACGTTCCGGCAGGCATTCTCCGTGGAGAGCTGAACGCACCCCCTCCCATACGACGATTCCCCGTGAAGGACGCACAGCGCGTACATCCTTCACGGGGAATCGTTTTAGTATGGGGTCGGGTTAATCCCGCTCCAATGAGAGCAGCTCTGCCTTTGCCGACGAATTGCCCAGCCGGGCTGCAGCACGGAAACACTCGATAGCGTTCGCCTCGCTGGCAGTCACTCCGCGTCCTTCCAGGTAGCAGCGTCCCAAGCGGTAGATACCCGGCGCATAGCCCTGCTCTGCCGCACGGCGGAACCAGAAGTACGCCAGACTGTCGTCCTGCTTCACCCCTTCCCCGTTCTGGTAGAGCACACCCAAGTGATACTGGGCACGTTCATGGCTCTGTGCGGCAGCCTGCGAAAGCCAGTGGAAAGACATCCCGTAATCGGGCTTCGTATCCAGCAACCCGTAATAGTAGCAGCGTCCCAGACGGTACTGGGCATCCATGTCCCCGTTCTCGGCAGCCTTGCGGTACCATTCCTTGGCTTGCGCATAGTCGCGCGTGCAGCCCCTACCGGTCTCGTAGTAGTTGCCCAACTTGTACTGTGCCTTCGCATAGTCCATGTCGGCAGCCTTCCGGAAGTTGTCGAATGCCTTCCGTGCGTCAGGCGTCCATCCCTCACGTTCCGACTCATAGATGGAACCAAGCATGTAGTATGCGGCAGCCAGACTGTCGGCAGCCGCCTTCTCAAAGAGTTCGACCGCCTTCGGATAGTTGACGGGTACTCCGTCGCCGTCCTTGTAGCAACATCCCAGTCCGAAGTTCGCCATACCATAGCCCTTCTCGGCAGCCAGCCGGTACCAAGCAGCCGCCTGCTTCCCGTCGCGGTGCGTGCCACGCCCGTAGTAGTAACAGCGTCCGATGCTGTACTCTGCCACGGTGTTCCCCCGCTCAGCCGCCTTGTAGAACCAGCGGTATGCCTTGTCATAGTCGCACGAGGTGCCGTAACCGAAGTAGTAGCAGTTGCCCAATGCCAGGCAAGCCGACGGCGAGTCGTAGCGCACGGCACGCCGGTACCAGCGGTAGGCAGCTTCGGGGCGCTGCGCCAGCAACGCCTTCTGTGCCTGCTTCATGCAGTAGTTCAGTGAATCTTGTGCTGTGAATGTTCTCTCTTTGTCCTTATCCTGGGCACAAAGCGTCCCTGCACCCACCAGCCAGAGGACGGCGGCAAGGACGATGTTCATCATTTTTCTCATAGTTGTTCCTCCGATAAAAGGTTCCTAATTGTATTTGCTTCCAAATATATGGATTAATCGGCAAAGTCTCAAACGAACGGAGTATGTTTATAAACATCTGACTTCTTCAGGCAGATAACCGCTGCGAATCCTCCACTCCGCCGGATAGAGGTTGTTGGCACGGTTGCCCAGCTGCTTGGCAAAGCCCAGGGGTACCTCCCGATAGGTCAGGAGGACATATCCGCGCGGTGTCTCCGAGGGAAGCTGGAGGGCCTCCTTGCGCAGGTAGGCGATTGCCTGCTCATACGTCAGCGGGCAACGGGGGAAGGCGTCGGCACACCTCACACTCATTGCCAACGCATGGGCTGGCAGACAGTCCTTGCCTTTCACCTCTCCCACCTCCACGCCGGCACACACCACGCGCAGGTGTTGCTTCAGCAGCCCAATCGTCTCCTTATGGGCGAGCGGAAGGGCGGTGATGCGTTCCCCGTCACAGGTCCATTCCCAGTCAGCCGGGTCACGCAGCCAGGTACGGCAGACAGCAGGCACGGCAGGAGCAGCAGCCTTCCGGTCTTTCTTCTTCTCACGCCGCGGCGAAGGGACATCTTCCACTTCTTCGTCCGCCGGTTTGCGCAGGACGGCAAGGAAGAATCCTTCCCCCGACGTGCGATGAGGCAGAAAACGGTAGACCGGCAGTCCGCGTCCGGACAAATCGGAAGTAATGCCCCAGGAGGGTTCCGTGGGCACAGGCAGCGGCTCCGCCCCGTATTCCTCACACAGCCACGCCACGTTGTCCTCATCCTCATGGAGGTTGTAGGTACACGTGCTGTAGACCAGGATGCCGCCGGGCTTGAGGCTGCCCCAGATGTCGGTGAGGATACGGCGTTGGCGTTGCCAGCAGAGCGAGACGTTGTCTTCACTCCACTCGTCCACAGCCACCGGGTCTTTGCGGAACATGCCTTCGCCGGAGCAGGGGACGTCGGTCAGCACCACATCGAAGACGTGTCGCAAGGGACGGAAGTCCGCCGGGTCGTTGTTGGTCACCACCACGTCGGGATGCCCCCACTTCACCAGGTTCTCCGCCAGCACCTGCACCCGGGAGCGCATCACCTCGTTGCTCACCAGCAGACTGCCTTCAGGCAGCAACGAACGGACGTGCGTTGACTTGCCACCCGGGGCGGCACAAAGGTCGAGCACCACGGAGGGGCGGGTCACATAACGGCGTAACGCCTGTTCCAGAAACATCGACGATGCCTCCTGCACGTAGTAGCAGCCGGCATGAAACAACGGGTCGAAAGTGAACGTGGGACGTTCGGCGGCATAATAGCCGTCCGTCGCCCAGGGGACGGGTGTCAGGCGGACGGGAGATGACGCCGCCTCTACAGCAGACTTGCCGGGATTGGTGCGGAGACTGACGACCGGGTCGGTCTGCAAGGCAGCCTCGAAGGCGTCGTAGTCCGTATCGCCCAGGAGCGAACGGGTGTAAGTGGTGAATGCTTCAGGTAACTTCATGAGTGGGATATCGCTTGTTTGGGAATATACAGTTCAGTCATGTCGGCGCCTTCCAGACGGAGGAGTCTCTCTTTCAGGCGGACGCCACCGGCATAGCCCGTCAGGCTTCCGTCACTGCCCACCACCCGATGACAGGGGATGAATAGGCTCAAGGGATTATGCCCGACTGCCCCTCCCACAGCCTGGGCAGAGACATTGCGTCCCGTCCGTCGGGCAAGCTCACGGGCAAGGGCGCCGTAGGTCCGCATCGTCCCATAGGGAATGTCCTTCAGCAGGTCCCACACGGCAAGACGGAAGACGGAACCCTCCGGACGCAGGGGTGGCAGGTCATCGGGGAGCTCTCCACTGAAATAGCGGTCCAGCCATGCCCGGCTCAGGCGAAAGACCGGGAGGTCTGCCGTCACAGGAGAACCGTGCAGGGTCGAGCCGAAATACTTCTGTCCGTCGAACCACGCACCGGTGAGTGCATCGCCGTCGGATGCCAGGGTCATGTCCCCCAAAGGGGAACGGTAATGGCAGGCGTAGTGTTGTATCATGACTTCTAAACGGATTGGGGGGTTGACGCCTGCAAAGGTAATTCATTTTTCAGGAACAGCGGACATTTTCGCTCAATGCCCGAACCGGGACGTGTCCACTTTCTTCACCTCCTTCTGTTTGTAGCCTCCCAGGCGGTAGACCAGCTTCAGGGAGACAGTGCGCAGATAGAAATGGTTGTCCATCGTCATGTACTGACCGGCATAATCGAGCGTGCACCGGGGGAGCGACCTGTTGAAGAGATCCGTGCAATAGAGGCTGCACGACATCCTGCCCTTCGCCAACGTCCAACGCATGCCCGCCGTCACCGACATGATGCTACCCAAATCAAGATTCCCCTGTATCGCCGGGCTCTGCACCCGTGCCGCCAGTTCGAACAACAGGTCCTTGCCCACCAGGAACGAGTTGCTCAAGTTGCCGAATCCCACCCACTTCTTCCGGTCAAAAGACAGGTCGAAAAAGTCGTCACACCGTACATGCTGGTAAAGTCCGCCAACCTCAAGTCTGGATTCCAGCCATTTGGCTACCGGGACAGGCACCACGCACACCACGCCGGCATGACTCTGGTAATTCAAGTTCCGGGTCTGGTAAATCAAGGTCAGCCGTTCCGGCGACTGGTAGGGCAACTGCATGAAACAGTCATCCTGAAAGGAATAAAAGAGGTTGACGATGTAGTTCCGGTTATACACGTACGTCGCGTTCAGGGCATAGTCCGTAAACGGGCGCAACCCTTCCTCCTGCCGCACCTCGGAATAGCCGTCAATGTACCCTACCGACGACTGCATCTGCCAGAAGCTGGGATAGGTCTTGTCGGTAGCAAATGTCAGCTGGAAGACATGCTTCCCGCCCGGGACATAGCTCAATGAGAAACGCGGATAGGCTGTCCACTTCCGGTAATCCGCAATGCGGTAATACTCGCCCTTGAGCGAAGCCTCCATCGCAAGTCCTTTCCCGAACTGCTTCGACACGGACCCGTAGACTTCACCCCGTTGCTCGCGCAGCTTGGAGCGCGTGTCGTATGCCTGCTGCATCCCCTCGTTCTGCTGATAGACCTGCGAGTCCCGGTCGTAAGAATAACTGTAAGCCAAACCATAACCCACATTCCATCCGTTCTTCAGCGGACGGTCACGGTCGGCATACAACGTCAGACGGTCTATGACCTGCCTGCCTACGGCTACGGTCCGGACGGACGTCCCGTCATGGAAAGCGGCGGACAGATGCTGGTCGTCGTCGGAATGAAAGCATGTATAGTCTGCCCCGAGTGAGACGCCCGGTCCCAGCCGTACACTCCAGGCAAGGTTATGCAGACGGGAGTCAGCCCCCTCTCGTTGAGACTCTGCTGGAAACCGCCTTCGCTCCGGCTGGAAGACTTCTTGTCAGGAGAAAACATGCCGGTATAAGTGAAATCCATGTCCCAATGCTCCTTCCACCGGTAATTGAACGACGCACGCAGGTCATGTGCCCAGGCTTTGCCCACGATGTGCTCCTCCTGACGGATGTCATGCCGTTCGTCGTGCAGCCTGTGGAGGGAATAAAGGCGGTAATGCTGTACATGGGGGCGGTTGTTGAGTCCGTACATCAGGTCAAAAGTCGCCTTGGGAGTGGCGTAACGCATACTGGCATTCACGCCCCCTCCGCTGTAATAACGGTTCTGATAGTCCGCCATAAACTCCCCTTCCAATCCTTGTTCCGGGTTCCGCATGACCAGATTGATTACCGCTCCGCTGACATGATACCGGGGCGGAGCATTGTAAATGACCTCCACCTTTGCCACCCGGTCCGCAGACTCCGAGAGCTACAATTACACGAAGAAAGCAACATCCGGCTTTTACTTGACAGATTTCATCAAAGAGCCTTTTTCAGCTAACGCAACTTTTGAAGAAATCGGGCAAAGTAGGTTATTTTAAGAATATTCATTCACTCCCGGCTGCATAAACATTCCATACAGAGGGTAAAGATGAATATTTATGCCACGAAACAATATTGTTTCACTTGCGAAACAATATTGTTTCACTTGCCAAACAATATTGTTTGACGCACCAAACACAAGTATTTCATGTCCCAAACAATATTGTTTCATCCGCCGAAGTCAAGTTTTCCGAAGCCAAAACGCTTGTTTTAAGGTTTGGAGACAATAGTTTAATGTTTTTCACCTCTAGTTTGTACGAGGTAGCGCACGTTTGAGAACTATTATTTTGCTCAGCCTGCACCGCATGCAGTCATCCTTTTTAACGCCTCACCAACCTTTTCCCATCCATTCAGACAGCCTCATCGCCATCTTTGCATCAATGTGTATTTTGCGAATCGCCCGAGAATGCCCGTTTTACTCACCGACTCGTATTTTGGTGCAAGGAAGGCCCTTCTCAGGCGATTCATTTGACACTTTGACAGAATGACAGAAAGGTAAGCTGGCGTTTACAAATAAACCCAAGCTGTTTCTCTAGAGAGACCGACTCGGTTTTAATCTACTATCCAACACACTGGCAAACACATCCATTTCCCTTTTGGAAATACCTAGGCGTAGGGCTTGGCTACGCCAATCCTGTACAGCATCAGTTACCTCCTGTATGATGATTTCAGCTACATTACGCCCTATCATATATTCCTCGCAAGCATCCAGTAAGGTTTGTAAATCAGCCTTATTTGATGTGGAAGTGATGAGCAGGCTTTGATATTCATTCAGCGTTGGATTCATGTCGTATGCTGGAGATAACGTCCAGCCTTTGGGTGTCAAAAGAAAACCATGATTACGGAAATGGTCATCGCTATTGCCGATGCAAACATTGAAAACCACCCGACGATAGAGCTCTTGTAAGTTATCTTCTACATTGGTACAATTTTGAAGGATGAAATCAACGATATTCAGATAGCCATGTCCCGTTGTGGCATTATCCCCGTCAGAAAGTCCCAACAAGGTCATTGCGGAAGCAAAGTGAATCCGACGACCTTCAGTGTTACGGTCGAAACGTCTGGAAAGTAGTGTGTGAAATTTCTCTCCAACTGACAAGACTTCAGTGTGTGCAGCATTGATACCGGCTTTGTGTGCAAGCAGGTGGGTAAAATGCTCCCATAATCCGATGTCATAATCATCCTTACGCGAAGGAAATTTAGCGACATAAAGTGTTTTATTTTCACCGATGACACTGGCTTTCGGTCTTGCTCCCCCCAATGAAGATCCCGGCATTACAAGCTGATTTATCCACTTCTTGGAAGGTAGTTGACTTTCTTCTTCACTTCTCTCTATCTCCATACTGGCTGCTATCAGATTACGGACGTCCGTCAAAGGAGGAATCTGCAAGGATTTCTCCACGTTGATAAATTCTCCATTTTTATCTTTTTTGAAACGGAGTCCTCCCATACGAGAGAAATCATCTATACCCGTTAGGAAATCAAAAGATGACAACCTACGTATCGGTCTACCTTCTTCCGACGCAGCTATTTGCTCACGTCGCAAAAGTAATGTACGTCCCCATCGATCAGGCAAAGCGTCTGAGAAGCACCCAAAAATATCTTTTCCCGGTTCCGTATATTGCATCCCCGGATAGTTATTCAAATCCTCACACAAGAATAAATCGCCATGTTTCCTCAACCATTCATCATGGAATGAAAAACTATAACTATCTGAGCCTCGAAGAGATTCATATCCGAGTTCTCCGATGAGCTCCACTCCCTTGAGCCAATCAAAATCAGCATATACATAAAGTTTCTTCATAGCTTATTCCTTTTTAGACGCTCGCATTCTGGTCTTCAAGCTCAAATCTTGCAAGGCCTTTCCCAACTTATCTTCTTTGGCAAGCCACAAGATGTCATCATCTAATTGTAAAGCATAAAGTACCCGAAGGTAAATGCCTATAGCTACCGTTGAGACACCTTTTTCTATACGCGACACAGTCAGAGGGGAACAAGTAGCTCGTTCTGCCACTTGGGCTACACTCAGATTTCTCCGTAATCGAGCCATCTTGATTTGTTCTCCTACTATCTGCATCTTTTGTTCTAATTTCCGTGGTAACTTTGTGCCCATTGTGCTTTTAGTCATAACTTATCATATAATATGCAAAGATGGCACTTTTTATTTATTCAATGATATGTTGTATGCAAAAAATAACAGTCAGTATAGCTGCCTCTGATTTATAACATCATGAATCTAACCTTTATGATTCCGAAAGACTAGTTAGGGACTGTCGTATTATTCCATCATTATGAGTAATTCGGCTGACAGTCCCTATATAGTACAGATAAACTTGCAGAACCACTAGATTTAGTTCCAGCCAATTATTATAAAAAGATTTAGTGGTATATGCAATGATACGAGGACGAATAGTGACAATTGTTTTACTGTACAGAATAAGAGCATTGGACAAAAACACGCAAACCACATCAATCTCTTGCCCTGCTTGCCTTTGGCAATAAGCGGTACACACTAGAAAAGCTGGTAACAACGACACAGACGGACATGAATGAGGTGCGCAAGGCGGAGGAAATAAAGGACATCGAAGCATTGGATAATTGGGTACACCATTTGATAAGCTCGTGGATGCTGATAAAGGCGGAACAGCCGTTGAAAATGTTGTACGATGCCATCCATAAGGAGAATACATCAAATAAAAGTATCGGCAATGGGGTGCGGATTTAGAGGGGTAGAGTTTGGGTGATGTAAATCGGTGGCGCAATGTATTCGTTTATCAATGTGGCGATATACCAATGCCAAACGACAGATTAGAATAAAAAACATCCTAAAGTTCTTTTTAATCCAAGAAAAAGTGTACGTTTGCAAACGTAATAATCTTGAATATGTGAAATATCAATAACAAAATAAAGGCGAATACGTGAATTATGAGAAGAAAGATATACGATAAACTGCTGGAATGGAAGAAGAACCATAAAGGTGATACCGCCCTTCTGATAGAAGGAGCCAGACGTATAGGGAAAAGCTATATCGTGGAAGAATTCGCCCGCAAGGAATATACATCTTACATACTGGTGGACTTCAGCAAGGTAAATCCGCAAGTGATGGAGTTTTTCAACCTTTATCTGGACGACCTCGACATGCTTTTCATGAACCTGGAGCTTTATTTCAGACGAAAACTTACCCCACGTCAGACAAAAGACGAAGAAGCCCGTTCCCTGGTCATATTCGATGAAGTGCAGTTTTGCCCCCGTGCCCGTGCAGCCATCAAGCATTTGGTGGCAGACCGTCGCTATGATTACATTGAGACAGGCTCGCTCATTTCCATCAAGAAGAATGTCAAGGACATCATGCTGCCTTCCGAAGAACACGCCATCGAAATGTTTCCGATGGACTTTGAGGAATTTTTGTGGGCTATGGGAGACGAGATGCTGATGCCTTACATACGGATGCGGTTTGACAAACGTCTTCCTATGGAGACTTTTCATCGTCGGGCAATGGATTATTTCCGGCAATACCTGATTGTCGGAGGTATGCCGCAGGCTGTCGCCAAATATGTGGAAACGCGGGATTTTGAAAAGGTGGATGAGGTGAAGCGTGACATATTGGCCCTTTATCGCAATGACATTCACAAATATGCCGACAATCAGGAAACCAAAGTTGCCGCTATTTTTGAGGAAATACCGGGTCAATTGCAGAAACATGAAAAGAAGTTTGTCTTGTCCGCCTTGCAGAGCGAAGCCCGTATGCGTGACTATTCGCAGGCTTTCTTTTGGTTGAGTGACGCCAAAATCATTAACTGCTGCTATAACTCAACAGAGCCGAGTATCGGACTGAAACTGAATGAAGAACGCACCACGCTGAAATGCTACATGGGCGATACCGGACTGCTCATCAGTCATGCTTTCGACGAACGGGGAATAGTAAGCGCAGACCTTTATCGGAAGCTGATGTTTGACAAGCTGGAAGTGAACGAGGGGATGTTGGTAGAGAACATCGTGGCGCAGATGCTTCGTGCGGCAGGACACAGACTTTATTTCTTCAGCAACAGTTCCCGGACATCGGCTGACGACCGTATGGAGATAGATTTCCTGATAGCCAAACCTGTAACGACCAGCAGGCATAATATTTCCCCCATAGAGGTGAAGTCCGGGCAACGTTACACACTGAATTCATTGAGAAAGTGCATAGCCAAGTATGGCTCCCAGTTATCCACACCCTACGTGCTTCATGACAAGGATGTGAAAACAGAAGATGGCATTGTGTACCTGCCTTTATATATGACACCGTTGCTTTGAATGATATGGGAAAACAGCCTACATAGGGATTGTCGTATAACGACTGAAATTTTATAATAGGGATTGTCGTTTAATTCCATCATTATGAGTAATTCGGCAGACAGTCCCTATTTAAACCTTTGCAAACAAATAAAAATGAGAAGTATAACACAAAAGCCCAAATTATCCTCAACATATACAGGATACATTGGAACGCCACCTAAACCGACTGGTAAAGAACTGGTGTGAGACTCTTACAATTTACTACTCAGCTGGTTCTTCAGCTCTTGCATGTATGATGCATCCAATGTCCCTATATAGAATCTTTTCATATCTCCATTTTTCAGGTAAACATTGATTCCTAAAGTCTTCCCATAAAAAAAGGCATCTTTAAATAGTTCGAATTTACGAACATCCTTCCAATAGAATACATCTGTTTTGTACAATCCCCGGACCGAAAGACGGTCTTTGTCGAAATCTATTTTCTTTGCACGTTTCACTAGAATAACCCCACTTAGTATACAAGGAATTATATATGCATACCAAACATGCTCATTAGCTGATATGGCAGACAGCAATGATGTGCAAATAAACAGGAGGATTATTGCAATGCTTATGTATTTATAGGTAAAGCGTATCATCAGAAGTAGTGTTGTAAAAAAACAAATAGAGTCTTTTCATAATTGACTTCTCAAATATAGACACTATTCTAATATATTGTATTATTGTCATCTGTTTTACATTATTTTAACCCATCCATTATACAGTTTCATAACTACAAAACTACCGTATGCTTTTGCTGACCCTACACAAGAAGAAATAAACAATAGCTCTTGTGACTTAGCTTGCCAAACACGTCGTAGCATAAAATCAAAAAATTCCCCACCTTTGCAACCATCCGGTCCTCTCGCCGCGTCTAATGTACAGAACAAACATAAAGCACAAACGATATGAAAAAGACATTAGCCATCCTCGCTGCCTGCCTCACACTGGGAGTGGGCACACCTTCCGCTTCCGCAACAGCACAAGACACAACCGCCGTCACCACCGCAATGAAGGCGGATTCCACCGTAACAAATCAGCGAGAACCGACAGAGCTCGAACTGGCACAAGCCGAAATAGCCGAACTGCGAAACAAAGTAAGGCAACTCAGCCAGAAAAACGATATCGGCGACAACCTCGTAGACCTGACAGCCATCATCCTGACTTTTACCTTCCCCTTCGTTATGGTATTCTGCTGGTTCTACTTCCGTTCGAAAAACCGACGTGCCAAATATGCGCTCATCGACCGGATGGTCACATCGGGACAAGCGGGCTCGGTAGAGCTGCTACAGAAGCTGCTACAAGAGGATGAGAAGAAACAGAAAGACCTCCGCATGCACGGCATCCGCATGATTTGCATGGGCATCGGAATGACCATCTTCCTTGCGATACTGGCTGGAGAGGAACTGGCTGCCATCGGTATCCTGGTCGCCTGTATCGGGCTCGGAGAACTCCTTGCAGGCGAGCTGCAACGCCGCGAACAGAGACAGCTCCATCAGGAACAGCAACCTCGTGAGACTCCTCAGGACACGTCTGCCAAAGATTCCTCCACCGACGAACAATGAAGACGCTGACCGACCTATCGCTCATCGCACAGGCTGTCATAGGGCACAACCGCCGGGCGTTCGACACGCTGGTCAGGAAGTACCAGTCACAGGTCCGACGGTTCTTCCTGCACCAGACGCTGGGCAACGAATTTCTCAGCGACGACCTGGCACAGGAGACTTTCATACGTGCATGGCTCGGGCTGGGGTCGTTTCGCGGACTGTCGGACTTCTCCACCTGGCTGCTGCGCATTGCATACAACGTGCATTATGACTATCTTCGCAACCGGAAGGAGACGACAGGGCTGGACTCACTGCCTCCGGGCGGCGAAGGAATGTGCGAACAGCCTCCGCTGGATGCACATGTCGACCTCTATCAGGCACTCGCCCTCCTGCGCCCTGACGAGCGGACGTGCATGACACTCTTCTACATGGAAGACCTGACCATCGCGAAGATTGCCTCCGTGACCGGACTGCCCGAGGGGACGGTGAAGTCGCACCTCTCCCGTGGAAAAGCCAAATTGTCGAACTACTTAAAACAGCATGGCTATGAATCAGCATAACGAACCCGACTCCGTGGCACGCTTCCTGCGGGAAAACCGCCGTGAAGTGGCGGACAACGGATTTACCGAAAAGGTGATGGAACGTCTTCCGCGCCGCTACGAGCAACTGGCAACCCTCATCCGATGGATTGGCGGGGCGGCAGCCGTAATTCTCTTCATCATTTTGGGAGGAATGGAATGGCTCGTCGCCTCGGGCGAGCACATCTGGCACAGCTTCTGTGCACAGCAATGGGGTGACCCCCAACTGCATGCCTTTCTCACACTCCTTGCCGGACTGGCCATCGTGGGGCTCAGCAACCTCCTGCTGCACGATGACTGCTGACAAGCGACAAGGCTCTCGCTGTGCCCTATTCCAAAAATAATGCGTACTTTTGCAGCCGACTATCAAGCAAACAGCAATGAAACAATACCTCGACCTACTCAACCGTATCCTCACCGAGGGGGAACGCAAGGAGGACCGCACGGGGACGGGCACCATCAGCGTGTTCGGCCATCAGATGCGGTTCAACCTCGACGACGGTTTCCCCTGCCTGACGACAAAGAAGCTCCATCTGAAATCCATCATCTACGAACTGCTGTGGTTCCTGCGCGGCGACACCAACGTGCACTTCCTTCAGGAGCATGGCGTCCGCATCTGGAACGAATGGGCAGACCCTGACGGAGACCTGGGACATATCTACGGCTACCAGTGGCGTTCGTGGCCTGACTATGACGGGGGCTTCATCGACCAGATACAGGAGGCGGTCGAGACCATCAAGCATAACCCGGACTCGCGCCGCATCATCGTGAGCGCCTGGAACGTGGCTGACCTGAAACGCATGAACCTGCCTCCCTGCCACCTGCTCTTCCAGTTCTATGTTGCCAACGGACGGCTCAGCCTGCAACTCTACCAGCGCAGCGCCGACACGTTTCTGGGAGTACCGTTCAACATCGCGTCGTATGCCCTGTTGCTGATGATGATGGCTCAGGTGACGGGACTGAAGGCGGGCGACTTCATCCATACACTGGGCGACGCACACATCTACCTGAACCACCTCGACCAGGTACATCTGCAACTGACGCGCGAACCGCGCCCCCTGCCGAAGATGCACATCAATCCCGACGTGAAGGACATCTTCAGCTTCCGCTACGAGGACTTCGAACTGACAGACTACAACCCCTATCCGCACATTGCGGGCAAAGTATCCGTATAACCTCCATGAGAATCTCCATCATTGCCGCCGTGGCTGCCAACCGCGCCATCGGCTACCGGAACCGGCTGCTCTACTGGCTGCCCAACGACCTGAAGCGTTTCAAGGCACTCACCACGGGACACACCATCATCATGGGACGCCGTACCTTCGAGTCGCTCCCCAAAGGGGCACTCCCCAACCGACGCAACATCGTGCTTACCCGACAACCGGACCTTGTCTGTCCGGGAGCGGAGTGCTTCGCTTCCATCGAGGAGGCTTTGGAGCATTGCAGTCCGACGGAGGATGTCTACATCATCGGCGGTGCAAGTGTCTATGCCGACACCCTGCGTCTTGCCGACCGTCTCTGCCTGACCCACATCGCAGACACACCGGCAGAGGCTGATGCCTTCTTCCCGGAAGTGGACCCTTCCGTGTGGCAGGAGGTGGCACGCGAATGCCATGAGCCGGACGAGAGACATGCCTGTGCCTACAGCTTCGTGGACTACGAACGGCGCTAAGCCTGCTTTTTCCGCCCGTGCGCTGTCAGAGGTATTTATTTTTCTCCGTATCTTTGCAGTGACCTTAGCAGGAAGAGCAACAAACACTTATGACAGCCATGACACACGACAGGGAAGACGAACGCACGCTGGTTCTCCGTCTGATTGACGGAGACGAGGATGCCTTTTGCGAACTGTATGCCCGTTACAAGAACCAGCTCGTCTATTTTGCCCTGCGCTACCTGAAGTCGCAAGCGTATGCCGAGGACATCTTTCAGGATACTTTTGCTGCCGTCTGGCAAAGCCGGCGTTTCATCGACCCCGACACGTCTTTCTCCTCCTATCTTTATACGATTGTGCGCAACCGCGTGCTCAACCAGTTACGCAGCCTGGAGCAGGAAAGTTCCCTGAAAGAAGCCATCCTCTCCCAGGCTGTCGACTACAGCAACAGCACCTCACAGGCCATTGCCGTCGCCGAACTGGAGGCTGTCGTCAACGAAGCCCTCGGCAAGCTGACGCCCCGCCAACGGGAAGTGTTCGAGCTGAGCCGGCGGCAACGTCTGTCGCACAAAGAGATTGCTCAGGCGTTGGGCATCTCGGTCAACACGGTGCAGGAATACATATCCGCCTCGCTCCACACCATCCGTCACTACCTCTCCCACAAATACTCCAAGGAGGTCGACTTGCTCCTTATCTTCCTACTTTCCTGCGAATTCTGCCGGTAAAAGAGAGGCTTCCGGCAAAAAAACAACTCGAATTAAGACACCGAAAACAACTGGTACCGGGTAGGGAACACGGTGCAAAAGCAATAAAAGCCACCCGACGCACCACACATCTGAAGGGAATTACGTACTTTTGCCAAAAGTTCTGAACATTATGATACTGATAGCTGACAGTGGCTCGACCAAGACCGATTGGTGTGCATGGCGAGGGGATGCTCCCCTGTTTGTCCATACGCAGGGCATCAATCCCTTTCACCAGAAAGCCGATGAAATCCTGAAGATTCTCCACAAGGAACTCTACCCGCAGCTTCCCGTGGAACCCATCGAAAGCATTTTCTTCTACGGCGCCGGAAACACGACGCTAGGTAGCCGCATCCTGCGCGGATGCTTGCGCAAGGTATTCGGCGAGCAGGTGCACCGTGAGGTGGAAAGCGACCTGTTGGGAGCTGCCCGTGCCCTCTGCGGACACCAGCCCGGCATCGCCTGCATCCTGGGGACAGGCTCGAACTCCTGCTTCTACGACGGGGAGAAAATCGCCGCCCACACTCCTGCCCTAGGCTATATCCTGGGCGATGAAGGCAGTGGCGCCTACCTGGGCCGACGCCTCGTGGGGGATGTCCTGAAAGAGCAGCTGCCCGAACACATCTGCCTGGCTTTTGCCAACCGCACCCAGCTGACACAGGAGGAAATCATCCACCATGTCTACCGGCGTCCGCTGGCGCACCGTTTCCTGGCAAGCTTCGCACCTTTCCTGGCGGAACAGCGGGAGGACCCTGCCATCCACCGCCTGCTGACCGACTCGTTCGATGCCTTCATCGAGCGGAACCTGAAGACGTATCCCAAGGAATATCCCGTCAGCGCGGTTGGCTCCATTGCTTACCATTTCCGTCCGGAACTGACCGAAAGCCTGGAGAGACGGGGCTACACCGTGGGCGTCATTGCCCAAAGTCCGATGGAAGGGCTCATCCGCTATCACCGGATGTAAACGCCGGCAACCAGTCATCGTACATCCTTTCACACAGGAAAAAAACATTCCATCATGAGTTTCATCAAAATCACCGAACAACCCTCTCTGCACGACGGACTCGACCGTCAGTCGGTGCACGAACTGCTGGAGGGCATCAACGAAGAAGACTGCAAGGTGGCTCTGGCAGTCCATCAGTGCATCCCCCAAATCGAACGTCTGGTCACTGCCATCGTCGAACGGATGCAACGGGGCGGACGCCTCTTCTATATGGGAGCAGGCACCAGCGGACGGTTGGGCGTGCTCGACGCCTCCGAGATTCCACCCACCTTCGGCATGCCTCCGGGCAGGGTCATCGGACTGATTGCCGGCGGCGACCGTGCACTCCGTCATCCGGTAGAGAACGCCGAGGACAATCCGATGCGCGGATGGGAGGAACTGCAGGAGCACGGCATCAATACCGACGACACCGTGGTAGGCATCGCCGCCTCGGGCACGACCCCCTATGTGGTCCATGCCCTCCATGAGGCACGTGCACACGGCATCCTGACGGCATCCATCTGCAGCAACCCCGACGCCCCCATCTCCCGGGAAGCCGACATCCCCATCGAGATGATTGTCGGTCCGGAGTTTGTCACCGGCAGCTCCCGCATGAAAAGCGGCACGGGACAGAAGATGATCCTCAACATGATCAGCACCGCCACCATGATACGGCTGGGACGTGTGAAAGGCAACCGCATGGTCAACATGCAGCTCAGCAACCGGAAACTGGTCGACCGCGGCACACGGATGCTGGTCGATGAACTGGGATTGCCCTACGAGGAGGCACAAGCCCTGCTCCTGCGCCACGGTTCAGTCCGCAAGGTCCTCGATGCGGCAAGGACGGACCGTCCGCTCACCTCCTCCCCCGAAACACGCAACCATAATTATTAAGGTATAAGCCTATGAAAAATCTAAGAATTGAAGCCGTCATCCTCGCCATCGGACTGGCACTGACGGGCTATTTTGTCAAAGCGGGCATCGACACACTGGCAACCCGCGACCGTGTGGTCACCGTGAAAGGTCTGGCAGAGATGGAAGTCCCCGCCGACAAAGTGACGTGGCCGCTGATGTACAAGAGCATCGGCAACGACCTGCCTGCCCTCTACAGCCAGATTGAAGCCACCAACCAGAAGATTCAGGCCTTCCTGACCTCCAAAGGCATCGACGCCGGCGAAATCAGCATCAATGCCCCCGAGATTGTGGACCTGCAAGCCGAACGATACAGCAACAACGACAAGCCTTACCGCTACAACATCACGACCGTCATCACCGTCACATCCGGCAAGGTCGACCTGGTACGCGGACTCATCGCCTCACAGGGCGAGCTGCTGAAACAAGGCATTGCCATCAGCGGAGGCGACTACCGCTACAACGTGTCCTACGACTACACCAGCCTGAACTCCATCAAGCCCAAGATGATCGAAGAAGCGACCAAGAACGCCCGCGCCGCTGCCGAAAAGTTCGCCAAGGACTCCGACAGCAAACTGGGTAAAATCAAGAAAGCCTATCAGGGCCAGTTCTCCATCGACGACCGCGACGCCAACACGCCTTACATTAAAAAAATACGTGTGGTGACCACCATCGACTACTCGTTGGAAGACTAAGCCTCACAAAAAAGCTAAAATAATCGGCGCAACTATCACAAAATTGAGTGAATAGGTGCGCCGATTCATTTTTTTGCAGTATCTTCGCGGCCGATTATTATAGCGATATAATGTCTAACCCATTTAATTACTAAAAACAACTTTATCTATTAATGGAAAATCTGAAGAACGTAGCTCCCTTGGAAGACTTCAACTGGGATGCGTATGAAAATGGCGAGGCTACTACCAGCATGAGCCATGACGAGCTTGAAAAAGCTTATGACAACACCCTGAACAAAGTCAATGACCACGAAGTTGTTGACGGAACCGTAATCTCAATCGACAAACGCAACGTCGTTGTCAACATCGGTTACAAATCAGACGGTATCATTCCTTTGAATGAGTTCCGTTACAACCCCGACCTGAAGGTAGGTGACACCGTAGAAGTGTACATCGAGAATCAGGAAGACAAGAAGGGACAACTCATCCTCTCTCACAAGAAAGCACGCGCAGCCCGCTCTTGGGACCGCATCAACGCTGCTCTCGAAAACGACGAAATCATCAAGGGTTACATCAAGTGCCGCACGAAGGGCGGTATGATTGTCGACGTATTCGGCATCGAAGCCTTCCTGCCGGGTTCTCAAATCGACGTGAAGCCCATCCGCGACTACGATGTATTCGTCGGCAAGACCATGGAATTCAAGGTTGTCAAGATCAACCAGGAATTCAAGAATGTCGTTGTTTCGCACAAGGCTCTCATCGAGGCTGAACTGGAACAGCAGAAGAAAGAAATCATCAGCAAACTTGAAAAAGGTCAGGTTCTCGAAGGAACCGTTAAAAATATCACCTCTTACGGTGTATTCATCGACTTGGGTGGCGTAGACGGTCTGATCCACATCACCGACTTGTCTTGGGGCCGCGTAAGCGATCCGAAGGAAGTGGTTCAGCTCGACCAGAAGTTGAATGTCGTTATCCTCGACTTCGACGACGAGAAGAAGCGCATCGCCCTCGGTTTGAAACAACTCACCCCGCATCCTTGGGATGCTCTCGACCCGAACTTGAAGGTCGGCGACCACGTGAAGGGCAAAGTTGTCGTGATGGCAGACTACGGTGCATTCATCGAAATCGCTCCGGGCGTAGAAGGTCTGATCCACGTATCGGAAATGTCCTGGTCACAACACCTGCGTTCTGCTCAGGACTTCATGAAGGTGGGCGACGAGGTAGAGGCTGTCATCCTGACTCTCGACCGCGAAGAGCGCAAGATGTCCTTGGGTATCAAACAGCTCAAGGCAGACCCCTGGGAGACTATCGAAGAGAAATATCCGGTTGGTTCCAAGCACACTGCCAAAGTGCGCAACTTCACCAACTTCGGTGTATTTGTTGAAATCGAGGAAGGCGTTGACGGCCTGATCCACATCTCCGACCTTTCTTGGACCAAGAAGATCAAACACCCGTCAGAGTTCACTCAGATCGGTGCGGACATCGACGTGATGGTGCTCGAAATCGACAAGGAAAACCGTCGCTTGAGCCTCGGCCACAAGCAACTCGAAGAGAATCCCTGGGATGTATTCGAGACTGTCTTCACCGTTGGTTCCATCCACGAAGGTACCATCATCGAAATGCTCGACAAGGGTGCTGTCATCGCTTTGCCTTACGGCGTAGAAGGTTTCGCTACTCCGAAACACCTGGTGAAGGAAGATGGCTCGCAAGCTCAGCTCGACGAGAAGTTGCCGTTCAAGGTCATCGAGTTCAACAAGGACGCAAAACGCATCATCCTCTCTCACAGCCGTATCTTCGAAGATGCTGCAAAGGCTGAAGAAAGAGCAGAGAAGAGAGCTTCCAAGAAGGCTTCCAAGAAGGAAGAGACTCCGATGATTCAGAACCAGGCTGCTTCTACAACCCTGGGCGACATCGACGCTCTGGCTGCATTGAAAGAGCAGATGGAAGCTGACAGCAAGAAGTAATAGCAAGACGCATTACATTCATTACAATCTGATAAAGGCAGGTTCACTCCCACAAGGTTTGAACCTGCCTTCTTTTTATAGCGGAGTGCAAGCCAAACCCAATTTTCTCCCCTTCGACGGACTGAAAACACAAAAATCTTGTGTATTTTTGCCACACTATGGAAAAGTTCGAGGTCAACATATTGGGATGTGGTTCTGCACTGCCCACCACCAAGCATTATCCAAGCTCGCAAGTGGTGAACATCCGCGAAAAGCTGTTCATGATCGACTGCGGTGAAGGCACACAGACACAACTGCGCCGTTCACGGCTGAAATTCACCCGGCTGAACCACATCTTCATCTCCCACCTCCACGGCGACCACTGCTTCGGACTCATCGGACTGCTCTCCACCTTCGGACTGCTGGGACGCACCGCCACCATGCACATCTATGCCCCCGCCGAACTGGAAAGGCTCATGCAACCCCAACTGGACTTCTTCTGCAAAGGGATGGACTACAAGGTGGAGTTCCACTCCCACGACACCCGTACCCCGGCAGTCATCTATGAAGACCGTTCGGTGACCGTGAGCACCCTTCCGCTGAAGCACCGCATCGACTGCTGCGGCTTCCTCTTCCGCGAGAAACCGACTCCCAACCACATCCTCCGCGACATGATCGACTTCTATGAAGTCCCCACGTATGCCATCAACCGCATCAAGAACGGTGAAGACTACGTCCTGCCCGACGGCACGGTTGTCCCCAACGGAAGACTGACCCGACCCTCCGACCCTCCACGCAGCTATGCCTACTGTTCCGACACCATCTACCTGCCGGAACTTGCCGGACTGGTGCACGGCGTCGACCTGCTCTACCACGAAGCGACCTTTGCCAACAGCGAGTCGGCACGAGCCAAAGAGACGTTCCACACCACCGCCGCCCAGGCAGCCCGGCTTGCCAAGGATGCCGAAGTCAAGCAGCTCGTGATCGGGCACTATTCCGCGCGCTATGAAGATGAGAACATCCTCCTGCAGGAAGCACGCGAAGTGTTCCCCTCGACCCTTGCCGCCAAGGAGAACCTGTGCATTGCCTTATAACCTCTGTCTAATCTGACGCAACCCCGACTGCATGAAGAACTACGATGAACATATAATCATAGAGCAACTCCGAGACCCCGCCACACAACGCGCTGCCTTCGAGACCATCGTAAAACAGTACAGCGAACAGCTCTACTGGCAGATACGCCGCATGGTCCTGTCGCACGACGACGCCAACGACCTCCTGCAAAACACCTTCATCAAGGCATGGATACACATCGACTACTTCCGGGGTGACGCCAAGATTGCCACCTGGCTCTATCGCATCGCACTCAACGAGTGTCTCACGTTCCTCAGCCGTCAGCAGAACAACCCCTCCATTCCGCTGGATGACCCGCAAGCGGGCGTGGTCAACCGACTGGAAAGCGACCCGTTCTTCAACGGAGACGAGACACAGCTCCTCCTGCAAAAAGCCCTGCAGACCCTGCCCGAGAAACAACGCATCGTGTTCAACCTGAAATATTTTCAGGACATGAAGTACGAACAGATATCGGAAATCCTGGGCACGACAGTGGGCGCACTGAAAGCTTCCTATCACTATGCGGTCAAAAAAATCGAGCGCATTTTGAAAGACTCTCTTTAAACCATCCCCCCTGCCGACGGTCTAACCAATGAAAACAAGACAACAACACGCACATAATGGATAACAACATGGAAGATAAGAAACTGAAAGATATTTGTGGTACCGGCAACCCCTTCAGCGTGCCTGAAGGCTATTTTGACCGGGTCACCGAGGAAATCATGGACAGGCTTCCGGAGAAAGAGAAGGTCATCCTTCCTCCCACTCCCACCACCTGGCAACGCATCAAGCCGTGGCTTTACCTGGCTGCCATGTTCTGTGTCATCATGGGTGGAGCACGTTATTTTGTCGGTCCGTCCCTTCAGCAAAAGATAGACAAGTCGCCGATGGCAACCACGTCCGCCGAAGCACAGAGCATCTCCTACGACGAAGAATATCTGGAAAACGAACTGATGAACTCGCGCATGGACGACTATTCCGTCTATTGCTACCTCACCGACACTGACAGTGAAAGTTAACATTGTTTTAACCTAAACTAAAAGCATATCCCATGAAGACGTACTTACTCACCCTCATGCTGGTCCTGACCAGCTGTCTTGCCTGTCAACCGACGGCATCCGCACAGACCAAACACAACGAAAGCATATCCAAGGAACAATTCCGCAAGAAACAGAGAGACTTCATCATCCGCGAGGCACGTCTGAGCCCGAAGGAAGCCTCCTATTTCTTCCCCCTCTTCTTTGAGTTGCAGGACAAGAAGAAGCTCCTCACCGACGATGCCGATGCCAAGCGCAAAAAGGCACTGGAGGAAAAGCTGGACGAGAAGCAATACAAGTCGGCTGTCGACCAGATTCTCAATGCCCACGTGAATCTCGAGCAGCTGGAGCGCGAATACGTGGACAAGTACCGGCAATACCTGAGCAACAAAAAGATATTCAGCATCATGATGGCGGAGATGAAGTTCCGCAAACAGCTCATCAAGAACACCCGGCAGGAACAACGATGACTCCGGAGAAAAGCTGCGGAAGCCGTCCGTCTGTCAGTAAAAACTCCTAAAAATCTTTTGTTACTAATGAAGGATTGCTTACCTTTGCAGCCTGAATAAAGACCATTACACAATATTTTTGTTACCAGCAAAATATTAACCAACCAACAAAAAGACAGACACTGATATGAAAAAAGGTATTCATCCCGAGAACTACCGTCCGGTAGTATTCAAAGATATGTCAAACGGCGACATGTTCCTTTCACGTTCGACTTGCGCAACCAAAGATACCGTTGAATTTGAAGGTGAAACTTATCCGTGTGTAAAGCTCGAAATCTCCAGCTCTTCACACCCGTTCTACACCGGTAAGTCCAAATTGGTCGACACCGCCGGTCGCGTAGACAAGTTCATGAGCCGCTACGGCAATGCCAGAAAGAAATAAGAAATACTCCTTATAGAGCATACGAGACAAGAAAGCTTCCCGATACGATTTCGGGGAGCTTTTTTTGTATCTGCACCTTCACAAGCAAGAGCATGACAGTTCCACGCCGTGGAACTCATATTCCCACGCCGTGGGACTCACAGTCCCAGGCTGTGGAACTCGAAGTCCCAGGCCGTGGAACTCGAAGTCCCAAGCCGTGGAACTCGAAGTCCCAAGCCGTGGAACTCGAAGTCCCAAGCCGTGGAACTCGGAGTCCCAAGCTGTGGGCATTCTGTTGGGAACCTCATCCGAGGGCAAATGTTCAACTCATACCGTTACACCAACAGGTTGTCGGTGTTGCCCGATTTCGTCCAGTCCAATCATGATTGCTTGCCCATATCTACATATATAATACTGGGCAATTCACCGTGCGAAATGCGTTTGAACGGTTGTTGAACATTGTTTGAACGGTTGTTGAATATTGCATTGAACATTTATTAGACGTTGCGTTGGACATTCATTGGACGTTGTATTGGATCGGGCGACCGGTCGGATCGCCCCTACATTGGGATTGCAACCATTAAACAAAAAAAACATGGCGTGTAAAGCGGAAAACAAACTTCCGGCTTTACACGCCATGACTTTATAGGAAAGAATGGGCAGGCTTACTTAGCCACGCGCTCCAGACGTTTCATGATTGAGAAGATGAACAATGCCGAGAGCAGACAGAGTGCCACGAGAACACCCCATACCACCAAGAGAGGCAGGTCGCCCCACAGCCAGGCGGCTACGGCAGTCAGGTAGTTACCGATGGCAGTAGCCACGAACCAACCACCCATCATCATTCCTTTATATTTGGGAGGTGCAACCTTCGACACGAACGAAATACCCATCGGAGAGAGCAACAGCTCACCGAAAGTCAATACCAGGTAAGTCGATACCAACCAGTTGGGAGACACGAACGATGCCGTTCCAGCTTCCAAGGCAGCTCCTTGCTCATTCGGAGTCAGCAGACCGAACGAAGCGAACATCATCAGGATGTAACCGCAGGCTGCTACCAACATACCCAAACCAATCTTGCGCGGAGCGGAAGGCTCTTTTCCCTTACGTGCCAACGAACCGAAGATTGCCATGGATACCGGAGTCAGAGCCACCACAAAGAAGGGGTTGAACTGCTGGAAGATGGGAGCATCTACCGGAGTAGCTCCTTCAATGGCCGAGTAACGATAACCCAGGAAGGCGAGTGCAGCGACAATGACCAGGGCTGAGATACCCTTGCCTTTGCCGGTCTTCGACTGGAAGAGGGAGAACAACGCATAGACGATGAAGATGACAGCCACAAGGTTCCATACACTGAACATCATGCTTTCCAGCCCTTCGGAACTCTTAGCCGTAAATTCGTCGGCGAAGTAAGTCAATGTCAGACCGTTCTGGTGGAATGCCATCCAGAAGAAGATGACCACGATGAACACGAGGCAGAGGGCGACAATGCGCTCCTTGGTCTCACGCGGAGAAATCTCTTCGACTTCGGCCTTCGCACCCTTGCTGTCCTTCGCCTGCTTGGTGCTGCCTTCCACGTGCTTGAACGTGCTGCGGAAGCCATAATAGATGGCCATGGAGACAATCAGCGAAACACAGGCCACTGCAAATGCGAAGTGATAAGAATCATTGACACTCACGCCCCACGTCTTCTGCGCATATTCCATGATGGACACGGCAGCCGTCGGTGCAAACAGGGCGCCGATATTGATTGCCATGTAGAAAATGCTGAATGCGGAGTCGCGCTTGGAGGCATACTCGGGAGCATCGTAGAGGTTACCCACCATCACTTGCAGATTGCCCTTGAACAGGCCTGTTCCGCTACTGATGACTATCAGGGCGGCAAACATGCCAATCATGCCCAGTGTACCGGTGCCCAACGGCAAAGCCAGGAGCACGTAACCGGCAAACATCGCAATGATACCGATGGTTACCATCTTCCCATAACCGAATTTATCAGCCAGGATACCTCCGATAAATGGTAAGAAATAAACTAACGCTAAGAATGTGGAATAAATCGTTCCGGCTACGCCAGGCGATAATCCGAAGTTGGCTTTCAGGAATAACACGAAAATAGCCAACATGGTGTAATACCCGAAGCGTTCGCCGGTATTGGCAAGCGCCAAGGCATACAGTCCTTTTGGTTGTCCTTCAAACATAAGTTAAGATATTAGATAATTAATAGTAGGTTTTTTAATGGTCACAAATATAGACATATTTTTCAACTCTCTACACAAATAGCGCACAAACTTCAGCGCGTGCCTCACGAATTAGGTCCTGCGGTGCCAATTTTATCTGCAAACCGCGCACGCCGGCGCTTACATAGATGTAGGGGAAGGACAAACAGGTGTCATGGATATAGGTCGGGAAGTGCTTCTTCATCCCGATGGGGGAACAGCCGCCACGGATGTATCCGGTGGTGGGAAGCAGTTCTTTCAGGGGGAGCATCTCGCACTTCTTGTTGCCGGACGCCTTGGCTGCCATTTTCAGGTCCACCTCGTGCTCGCCGGGAATGACACAGACGAAGTGCCCGGTCTTGTCGCCCCGGAGCACCAGCGTCTTGAACACTTGCTCGATGTCTTCTCCCAGACTTGCCGCCACATGGACGGCACTCAGGTCGTTTTCATCCACTTCATAGGGAATCAGTTCGTAGGGCACTTTTGCCTTGTCCAGCAGACGTGCCACATTGGTCTTGTTTATCTTGTTGCTCATAAGTCAGCGATTCTGTTTTTTCTGTGATTGGTCTGTTCCGCAAGCTCCGCCTGCGTCAGTTGCTCATTGTCGTGCCAGCTCTTCGCGGAGGAACCTGGCGGTGTATCCTTCCGGGCATTGTGCCACTTCTTCGGGCGTGCCGCTGCACAGCAGACGTCCGCCTCCCCGTCCGCCCTCAGGACCCATGTCGATGAGGTAGTCGGCAGCCTTGATGACGTCCATGTTGTGCTCGATGACGATGACCGTGTTGCCTTTGTCCACCAGTCGGTTGAGGACGGTGAGGAGGACACGGATGTCCTCGAAGTGCAGTCCGGTCGTCGGCTCGTCGAGGATGTACAGGGTCTTGCCGGTATCCCGCTTGGAGAGCTCGGTGGCGAGCTTCACACGCTGACTCTCCCCGCCCGACAAGGTGGTGGAGGGCTGCCCCAGCTTGATGTATCCCAGGCCGACTTCCTGCAGGACCTTGATTTTATTCAGTATCTGCGGCACATTCTCGAAGAACTCCACTGCCCGGTTGATGGTCATGTCGAGCACGTCGGCAATGGACTTGCCCTTGAAACGCACTTCGAGCGTCTCGCGGTTGTAACGCTTGCCGTGGCACACTTCGCAAGGGACGAGTACGTCGGGGAGGAAGTTCATCTCGATGGTCTTGTAACCGTTGCCTCCGCATGCCTCGCAGCGTCCGCCGCTCACATTGAAGGAGAAGCGGCCCGCCTTGTAGCCGCGAATCTTCGACTCGGGCAGCTCCACGAAGAGCGAACGGATGTCGGAGAAGACGCCCGTATAGGTTGCAGGGTTCGAACGCGGCGTGCGTCCCAAAGGCGACTGGTCGACATCGACCACCTTATCTATATACTCCAGCCCCTCAATGACGGTGTAGGGCAAGGGGTCACGCAGCGAACGGTAGAAATGTTGCGAGAGGATGGGTTGCAGGGTATCGTTGATCAGGGTGGACTTGCCGCTGCCCGAGACGCCGGTGACACAGATGAACCGTCCCAGGGGGAACTCCACGTCAACGCCTTTCAGGTTGTTGCCCGAGGCACCGCGCAGCCACAACGACTTGCCGTTGCCCTGACGGCGCACCGCCGGTATCTCTATCTTCATTTCCCCGTTGAGGTATTGCGAGGTGAGGGTATGGGTCTTCAGCATCTCCCCGGGGGTACCGGCGAACACCACTTCACCGCCCAGTCGTCCTGCCTTCGGTCCCATGTCGACCACATAGTCGGCATTGAGCATCATGTCGCGGTCATGCTCGACCACAATCACGGTGTTGCCCATGTCCCGCAGTTCCTTGAGCGAGTTAATCAGGCGGATGTTGTCACGCTGGTGCAGACCGATGCTCGGTTCATCGAGGATGTAGAGCACGTTGACGAGCTGCGAACCAATCTGTGTGGCAAGGCGGATGCGCTGGCTCTCACCGCCCGACAGGGTGACCGACGAACGGTTGAGCGACAGGTAGTCCAGTCCCACATCGAGGAGGAACTTCAGACGGGTACGTATCTCCTTCAGGATTTCTTCGGCGATGCGGAGCTGCTTGCCGTCGAGGTGTTCTTCCACATGGAGCATCCAGTCATAGAGTTCGCTGATGTCCATGGTCGCCAGTTCATAGATGTTCTTGTCGTGGATGCGGAAGCTCAGCGCCTCGCGATTCAGGCGTGCCCCTCCGCAATCGGGGCAGACCGCCGTCTTGGCAAACTGTTCCGCCCACTTCTGTTGGGTCGCGGACGCATCGCTCTCCTGAAGCATCTGGATGTACTTGACCAGTCCTTCAAACGTCGTGAAATAGTCGGACGAGGAATGGAGCAGCGTGCTCTTGATTTTGATGCGCTCATCCGAACCGTGGAGTATCTCGTCGATGGCTTCGTCGGGCAACTCGCTCACGGGTGTCTTCAGCGTTGCCTCATACTTCTCCAGCAAGGCGGCAATCTGCCAGAATATCATGGCATTCTTGTATTTTCCCAGGGGGACGATGGCACCCTCGTAGATGGAGAGGCTGCGGTCGGGAATCACCTTGTCCACATCAATCAGGTTGACAAAGCCCAGTCCCTTGCAACGCGGGCAGGCTCCCTGCGGAGAGTTGAACGAGAAGTTGTGCGGTGCCGGCTCCCGGTAGGACAGTCCCGTGACCGGGCACATGAGCCGTTTGCTGTAATGACGGACGGTATTCGTGGCGACATCGAGCACCATGAGCAGTCCCTCGCCCTGGGTCATTGCCGTCGCCACGCTCTGCGTCAGTCGTTTGTCGTCCTTGTCACTGACGGCAAGCTTGTCGACCACCACCTCAATGTCGTGGTTCTTATAGCGGTCCAGCTTCATCCCGTGCATCACTTCGCGCACCTCTCCGTCAACCCGTACGTAGAGGTAGCCTTTCTTCCGCACTTGCTCGAACAGCTCCTTGTAGTGTCCCTTCCGGGTACGTACCAGCGGGGCTAGCAGCATGATGCGCTTGCCGGCATAGTCGCGCAGGATGAGGTCAATAATCTGTTCTTCGGTATATTTCACCATCTTCTCCCCCGACAGGTAGGAATACGCCGTACCGGCTCGGGCAAAGAGAAGTCTCAGGTAGTCATATATTTCAGTGGTTGTCCCCACGGTAGAGCGCGGGTTCTTGTTGGTTGTCTTCTGTTCGATGGAGATGACGGGGCTCAGTCCCGTGATCTTATCCACATCGGGACGCTCCATGCCTCCCAGGAAGTTGCGTGCATACGCCGAGAAGGTCTCGATGTAGCGGCGTTGCCCTTCGGCGAAAATCGTGTCGAAAGCCAGCGACGACTTGCCGCTTCCGCTCAAACCCGTAATGACCGTCAGGCTGTTGCGTGGAATCTCCACGTCAATGTCCTTCAGGTTGTGTACGCGGGCACCGTACACGTTTATCTTTTCCGTTTCGTCTGTCATAGTGTTGTCTTGCTTCTGAATGAAAGTGTCTGGCGAACCATATCCCTGCAAAAATAATGCTTCAAGGTGAATTTATGGACATGAGACCGAAGAATATTTAAGCGGAAGCACTCGATGCCGGGAGTTTTTTTATACTTTTGCGGACAAATCGTGGCTCACTCAAGTTTCGCATACGCTCAACTTATCAGTTGTCAATCCGTCAACTACCTCTTGGGTCTGCGAGAGTTGAACGGCTCCTAAAACAAGTAAGAATGAAACTCCTACGACGTTGGTTATGCATCGGTCTGTTTGCCGGCCTCTCCTTCGGTCTTTCGGCACAGACAAACACCTATTTCCTCCATACAATCGCACGGGGCGAGAGTCTGACCTCCATCGCCGCCACTTACAATGTATCGGTTTCCGACATCATCCGCCTCAACCCGGGCAGCGACAAGCTGATCAAGGCGGGTGAGCAGCTACGCATCCCCCAGTCAGCCAGCCAGAGTGCCACCCGCTACCACACCATCCAGCCGGGCGAAACGCTCTACCGCCTCATGCAGCAATATGGGGTGACGGTAAAGGCTATCTGTGACGCCAACCCGGGACTGAGCGCCAGCAACTTCCGCAGCGGACAGGTCATCATCATCCCTCCGTCGGACGCGTCCGCGCCCCCCGCACAACCACAACCGGAGAGCAAGCCGGTCCAGGTGCCCCGGCAGCAGGAGGTCCAGGACATCCACAAGGTGAAGCGTCGGGAGACCATCTACAGCATCTGCCGCGAATATGGCATCACGGAGGAAGAACTGATTGCCGCCAACCCGGAACTGCGCAGCGCCAGCCTGAAGAAAGGCACCTACCTCCGCATCCCTTACCACAAGGAGAGTCCGGTGACGCCCGTAGCCCCCACCACCATCCCGACGGACAACGAACTGTTTGCCAGCGTACGCCCGGACACACAGAGCAAGAGCCGGCTGCGTGTGGCAGTGATGCTGCCCTTCATGCTCGACGGCTCGGGACAGGGGGAACAGGCACGCATGGTGGAGTATTACCAGGGATTCCTGATGGCAATCAACGAGCTGAAGCAGAAGGGGACGTCATTCGACATCTACACCTACGATACCCGAGACGATGCCTCTACCATCCGCAGCATCCTCGCCAAGAACGAGATGAAGCAGATGGACCTCATCATCGGTCCGGGACACTCGACCTACATCCCTGCCATCTCCGACTTCTCGAAGGAGAACAAAATCCGTCTGGTGGTACCCTTCACGTCAAAGTGTGACGAGGTGTTCACCAACCCTTACCTCTATCAGGTCAATACGCCGCAATCCTACCTCTACTCCGAGGTGTACGAACACTTCCTGCGCAAGTTCCGCGGGCAAAACATCATCTTTGTGAATGCAGCCGATGGCGGAACGGACAAGCGTGACTTCATCGCAGGCTTCAAGCAGGAACTGAAGAATCAGGGAGTATCCTACAAGGAGATTCTTGCCAACAGCAAGGAGAGCATCGAGAGTGCCTTGAGTGCCGGCACGGAAAACATCCTCATCCCCACCTCGGGCAGCAACATTGCCCTCATCAAGCTCCTCCCCTACCTGAAAGCCCTGAAGCTGTCGTGGGAGGCTGACGGCACGCCCGACAAGTACAGCCTGCACCTCTTCGGCTATCCGGAGTGGCAGACCTACACCGCCGACCACCTGAACGACTTCTACACGTTTGACACCTACTTCTACACGTCGTTCTATGCCAACAACCTGTCGGTGGATGTCGTCAACTTCCAGCAGGAGTTCCGCCGCTGGTATCACAAGGAAATCCTCAACACCTACCCGAAGTATGCCATCCTGGGCTATGAGACGGCTAACTTCCTCCTGCAGGGACTGTCACGCTACGGTAACAACCTGGAGGACAACCTGGACAAGATTTGTGTGACTCCCATCCAGACCAGCTTCCGTTTCGAACGGGTGAACAACTGGGGCGGATTCATCAACAAGAAGGTATTCTTCATCCACTTCACCAAGGACCATGAACTGATTAAAATGGATTTTGACCGATGAAGCAGACACTTAAAAGCACCCTCCTCCTTCTCGCCGTCCTTCTCCTGGGCGGTCTCCTGCCTGCCCGTGCCCAGGTGGGCGAAGCACGCAGCGACCTTGCCATCGGTGTCAACGGCGGTATCAATCTGAGCAGCGTGACGTTCAACCCGACCATCAAGACCACCAACCTCATGGGCATGTGCGGCGGCTTGACCATCCGCTACACGTGTGAGAAATACTTCACCGCCATCTGTGCCCTGCAAATGGAAATCAACTACGCCCAGCGCGGATGGAAGGAAGACATCGAGGACGGCAGCGGCAACACCTACCAGCGCACGACCAACTACCTGGAAGTGCCGTTCATGTTCAACATGGGTTGGGGACGCGAGCAGCGCGGCGTGAAGTTCTTCATCAACGCCGGTCCGCAGATGAACTTCTTCCTGAGCGAGAAAGAAGAGTACGGCGGCGGAACGTGGGACACCTCCAACCGCCCGAACAACGTGGTGGAACAATACGGGAAAGACACCGAGAACTCGTTCGACTACGGAATCTGCGGAGGCGGAGGCATCGACTGGAGCACGAAGGTCGGGCATTTCGTGCTCGAAGGACGCTACTACTACGGCCTGGGAGACATCTTCAAGAACACCAAGAAGGACTATTTCGGTCGCTCGGGCAACTCCTCCATCACCGTCAAGCTCAGCTATCTGTTCGACATCATCAAGACAAAATAAAGTGAACCCATGCAGGGACAGGCGATCTGTACGCCCCTGCATGGGTTCACTGTATCCGGCTTGCTCCTCAACCCAGAAAATGCTGCAAGGCACGAAGGACCCCGTCCTCATCGACCGAGGTCGTGACATAGTCTGCCTGCGACTTCACGGCATCATTCGCGTTGCCCATGGCCACACCGATGCCGGCACGGCGTAACATCGCTACGTCGTTCCCGCCATCTCCGAAAGCCATCGTCTCCTCAATCCCGATACCGAAACGGGCAGCCATGCGTTCGATGCCCTTCCCCTTGTCGGCTCCGTCGGCTGTGATGTCCGTGAAGGCAGGATGCCAACGTCCGGAGATGCAGCCGGGCAGTTGCGGCAGGACGATGCGCTCCGTCGGTTCATCAATGATGGGAGTTATCTGAATGATGCGCTCCTGAAAGATGGTATCCAGCGGCGGATTCTCGGGCAGGTGCTGCACGTTGAGGTACTCGTAGAAAATCTTATAGAGCAGGTCGTTGGGGTTTTGCAGGACGATGTGCTTCTCGCCCACATAGACGCAGGCAAAGTGCATCTCGTCGGACAGGCGTGCCATGATGCGCACATCCTCTGCCGGGATGGGATTGCACGCCACCACCTCTTTGCCCACGAAGCTGAATGCCCCGTTGGTAGTTACGTAGCCGTCAATCAGATGCTCGATGGCACCCAGGTTGTCGATGATGGCAATGGGACGTCCCGTCGCAATGAAAATCTTTACACCCGCTTTCTTGGCCTGTTCAAGCGCCGCTACCGTGGAAGCCGGTATGGCATGTGTACGGAAGCTCACCAGCGTCCCGTCAATATCAAAAAACAATGCTTTTATCATAATCCAAAATCTTTTCCGTCCGCAAAGATAGACAGAAATAAAGACATACCCAACCCTCCTCCCATGAACAAAATGCTACAAAAAAGCAGACAAACATTTGCACACGTACAGGCTTTTGCCTACTTTTGAAGCGAAGAAAAACACCTTATTCAACTTTAATATCATGGAACATTTACTCTTCTGGCTTGTGCCGGTATCGTCGGTACTCGCCTTGTGCTATGCCTATTACTTCTACCGTCAGATGAAGACGGTGAGTGAAGGCACGCCTCAGATGGCGCACATCGCAGCGGCTGTCCGCAAAGGCGCCATGTCGTATCTCAAACAACAGTACAAAGTCGTCGGATGGGTCTTCGTGGGACTCGTCATCCTCTTCTCCATCATGGCTTATGGCTTCGGTGTACAGAACTCCTGGGTGCCTGTCGCCTTCCTGACAGGCGGTTTCTTCTCCGGTCTTTCGGGCTTCCTCGGCATGAAGACTGCCACGTATGCATCGGCACGTACCGCCAATGCAGCCCGTGAATCACTCAACAGCGGTCTGCGTGTCGCCTTCCGCAGCGGTGCGGTCATGGGACTCATCGTGGTCGGACTGGGCCTGCTCGACATCTCGTTCTGGTACCTGTTGCTGAACGCCGTCATCCCCGAAGACGCCCTCTCCCCCACTCAGAAACTCTGTGTCATCACCACCACCATGCTGACCTTCGGTATGGGAGCCAGCACGCAGGCACTGTTTGCCCGTGTGGGCGGTGGTATCTATACGAAAGCTGCCGACGTCGGTGCCGACCTCGTGGGCAAGGTGGAAGCCGGCATCCCGGAAGATGACCCGCGCAACCCCGCCACCATCGCCGACAATGTGGGCGACAACGTGGGCGACGTCGCCGGTATGGGCGCCGACCTCTACGAATCCTACTGCGGCTCCATCCTCTCGACTGCCGCACTCGGTGCTGCCGCCTTCCTGCACTCGGGCGACACCGTGATGCAGTTCAAGGCTGTCATCGCCCCGATGCTGATTGCCGCCGTGGGCATCCTGCTCTCCATCCTGGGCATCTTTGCCGTACGGACGAAGGAGAAGGCCACCATCAAGGACCTGCTGGGTTCGCTCTCCGTGGGCACCAACCTGAGCTCCGGGCTCATCATCGTCGCCACCTTCCTCATCCTGTGGCTGCTCGGACTTGAGAACTGGGCACTCATCAGCTGCTCGGTCGTAGTCGGTCTGCTGATGGGCGTTGTCATCGGACGTTCCACCGAATACTACACTTCGCAATCCTATGCTCCGACCCGCAAGCTGAGCGAAAGCGGCAAGACGGGTCCTGCCACGGTCATCATCTCGGGCATCGGACTGGGCATGCTGTCCACCGCCATCCCGGTCATCTCGGTGGTCATCGGCATCATCCTCTCCTACCTCTTCGCAGCTAACTTCGACCTGAGCAACGTCAGCATGGGTCTCTACGGCATCGGTATCGCCGCCGTGGGCATGCTGTCCACCCTGGGCATCACCCTGGCAACGGACGCTTACGGTCCGATTGCCGACAACGCAGGCGGTAATGCCGAGATGTCCGGTCTGGGCAAGGAGGTACGCCAACGCACGGATGCACTCGACTCCCTGGGCAACACCACAGCCGCCACCGGCAAAGGCTTCGCCATCGGTTCTGCCGCCCTGACGGGACTTGCCCTGCTGGCTTCCTACATCGAGGAAATCCGCATCGGTCTCGACCGCATCGGCACGGATGTACTGACGCTGGCTGACGGACGCACGGTCAACACCGCCGACGCCACCTTCACCGACTTCATGTACTACTACGACGTGACACTCATGAACCCGAACGTGCTGGCAGGCATGTTCATCGGCAGCATGATGGCCTTCCTCTTCTGCGGACTCACCATGAACGCCGTGGGACGTGCCGCCTCACACATGGTGGCTGAGGTACGCCGTCAGTTCCGCGAAATCAAAGGCATCCTCTCGGGAGAAGCCGAACCGGACTACGAACGCTGTGTGGAAATCTCCACCCGAGGTGCACAACGTGAGATGGTACTTCCGTCCCTGCTCGCCATCATCGCTCCGGTAGTGACCGGCTTCATCTTCGGCGTGCCGGGCGTGCTGGGTCTGCTGATTGGCGGACTGGCAAGCGGCTTCGTGCTGGCAGTCTTCATGGCCAATGCCGGCGGCGCCTGGGATAACGCCAAGAAGTACGTCGAGGAAGGCAACTTCGGCGGCAAGGGCAGCGAGGTACACAAGGCAACTGTCGTCGGCGACACCGTGGGCGACCCGTTCAAGGACACCTCCGGTCCGAGCCTCAACATCCTCATCAAGCTGATGAGCATGGTTGCCATCGTCATGGCAGGACTGACCGTCACCTGGAGCCTGCTGTAAGGCAGACGCTCCCGCAGACAGACGACATCCGCGAAGAAGAGCCGGGACAGAAACGCTCTCCTTCGCGGATGTTCCATGAATATCCTTACCTTTGCACCCCGACAAACACGAGACACAATGAAAAGACTACACTCCCTGCTCGCGGGGGCACTCCTGCTCTCCGCCATTTCACTGACGGCAACGGCACAGCCCCCGTCCGCTTCCGCCTCTACTCCCGAAACAGACTACTACCTCTCCACCTCCTTCCACGAACCGGCTGACGAAGGGCTTCGCCTGCTCTACAGCACCGACGGCATCCGCTGGGACAGCATTCCCGGCACGTGGCTTGCCCCGAAGCTGGGTGCCGGCATCCTGCGCGACCCGTCCATCCGACGCGGACCCGACGGAACGTTCCACCTGGTGTGGACCATCGCGTGGAAAGGCGACACGGGCATCGGCTATGCCTCCTCGAAGGACCTGATACACTGGAGCGAGCAACGGCGCATCCCCGTGATGGACCACGTGGCGGACACCTACAGCGTGTGGGCGCCGGAGCTGTTCTACGACGAAGTGAAAGGGCAATTCCTGATTGTCTATACCGCCGTCGTGAACGACGGCACCTGCACCGGACGGCGCAACGAACACGGTGACTACCACCGCCTCTACTACGTCACCACACGCGACTTTACCGAGTTCTCCTCTCCCCGCCTGCTCTATGATGCGGGCTACAGCTGCATCGACGGCTTCATCGTGAAACGGGGCGACGGGGACTATGTGCTCGTGGCGAAGGACAACCGCAAGGCAAACAGCAACCTGCGCGTAGCCTTTGCCCGGAATGCCGAAGGTCCGTACACCAATCCGCTGTCGCGCCCCTTCACGGGCATCTTCGCCGAAGGTCCGTCCGTCAGCCGGGTGGGCGACACCTACTACATCTATTACGACCTCTACCGCCGGCACATCTACGGTGCCAGCACCACGCGCGACTTCATCCACTTCACCGACGTCACCGACCAGGTGTCCTTCCCGCAGGGGCACAAGCACGGCACGACTTTCCGCGCACCGGCTTCCATCGTGGAAGGGCTGCTCCGTGCAGCACAACAACACGGGGATTGACCTCATCAACCCCAGGGACAGACAATGAACAAGCCGGACTTAGATGGACCAAAGTATAATACTTTGGCACCCTAAGTATAATACTTAGGTAGGCTAAGTATCATACTTAGGTCCATCTAAGCCGGCTTCATTGCCTGTCTCTCCCCCAGGATGAGGAGGGAGAAGGCACGTGTATCCGTTCACTCAGTCCCTCACCTCGGAAGTCTGTCCGTCTTCGGTGATGCGGACGTCCATTTCGTAATTGTCCAGGTCAACCAGGTAATAGCTCTCGCCGGACGCCGTCTCCACCCAGTCGCAATCATCGATGCGGTAGCCGGCGTACTTGCCACTGAGCGCATTCGTCACGACAGCAGGGATGTCCCGTCCGCAGTCCGTCTTACTCCACAACCAGCTATAGGAGGAGTCAAAACGCAGCTCGATGCTCTTCCCGTCATAAATCACGTCCACCTCATAGCCGCCCTGTTCCCGGTCGATGTCCACGATGCGGGCACCGGCATAGCGTCCGTTGATGAAGTCCTCGATGGCGGAAGGCTTCTGTGACGGCAGCAGACTCTCGTTGCGGTCGTCGTCCTGGTCGGTCACGTCGCGGAAGAGGGTGCCGTTGGTGTCGAAGTACAGGTCATGGTCCTGCTGACCGCGCTGCTCCACCTCAATCTTGAAGATTGCCTCGTAGTCGGGACGCTGTATCTCGTCGATGTCGTCCACCACCCACTGGGCATACGCGCTGGTATAGAACCCGTCGCGTACGGCCTGCGGCAACGCGTCGATGTTGCGTCCGTGGTCAATCTCGGTCATCATCCAGCTGCCGTCTGCCGTGTACCAGGCATCGTGCTCCTTGTTGTCCTTCCAGAACTCTGCCACGATATAGCCGCTGCGCTCATACTCCCACTCCACCCGTGTGGCACCGGAATACTGCTGGCTGAAGGCTGCCTGGACGGCTTCGGGGGCAGCGAACTTGTCCTCGTCGTCATCACATGCCGTGAATGCGAACATGCCTGCCACACACAGCGTGGCTACTCTCATCCATTGGATACTCTTCACAGTTGTCAGTCTTCTTGTCTTCATAGTCTTGTTGCTTTTGGTATTTCTGAAGGCAAAGCTAGACGGCAATTCTGAAAAGAATTTGAAACGCACGACAATTTTCACTCATTGTCCCAGCCGCAGTGGGGACAGACGCCTTTCCGGGACAGACGGGCGCCGCAGTGACCGCATACATAGGTAGAGAAACTGGTGCGCAGGAGGTAGCGCACGGTGTAGAAGAAGAAGGCTGCCGACAGGGCATAGCCCACGTAGTAGTAGACGCTCCACGTGACAATCATGTAGAGGAACAGGCACAGGGTACCCAGTCCGAGCAGGTAGAGCAACGACGTGGAGAAGTCGAGCTGATGGAACAGGTCGTCGACCAGTGCCAGGGCAGACAGGAGGACCGCCCACACCGACGCGATGAACAGCGCCAGCAGGAGGGGCAGCCCGAAGGGGTTGAGCGTAGGGTTGAAGTAGTAGTGTACCCACGTCTCGGGCACGAAGCGTTGCATGCTGGCATAGAGCGTCGCCGACAGCACGATGCAGATGCACAGCACGGCGGGATAGATGCTGTCCACACGGGAGGCAGTCACCGACGAGCGTGTGGACGACTTGCGGCGCGACCGCCGGACGAGGTAGAACAGGATGAAGGCGCAGCCGATGAACAGGAAGACCCGGTTGCGCAGGCTGGAGAACCAGTGGATGAACTGTGAGATGGGGTCGACCGGGACGACACTCTCGAGCAGATGTTCCTCGGGCACCCACCCCATGGTGTGCTGGTCGCGTGCCACCTTGATCCATACGGCATGGACCGTGTCGGACGTCATGCGGGCAAAGTCCGCCACCACCAGCACGTCACCACGGCGGACCCACAGGGAGTCGGCGCTGAGCATCTCGCGCAGGGGCAGCGAGTCGGCGAGCACCTTGAAGTTGTAGTTCACGCCGTAATGGTGGGTGGAGCGGAACTCCAGCGAGTCGCGCTGCTCACGTGTGAGGTCCCACACCGAGTAGTCCGGCTCCGGATAGTGACACGACACCAGCAGGAAGCCCACGACAAGCAACGTTCCTATCCACTCAATCAGTTTCATGGGACACTTTCATCTGGCAGTTCTTGCAATCGAAGTCGAGGCGGAAACGTCGTTCGTCGGAAGCGACCAGGTAGTAAGGCTCGCGGTAGGGGGAACGCCCCTTCTGACGCACCGGACACCAGCCCATGCTGTAGCGCAGGCAGTGCTTGCAGAACATCAGCACGGCGTCCTTCGGCGGACGTTTCTCAAAGGCGGGAGCGATGCGCAGGACTCCGCGTTCGCGGTAGAACTGCTCCGCCTGTCCGTTCATCACATTGCCCAGGTAGGTCAGCTCCTGCACGGGGAAGGGCACGGGACGGCGGCTGATGCGTGCCGTCTCACGCGGACAGGTCATCCGGCGCACCTGCAACAGCTTGTCGACCACCCGACGACGCCAGTCCGTCAGGACCGATGCCGGGATGAACCATTCACCCGACAGGGACAGGCGGATGGCGGAAGGCTCGAATGGCGTGTTGCCCAGCTTGTCCAGCTGACGGCGCAGGTTGTCCGCCTGCGGGGTGCGGGCAGGCTCCTTCGGGTAGTCAAAGCTCAGGACGGCACGCAGTCCGTCTTCGTCAGTCATGCCCAACATGAAGCCGAAGGGACACTCGCCCAGCTCGATGTCCACCCGGATGCGCCGCTCGGCAGTCTTGTGCGAGAGTGCCTTGTCGAACGCCTGGTCGTAGTTGCGGAAGAGCACGGTGCGGGGCTTGATGCGCGGCATCTCCTGCGGATAGAGCCGGTTGCCCTCGGCACGGTTCACACGGAAGCCCTGCAACTTGCCGCGCTCGTCGATGAAGCACAGCCCGTCGCCATTGTTGAACGGCTTCACGCCAGCCACGGTCAGCCAGTTGCCGCGCACCTCCTTCACCGTGCCCATCTCCTCGCCCAGCGACTTGGGCGTATCGAACGAGAAGATATCCATGTTGCGTCCGTCCAGGAAGTAGTGGGTGAAGCCGCGGCTGAAGCTCTTGTCGAGCTGCGGACGGAAGTCCAGCCGGACCTCGCCCGACGAGGCACGCACGTACTCCTTCCGTCGGCTGAACAGCTCGTCGAGCTTGCGGCGATAGGCAGCGGTGACGTTCTTCACATAAGCCACGTCCTTCAGCCGTCCCTCAATCTTGAGCGACGTGGCACCGGCATCGAGCAGCTCCTCCAGGCGGTCGCTCTGGTTGAGGTCCTTGAGCGAGAGGAGGTGCTTGTCGCGCACGATTTTCCGTCCGTCAGCGTCCTCCATGTCGAAGGCAAGGCGGCAGAACTGGGCACACTCACCGCGATTGGCACTGCGCCCAAAGCATGCCTGGGAGACGTAGCACTGTCCGCTGTAGCTCACGCACAGGGCACCGTGCACAAAGACCTCCAACGGCACATCGGGGCACTCCTCATGGATGCGGCGTATCTCGCCCAGTTCCAGCTCGCGTGCCAGGACTACCTGACGGAACCCCGTATCAGCCAGGAAGCGTACCTTCTCGGGCGTCCGGTTGTCCATCTGCGTGCTCGCATGGAGCGGGATGGGCGGAAGGTCGAGCTTCAGGATGCCCATGTCCTGCACGATGAGGGCATCCACCCCGATGCGGTAAAGCTCCCAAATCATCTCCTGCGTCTCCGCCAGCTCCTCGTCGCGCAGGATGGTGTTCACCGTCACGTAGATGCGGACGCGGAAGAGGTGGGCATAGTCCACCAGGGCAGCAATGTCCTCCAGCGTGTTGCCGGCAGCGGCACGTGCCCCGAAACGGGGAGCACCGATGTAGACGGCATCGGCTCCGTGGTCCACGGCTGCCCGTCCGCACTCCAGGTTCCGGGCAGGTGCCAGCAGTTCGATTTTGCGTGGTTTCATCAGCGTATCTCGTTAATGTCGTAGGGAGTTTCCTGATAAACGTAATAGTTCAGCCAGTTGGAGAAGAGCAGGTTGGCATGGGCACGCCAGCGCACCAACGGGGGCTGCGAAGGGTCATCGCCGCGATAATAGTTCCGCGGCATGTCGATGGGCAGCCCTTTCGCCAGGTCGCGCTTGTACTCCCCGTCGAGCGTGTAGGGGGAATACTCGGAATGTCCCGTCACGAAGAACTCCCGTCCGCCTCTTGCCATGACCATGTAGACCCCAGCTTCGGGCGATTCGGAGAGGATGTCCAGCTCGGGGCAACGCTCGATGTCCTCCCGACGTATCTCCGTATGGCGGCTGTGGGGAACATGGAACACGTCGTCGAACCCACGGAAGATGGGCAGCAGCGGACGGTTGACCGTATGCTCGAAGATGCCGAACATCTTGTGCGGCAGGTCATGCTTGGGGACACCGTAGTGGTGATACAGCCCTGCCTGTGCCGCCCAACATATATATAAGGTAGAGGTGACATGCGTCCGTGCCCAGTCGAAGATGGCAGACACCTCGCTCCAGTAGCTCACCTCCTCGAAAGGCATCTGCTCGACAGGCGCCCCCGTGATAATCATCCCGTCGAAACGTTCGTTGCGCATCAGTTCGAAATCCTTGTAAAAGGCTTTCATGTGTTCGACGGGCGTGTTCTTCGGCGTATGGCTGCGCAGCTTCATGAACGACAGCTCAATCTGGAGCGGTGTGTTCGACAGCAGACGCACGAGGTCGGTCTCTGTGGTGATTTTCAGCGGCATCAGGTTGAGCACCACGATGCGCAGCGGACGGATGTCCTGCCGGCTCGCACGCGAATGGTCGAAAACGAAGATGTTCTCTTTCTTCAACAGTTCGATGGCCGGCAGTCTGTCAGGTAAATTTAAAGGCATAGTCAGTATCTTGAATTAAGCGTTGCAAAGATAATGACTTTTTGCATAGGCGGGACCATGAAGCCTTTGCCAAGTAAACAAAAAGGAATGTGTAGGGGCGAGCGGTCTGCTCGCCCGCCGTGTCGTGCAGGAGGCATTTGACAAAATGTCAAACGAAGGCGCTGAGACTGCCCACGCCTGCACCAAAATACGATTTGGTGGATTTCGTGGCATTCTCAGGCGATTTGCAAAATACAGATTGCCGTCGGTTCGACCCGAATACTGCCATGCAGGAAGGTCCCAAGCCCTGTGTCTTTCCCGACTGACATCTTCCGCTTCCTGAAGTACGCTTTATGAAAGCTTCCGATTTATTGACACACCTCCCCTTCCAGCGAATGAAACTTGCACTTTTTGCATTTCCTTCTCCAAAGATTTGACTTTCGCGGACGAAACAATATTGTTTGAGAGATGAAACTATATTGTTTGACGAGTCAAACACAAGTGTTTCGCGGACGAAACAATATTGTTCGGGCATCAAAATGTAAAGATTCCGAAATTCAACTGTATAGTTTTCTAAAATAAGACGCTTTTTCCGGCATTTTCGTTTGCATTCATTTGCAATTGCGAGCTGGTTTGACTGATTTTCGAAAAGTACGCGTTAGCTGAAATGGTGTATTTGGGAAATAAAGGAAGCGAATACGATGTTTGAGGGAGCAAAATGACAGTAGAGTTTACTATTGGCCAAGACGCTCTTGTTCCTCTTTTGCAGCTCCTTTGCCACGATAATCTTTCTTGCTACGAAGCACGTATGAAATGCTGAGTTGTAACAAGTGCGAACCTCCCTTCCTGTCCTCCGTTTGCACAACACCGTTGACCACCAGAACCAGCTACCATACATTTTACGGCAGCGGCACATACACAAACCGTTGGCTAAAATTACGGAGATTTATTATATGACGGATGACTTTTGCAAGGAATTTGCTAAAATCCTGGAAAAATACATGGCTGAGATGTTCCTTGGGATGAATATATTGTGCTATCCTTTATCATAACTATTGGATATTTAACTACTAAAAGTTGTACAATCTATAAGTTGTATACACCTTTGTGGAGAAACTGCAAAAGATGGAACAAGTGCGCAATTTCTTACTCAATGAACATATCATCGATAACGAGAGTTTTATTGACTACATGAGTGAACTGTAATAAAAAGGAGGTCATTATGAACGCTGTACTAGAGAAACTGGAAGCTTATTCCTCGACAACGCCATCGAACTGGAGGAAAGAAGCAGAACAACGGCAGGCTGATAAAGAATGGGTAAGATATTCCCAAATGATAGCCATAAAGATGCTGAACCGTATGGAGGAACTTGGGTTGACCCAAACTAAACTTGCTGAACGCATGGGATGCAGTCAGCAATATGTCTCCAAAGTGCTTCGTGGCAAAGAAAACCTCTCGCTGGAGACACTGTGCAAAATCGAAAATGCCTTAAATCTGCAAATCGTACGGGAACCCGAACCTGCAGTATAGGGAAAGCAAATAAACGAAAAGAGCCGTCATCAAGACTCATCATCTTGACACGGCCCTTCGCTGTGTTATTAAACCCAAACAAAAAAAAAATCGGTTGTTACTTTGAGTCGCGGCCTTCCAGCTCCGTCAGCTGATAGACGGCAAAGAGCATGTCATTGGTGCTCATTCCGCCAATACGGTCGCGGAGGAACCTGGCAGCACGCTGACGGATGGCAGGGTCATCGGTCTTGACCAGCTTGGCAAGGTTGGATGTCAGCAGACTCTGCAACGTCTCGTCCAGCGAAGCATATTCCTTCTCGCACAAGTCCAGGTAGGCATTCAGGTCTCCCTGGGCATGACATTCGATGAAACGGAAGCAGGCGTCGTATTTTTTATCCGTGTTCAGTCCGAGCCGGTTCACATCACCCTTTGTCAACTCATAGGCTGCTGCATCATAAGGAATACTTCCCGAGAAAGAACCGTACACCTGTGATTGATACAAGCGGGAGATAATGCCCTCTATCTCCTGACGCATGTCAGCATCAAATTCATTCCGGTGCTCCACCATGAAACGGGCAGCCTCATCCGTCGGCGACTCGACGAATTGCTGGTACACGAACAGATTCTTCGGCGACAAGCGGTCGGCATCACCCAATCCCTTGTAGTAGTCGCGCACCATATCGGCAGCTTCCTTGGCTTTAGCCTCCCTTTCCGAACGTTGTCTCGACTCGTTTGCCTCCGCCATCTTCAGCGACGCATAGGCAGCAATGAGTTCCGGTGTACGTTCGCCACCATCATAACGTGCCTTCAGCTTCTCCGGACTCTTGTTCGGATCTATCCGACGGTCGATGTCATTGATGAAAGCCTGCCCTTCTTCATAACCGGTCTTGGTCAGAAGGACCTTCTTGTCCGTATTCAGGACAATGAACGTCGGCAGGTACTGCACTTTATAAAGGTCTGCCAGTTCCTTCCCCTCCTTTTCAGAGTTGAGCTTGATGCAGACGAACTTCTCGTTCATGTAGTCGCCCACCGCCTTCTGCGGGAACACATCGCGTGTCATCATCTTGCAGGGACCGCACCAGTCGGTGTAGAAGTCAATGAACACCATCTTGTTTTCAGCCTTGGCGGCTGCCAATGCTTCATCGAACGTGATGGAGCGGAAATTAGTCTGAGCCAAGCCCGGCAGCGCCAGGAGGGCTGCCAGGGCTGTGAGAATTTGTTTTTTCATACAGGTTATTTTAGGTTTTCAACTTTTGCAGGTTACAGTTGGCAAGGAGACAAACGGACGGGTCCACTCCTTGCCAACTGACAGTAGGTTTGGCAGATTAGTCCGAGAAGGGGAACGTGTTCGTATTGCCCAGCATCTCTTCAAATCCCAGGTTACTTCCGGTGATATCCTTTTGCGGAGAGAGATAGCGTACCGACTTCACCTTGCCCGTACCTTCCAGGGTCAGTCCCGGAGCAGCAATGGGCTGTCCGCCGTTCATCTGCTCTTCTTCGTAGAAATACAGCTTGTAATTGTATCCCTCCTGCGTGCCGACAATGAATGTGTCGAAATTGTACGTCGCGCTTATCATCCCCAGGAAACCGAGATACTGGTTGGTCACGAAGGTCACGGTTTCCGACGTCGGAATGCCGGTCAACGGGATTTCCAGTTCCGTACCCTGCGTCAGACTGTAGGCATACAACTTGTTCCCGTCCACACAGTAGATGTAGGAAGCCGTACGTCCGTTAGCCGCCACGATGTCGCTCTTTGCCAGATGGAGAGAGGAGTCGAGGGTGACAATCCGTTCGATGGCATTTCCCAACGAATTGCTCTGTATCAGGTAGCGTTCGCCCTTGGACGGCGACTCGCACAGGAACCATCCGAGATTGGTTCCCCCGGTAGAATTTACACCGGAAGCCAGGCATTCCAAGTCCGTCGGATAATCGCTCTGGATATCCTCCCCGGATGTATCGGTTGCAACGGTGGAAGAGGACACATTGAAGTCGGCAATCATCAACCGATGTTCAGTATTGCTCCAATACATGATTCCGTTTGTCCATCCGATAATCTGGACGAACTTGCTGCCACCAGCACAAGAGGGATATCCCAGTTTTCCGGTACTCTCAGCCTCACCGGAGAAGGTTGCCCCATAGGAACGTATGCCGGTGTTGGAGATGTAGCACTGGTAGAAGTAAGCCATGAAATAACCATAGGGAATCTCATTGTCATCCATCGGACCGCTGAAGAACAGGTTGTCGCGGTTGAACACCTCAGTCAGGTCCTCCGAACGGAATCCCTTGTAATCTCGGCTCTCCGTCGTGACATGAACGAAGTTGTCCACAGCCAGTTCGTTGCTTCCCGGGTCGACATACTCTCCATTATAGAGGATGGACAGGTTACAGGGCTTTCCCTTCATGGGGGCACCCGTGCCGACTTCTATGACATCCGTCAGCAGTTCTTCGTTGTAGCAGTCAAGGTCCGTATTGCCGTCCGGCGTCTCCTTCAGAATGTAAAAACCTTGCGAATAGCTGGTGGAGGTGTGCAACAGGACGGAAGCATACTGCGCAAAATCATTGCTCTGCGCACGCACTTCGAGCACGACCCGATAGTCTCCCGAAGGAAGCTCCACGACATAATCAGGTTCCTTGTCCGTCGATATCAGATAATCCCGGTAATCGATATTAACAGCAGTAGCATCAAACAGATACCAGGTATACGTCAGGTCATCTGCTGCGTAAGCTGTCTGGACCGTCGGTTTGATGACATCCTTCAGGTTGATGCCGACGTATGAACGGACGCTGTACTCCTCTTCCAGGTTTTCAATCACAATGTCGCTGACGTCGAGCGTAGCCAGGGTCGAGTCATCTTCCGTACAGGCGGAAAACGAGAGGAGCATGAACAGTAAGGGGTAGAATATCTTTTTCATGATTCAATGCGTTTTTAGTGATGATTAGTACCAGGGTTCAGGGTCGAAAGATACCGGTTCGCCGTCGGGTTCTCTGTAGATGTCGAGTCCGGCGTCCAGACGTTTTTGATTTTCTTCCTCCAACTTCTCGATGAACCACTGGCTGAGGTAGGTGACGTAGTTCGAATCGCCGGCAAACAGTTCGTCCAGATAATCCTCATCCCAGCTGTTTCCGGTCCATTCGATCATCAACTGGTGTTTCAGCTCGGTATAAGTACCAAAGTTGTTGTCGCCATAATGAGTATCCCAGTTAGCCGGTTTGGCCATGTGACTGCTGATGACCAGCGTGTGGGTGGAGAAGGCTTCGTAACCCGGCTTGAAGTAGCCGTTGTCCTTGAAGGTGAACTGCAAGTTGACATTGCCGTCATCCAATGAAGCATCACGCAGCACCACGATGGGGATGAGCGCCTTGTTCTGATTGGCGGGGATAAAGGATTTCGACAGCAATTGCGGGTCGTCGAAGGGAACAAAATGTACGCCCGGAACGGCATCGGCTTCACCGGTGGATATCTGCTCCAGCTCTACCGGACGGTCGTAGTCAAACAGACGTCCCATGGTCCCCACTTCAAACCATACCGTGTCGGTGGTCAGCTCTTCACCGACGGTGGCACTGCGCAAGGCAAATGAGTAGGCAGTCTCCAGCATATTCTCTTCGATGTCTTCGGCAAGGGTCACCTCTCCGTTGTAATTATAATAGATGAAGTTGAGCCGTGGCTCCTCCAGGACAATCGGGGTGAGGTCCTTCTCACAGGAAGCCGTTGCCAGCAGACAGGCAAGGGCGGACAGTGTATGAATGAGTCTTTTCATAAGTCTTCAAAACAAGGGTTTAACGGTTGGGATTATATTCGGTTGTAGGCAACGGAAGGATGTATTCGCTCTCCCCTACCGGTTCGTCGCGCCACAGCATCGAGGTGCTGTTCAGACGCTTGTAGGTGTAGAACATCTGTCCTTCGGCATAGAACTCGCGCCGGTATTCGTCGACGATGAAGTCCTTCAGGTCATCGGCAGAAGTAAACGACGGCATGTTGGGCACGTTGTGTGCCAGCATGTACGTATTGTACAGACTGTTCGCCTCGTTCAGGTCTGTGGTGCTCTCCATCGCAATGAGGTAGACCTCCGACATGCGGAGCATCGGGATAATCTGGTAGTAAAGCATGGCGTTGGACACATTCGTATTCCAATAATACTTCATGCAGACGGACATCATCTGTCCGCTACTGTTCGGCACATTGTTACGCCAGCAGTTACCGGCACGGTTGTTGGAGTTGGGATTGACGGTGCTGAAAAGCTCGGTATGCATGGCCGAAGTAAGCCCCAGGTTGTTTCGTTCATCGAAACTGGTACTGCTGCCACCCACCAGGAAGTCCTGCGAATAGTCCATCACATCATACTTGCTCAGATAGAACAGGCATTCATTGGGACACAGCTTGTAACCGGATGCAAAGTCCTGCGTGCCGCTCATGGTCATCACGGGATTGCCGTCCAGCGTGGCATCGATGACTTCCCGGGCTGCACGGTAGGCATTGGCATCATCACCGAGGTAGCGGTACATGCGTGCCTCCAACGCTTTCACTGCCCAATAGTTCATGCGCGACTGACGGTAAAGCATGAAGTCGTCCACCGAACTGCTGGAACCACTGTTCAACGCCGTAAAGGAGTATTGGAACACGGGGTCATTGTCCTTCAGCAGGGATTCTGCCTTCTCAATGTCCTGTTTCAACTTGCCGACAAACTCGTCGAAGGTGTAGTATGCCGGCATCTCGTCGATGTTGGTTGTCTCTGAATAAGGGAGTGACACCTGCTCCGTTCCTCCCGGCACCTGACCGAAGAGGCGCAGCACATCCAGGTGACAGTAAGCGCGTATGCCGTACGCCTCACCCTGAATCGTGGCACGGACAGCGGGGTCCAAAATGACGTCGCCCTGCTCGTCCACATGCTTGATGATGACGTTTGCCTGTACGATGGTGTTGAAGAGCTGGGCATAGATGGCTTTGATGGCAGCCTGTGAATAGGTCACATTCTCATAGTCGTGCTTCATCAGGTAGTAGTCTTCATACCGGTACGTGTTGTCCGTCATGTTCCACAGATTCGCCAACGACTCGATGTTGGTCATGCTCAACCGCTCGCCATAGATGTCCTGGCTCCCCATGAGCATGTAGAGACCGGTCACGGCACTGCAAAAACCGTTGTACGTGGAGAATTGGTCGTCTTCCTTCTGTTCGGTCTCGGGACGTACATCCAGCCAGTCGTTGCACGAAGAAGCACCGAACGCTGTCAGGAGGAGGACTAGTATGTATATCTTTCTCATAGTGTTCTGCTGTTTTTAAGTGAGTTTAGAATAAGAATTTGATGCTTCCCTGAATGTTGCGTGCATAGGGATAGCTCGTTCCACGTTCCATCTTGATGGAGCCCCAGTGGAAGAGGTCGGACATGTTCACGCCGAAGGTGATGCTCTGCACACCGGCATAGCGGCGTATCCAGTCACTGTCCCAGCGGTATTGCAGGCTGACGGACGAGAGTTCCAGCACATTGTCATCCATCACGAAGCGGGAGGTAGCCTGCGTCCCATCGTTGCTGAAGCCTTTGAAGAAAGTCACGTCGCCCGGTTGCATCCAACGGTCGGTGTATACACGCTTGTCAACATTGGAAGACTCCAACGTACTGGTGGTCACCTCCACACGGTCTACCAGGGTGCTGTTGTATGCCTTGCCTCCCCAATAGTAGTTGAACGAGACGTTCAGCGTCAGTCCTTTCCACATCAGCATCGTGCCGAAGTTACCACGGTAGGGTTGGTAACCCGGTCCCAGGTAGACCTTGTCTCCCGCCTTCCAGGTCGTCGTCAGGTTTCCATCGCGGTCGAGGAAGATTTCACGTCCCGTACTGGGGTCGACACCCATGGAGCGCACGGCATAAATACCGTTCTGCGGACGTCCCTCATAGAACAGGTTTGCCACCTCATAGTCCTCATCTGCCAACATCGCCTCGTTCTGCTCCTTGATGGCTTCCGAGAGCTTGGACACCCAGTTCTTGTCATACACCAGCTGTCCGCTGACCATCCAGTTCAGTTCGTGTGCCTGGTCCCGGATGATGTAGGCACTCAGCGAAGCCTCAAAACCTCTGTTCTTCACTTCACCCACATTCGCCATGTACGAAGGGAAGCCCATGGAGAGAGGGATATCCATCTGCGAAAGGAGGTTCGAAGTGGTCTTCGTGTAAAAGTCAAATTCACCCTTGATGCGTCCCTGCCACAGGCCGAACTCCAGACCGACGTTGAACTCGTCGGTGGTCTGCCACGTCAGTCGCGGGTTACCCCACTCGCTCAATGTGGCACCGGTCCAGTTCATATACTTGTTACCCGTCTGATAGGCAAAGATGGTGGTCGCTCCCGAACCGGAACCCTGTTGCGAACCGGTCTGTCCGTAGGAAGCCTTCAGACGCAGGATGTTCAGCGTCGGGTTACCGGCAAGGAACTTCTCGTTGTGCAGGTTCCATCCGATACCGGCACTCCAGAAGGGAGCATACTTCTTGTCCGTTCCGAAGGTGGAGCTACCATCAATACGGTACGACATGTCCACATAGTAGCGTCCGTCGTAGGTATAGTTGACGTTGCCCGTGAAGCCCATCATGCGTTGCAGGGTCTTGCTGCCGGTCGGGAGCTCGTTCAGGGCATACTGACGGGCATTGCCCAGGAAGCTCATGTTTTCATCGGAGAATCCCTCGACATTGAATGTATAGGAATAGCCGTCCTGCTGGTTCATGGAGTAGTCCAGACCGACATAGAGCTGGTGCTTGTCCAGGAAGGTCTTCGAGTAGGAAAGCGTCAGGTTGCCGCTGTAGCTGTAGTCCTTCCCGGTGCCGTAGGCATACGAACCACGGCGGAAGAAGCCCTCGTCGGTAGAGTATTCCGGTGAAGTATTCGTGTCGGATGTAAAGTAGGAGTCACGCGGGGAGAGGAACACGTCGCTGTGGTTCGTGGTGCTCGTGATGCCGAACTGTCCGCGCAGAGTCAGCTCCGGCAGAATGTTCCACTCGACGGCAAAGTTGTTGGTCAGCTCCTCGTAACCGCTCTTGTCAAACGAGCCCAACGAAGCATCATAGAGCGGGTTGAAATCTCCACGTCCCCAGCTGGAACCGCGGAATGCCTCGAAGAACTCCACGTAGTCGCCGTTCTCATCGAAGGGGGTGTTGTAGGGTTGCTGTGCCACGTAATCGCTGAACGAACCGTAGTTGCTCTCGGTGCTCCGGCTCATGCCGTAGGAAGTATAGTTCTTGAAGGTGAAGTTCTTCACGGTGTACATCAAGGTGACAGACCCGTTGAACGTGCGACGCGAGGAGTTCTTCATGGCACCCTCCACATCCTTGTAGTTGGCTGTGGCACTCCAACGGAACTCTTCGCTACCACCTTCCAGACGAACGTTGTAGTGCGAACCCACTCCGGTACGGACCGGTTTGCTCAGCCAGTCGGTGTCAACGCCTTGCTGCACCTTGCGCAAGCGGCGGTTATAAATATTCTGGAAAGTAACCGTATTGTCAGGGATAGACGACGTGTAGAGGTCCAGGGAGTTCTCCAGCTCCAGTTTCTCCCGTGCATTCAGCATGTCGTAGGAAGTGAGGTCGGGCACTTCGAAGTCCAGACCGACCTCGGCATTCACGCGGAGCTTGCCCGGCTCGGGTTGTTTGGTCACGACGACGATGACACCGTTCGAACCGCGCGAACCGTAGATGGCAGTGGCAGCAGCATCCTTCAGGATATTGATGGACTCGATTTCCTCGTCGTTGTAGTCCATGAGCTTCTCCAGCGAGATTTCAAAGCCATCCATGATGATGAGCGGCGTGTTCACGGCGTTGGAGGCACTTTCGTTGAACTCCTGGACACTCATCGGCAGCGACGAATTACCACGGATGTTGATTTGCGGGAGGGTATTCGGGTTACTACCCGCTATGTTGTTCACAGCAAAGTTCAGAGAAGCGTCAATGTTTTTCAATGTCTGAAGCAAGTTCTGCCCTTTGAACATGTCCAGTTCCTCGGACGTGACGGTCGAGACGGCACCCGTATAGCTCTCCTTCGCCTTCTTGAAGATACCGGTCACCACGACGTCCTGCAACTTCTGGGCATCGCTCTCCAGGACCACGTGCATGTCGGCATTGGCTGCCAGCACCTGCGTCTTCATGCCGATGTAGGAGATTTGCACCTTATAGTTTGCTCCGAACGTGAAGCCCGTGATTTCAAACCGTCCGTCAATGTCGGTTGCCGTACCGAAGGTCGTCTCCTTGTTGTCCGCTCCCAGCAAGCGTACGGAAGCACCGATGATGGGCAGTCCGTCGTCCTTGGAGATAACCGTACCGTAGATGCGGTGGGTCTGTTGTGCCTTGCGGTTGGTCTCCGCCTTGCGGATAATCACCGTGTTGTCCACAATCTCGTACGTCAGACCCGTGCCTTTCAGCACTTCGTTGAGCACTTCTTCGAGCCGCTTGTCCTTCAGGGTACAGGTCACAGGCTTCACCCCTTGCAGAATCTGCTTCTGATAGACAAACTCGTGGTTTGTTTTCTCCCTCAAGTCAGAAAACACTTGTTCAATGGGTGTATTCTTATACACCGTGTCGATGTCTTGCGCCGAAACCGGGATACCCAAGACACCCAGCAGAATTAAGCTGAAAAGCTTTCGTTTGCTACTGTTCATAGTCAGTCATTTGGTTTATGAATTCATTACATAGTCTTTTCTCTCCATGCACCCGGTGCGGGTGCTCCGTCAGCTTCTCCGCATTCCAAACGGAAGCATCGAAGCCTGCCGGCTGTGTTTGTTCATGGTCCATCTGGTCTTTACTTTTACTCCTAAAACGCAAAGGGTGTAAAAAAGGACAGCTGAAAAGTGCATTTTTTTCAAAGAATCTTCAAAATTCGTTGCTGTTTCCCTATTTTTGTGCACGAAATGTGCTGACCGATGACAGAGGACGAGATTTTCATAGATTTCCAACAAGGCAAGATTGACTCACTATATCATACCCTGTACGGGAGACTGATGTCGTATGCCTCCCGCTGCTTGGGGGAGGACGCCTCGTTCATGTCGGAAGACTGTGTGCAGGACGCCATCTACAAGACTTACCGGATGCGCAGCACCTTTCAGAATGCTGCAGCCTTCAAGTCCTATCTCTACACCTGCATCCACAACCACGCCGTCTCCATCCTCCGCAAACAGATGGCGCAAGAGAACTATCTCGCAAGCCGGGAAGAGGAGGACCTGCAACACTCGTTGCTGGAACAGGAGGTGCTCGACCTGCTGTTCGACGCCATCCGTTCGCTTCCGGAGAAGTACCGTCGGCTGTTTGACATGAGCTTTGAACAGGGATTGAAAAATGCTGAAATAGCCGCCTTACTCCACGTGTCGGAGAGTGCGGTCAAGAAGCAGAAGGCAAGTATGATCCAGCAACTGCGCGATGACCTCCTGCGCAAGACGGGCAAAGACTACATGTCGCTTTTCCTGCTCTGCCTGATGTAATCCGGACCGCAAAGACATCGCCCCGACGGATTCTTCCGCCGTTCCACAAATATTCTTCAACCCAAATTTCGTTTCTTCTCAGGGAATCGCTATATTTGTTACATAAACAACTAATTTATCGTAAGCATGAAAACACAGGTAACACATTTAGGAATGATTGATTCAGAAAACCGCCAACAAAGTTATGGGGCGCGCATCCAGTTGGATGGAAAGGAAGTGTATGTTGACTTGAATTTCTACACGCTTCGTCCGGACGCTTCCGGATGGGCGGAAGTCTATGAGGATTATATCACGCATCTGGCAGAGCACCGACGGACGGTAGAGACTGCCCTGCGCCGTGATTTTGAGAAAGGGGGCATTGTGCGCAAGTACATCGACTGCCACCTGAAGGAACTCCCCTCTTCCATCCTCGAGAAGATGCTGGCTCCGACGCCTCCTTCCCTCTCACCCGAAGAACGGTTGCTGTCCCTCCTCTCCCTGAAACGCATCGGACTTTATCCTGGAGATGATGCCTACGCCGTGTGGGACTACACACCGGGATGGCAATATACAGACCAGCTGATTGTCGGCAACACGGACGAAGCAGGCAAGCTGGAGTATGTGTCGTGGGAGAGCTGAGCGAACTACGTAAGACAACAAGATAACGCGGACCTGTCCCTGCTGTCGGCAGAGGCAAGTCCGCGTTCTTTTTCTCTCTTATATCTTACATCCGGATACGGCTCAGATGCGCTCCAGTTGCACGGTGAAGTGGCGCATCAGCGGAGCTTCCCAGGTGATGCGTACGCCGTGCTGGATTTCCTCGCGACGGTCATAGACATTCTTCAGTGCCACGGCAATCACGTCCATGTGGTTGTTCGTATAGACACGGCGCGGGATGGCAAGGCGCAACAGGTCCAGACCGCCGAAACGGTTCTCACGGGTCACCGGGTCACGGTCGGCAAGGATGTAACCGATCTCGCAACCACGGATACCTGCCTCCAAGTAAAGCTCAATCGTCAACGTCTGAGCAGGGAATTCCTCTTTAGGTACGCGCGTAAGAATCTTCGTTGCATCGACGAAGATGGCGTGTCCGCCGGCAGGACGCTGGTAGGGAATGCCGAACTCGTCGAGACGGGCAGCGAGGTATTGCACCTGCTTGATGCGCGTCTCCAGATTGTCAAACTCCGTGTTCTCGTCCAGACCGATGGCCAATGCGTTCATATCCCGGCCATTCATGCCGCCATACGTCAGGTAGCCTTCAAACTGGATGCAGTAGCCTTTGGCACCGTCGTACCAGTCCTGACGGTGGGTAGCGATGAATCCGCCCATGTTGACGATACCGTCCTTCTTCGCACTCATGGTCATGCCGTCAGCCAGAGAGAACATCTCTCGGGTGATTTCCTTGATGGTCTTCCCGGCATAACCTTCCTCACGGGTCTTGATAAAATATGCGTTCTCGGCAAAACGCGCCGAATCGAACACGACCGGCTTGCCATACTTGTCTGCCAACGCACGCACCTCGCGCAGGTTCTGCATCGACACGGGCTGTCCGCCGGCTGTGTTGTTGGTGATGGTCACAATGATGAACGGGATGCGGTCGCCATGTTCACGCAACGCCTGCTCCAGTTTGCGCGGGTCGACATTCCCCTTGAACGGATGTTCCAGCTGGGTATCCTTTGCCTCGTCGATGGTACAGTCGAGCGCAGTAGCCTTGCGTCCCTCGATGTGTCCCTTTGTCGTGTCGAAGTGCGAGTTGCCCGGGACGATGTCCCCCTCATGCACCAGGTAAGAAAACAGCACATTTTCCGCCGCACGCCCCTGATGGGTCGGGATGACATATTCAAATCCCGTCAGGCGGGTGATGGTCTCTTTCAGTTTGAAGAAAGAAGATGCGCCGGCATAGCTCTCGTCGCCCAGCATCATTCCCGCCCACTGACGGTCGCTCATGGCACCCGTCCCCGAGTCGGTGATGAGGTCTATGTAGACCTGTTCGGCTTTCAACTGGAATACGTTGTAATGCGCTTCCTTGATCCACTGTTCGCGCTCTTCGCGGGTGCTTTTACGGATGGGTTCCACCATCTTGATTTTCCATGATTCAGCAAAAGGTAATTCCATAAGTCTGCTTTTTAAGGTTTATGTCACGAAGTTAGGCGGTATTTGCCGCATGACAAAGCAATCTGCTTTCTTTTTGTTCAAGAGCTGTTGTAAAACAGAAAAAGAAGGACATTCTGTCACGCGAATGTAGCCGTTTCGCCAACGGAACGTAGAACGGGTGTAGCGTCCCTGTCACAAGATAGCCTCATCTTTGCAGCGGAAATCTTAGTGTATAACAGAGACAACATGCGAATCAGAACATTTGCAAGAAGTGTATGTATCTTAGGGATGGGCATCGTGGCTACTGCGCTCCATGCCGAGAACATCAAAGGACAAATTTCAGACAAAACAACCGGTGAACCACTCGTCGGAGCACTCGTGAAAGTGGTAGGCTCTACCCAGGGCGGAGTGACCGATATCGACGGACACTATCAGCTCCGACAACTGCCTGCCGGAACGTATACGCTGGAAGTGACGTATGTGGGATACCGCCCCCTGCAGGTACCCGACGTGCGCCTCGACGGCAAGGACCTTTCGCTGGACATACAGCTCGACCCCGACACACAAGAGTTGGGGGAGGTCATGGTGACAGCACGGAAGAACCTCGAAGGAGAGAAGGCACTGATGATGGAACGTCAGCAGGCCTCCTTCGCCATCGAGAACATGGGCGCCAAGGAGATGAGCCTCAAGGGTGTAGGCAATGTGCAGGAAGGTCTGACCAAAATCACCGGCATATCGGTGGCAGATGCCGGACAGCTGATTGTCCGCGGACTGGGCGACCGCTACAGCACCACCACCCTCAACGGACTTCCCATCGCCTCGCCCAACCCGGACAACAAGCTTATTCCACTCGACATCTTCCCGACTGCCACGGTGCAGAACATCACCGTCAGCAAGGTGTATGAAGTCGGCTCGTTCGCCGACTACTCGGGAGCGCATATAGATATAGGTACGAAGGAGAGTGTGGGACGCGACTTCCTCACGGCAGACTTCAACGTCGGCGGAGCCTTCAACACCCTGGGCAGCGACTTCTACCGGAGTGACCGGCGGGGGACGATGTTCACCACCGACAAGCTTGACGACCGCTACTGGGACATGAGCCGGACGGAATTCAACACGGACGTGCTGCGCACAGACCCCTTCGATACTTCCTTTGCCATCGACCGTCAGACAGCACTGCCCGACTTCGGCGGCTCACTCTCCGGCTCCAAGGAATGGGACTTTGCTGGCGGGGATGCTCTCAGCCTCATGGCATCACTCGGCATCAGCCACTCGTCGCAAATACTCGACGGAGCCAACGTGAAGACCATGAACAAACAGGGCGACATCAAGAACAACTTCGACTACGACAGCTTCACCTCCAGGCTCAATCTCGCAGGACTGCTCAGCCTGGGCTACTCCTTCCGCGAATCGGACAACCTGTCTTACACCTTCCTCTATGCACGGAATGCCGAAGACGAATACCGGAACCGCAGCGGCTTCGACTCTGAAGGCAACGACCTGCTGGGCAGCAACAGTGTCTTCCACGCCTACAGCCTGCTCAACAACCAGCTTGCCGGACATCATGACTTTGCCGGACGATGGACACTCGACTGGGCTGCCTCCTACGGCATGACACGCAGCGACGAACCGGACCGCCGCCAGGTGATGTTCCGCCGTGACCCCGAAACGAATGAACCGACACGCCTCTTCCTGCTCAATCAACAGGAGACCATGCGTTACTTCGGCGAACTGGAAGAAGACGAGCTGGTGGGCGACGTACGAAGCAGCTACCGGTGGAACGACAACGACCTCGTGCGCTTCGGAGCTGCCTGCAAGAACAAGAAACGTGACTTCCGCAGTGCAAACTTCTACTACAACCTCGACAACCTCGATGCCGACATCACCACCATCTACGATACCGACGGCTACCTGAACTATGCCAACGTACAGAACGGCTCCATCGTGGTCGACCGCAACATGCAGGCACGCAACTCCTATCAGGCGGCACACGACATCCTTGCCGGATTTGCCGAAATCGAGTTGCACCCGTGGGCGAACTGGATGGTCAACGTCGGTGTGCGCGTAGAGAACTCGCGCCAGAGTGTGGACTACTACACCGACGGAGGAACGCCGCGCACCGCGGAACTGAACAAAACGGACTTCTTCCCGGCTCTCAACGTCAAGTATGACCTCACCCCGGAACAAAGCTTCCGCTTCTCCGCCTCACGCACCGTGACACGTCCCGCCTTCGTCGAGATGGCACCCTTCCTCTACCGCCCCAGCTATGGGAGCACCTCCCTGCGCGGTAACGAGGAAATACAGAACGGATACAACTACAACGTGGACCTCCGTTACGACTTCTTCCCGAAGAGCTCCAACGACATGTTCTCCGCCACGCTCTATTTCAAATACCTTCAGGACCCCATCGAACGCATCCAGCAGGCTGAAGGCGGCGATGCCGTCCACTCCTTCCGCAATGCAGACAACGGCATAGCTGCGGGTATCGAACTGGAGTTCCGCAAAGAGCTGTTCAAGGACTTCCGGGTGGGACTCAACGGCTCCTACATGTACACCAACGTAAAGCTGCCGGGTAATGACGGCATCTACACCGAGAACCAGCGTTCGTTACAGGGAGCGTCGCCCTATCTGCTCAATGCCGACGTCAGCTACACTCCGCGCTGGAGTGAAGAGAAACAGCTCAGCCTGGCACTGGTCTACAACATGCAGGGCCCGCGCATCCACACCGTCGGTATCTTCGGACTGGGCGACGTGGAACAGGATGCACTCCACACGCTCAACTTCGTAGGCAGCTTCCGCATGAACAACCACTTCACCCTGAAATGGAAAGTCAACGACCTGCTGGGCAGTACCGCCCGCTTCCGTCAGGATGTCCCCGACACGGGCGAGAAAGTCACCGTAGAGTCCTACAAACCGGGCACCCATGCCGAAATAGGCATCAGCTACACATTATAGGAGTCCGCATGGAAATGAACTTAAAAACTTACCAACTTATAAACTAACCAACTACAATGCTTATGAAACTGAATGTTTTTGGAATGAAAGTAAACGTATGGGCCATGGCAGCCTTGATGAGTATGGGCCTCTGCGCCACTGCATGCAGCGACAGCGATGACGACAGCCAGAACCCCGGCGGAGGCGACACAACCACCGTGGAGATGGAGAACGGCGCGACACTGACGGGCGGTGTCAAGAACGGACAGACCGTCATCCTCAAAGAAGGCTACTCCTTCAAGCTCTCCGGTGAATACCTGGTAGAGGCCGGCGGTCTGCTCAAAATCGAACCGGGCGTGACCATCAAGGCTCAGAACGACGACGATACTCCCGACTATATCATGGTCGCCATGGATGGCAAAATCGATGCACAGGGCACTGCCGACAGCCCCATCGTGATGACCGTAGAGAACTATCCTGCCGAAGGTGCTTCGCTGGGAGGCAACGGCTGGTGTGGGGTACACATCTGTGGAAAGGCACATACCAACAAGGGTACCGGCACGAAATCTGAAATCGGCGGCTACCCCTACGGCTCGGGAAGCAGCACGGCAAACGACAACGACAATTCGGGTACGATGCGCTACGTCCGTCTGGAGTGTGCCGGCTATGCATTCTCTGAAGAAACGGAAGCCAACGGACTGACACTCTACGGTGTGGGCAACGGCACGACCATCGACCACATTCAGGTATACCGTGGCGCGGACGACGGTGTGGAGTTCTTCGGAGGCTCCGTCAATGTGAAATACCTCATCGTGACCGACTGTGAGGACGACTCGTTCGACTGGACGGAAGGCTGGAACGGAAAGGCGCAGTTCCTCGTTGCCGACCAACGTGGTACAACAGCTGCCAAGGACAACGGCGACTGCCTGATCGAGGCGGACAACAACGGAGACGACAACGCTGCCACTCCTATCGCCCACCCCATCCTTGCCAACCTGACGCTGATTGGCAACAACAGCACGGAAGGCACCCGCGGCATCCGTCTGCGTGAGGGTACTCAGGCTGAAATCTACAATGCCATCGTGACCGGCAAGCCGAACTGTCTGACTGTGGAGACCGAGGGTACCGAAAGTTCATTGGCAGACGGCACTTCGAAATTACAGTACATCGTGCTGGGACAGAACTTCTCATCGGCTGAAGGCATCTACACGCAGGACATGTTCCTTGCCGAGGGCAACCACAACAGCGTATCTGCCACCAACATTCCCTCGTTTGCATCCAATGACTTCGTCGGAGCCATCGACGGTGGAGCCACCTTGTCCGACTCCTTCTTCACCACAGCTGCTTACTGCGGTGCCGTGAGTGCCGACAACAGCGCATGGGACCTGAACAAGGCTTGGATGCGCAAGTAAAAAACGACATTTCTCATCATGTTTTATATAGATTGCGTATATCCGGACGTTGGGACGACACACCACCCACTCCGGTAAAATAAGGCTCATGAAAAGGCAGAGGCGTGCTCGCGAGGAGTACGCCTCTGATATTTAAGAAGGCAGACAATCCCCCTTTCAATAATAAAACAACAAGTAGAACAACGGCAGATAGTCTTTCAAACTGACGCGAAGCACCTTCAGGGCTTTACCGATGTGATACTCCACACTCTTGACCGACAGGCCTACCGCTTCGGCAATCTCCTTGTTGCTGCGGTTCTCAAAGCGGCTGAGCATGAAGATGTGACGAGTCTGTTCGGGGAGGGAGGACAAGGTCTGACGGATGATGTGGGTCACCTCTTTGGAGAAAATCTCGTCGGGGTTGCAGGCTTCGAGGGTGGACAGACGGATGGACAGCTCCTGCATCCGCCAGGCTTCCAGCTCACTGCACGAACGCAACTCCACCTCCCGGTGCTTCAGATAGTCGAGAGACTTGTGCTTCAGGATGGTCAGCAACAAGGGGAGGACAGCCTCCTGGGCGACCGGGCTCTCCTTCAGCCTCTCCCACAACTTGATCAACGACTCCGAGGTGATGTCTTCCGCCACCAAATCGTCGTGCACGTAAGACTTGGTAAAATAGAAAGACCGTTTATACAGACTCGTATAGATTTGACTGAACGAGTCGGCAGTGTATCCGTTCATGTGTATTCTCCTTAAAAACTTGACACAGCAAAAGTATATCATTTCCCGAGAAACACCAAAAGGGACAGCTCCCTCTTTCGGAGACGGACGCCGGTGAGTTTCCACATTCACACTTTTCAGCACACCAAACAAACTTTCTTCCTTACATCGTTTGTATTTCATCGAAATATCCTATCTTTGTCAGAAGGAAAAACAAGTAAAACTGTTTTTGATAGGTGATTATAGTTTTTTAGATTGTGTTTGTGTTGAGGGAGGGATGTCGTGATGACATTCCTCTCTCTCTTTATGCCCGCATGGATGTTGATTGTTTTCTAGGGCTTCTTCTGCTGACGGATGCTGAAGTGATGCATCTCGTCCCGGTATTCATAGTGCACCTCCAGCCCCGACAGTTTGCAGATACCGGCGACAATGGACAGTCCCAGTCCGGTCGAGCCTTCCTGCTTGCTCCCCTTGTAGAAACGTTCGAAGATTTTTGTATGGTCAAGCGGATACCGGACACCCGTGTTGCTGATGCAGAAGGTGTCCGCCGTCAGGGTGATGACCAGACGGCCGCCGTCGGTGTTGTGGACGAAGGCATTCTTCAGCAGGTTGGTCACGAGGGTCACGGCGAGCGTCTCGTTGAGGACAAACGTCAACCTCGCCTCTTCACGGACGCTGACGGCAATGTCACGGTATTCATAGACCTCGCAGTAGTCATCCAGGTAGCGGCGCACAATGTGGTTGAAGCAGACGGGACGGACGTCGGCAAACTGCTCGTTCTCGATTTTCGACAGCAACAGGAGCGACTTGTTGAGCTTCGTGATGTGCTCCAGGGTCTGGTGTGTCTTTGCCAGCTCCTCCAGCTGTCTCTCCGTGATGTCCTCATCCTCCATCAGCATCTCCAGACGGTTGCGGCAGATGGCAAGCGGCGTCTGCAACTCATGCGAGGCATTGCCGATGAAACGCTTCTGCTGCTCGAACAGCTGTTCGTTGCGGGCGGCATAGAGGTTGGCGGCATCATAGAGGGTACGGAACTCGGTGATGGTGTTCCGGTTGGGGAGCGGCTCGTTCTTCTGCCCGACGCGGTAATGCCTGAACCAGTCGAGCAGGCGGTAGAGCGGCTGCATGCTCCGGTAGAACACATAGATGTTGAGCACGATGATGATGACCAGCAACGTGGCATAGAGCAGGCTCGTCCAAATCAGGATGGAGTGTATCACGTCGCGCTTCTCGATGGTGGGCGTCATCACCACCAGCTGAAAATACTCCCCCGCCTCATTCTCGAAGATGGTCCTCAGGATACGTGCCGGCTCGGTCTCCCGTTTCTCCTCGATGTAGACCATCTCGTCGGCATACTCGATGCTCGGGTGTGTCATGGCATAGTGCCCGTCCACCCGGACGAGGTAGTACTGGTTGTTCGAGCCATTGTCTTTCGACGGAAGCTGCTCGCCGCTCAAGGCACGGATGATGATGGTCTCCGAGTAATCCTCCAGCGAGTCGTCCACCTCGTCGTTGATTTCATCAATCATCGCCACGTAGAAGAGCACCGCCCACACCGACAGTATCAGGGTGACGGCAACAGACAGACGGAGTGTGACGTGCGATATGAGTTTCATGCTTCCCGGGTGAATTTATAGCCGAACCCGTAGACAGCCTTGATTTCGGCAGTGGCTCCTGCCGCCTTCAGCTTCTTGCGCAGGTTCTTGATTTGTGCATAGATGAAGTCATAGTTGTCCACCTGGTCGATGTGGTCTCCCCAGACCGACTCGGCAAGGGTGGACTTGTTGACCAGCCGTTCGGGACGGTTCATGAAGTAGAGCAGGATGTCATACTCCTTGCGGTTCAGCTCCAGTTCCCTTTCACCGACGAACACCTGGTAGGTGTCAGGTGCCACGGTGATGTTGCCGCAGGTGATGCGGTTCTCTCCCCCGTGATGGTTCCGGCGGATGACACTCTTGATGCGTGCACTCAGCTCCGCCAGATGGAACGGCTTCGCCAGGTAATCGTCGGCACCCAGGTCAAGCCCCGTCACCTTGTCCTCGATGGAGTCCTTGGCAGAGATGATGATGACATTCTCCTTCTTCCGCATCTTCTTCAGCTCCTCCAGCACAGCCAGCCCGTTGCCGTCCGGCAACATGATGTCCAGCAGGACACAGTCATAGTCGTACGTGCCGATTTTCATCATGGCAGTCCGGAAGTCGGGAGCACACTCCACGACATATCGTTCTTTCTCCAGCGAACGCTGCATCAGTTCGCGCAAGGAGGCTTCGTCTTCAATGATGAGCAGTTTCATAGATAAATAAGGTATTTCATGTTTCCCGTTCACAGACAGACGCTCGTCCGCCCGTCGTCGCACTGCAAAGAAAGAATTATATTCTGAAATAAAGTTGAAAAAACAGGAAATATTTGCCACCCGAAGCATCGTCGGTCTCTTTACCTGCCTATCTTTGTTACAGTGTAACCCTTAAAACAGAAATGACAATGATGAAGAAATGGATACTCATGGTAGCCTTTGTGCTGGGCACGATTCCCGCCCTGGCTCAATCCGTAGTCTATGACCAGACAAGCAGCAACGGCGTACGTACGCTGATTTGTGAAGGTATCAACCTGGGCGTTGTCGGCGACACCGACGTCAATGTCGGACTTGCCGGCTTCAACTACGACGGCACGGTGCTCTATTCACTGGCAGTGGTCGTGGGTTCAGGCAGCTCGGTGACCATCCCTGCCGGCAGCAAGTGCGTGCTCACCCTCGCCAACGGCAAGCAGTATGAGTTGGAAAGCGTATCAGGCGGCACGGCTGTATTGCAGAACATGGACGTACAGATGGACCGCGTCTACCAGTCCTACCAACGCTTTGCCTACTACAACATCAAGAAGTCGATGCTGAAAAAGCTGAAGAAAGGCATTGCACGCATCGAGTTCCAGATGCAGCCGCGCAGCTATGCCGCATCCTTTGATGCCGACTCGCTGGGCGCACTGCTGCTCAACTCACGCGAGGTCATCGACACGACCTTCGGAAAGTAAGGAAGGCAAGTGCCGCTGCACACGTCCAAGCCGCAGCGGACCACGTTGCAAAGGAATCAGGCAGGAGGAAAATCAGATTGGTTTTCTTCCTGTTTTTGTATTTCCCCGCTCCTCCATACCCATCCTCTGCCAGGCGAAACCCCTCTTTGCCGTAGAAGAAACCTCCTTCAGCGGAAGGGAGAAACAGACGGATATTCCTCTCTTCTCGGATTCCTCACCAAAGCAATCCAAGTCCCACGCCGTGGGAATGTGAGTTCCACGCCGTGGGAATGCGAGTTCCACGCCGTGGGAATGCGAGTTCCACGCCGTGGGAATGCGAGTTCCACGCCGTGGGAATGCGAGTCCCATGCCGTTGGGAATGCGAGTCCCATGCCGTTGGAATGCGAGTCCCATGCCGTTGGGAATGCGAGTCCCACGCCGTGGGAACTCTCATCTCCCCCCGTGGGGTATATGTACTGCTGTTGAAATTTCTTGCAGCGGATGGCAGTCCGTTCATGACAAACTGCTATCTTTGCCCTGCTAATAACTATAGAATCAGCCAAGAAGTGATATCAGTTGAAAATTTAAAGGTGGAGTTTGGCGTCACCCCGCTATTCGACGACGTGTCATTCGTCATCAACAAGAAAGACCGCATCGCCCTGGTCGGGAAGAACGGTGCCGGCAAATCCACCATGTTGAAGATTCTGGCAGGGCTGCAACGACCCACATCGGGCGTGGTTGCCGTGCCGCGTGAAGTAACCATCGGCTATCTGCCGCAGGTCATGGTGCTGAGCGACGAGTGTACCGTCATGGAAGAGGCGGAAAAGGCATTTGAACACATCGCCGAGATGCAGGCAGCCCTGGAACGGATGAACCAGGAACTGGCAGACCGCACCGACTACGAGTCAGAGAGTTACCACGCACTCATCGAACGTTTCACCCGCGAGAACGAACGCTTCCTCATGATGGGTGGAACGAACTATCAGGCAGAAATAGAACGCACCTTGCAGGGACTGGGCTTCAGCCGTGCCGACTTTGACCGTCCGACGTCAGAGTTCAGCGGCGGATGGCGGATGCGCATCGAGCTGGCAAAGCTGTTGCTGCGCCGTCCGGATGTGCTTCTGCTCGACGAGCCGACGAACCACCTCGACATCGAGAGCATCCAGTGGCTGGAGAATTTCCTGGCAACACGGTGCAACGCCGTCGTCCTGGTGAGTCACGACCGCGCATTCATCAACAACGTGACAACGCGCACCATCGAAATCACCTGCGGACGCATCTACGACTACAAAGTGCCTTACGACGAGTTCGTGAAGCTCCGCAAGGAACGCCGCGAGCAGCAGCTCCGTGCCTACGAGAACCAACAGAAGCAGATACAGGACACCGAAGAGTTCATCGAACGCTTCCGCTACAAAGCCACCAAGGCGGTACAGGTGCAGAGCCGCATCAAGCAGCTGGAGAAGATTGTCCCCATCGAAGTGGATGAGGAGGACAACTCTGCCCTGAGACTGAAATTCCCGCCTGCCATGCGCAGCGGCAACTACCCCGTCATCTGCGAGGATGTGCGCAAGGCATACGGCGAGCACGTGGTGTTCGACCATGTCACTCTCACCATCAACCGGGGCGAGAAGGTGGCGTTCGTCGGCAAGAACGGCGAGGGAAAGTCCACGCTCGTGAAGTGCATCATGGGAGAGATTCCTTTCGACGGGAAGCTGACCATCGGACACAACGTACAGATAGGCTACTTTGCCCAGAACCAGGCACAGCTGCTCGATGAGAACCTCACCGTGTTCGACACGATAGACCGCGTGGCGACAGGCGACGTCCGTCTGAAGATACGCGACATCCTGGGAGCCTTCATGTTCGGCGGCGAAGCGTCGGACAAGAAAGTGAAGGTGCTGTCGGGCGGTGAACGCAGCCGCCTCGCCATGATCAAGCTGCTGCTGGAACCGGTGAACTTCCTGATTCTCGACGAACCGACGAACCACCTCGACATGCGCTCGAAGGATGTACTCAAGGATGCCATCCGCGACTTTGACGGCACGGTGATTGTCGTCAGCCACGACCGTGAGTTCCTCGACGGACTGGTCACCAAGGTCTATGAGTTCGGAGGCGGACAGGTGCGCGAACACCTGGGAGGCATCTACGACTTCCTGCAGAAGAAGAAGATTGACTCTCTCCAGCAGTTGGCGGCTCCCACCCTGTCGACTTCACCGACTGCCACCAAGACGGAAGAGGCTCCAGTCTCGGAAGCCAAGCTGAGCTATGAGGCACAGAAGGAGCTGGCGAAGAAAATCCGCAAGGTCGAGAAACAGGTTGCCGACTGCGAAACACGCATCGAAAAGCTGGAAGCGGACATCGCCGCACTCGAAACCCGGATGGCAACTCCGGAAGGGGCGTCGGACATGAGCCTCTACGAACAGCACACAGCCCTGAAGAAGGAACTGGATACCGCCGTGGAGGAATGGGAGAATGCCTCGATGGAACTGGACGAACTGAAAGAACAAACCAATTAGTTACGCTATGAAGATAAAACATTGTTTACCCATTGTCACGCTGGCCATGATGAGCCTGGCCGGTTGCGACAAGAAGCCGGCTCCGCTGACTGCCGGCATCAATCCCGCCGACATGGACACGACCATCGCTCCGGGAACAGACTTCTACCACTATGCCTGCGGTGGCTGGATCAAGAACCATCCGCTCACGGCAGAGTATTCACAGTTCGGCACGTTCAACGAACTGCGCGAGAACAACCGCAAGCAGCTGCACGACATCATCACCGCCCTCGCTGCTCCTGAAGCAGAGAACCAGCCGGGAAGCATCGAGCAGAAAATCGGCGACCTGTACAACATCGTGATGGACTCCGTCCGCCTGAACAACGAGGGCATCGAGCCCGTCCGTTCAGACATGAGCGCCATCCTTGCCATCAAGGAGAAGGACCAGATTCTTCCGGCAATGAACCTGCTGATGATGAAGGGTACACCCGGATACTTCGGGACCTACATCGGTGCTGACATGAAGAACAGCAGCATGAACCTGGTGGGCGTATGCCAGGGAGGCATCACACTGGGCGAGAAGGAATACTACCTCGACAACGACGACAAGACCAAAGAAATCCGGGAGAAATACAAACAGTACATCGTCAACCTCTTCAAGCTTTTCGGCACGGACGAAGCGAATGCGAAGTGGAAGATGGAGGCTGTCATGGAGATTGAGACACGCCTGGCAAAAGCATCGCTCAGCGCAGTCGAGCTCCGCGACCCTGCCAACAGCTATCATAAGATGACGCTCGACGAACTGAAGAAGGAGGTGCCGGGCATCAACTGGGACGTGCACTTCAAGTCACTGGGCATCGAGGGACTGAAAGAGCTGAGCCTCGACCATCCGAAGTTCCTGAAGGAGGTGGCAGACATCCTCAACAACGTAGACCTTGACAAGCAGAAGGCCTACATGACCTGGAAGCTCATCAACAGTGCAGCCGACTGCCTGAGCGACGAAATCAGTGCCGAACAGTTCAACTTCTTCGGACGCACGATGTCCGGACAGCAAGAGCAGTCAGCCCGTTGGAAACGTGCGGTCAACACCGTCGAGGCTTGTCTGGGTGAAGGCTTGGGACAGATGTACGTGAAGAAATACTTCCCCGTGGAAGCCAAAGAGCGGATGCTTGCTCTCGTGAAGAACCTGCAGACCTCCCTCAAGGAGCGCATCCAGGCTCAGGAGTGGATGAGCGACAGCACCAAGGCACGTGCTTTCGAGAAGCTCGATGCCTTCTACGTGAAGATTGGTTATCCCGACAAATGGACGGACTACACCGACCTGACCATCGACAAGTCGTCCAGCTACTGGGTGAACGCACAACGTGCCAGCATGTTCGGATGGCGCAAGATGATTGCCGACAAGTATAACAAACCGGTGGACCGCGATGAATGGCAGATGACTCCGCAGACCATCAATGCCTATTACAACCCGACGACCAACGAAATCTGTTTCCCTGCCGGCATCCTGCAACCGCCGTTCTTTGACATGGCAGCCGACGATGCCTACAACTACGGCGCCATCGGCGTAGTCATCGGACACGAGATGACTCACGGATTCGACGACCAGGGACGTCAGTTCAACAAGGACGGCAACTTCATGGACTGGTGGGCAGAAGGTGATGCCGAGAAGTTCAATGCCCGTGCACAGGTGATGGTGGACTTCTTCAACAACATCAACGTCCTCCCCGACCTGAAGGCAAACGGACAGCTGACATTGGGCGAGAACATTGCCGACCACGGCGGTCTGAACGTCGCCTTCCAGGCTTATAAGAATGCAACGAAGGATGCCCCGTTGGCAGACAAGGAAGGCTTCACGGCTGACCAACGTTTCTTCCTGGCTTATGCCCGTCTGTGGGCGAACAATATCCGCGAAGAGGCCATCCGCAACCTGACGAAGAGCGACCCGCACTCTCTGGGCGAATGGCGTGTGAACGGTGCGCTGCCGCACATCGACGCGTGGTATGATGCGTTCCACATTACCGAGAACGATCCGCTCTACATCCCGAAGGACAAGCGGGTCAACATCTGGTAAGCCCGATACGGTTTACTCTGTGAACGTGTAAGAGACTTGAGCAGGGAAAGAAGCCGACACCCCGGTTTCTTTCCCTGCTTCTTTTATGCCCTGGTCCCGGACAATCACTATCTTTGCGGAAACGACCGATACTATATAAAATCACGGTAGACGACCATTCACCAAGCAAATACAATTGTCCGACGGATTGAAAACAAGTGATTGATTTGCCTGGCACAAGAGCTTGATCGGACAAGGACTTGTGTTTGTCCGATTAAGCGCAAATGTCCAGAGGACGATAACCCAAAAAGGCTGTGCCACAAAAAACGTGACACAGCCTCTATTTGAATACTATCTAATATAATCCGATTACCTCAGACGGTCGGCAGCCCGCACCAGACGCTCGTCCTTGCGGATGCCACGGATGGCGAGCAAGTCAAGAATAATGGCAACCAGTGGAAGAACCGCTCCGGTACCACAATGGAAAGTGGCACCTGCCAACTGCTCATTGTACGCCATCAGGAAGGCAGCAAACGTCGCATACCAGCCCAACGTGACCAAGATGTTGAAGATTGTCAGACGTACCTGCAACTTACGGTTCTTATACAGAAAGATGGTCGCAAAAGTAATGATGGCAGCGAGCAATGCAATGGCAAAGATACCCCAGCATGAACCGTCACGTCCTGCCCCGGCAAGCTCCAGACCGTAAGCATAGAAAGACGACAGACTGCCGTCCTGCCCGACATAAAGCCCCAACGGCATGCTCATGGTCACACCCATCAGTACCACGACCAGCAACAGATAAGCACTTTGTATACGCTGAATCATACTTACTGCAGTTTCTCTTTCTCCTTAGCAGGATTTCTGAAATACACCTTGCCCTCGATATACTCTTGCGTAGCAATCAGCGTCGGCTTCGGCAATTTCTCATAGTAACGCGAAATCTCGATCTGCTCCCTGTTCTCAGACACCTCGTCCATGCTGTCGTTGTAAGAAGCAAACTCCTGAAGCTTCTTCGAAAGGTCGTTCTTGATTTCAACACTAATCTGGTTGGCACGCTTACCGATGATAACCACCGTTTCGTAAATGTTGCCTGTGTCCTCACACAGTTCCATCAAGTCGCGTGTCACCGTAGTGGTGGGCGCATTCGTTTTTCTGTAATCCATAATTCTTCTATTCCTTATTATATACAATGACTAGTCTTTGATATGTTTGTTCGCTTCATTGAACATCTTGTCGACGTCCTTCAGGTACTTGCTTTCAGGGAATTCGTTCTTGAAGGCATAATACTCGTCAACCACGTCGCGATAACGCTCTTCCCGCTTCTCGACGACACTCTCGCTCGCCATTTTGTACTTCGCCAGGAACACCAGGTAAGAAAGGTCCTCGCGACGTTTTGCATACGGGAAGTCCTGCAAGGCATTCTGCGCCGTGATGACACACGAACGGTAGTTGTTGCCCATGTAGTTGCCCAGGTTATAGTACAGACGCGCCGAGAGATATTCTTTCTCCACCAGCTTGTCCTGCAACTCGAACATCATCCGCTGTGCCTCATCCTTGTAAACACTGCTCGGATAATACTCGCAGAACACCTGGATTTCATTGATGGCTTCAAACGTACTGGTCTGGTCCAGACGAGGCTCGGGGGTATCATTATAGAGTGACTTGCAAGTGTAGAAACGTGCCAGCTCGGCAAACTCGCCACGCGGATACGTCGTGTAGTATTTTTTAAACGTTGAAGAAGCCTCCAGCCAGTCGCCTTGCCCGTAGTAACACATGGCAAGCATGTAAAGTGACTCTTCTGCCTTGCCGCTACCTTTCAGGATGGCAATCATGTCATTCAGCACCACAGAGGCTTTGGTATACTGCCCGCTAAAGAAATATTCCTTGGCAGCTTCATAGCGGTATGAATAATCCTGGCTCTTGAGTACCTTGTTATAATCTCCACACGATGTCATCAGACAGGCAGAAACTAAGGCTATTGCAGTTATACTTTTCTTCATCATACTTCAAAATAATGTGCAAATTTATAGAGAAGCGGTGAATAAGCCAACGAAGCCCTTCTTTTTTAAGCTATTTTTTCGAAGCTGACGGAGTTTTCAGGCCTTTCAGTCAGCTTTCTCCTTCAGCAGGTCTTCGAGCTTGAGCAGTTCGTCACGATATTGGGCTGCCTGGATGAACTCCAGCTTCTTGGCGGCATCCTGCATCAGTTTGCGGGTACGCTCGATGCTCTTCTCAAGCTGCGGACGGCTCATGTACTCCACCACAGGGTCGGCAGCCATGCTGGCATAGTCCGGTTCCACGTATGCCTTCGGTTCCCGGGTATCGGCTTGAGTCTCCTCTCCTGCCCCCAACAGGGCTGCCGTGGTACGCGCCTTCTTGATTTGTTGCGGTGTGATGCCGTGTTCCTCATTATATGCCAACTGCTTGGCACGCCGACGATTCGTCTCGTCAATCGTCTGTTGCATGCTGTCGGTGATTTTATCGGCATACATGATTACCTTTCCGTTGACATTGCGGGCTGCACGTCCTGCCGTCTGCGTCAGCGAACGGTGACTGCGCAGGAAACCCTCCTTGTCCGCATCGAGGATGGCAACGAGCGACACTTCCGGCAGGTCCAGTCCTTCACGCAGCAGGTTCACCCCGATGAGTACGTCATAGATGCCTTGGCGCAAGTCGTCCATGATTTTCACCCGTTCCAGTGTGTCGACATCGCTATGGATATAGTTGCAACGCACCTCGTTGCGTGCCAGGTAGTCTGTCAGTTCCTCCGCCATGCGCTTGGTCAGCGTGGTCACCAGCACACGCTCGTTTTTCTCGATGCGCTGCTGGATTTCCTCCATCAGGTCATCGATCTGGTTCAGACTGGGACGTACCTCAATGACCGGGTCAAGCAGGCCCGTGGGACGGATTACCTGCTCCACCACGACTCCCTCGCTCTTCTCCAGTTCATAGTCTGCCGGAGTGGCGCTCACATAGATGACTTGTTTGGCAAGTTCTTCAAACTCTTCGAATTTCAGCGGACGGTTGTCAAGTGCAGCCGGAAGCCGGAAGCCATAGTCCACCAGATTGGTCTTACGGGCACGGTCTCCTCCGTACATGGCACGTATCTGCGGCACACTCACGTGGCTCTCATCGATGACAATGAGGAAGTCTTCGGGAAAGAAATCCAGCAAACAGTAAGGACGGGTACCGGCAGCGCGTCCGTCAAAATAACGGGAGTAGTTCTCAATGCCCGAACAGTGCCCCAGCTCACGAATCATCTCCATGTCATACGTCACACGTTCATACAGGCGTTTGGCCTCGAAGGGTTTGCCTATCTCCTTGAAGTATTCCACCTGTTTTGTCAGGTCGTCCTCTATCTGGTGAATGGCACGCAAGGTACTCTCCTTGGTTGTCATGAAGAGGTTTGCCGGATAGATGCGGAACTCGTCATAGTCCATGATGCGGTGCCCGCTCACGGGGTCTACTTCCTCGATGGCATCAATCTCATCATCCCAGAACACGACCCGCAACAGGTTGTCACTGTATGCCAGGAAAATGTCTACCGTATCTCCTTTCACACGGAAGTTGCCGCGATTCAGGTCCATGTCGTTGCGCACATAGAGGCTGTCGACCAACCGGCGCAGGAAGACGTTCCGGTCGATTTTCTGTCCACGACGTACATCGATGACATTGTCGTAAAAGTCTGCCGGGTTACCCATGCCGTAGATGCATGACACCGACGAGACCACCACCACATCCTTCCGTCCGGAGAGCAGAGCCGACGTGGCAGCCAGACGCAACTTGTCTATCTCGTCATTGATGGCAAGGTCCTTCTCGATATACGTGTCCGTCGAAGGCAGATAAGCCTCCGGCTGGTAATAGTCATAATAGGAAACGTAATATTCCACCGCATTGTGCGGGAAGAAATTCTTGAATTCGCCGTAAAGCTGTGCGGCGAGGGTCTTGTTGTGACTCAGGATAAGCGTCGGCTTGTTGACATTCTTGATGACGTTGGCAATGGTGAACGTCTTGCCCGAGCCGGTCACTCCCAGCAGGGTCTGTGCCGGTGCTCCCTCCAGTACGCCTTCTGTCAGTTGTGCGATAGCCTCCGGCTGGTCACCGGTAGGCTGATAATCAGATACCAATTCAAAGTCCATAACTCATATCCTCCTTCATTGGTTAGGAAGTGCAAAGTTATGGATTTTCACCGATACCACCGCGCATCCCCTCATGAGGAATAGCAAAAAAGCAACACAGCCCCACCTTAACGATGGAGCTGTGCAGAACTATTGCAAATTGGTTCTTATTGGTTCATGGAGTCTTCCAGGGTACGGATTTGCTCTTCCAGTACCTGCAAGTCCGCCTTCAGCTTGTCGACCTTGCGATTGATTTCGTTGACCAGGCTGTTGCCCTTCTTGGACGCTGCCGTGAGGAAGCCCAGGTTGTTCTCATACGTCTGTATTTCACTCTTCTTGGCTTCATACTGACGAATCAGCCGTTCGCGCTCGCGCTGCATGCTGTTGCCCTCCTTGCCTGCCATTTCCTTTACGTTGGAACGGAAGTTGGTCATCCGGCGTTGGGCTGCGGTCAGGTTGAGTCGGTCAAACAGTTCATCGACCAGCTTGTGGAACTCCTTGTAGAGCTTGTCTTTGTCACGGAAGGGCACATGTCCCGTATTGTTCCATTCCTTGATGGCATCGCGGACGGTCTTTTCCGTATTTTCATCATCGGGCTGTTCCACGAGCGCCTTCAGACGTGCCAGGATACCCCGCTTCGTCTCCAGGTTATCCAGTTCGGCAGAATGCTGGGACGAGGTGGCACGCTTCTTCTGCTCAAAGAAATAGTCACAGGCAGAGATGAAGCGCTTCCATACGGCATCCGAATATTTCTTCTGTACGGGACCGATGGTCTTCCACTCTTTTTGCAGACGCGTCAGCTTGTCACCGGTCTCCTTCCAGTCAGTGCTGTCCTTCAAGGCCTCAGCCTGTTCGCAGAGTGCCTTTTTCTTGGCAAGGTTGTTGAGCAACTCCTCTTTGAGCAACTTGAAGTACTCTCCCTTGCGCTTGAAGAAGTCATCACAGGCCCGGCGGAAGCGTTCGAAGATTTTGACGTTCATCTTCTGCGGGGCAAACCCGATGGTCTTCCACTTGGCTTGCAAGGCAAGTATTTCCTGGGTCTTGTTTTCCCAGTCGAGGAAAGTCTTCAGCTTGTCATACTCAGTAGCCTCCACAATCTCACAGATGACCGTCTTCTGGTCCAGGTTGTGTTGTTCTTCGGCCTTCAGCTGTTCGAAGTGCTGCTGATGCCGACGATTGACAGCCGTAGACGCAGCCTTGAAACGTGCCCAGACACTCTCCCGTAGCTCTTTCGCCACAGGTCCCGTGTCGCGGAACTCCTGATGGAGCTTTTGCAACTGGTGGAAGGCAGACACCACGTCCGGTTCGTCAGCCAGCCGTTCGGCAGCCTCACAGAGGTGCGTCTTTATCTCGAGATTCTTTTTGAAGTCATATTCGCGGAACTCATTGTTCAGTTTCAGGATGTCATAGAACTTCTCCACCTGCACCTGGTAGCTCCGCCAGAGTTCATTCACCTTGTTGGCAGGCACCAGCTTGATGTCGTTCCACTCCTGTTGCAGTTGTTTGAAGGTTGCATAACTCTTGTTTGCATCTTCAGGACTCTCTATCAGCTCTTTCAGCTTTTCAATGATGGCAAGCTTCTTCTGAAGGTTCTCTTCCTTCAGCTGTTCCTGCTGTGCCAGCAGCGCATTCCGTTTCTCCTTGATGTCCTTCATCACCTCCTTGTAGGTCTCCTCGTCGGGGTCGGGTGCAGGAACAAAGTCCTCTTCCGTTCCTCCGTTTTCGACGAACGCTTTGCGGGCGGCATCAGTCTCAGCCTTATGCAGTTTGTAGAAGTTCTGTTTCAGGAAGTCCAGTTCAGCCTTGTCGGCATGCTCGATGTCCTGAGCCAGTTCTTTCAAACGTTCAATCACTTCGGCTTTGGATGATTTCAGTTCATAGGTCGCTGCTTTTTCATTTTCCATATCCGCAGTGTCGAGATTCTCGGTTTGGGGAGTTTCTTCGGGAGCTGCTTGTCTTGTGTGTTCTTCCAATTCCTCTGGTTGCAGAGCGGCATTGGTATTAAGAGAGTCCGTCATTGTTGAAAAACATTTTTAGTTATCGGGATCCTTCTTCCCACTGTGGTTAGTTAAGCTTGGCCGGTGCTCAAACCTGTCAGTCAACAAACCTGCACGGACGGCAACTGGAGCGTCCGATGGCTGCTTGTCGACCGACTCTGTCGGGCACAGGCAAAACTTCAGTCGAATAATAACGACAAATTAAAGCAATAATCTTTTTATATCATAACAAAAACTTAGGTTTTTTGCGGTTTAGGCCAATAATTCAGTCACTCCCATGTAAATCATCATGCCAATGATGTCGTTTGTAATGGAAATGAAGGGTCCGGTGGCGATGGCGGGGTCAATCTTCAGCTTCTCCAGGGTCATGGGGACAAGTGTGCCGAAGATGGAGGCGAACATGACCACACAGAACAGGCTGATGGAGACCGAATAGGTCACGGTGCTGGTGGCTCCGAACCGTACGAAGTTGTAGATATAGACCAGCATGGATATGATGGTAGCATTGATCAGTGCCACGACAGCCTCCTTCGCGATTTGCTCAAACGTCCGTCCTGCATCGAGCGAACTGTTCGCCAATCCCTGCACGACGAGCGCCGAGGACTGTGTACCGACGTTTCCGCCCGTACCGCCGATGAGGGGGATGTAAAGTGCCATTTCGGGATGGGCAGCGAACACGCTGTCGAAATTTCCAAGTATCAACGAGTTGCAGATACCTCCAATCATACCGATGAGCAGCCAGGGAAGACGGGCACTGGTCTGACGGAACACGCTGTCATGTGTCTCGACATCCTGCGAGAGACCGGAAGCCAACTGGTAGTCACGTTCCGCCTGTTCGCGCACCTCGTCCATGACGTCATCGACAGTGATGCGCCCCACCAGACGTCCGATGCTGTCGACCACGGGGACAGCCACGAGGTCATACTTCTCGATAATCTGCACCACCTCCTCGACAGGCGTGTCGACATGCACCGACACGGGGTCCTTCTTCATCACGTGCTTCACCTTCGACACCGAAGGACTGGTAATCATCTTCTTCAGTGGGAACACACCGCGCAGGCGTTCATCGTCGTCAATGACATAGACATAATAAATCTCGTCCATCTCCTCGGCCTGCAGCCTCATCTCACGCAGACATTCGGGCATACTCCAGTTCTCGTTGACGGTGACCATCTCCGTACCCATGAGACCGCCGGCAGTGTCCTCGTCATATTTCAACAGGTCGACGATATCCCCTGCCTGCTCGATGTCCTCGATGTGCGAGAGGACCTCTTCCTGCTTGTCTTCGTCCATGTCGCGGATGATGTCGACGGCATCATCAGAGTCCATGTAGTCGACGAAACGCTTGGCAATGGTTTCCGACGGGAGGATGTCCAGGTATTTCTTACGGGCGTCCTCGTCCATCTCGATGAGCACGTCGGCAGCCTTCTCGTTGTCCAGCTGATGGAAGATGAAACGTGCCTCGTCGGTATCCAGCTCACTGCACAGCTCGGCAAGGTCGGCAGGGTGAAGGTCGGCCAGCCGCTCTTTCAGTTGTACCGCATCTTTCTGCTCGATGAGTTCGCTGATTTCGTGAATGAAGTCTTTCTCTATTTCCATGATGGTTATGCTTCTTTCTCCGTCGGAGTTTCAGCCAAAGCCTGCGCCACCCGGTTGGTCAGCCCGATGAAGTCGGCTACGGACAGCTGCTCGGGACGCTTGTTGAACAGCTCGTCGGCACAGAGCGGATGGTCCTTGCCCAGAATCGGCTTGATGGAGTTGCGCAGCGTCTTGCGGCGTTGGTTGAAAGTCGTTTTCACTATCTGTTTGAAGAGTTTCTCGTCGCATCCCAGCGAAGTGGTTTCATTGCGCGTCATGCGAATGACGGCACTCTTCACCTTGGGAGGCGGATTGAACACATGCTCGTGTACGGTGAAAAGATATTCCACCCGGTACCATGCCTGGATGAGCACGCTCAGGATACCATAGGTCTTGCTGCCCGGTCCTGCCGCGATGCGCTCTGCGACCTCTTTCTGTATCATGCCTGTGCAGCAGGGGATGAGGTCCTTGTAGTCGAGCATCTTGAAAAATATCTGACTGGAGATGTTGTAGGGGTAGTTGCCTGTCAGGACGAAAGGACGCCCCTCGAACAGTTCCCGCAAATCCATCTTCAGGAAGTCACACTCAATGATGTTGCCCTCCAGCGCCGGAAAGTTCTCATGCAGGTAAGCCACCGACTCATAATCCAGCTCCACCACCTTGACCGGTCGTTGCTTGGGCAGGAGGAACTGTGTCAGCACGCCCATGCCGGGTCCTACCTCGAGAATGGGAATGTCGGGACAAGCATCGACCGTGTCGGCAATATCTTGTGCGATGGTTAAGTCTTTCAGAAAATGCTGTCCCAGGAATTTTTTAGGTTTCACCAATCTCATAGCCTTATTTTATGGTAGTTTTGTATGTGGTTTGTCTCTATCCTTATATCTTTGCATCAATTTGCAACACGCAAAGGTACATAGATTCACATAAAATTAAGATAACAACTGTTGAAAAAGATACTAAATACCTGCCTGAAGATTGTATTCCCGTTCGTGCTGGGAGGCGCCATCCTCTACCGTACTTACCGCGACTTTGACCTTTCCCGTGTGGGCGATTACCTGTGGAACCTCGACTGGTTCTGGATGACAGTCTCGCTCCTTTTCGGTATCCTGAGCCATGTGTTGCGCGGATGGCGGTGGAGACAGACGCTGGAACCGATGGGGGAACATGCCCGGATGAACAACTGTGTCAACGCCATCTTCGTGTCCTATGCCAGCAACATGATTATCCCCCGACTGGGAGAGATTTCGCGTTGTGGCATCCTCTCGAAGTATGACGGAGTCTCGTTCTCCAAAGCCCTGGGGACAGTGGTCACCGAACGGCTCATCGACTCGCTCTGCGTCCTGCTCATCATCGGGGCTACCCTGCTGCTCAACATACACATCTTCGATGCCTTCTTTGCCAAGACAGGCAGCAACTTCAGCTCCATCAGCGAAGCCCTTTCTTCACCTATATTATATATAGTCGGCGTATCGGTGCTGGCCTTCCTCCTTCTCCTCTATTTCCTGGTGCGCAAGCTGGCTTTCTTCGGACGCATCAAGGGCATCATGTACAACGTCTGGGAGGGAGTGCTCTCACTGCGCAAGGTGAAGAACCTGCCACTGTTCATCTTCTATACGGCAGCCATCTGGCTCTGCTACTTCCTCCACTTCTACCTGGCATTCTACTGTTTCGACTTTTCCGCCCACCTGGGTTGGGTGGCAGGACTTGCCATGTTCGTGGCAGGCAGCATCGCCGTGCTTGTACCTACCCCCAATGGAGCCGGTCCGTGGCACTTTGCCATCATCTCCATGATGAGCCTTTATGGCGTAAGTTGGGAAAATGCAGGAATTTTTGCACTGATTGTGCATGGAATCCAAACTTTATTGATAATTTTGTTAGGCGTTTATGGATTAGCCATACTTGCGTTTACCAACAAGAAGTAATTCGAGCGGAAAGGAGGACCGTCTGCTATCATTTTGACAGTTCTCCAATTCGTCAAGCCATACATTTAAACCTTAAAACACATGAGTACAATTTTGTCATTAGCTCCACAGAATGTGTGGAAACATTTCTACGGACTGACCCGCGTTCCCCGTCCTTCGGGTTTCCTGGCACCGGTTCAGCAGTTCTTACTCGACTTTGCAAAGAGCGCAGGTGTCGAGGCTGTCAAGGATGAAGCCGGCAACATCATCATGCGCAAGCCTGCCACTCCCGGTATGGAAGACTGCAAAGGTGTGATTCTCCAGGCACACATGGACATGGTTCCCCAGAAGAACAACGACACCGTACACGATTTTGAGAAAGACCCGATCGAGACCTACATCGACGGCGAATGGGTGAAAGCCCGTGGCACGACACTGGGTTCGGACAACGGTATGGGTGTTGCAGCCATCATGGCCGTGATGGAAGACAAGACGCTGAAGCACGGTCCGTTGGAAGCTCTCATCACGGCTGATGAGGAAACCGGCATGTTCGGTGCATTCGGTCTGAAACCCGGAAGTCTGAAGGGAGAAATTCTCCTGAACCTGGATTCGGAAGACGAGGGCGAACTCTACATCGGTTGTGCCGGTGGAGTGGATGTGACAGCCACCTTGCAATACAAGGAAGCTGAGGTAGACCCGGAAGACGTGGCCATCAAACTGACCCTCAAAGGGCTGCGTGGCGGACACTCCGGTCTGGAAATCAATCAGGGCCGTGCCAATGCCAACAAGTTGCTGGTACGTTTCGTCCGTGAAGCCATCGCTGAATATGAAGCACGCCTGGCAAGCTGGAAGGGCGGCAACATGCGCAATGCCATTCCCCGCGAAGCAGATGCCGTGCTGACGCTGCCTGCTGAGAACGTCGACGAATTGCTGGAGCTGGTGAAAGAGTATGAAGCACTCTTCAACGAAGAATATCATGCCATCGAGACACCCATCACCTTCAAGGCCGAACGTACAGAATTGCCGAAGGGAGTTGTGCCCGAAGAGATTCAGGACAACCTCGTGGATGCCATCTATGCCTGCCAGAACGGTGTTTGCCGCATGATTCCGACCATCCCCGACACCGTAGAGACATCGTCCAACCTCTCCATCGTGACCATTGACGGAGGTCAGGCACAATTCTGCCTCCTGGTGCGCAGCTCTTCGGAATCCATGAAGGAATACCTTGCCACTTCGCTCGAAAGCTGTTTCTCCATGGCAGGCATGAAAGTCGAGATGAGCGGAAGCTACTCCGGTTGGAATCCTGACGTAGAGTCTCCCATCCTCAAGGCGATGGTAAAATCATACGAAGAGCAGTTCGGAGCAGAGCCTGCCGTGAAGGTCGTGCATGCAGGATTGGAGTGCGGCATCATCGGTGCCATCATCCCTGGTCTGGACATGATTTCATTCGGACCGACACTCCGTTCACCCCACTCACCCGACGAACGTGTATTGATCCCGACCGTGAAGAAGTTCTATGACTTCCTCGTGGCAACCCTGGCAAACACGCCGAAGAAGGTCTGACACTTTCCCATCGGCTCGCCGACTGACGGGCCGTCCCTGTATACCTGACGCAGGATGACATGGAACAGAAATCCATGGCGTCCTGCGTCATTTCTTTTATCCGGTCATCAGACCGCCTCATCAATCGCAGCATTCACAAAATCCAGGAAGGGCTTCATCACCTGAAAGACCTCGGCGGAACGTTCCAGCCAGTCCGCAGAAGTAAAAAAGGACTCGGGGACAGGATGGAAACACGAATAGTCCTTGCAACGGATGTACTCCGGATAAGGGAAATCCTTCGGGAAACCCTTGGGGACTGTTTTCACATGCGTCTCGCCGATGACGGGAAACAACGTGTGGAACGGGTCGGACCCGACGATGGCATGAAATTCCTCGGGCTGCTCACAGACACTCTGACGCACGGCACGCAGCACGTCTGACGGCAGACAGTATGACCCGCCGGCAAGCATGCAGTTTTCAGGCTCCAGGTGGAAATAGTAACCACCCTGGAACGCCTTCTTCCCCTTGGCATTGATATAAGCGCCAAAATGACGTTTATAGGGAGACTTGTCCGGAGAGAAACGGGTGTCACGGTAAAAACGATAGGTACAATCCCCCACACCGAGGTATTGCACAGCCGGGTCAAACACGGTGATGCGGGCAATCAGTTCAGCCACCATACTCTCGAAGGCTGCACGGGCGGCATCATACTCCTCGCGGTGTTCGTGAAACCACTCGCGGTTGTTGTGTACGGCTATATCACGTAAAAATTGCAGGCACAAGGCTGCACGGGAATCATCTGCTTGTTTCATAGAAGGTCGGTATTTGTTTCCGGCAAAAATAGACATTCCCGTTGAATTGACCATACCTGCACCCACCCTGCGAATATCAGAATGACAGCATTTCCTCCTCTTCTCTTGACAGAATCACCCAAAGTGCCTCTTTCAGCTAACGCGCCTTTTTGAGAAACCGACCAAAGTAGGTTATTTTAAGAATATCCATGCAACTCCGGGCGCATATATATTCCAAAGAGACCCCGGACTTGCATATTCATGCACTCAAACAATATTGTTTGAGAAACCAAACACAAGTGTTTGACGCGTGAAACAATATTGTTTGACGACCCAAACAATATTGTTTCGTCAGCCGAACACTTGTGTTTGCCTCTCCAAAGTCCGATTTTATACTTGCAATACATTTGTTTGCAAACTTTCACCTCCAGTTTGTACGACAGATGCATCTTTTGAAAACTATCATTCAGCCAATATCATCCATCTCAGACAAGCAATATCTCATTTCACAAGGCATATTTCAATCATAATTACATTCAAGAAAGTCAATCAGCATCAATCTGTATTTTGCAAATCGCCTGAAAATTCAAAAAAAATCCATCAAGCCGTATTTTGGTGCAAGGAAGGGCACTCTCAAGCGATTCGTTTGACACTTTGACAAATTGACAACGTCTCTCCTACTCATCCAGAAAATAGGAAGTCACCGCATAGAGCGGGACATTGGTCACCCAATCTTGCTCACGATAGTCGGACATCGAAAAACGCAGCCCATGCATATCCGGATGAGAAGCCACAAAAGTAGAAAGTGACTTTGAACGGAGATTTTCTTCCGCTTTCGCTTCTATCGGAACAATTGCATTCCCATGCTGAATCAAGAAGTCAATCTCCAACTTTGCATTGTTGCTATAATAAAAGACCGAAGTATCAGACGTAGCCACCAACTGACTCATCAGGTAGTTTTCAGTAAAAGCTCCCTTGGACTCCTCCATGCCATTTTCCGATACCAACAATAGCTCAGGAGGTGTTTCACTCATGGCGCCCAACAAGCCACAGTCTAAAAGGAAAAGTTTAAAACTGGACATATCTACATAAAACTTCAGAGGCATCTTAGCCTCATTGACTCTTTCGACCTTATAAACCAATCCTGCATCCATCAGCCACTGAATAGCGACTTCAAAGTCTTTTGCACGTCCTCCCGGTTTTGCTACACCGTAAATAAACTTCTTGTTTTCTTTTACCAACTGAGAGGGCATGGATTGCCACACCATATTGATGCGATTGGACTCGGAAACAGGCACATGCTTTGATATATCTTTTTGATACGTATAAAGAATATTATTTTGGATTTCTCTCACAGCAATGGCATCGTTCGTATCCACAAACATATTGACCGCTTCAGGCATTCCCCCTACAAAATAGTATTCGCGCAGGATTCTGATATACTCACTCTTCAGGAGCTTCAACGTCATCCAATCCTTGGAACGGAGAATATCGAACAGCTGCTTCTTGCCTTTAGCCAATAAGAATTCGTCAAACGTCATTGGATAAATATGCAAAACATCTACCTTGCCAACGGGAAATGACTCTCCTTTGTGCATAGTAATTCCCAGCAGGGACCCTGCGACAGCGACATGATACTGAGGTGCATTCTCACAAAAATATTTCAGAACGGACAGTCCACGTGGCGATTCTTGTATTTCGTCAAGGATAATCAGAGTCCTACCGGGTTCTATACTTTGTCCTGTGATGGCACCAATTGCAAGAATTATACGCTGCATATTATAATCCTCCATAAAAAGGTTCTTTGCCAGGACATTATCTTCACAATTGATGTAAGCCACATTCGCAAATTCTTCTTCACCAAATCGCTTCAGAATATAGGTCTTGCCAACCTGACGTGCACCTGCCAGAATAAGAGGTTTGCGGTCCTTTTTATCCTTCCATTTTCTAAGCCGTTCTATAATATTCCTATACATACTAATATACAATGAGTTGATTATACATTTTACGCAAAAATACATTTTTTCGACCGAACTTTCACCCTAAAACAACACTTTTCCTACCGAACTTTTGCCACAAAACCACATTTTTCCTACCGAACTTACACCATAGAACTAATAGTATCCTACATAAGATGAAGGAATGATGCTGCTCACAGCATTGCAGAATCTCCCAAACAGTGATGGCTGAACTCAACGTAGGAAGGCTTCACAAGGTAGTCTGACAACTGACATCAACCTCTAATTCACGCATTCCTAGAAATCGACTCAACGCGTTGAAGCCTTGAGGCATTTTCTCGGGCAGTAAGCGAAGTCATGATTGTAGTAGCGGAATTTATCCAACAGAATCCAATGAGTTGCAAGGCAGATTATTGACAATGACAGGAAGTTGGCTACCCTCAAAGCATATGTTCTGGCTGCCCAATTATTAAATCTATAATTTGAGTATTTAGTCTTATGATATATTTTATAATTTTGTCAGCAGAACTAAGACTCATAACCTATAAATGGAATATACATTGAAATCGAATTCATTGTTTATAGATAAGACAGGTCTATTAAACGGTTTACAAAGAGGTGAAGAACTCGCTTTTGCTTTATTGTATAACCAGTATGCCGATTTGTTGTATTCCTATGGAACTGGATTAGGGTTTGCAAAAGAAGACATTGAAGATTCCATGCAAGAGGTATTCTGTAATCTCTATTTAAATCACTCAAAGATTAATGAAATCAACAATTTGAAGTTTTATTTGCTTCGCGCTTTGAAAAATCGCCTGCTGAATGCTTCTCATGCATCCAAAACACAGAGTTTTATAGATGTGGAGAATGTCGACTTTTATACGGATGTGACAATTCTGGACGATTTAATAGATGCAGAGGATAGGGTTGTAATTCAGAAAAAAATCCAGTCTTATCTTGATGCGTTAACCGGACGACAACGTGAAGCCATTTATCTTCGTTACATTGAGGACTTGGATTATGAAGAAATTGCAGAGTTGATGAATATGACCGTTCCCTCAGTACGTAATCTGGTATTTAAAGCTATTAAACAACTTCGGAATTCCAGCATTCCAAGTTTGATATGGCCAATTCTGTTTTCATTTGTTAAAATTAGATTGTAATTGCATTTTGTCTTCAAAAAGCGATGATATTATTATGATTTCTCTGTCTTTGTAAGAAAAAGACAGAAAATCATAATATGCAGAACAAACATATAAGTGAGAATTATGTAGATTTCCAAGCAAAGGATTTTGTGACGGACATATATTTCCTTCAGTGGTGCTTGCTCCCGGATAAAGAAAATACAGAGTTTTGGGAAGAATTCTGCGAGCAACATCCTGAAAAGGAAGAAGACGTGCAACGGGCTATTCAGCTTGTCCGTTCTGTACGTTTGAATTATAGATTAGCTTCAGAAGCTGATAAAAAGAACAATACCTTGCGCTTGCTCAGCTTTATCCGTCAGCAGAAACGCAAGGAAAAAAAGAAAAGAATATATGCTGTCTGGGGAGTAGCGGCATCAGTACTGATTGCTGTATTGTTTTTAGCTGCACCTAGGTTTGTATCCTCTGATTCATTTGTAGCTTCTTCGAAGTACGTGGTTCCTGATGACCAAAATATCCAACTCACATCTGGTAATAATCAGGTAATATCCATGTCAGATTCTTCCGAAATTGTTTATGACCGCCAAGGCGATATAGAAATCAATGGAGAACACCATGATTTGAATAACCGGGAAGAAGTTACTGAGAGCAATCAGAAACTGGTTGTTCCTAAAGGCAAGAAAGCTTCTATCCGGTTGAGTGATGGCACTCTAGTATGGATAAACTCAAATTCAGCAATAGAATTTCCAGCAGTTTTCACAGGAACAGAACGTCATTTAAAGGTTAATGGCGAAGTATATCTAGAAGTAGCCAAAGATCCAGAAAAACCTTTTATTGTATCAACTCCTCAATTTGATGTAGAAGTGTTGGGAACAAAGTTTGGCGTTTCGTCGTCGATTGATAAGTCCCAATATGTTGTATTGGTCGAAGGTTCAGTGCAGGTTCACACTCCGTCAGGGCAGACTTCCTGTTTAAAGCCGTCTCAAATGTTTGGAATAGACAAGGGTGGCACCTTTATTCAGGAGGTAGATCCCTATAAATATGTTTCATGGAAAGATAATATACTTTATTTCAACGGAGAAAGTCTGCCGGAAGTCCTAGTACGCTTGTCACAACAATATGCAGTCGACCTTATATGCAACATCAATGTATGTCAGGTTCAGTTCTATGGCAAGTTGGTATTAGAAGAACACATCGAGAATGTATTGGATAATATATCCGTTTTGTCACCAATTAAATATGAAACGCGGAATAATAAGATTATTGTAAGTTTAAAGTAAGTAAGAGAAATTCAAATAGATAGGATAATAGATTCGATATACAAACTAATTAATTTATAAATAGAAATCGTACAAGAGTATGAAAAAGACAAATTATTTGAGAGAACTACTTGGAGGACAATTGGAGAGGGACTCCATTTGGCTGCGGATAAGGCTATTGTGCATGTTTTTGATGTGTTTAGGCACATCTACTTCTGTAGTGCAGGCACAAAATACAGAGAGGATAAGTGTTGTAGTGCGTGAAAAGACCATAGCAGAAATACTGAATATCATAGAGAAAGAAACTAAATGTGTATTTTTATATGATGAAGAGGTAAAAGAGCATTTGTTGCAAAAGGTGGTCAGTATAGATATGAAAGAGAAATCAATTGATTATATCATGAAGAAACTGTTACATAATACGGGGCTTTCTTATAAGATTTCTCAGCGTCAGATATTGATATATAATGCCCATCCGGTAAAAGTCAGTCATCCGATTGAAGGACAGGCTATACAGATTTCAAGTTGCGTTGTTGATGAAACAGATGAAGTCTTGATTGGAGCAAATATTCAGATTCTGGAGAACAAGGTAGGAACCACAACCGATATAAACGGTTATTTCTCCTTGCGTGTTCCCTCCGAAAGTTCTCACATTAGAATTTCATATTTAGGTTATGAGCCATTGGTACTGAAAGCATCGCAAATTGGGAAAGAGATTACAATGTATCCTGCGAAAACAGATTTGAGCGAAATCGTTGTCAATGGATATAGCAAAATAGACAAACGTTTGTCAGCCAGTGCAACAACAACCCTAAATGCTGATGACATTATGATTCCGAATGTACCGACTCTTTCGGGTATGTTACAAGGAACCGTTCCGGGATTGACCGTGATGGCTTCATCCGGTTCTCCCAATGAGGCACCGAGAATCCGTATGCGTGGCTCAGCTACAATCCATGGGGATGCTGCTCCGGTATGGGTAATTGATGGTATAATTTGGGAAGAAACTGTCGATATTACCAATGATGAGGTTAATGCTATTTTGAGAGGTAATTCATCCTTAGATCAGGTAAATGAAAATGCAAGCATAAGTTTATTAGGAAATGCCATTACAGGATTAAACCCACACGATATTGAATCAATCACGTTTTTGAAGGATGCTTCAGCAACAGCCATCTACGGGACTCGTGCGGCTAACGGTGTAATTGTAGTAACAACAAAGAAAGGGCGTGAGGGAAAGACTAGTGTGAATTTTTCTTCTTCATGGGGACTCACATCACGTCCTACTTATGAAGATTATAAGATGATGAATTCAAAACAACGTATCGGGGTGTCAAAAGATATGGTTTCCAACGGATATTTATTTGATATAGAGCCTTATGATACTGGATATGAAGGTGCTTTATTTGCTTTATTGAATAAAGAAATCACTGATGATGAATTTGCAGCACGCGTTAGTGAGTTGGAAATGCGAAATACCGATTGGTTTGATTTACTTTGCCAGAACTCATTAAACCAGGATTACAACTTGAATATTTCCGGCGGAACAAGTAGCACCACTTATTATGTATCATTAGGGTATTCAGACAATAAAGGAACTGTGAAAGGTGATAACATGAAACGTTATAACTTCAAAATGAATTTGAATACTCATTTATGGAAATTCCTGAATGTTGGCACACAACTTTCTTATTCAGATCGTAAATCGACCGGATTCTACATGGTCAATCCTTTTGATTATGCTCTATATGCTTCGCGTACATTAGATCCAGATGAATTTTATGAGATGAGTGAAACTCGCGTAGAAGGGACAAAAAACAACTACACACTAAAATATAATATCTTTAATGAAATTAATCACACTTCTAACGTTACCAACGTAAGAGACATGAATGCGCAAATGAATCTTTCGGCAAATATTTTGAAAGGTCTTTCAACCGAGGCTTTGTTTAGCTTCAGATATGTGAATACGAACCAACGTCAATGGGCCGACGAACAGTCTTATTACATTGCCGGTATCCGTGGGTATGATTATGGCTCTGTTCTTCCGGGAAGTGCCGACGAACTAGCTTCCAAATTGCCCAAGGGAGGCATTTTGATTGACAGCAATCAGGACCAGGAATCGTGGACGGCACGTTTCTCTTTGAATTATAATACTGTTTTTAAAGACGATCACGTTATCAATGCCATGTTGGGTTATGAAGCGCGTTCAACCCAGTATGAGGGTTTGAAAGAACAGGAATACGGTTATTCCCCCAATCGTGGGAACAAGGTCAACCACGAATATAACAATCATGTTTCGGGATCAACTGATATCTATACATCGTCGCTCGACAAACACCATGCAACCATTACCAATACTTTAAGTAACACACTTTCTGGATTTGCTACTTTATCATACAGCTATAAGGGTAAATATATTCTGAACGGAAATGTACGTATGGATGCTTCAAACCGTTTCGGGCAGTATACAAATAACCGCTTCTTGCCTATTTGGAGCTTGGCTGGACGTTGGAACATTGCTGAAGAAGATTGGATTCCTCAGTTTGTCAATGATTTGAGTCTTCGTGCTTCATATGGTATGCAAGGAAACATTCCAACTTCAGTCGGTCCGAATCTGGTAGTTAGCTATCCAAGTACCACCATTAACCGATGGTCTGGCGAGTATGTTTTGCAAATAAGCCGTTTACCCTATCCGAATCTTCGCTGGGAAAAGACGCATACCGTAAACCTCGGTCTGGGATTCTCACTGTTAGACAACCGTATAACGGCTTGTTTGGACTACTATTGGAAAAAAAGCACCGATGTATTGTTCCAGCTTCCTGTAGGTCTGGAATATGGTGTAGAGCAGATTTATCGCAATGGTGCTGACCTGACAAACCGTGGCATTGAACTGTCAATGACTTTTATTCCAATCCGTACGAGAGATTGGGAATGGACTATTTCTCCTATTTGGTCAAAGAACGACAACGAAGTAACCAACGCTATCAAGAGTGAATATACGGTAAATGACTACCTGTCAGGAAACGCTTACGAAAACGGCAAGCCGGTAAATGCCATTTATTCATGGAAATTCACCGGTGTCGATTCTGAAACCGGCTATGCGACATTTGCCAATACCTATAAAACATCAGAAGAGGCTAGTGAATCGAAAAACATTGAGGATTTGTTAGTGTATTCAGGTTCAAAAGATCCGAAATTCAGTGGTGGTTTCTCAACAACCTTGCGTTGGAAAAACCTATTACTGAGTACACAATGGGCATTTCAGTTCGGTAATGTAATTCGTATGAATTATTTGTTTGAAGGTGAATCACTCATGCCACAACCTTATCAGAACCTGAATGTTAATCTGGCAAAAGCATGGAAACAGCCCGGTGATGAAAAATTCACAAACATTCCGGCATTCAATGTAAGCGGTGAATATGATTATAATGTTTATTACAACTATAATTCTCAGGTACGTTCGGCTAATACTTATACCATGTATAACTATTCAGACCTACGTGTTGCAAGCGGTGATTTCCTTCGCTGTCGTAATCTGAGCTTGACTTATAGTTTTCCCTATAATCAAATCGAAAAATATGGTCTCACATCCATGTCATTGGGATTGAATGTAACCAATCCGTTCACCTTCTGTAGCAGTAAGCTCGACGGACAAGATCCTGAAATTTCTGCAACAGGAACTACAGCGATGCCTATTACTCAAACCTATACGATATCATTAAACTTAAGTTTCTAATGTTTATGAATAAAATATATACTTTTTTGTTGGGCAGTTGCATGCTCGCCTTACAATCATGTGGTGATTTTCTAGAAGAAGTATCACAGGACGAGTTCGAACCTAAGACAACTGAAGCTTTTCGTGAACTGTTGAATGGAGAAGGATATAGTTTCACGAATTCGGTAAATCCGTTGACCTATATGATGGATGATGACATTGAATGTGTGCCCACGTCCTCTTGGGATGATATTCATCGAATACAGCAGGAACTATATACCTGGCAGCCCGATTTCTATGCGTTTCAGGATGAAGAAGGTACTTATGCGTCTTCAAATAAGGATGTTTACAAGAATCTGTATGAGCTGATTATGGCTTGCAACATTGTCGACGAGCATATTGACGGCTCACAAGGTACCGATGAAGACAAAACAGTTGTTCGAGCCGAAGCCCTGTCCTTGCGCGCATTCTACTACTTGCAGTTGATAAATCTGTATGCTTATCCTTATAATGACGAGGACCATGATCCGAGTACAACATTGGGGATTCCTTTGGTATTGACTTCCGAAGTTTTTGATGAAGGAAAATCACGTAATACAGTGAAGGAGGTTTATGACCAGATCGCAACAGATATTGAACAAGCATGTGACCTGTTTAATCAAGACAAGATTAGCCGTGGCGTGTTCCGTATTTCTTATACAGGCGCTCATCTGCTGGCCTCACGCGTGTACCTGCATATGGAAAACTGGAACAAAGTGATTGAACATGCTACTTGTGCATTGGAAACAGCCCCGGAGCTGGTCGATTTGAATAATTATTCAATCGATAACACCCTGAATCCGACAAACGGTATCATTTCGAGAAACTTCCCAGAAACTATCTTTTTAGGTGGATATCGGGCTATTTCCGGTTCGTATGGCTTAATGGGTACTCCGTTTAACGTGTCTTCCAGCCTGTTCAATTTATATGCAGACAATGACCTTCGAATCGGCACTTATCTGATGAAGGCCGCATCATCTCTTCCATATAATTACATGTTGCTAAAATCTAGTAGCGAGCAGGAATATGCCTGGCGTACTTCCGAGCTTTATCTGAATCGTGCCGAGGCTTATATAGAGCTCTATAAGAAAGGGAACCAAGAGGATGGACAAAACGCTGTAAATGACTTGAATGCATTGCTATCAAAGCGCTATCGTGATTACGAGCCATTGACACTGAAGCCAGTCGACGAGCTACAGAAACTGTATCGTGAAGAGCGCAGAAAAGAGTTGTGCTTTGAAGGGTTCCGCTGGTTTGATTTGCGTAGGTATGGCATGCCACAGCTTGAACATATCCTGATTGACCAGAGTGGAAACAGTACACGTTACATCTTGAAAGAAAAAGACCCTTCCTATGTCCTCCCTTTGCCAGATAATGCAATGGAACATAATGCAAATCTGATTCAAAATGAACTGAGTCCGCGCAGGAAAGGTTCTGCCATGTAATAAATATAAAACCATAAATTGACAAAAATGAAACATATATATTTAACTGTCCTGATCGGACTTTGTTTAGGAGTATCTTTCAGCTCATGCAATGAAGATGATTTGATTCCTTCAGAAAATAATCATATGATGACTTTTCCGCAAGGTGATGCGGATTATGACAAGGAAATCTTGTCCATATACAATGAATATGGAACGCATATGATTTATGACTTCAACGACAATCAGTTTCGTTGGGAAGTAACTTCGCAGTTGCCCTACATGAGCAAAAAAGGCGATACGGACTATGTGTCAGATGCTATTTATTTCATTCTGAGAAACTGTCTGGAATTGTATGACAAAGATTTTGTGAAAGAATTACTCCCTTATCGCATTTTCCTAGCTTCAAATATTTCGAAAATATGGAATTATTCGGGTTATACAGCCGACTGGAGCTGGGTAGAAGAGCATGATACCATTCCGGGAATAGGTGCCATTAATGGATACAAGAGCATTGGTTTCGGTTTTACCAGCAAACGTCTGAACGAATTGGATGATGACAGTTTGGCCATCGTAAAGGCTGAACTGAATGCTTCACTGATAGCATCAGGCATTGACAATGAGTTAATTGAGATCCCGGATGATTTTGATACTTTAGCAGCAGCCAACAAGGATAACCTTTGGTATGCAAATTTCATTGATGCTTATTCCGGATATAACAGTGTGGGGGTGTTGGAATATGTGGATCCGCAAACAATCACTGTGGCCGACGAATTTAATCAGTATGTGAAATATCTGATGATGCTGACGGATGAAGAATTCGACAGTCGTTTTCTGAATTCGACATTTGATACAGGAGGTTATGTGACACAAAAGAAACCAATTGTAAAAAACTGGTTAAAAGAGAAATATAACATTAATATTGAAGACATTGTAAATAAACCAATTTTATTAAAATCTAAATCAGAATGAAAAAGTTTATGTATAGAGCAATCTTATTATTGCTCGTCGCTTGCTTTCAATGGTCTGCTTTCGGACAAGAACAACAGGCCGTAGTGGAGGTTTCTCGCCTCTCTGGAATTCCTAAAGATCTGATAGCAGGTTCTACTATTGACCTAGTTTATTCTCCGAAAGGAGGACCTTTGGAAGGTAAAGATCAGATTGTGGCTCTTGTATACATGTACAATTTCTATAAGTGGGAATTAGGTGATGTAGAGCTGCAAAAAGATGGTGATGTATGGAAGGGACGGTTTGTAGTCCCGTCAAATTGTGCTTTCCTTGCGTTTAAGTTCCAGTCAACATGGAATAAATTTGTTAATGTTTCAGATAATAATGATGATAAAGGTTTCATGTATATGACTGTTGATCTGGATGGTCAGCCGCTCCCGGGTGGATATTTGGCATGGGGTGTCTTCCGTAAGCCATCTGTAAATCTTGTTGGATATGGCTACTTCGGTCCGAATTACCAGGAGATTGATCAAGAGGCACTGTATTTCTGGTATCAGAGAGAGGTGCAGGCTCATTTGCAGAATGTGGGTTATTTCTTTTCTGACATGATGAATATTGTGCAAAAACAGGCTGGTGACCGTTACCCCGAAGCTGTCAAGCTGATTTTTGCAACGTTTTCAAGTCAGGACGACACTCCAAAGAGCGAAGATAACTACATAACAATGGAAAACATTTATCGGTATGTGTTGAAGGATACTGTGAGAGCCGACAGTATGCTGAATCTGATTCTGGAAAAATATCCGAACGGATGGACTATGCGCCGAAAAGCTTTCGACAAGGTTTATATGGGCAATCCGAATCGCTATTTCGATGATATGTGCAAATTCTTAAAAGACTATCCTGTGACTGATCTGAAACAACATCCCGAGTGGCCTTCCTTTATCTATTATAATGGTATGCGCCGGTTGGCTCCTTATTTCTTCTATCCAGACAAGGACAGGAATATCTTGATACAGATGATTCCCGACTATAATTTCCGTACACTGGCCGAGATTTATCGTTCAACAGTATTCCCTTTCCACATGAAGAAAGCTGTGGCAGACAGTGTGAACTATGATGTAGCTAAGGCTTTGATTTCCGAGATGGAGAAGAAACGGACCGACAAATCCTACTGTATTGACGATGATTACTCTCCTCATCAATCGGACGAATGGGCGCTAAGCAACTTGGATCAGTACAGGGGAAGCTATGCAGACATATTATATTGCCTGGGTAAGGTTGACGAAGCGCTAGCTCAGATTACTTTGATTTCCGAATCAAGGCGTTATGTTGAGTCTGCCGTTAATGAAACACACCTGAAATGCCTGTTGGCTAAGGGCGATTTAAAAGGCATCGATGCACTTGCCAAAAATGCATTCAAAAGTAACGCCGTAACACCTACCATGATGAATATTCTGAAACAGCAGTATGTAAAGAACAACGGTAAGGAAGACGGCTTTGAGGCTTACATCGAATCGCTAAAACCAGAAGATGAGAAAGAAGCTTTCAAAAAAGAACTAAAAAAATCATTAATCAAGGAAGCTTACGAACCGTTCCAGATGGAGGCTATGGACAAGTCAATCGTGAAGTCTGCCGATTGGAAAGGTAAAATCGTAGTTCTTGACTTCTGGGCTTCTTGGTGCTTCCCGTGCAGAAGTTCATTTCCGGGCATGCAGATGGCTGTTGATCGCTATGCCAACGATCCAGATGTGAAGTTCTATTTTGTCGACACTATGGAAAATAGCGATAACTACAAAGCTGCGGCTGCAAAAATCATGAAAGAAGGCAAGTATACCTTCAATGTGCTTTTCGATAATGTAAACCCGGAAACAAAAGCACAGAATATGGTATTCTCATCTATGGACAAGATCAACAACTCAATGGCTATTCCTCGCAAGATGATACTGAAAGATGGCTATGTCAGATATACAGTCGAAGGATATGGAGGCAGTCCAAGTAAATTGGTTGATGAAATTGCCTATGTGATTGAAATGCTGAAAGCTGAAAAATAAATATACTCGTACCTGTTTACCCCAATGAGCAGGTACGAGCTTTTTTGAGAAGAAACATATGAAAAGACTACAATTGTTACTGTTTGGATTAATGGCCTTTTGCTTTGCACAGGCACAAAAAGCCACGTTTCGCATCGAGGGATCTTTCCTCGGTAATAATTCTTATGACAATCGTCCAATTCGGTTGGTTGAACACGACGTGATTTATTATGATCAGATAACGGTGCTTGACTCAACCATAGTTCGTAACGGGTACTTCGTGTTCGAAGGAACGACTGATGTTCCGAAGGTTGCGTCGGTTGAGATGTTGGATACAAAACCGACCGATTGGATATCTGCTACTAATCAGGACGTGATTCTCGAAAACGGAACAATCGTAATGAAATATGATTCACTCGGAGTTGTTATTACGGGTACTCCGCTGAACAACCGCTATAGTGAAATACTGTTAAGCGAAAACAGAAATATCCGTCAGAAGACCAATGAGATTCTTGCCGAAAGACAGCTACGCACAGATGCTGAGAACGGCGTACTTTCCACAAAGGAAAATGAAGAGTTCAACAACCTGATTGCTTCTTTGTATACCAATTACAAGAAGAAACAGGAAAACTTTGCAAAAGAAAATATCCAGAATCCGGTAGGTATTTATTTCTTTTTCAAATATCCAGTCACTATGTATGAAAAAGACTATCTGGAATATATGAAGGTACGAATTGATCCGGCCATTTGGAAGAAGAACGAAGAAAAGATAAATCAGCGTGAACAGGCCGAACAGAAAGTGTTACAGTCGAAAAAGGAAATGAACATAGGACATCGCTACCGCGAAATCATCGGACGCGATCCAGCCGGGAATACGGTAAAGCTTTCCGAATTGATCAAGCCGGGACATATTACACTGCTCATTTTTTGGGCTTCTTGGTGTGCTCCTTGCATTCAGGAGATTCCTTATTTCAAAGAACTGTATAAGGATTATCATGCCAAAGGGCTTGACCTGATTAGCATTTCGCTTGACTCAACCGAGAAGGCATGGTTGAATGCCCTACAGAAGCAAGCCATGGAATGGCCACAAATGTCGGAGCTGAAAGGATGGAAAGGTACTGCGCCTAAAGATTATGGCATCAACAGCATACCTTTTGTGCTTTTGCTCGACCAGAATGGTTGTATAGTTATCCGCAACCTTTACGATAAGTTGTTGATTAATGCCATTGAAGAACAGTTGAAATAACATGAAGGTGTGTTAAAAAGTACACCTCAATTTTTATGCACAAAGCCCCGACTTTTACAAGCTGGGGCTTTGCTACATTCCAAAGTTTTTGCTATTCTAGGCATAAAGATTTAGCACTATGGCAAAGAGTACATGAGCATCATTACAGTTCCAACCAAACAACGCATATACCCATCAAAAATCATCCGTTTTCAGGGAATAATCATCAATCTGCTTTTTGCAAATATACGGTTTTGCAGACAACTAACCGCAAAATTTGCGGCTTATCATCCGCACAAAACAGTAAAACCATTATTTATCAGTATTCCTAGATAGAATTTATGAAATGCCTGTCAGCTCGCCCGGAATTTAAATTACATATTTGTACAAAACCACATTTTTTCGACCGAACTTACGCATCAAACGAACAAGCCCCCCACATCAAGAATGACTAAGATTCTCTATTGAAACGCATCAGATGGAAAAAAGACTGCAAATACAAGGCTGGTTTGTTGGAATTATGCCTAAAATCATCCTACATTCGTGGACAATATGCCGGACATCATGGGACACCAATGCCCTGCGCAGCTTGATGGAAGTTTGTCCGGACCGTATGAATGGCAATTCATCTTCGTACCGGTAAAAGAACTTTTTACTTTATGCTATAAAACTACCTTGTTATGAAAAATTGGAAATCAGTACTCTTAGGAGTTGTGATGGGTGCCAGCACCCTGACCCTCGCCGCGCAGGACGACGGGGGTGTGTCGGAATTCGGAACCCCTTATCACTGGGAAAAAGGAACCATCGTCGTAGAATCACCTGAACGTCCTGCGGGTCAGGAATCCGTACTGGGTCTGACTGTCCCCAAGATGGGTGTAGTCAGAGTCGGCTTTATCGGACTCGGCATGAGAGGTCCGGGTGCCGTCGAACGTTTCACCCATATTCCCGGTACACAAATCGTGGCACTTTGCGACTACGAACGTTCACGGGCGGAAGCTTGTCAGTCCTATCTCCGGAAAGCCAATTTCGCTCCCGCTGCCATCTATTCAGGTGAAAAAGGCTACGAGGAACTGTGCAAACGCCCCGACATCGACCTCGTCTACATCGCAGCCGACTGGCTTCACCACTTCCCCATCGCCAAATGTGCGCTGGAGAATGGCAAGAACGTAGCGATTGAAGTGCCTTCCGCGATGAACCTCAAGGAATGCTGGGCACTGGTAAACCTGAGCGAAAAGACGCGCAAACACTGCATGATTCTCGAAAACTGCTGCTATGACTGGTTTGAAATGAACTCTCTCAACATGGCACAACACGGTGTCTTCGGCGAGGTGCTCCGCGTGCAGGGAGCTTACATCCATAACCTGGATGATTTCTGGCCCTACTATTGGAAGACGGATGCCAATGACAAACTCGGCTGGCGTCTGCGTTACAACATGAATCACCGTGGAGATGCCTACCCCACGCACGGCCTGGGACCCGTCGCTCAAGTGCTGAACATCCACCGCGGCGACCGCATGAAGACACTTGTGGCAATGGACACGAAGTCGGTCCACGGCAAGGAACTCGTAGAGAAGTATTCGGGTGAGAAATGTGAGAACTTCCGCAACGGAGACCACACGACCACCATGATCCGCACGGAAAACGGAAAGGTCATCGAAATCCAGCACAACGTGATGACCCCGCAACCCTACAACCGGCTCTACCAGCTGACCGGTACACGGGGATTCGCCAACAAATATCCCATTGAAGGATATGCCCTCGATGCTTCGCAGATGAAGGATGCCGGTGTACAGCCGCAGGTAGACAACCTGAACAGCCACTCCTTCCTGTCGGACAAAGACCGTCAGGCTCTCGAAACCAAATACCAGCATCCCATCTTGAAGAAATATGGTGAAATGGCGAAGGAAGTCGGTGGTCACGGTGGCATGGACTTCATCATGGATGCCCGACTCGTGTACTGCCTCCAGAATGGACTTCCCCTCGACATGGATGTGTATGACCTTGCCGAATGGTGTGCACTGGCAGAACTGGGCAGCATCTCGATGGACAACAACTGTGCCTCTGTCGCCTTCCCCGACTTCACACGTGGTCACTGGAACGATGTGAAAGGTTATCGTCACGCGTATGCCACTCCTGAAGCTGAAGCCGAAGCCTTGCGCATCGCCCAGGAAGCAACGGCACGCCTGAAACAGGGCAACGAAAAGGCATGGGCCAAGTATGACAAGGCACTTGCCAAAGCGAAAAAGCAACAGGCAAAAGAGAAATAATCTGCTGAAGCAGACATCCGTACAACAGGAAAGCACCCGATGGAAGGCTGAGCGTCTCCATCGGGTGCTTTCGTATTATTCAATGAATGTCTGTCAATTCAGCTTGCAGGGAATCTTATTCCACAACAACCGGTCTGTACTTCGGAACGAGTGCCTTCATGATGCACCAGCCGATGAGGTAAGCCACGGCGCAGACGCAGAAGATGATGAAGTAACCTGCCTCCTTGCCCTGGAAGCCCATGAAGACCATCTGGGTGGCATCCGAATAGTCGAACAGGGTACCTGAACACTTGTTGATGAGGAACGAGCCCAGACCACCTGCCATACCACCGATACCGGTAATGGTAGCCACGGCAGTGTTGGGGAACATGTCGCCAACTACCGAGAAGATGTTAGCCGACCAGGACTGGTGGGCAGCACCGGCAATACCGATAATGATGATCGGGAACCAGTAGGAATAGCTTCCCAACGGTTGTGCCAACAGGGCGAGCAAGGGGAAGAGGGCAAAAATGAACATCGCCTGCATACGGGCTGCGTATGGATTCTTGCCGGTACGGTTGATGATGATGGTCGGCAGCTTACCGCCATAGATGGAGAGCATCGTGATGGCATAAAGCACGAAGATGAGCAACTGTGCCGTGGGGCTGTCGGATGAGAATCCGTACACGTCGGAGATGTAAGCCGGTGTCCAGAAGAGGAAGAACCACCACACACCGTCGGTCATGAACTTACCTACGGCAAACGCCCAAGTCTGACGGAACTTCAGGCACTGCCAGAAAGAGAGCTTCTTCTCTTCCTTGCGGTTCTCGGCTGCACTCTTGGCAGCTGCCTCTTCGTCTTCGCGGTCCTGCTCGATGTAAGCCAGCTCGGCCTTGTTGACGAAGCGGTTCTCATGCGGCTTCTTGTAGAGGAACATCCAGAAACCCATCCAGATGAAGCCCAACGCACCGATAACGATGAAAGCCATCTCCCAACCGTTACCGACACCGATTTCCTGGAAGTAACGTGCCAAAGGCGGGATGCTCACCGGAGCGGCAAGGGCACCCACTGTGGCACCTGCATTGAAGATGGAGGTAGAGAAGGCACGGTCTTTTTTCGGGAAATATTCGGCAGTCACCTTGATGGCGGCGGGGAAGTTTCCGGCTTCACCCACACCCAGGATGATACGTGCGGCAATGAAGTAATAAACACTGACAATTGCAATCGTCGAAGCGACAGCGCCGCCAGCGGAAAGCATCTCAGCTGTGGTATGGATGCCTACGGTATGTTCCGTGGCCCATCCGCAGAGGGCGTGTGCACAGGCACCCAGCGACCAGACACCGATCGCCCACAAATATCCTTTTTTTGTTCCCATCCAGTCGATGAAACGGCCGGCGAACAAGTTGGCAATGGCATATACGATGGAGAAGATAGCGGTGATATCACCGTAGTTACTATCCGTCCAGTGAAACTCAGGAGCAATGAAGTCCTTCCACGTTAGAGACAAGACCTGCCGGTCCATGTAATTGACAGTCGTAGCGAAGAAAAGCATGGCACAGATGATCCAACGGTAATTGGTCATCTTGTCATTTCGTAATGTACTCATAATACTAATTTAGGTTTTATTGTTTTAAATTGTTTTTCGAGATTTGCGCCCAAAGGTACATTTTCTTGATGAATAACGGTTACAAAAATGCCGACTTTTTTGTTTTATTAAATACGATTTCTCATAGAAATGAGCCGCAATCCCTAAATTTGCAACTATTATCACATAACTCGTTACTATGAAACACTTAAAATCATTTGCGCTGCTCGGCTGCGCCCTGTTCTTTTCTTTAACATCTTCTGCCCAATCGTCCAAAGTCGACACGGAAGCTCCGTGGTCGGTGCGTATGGCGGAATCGGAGATGATACGTTGCCCGGAAGCCTGGCAACTGGACTTCCAACCCCGCCTCAAATGGGATTACTGCCACGGTGTGGAGCTGGGGGCTTTTCTCAACCTGTATGACGCTTACGGCGACAAGCGGTATTACGACTATGCCCTGCAATACTGCGACACGATGGTACACGACGACGGAAGCATCGAGACCTACCGTCCCTCCGAACTGAGTCTGGACCGCATCAACACTGGTAAAATCTTTTTCCGTATTTACGAACAGACGAAAGACATCAAGTATAAGAAAGCGCTGGACATGCTCCGTGCACAGCTCACCTGCCAGCCACGCACCAAGGAAGGGGGATTCTGGCACAAGCTGGTCTACCCGAACCAGATGTGGCTGGACGGCATCTACATGGGCTCGCCGTTCTATGCCGAATATGCGTTCCGCAACAACCGGCCTGAAGACTATCAGGACGTCATCCGTCAGTTTGTGGTCTGCGCACGACACACCTACGACCCGGCGACGGGACTGTACCGCCATGCCTGGGACGAAGCCCGCAAGCAACCTTGGGCTGACAAGAAGACCGGACAGTCGCCTCACACCTGGGGACGCGCCATGGGCTGGTATGCCATGGCACTGGTCGACGCGCTGGAGTTCATCCCCAAGCATGAACCGGGACGCGAAGAGGTGATGGACATCCTCGACAACGTAGTGACCCAGATAGCCCGCTGGCAGGACAAGGAGAGCGGCTTGTGGTATCAGGTCATCGACCGCAGCGGCGACGAAGGCAACTACCTGGAGTCGTCCGTCTCGACCATGTTCATCTATACGTTATATAAGGGAGTCCGTCTGGGACTGATTGACCCCACCTACCTTGCTGTTGCCGAGAAGGGCTACCAGGGCGTACTGAAACACTTCATCGAGGTCGACGAGAACGGAGTGGTCTCGCTCACACAGACTTGTGCCGTTGCCGGACTGGGAGGCAATCCCTACCGCTCGGGAGACTACGACTACTACATCCACGAGAAGGTACGCGCCAACGACCCCAAGGCAGTAGGTCCGTTCATCAACGCCAGCCTGGAACGTGAAAGACTGAAAGAGAAAAGATAATCAGAAAGACAAACTTAAAACCTCAACCGAAAATGAAACAACTGGGAATGCTATTGCTCGGCCTGCTGCTGGGCGTGACAAGTTATGCCGCCACGGATACCCCCGACACACTGGTCGTGGCACGCGACGGTTCGGGCAAGTTCCGTAACCTGTGGGAAGCCATCGAGGACTGCCGTGCCTTCATGGACTACCACAAAGTGATTTACGTCAAGAAGGGCGTCTACAAGGAGAAAGTCATCATACCGTCCTGGCTCACGAACATCGAGATACTCGGCGAGGACCGCGACGAGACCATCATCACCTATGACGACCACGCCAACATCCGCCTTGCCGGGCACGACACGAACATGGGTACCTTCCGCACCTACACGGTCAAGGTGGAGGGCAGTGACATCACCTTCAGGAACATCACCATCGAGAACAATGCCGCACAGAAGGGACAGGCCGTGGCACTCCACACCGAGGGCGACCGGCTGAAGTTCGTCAACTGCCGCATCCTGGGCAATCAGGACACCATCTACACCGGAGTGGCAGGCACCCGGCTTTACTTCGCCGACTGCTACATCGACGGGACTACCGACTTCATCTTCGGTCCGTCGACCGCCTGGTTCGAACGCTGCACCCTCCACAGCAAGCGCGACTCCTATGTCACGGCAGCCTCCACCCCGAAGGAAATCCGTTACGGCTACGTGTTCAATCATTGCAAGCTGACGGCTGAACCGGAGGTGAAACGTGTCTTCCTCGGACGTCCGTGGCGTCCGTATGCCTACACCCTCTTCATGAACTGCGAACTGGACGAGCACATCGTGACTAAAGGCTGGCACAACTGGGGCAAGGCGTCCAATGAACAGACGGCACGCTATGCCGAATATCACAATACGGGGGCAGGCGCCGCTACCGGAGAACGTGCCCCGTGGAGCCGTCAGCTCACCGACAAGGAGGCTGCCGGAATCACACTGGAACAGGTATTCTCCATTCAGGACACCTGGAACCCACTCGACTGATACGCTGACCAACGAACACAATCATCATGCAAATCAAATATCCTTTACTGGCACTCGTCGTCTGTGCGTCAACCGGACTCCATGCGCAACAGCAGGAGCCGCTCATCCCCACGGTGGAGATTCCCGCCGGAAGCTTCTACATGGGTGGTTCGGGCATCGGTGAGAACTACGACGAGGCGCCGATGCACCGCGTGACCATCTCACGCCCCTTCCGCATGGGCATTACTGAAGTGACCAATGCCCAGTATGAACAGTTCCGCCCGGAGCACAAGGCGTTGCGGGGCAAACGCGGCTTCTCGTCGGGGGACGACGAGGCGGTGGTCTTCGTGAGCTATGACGATGCCGTGGCGTTCTGCCGCTGGCTCTCGGAACGGGAGGGAAAGACTTACCGTCTGCCCACCGAGGCTGAATGGGAATATGCCTGCCGCGCCGGGACGCTCTACAACTTCTACATGGGCGACAAGCTGCTGAAACCCTACATGAAGAACCAGGAAGTGGCGACCACCCTGAAACAGGTGTCGCTGCAAGTGGGTCAGACACCCGCCAACCCCTGGGGACTGTATGACATGAGCGGCAACGTCGAGGAATGGTGCGCCGACTGGTACGGTCCCTACATGCCTTCTGCCCAGACTGACCCCGTGGGCTATGCCGACGGTCTCTACCGGGTGACGCGGGGCGGCAGCCATAACACGCCGACCCAGTATCTGCGTTCGGGCAACCGCTCTGCCATGATACCGGAGGACAAGTTCGTGCACGTGGGCTTCCGCGTGGTACAGGCTGACTATCCGACGACGGAACCGCTGCCCGTCATCCCGGACACGTATGCCTACACCGTGAGCCACGAACCGTGCGACTGGGAAGCCCAACGGGTGGACACCCCGGTGTTCGACCCCTACATCGTCTACGTGAAAGAGCCTGCACCCGGCTCGGGCACCCCGTTCTACAGCCACAACCACCAGCCTGCCATCACCTGGTGCCCGAACGGCGACCTGCTCGCCATCTGGTTCTCCACCAATGATGAGAAGGGACGGGAGCTGACAGTCCTCTCCTCCCGCCTGCGCCGCGGCAGCACGGAGTGGGAACCTGCCCGCCTGTTTTTCAAGGTGCCAGACCGCAACATGACCGGATCCGCCCTGTTCCATGACGGGAACGGCACCCTCTACCACATCAACGGCGTGGAGGCGTTGGGCGGATGGAAGAACCTCGCCATGACCCTGCGCACCAGCACGGACAACGGTGCCACCTGGACACGTCCGCGCATCATCGCTCCCGAACACACGTTGCGCCACCAGGTCATTGCCGGCACGATGATGACCCGCGAAGGCTGGCTCGTGCAAGCCTGTGACGCCGGCTCGGGCGGCAGCGACGGAGCAGCCGTCCACATCAGCAAGGACAAGGGACAGACCTGGACCGACCCGTGGGACGGAAAGCCCCTGCCGACCTTTGCCGAAGGGGCGACGGGAAGTACCATCGCCGGCATCCACGCCGGAGTGGTCCAGCTGAACGACGGACGCCTCATGGCACTGGGACGCAACAACAACATCAAGGACAAGGAAGGCCGCCTGCGCATGCCCATGAGCCTTTCCGACGACATGGGCAAGACATGGACCTACCATGCCTCGGAACTTCCGCCCATCGACGGGGGGCAACGGCTGGTGCTGATGCGCCTCAACGAGGGGCCGCTCCTGCTGGTTTCGTTCACCGGGCACCCCTTCCGCACGTCCGACCGTGACAGCGAGCTGTGGTTCACCGCCCCCGACGGGCACCGTTTCCGCGGACACGGACTGTATGCCGCCGTCTCCTACGACGAAGGCAAGACGTGGGACACCCGCCGTCTGTTGACCGACGGACGCCGCCAGCTCCTGAATGCCGGAGCATGGACCCAGTGGTTCGAGGCAGACGCTACCCATGCCGAGCCACGCGGCTACCTTGCCGCCACCCAGACACCCGACGGCATGATACACCTCGTCAGCAGCCGCTTCTACTACCGCTTCAACCTGGCCTGGCTGGAAGCAGTGAAGAAGTAAGGGACAGACGAGCACAAACCGGCACATAGACAGACCTAAGTATGATACTTAGCCTACCTAAGTATTATACTTAGGCTGCCAAAGTATCATACTTAGGTCTGCATAAGCCCGGCTTAGTCCGGGTACTTCCCGGCTTCATATCCGACTGAAGCCGTATCCTTGCATCGGACAAACTTACTTCATCGCCTGCGCCTTCCGATACTCGTTGGGCGACATGCCTACGTTCCGCTTGAAAAGACGGTTGAAATGCTGGGAATACTGGAAGCCGAGGTCGTCGGCAATCTGGGAGACGGTCTTGTCCGTGCCGAGCAGGAAGTCTTTCGCCGTGTCGATGATTTTCGCCTGGATGTATTCCTGTGGCGTCTTTCCGGTCGACTTCTTGATCAGGTCACCGAAGTAGTTGGGCGACAGGAAGACGCGCTCGGCAAAATATTTCACACTGGGCAGCCCTTCCGTCTGCACCATCCCCGTCCGGAAATAGTCGTCGAGGAGCGCCTCGAAGCGGATCAGCACATCCTGGTTCGACTGGGTGCGGGTGACAAACTGACGGTTGTAGAAACGCATGCAATAGTCCAGCAGCAACTGGATGTTCCGCGCAATCAGCCGCTTGCTCAGCCTGTCTATCGGACGTTCCAGCTCCATCCTTATCTTTGCCAGACAGTCGAGGATGATGCACTTCTCGTCGTCCGAGAGATGCAATGCCTCGGTGGAATTGTAAGAGAAGAACGAGTAGGACTTGATTTCCTGACCGAGGGACGTCCCCTTGATCAGGTCGGGATGGAACACAATGCCGCGTGCCGTCGGGTTGACCCCTTCGGTGAGCGAAACCTCGATGACCTGTCCGGGAGCAAAGCTGACGATGGTCCCGTCTTCGTAGTCATAGACCTGCCGTCCGTAGCGGATGTCCCCGCACTTGGTCTCTTTCAGCAGCAGGGCATACACCCCATAGTTAATGGTAAAGTGGGACGGATGGCAGTGTGCCTGCGACATGTCCACCACGCTCACCAGCGGATGGAGCGTCTCCAGACCGAACAGCTTGTTGTATTGATCGACCGTGTCGAGATGGATAATTTCTTCATTCATAACATAGAGCCATTAGCGTGTGACAAAAATACACATTTTATCGTACCTTTGCCCCATCTAAACCAAAATCCTCCAACGTATGAAAGAGACCTACTGGAAATATTCACTCATCATCCTCATCATCGGACTGGGCATCCTCCTGTTCCGTCAGGCACAACCGTTCATGAACGGCATCCTGGGCGGCTTCACGCTGTACCTGCTGTTGCGCAATCCGACCCACTGGCTGCAACAGAAGATGAACGGTTCGCTTGCCGTCTGGCTGGTGACACTGGGCACGACCCTCTTCATCCTCATCCCGCTGTCACTCTTCAGCTGGGCAGTCATCCGCCAGCTGTCGGGGCTGCACTTCGACACACAGAGCATCATCGAACCGACCAAGCAGGTCATTGCCATCATCAAGGAACGGACGGGCTACGACTTGTTCTCGGAGCAGACCCTGTCGTTCGTCGTGGCACAGGCCTCCTCCATCGGGCAGTCGGTCATGAGCGGCGTGAGTGACTTCGTCATCAACCTCTGCGTCGCCATCATGCTGCTCTTCTTCATGCTTTCCGGCGGACGCGCGATGGAGCACTACATCTCCACGGTCCTCCCCTTCCGCGAGGAAAACAAGCGCGAGGTGCTCGACAAGGTGCAGCTCATCGTCCGTTCCAATGCCATCGGCATCCCTCTGCTCGCCATCATCCAGGGCGTCATCTCGTTGGGCGGTTACCTGCTCAGCGGCGCCCCCAATCCGGTGCTGGCTGCCATGCTGACGGCTTTCGCGTCCATTATCCCCATCATCGGGACGACCATCATCTGGGTCCCCATCTCCATCTATTTCCTGCTGATGGGCGACTGGGTGCATGCCCTGATTCTCCTTGCCTACGGCGGACTGATTGTGGCACAGAGCGACAACCTGATCCGCTTCATCCTGCAGAAGAAGATGGCAAACATCCATCCCCTCATCACCATCTTCGGTGTCGTGGCGGGCTTGCCCATCTTCGGCTTCATGGGCATCATCTTCGGACCGCTCATCGTGTCGCTCTTCCTGCTCTTCGTCGAGATGTTCCGCAAGGAGTATCTGTTGAATGAGTAAACCACAACCTGCATAAAACCCCAATCGGACATCAGACAGCTCAATGTCCAATGACCGATTGGGGTTTAAAGTGTCGGATTTGCTTCCCGTCACAGCAACAGCCGTTGCAGCTCGTCCAAGTCGTTGACGATGTAAGTCGCACCTGCCGCCTCGAACTCCTGGCGACTGCCATAACCGTAGAGCACACCTACGGAGTCGAGACCTACGGCACGGGCACCGAGGATGTCGTGCTTGCGGTCGCCAATCATGACGATTTGCGAAAGGTCGGTCAGGCCGTTGCACTGCATGACATAGCGGATGACCTCTTCCTTGGTGCGGCGCGTGGCATCGTCCCGTCCGCCGACAAAGGCGAAACGGTCGGCAATGCCGAAATGACGCAGCACTAGGTCTGCCATGCGTTGCGGCTTCGAGGTCGCCACCATCAGAGTCTTCCCTGCCCGACGTGCCGCGTCAAGAAAGTCCGTGATGCCGGGATAGAGGGCATTCTCATACACCCCCGTCACCTCATAGCGTTCGCGGTACTTCTTCACCGCCTCATCCGCCTGTTGCGGCGTGAAGTGGTAGAAGTCCTGAAAGGAGTCTTCCAGCGGAGGACCGACGAAGCAGAGCAAATCGTCCGGATTGCTGACCGGGATACCGAACGCCTCCAGGGCGTATTGCGCCGAACGGACAATGCCGGGCGCGGAGTCGGAAATAGTTCCGTCGAGGTCGAGAAACAAGTAAGGATAGGTTTTCATGCTTTCTTTTCCAGTTCTTGCAGGTTTTCCATTTTCTTGGTTTCGAGAAATTCATAGATGCCGCAGAGGTGCTCGCGCACACGCTGATGCCCGAACTCGTAGACCTTCGTCACCAGTCCGTCGAGGAAATCGCGGTCGTGCGAGACGACGATGAGCGTCCCGTCAAAGTCCATCAACGCCTGCTTGAGAATGTCCTTGGTCTTCATGTCGAGGTGATTCGTCGGCTCGTCCAGGATGAGCAGGTTCACCGGCTCCAGCAGGAGCTTGATCATGGCAAGGCGGGTACGCTCGCCGCCGGAGAGGACCTTCACCTTCTTCGTGCTCTCTTCGCCACCGAACATGAACGCACCGAGCAGGTCGCGTATCTTATTGCGTATCTCCCCTTTCGCCACGTCGTCGATGGTCTGGAACACCGTCAGGTTCTCGTCGAGCAAGGATGCCTGGTTCTGCGCGAAGTAGCCAATCTGCACGTTGTGTCCCAGCGTCAGCGTCCCTTCATGCTCCAGTTCGCCCATGATGCACTTGACCAGCGTGGACTTGCCTTCGCCGTTACGTCCCACGAACGCCACCTTGTCTCCCCGTTCCACCGTCAGTGTGGCATTCCGGAAGACGACGTGGTCGCCGTACGCCTTGCCCACCCCTTCCATGATGACCGGGTAGCTGCCGCTGCGTGGCGAGGGCGGGAACTTGAGCCGCAAGGCGGACGTGTCTTCCTCGTCCACCTCCACCAGCTCCAGCTTCTCCAGCATCTTCACGCGGCTCTGCACCTGGAGCGTCTTGCTGTACGTCCCCTTGAAACGCTCGATGAAGTCCTTCGTCTCCTGAATCATCTTCTGCTGCTCCTCGTACTGCTTCATCTGCTGTTCGCGGCGTTCCTTGCGCAGCTCCAGGTAGTGGGAGTAGTTCACCTTGTAGTCATAGATACGTCCCATGGTCACCTCGATGGTGCGCGTGGTGATGTTGTCCACGAACTTACGGTCGTGACTGATGACAATGACCGCCTTCCCGCTGTTGATCAGGAAGTCCTCCAGCCACTGGATGGACTCGATGTCGAGGTGGTTCGTCGGCTCGTCGAGCAAGAGCACGTCCGGGTTCTGCAACAGGAGCTTCGCCAGCTCGATGCGCATGCGCCATCCCCCGCTGAAGTCACTCGTGGGGCGTGCGAAGTCGGTGCGCTCGAACCCCAGTCCGAGCAACGTCTTCTCCACATCCTCCTCGAAGTGCGTGAGGTCGATGGCATAGAACTTCTCGCTCATCGATGCCACTCGCTCAATCAGTGCCATGTAGTCGTCGCTCTCATAGTCGGTGCGGGTGGTGAGTTCCTCATTCAGCCGGTTGATTTCCGCCTCCATCTCGTGCAGGTGGGCAAACGCCTGCGAAGCCTCTTCGAACACCGTCCTCCCATCCTCGGTCATGAGGTGTTGCGGAAGATAGGCCACCGTGCAGTCCTTGGGCACACCGACGTGTCCGCGTGTAGGCTGACGTACGCCTGCCAGAATCTTCAGCAGGGTACTCTTTCCGGCACCATTCTTCCCCATGAGGGCGATGCGGTCTTTCTCGTTAATCTGGAAACTGATGTCACTGAACAGGGTCGTTCCGCCGAACTCTACGGCAAGTCCTTCTACTGATATCATTAAGTTTATGCGTTTTTAGGTTTGTGCGTGCAAAAGTACGAAGAACATTTCAATTGACAATTGACAATGGATAATGGACAACTGAAAACGATTATCAATTGAAATGATTGTAAATACGAAATTCTTTTTATCTTTGCGGCAACCAATTAAACAGAAATCCTATGAAGAAAATTGTGAGAACGTATGTATGCCCCTTGTGTGGCAGAGTGGTAGAGACTGACGGAACCGAACAGAACCCGCCTTATTGCTGTCATGAACCCATGATGCTCGAAAAGGAGGAAGAAGTGGAAGAAGAAGACTGACAGACACCCACCGGTGTCATCGGACATCACTCAAAAGGACAGGACGGTCTGGCATGAGCCATTCCATCCTGTCCTTTCTGTATACATACATGGATTGCCAACCGTCCAACGCCGGACGTCCAACGCCGAACGGCAATTGTCCATTGTCAATTGTCAATTGTCAATTGTCAATTGAAACCGGTTATCCCATCTTTCCCGTCAGGTAGGAACGGGTACGCTCGTCCTTCGGGTTGGAGAACATCACACTGGAGTCGTCATACTCGATGAGTTCGCCCAGATACATGAACATGGAATAGTCAGAGATACGTTTGGCCTGCGACATGTTGTGGGTCACAATCATGATGGTCACCTCGTTCTTCAGCTGCACGAGCAGGTCCTCGATGTACTTGGTTGCGATGGGGTCGAGCGCCGACGTCGGTTCGTCCATCAGCAGGATGTCCGGTTGGAGTGCCAGCGAACGGGCAATGCACAGGCGCTGCTGCTGTCCGCCCGAGAGGAAGGTTCCCCGCTTGGTAAGCGAATCTTTCACTTCGTCCCACAGCATGACGTTGCGCAGGTTGCGCTCCACAATCTCATCCTTCTCCCCCTTCGACAACTTGATGCCGTTGAGGATGTAGCCCGCCAGCACATTGTCGTAGATGTTCATCGTGGGGAAAGGATTCGGACGCTGGAACACCATGCCCACCCGCCGACGTTCCTCCGTGGGGTGCATCAACAGGATATTCTCGCCGTTGAGCAGGATTTCACCGGTCACATGGATGGCCTTGTACAGCTCGTGCATGCGGTTCACGGCACGGAGCAGGGTGCTCTTGCCACACCCCGAAGGTCCCATGATGGCCGTGATGGTGTTCTTTGCCACGTCGGCTGTCACGTGCTTCACGGCAAGTTTGTTCGAGCCGTAAGCGATGGATACGTCTTTTATCTGAAGGATAGGGTCTTTTATACTTTCCATTTCTTTTGAATTCTTTTAGCTAACAAGTTGAGGCATAATACGAAGGTGAGGAGGAAGAGGGAAGCTCCCCAGATGAGGCTCTGCAGGTTGGGGTCGTTGAAGAACTCCCATATCATGAGGGGAACGGCTGACATGGGTCGGCTGATGTTCCAGCTGATGGCTGCTCCACCCAGGGCGGTGAACATCAACGGGGCAGTCTCGCCGATGACGCGCGAGATGGCGAGCAGGATTCCGGTGAAGATACTGCCGAACGCCGAGGGGAGCATCACCTGCAGCATCACGCGCCAGTAGCTTCCGCCCAAGGCAAGACCTGCCTCTTTCAGGGTCTCGGGCAGGATGTTCATGGTCTCTTCGGTGGAACGGATGATGAGCGGCAGCATCATGATGAACAGCGCCACACTGCCGGCAAAGCCCGAATACCCCTTCATCGGCACGACCACCCAGATGTAGACGATGATACCGATGATGATGGAGGGTGTGCCCTGCAACAGGTCGGTGATGTAGCTCACCGTCGTAGCAAACCAGTTTCCCTTGTATTCCGAGAGGCAGATTCCGCAGAAGATGCCCACCGGGATGGCGATGACCGCAGCCACGACGAGCATGAGGAACGTGCCGACAATGCCGTTGGCAATACCGCCCGGCAACGCCTCGCCTGCCGACATCGCCATCATCGCCTCGTAGGCGTTGGGCGTGGCTTCGGTCAGGAAGGTCCAGGAGAGCTGCTTCCAGCCCCGCACCAGCACTTCGCCCAGAATCGCCAGCAACGGGATGGCTGTCAGGGCGGCAAAGAAGCAGACCACGAAGTAGAGCAGGCGGTTCTTGAAGATGCGTACTTGTAGGTTTTTATCTTGTAACATAACTATCTGTGATTAGAGCATACGGTTAGACATGTTGGGCACGCCGGATGAGAATCTTGCCAATGAGGTTGATGATGGCAGTGATGAGGAACAGAATCAGTCCGATGGCAATCAGGGCAGAGAGCTTCAGCCCGTCGGCTTCACCAAACTGGTTGGCGATGATACTCGCCATGGTGTTTCCGGTGGTGGTAAGGCTGGTGGGAATCTGGTTCGTGTTGCCGATGAGCATCGTCACGGTCATGGTCTCGCCCAGGGCACGTCCGATGGCAAGGATGTAGGCGGAAAAGACTCCCGAACCGGCAGTGGGGAACACCACGCGGCGGATGACCTCGGCACGGGTCGCACCCATGGCGTAGGCTCCTTCCTTCAGGTCAGAGGGCACCATCTTGATGAACTCGGCACTCAGCGAGGCGGCGTAGGGTACAATCATGATGGCAAGGACGAAGGAGGCGGTCAGGATGCCGGAGCCTTGCGGCGAGATGTTCAGCTCCATGAAGAGGGGGCGCAGGGTGTAGAAACCCCAGAGTCCGTAGATGATGGAGGGAATACCGGCAAGCAGGTCGGTCACCGTGCTCAGGATGGTGGCAATCTTCTTCCCGCGGAAGTATTCGCCCACGAAGAGGGCGACGGGCAGCGAGAAGGGGATGCAGAAGATGAGTGCCAGCAACGTGGTCAGCAGCGTACCCGTGATGAAGGGCAGTGCACCGTAGCTCTCGTTGCCGGGCGTGTAGTTCCAGTCGTCGGAGCAGATGAACTCCCAGAAGCCGAACTGGCGGAACGCGCTCGCGGCATCATTGGTGAGGGAATAGATGATTCCCCCACCAATGATCGGGATGACCACTGCCGACAAAATGAGGATAAACCTGAATATCTTGTCTTGCATAGTTGTGTCTGCGTTGGTTTGGTTTCGCTTGTGAACGTTGAGCCAGTCCTTATTTCACAAGGGGCTGTCCGTCGTAAGTGACGGTCTTCAGGTTCTGGAGGCTCAGGTCGACAGCCTGTCGGGGCAGCGGTGCATAGTGTACGGTCGTAGTCGTCTGCTGGACACTGTCGCTGAGGACATACTCCAGGAGGTCAACCGTAGCCTGTGCCTGTGCCTTGCTGCGTCCGGAGTAGTTCTGCTCCTGGTAGATGATGAGCCAGGTGAAGCAGCTGATGGGGTAAGCTCCCGGAGCATCGGCGTCCGTGATGGAACAGCGCGTGTCCTGCGGGATGTCTCCTGCGGCAGCCGAGATGCTTTCCGTGGACGGAGTAATCATCTCGCCCTGCTTGTTTTTCACATTGGCGTAAGCCAGCTTCTGTGCGAAGGCATATTCAGAACCGATGTAGCCGATGGTGTTCGGGGTGTTGCCCACGATGCCTGCCACTCCCGGATTTCCCTTGGCAGCCTGTCCGACGGGGAAGTTGACCGACTTGGCAGCTCCGAGCGTATTCTTCCAGTTCTCGCTCACCTTGCTCAGGTAGTCGGTGAAGACAAAGGTCGTACCACTGCCATCCGAACGGTAGACCGGCATGATGTCGGCAGCCGGAAGCTTGGCGTCGGGGTTGAGTTCCTTCAGGCGGGCATCATCCCAGCGTGTGATTTTCCCGGCAAAGATGTCGGCAATCACGTCTCCCGCGAGGTTGAGTTTCTCCACGCCCGGCAGGTTATAAGCCAGCACGACGGCTCCCATGCAGGTCGGCACGTGCACCACGGGCTTCATCTCTTTCATTTCTTCATCGCTCAGGTAAGCATCGCTTCCACAGAAGTCCACGATGCCGTCCTTCAGGTTGCGCACACCGCCACCGCTTCCGATACCTCCGTAAGACACGTTGTCCCCACCCTTCTCATTATAGGTGTTGAAGGTCATCGTATAGAACGGCAAGGGGAAGGTTGCCCCTGCACCGGTCAGCTCCACAGCTTCGCGACCGTCTACCGAGTTTGACTTCTGTCCGCCGCAGGAGCTGATGGTCAGTGCCAGCAAGCCTGCAACTAAAGCATACATTTTCTTCATAACTGCTAGTATTTGGTTTTCAAATCGTAAATGAACAGTTCAGATAGGCGTAATAGCTCTTCTTGGCATCGTCCGCCTTGGGAGACCAGACGCGCATGTTAGGCGTCAGCTTGATATACTTGCCGAGCTTGAACTCCGCGCCCACGACGCCTGCCATGCCGTCGGCAGCCTCGTTCCAGTGGTCTTTTGAGGTGAGGTAGTCCCACCGACCGAAGAGATTAACGTGTTTGCTGACGCCGACGGTGGAGTAGACCGAACAGCCGCTCTGGTCATGGTCCTTGATATTCCGTGCATTGGTCTGGCTGTTGTATTCGGCTGCGAGGCTGAACGCCCCGGTGGCATATCCGGCAAAGAGGTTCCAGTTGGTGATGCCCTCCAGTGTTTTATCGGACGCCTCGTTATAGGAGGCATAAGCCCGGAGGGTCAGTCCACGGAGCGGAGTGAAGGTGAGTCCGGCACCGTATTGCAATCCGTCGTTCACCTGTACCTTTTTATATCCTTCTCCGTTGACGAGGATGACGTCCGCCGAGAACCACGGCGTAAAGTCATAAGCCAGGGAAACACCCATGTCGGCGCTGCTGCCGAACTTATATTCGTCCTGGAACGACTTCATGACATAGCGTTTGCCCCAAAAGGATTCCTGTGTCTTGAACTGGGTGGTCGAGATGAGTCCGCCGCTCAGCGTCAGGTTCTTGTACTTCCACGTGACGAGTGCGTTCTTGATGTAGGCAATGCGTTCGTAGTCATGCACATCGTCAGACTGTCCCACATCCATGACGGCCTTGAACTGCAAGCCGTTTTTCAACGTGTACTGATAGCCCAGGTAGCTGCGGTCGAGTGTAAATCCGCGGTCGTTGTTGTTGCTTCCGAAGCCCGTATGTACATCGCTGAAGATAGCGATGATGGCTTTCCCTTCAGCCTTCGGTTCGTTGTCGTTGGTTTGTGCTCCGGCAAGAAGAGGTGCGCAACAAGCCAAAGCAGCAATCATCCGGTATTTCTTCATCATGTTGTCCTATTGTTGTTTTGACGCTGCAAATGTAGGGAGGGGATGTTACAATGAGATGCAAAACATTTTACATCCGTATTACAATGCAATTGACAATGGACAATTGACAATGGACAATTCGGCTGATGCGCATCAGCTCGGTGACGGGATGAGCTTCTCATTTTGACGGGATGAGCTTCTCATTGTGGCGGGATGAGCTTCTCACTGTGACGAGATGAGCTTCTCACGGGGATCTTTTCCCGAAAAGGCAGTGGGGAGATAAGCAAGGGGAACATATGAAATGGGCAGGGAAAGGCGTCCGATACAGGAGGATCGGGCATTGGAGAGGGTGGAAAGATAGGGATTTTTCTTTCGACTTCCGAAACAGCCATTTCCGAAACAGCCGTTTCGCAACTGCAAATGTAACGTATTTATTTCAATGGACAATGCTTCCATGCAGCATGAGATCCCATGTAGGGGCGACCGGTCGGGTCGCCCGGTCCAATCCATCGATGGTCCAATTCATCAATGTTCCAATATCGCCCAAATGCAGAATGAAAGGCAGCAATGTATAAGGATGTAATATTGAACGTGTATGAGGATGTAATATTGGACGTATGGTGGACTGGGCGACCAGACCGATCGCCCCTACATCGCCGCCTGATGTGCACACCGAACGAGAATTGTCCATTGTCAATTGAATGGATGGATGAATTATAAGAACATCGTCATATACACCGGAATGTAATCCACTCCATTCTCCCGCCTGTAATCCTTGGTGTAAATCAGGTACTTGTTCATGATCCGGTCTGAGAATTTGGAACAGAACTCGTCCAATGATTTATGGGTCTTGTATCCCGAGGACTTCACCTCTATGGGAGAAATCTTATGTCTGTCCGGGATGACAAAATCAATCTCGTAATACTTCTTTCCTTCGGCATAGGGAATGGTATGATAGAACAGGTTCTTGCCGGTTGCCCTCAACATTTGGGCAATGACATTTTCATACACATAGCCCAAGTTGGTACGCAGCTTATCGTTCAACAGCTTATCGTATATGACATTCTCGGTAATATCTCTATCCTTGAAGGCAAGCGTGACAAACAATCCGGTATCAGACGCATACATCTTGAAGTACTCATCATTCTTTGTCAAAGCCAACCCCGCGTTCGGGTCATCGGAATGGTACACGACATTGACCGTCATGGAATCCTCCATCTCTTTCACGATGTTCGCAATCCTTTCCGCCCTCACCTCTCCAATAGCCTTGCTGACCTGATAACGCATTGCGTTTCTGCTGAGCTGGGCGGGAATGGCGTCGTACAATGCCTTGGCCCTTCCTGAATCGTCAATCTTCCCGAAGTCCTCTTCATAAAGAGCTATGATGTCCCGTTTCACCAGATCGACCGCTGTAAAATTGTTCGTTCGGATATAGGCCGAAACAGCCTGCGGCATTCCTCCGACCAGCATATACAGACGGAAGTCCCTCATCAGTTTCCGGTGGACGGCATCGCCTAAAGGCATTTTCCTTTCAAAGGTAGTACGCAGCAACGGGATGGTAGCCGTATCGCCCAGTGCCCATCTGAATTCCTCATAATCCATCGGATACATGTCTACCTTTGTCTCTTCGCTCGGGATAAGGATGTCGCGGCTCTTTGAACGGACGGAAATCAAGGAACCTGTCTCGATATAGTCATAACGATGGTCCTTCACCAGGTGTTTGATTGCCTGTCTTGCAAGGGGCTGAAGCTGTACTTCATCGAAAATAATCACCGACTCCCTTTCATACAATTGTACCTGATAGATGAACTGCAATCGGATAAACAGGTAGTTCAAGTCTGAAATATCATTGAACAAGTCACTGACCTCTTTTGATACGCTTGAAAAGTCAATCAGTATATACGACTTATACTCACGACGTGCGAATTCCTCCGCAATGGTGGACTTCCCGATACGTCTGGCTCCTTGTATCAGCAAGGCAGTGTCACCGTTTCGCTCAGACTTCCACTTGAGCATGGTATTGTAAATCTTGCGTTTGAAATAAATCATAGCGTCTTCCATCGTCTGTAAATTTGATTGCGAATATACGTCTTGCAACGCCCTCCACCAAATTTATTTCCGGGATTTGTCAATATCCACCAAATTTTTTTAGCCGTTTTGTCAATATCCACCAAATCTTGCGGATAAATGGACACTATGAGGTCCCCAAATGTAGGGGCTACCGGTCGGGTCGCCCGGTCCAATCCATCGATGGTCCAATATCACCCCAAATGCAGGATGAAAACAAACGCCGCTGTCCGGAGGCAAGATGCGTCCAAACAGCGGCATTTCATGAGACCGTGTGTCACGGTCGGATAGAAGTTGATTCCCTTATTATCAGATGTACAATGCCGAACGGAAATTGTCAATTGTCCATTATCAATTGTCCATTGCTTAGTACGGCTTGATGAAATCGTCGTGTGACGATGCACCGCCCTGGTTGGTGATGTATTTCCGCAATTCGACATCGCTGACGTCTTTCACACAGCGGACGTCGAACTCGGTGAGCCATATCTTGCCACCGGTCTTGTTCAACAGCTCTGTTTCACTCCATTTCGAGAGGTCCATCGGACGGGCACGGAAACCGTATTGCTGTGCCCAGAAGGGAGCGCCGTAGAAACGGTAACCTTCTTCGGTGTCGGTCTTGGACATGAGGTACGCCACATTGTATTCCGAACCTTTCAGTGTCTCGATGGTCTCTGCCTGATGACCGGGGTCATTGCTGTGCGTACCCCAGTTACGGGGCGAACCGGTTCCTGTTCCGTTGGAACCGATGGTCCACATCGGGTTCCAGTTCTCCCGGCGGAGGTCCAGCTTGTGCTGGGGCGGAACCAGACGCATCATGAGCATCAGCTCGTAGGCGTTCGGCATGCGCCAGCCGCGGATGAGGTGGTTGCCGTCTTCCGTGACCTCCACGTAGGTAGCGCAGGGATTCTCGTCCTTGCTGTCGTCGAGCATGTAGACGGGACGATGGGCATCGGCATCCCAAACGTACAGATTCTGCGTCTTTGTATAATCCTTTGGATAGCCCCATTCCGTGGTGAAACGTATCATGTAGGAATTATGGTCCCAGCCGAGCTTACGCATGGTGGCGATGACCGAGAGACGTGCCACACGGAAGTACTTGTACGGACGTGCCCAGACGGAATTCATCGTGTGCTTGGGCAGCGGACCGTTGGCAATGTAGTTCGGACGCAACGTCTCCTCCGGGAAGCGCGAGCAGTCGATGATGACACCCGAGGTGGGCACTCCTGCCTGGTTCAGACCACCGGAAGGAATCGACGTGTCGTTGGTCCAGTCGTTGCTCTCCGTCAGGTAGCGCTGTGCAGGACGGTAAATCTTGTTCGGGTCATAGATGCCCAGCGTACGGATGGCACGCACACGCAGAGGTTGGTTCCGGTCGGCATACTGGTTCCACTCGGGGTGTTTGCCATACCATCCCTGGTAGCCGTAGTGATAGCGCGTCATCTTCTCCCCCTGGTCCCACGCCCAGGGACGGAGAACACCCGCAGTCGCCTCCACCATGCGCTGACGCATCGTGGCTCCGTATTTTGCCATGAACATCAGCGGCTCGGTTAAGTAGCCGTCGTAGCTGTCCACCATGCGGGAAGAGGTGATGTAGGGAATATCGTTGCGCAGGCGGTAAGCCGGCGACATCATGTTCTGGTTCATCCAGAAGTACTCCAGCTGCGGCAGGGAGGGAAGGAACCACTTCACGTCCTTCTCGTAAATCATCGCATAGGAAAGGCCGCGCGGGTTTGCCGGCTCGTTGCGGCTCAGCACGGAGAGGGCTGCCCAGCTGGACAGTTCCTTATGACCGTTATTAATCATACGAGGATAAATCACCTGCCACTTGTAGACGAATCCCGGCTTGTTCAGCGGACTCTCATCGGGCACGTAGACAACCTCTATATCGTTTGCTTCACCGAAGGTATAGTTGAGCATGTCCTTCCACTTGTGAGAGCCCTGCAACCAAGTGTCGTTCACCAGCGTCAGGTAGAGCAGACGTCCGTCGTAGATGTTCTTCTCGCCCTGAGTCGGCACATAGTCATTGAAATTGGCGACAATCATGTGGTCTTCACGCAGATTGTGCACGCGGGAAAGTCCGTGCGGCTGGTTGGGGATTTCCATCCAGTCCTCCTCTTCCACCATCTCCATACCGAAGCCCACGTAGTCCATGGGGAGGGAACGGAGGTTGTAGGGCGCCATGATGGAGTGCTGCTGCACATTGATTTCCGCATCGTCCCACGAGCTGTGCCCGTCGTGCGAGTACTCCGGCGTCTTGTCGGAGAAGAATACCTTCATCTTGCGGTCGGGACGGTTGACGAAGAGACGCCAGCCATTGTTGTCCCAGTTGGAGGAGCTGATGCTTCTGGGAGCACGGTTCAAGTCCTGAATGGCACCGCTCAGCCAGGAAGGCATCTTGTCGTAGTAAAACTCCCGGGTATGGACCGAGATGACCATGTCGCCGGTCTCCGGGTCAAAGTTGTGGTCGGCGAGTGCCTTGCGCATCCGCTCATCCTGCTTGCCCGTGGATGGGGAAGTGTAGGCACCTCCCTGCTTGTAAATCTCCGCCATCCAGGTACGGATGGTCTTCACGAGCTTCTTCGGATTGTCAATCCACAACTTCGCGTAGCGCGGGTCATTGTCGGGGAACATCGTATATGCCAACGACTTGTTCATGGTGAAACGGGGGATCCGCGGCTCCTTTTTCAGGTTCTTCCTTCCGTTGCTGCTGTAAGTCGTGGTATAGGGATGGACGAAGAACGACACCCAGTCGATATCCGTCTTGTTGCGCTTGTAATCGCCCGTGGTCGAGATGGGTGCGGGGTCAAAAGGCGTAATCACCTCGTAGTGCTTCTCCAACTCCGCATCAGTCAGCGCCTGATTCTCCCAACCGGTGTTCATGCGGTGCAGGAGGTCATAGTAGTTGATGAGCACAGCCTGTGCGTCGTAGTGGCAGTCGAGAATGGCAGTAGATGCCTCCGTCACAAATCCGTCGGTATGCGAGTTGTCCTCGAAATCCTTGTTTTCGGGCGAGATGTTGTTGATGCGCACTTCCGCCTTGATGTCTTCGAGGGAGAGAATCTGCATGTCGTAGGTGTACCACGTGTTGCGGTTGACGTTGTAGTCGTTGATGTCGCTCTCACTCTCGGCACCTCCACCCAGGATGAGGCGGTAAACCACATTCTGGCCGACGCGCTTACGGTTGAGGCTGCCGGTGTTGTCCTTCACATCCTCGTAGACATCCGCCATGATTTCAATCCACACGGCATCCTTCGGCGCGTATTCGAAGGGCAGGAAGTTGCCGCCCTTGTCCACGTTCGTCAGAGCCTGTCCGCCGTGGTAGTACTGTCCGTTCGTCGGGTTCACCGTGACGTAGTCCTTATAGGTCTCCGACTCGGGGGTCTGCTGCTGCTTGGCAAGGCGGGCACGCATGCCGTAGAGGTAGCGCAGGCGGTCTTCAGGCGTGAAGTCGTTGATGGATTGGATATTTCCTGCCTTCAGGACAGACTTGTATTTCGCATCCCATTCGCTGGCATTGATTTGCTTCTGCGGGTCCAGCTTGACTTCGGGCATGTAGAAGACAAAGCCGGACATGTTGTCCGTTCCTCCGGTGTAGGCGTCGAGGACATAGCCTTCCTTCACCACACCGTTTTCGATCATCTTCACGAAGTCGAACAGACGCCAGCGCATGTTGTCGGGATTGTATCGTCTCTGGGGATAAGTGTCTTCCTTGTCCGTCAGCTTGTTGGGATAGCTATGGTTCGCGTCAGCCAGCAGCAGGGAGGCGGTGGGGATGTTGTGCACGCGCCAGCTCTTGGGGAAGACGCGCAGGTTGGGGTTCACACTGCGGAAGTGCACCTCCACCTTGGCATCCAGGCGTTGCAGGTCGACGGGAATCGTCACACCGCGCACGCCGTTGAGGTTGACCGTGACGGGAGTCGCGCTGACACCACTCATCAGCAAGCCCTGCGAACGGTCGGTGATACCCTCATAGGAGTCGATGTCCGGCAGGGAAAATTCAGTGGTCACGATTGTCGCTTTACGCGTAGCCCGGATGGTAACGTCATCGATGTAGGAGCGGTCGCTCGACCGGTTGTTCGCCTCGGGGTCGTCCTCACGGAAGATGGTGGCGAGGTATGCCACCTCCTTTTTTAGGTCATCGAGAGTCAGGAGTGCGCCACTCTGTATCTTCCTCTTCACCCAGGCATTGAGGCGGAACAGCTGGTCCTCCTCTCCTTTCTGGTTGCTGAACCAGTATTCGGGCGAGTTGAGCAGCATGTTGCCGATGGAGACTGCCTGCAAGGGATAGCTGACAGCCGTCTGGTTGTCCAGGTCCGGATAACGTTCCTTCACAGCCGAACGCACCACCCCCAGTGACACCTTATAGCTACCACGGAGGGCGCCGCGCACCTCCCCGTTGTAGGTATTGGCAGTCATGGACGACTCGCCGAGGTACACATGCTCGCCGTTCTCCTTATTGAGTCTCAGAGGAAGTATCTTTCCCTGGTGGTCAAAGAGCATGACGAACACATTCTGGGGGACGTTCTCCTCCACCTCGCTGAGCGAGGCACGTGTGCCGATATTCTTCTTCGGATAGGCATCCATACTGAGGGCGATGTCCAGCAAGTCCGACGAGCTGTCTCCACCGCCTGTCACCAAATCGTCGTCCACACAACTGCTCACGGCGAACAGGAGTGTGAATGCAGACCACAGGGTCAGTAAGGTTCGTTTCTTCATATCGTTGTTTTTCTTATTTTACTTGTTACTTGTCAACTAATCAATATACGAGGTTGGGAGCAGACTGGTCGAAGTCGTACTGGTCCCGGATGGGCTTTGCCACCTCGCCGTACTTCACGATGCGGTCGTGACGGATGAGCTTGCCGCTGTCATAGGTCCGTATTTCCACATCAGCCCCGAAGCCCACGGAGATGTCCAGCTGGTAGGTATGTCCCGGCTCGACGATGGAGGGGAAATACTTCAGGATTTCGTTGCTGACATCTGAAGTGACAGCAGTCGCATTCTTTAAAGCCGGAATCAAGTCATAGTTCAATTTTCCAATGGGGATATCAGTGATTTCCACCCAGTCTTCTCCGCCATTAGAAGTCTTTTTGGGTCTGCGGATGTTCAGACGGATGTGAGGGAAATAATTCACAGACAAGAACTGACACTGATCGGCGTTTGCCCGAAGAATCGTTGCCTCGTCACTCGTAAACTTCTGACCGGTCTGATTGTTTATCTTATTTGCATAGTCAATAGGCGTACCATCCTTCTCCATGTAGCGTACGAAGCCCTGAATGGGTGCTTTCCGTGGGTCGAACGGCGGAATATACACATCGCACACGGTCTTATAATTGGGCGTGTTATATTCTGCCGCATTTCCCTTTGCTGTACGGTCGCGCCCCATGGAGGCACTGCGTCTATCCGCATAGACCGTTACGTCCGCGTTCCGGATTGGATGGAACTTCATCGAGACTTCATAAGCGTGATTCGTGCTTTGGTCTCTATTCATCAAATCGATGAAAGCTCCCTGCGTTCCCATTTGCATGGGCCATCTAATGGCATTATCCAGCGAGAAGTGGTTGCCCTCTCCATCATAGGGTTTGTCTCTCTTCTTCAAATCCTTTCCGGTATCTCCATATTCCTTGATATCCAGCAACGGAAAGAACTTCTGGTCATCCATACGGAAGAATTGGGGGATTTGCATCACGAGCAAGTCTCCCAGCCAGTATTGGTCCGAAGTGGCATTCCATGGCTTGTTCTTGTCATACGAAGACTTCACACGGATAATGAGTCGAGCCATGCGCGCCTTCATGTCAAACGTCTTGTAGAGATAGCCGTCCTTTCCTGCCACATTCTCGCTCGGTGCTTCGGGCTTGTACTGCTTGTTTCCTGAGAAAATCACCCGGTTGTGGGTAATCTGCTTCATCAGGTCCATGTTATACTGGTACACCATGTTGCTACGGACGTACCAGCCGGAGAAATCAGGTTTGTATTGTCTGTTCTGATAGCCCACCGTCTGATTCCACTGATCATACCAAGAGATGAACGAAAGCGTACCGTTCACCCTCCAGCCATCATTAAAATTGGTGAAGTGTGTCCCTGCCACATTGAGAATGTCCGCCGCATAGGAGAAGATACCGTTGGTCGACAAGGCAACATGGTTGACATCATCTATGGTATAGGTCGGAAGCCAATCATAATCACTCGAGGTCAAGGGATGATGAACCCTGGCCGGTTTGAAATCATAGTATTTGATTCCATTCCAGCTGTACCGTTCCTCGTAGTCCCAGCCGCGGGCATTCGCCAGGAAGGATTCATCCCCCTTAATCGGATTTGTCAACCGGTCGATATTCGGGTAACCCAGGTAGTAGAAAGTAGTTGACTGATTGAGCCACGAGGCAAACGGCTCCTTCGTCTTATCCCGTCGCGCAATGAACTGGTGCGTTTCGTCGTCGTACGTACTCAGGTCGCCCTGCTCGTTGGGATCCGGGAATTCCTTACGTTCTGAATCATCCAGGCCTTTGGTCATGGACACCTTCTCAATCCACTGACGGTTGCCGTCGATGATGGGTATCCCGTCGGCACGGGTCTCGGGACGGAAGAGGAAACCGTCAGCAGGACGCTGTGTCGCATCTTCCGGAGCAATCTCCTTATCCGTACAGGCAGGCAGGGCAAGCAACGCCACGCCCAAGCTATAGAGTAAATGGGGCTTCTTCATAAGCTAACTGATTAGATGTCCAAGTTAAAGAACGGCTCGTCGCGCACCACCACTTCGCGCAGGTGATAGTCTCCGCCCAAGGGGGCAAAGAGGATGCGGTAGTAGTCGGGCCTGTCGCCTTTGTACGTCATGCGGTAGTAGTTGAGCCGGTTGGCATAGAAGCTGAACTTATCCGTATCGGCACTGCCGCCCGGCAAGGGAATCACGTAGGTCTTGTCCGAATACTCGGCAGCCGAATGCCCCTCCCTGTACATCAGGCTTTCGTTGTAGCTCGTGTAGATTTTGAGCGAGGGGAGCTTGTCTACGGTCCTGAAAGAGGCAGGCGGGATGTAGTAGGTACGCCGGATGGAGGACTGTGTCTGGAGGCTGAAGTCGTAGACGGTCGTCGTGCCCTTCAGCGTAGTCACCTGCACCTCGTTGGTGTAAGTCTCCGTCGGTGTGGCAGGCAATCCCGTCCAGAAAGGTTCAGGTCGGGTAGCAGCGTCTGCAAAGAGCGGCGAGGCAACCTGAATCTTTGCCGGAGCATTCACCAGCTCGGTTCCAAGGATGTATTGCAGCTCTTCCGCCTTGTTTGTGTCACTGTTCTCATGCACGATGTCCACCACCACCTTTGCCATGTTGCGATAGAGCTTCACCTGCACAGGGTTCTCGTTCCAGCTCTGCAAGTTGCCCGTAAAGTCCACCGAACCGATCATGGTCAGTCCGTAAGGACGTTTGTCCGCCTGCACGGCTTTGCGCAGGTCAGCCTCGGTGCGGATGGGGTTGTCGATGGTTCTTTTGGCATAATCGGAGAAGAGACCTTTCACCTCCTCACCGAAAAGGCTTGTGCTGCCGTCAGCACTGAAAGGTTCGTTGGCTACGAGCACGATGCGCTTCACGAGGTTGTTAATCACCTCGGGAGCAATTTTGTCAGGCATGTCGTAATGCAGCTCATAGTAGAGCACCTCGCCGCTGCTTCCTGACTTGGAGACAGGAATCATCACATCCTCTCCCTCCTTGGGGAGTGACGATACAAAACGCTTGTGCATCAGAATATTGTCGGCATCGTTGAGCAGGAAGACATGGATGTTTCCCACGAAGTCCTCGTAGTAGTTCACGAGGTTGTATTGTGACACATACTGGTCGTAGGCATCGGCGTCGGCATCCACATCAAAATAGTGTGCAGAGTCTACCGGTTCAGGCGCAGGCGTCACCGTCGCCACGCGCGTATTGCCTTCCGCCATCCGTCCCAAGCCTACAATCGAGGCGCGGATGCGGAGCTTGAACGTCTCGCCATCGGGTTCGTTGCCTCCGCCGCCTATCTCATCCTTGCTGCACGCTCCCAGCCCGAGAAGGAGGAAGCACGCCGCCAGGCAGGTCCATAGGGTTGTTCGTTTCATATCTTGTTTCTGTTTGGTTCGTTACACATGTAGTCAGTCATCCTGTCTCGTTCGGACATCAATAGGTGGTCGTATAGTCACCCTGTCCGATGGTGCCGTTGAAGCCCTGCACATTCCACCTCATCACCCGGGCACGGACACGCAGGGTCACGCGCTTGCTGTTGATGGGCGTGTTCTCGTCGATGTTGTCATAGGGCTTGTCGGTGTAGCCGTCGGAAGGCTTCGCCAGATAGAGGTCGTTGCCCCACTTGGTGTCGAACTTCAAATTGGGAACGTCCTGCCAGTTGGCAAGATAGTCTCTAGGCGTACAGAAGTCAGGAGCGTAATCCAGCACTCCCCCATCATCCGCCTGTGATACATACTTGTTGGCTTCGTCGCGGAAGAGGTTCGACGGACGGTCGCTGTTGCCATGCTTCACCATGCCGGAAGCGTTCGTTCCGCCACCCGTACCGGGGTCGACATTATCCCAATTGGATGGCATATCGGAGATGCCCTCTATTTCCACGATATAGAAATGGTTGCGCTCGATGTCGGCATTCTTCACAGGTCTGCCATACTCATTGAAGTCCGCGTCGATGGGGTCTACATGGACCGGAGTACGGTAGAAACCGCGTCCGTTGGTATACTTGTACCAGTTGTACGCCTTCTGTTCAGCAGTCAGGTTGTCAAGCGAATAGCAGAAACCGTTCAGCTCCCTGCAGAAATAGAAGGTGCGGTCCCAGTCGGCAGGACGCTTGCCGGCATTGGTCTCATAAACCTTTGCATCCACGAACTTATCGGGCAGAGGGTCAAAGATACCATAGACCTTGAAGTGCGACGTGTTGAACCACAACAAGGGGGCAGCATCGCTCCGGAAGTTCTCCGGCAGATAGACGCCGTAGAGATGCTCCAGACGAGTCGAAGGACGCTGTACCCCCATCACCTTATAAACAAAAGGATAGCCGTCAAAGAAGTAGTCATCGCCGATAAACCCGTATTGGCGTGCCGCTCCCGTGAGGTAGTCACCGTTGCCGATTTGTGAGGCAATGCCCTTAGGCACATTCTGTTTATTGTTCCGGTCGGTGGCATACGCTCCGTTGTTGAGGAAAATGGCATGCGGCGGATTCTTCTTCGCACCGCCGAGTGCATAGAAACGGTCGGGCATGCGGGAGACCGTATAGTAGTCGAAGTAGAACTCACCCAGGTAGCTGCCCTTGAGCGTCAGTCCCATGGAAATGGGTCCGACAACCGAAGCTTTCGCCACGACACGTTCCAGGTCGAAGTCCACGTTGTTGTTGAGCTGGGGATTGAAGAGGGGGCTTTCCGCCTGTTCCTTCGTCACACCGGGGATGATGGTCTTCTGCACGGCATTCGAAATCATGGCGAAGCGCTGCATGTAGCTGTATTCACCCTGCACGAGCATGGGTTGCATCAGATAGCCGTCATCCACGGGTTCATGGGTTGACTTCAGGACAAATTTCCCGGTAATCGGGTCCAGCGTGACCGCCTCATAGTTGTTGCTATCGCCGGGTTCGATGTCCGGTGTCTTCGTCGCGTCGTCGGGGTAACGGCTGAAGTCTGCCTTATGGTTGGCAACCGCCATGAAGCCGTACTCCATCGGCTTGACCTCCCAGGCATGCTTTGACTTGTAGTAGGGAGTCTCGTAGATGAGCAGGTTCTCTTCCGCCGTACCGTTTGCCGAATTAAACTCACGGGTATCGATGGGCGCATCGTCTCCGGTGGCACGCATCAGGAGGTTGATGTACTCCACCCGCGGCTCCTTGACGTTGTCGTCATTGAGTCCTTCGGTGGTCTCCTCCGTCTCTCCGGCACGGGTACCTCCAAAAGGCAGATCGCCCACATAAACGCTGAGGTTCATGTAAGCTCTCCCATCGGCAGCCCCGTCATTTCCCGGGGTGTCCGTCACGATGCGTTCATCGCTACAGGCAACCAGCGAACCGGCAGCCAGTGTGGTCAGCAGTATGTTCGTTATTCTTCGCATAGAGAATTCGTATTTTAGTTGACGTGGGCTTTATCAATACTCGCCGAGGTTCACGGGGCGGTAGATGACTTGCCAGTCGAGGATGCGTACGGTGACGCGCATATAAGTTTCTTGCGGTTCCACATCGACATGGATGGGGATGTCCGCCAGACAGTTCAGATTCCACTTTATACCTCCGTTCGCCTTGCTGATGTCGTCGAGCAGGGCGGCAAGGCTCTTGTCGAGATAGGTTGTCTCGGGAGAAGCCAGGGTGAGGCGTACACCCTCATAGCTGTTTCCCATGCGGAGGACGGCAACGCGCAGGGCATCGTCCGCACCGCGGGCAGTGGTGGTGGAGGTGTACCGGGTAGGACGTTCGATGTTGCCCTGCCTGAAGTTCACCTGTGGGTTTTCGTCCTTATAGGTAAGGGTCAGCTGTTCGTCCGCTTTCGCACCGGAGAAACCGACGCTGAAGGTCTGGACGTAAGGACGCAAATTCACAGTCGCATTCATCAGGGTAAACTGTTCGTCCTGGTTTACGGGGACGCTGAGTTCCGTCACGCCGTAGAACAGTTGGGGCAGCCTTCCGTTGTTGGCAGCCACCTTCTGCAGGTCCATCTTCCAGGGCACGGCATCGGTCACGGTGTTGTAGTCGTTGGGCGTCTCGGCAGCCCAGACGGTGATGACATAGTCGCCGGCAGGAAGCATGGGGAAAATGGGTTTGTAATTGCTTAGTGCCGTCGCGTTCTTCTCGGACCGGACATCCACGAGCTTTCCGGACTTGCGGTCGAAGACAGCCACCTGCACCTCATGCAGTGCGCTCAGGTCATACTTGTAGTAGTCCCCTTCCCCACCGGCAGTGGCACATTCATCGTCGGCGATGGCGGTAAGCTCCACCTGCAGGTCGGGCTGGCAGACGTCCTGATGGTCGTAGATACAGGACCCGGCAAGCGGTGCGAGGAGAATCAGTGCGAGGTATGTAAGCAATTTCTTTTTCATAATTTTCTCAAAAGTACTGTTTCTAGTTGGGGGATATCCCGTCGAAGGGGATATCAAACATTCTATCAGGCAGGCAGTGCGCCTGCCCGATAGAATGTGCTCCGGGCGTGAGTCAGGCAGGAATGTGCCTGACATTCCGCGCCGGATGATTTAGGTTATTGGATATGTGATTAATATTCACCACCGAAGTTTACAGAACGACGGTAAACAGTCCAAGGAATAACCTTGGCATTTACGCGCATGAACGATTTAGCCTTCGGATTGACGTCAGGATCGGTTCCCGGAGGAGTTGTACCGTTATCATCCGGATCTTGCGGCAAGTTCGGGTCGTTGGGGTCAGCGGGATCCCAAGGCATACCCAGACCGGTGAAGCCGGTGATTTCCAATACATAGATGTTGTTACGATAAGTTCCGGCATCCTTGATGTTCTTGTCAGAACCACTTGTCTCTACACGATTCCAGAGAGAACGGTAAGCCATGCGGCCATCCTTGTAGGTATAGATTTGATCGCGAGTATAACCGGCAAACAAGGCAGCGTCTACAGAACCGAACAAATAACCTTCAGCATAGAAGAAAGTCTTGTCACTAGCGGTAGAGTACTTGTAATCGGTATCCCACATACCCCATTTATCAGCACCAGCATGGTCTTTGAATTTCTTATAACCGTTAGTTTCAGCATCCATCACCTTGATGTTTCGTACATTGGCATCGTTCGGAACGAAAGTCACGTATACTTTGGCATAAGCATAACGGTTGTAGCCTACTTTTGCCATCGTTGCGCTGTAGTCATTGGATGTATTTTCGAAGAAGTAAACGGCATTAGCCTTGCTGCCCAATGCATCTGCTTTTGCACCGGCGAAATCATCTACACCTTCGTTAACAGCCACAGCGGTGTAAGACCCAAAGTTCATTTTTTTTGGATCCGGATCTTGGTCTGTCAAGTTACCCAAACGAACCAAACCTTCTGTTTTAGCCGCAGCAGCAGTACTTGCAGCGTTTGCTTTGTGAATAGCAGATTCAGTCGGTTTATTGTTGAAGAGATAAGACTTCGTAGCACCGTTCACACCGGCGAAAGTCATACCAGTCTTGGATACCTTACCCAGAGCAACATCAGCCTTGTCTTTCACCTCATAGTCGTTAGTCGGTTTATTGTCTACCACAATACCCTTTACCAACAGACGGGTTACATCAAAATCGAAGTTGTTCTTCGGATCCTGCTCAGCAAAAGCCTGTTCTTTTGTCACATCAGCTGCAACAGCATGTTTTGCAGTAGCAGAAGTCATGGTGAAACCATTAGCCATGAAGAGGTTCGTATTCTTCACAACGTCACCAGCATTGTTCGTACCTGCCATATCCACAACAGGATCGATATCACTGGCTTTGGCAGTTTTTGTCAAATCGTTACCATTCAGGATTACGTTCATATCCACCGGAGTAGGTGTTGCATCGGTTTCAAATACACCGGTCTTCCAGTAAGTATAACCACTATCTTCCTTTTTCCAGAAATCCGGATTCTTATTGTCTGCTGTAGCAGCAGTGGAAAGCGGGTTATTGAATTCTACCTGTGCTTCTCCACCCTTCAGGAAGTAAATATTAGCTACCTTCGTCTCAGTGTCAGTACCGGCATACTTGTCCGTCAATTCCTCGCTGGAAGCACGAGTTTGAGTTTGTGTTACACTCACAGCCACGTAGGTGTTCCCCTTAGTCACTTTACCATTGTCCGGAGAAGTGACAGCCACATCGTCAGAGCAAGACGCGAGGGCTAAGCCCACGGCTGCGCTGAAAAGAAAAAACTTGTTCAACTTCATTGTTACAGAGTTTAGATTAATAATATAGTTAATTAAAAAAATCTCTTCCTTAATTATATATAGGGGTGTATCAACGCACCCCGTCCAGTTCTTCAAGGTTCGTCCGTGCATCGGCATTACCGAGTTCAGCCGCCCGGCGGAAGTCCTTGGCTGCCTCTGCATAACGGTTCAGGTTCACCAGGGCAGCTCCGCGCAGGTTGAGCAGGTCGCCCGTTTCGGGTGCTCCCTCCAACGCCTTCAGCGCGTCGGCATGCAAGCCTCTCGACATCAGCTCCACCGCCAGGTTGTGCAGCGTAGCCTCATCGCGATCGAACGTGGCGGCAGCAATCTGCATCGAGCGCAACCGTTCGGGCGAACCCTCGGGATAGCTCATTGCCACCTGGTAAGCCTCGGCAGCGCTCAGGCGGAGCGGTTTCTCCAGGATGATGCGCCGCCCCTCCTCCACGCTGAAATTGCGTACGGTGAAGCTCACCACGTAATCATTATGTCGCAAATAAGGATAATAACGTTCGTAGATGGTGCGGTAGATGCTCTCCGGACGGAGAATCTTGATGAGCCACTCGCGCCGGTCGAGATCCGGCTCGGTGTCGATGATGTGCAGCACGCGGTCGCGTCCCTCCAGGGTACGGTCCGCCTCGATTTGCCGGCGGAGTTCCGTCCAGTCCTCATTGGGCCAGGACACCTTCCACTTGTCGGCAGGAATCTGCGGGAACTGCTGCTTCATGTATTCTTCCAGTGCCGTGGCGCGGTTCCGTGCCAGGCGTTCGTTGTATTCCACGGGAGCCTCGGGCGAGGTGTAACCCTGCACCTCGATGGCGGAGATGGTCACCGTCGGGTCGTTTGCCACCGAGTCGATGCGGGCACGCATCTCGTCGAGCTTCGCGCGGTTCCCCTTGTAGTCCAGCAGGACGTCGTAACGGTCCAGCTCAAACTGGAAACGTCCGCGGAAGGTCACGCTGCGGTGCTTCACCCCTTCCTCACGCGGAGCGACGGTTGCCCGTGCATAGGCAGGCGCCACGAACGGCAGGATGTGAGGGTCGATGGTGGTCACGAAGTCACCCTTCTCACAGCCGGCGCAGCCGGTGACATACTCGCGCAGGTTGAGCGTGGCGTTGCGCATCCAGGGTTCGAAGGGCACAGAAGCCGTGTAGGCAGGCGCCTCCCAGTGTCCGCCCTTCCGACGGACCGTGACGCCGTAGTCCTGAACGTCCGCCTGACGCATCAGCTGACGGTCCAGCTTCACGCCGCGCACCCGTCCGTAGATGACAATCGGTTCCAGGGCACGCTCGTGGCGTCCGTCGGCACTGACCAGCACCGGGACCAGTGAAAGGCGGTCCTGCGTCCGCACACGGAGGTTGCTCAAGTCCGGCAAGAAAGAGAGATTGACCATCTGCCCTTCCCTGCGGACGTTGAGGTCATTGACTTGAATCTGTTCGAGGTAGCTTTTTCCTGACTTCGTCACTCAAAAAAGTCTAATTTTACAAAGCGTTGATAAATAGAATTTTGTAATTTTGCATCACCCATTTTAGGGTGACACGGTTCAAAAAATATGTTTATACGAAGGAAAAAATATCCCTCAGGCAATGTTGGCATAATTGTCACAGAGAAGATTAATGGCAAAATGAATGAACTTGCCACAATCGGCATAGCCAAGGAACCCGAAGATCTTGACTCACTCATATCTAAAGCCCATGAGTGGATTGACAGGGAGCAAGAACGCCGGCATCCCCGTCTGGATCTTTTCGGCGAGGATCGTAAGGGGTGTGAAACGGAACTTCTGAATGCCGAGCAAATGCTTTCATGTATTACCAACATATCGATTAACGGGGCAGACCTGATACTTGACCGTGTGTTTGACAGTGTGGGCTTCAACCGGATCGAGGATCCGGTGTTCCGACAGCTGGTAAAGGCGCGGTTGGCCTATCCGGCAAGCAAGGCGGCTACTGCCGAGTACCTGAAAAACCATTTCGATGAGGATGTCAGTCTGTCGAAGATATACCGTTATTTGGACAAGCTCAGCGACAGTCAGCATGAAATTGTCCAGGATATAAGCGTACTGCATACAAGGCAGGTGTTGAACGGCCGCATCGGTGTTTTGTTCTATGATGTGACCACTCTTTATTTTGAGGCGGATTATGAAGATGAATTGCGAAAGACAGGATTTTCCAAAGAAGGACGGCACAGGAATCCACAGATCATCCTCGGACTGCTCGTCAGCGTCGGAGGCTATCCGCTGGCTTATTGCATACATGAAGGGAACAAGTATGAAGGTCACACGATGCTGCCGGTAGTGACGGAATTTGTACGGAAATATAAATTGGAAGACTTTATTGTCGTAGCCGACTCCGGACTGATGAACAGCGACAATATAGCAGACTTGGAAGCAAACGGTTACAAATATATTATCGGTGCGAAAATCAAGAACGAAAGCAAAAGGATACAGGAATGGATACTCAGTCAGCCCAAAGTTGACAAGCAGATGGTGGAATACGACAAGGGAGGCAGCAGACGTCTGCTTGTGGGATATACAGACGACCGTGCCCGCAAGGATGCCCACAACAGGGAAAAGGGGATACAACGTCTGGAAAAGGCATACCAACGTGGCACCCTGACGAAAGACAACATAAACAAGCGAGGTTATAACAAGTTCTTGAAGATGAAGGGCGACATTAAGGTGACCATCAATTACGACAAACTTGAGGCTGACGCGAAATGGGACGGGCTGAAAGGATATCTTACCAATACAAATATCCCGACCGGTGAAGTATATGCCGCATATCATAACCTATGGCATGTCGAAAGGGCTTTCCGCATCTCAAAATCGAAGATAGAGATACGACCNGACGCGAAATGGGACGGGCTGAAAGGATATCTTACCAATACAAATATCCCGACCGGTGAAGTATATGCCGCATATCATAACCTATGGCATGTCGAAAGGGCTTTCCGCATCTCAAAATCGAAGATAGAGATACGACCTATGTTCCACTTCACCCACCGCAGGATAAAGGCACACGTATGCATCTGTTTTGTGGCATTGAAAGTTTATAAGGAACTAGAGCGGCTGCTGAAACTATCCAATGTCAATATGAGTGTCGACAAGGTTTTAGCACTTGCACAGACGATTGTAACAATACAGCTGACACTGCCCAAGAACAAACAGGTTATCAATCGAACTATGCTGATGAAACGCCATCAACCTATCGCACCATTATTCTCTGATGAGTTTTGGGTGACACGTTGACGAAGTCAGGAGGTTGCTCAAGTCCGGCAAGAAAGAGAGATTGACCATCTGCCCTTCCCTGCGGACGTTGAGGTCATTGACTTGAATCTGTTCGAGGTAGCTTTTTCTGCCGTCGGCATAGAGTGGACCGGCGATCAGCATCGTTGCGAGAATGAACGTATATCTTTTCATGATGGTTCCTCCGTGTCTTTTCATTTAAGGAAATAAATCAGTGAGATGGCAGCCTTGGTGATGCCCCAGTAGTGCCGCGTACCGGAATCGAGGCTCCGCCGGCACTCCAGACATTCGTAGCTGTCGTAGGGGGAATACGCATAGCCCGCTCCGATTTCGGCTTCGAGGTTCCAGCGTTTGCCGAGTACCCAGGAGTAGCCGTAGCCGACACCTGCCCCGACAAACCAGCCTTCGTAGCGGTTGCCGTCATCAAATTTCCGGGTAAAGAAGGGGAAGCGGACGTTTGAGATGTTGTATCCTCCGCCCATCGCGTGCAGGGCGAAGAAGTGGCCGTTGAACACGTCGCAAGTCCAGTAGCGCAGTTCGGGTTGGACCATGAAATGCTTCATCTTCTCGCAGCGGCTTCCGGCGTTCCATCCGTTGTAGTTTCCGCTGACGTCCAGTGTCCATTTCTTGCCCAAGGCGAATTCGGTTCCGATGTTCACGGTCCGGGTTGCATCGTACAGCGCGTTGGTCTTGATGCCCCATGTTTGCGCCGATGCGGTTTGTATGCCCCATATAAAGAGAGTCAGGGCAACAAGAATCATACAACAACTCGTCTTTTTCATTCTATATTTTGTCTCCTAAAGTCACTCATCCAACCGGGCAAGAAAGACAGACGCCCGATTAAAAATGTGTAAACTTTTGTTCAAGTTTCGTTGCAAAGATATTGTATTTATTTCATATCTGCAACACATTGATTCCACATCTGCAACTTCTCCCAAGATAAAAAAGTTAAATAAATGAATTATCAAACCCCTGATTTTCCCTGTTTCTAAAGGCATACGCCTCCCCCTTCGGAGTAAAGGTTCGCAACGTCTCAGTTCCAACCACCCTCCCCCCATTTAACTTAGATTAACTAAGTTAAGGTTATAGAGCCTTCACATTACGATGAAAAATTTAATAGAAGTGTCATTCATACAATTGACAATAACCCTGCGGTGTGTAGACATGACATCAGGCGGGAATGTAGAGGCGACCGGTCTGGTCGCCCGGTCCAATGCAATGAACGGAATAATCGGGAATGGTTCAACAGAATCAAATGCAGGATGACAGGACAACAATGTATATTGGGATGTAATTATTGGATGTGTATGAGGGTGTAATTATTGAACATCCTGTATTGGACCGGGCGACCAGACCGGTCGCCCCTACATTTTGTTTATTGGACATCATGCCGCAAGGATAATTGTCCATTGTCAATTATCAATTGTCAATTGAATAGGATTGTCAATTGAATAATTATCTTTGTCGCGCTTTAACGACATGACTATGAAGAAAATCATTTTTTGCGTATTGGCAGGATGGATGGCATTTGGCGGATATTCATGCAGTTCGTCCGGCAGACAGACCGGGACGGCGGAGGTGCAGGACCGCGATTCCGTCCGTGTGACCAAGGAATTTCCATTTCCGGAGATTCCGCCTCTGTACACCACCCAGGAGGGGAAGGCGAACTACCTGTTCGCCCATCTGTGGGACAACTTCGATTTTGCAGACACAACGCTGACGGGCGACCGGGAACTGTGCGAACGGGGGTTCCTGAACCAGCTGAACCTCTACCTGCAGGTGCCCATCGAGAAGGCGTCCGCTGAAGCAGGCATCCGTGCGCTCTGCGAGAGGATGGAACCGCACGAACAGGCACGGCGGGTGTTCATGGACATGATTGATACCTATCTCTACGATGCCAATTCTCCCTATTACAACGAAGAGCTCTACCTCGTCTACCTCCGGCGGATGCTGGAGAGCCGCATGCTGGATGATGCGCGGAAGAGCACGCTGGCATTCCGCCTGCACCTGGTCGAACGGAACATGCCGGGCACACGGGCGACCGACTTCGTATATTTTTCACCGGACGGACGTCGCCACACCTTGCTGCAGACCGCTGTCAAGGGCGACCGTCTGCTGCTCTTCTTCTACGATGCCGACTGCCCGAACTGCCGCCGTACGCTGGCAAGGATGAAGCAGGACGACCAGTTGTCACAGGCTGTGGCGGATGGCAGGCTGACGGTCCTTGCCATCTATGCGGAGGAGGACCAGGAACGTTGGAAGTCGACCCTTTCGTCGCTCCCAGAGGGATGGCTCGTCGGTTCAGACCGCTACGTCGTCCAGGAACAGGCGCTGTATGACCTGAAGGCGCTGCCCTCCCTCTACCTGCTCGATGCCGACAAGAATGTGTTGGTGAAGGACCGCCCGTATGTGTTGATTGCGGCGAGCCTGTTTGATTCAATGGACAATCCTATTCAATTGACAATTGATAATTGACAATTGACAATGTTCCTTGCGGCATGTATGTTCGTAGGGGCGACCGGTCTGGTCGCCCCTACATTGCCTCAAATATTTGACACTGTTGCCGACAATTTATCCTTGATATCATTGAGTGCAAACTTCACCTTCTCCAACTCTTCCGGAGTAAAACGGCAAGGTTTGCCATGAACGATGTTACCATTCAAACGTTGATAAAACCACGAGGCACTTTTTCCGAAATAATGCTTGGCAAGGGCTGAAATCGACAGGAAAGGCAATACCTGCTCCATTTGTGAACGCAATTTCAAATCCTTTGCTTCCTCTATACACTGATGAATTGCTTCAAAATCGTCATCAACAGCCTCAATAACCTGACGACGCTCTGCCTCATCAAGTGAATCAAAGAAAACATCAAGCTCCTTCTGAACCTGTTCGCGCTCTTCGCCGCGGCTTTCAACCCAACGACGTTTCAGCATCCTGTATTCCTGTATTGTATCCATATTTTTGGAGATTTTGGGGTTTTACACTCATAAGTGATGAAGGAAGGCCTGCCGCTGCTAGCTTTGCGACAGGCCACCTTTCTACTGTTTGCCTGTGAGCTGCTTCAATTCTTCTTTCAGCAACTCAATTTCAGCATCCAATACCGAACGCCTATAACCAATTCCAATTAATCGGTCATAGTTTCGGAGATAGTAGTTGAGATTTTCCATCAACTCTTCTATCCGCGCCTTTAGCGCTCCTTCATCAGTCATTCAAAGAGCTCTTTTTGATGACGGCACAAAGATAACACTTCTATTATCACCGCACAAGTATTTCGATAACTATTTTGTTATCATCCATCATCTGATGCAAATGACAAACGGTAACCTCTTCAATTGACAACGTACAATCATCCTCCCGGCACGATGTCCAATAAACAAAATGTAGGGGCGACCGGTCTGGTCGCCCGGTCCAATCAGGCATGGTACAATTGTGGGGGGGGATTCAATTGGGGAGATTTCAATAGAATCAAAATGCGGAATGAGAGGGTAATAATGTATTGGGGGACGTTTATTGGACGTGCGTTGGACCGGGCGACCAGACCGGTCGCCCCTACATTCTCGCCTGATGGATACGATGGAAACGGCAGAATCATGGGGATTTCAATATGACATCCATAAACCATGATTTTTCATTGTGTCTTTCTGCAAATATAACCGTTCTTTCAATTTCGGGAATCAACTGCAAACAAAAAAATTACGTCTTGAATTCTCAATGTAAGAGTTGCTATATTCTTTGTGCCCATAATGGTTCACCTTCCCATCCCTTCGGAAATCCGAGAGCCGCCAAATCAATCTCTGGATAATTGAAAAATAATTTGTACATCTTTCCTAACATATCATTGTTGGGTGATATAATATCAAGAAAATACTTGATGATGCAAATAGTGAAATACACTCTTTGAGGATTTGTTTGCAAAGTAATCCAAGGATAAGTAATTCTTCTTGGAGAAACAGGTATGATTGAACTAACCTTGTTCCAGACTCTTGAATGGTGACAACAGGCATTCCTCAACAAAGTCAAAGAAGTTATCCAAGATTCCAAAACGATTGGTTGTAAACCAAAATAATGAGAGATGCGCTTACGTATCTTATCCGCTTTCAGATTACGGTAAATCATATTCACATTCCCCATTGTCAACAACTCACCTAAAATCCATGATGGAGGATATGGGTCACAATAGCTGTTCTTGAAATGATTAATGAACTCTTCTGTTGATTTTGCGTATTCTCTATCGATGGTGTTCTTCGTATCTTGAAATGTTCTTTGGTTGGCAAAATGAACGGAACTGGTCAGCCAATAAATATCCCCCGTCATCAGTACAGGAATATTCATAATGGCTCGACGAATGGCTATCTCAATTTTCTCAATCTCGTTGAGAAGAAGCATACGCAACTTTTTGTCGAAGCGATACAGATTCAACACTTGTTGGAAAGTTGTCCCGTCTTTATACAGATGAGATTCCTTAGGAACTTTCAAGAATGGGTACATATAGGCAGAAAGGCGATAGTATCCGATGCTCTCTAAATACTGCACCGCCTTGGCTTCGTCAGAAATGATAAGTCCACGACTTTCCAACAGAGACACCAAGTCTACCTCCGCCATGTAATGTTTCATGAAATGCGGTAATCTTTCCATTAGCGTATCTTTAGAGCGAGGTATATAAACAAAAAAGCCCCACGCATTTGAGCATCGTTGAGAGGCTTGGTGGGGACTGACGTTGCAAAGATACAAATAGTCATTTATAAAGCAAACTTTTAGGCAGGAGAAATCACGCGAAAGTGGATTACTTTGACATATTTATATTATCACCACACAAGTATTTCGATAATCATTTTGTTATCGTCCATCATCTGATGCAAATGACAAACGGTAACCTTCTCAATTGACAATGTACAATTATCCTCCCGGCACGATGTCCAATAAAACAAAATGTAGGGGCGACCGGTCTGGTCGCCCGGTCCAATCAGGAATGGTATAATTGTAGGGTATTCAATTGGGAGATTTCAATAGAATCAAAATGCGGAATGAGAGGTAATAATGTATGGGGGATGTTTATTGGACGTGCATTGGGGACGTTTATTGGACGTGCATTGGACCGGGCGACCAGACCGGTCGCCCCTACATCGCCGCCAGAATTGACAAAATGTCAAACGAAGGGCTCTACAGAGGGCTTGCTCGCACAAAAATACGATTGTGTGGATTCCGAGGGCATTCTCGGGCGATTCGCAAAATACAGATTGATGCGGATTCGGGAGAAGGGGTGTTATTCGGATGTTCATGGAGCGGTAGTGGTTTCTGAATGACAGTGGAAGGGAAATAGGATGGGCGTGGTGATAGCTTCCGATTTGTTGACACGGTACTCCTTCTGGAGAATGAAACCGGGGATTTTTGCATTTCATTCTCCAAACATTTGACTTCCGCGGATGAAACAATATGGTTTGGATGGTGAAACTATATTGTTTGAGGTGCCAAACACAAGTGTTTGACGCGTGGAACAATATTGTTTGGGCGCTAAAATGTAAGTATTTCGAAAATGAGATGTATAGTTTTCTAAAATAAGAGGGCTTTTCGGGGAATTTCGTTTGCATTTGTTTGCAATCGCACGCTGGTTTGATGGAAAATCGCAAAGTACGAGTCAGGCGAAAAGGGGGATTCGGACGGTTTTGTATAGGGAAAGGGAGGGAATGCCGACAAAATGACACAGGGAGTTTGAGCGGTCTAATGAACAATTTGGGTTAAAATATCTTTTTTGACTCGATTTTGATAGATTGAAAGGAAAAAGTCGAAAAGTGGTTACACCATCGTGTTAAATTCCTTCTTTTTAGCACACGATTGTAAGCAAACATCCGAGGGACTTCATTTTCTGTCAGAAGAAGGAACAAAATCATTGTTCAAATGATAGCAAAACAATATATTTGCAGACAATACGAAATATAAATACTTATTTTATTATACAAAAAGAAAGTATTATTCAATGAAGAGCAACACATTTGACAAAGAGAAGAGAAAAGTGCCGCAGCATGCCGGAGAGGGGCTTTACCGCCCGGAGCATGAGCATGATGCCTGCGGCGTAGGCATGATTGTCAACATTCATGGCAACAAGTCGCACGAGCTGGTCGATGCCGCACTGAAGGTGCTGGAGAACATGAAACATCGTGGTGCAGAGGGGGCGGACAACAAGACGGGGGATGGCGCAGGCATCCTGCTCCAGATACCGCACGAGTTCATCCTGCTGCAGGGGATACCGGTCCCCGAGAAGGGTAAATACGGAACGGGACTGGTGTTCCTGCCGAAAGACAAGGAGGCACAGGCGGAAATCCTGCGCATCATGATTGAGGAAATCGAGCGCGAAGGGCTCTCGCTGATGCACCTGAGACAGGTTCCGGTGCGTCCGGAAATACTGGGAGCGAGCGCCGCAGCTACGGAACCGGACATCAAGCAGGTGTTCATCACAGGCACGACGGACCCGGAGAACCTCGAACGTACCTTGTACATCATCCGCAAGAAAATCGAACGGCGCGTCACGGACAAGGAGTTCTACATCGTGTCGCTGTCCAGCAAGACCATTATATATAAAGGTATGCTCTCATCGGTCCAGGTGCGCGAGTATTTCTGCGACCTGACGCAACCTTACTTCACCAGCGGACTTGCCATCGTCCATTCGCGTTTCAGCACGAACACGTTCCCGACCTGGAGCCTGGCGCAGCCCTTCCGTCTGCTGGCACACAACGGGGAAATCAATACCATCCGGGGAAATCGGGGCTGGATGGAGGCGCGCGAGAGTGTCCTGTCGACGCCGCTGCTGGGGGACGTGAAGGAGATACGCCCCATCCTGCAGAGCAACATGAGCGACAGCGCCTCGCTCGACAACGTGCTGGAGTTCTTCGTGATGTCGGGACTGAGCCTGCCGCACGCCATGGCGATGCTGGTCCCGGAGTCATTCAACGACCGGAACCCCATCAGCGAAGACCTGAAGGCGTTCTACGAATATCACTCCATCCTGATGGAGCCGTGGGACGGACCGGCGGCGCTGCTCTTCAGCGACGGACGTTATGCGGGGGGCATGCTCGACCGCAACGGACTGCGTCCGGCACGCTACCTCATCACCCGGAACGACATGATGGTCGTGGCGAGTGAAGCGGGGGTCATCGGCTTCGAACCGGAGAACATCAAGGAGAAGGGACGGCTGCAGCCGGGCAAGCTCCTGATGGTGGACACGCAGGAGGGAGTCATCTTCCGCGACGAGGAACTGAAGGCGAAACTGGCTTCCGCCAGACCGTACCGTCAATGGCTGGCAGCAAACCGCATCGAGCTGGACACGTTGCGCAGCGGACGGAAACCGGACAATGCCGTGCCGGACTACAACCGGCGACTGCGTGCCTTCGGCTTTACGCGGGAGGACATCGAGCGCATCCTCATCCCGATGGCAGTCAACGGGACGGAACCGACCGCCTCGATGGGCAACGACACGCCGCTCGCCGTCCTGTCTGACAAGCCGCAACTGCTGTTCAACTACTTCCGTCAGCAGTTCGCCCAGGTGACGAACCCGCCCATCGACCCCATCCGCGAAGAGCTGGTCATGTCGCTGACGGAATACATCGGCGCCGTGGGCTGCAACATCCTGCTGCCGGACGAGAGCCACTGCAAGATGGTGCGTCTGCCCCACCCGATACTGACCAACACGCAGCTCGACATCCTGTGCAACATACGCTACAAAGGGTTCAAGACCGTGAAGCTGCCGACCCTCTTCCCCGTCGGCGGGGGACGAGACGCCCTGCAGGAGGCACTGACGGAACTGTGCCGCCGGGCAGAGGAAGCGGTGAAGGAAGGGGTCAACTACATCATCCTCTCCGACCGGGGACTGGATGCGGACCATGCCGCCATCCCGTCGCTGCTAGCCGTCAGTGCCGTGCATCACCACCTGATCGGCGTGCAGAAGCGTGTGCAGACGGCGCTGATTGTCGAGAGCGGGGAAATCCGCGAGGTGATGCATGCTGCCCTGCTGCTGGGCTACGGTGCCAGCGCCCTCAACCCGTACATGGCGTTCGCCGTGCTCGATGACCGGGTGAAACGGGGCGAGGTGCAGATGAACTACGAAACGGCGGAGAAAAACTACATCAAGGCGGTCTGCAAGGGACTGTACAAAATCATGAGCAAGATGGGCATCAGCACCATCCGCTCCTACCGGGGAGCGAAGATATTCGAAGCCGTCGGGGTGAGTGCGGAACTGCTGAGGTCCTGCTTCGGGACGGCTTCCTCGACCATCGGAGGCATCCGCCTGGAGGAGATCGCCCGCGACTATACAGCCTTCCACCGGGCAGGATTTGCCGACGGGGAAGGCAGTGACTCCGACCTGCTGCCGCACATCGGTCAGTTCTCCTACCGCAAGGACGGGGAGCGGCATGCCTGGAACCCGGAGACCATCAGCAAGCTCCAGCTGGCAACCCGGCTGGGGAGCTACGCGAAGTTCAAGGAGTTCACCGCGCAGGCAGACCGGAAGGAACAGCCCCTCTTCCTCCGCGACTTCTTCCGCTTCAGGCGCAACCCCATCCCCATTGACGAGGTGGAACCGGTGGAAAGCATCGTGAAGCACTTCGTCACGGGAGCCATCTCGTTCGGCGCCATCAGCCAGGAGGCACACGAGGCGCTGGCACTCGCCATGAACAAGCTGGGGACACGCAGCAACACGGGGGAAGGCGGCGAGGATGAAGCCCGCTTCCGGGGAACACACGACGGCATCTCTCTGTGCAGCAAGACCAAGCAGGTGGCTTCCGGACGCTTCGGCGTGACGACAGCCTACCTGGTGAATGCCGAAGAGATACAAATCAAGGTGGCACAGGGGGCGAAACCCGGAGAAGGCGGACAGCTCCCCGGCTTCAAGGTGGACGAGGTCATCGCCCGCACGCGGCACTCCATCCCCGGCATTTCGCTCATCTCGCCGCCACCGCACCACGACATCTACTCCATCGAGGACCTGGCACAGCTCATCTTCGACCTGAAGAACGTCAATCCACGGGCACGCATCAGCGTCAAGCTGGTGGCAGAGAGCGGCGTGGGGACCATCGCTGCCGGCGTGGCAAAAGCCAAGGCGGACCTCATCGTCATCTCCGGTGCGGAAGGTGGAACGGGTGCATCGCCCGCCTCCTCCATGCGCTATGCCGGCATTCCACCCGAGATAGGACTGAGCGAGACACAGCAGACCCTTGTCCTCAACGGACTGCGCGGACAGGTGCGCCTGCAGACCGACGGCCAGCTGAAGACCGGACGCGACATCATCTGCATGGCGCTGCTGGGAGCGGAAGAGTTCGCCTTCGGCACGGCTGCCCTCATCGTGCTGGGCTGCGTGATGATGCGCAAGTGCCACGCCAACACCTGTCCCGTCGGGGTCGCTACCCAGGACCCGGTGCTGCGCCAACGCTTCCGGGGACACTATGAATACGTGGTCAACTACTTCCGCTTCCTCGCTCAGGAGGTACGCGAATACCTGGCAGAGATGGGCTTCCGGAAGCTCGACGACATCGTGGGACACACCGAGCTCATCGAGCTGGCACCGGCAGCGGCAGGCACGAAGGCTTCGCTGCTCGACTTCAGCCGCATCCTCCACCGGGTGGACAACGGGGCTGCCATCCGTCAGGTGGTCCCGCAACAACATGACATCGACCGGGTGATGGACACCGCCATCCTGTCGGCAGTCAGGGACACGCTGGAGAACCGGAAGGAAATCTCACTGGAATATGCCATCGCCAACACCGACCGCTCGGTGGGCGCCATGCTTTCGGGGGCGGTTGTCTCCCGCTACGGACAGGCAGGACTGCCCGACCACACCATCCAGGTGAAGTTCAAGGGGTCGGCAGGACAGAGCTTCGGCGCCTTCCTCGCCCACGGCATCAGCTTCCGTCTGGAAGGAGAGGCAAACGACTACCTGGGCAAAGGGCTCAGCGGCGGACACATCTCGGTACAGCCGCCCGTGCGCAGCGGTTTTGCTGCGGAAGACAACACCATCGCGGGCAACACCCTCCTCTATGGAGCCACCAGCGGCGAGGTCTACATCAACGGACGGGCAGGCGAACGGTTTGCCGTACGCAACTCCGGCGCCATAGCCGTGGTGGAAGGCGTGGGCGACCACTGCTGCGAGTACATGACCGGCGGACGGGTCGTCGTGCTGGGTGAGACCGGACGCAACTTTGCCGCCGGCATGAGCGGAGGCGTCGCCTACGTGTGGGACAAGAACCACCACTTCGACTACTTCTGCAACATGGACATGGTCGAGCTGTCGCTCCTGGAGGACGCCACCGCCCGCAAGGAGGTGCACGAGCTCATCCGCCAGCACTACCGCTACACCGGCTCGGAGCTGGCACGCCAGATGCTCGACAACTGGAGCCGCTACGTCGACGAGTTCATCCAGGTGACCCCCATCGAATACAAGAAGGTGCTCGCCGAAGAGCAGATGCGCAAGCTCCAGGAGAAGATTGCCGAAGTACAGAGAGATTACTGACCGTGGATAAAACAACAGACTTATGGGAAACCCGAAAGCATTTCTTACCATACCGCGCCAGGAGGCGGAATACCGCCCGGTGCACGACCGCATCACCGACTTCGGTGAAGTGGAACAGACATTGAACACAAGTGAACGCAAACTACAGGCCTCGCGCTGCATGGACTGCGGCGTGCCGTTCTGCCACTGGGCCTGTCCGCTGGGCAACCGCCCGCCGGAGTTCCAGGACGCCCTCTACAAGGGGAAGTGGCGCGAGGCATACGACATCCTGACACAGACGAACGACTTCCCCGAGTTCACCGGACGCATCTGCCCGGCGCTGTGCGAAAAGAGCTGTGTGCTGCAGCTCAGCATCGACGCACCCGTCACCATCCGGGAGGACGAAGCCGCCATCATCGAAGCCGCCTTCCGCGAAGGCTACGTGCAGCCCCGCTCCTACCGACGGAACGGGAAGCGGGTGGCGGTCATCGGTTCGGGACCTGCCGGACTGGCGGCTGCCAACCAGCTCAACCGCCGCGGCTATGAGGTCACCGTCTTCGAGCGGCTGGAGTACATCGGGGGACTGCTGCGCTTCGGCATCCCCAACTTCAAGCTCAACAAGCCCATCATCGACCGGCGCATCCGCGTGATGGAGGCCGAGGGCATCCGCTTTGAGGTCAACGCCGACATCGACCTCACCCACCTCCCCGAGGGCTTCGACGCCTACTGCGTCTGCACCGGGACGCCGCAGGCACGCGACCTCAACATCCCGGGACGGGAACTGAAGGGCATCCACTTTGCCCTGGAGATGCTCGCCCAGCAGAACCGCGTACTCGCCGGACAGACCTTCTCCGACAAGGAGCGTGTCACCGCCAAAGGCAAGGACGTGCTCGTCATCGGCGGCGGAGACACCGGCAGCGACTGCATCGGCACCAGCAACCGGCAGGGAGCGAAGAGCGTGACCCAAATCGAAATCATGCCCCAACCGCCCGTCGGCAAGAACCCGGCAACGCCCTGGCCGCAGTGGCCCGTGATACTGAAGACCAGCAGCAGCCACGAGGAGGGATGCGTGCGCCGCTGGAGCCTCTCGTCCGTCCGCTTCCTCGGAGAAAAGGGACACGTGACGGGCGTCGAGGTGGAGGCGGTGGACTGGCTGCCCAACCCCGACGGCGGACGTCCGCTGATGAAACACACGGGCAAGAAAGAGGTACTGAAAGCCGACCTCGTCCTGCTCGCCATGGGCTTCCTCAAGCCGGAACTCCCGGCATTCGCCCCTCAGGTGTTCGTGGCAGGAGACGCCGCCACCGGCGCCAGCCTCGTGGTGCGCTGCATCGCCTCGGGACGCCGGGCAGCTGCCGACATCGACCGTTTCCTGACCTCCGCACCGGCGGAATGAACCCCATCCATCCATCTCTAAACGACAACAACCATGTGTGGAATCGTAGGCATATTCAACCTCAAGCAACCATCGTCCGCCTTACGGGGCAAAGCCCTGGACATGGCCAAGCGCATCCGTCACCGCGGCCCCGACTGGAGCGGCATCTACTGCGGAAGCTCTGCCATCCTGGCACACGAACGTCTCTCCATCGTCGACCCGCAGAGCGGCGGACAACCCCTCTTCTCGGCTGACGGCAGGCAGGTCCTCGCCGTCAACGGGGAAATCTACAACCACCGCACGCTGCGGCAACAGCTCGACTACCCCTTCCGGACGGGGAGCGACTGCGAAGTCATCCTGCCCCTCTACCGTCGGCGGGGCGTGGACTTCCTGGAAGAGCTGAACGGCATCTTCGCCTTCGCCCTCTACGACGAGGAGCGCGACGAGTTCCTCATCGCACGCGACCCCATCGGCGTGATTCCCCTCTACATCGGCTATGACACCGACGGCACCGTCTACTGTGCCAGCGAGCTGAAGGCGCTCGAAGGGCAGTGCGAGCGCTACGAACCGTTTCCTCCGGGGCACTACTACTGGAGCCGCGAAGGCAAGATGACCCGCTGGTACAAACGCGAATGGACGGACTATGACGCCGTGAAAGACAACCCGGCGTCCGTGAACGAACTGCATGACGCCCTGGAAGCCGCCGTGCAACGCCAGCTGATGAGCGACGTGCCCTACGGGGTGCTGCTGTCGGGCGGACTCGACAGCTCCATCATCTCGGCAGTCGCCAAGAAGTATGCTGCCCGGCGCATCGAGACCGGCGGACGGCAGGAGGCATGGTGGCCTCAGCTCCACTCCTTCGCCATCGGACTGGAAGGGGCGCCCGACCTTGCCAAGGCACGCGAGGTGGCAGACCACATCGGCACCGTCCACCACGAAATACACTACACCCTCCAGGAGGGACTGGACGCCCTGCGCGACGTCATCTACCACATCGAGACCTACGACGTGACGACCGTCCGGGCATCCACCCCGATGTACCTGCTGGCGCGGGTCATCAAGAGCATGGGCATCAAGATGGTGCTCAGCGGCGAAGGCGCCGACGAGGTGTTCGGGGGTTACCTCTACTTCCACAAGGCGCCCGACGCCCGCGCCTTCCACGAAGAGACGGTGCGCAAGCTCTCCAAGCTGCATCTCTACGACTGCCTGCGCGCCAACAAGGCGCTGTCGGCATGGGGCGTGGAGGGGCGCGTCCCCTTCCTCGACAAGGAGTTCCTCGACGTGGCGATGCGCCTCAATCCCCAAGCCAAAATGTGCCCGGGACAGACCATCGAGAAGCGTATCCTGCGCGAGGCGTTTGCCGACCTGCTCCCGCCCTCCATCATCCGACGGCAGAAGGAGCAGTTCAGCGACGGGGTAGGCTACGGCTGGATAGACACCTTGCGCGACACGGCCGCCCGGACAGTCAGCGACGAACAGATGGCACAAGCCGCGGTCCGTTTCCCCATCAACCCGCCGCGCAACAAGGAGGAATACTTCTACCGCAGCATCTTCGAGGAGCATTTCCCGAGCGAGAGCGCCGCCCGCAGTGTGCCCAGCGTCCCCAGCGTGGCTTGCTCCACCGCCGAGGCACTGGCATGGGACGAGGCATTCAGGCACCTGAACGAACCCAGCGGACGCGCCGTCGCCGGCATCCACGAGGAGGCTTACGACCAACCGGCATCCCTGTAGGGGCGACCGGTCTGGTCGCCCGGTCCAATACAGAGACACGAAGACACAAAGAACACTGTGACTTCGTGTCTCTGGCGTATTCTTTCAGCGCAAAGAGCAGGCTGACAGTCCTGTTATCCTGAAAAATCACTGTTTTTTTAAACATAAAACGCTTTGTACTTAGTACTAAATCCGGTACCTTTGCACAAAACAAAACTACGATGGGTTCGAAAGAGAAACTGATAGAACGATTTAAAAAGTTACCCAAAGACTTTACCTTTGAAGAATGTCTGACCCTGCTCAACAGCTTCGGTTACACCAAGCATAATAAAGGAGCAACATCCGGTTCCCGTATTCGCTTCAAGAATGAAGAGACGGGACAGTACATAGACATACATCGTCCACATCCGGGCAGCATCATGAAGGCGTGGATGATGAAAGCGATTCATCAGCATTTGAAGAATAACGGTTTAATATAAGAAATATGGATTATCTGGAATACAAAGGTTACAAGGGTTCCGTGGAATACAGCAAAGAAGACAATTGTCTCTGCGGCAAGGTACAGGGAATGGGCAACAAAGCCCTGATTCTCTATGAAGGAACCACCATTGACGAGCTGCGCAAGGATTTCGAAGAGGGGATTGACAGCTACCTTGAAGGTTGTAAGGCCGATGGCGTCGAACCGGTCAAGCCGTTCAGCGGCAAGCTCAATCTGCGTATGACCTCCGAACTCCATGCCCGCGTGGCAGCATTCTCCGCCAGTGCGGGAATAACCATCAACGACTTTATCAATCGGGCTATTGAAAACGAGCTGGAACATGAATGCCTGATTTGAGACACCATTTGCTTTTTGTTTTCAGCGTGGTCACCGAAGTGACCACGCTTTCTTTTTGCCCCATGCCCACCCCATGAAGACGACCATCAATCCGCTACAACTCTACCGGAAGGCTCCTGCTATCTCTGCAAAAGAATCCTAAAAAACATCCCCGCATCGGACGGAAATGGCAAATTATAAGGCTTTCGGTCGCATCGGCTTACACATTATCACACGAGAGTACGCAAACATTACAATATGAAAGCAAACGAAGAAATACAGCATTATTGTGATTCCTTTATGCGAAATATACTTTCTTTATGTCATAACTTTGCAGCGTAAGCAAAACAAGAAGATAGTATAACAGACTATTCACTAAACAATATGATTATGTTTATAGAGAGAAAAAAGCAAATGAAGGCAACGCTGCTGGCAACTGCGGCGGCGTTGCTGCCCTTCGGGGCAATGGCACAGGACCGTGTGGAAGCTACGGCAGGTGCCGATCTGGTGAGTGGCTATATCTGGCGCGGGCAAGACCTGGGCAACGTGAGCATCCAGCCGTCCGCATCGGTGAGTTTTCGGGGGTTTTCGCTGACGGCATGGGGCTCGGTCGGCATCGACAAGAATGACACCAAGGAACTTGACCTGACGCTGGGATATGCCACCGGAGGCTTCAGCCTCTCCATCACCGACTACTGGTTCAATGGCGGAGCAGGCTACTTCCGCTACGGAGCAAGCACAACGGCACACGTGTTTGAGGTGCAGGCGGGCTATGACTTCGGTCCCCTTGCCGTCAACTGGTACACAAACTTCGCCGGGAATGACGGCGTGAACGACAAGGGCAAACGCGCCTACTCCTCCTACGTCAGCCTCACGGCGCCCTTCCGTCTGGGCGGACTCGACTGGACCGCCTCCATAGGTGCCACCCCGTGGGAGACCTCCTTCTACAACCAGGGAGCAGGAGGCTTCGAAGTCACCGACATCGCCTTCGGGGTAAGCAAGGAGATCCCCCTCACGGAACGCTTCTCCCTCCCGCTGTCCGCCCGTGCCGTATGGAACCCGGCAACAGGAGGCGCCTACCTCGTGGCAGGAATCAGCTTATGACGGTAAAAAGATGTTTTCAGGATAAATTGATTACCATACAATATACAAATACAACAACCAGACAAAGACCATTATGAAAAAGATTGAAGCCATCATCCGACGGAGCCGCTTCGAGAATGTGAAGGAAGCACTCTTGGCTGCCGACATCGAATGGTTCTCTTACTATGACGTGAGAGGAGTGGGAAAAATGAGAGAGGAACGTATCTACCGCGGCGTGATGTACGACACCAGTTCCATCGAACGCATCCTGTTGTCCATCGTCGTCCGTGAAAAGAATGTCGAGAAGACCGTCCGGGCGGTCATGCAAGCCGCACGGACCGGAGACATCGGCGACGGACGCATCTTCATCATTCCCGTGGAAGATGCCATCAGCATCCGCACCGGCGTACGCGGAGATACCTCGCTCTACAACGCAGAGACTGAAAAATGACACAACACAACCCGATAAAAACCCATTGATTATGGACACAACTTACATACTCGACACCGGCAACACCGCATGGATTATCGTTGCCACCATCCTTGTTCTCCTGATGACTATCCCCGGCATCGCCCTGTTCTACGGCGGTCTCGTCCGGCAGAAGAATGTGCTCAGCATCGTGATGCAGAGCCTGCTCATCGTGGCTGCCGTCAGTGTGCTGTGGATTCTGTTCGGCTACAGCTTCGTGTTCGGCACGGGACTGATGGACGCCGGCAGTCCGCTGGGAGCAGTCATCGGCGGCTTTGACAAAGTCTGCCTGTCAGGCATCACCACCGGGACACTGACCACCGGACGCATCCCCGAACTGCTGTTCGTGCTCTTCCAGTGCATGTTCGCCATCATCACGCCGGCACTCATCCTGGGCGCTTTTGCCGAGCGCGTCAAGTTCTCCGGCTTCCTGCTGTTCACCCTCCTGTGGAGCGTCCTGGTCTACATCCCCATGGCACACTGGGTATGGGGCGGCGGCTTCCTGCAGCAGATGGGCGCCATCGACTTTGCCGGAGGCACCGTCGTGCACATCAATGCCGGCATCTCCGCCCTGATGATGGCACTGCTCGTCGGCCGACGCAGCGACTACCGTCCGGGACACCCCATGACACCCCACAACGTGACCTTTGTCTTCATGGGCACCGCCTTCCTCTGGCTGGGATGGTTCGGCTTCAACGCGGGTAGCGGACTGGCAGCCGACGGCATTGCCGCCAACGCCTTCCTCGTGACACACCTTGCCACCTGCGCCGCCGCACTGACCTGGATGGTCATCGACTGGATATGCAACCGCAAGCCGACCACCGTAGGCGTCTGCACGGGTGCCGTCGCCGGACTGGTCGCCATCACTCCCGCAGCGGGAAGCGTGGACATCGCCGGAGCCTTCTGCATCGGCATCATCACCTCCGCCGCCTGCTTCTACATGGTGGCAGTCATCAAGCCGAAGCTGGGCTATGACGACACGCTCGACGCCTTTGGCGTGCACGGCATGGGAGGCATCATCGGCTCCATCCTGACCGGCGTCTTCGCCACACAGAGCATCACCGGCGAAGGAGGAGCGCAGGGCGCGCTCTACGGAGACTGGCACCAGCTGTGGGTACAGATTGCCGCCACCGTCGTCTCCATCGTCTTCAGTGCCGTGATGACCTTCCTGCTGTTCAAGTTCACCGACAAGACCGTGGGCATCCGTGTCGACCGCCGCGTAGAGGAAGAGGGACTGGACATCTACGAGCACGGCGAATCAGCCTACAACCGATAATCTCATCCGCATAACGAACTCACAAACCAAAAGCAATATGTCAACACTAAGATTCAGAGTCGTAGAAAGAGCCTTCCGCGCCAAGCCGAAGGAAGTACCCAACCCCGCAGAACGTCCGTCGGAATATTTCGGCAAGTACGTGTTCAACCGGGAAAAGATGTTCAAATACCTCCCCACGTCGGTCTACAGCCGCCTGGTCGATGCCATGGACCACGGGGCTGCCCTCGACCGGGACATCGCCGACCAGGTAGCCGAAGGCATGAAACGCTGGGCGACCGAACTGGGCGTGACACACTACACCCACTGGTTCCAGCCCCTGACCGAAGGCACGGCTGAGAAGCACGACGCCTTTGTGGAGCACGACGGCAAGGGAGGCATGATGGAGGAGTTCTCAGGCAAGCTGCTCGTACAGCAGGAACCCGACGCCTCGTCCTTCCCCAACGGCGGCATCCGCAACACCTTCGAGGCACGCGGATACTCGGCATGGGACCCCTCCTCACCCGTCTTCGTGGTGGACGACACGCTGTGCATCCCCACGGTATTCATCGCCTACACCGGCGAATCACTGGACTACAAGGCGCCGCTACTGAAAGCCCTGCGCGCCGTCGACCGGGCAGCCACCGACGTCTGCCACTACTTCAACCCCGAAGTCAAGAAGGTCATGGCGTACCTGGGCTGGGAACAGGAATACTTTCTAGTGGACGAAGGGCTGTATGCCGCCCGTCCGGACTTGTTGTTGACAGGCCGCACGCTCATGGGGCATGAAGCGTCGAAGAACCAACAGCTGGAGGACCACTACTTCGGTGCCATCCCCACGCGTGTGGCCGCTTTCATGAAGGACCTGGAAATCCAGGCGCTCGAACTGGGCATCCCCCTGAAGACACGCCACAACGAGGTTGCCCCCAACCAGTTCGAGCTGGCGCCCATCTACGAGGAGTGCAACCTTGCCGTCGACCACAACATGCTCATCATGTCGCTCATGCGGAAGGTGGCACGCAGCCACGGCTTCCGTGTCCTGCTCCACGAGAAGCCCTTCAAGGGCGTGAACGGCTCGGGCAAGCACAACAACTGGTCGCTGGGGACCGACACGGGACTTCCGCTCATGGCACCGGGCAAGACACCGGAAGAGAACCTGCGCTTCATCACCTTCGTGGTCAACACGCTCATGGCCGTCTACCGGCACAACGGACTGCTGAAAGCCTCCATCATGAGTGCCACGAACGCCCACCGTCTGGGAGCCAACGAGGCACCGCCCGCCATCATCTCCTCGTTCCTGGGCACCCAGCTGAGCCGCGTGCTCGACCACATGGAGGAGAGCTCGACCGACGAACTGGTGACGCTCGCGGGCAAGCATGGCATGAAGCTCGACATCCCGCAAATCCCCGAGCTGCTCATCGACAACACCGACCGCAACCGCACCTCGCCCTTCGCCTTCACCGGCAACCGCTTCGAGTTCCGTGCCGTGGGGTCGGAAGCGAACTGCGCCAGCGCGATGATTGCCCTCAACACCGCCGTCGCCGAGCAGCTGAAGCTCTTCAAGCAGGAGGTCGACGCGCTGATGGCAAGCGGTGAAGAGAAGATGTCCGCCCTCATACAGGTCATCCGCAAATACATCCGGGAGAGCAAGCCCATCCGCTTCGACGGCAACGGCTACAGCGAGGAATGGAAAGCGGAAGCGGCACGCCGCGGACTGGACTGCGAGACGAGCTGTCCGCTCATCTTCGACCGTTACCTCGACGAAGGCAGCGTCCGCATGTTCGAGTCGGTGGGTGTGATGACACGGAAGGAGCTGGAGGCACGCAACGAGGTGAAGTGGGAGACCTACACGAAGAAGATACAAATCGAGGCGCGCGTGCTGGGCGACCTGGTGATGAACCACATTGTCCCCGTCGCCACGGAATACCAGACGAAGCTCATCGACAACGTCTACAAGATGAAGGGACTCTTCCCGGCGGAGAAAGCCGACGGCCTGTCGGCAGAGAACCTCGCCATCATCTGCAAGATAGCCGAACACACCTCCTACATCAAGGAGCATGTCGACGCCATGGTCGAAGCGCGTAAGGTCGCCAACCGGATAGCCGACGAGCGCGAGAAGGCCATCGCCTATCACGACACCATCGCCCCGATGCTGGAGCAGATACGCTACCACATCGACAAGCTGGAGCTCATCGTCGACGACCAGATGTGGACGTTGCCCAAATACCGCGAGTTGCTATTCATAAGATAAGAAGGTTTTACTAATGACCAGACTCGCACGTGTCAGGGATACTGACGCATGTCACGGAGAAGAGGTGTACGTGAGGTATGCCTCTCCTCTTTTTTTGCTATCTTCGCTACCCGTTGGTCATCAAACAGTCGCCACTGGATGTGATTTGAATTCTCCCGCTTATCTCCCCTCCAGTTTCGTCGGAGAGGCAAGCTCCATCACGGCAATCGCCAACAGGAAGCACCATACAATGAGGTGGAAAAGGCTTCCGGTCCATATGCCGGCGGCAACACCGATTATCCCGACAAGCAGGAACAGCAGATTTGACTTTCCGGACGCTCCGGCTCCCAACAACATACGCACCACGTCCCGCTTGTTTTTCGGCACGAAAATGAGGTTGGTACCTACCAACAGCAATACCAGCACGGTGTGTGCGTCGTTCAGAAAGTCATAGTTACGGACCAACGGGGACACCGCCCCAAGAAAGAGGACAGCCAGGAATGACCAGCGGGCTATCCGCGTGCGTGCAATTTCTCTCATCTTGATATTTATTTGTTTTTTAAACGTTCTTCGGAAGCTGTGCCACAAAGCTATGCATATTTGAACAGAAAACCTTTGTTTGTTTCGTATAAATTCCCGGAAACTTCAAAATCCTCCTTTCTTTGTTCCGCACGAAGCCGGAATCGGCGTGCAAAGCCCTCTCCTGTGTTCCGCGGACGAAGATTCAGTCATTTCCAGCACCAAAACGTTTTGAAAGGTTAAGGATACGTTGTATCTAACGCCAAAATGTTTTGAAAGGTTAAGGATACGCTATATCTAACGCCGAAATATTTTCAAAGGTTAAGGATATACTGTATCCAGCACCAAAATGTTTTGCAGGGAGCTAGATACGCCGTATCTAACGCCAAAATGTTTGGTGGGAAACTGGAAACGGAGAACAGGAGAGGCAACGTCAGTGAAAAGAAAAAAAGAATCGGCTTTCTAGTACATTTTATCCCGGAGGGGAATATATAGATGAAAGCATTTGCAAACAAAATCATAGCAGACAGAATGGAAAAAGACATTGAAGAACTATTGACCCGATATTCGGAGGGAAAGCTCTCGGCGGAGGAAGCCGAAGAGTTGTACCGCCGTGTGACAACGTCGGACACGGACGCCGAGGCGTTCCGCAACTGGCGGGAGACGGAGACACTGGGACGCGCCCTGCGTCAGCTGGAACTGATGGACGAGGAAAAAGCATGGGAACGGCTGCAAAGGCGGCTGGAACGGCGTCCGCGAAGGTCCCTGCGCTGGCTGCCGCTGGCTGCCGGACTGGCACTGCTGCTGGGCGTCGCGACGTGGCTCTTGTGGAAGCCGACGACGGGCACCGGGCTGCGTGAAGAGGACGCGCTCGTCCGTTTGTTCCCCGACCGGACGGACACGGTTGCCGTACTCACCCTGGCAGACGGACGCGAAATCGGGCTGGACCCGCGCACCGCCCTTCCGACGGGAGACGACGAGGTGTTCTGCCCCGCGGGAAGCGAACCGGGGGTCATCGACTATTCATCGGCGCCCCCGACACCGGTAGACGGGGAGGCGCGTCTCCATTCCATACGCGTACCGCAAGGGGGAAGCTACACGGTGGTCCTTGCCGACGGCACACGGGTACACCTGAATGCCGGGTCGCGGATGAGCTATCCGGTGAGCTTCCACGGCACGCGGCAGGTGACGCTCGAGGGAGAGGCGTTCTTCGAGGTGCGGCACGGACGCACGCCGTTCGAGGTCGTGACGCCGAAGTGCCGCCTGCGGGTGCTGGGGACGGTGTTCAACGTGACGGCATACCGGGGAGAACCCGCCGTGACCACGTTGGTCAGCGGAAGTGTGGAAGTCAGCACCGCCCGTCAGCGTGTCCGCCTGCAACCGGGTGAACAGGCACGGACGGAACCGGCGGACGGACGTCTGGAGGTCTGCCGCGTGAACCCGGAACTGTATACGTCGTGGGTACGGGGCGTCTTCCGCTTCAAGGACACGCGGCTGGAGGACATCACCCGTCTGCTGACCCGCTGGTACGGCGTGGACGTGCGCTGCGCCACCCCGCAGGTGGGCGACATCCGCCTGGCGGGCAGCGTGTACCGGAACCGCGAGCTGGGCTACACGTTCGAACTGCTGCAACGCGTGGCGGGCGTGACCTTTGAGCGGCAGACGGACGGCAGCATCCTCGTCCGTGAATCTGCCGACTGACGCAAGACAACGAATCAACCATCAAAAAAACAGAAGCAATATGAAAAGCCATCCAACCTCAAAGACCTATTCCGGTGCCTGGCTGCGCGTGCAGCGACGCCTGCCTGCCCTGCTGCTGGCATTCGCGTCCGCCACGTGCGCCTGGAGCATCAACCTGGACGACGTGCATCCCGTGACCCTGCGTCAGCATCAGGTCAGCGTACGCACGGCACTGGACGAAATCGCCCGGCAAAGCGGCGTGAACGTGATGTACCGCGAAGACCACATCGACACGTCCCTGCTGATACGCCTGGACCTGAAGGACGCCTCGCTGCAACATGCGCTGGAGGCTGTCTGCCGGCAGGCGGGGCTTACGTTTGAACTGAAGGACGACTATGTGCTCATCACCCGCCGGAGGACGGCGTCGGCTGACGAGACGTCGGTGTATCAAGGAAAGGTGACCGACGGGAACGGCGAGCCGCTCATCGGTGCCACCGTCCGGGTGAAAGGGACGGCGACGGGAGCCGTGACCGACCTCGACGGGCGTTACTCCATCCGTGCGCGGGTGGGCGACGTGCTGCAGGTGTCCTACATCGGCATGAAGACGCGCGACATCGTGGTCAACGCCCGTGCCCGCGAACTGACGGTCGTGCTGGAGGACGACGCGACGATGCTCGACGAGGTGGTGACCACGGGTTTCCAGACCATCTCGCGGGAGCGCAACACCGGTTCGGCGGTCATCGTCAGCCGGGAGGAGCTGGAGAAGGTGCAGGCGCCGACCCTGACGGACAAGCTGGAGGGCATGGTGACGGGTCTCAACTCCTACGGTTCCGCCCTGAGCATCCGCGGCGTGTCCTCGTTCGCCACCGGCACCACCCCGCTCCTGGTGGTCGACGGGCAGGTGGTCAATCAGGACCTCTCGACCCTCAACCCGGACGACATCGCCACCATCACCGTGCTGAAGGATGCGGCGTCGACCTCGCTCTACGGCGTGCGTGCCTCGAACGGTGTCATCGTCGTGACGACACGGACGGCGAAGGACAACAAGACGCGGGTCAACGCGTCGGCGAACTTCTACTTCACCCCGCGCCCGTCGCTGGACTACATGCACTATGCCACGGCGAGCGACGTCATCGACTACGAGCAGGAATGGCTGCTGACGGACCCGACCTACAGCCAGGACCCCGGCACCTACTTTGCCGAGCGTAACGACATCAGCAACGGGAACTTCGGCGCGTTGAGCCGCATCGAACGGCTGTACTACGACCTCTATCAGGGCAACCTCACCCAGGCGGAGCTGGACAGCCGCCTCGATGCCCTGAGAAGCAACAACTATGCGCGCGAATACCGCGACCGGCTGCAACGCCTCCAGTTCAAGCAGGACTACAACCTCTCGGTGAGCAAGGGCGGCGAGCACATCAACACCTATTTCTCCGCCCGTTACGAGGGGACGGACCACACGGAAAAGAACGCCGACACCGACAAGCTCTCGCTCTACCTGAAGAGCGCCATCGACTTCACCGACTGGTTCCGCTTCACCTACGGGTCGAACGTCAGCTACACGAACTACCGCACCGGACAGTCGGACTACGGCATGAACTCGTTCCTCGCCTACGAACGCATCTACGACGATGCCGGAAACCCCGTGTACCAGTACCCGTACAACTATTACCGCTCGCAGGAGCTGGAGCAGACCGACGGACTGAAGTCCATGCGCTACAATGCCGCCGAGGAGAACCGCTACAACCTGACGGACACCCGCGACCTCTACCTGCGCCTCTTCGCCCATGCCGACTTCAAGCTTGCCAAGGGGCTGGACCTGGGCATCAAGTTCCAGTATGAGGACACGCGCCGCGACCAGGAGTTGTACGACGAGGCGGAGTCCTACCGGATGCGTCGGATGATTAACGAGTTTGCCACCGCCGACTCCTACGGACAGTTCACCTATCACATCCCCGACGGCGGGCACCAGCAGACGCTCAACGAACGGTACGGGAACATGAATCTGCGTGCGCAACTGAACTACCAGCGTACGTTCGGCGGACGGCACGACGTGGTAGCGCTCATCGGCGGCGAAATCCGCCAGGACAAGGCAACGGGCACCGCCAGCGAACGCTACGGCTTCGACAGCCGCAAGCTGACCAATGCGCAGGTGGACTGGGCGACGCTGACACAGGACGGAGTCATCGGGCAGCTGTACTCCGGCGTGCGCAAGAAGTCGGAGCTGCTCAGCGTGACGGATGTCACCCACCGCTACGTCTCGGCGTACGCCAATGCGGGCTACACCTACAACAACACGTACTCGGTGAATGCCAGCGTGCGTGTGGAGCAGGCCGACTTGTTCGGCACCGACCCGAAATACCGTTACCGCCCCTTGTGGTCGGTGGGTGCCAGCTGGAATGTGAGCAACGAGGCGTTCATGCAGCCCTACGAATGGGTGGATATGCTGAAAGTGCGCATGACCTACGGCATCACGGGTAACGTGGACCAGAACTCGTCGCCCTACCTCATCGGCAACTACTCCACTTCCTCCGTCACGAACTCGCAAATCACCGGCATCCTCACGCCGCCGAACCGCCTGCTGCGCTGGGAGAAGACGTCGACCTTCAACTTCGGCGTCGACTTTGCGTTCCTGCGCCGGCTGAGCGGTAGCGTGGAGTTCTACCGACGCTACAGTTCCGACCTCCTCGCCAACAAGACACTCGACCCGTCGACAGGCTTTGAGACGGCACGGGTGAACAACGGCGCCATGAAGAACATCGGTTTCGAGGCGAACTTGTCCTACGACTGGGCACTGGCGGGCGACTGGAGGCTGAACACATCGCTCACCGCCTCCTACAACCGGAACACCATCGAAGAGGTGGGCTACACCCCGTCGAGCGCCTCGGAGATGCTCGCCAATCCTTATGACAACTACCTGAAGGGGGATACGTACGGCACGGTGTACGCCTACCGCTATGCCGGACTGGATGCCCAAGGCGACCCGTCGGTGTACAACGAGAACGGCGAGGTGGTGAGCAACGTCAATGTGGACAACATCGCCGCCCTGGTCAACAAGGGACAGCTCACACCGAAGTGGCAGGGCGCCTTCACCCTGGACCTGGGCTGGAGACGGCTGTCGTTCTATACGAAGCTCGTCTATTACACCGGACATGCCCTGCGCAACGACGTCACGCCGCTCTACCGCAACCTCTTCGACCGGGTGGACGGTACGGCAGTCGGTGGCATCCACGAGGACATCGCCCGCCGGTGGACAACCGGAAATCCGAACACCGACATCCCGCGCATGGGAGTACACGACGGCTACGAGAGCTTCCGCAACCAGCAATGGAAGTACGCCGACGCCCACGTGCTGAATGCCTCCTTCCTGAAGGTGCGCAACATCGGGCTGTCCTATGACCTGCCGACAACACTCATCGCTCCCTGGGGGCTGCAGGGTGTCCGTCTTCACGCCCAGGTGGACAACCCGTTCTACTGGGCAGCCTGCGGACACGGCATCGACCCCGAACGGTTCGACGCCAATCAGGGCAGCCGCGCCTACAGCCAACTGACCAGCTACATGCTGGGACTAACCGTCAACTTCTAACCCCTCAACGAAACAGAATCATGAAACGATACAGCTATCTATGCATCGCCGCCTGCCTGCTGCTGACCTTCGCAGGCTGCGACAACTATCTGGACATCACACCGAAGGGCAAGGCTGTGCTCAACACCACCGCCGACTACCTGGGACTGCTCGAAGAGTCCATGCCGACGTACCCGGGAAGCGACTTCGGCTATCTTGCCAATGTGGTGACCCACTACGACCGCAGTCAGCTCGACGGGTACTCCTACCCGCTCATTTCCTCTTCGTATTTCTGGGACGAGAGCATCGACCGCACCCAATACATGGACGACCAGGCGGGCGAGTCGCAGCTCTACAGCGATTGCTATGCCCGCATCAGCCGTTACAATATCCTGATTGACAACATCGGCGATGCCGAGGGTCCGGAGAGCGACAAGGTCCTCGGGACGGCACAGGCAAAGGTCATGCGTGCCTACAACTACTTCTGGCTCATCAATACGTTTGCCGCGCCTTATGACCCGGCGCGTGCGGAGACCGACCGCGGCATCATCCTCCATACGAAGTTCGACCTGGAGGCTGCCGGCACTCAGAGCAGTGTTGCGGATGCCTACCGGCTCATCTGCCAGGACATCGACGAGGCGCTCGACGGACTGCCCGAACATGCGCTGAACAGCTATCGCCCCGACAAGGCATTCGGCTATGCCTTCCGCGCAAAGGTCCTGCTGTACATGCGACGCTACGACGAGGCGCTCCAGTCCGCCCTGGAAGCACTGAAGCATGGCAACCACGAGCTGTGGGACATGCCTGCCTGGCTCCAGCAGACGGCGGACGGCATCTACGGGACCGGCACGGACCTGTCGCAGGACTGGATTTACAGCATGGTGCTGATGTCGGGCAAGCACGACTATGACCACCCGGAGAACCTGCTTTACCAGCCGATGAACGCCGTCTTCAACGCCACGATGCTCAACCAGCGCACCGCGGACCTGTATGACAAGACGAACGATGTGCGCTACCGGGGTGTCTTCTCCTGGAACATGCCGCAGCGTCCGACAGCCGAACCGGGCAGCGTGGCGTTCATGTACGGGACGAACATCAAGCTCAACGAGGCGGGGATGCGTCTGTCGGAAGTCTATCTGATGATTGCGGAGTGCCATGCCCGCCAGGGCAACGTCGCCCAGGCGGTGGAATACCTGAATGCGTTGCGCGAGAAGCGTTTCCTCGACTACACGCCACTGACGGCAGCCGACTTCGGGAATGATGCGTCCCGTGCGTTGTCCTTCGTCCGTGAAGAGCGGCGTCGCGAGCTGGTGACAAGCTATAATGACTTCTTCGACCTGAGGCGTTTCTGCACGGAGTTCCACGAATCGTTGAGCAAGACCTACGTCGACAGCCAAGGCACGACCCACACGTTCACCTTGCCTTCAGACTCCCACCTGCTCACATTCCCCTTCCCCATCCGCGCCATGCAGACCAGCGCCCTGGAGCAGAATTCCAAGTAGGTACAAACGATGAAGAGCTGCACGTCGGGGCAACGGCAGCTCTTCATCGTTTATCTTTTGCGGATGTTCCCTCAAATCCTCCCTTCGTCGGCATAGCTGTAATAGGCTCCGTCGGTCAGCACGAGGTGGTCTATCAGACGGATGTCCATGACGGCGGCGCTCTTTGCCAGGCGTTCCGTCAGGCGGTTGTCCTCGTTGCTCGGACGCGTGTTGCCCGAGGGATGGTTGTGACACAGTGCGATGGCGGGAGCGCGGCGTATCAGTGCCTCACGCAGCACCAGCCGGATGTCGACTGCCGTCCCTGCCAAGCCGCCGGTGCTCACACGGACGCGGTCAATGACTTTCAGTGCCTGGTTGAGCAACAGCACCCAACACTCCTCGACCGACAGGTCACAGAGCAGCGGATGGAAGTAGGCATAGATGTCTTTTGAGGAAGTAATCGTCGTGCGTTCGCGCGACCGTTCGGCGGAAGCCCGGCGCTTGCCCAGTTCCGATGCGGCAAGAATCGTGACCGCCTTTGCGTCTCCAATCCCCTTGAAGGTGCACAGTTCCTCCAGTCCCATCTTCCCCAGTTCGTTGAGGTCATTGTGGCAGGAGGCCAATATGCGGCGCATCAGTTCCACGGCGGTCTCCTCGCGGTTTCCCGACCCGATGAGGATGGCCAGCAGTTCGGCGTCGCTCAGTGCTCCCACCCCGTGCAGCATCATCTTTTCACGCGGACGGTCCTCCACCGCCCATTCGTTGATGTTCAGTTTCTTCTCCATCATTCTACCACATTACACATTCTGACGTCGTCACTTGTAGAAGTTCCTCCTGAAGGCAGAGAACTCGTCCCGTCCCAACACACAGCGTTGCCACCAGGCTCGCAGGAAACCGCTGCCGTAACCAATCAACTGGATGAAGGCAGCCACCACGGACAGCAGTCCGATGGCGAGGCTCCGGTTCCTCCACGTAGCGTCGAGGGCTATCAGGAGCGCAAACACGCCCAGAGGCAGCAAGCTCCACCGGCACCAGCATGCCCCAATCAGCAGCAACGCGGTCCCCAGGGTAAATACCGCCGGAAGCAGGTGGACGAGCTTCAGCGATTCCGGGTATTTCTTGTAAAGATTGATGCGCGCGATGCCGAAGTTGTGTACCTGCTTGAAGAACTTCTTCATGTCGGTACGCCGCTTGTGCCACACCCATGCCTCCGGAAACAGACGGCAACGGTATCCTCCCTTGAATATGCGGATGCTGAAGTCGATGTCTTCGCCGAAGCGCATCTTGGAGAATCCTCCCAAGGCACGGTAGACCTCGGCACGGATGCCCATGTTGAAGCTGCGCGGATAGAACTTGTCCATCTTCTTCTTTCCGCCCCGGATGCCTCCGGTCGTGAAGAAGGACGTCATGGCATAGTTGATGGCTTTCTGCACGTTCGTAAACGAGGCATGCGCATGGTCCGGTCCTCCGAAGGCATCTGCCGGCTCCCGACGCAGCTCATCCTCCACCGCCTGCAGGTAGCCCGGCGGAAGGATGCAGTCGGAGTCCAGCACGATGAAATAATCTCC
>NZ_LT985808.1:3312078-3564578 GCF_900291465.1 Bacteroides sp. Marseille-P3684
GCCCGGCTTCTCTGGTTCTCCTTCATATCTTTACAAACAAACATCAGCAGTACAAGACCGGATAGAAAAGCCTACATCCTATCGGAATCTCAAAGCTCCAGAAAGGAGGTGTTCCAGCCGCACCTTCCGGTACGGCTACCTTGTTACGACTTAGCCCCAGTCACCGGTTTTACCCTAGGACGACCCTCGCGGTTACGTACTTCAGGTACCCCCGGCTCCCATGGCTTGACGGGCGGTGTGTACAAGGCCCGGGAACGTATTCACCGCGCCATGGCTGATGCGCGATTACTAGCGAATCCAGCTTCGTGGAGCCGGGTTGCAGGCTCCAGTCCGAACTGGGAGGGGTTTTCGGGATTGGCATCCTGTCGCCAGGTAGCGGCCTTCTGTACCCCCCATTGTAACACGTGTGTAGCCCCGGACGTAAGGGCCGTGCTGATTTGACGTCATCCCCACCTTCCTCGCATCTTACGATGGCAGTCCCGGCAGAGTCCCCAGCATTACCTGATGGCAACTGCCGGCAAGGGTTGCGCTCGTTATGGCACTTAAGCCGACACCTCACGGCACGAGCTGACGACAACCATGCAGCACCTCCACAACCGCTATTGCTAGCTGTCGCGTTTCCGCGACATTCGGTTGCAGTTCAAGCCCGGGTAAGGTTCCTCGCGTATCATCGAATTAAACCACATGTTCCTCCGCTTGTGCGGGCCCCCGTCAATTCCTTTGAGTTTCACCGTTGCCGGCGTACTCCCCAGGTGGAATACTTAATGCTTTCGCTTGGCCGCTGACATTGTATCGCCAACAGCGAGTATTCATCGTTTACCGTGTGGACTACCAGGGTATCTAATCCTGTTTGATACCCACACTTTCGAGCATCAATGTCAGTTACAGCTTGGTGCACTGCCTTCGCAATCGGAGTTCTTCGTGATATCTAAGCATTTCACCGCTACACCACGAATTCCATGCACCTCAACTGCACTCAAGGCTCCCAGTTTCAACTGCAGTCCTACGGTTGAGCCGCAGAATTTCACAACTGACTTAAAAGCCCATCTACGCTCCCTTTAAACCCAATAAATCCGGATAACGCTCGCATCCTCCGTATTACCGCGGCTGCTGGCACGGAGTTAGCCGATGCTTATTCATAAGGTACATACAAACGCCTACACGTAAGCGACTTTCTTCCCTCATAAATGAAGTTTACAACCCATAGGGCAGTCATCCTTCACGCTACTTGGCTGGTTCAGGCTCGCGCCCATTGACCAATATTCCTCACTGCTGCCTCCCGTAGGAGTTTGGACCGTGTCTCAGTTCCAATGTGGGGGACCTTCCTCTCAGAACCCCTATCCATCGTCGGTTAGGTGGGCCGTTACCCCGCCTACTGCCTAATGGAACGCATCCCCATCCTTTACCGGTTCGCACCTTTAATTGAATCCCCATGCGGAAATCCAATGCCATCGGGTATTAATCTTACTTTCGCAAGGCTATCCCCGAGTAAAGGGCAGGTTGGATACGTGTTACTCACCCGTGCGCCGGTCGCCATCCGAATTTCATTGCTGAAACCCTATGCTGCCCCGCGACTTGCATGTGTTAAGCCTGTAGCTAGCGTTCATCCTGAGCCAGGATCAAACTCTTCATTGTAATGAATTTCTTTAATCTCTTTTGCCCGGATTTCCGATTTCCTTTTGACTTATTGTCCAGGTTTTGACGTTGACCTTTCATACCCATTCCGCTGATTACCAATCATCAGCAGAGCTCTTGTACTACTTGTCTGTTTGTTGCATTCTTTTCAAGTATCTAACGCTTTTCAGCGGCTTTCCTTATCGAAAGCGGATGCAAAGGTAGAGCTTTTGCATATACACTCCAAACATTCTTCGCACTTTTTTTGAATATTTTTTGAGGCTTTCTCCTAAGGGTTTCATTCACAGATATGTTTTACAACATGTTTTTCAGGGATTGTTTCGTGGATGTGACGGGGAAACGGGTGAGAAATGGCGGATTGGTATGGAGAGAATAGGGTGCTTATTTGCGTTTGTTTACATTTTAAAAGGGAATTACAGAAATGACGGGTCTGGGAGATACATATAATAATGTAGGGGCGACCGGTCTGGTCGCCCGGTCCAATCATCATTGCCCCGTTATTATGGGCGACCAGACCGGTCGCCCCTACATTCGTGGGGTGGACGTTCCGGAATTACGTTTTGACAAAATGTCAAACGAAGGGGGCTATAATGTCTTTCCTCGCACCAAAATACGATTTGGTGGGTTCGGAGGGCCTTCTCGGGCGATTTGCAAAATACAGATTGATGCAGGCAGGGGTGCTGGAACAACATTCCGGAGGGTGTTGGGAACGGATGGGTGTCCTTTTTCTGTTTTCGGTTCCTAATGGTTCCCTTTTTATTACCTTCCGATTTGTTGACACGGCACACCTTCTGGAGAAGGAAACCCGGTGTTTTTGTGTTTCAATTTCCAAAGATTTGACTTCCGGGCGCGAAACAATTGTGTTTGGCAGGTGAAACTATATTGTTTGACGCGGCAAACTATATTGTTTGGCGCGCGAAACAATATTGTTCCGGGCACGTTTTGTCTGTTTTTCNGTTTCAATTTCCAAAGATTTGACTTCCGGGCGCGAAACAATTGTGTTTGGCAGGTGAAACTATATTGTTTGACGCGGCAAACTATATTGTTTGGCGCGCGAAACAATATTGTTCCGGGCACGTTTTGTCTGTTTTTCGAAAACAGAATGTATAGTTTTCTAAAATGAAGGGCTTTTTCCCAGCATTCCGTTTGCAGTCATTCACCTTTCGTCTCCAGATTATCGGATATTCGAAAAGAACGGGTTAGCAGAAAAGGATGTTTCAGGCAAATCTGTCAAGGGAAAACAAATAAATGATTGCAGAATGAAAATGTAGGGGCGACCGGTCGGGTCGCCCGATACACATGCCGCAGGGGACAATTGTCAATTATCAATTGGAACGATGATCCATTGAAGAAATTCCCACATCATACACCAACGTACCGTCGGGGGTTACGGCGTCAGGTTCTCCCAACGCGAGGGTACGTGTAGGGAGGACGGCACGGGTCGTCGATCCGTCTTCAAAGATGATGGGGGGCACGTCGCGGTCTTTCAGTTCCGAAGGGTTGTCCGTCAGCGTCAGGTTCAGACGGATGCGGTAGATGGTGTTCGCATCGAGCTGGTACGGGTTGTCGATACCCGGAGTGCTCAGGAGGTTGGCAGTCAGGAAGACACGGGCATTGGGGATGACATACTGGTCGCGAGGAACAGCCTGCACGGGCGGGTTCGCCAATGGATTGCCGAAACGTTGCTCGCATGCCTTGCCGTAGAACAGGTCGGCATAGACGGCTGTCTTCCAGTCGGTGGCTGCCGTGGCAGGAATGTAGAGATACCGTTGTACGGACTCTCCGGGCTTATAGCTCTCCCGGGGACCCCAATAGGCATTGCCTTCGCGAGGCAGGATGTCGACAATCTGGAAACGGGGCGGCCAGTTGCGGTCGACCTCCACCCGTTCACCGGGGAAGAGGTGAATCTGCGACGCGACGTTGTAGAACTCCGTACCGAAGGGCTTGTTCAGCTCGCTCTTGAAGTACAGGGTGAAGTTGAGCAACGTCAGCAGACGGCCCATGTAGAAGGTGATGCCCCTGTTCTGGAAGTCACTGGGGACGCCCTCGAAGACGGCAGACATCGGCATGGAGACGGGCAATCCCTCGTAGACGCTGGAGTAGAAGGCCTTCTCATAGGCGGTCTCGGCATCGTACTGCTGATATTCCACGTCAATCATCCACTTCTTGAAGTCAGCGAGCGTGATGTGCCCCTCCTCCTGTTCGGTTCCTTCACCGGAATAGGTGTTGTAGAGGTCCTCCACGTTGCGCGGCGTGACGTTTGCCACACAGACGATGGTCCGCGAAAGCTCATGAAACTGGATGGTGATGTTCGGGTACGAGGTATGCCCCTGCGAGAGCAGGATTTCGTGGTAGTCCTCGTCGCGGTTGTGGAACCCTTCCTGGTCGAACTCAAAGAAGCGCAGGGAGTTCATGTAGTTCTCCGTAGCCGGGTCCAGCGGATTCTCTGCCCGGGTAGTGACGGCATTGACCATCGGACGCAACCCGATGTGGACGGGCACTTCCACCAGCCCGTCGCCTTCCTTCTTCGGCAGAACATCGTCCCGTCCGGAATCATCGCAAGCCGTAAACGCCAACAGGGCGAACAGCAGTATAAATAAATTCTTCATATCCAAAAAAATTGTCCATTGTCAATTGTCAATTGTCAATTATCCTCGTATTGTGATTCATTATAATTCAGGTCCACATCCGCCTCCCAGCTGTTGAACCCCCAGTCGACGACGACGACACCCTCCTTGATGTCAATCTTTCCCAGGTAGTGGTAGTAGTAGCCGGGGCGGAAGACCTTCTCGTTGAGGTTGTAGGAGAAGTTTGCGGGGACGCCGTTCACCACGCCGCTGAAGAGGATGTTCAGGGGGTGCGAGGTGGCATCCGTCGGCAGGATGTCCGCCATGACGTTGAAGGCGTGGTAGGTGACGATGCTGTCGCTGCCATCCTGTGCCTGATGACGGATTCTGACGGGGGTGATGTACTTGTTCAGCAGGATAAGGCTCTCGTCCTTCTTGCCCCAGGTGGTCTGCAGCGTGTCGGTGTAGTTCATGCTGTATTCATCGCTGTTGTAGTAGACCGGAGGCTGGAGTCCGTTGACCTGGATACCGGCGTTGAGCAGGTCGACCGAACTGATGAACTCGTTCTCGGAGTAGAGCGAGAGGACGAGCCGCGCATTCTGATGGATGACGGGGTTCAGGGTCATCTGCACCACGTCCTCATCCGTCGGTTCCAGGTGGAAATAGGTGGGATAGGTCTCCACGTAACGCCAGTCGCTGCTCATGTACTCCTGCCCGTTGGTGAGCTTCAGCCCCGCATTGTCGTCCAGCGGAAGGGCAGGCGACGCGGCATAGATAATCCAGTCGCCATCCCGCAGGATGAGGGGCGTACCCACCTCCTTGTCAAAGCTCCCGTCCGCCTTGACCGAGCAGGGACGGAGGTAGTAGAAGTGGGTGTCGGCATCACCACGCACCACGAAGGTGCAGTTCAGCGGAGCGGTATTCGGCCTGCGCTGCCACTTGTCGTCCGTCGAATTCTTTACGGCAGGCCAGACCAGCAGACGGACGGTGCTGCCGATTGCCATGTCGTCGAGGTAAGGGTTGAGTATCTGTTGCACTCTGCGCGGGTTCTCCAGTTCGGGATGGACCTTTTCCGGATTTCCCGTCACGTCCAGGGCACGTGTGCCGGTGCCGACAGTGCGTCCTGCAGCAGGGCTGCCCGAGAGAACAATGTCCACACGGTGTCCTTCCTCCTTGCCGGGTTGCGGCACCTCGTTGTCGGAGGAGCAGGCACCCAGAAGTGCCAGCACCAGACTGCCAAGGCAGACTGTCAATGTATGTTTCATGTAAGTCATTGCGTTTATTCGTTGTTTTCGGGTTTATTGGGTTAGCCGCCATCTATCCGCCACATAGACGGCATCCAGGTGGCGGATAGATGAGGTCAAAGTGGCACTTACTTACCGCTTGATAAGGCGGAGCTCGCCGGTGAAGTTGTTGATACCTGTGGGCGATGAAGCTGTGAACGGCAGGCGCGGAGAAAGTCCGAGGCGGACATTCAACTTGCCGGAGTTACCCCAAGGCGCCTTGAACCATACACAGAAATAACCGGCATCACTCATCGTACTGGTCAGGTAAACCGACTCGATGCCGTAATAATACATTCCAGCTCTATCTTCCTTCAGATTCGCCATTCCGGTAATGGGCAGGAACATGGTTGCCGAGGGATTGCTCCAGTCCACGAGGTGCTCGTAGTTCAGTGCATCCAGTGTGGCATTCACGGGGTCCGACAACTTGTAGCGGTCGATGCGCAGGTAGAAGACAGGTGCTTTCTTCCCGTTCAGCAGGGTCTGCACCTTCGGGCTGACTTCGAGTCTCCAGCGCATGGCATACGCCTCCGGCGTGTGGAGTGCCTTGATGGCGTATACGGTTCCCCACTTCGTGATGCTATTCAACTCCAGGTTCCCTGCCGGTCTTCTAGCAATCTCCTGCCGAAGCGCCTCCGGTTCGATGCAGGAACCGATGGCATCGTGTTTCCGCACGATGAGGTAGACCGATACCTGCCCCGGAGCCGGGTCATAAGCGGGACAAAAACGTCCCCCGTTTGTGGAATTCGTCTCATAGTCTCTATCCGGAGCATCCCATGTAGCCCTGGAGGGATAATTACCCGGCTCGCCGTACTGCTCATGAAACTTCTCCCAAAGCGCATATCCCTCCATAAAACTCTTGCCCTGTGTATCCTTCATGTCTGCGGTAGGCGCCTTCATGCCCGGTCGGTAAAAGGGAATGCAGACACGCAGGATAGAATCATTCCGCAGTTTGGTCTGATAACCTCCATCACTCCACTGACCGTTACCGCTTGAAGGACCGGGCATAAAGGCATAGTTTCCGGCAGCGGAACAGGAAGGATAGATTTGCAGGTATTCGTCCATGGTGGGAACCCGCCATCCGGGAGGCACAGGCTGCTCCGAGGGACCATCCTCCCAACGTTTCCGGGGATACTTGGTGGCACGCATGTAGGTCTGGCTATTGGCTCCTCCCGGCGTCCACCGGTCGTACACTTCCTTCTCCACAACCTCGTTAGCGGCATGCTGGTAATTGGCCAAGATATCACCCGCTCCCCATTGCCACATAGCCTCAGTGCCGGATTCAATGAGCTTATACCACTTGGTCCGTGCGGTCTCAACCATGTAATCAGGCAAGATGGGGAAAAAGCGCATCTGGCCATTACCATATCCGCTGCCCTCGCTGTTCACCAACGGCACTTTCCAGCGATCCCGCCACGTGGGCAGGGGGGTTGAAGAGTTGTAGTAATTCTTGTAGAACGGCCAGTAAGGAACATTCCGTCCCGGCTGGTAGTAATAGCCTTGCAGGCGGTCGGGGTCTGTCTCCGGGTCGGAGGCGTCCCACTCTTCCGCACCGAGGTTGCGGTCCATCCACATGGAGCCGCCGAAGTAAACCGGGTTACCGGTGGCAAGCTGCTGGTAGTCGAACACACCGTCCGAGCCGTCGCCCACGCCGTTCTCCTTGCCTTCGCCGTGAATCCAACGCACCTTCTGCGGGATTTGCGTCACGATGAACACGCCGTATTCGAGGAAGGAGATGCGCACGGTGTAGCTGTAACCTGCGCGGAGATAGAGCTTGGTCTCGCCCGGTTCATCCGCGCTCTGCACAGTGCGCGGCAACTCAAAAGGCGGCAGCACGAGGGTGGCGGTATCCTCGTTATTGGGAACGGGCACCACCTTGTCGATGTTTCCGTATGCCTTCATCGCAAAGCGGTTGAGCACAAATTTGTCACCTCTCAGCGTCACCTGCGCCTGAAGGGCATAAGTCTTGTCGTCGCCGGGGGCAGTGACACCGCTTGCCAGGTCGTAGGAATCCCCGTGTGTGGGGAAGACCAGCGAGGTGGAGAAGCGCGACGAGGTCACGGGGATGGGTTCCGTCAGCAGCTCCGGCACGTCGGGGTGTATCCGGGTCGTGCAGGGAGCACCTGTCACGGTGAGTCTGCCGGTCTTGAGGTTGACCTGTCCCTTGCTGTAGATATTCGTCAGGCTGATGTCGGCAATACTGATGTCATACAGTCCCTTCCCTTTCTTATCCGGATGCTCCTGCTGCATCACCTCGAAGGTGAGCTGCGAGAAGACGTGCTGGAAGGGGATGTGGCAGTGAGGCAGGGCGGTCTTGACATTCTGGTTGAGCAGACGTCCCCACATGAGGTCGCGCAGGCTGTCCTTCGGGAAGCCGTCGTCCTGCACACTCAGGTCCGGCGTCTCATAGTACCAGGTGTCAGGGTCGTCGCCGTACGCCGAGGCACCTGCCGTCCGCTTCAGGGGCACGAAGTTCTCCTTCGTATCCTTGGCGGGATAGTGGTTCTCCCCGTCGTAGGTGAAGCCGTAGAAGTCGATGGTGCGTTTGGCGGAAGGGTCGTCCGCCTTCTCCCGGTCATTGGACGGGTTGAAGCTGAAGTCGGTGTTGACGTTTGCCACCTTGATGTATTTGTGGTTCGCCTCTCCCGTCTCCTGTTCCGAGGCAAGCTGGTCAAAGCGGAGCATCGTGGCAGGTTCATAGGTATCCGGTGCCGCCTCGTCATACGTCTGTGTGAAGGCAAAGAGGCGGTAGAGCGAGCCGGTGGGGAAGAGCGAGTCGCCGTCATCCTCCACGGCACGTGTGGCGACAAGGTCGCCCACCCGGTCATCGGGGCGCATGCCGTCCAGCCCCTCCTCATGGAAGAGGTCGGAGCAGCCGGCTGCCAGCAGCAGACCGAGTGCTAAGAGTGGTAATCTGGTATATCTGTTCATACAATGGACTATTCAATTGACAATTGACAATGGACAATTGACAATTCTATTTTATTATGAGTCTCCTTCATTGGTTCCCGGACGGAAGACGTAGTCATGCACTCCGCCGTCCTTCCATTCCATGAGCACGGCATCGAGGTAGAGGTTGTGGCGTCCGAAGACGAGGGTTATCTTGTACCGCTTGCCGGTCTCGATGGACTTCACGGGATTGGTCGTGCCCACCTCATGCACGGGGACGATGACATCCTTCCACTGCATGGTGTGGGTCAGTCCGTTCTCTTCGTTCGTACGCTGCGTGTCCATGGGGAATTTGTCGAGGTGCGAGAGCAGGGCGCTGACGTCCATCTTCAGGAAGACCCCTTTCCCGGCAGGCGTGTTCAGGATGTCTGTCGCTGCAGTGCGGCTGGTGCGCACGTTGACGAAGAGGGAGTCCACAGCCACGTCGCGTCCCACGGTGAGCTGGGTGTGTCCCGTCGTGCGGATGGAGAAGTCATCGGGGAGGTCCTGCATCTCCGTCACCTTGTAGCCGTGGATGGAGGCTTGGTTCTGCGCCTGTGCCTGGTCCGGCAGCCAGTTGAGCTTCTGCGGAACACTGAAGGGCATCCAGCCGGCATCCGTGGCAGTCGGAGCAGCACCAGTCCCGTCGTAGTAGCACACCCGGATATTGCTCAGCACGACGTCGCGCACATACTGCATGTCGACCATCGACTGGTCGCGCTGTGCCACGAAGAGCACCTGCGCCGTCAGGTGGCGGAAGTAGAGGCGGTTCCTTTCCTGTCCGAACTTGTCCTCCTTGTTTCCCCAGTAAGCCGGGTCGGCATCGAGAGAGAGGAAGTCCATCCGTCCCAGGGGCAGCTTGCCTCCCGACACCGCCTCGCTGCTCAACGTCAGTTCGCGGTAGTCGAACGCACCACGGTCTGTCGCCTTGGGCGCAAGCACCACTGCCGGCGCATAGCCTCGCGCAACGTACGTTTCGCCGTTGGAGGCATACTCCACGCCGGTGTTGTAGGTCATCTTGTAGTAGTCGTTGATTTTGCCCAGCACCTCCACGAGGTGGGTGTAGGCGTCGTCCGTGCTCAGGTAGTCCGCAGGCGGATTGTCGAAGTTGTCAGCCTGCTGCTGCGTCATGAGCAGGATGTTCGGGGTCATGCGTACGCCGTCAATCTGTTGCAGTCCGGCGCGGCTCACCACGAAGTTCATCTGGATTTCGTTCGTCGGCGCATCCTTTCGCATCATCCGGTCTTCCTCCGAGACGACGCACGAGGCGAGCAGCCCCATCGCTCCTGCCAGAAGGGGGAGCAGCGGACGGAAGCGCCGGGTTGTCAAGTGGGAGTTTATCTTCATGTCTCGTCAGTCTAAAAAGGTTTTACCTTCACCGGCGTCCACCCAGGGGATGCTGAAGGTGTTCACTTCGATGTACGTACCTCCGTCGTCGCCGTTGCCGGGGACGGTGATGCGATGCAGCTGCGGCAGGTAGTAGGTGTTGCGCAGCAGCTGGGAGTTGACATAACCCATGTTCAGGTCTTTATAGTTGGTGATGTCCTCAGAGTTCTTCACGTTGTAGTCCTGGATGTAGGAGAAGAAGTAGCACCAGCCGCCCACGTGGGGAACAATCTTGTTGCGCACCCCGGTGAGTGTGCCGGGGGTACGTGCCATGCGTTCGGTGATGAAGTAGTATTTCGTCTCTTGCTTTCCCGTCACCGGGTCGGTGTACGGCAGGGGAACGGTCCAGTAGGTGCCGGGCGTGAAGAAGTTCGCCTGCCACTCCGTTCCGGGGTTGCGGTAGGCACCCTGCACCTTGAGGCAGAGGGCAAGGAAGCGCTCGATTTTCTGATACAGGTCTACCTCGGTATCGGTGGTGTTCGGCACCACGGTGGTCTCTCCCGCTACCTGAAAGCGTTGTCCGAAGTCGATGTGCACGCAGTCCAGCTCGAAGTTTGCCTTGGCACTGCCTGCCGCCAAACGCACCCCACGGTCGGACATGAAGACAGCCTCATAGAAGTAGCCGTCCTTCGTCGTCGACTGGCGGAAAAGCTCCTCCACGAAGTCACGCTCCTCGTCGGTCAGGTTGGTATTCTTGTGGTCTGTCACGGACGTCCACGTCGCGCGGTCCACATAGAGTTCGCGAGGCATGAGTCGGGCAGCCACCTGCAGGTGGGTGATGGAGCGGACGGGGTTAATGCGGTTGTTCGCCAGCAGGTTGTTGCCGTCTGTCTGGTCAGGCGTCGGCTTGGCATAGCCGTTGGGCAGGGCATAGACACCCTTCACGTAGCCGCCACCCTGACGGCTTTTCGTACGTTTGAGCTTGGCATCATCGAGCTTCTCCGCCCGTTCGAAATGCTGGTAGAACTGCGCATTGGTCAGCTTGCTGTAGTCCTGCGGCGGTGTATAGACGAACTCGGCATCAAGCTTGCCCTGGTCGTAACGGTAGGTCTTGGCGTCGACCTGCTGCATCACCGACGTGAGGTCCATGTTGGGGTCCTCGTACCACAGCTTGGAATACTTGCTCGGCTCCGCCTCCTTGGGGATGAGGTAAATCTCGCGGTTCAGGCTGTTGACGGTGTAGTAGACCGAGTCGGCACGGATGAAGCCGATGCCGCCGTTGATGTTGGTCACCCCGGTCTCGTCCGCCTTCTTGTACGTCTTGAGGAAGTCCACTCCCCCACTCGTCTCCGTGTCGGCGTAGAGCAGATGCACCTTCGCCACGCTGCGGGTCAGCTCGAAGTGGACGTCGAGCGGATTGTCCTTGGAATGCACTTCACTGAGGTCGAACGAGGAGGAGCTGGCGTTGTCCGTCCCGATTGCCTGCATCTGGATACATCCGTCGGGAGCTTCCTCCAGGAAGGTCTGCCGTCCGTAGGAATCGCGCGCAAAATAGTTGATAACGTCGTAGAAACGCGACATCCCCATAACCGACGGTCCGGAGCCTATGATCATCCACATGTACTTGTAGCTATCCAGCTCTTCGGGAGGAAGAGTGGAAAAGCCCTTTCCCATCGCCTTCACCTTCTCGTACTGTTCCGGTGTAAGGTTGGCAAACGCCACCATGTAGTGTGTACCGGACTTCAGGGTGAGGTTATCGGCAGAATACAGATACTCCGTGTTGTTCTCCACCTTTCCGGTGAGGTTGATGTCTGCCACATAGCCGTAGTTCCCGTCGAAGATGAAGACGTAGAACGAGCGGATGGCGTTCTCGTGGTCCGAACCGACGGACTCGCCCGTCTCCTCTGCACGGGTAGTGGGAGCACCCGGCTCCGCCAGCGAGATGTGGAAGCGGAAACAAGTCTGCCCCACCGCTACGGGTTGTGGCTCAGGCAGCGGACCGATGTCGTCCTTCATGTCGGAGCAGGCACCCAGCAGCACGGCAAAGAGCAGGAGGCACAGCGGCAACATCCGTCGGCTAAGCACCCCTGCGAGGCGGTCTGTCTGTATATTCAGTCTGTTCATGGTCAATGGCAGTTTAGTTGGCATCTATGTGTGTAAAGTCAATATTCTGGCCGCTCTTGACGCGCCACGGCAGGATTTCGATGTAGAAGCGCAGGTAGCTCACCATCGAGTCGTCCTCGCGGTCGGCATCAAAGGGTTGCGGCTCCGGTGTGCCGGGCTTGTCCACGCCGGTGATACGCAATTCATACCAGTTGTTGCGCACCACGCCGTAACGTCCCAGGTAGTTCTGTCCCTGTGTGGCGACGGTTGCTCCGGATGCGTCGGCGTTGGTCTTGGGATAAACCACCTGCGAAGGTGTCGGCGTCTCGCCGGCATGCCACGGTGTCTCGTTGTCGTCGAAGTGGCGGAGAGGCACGACGTAGTACATCTTCCCGCCCCGGTAGAAGCCGAAGCGCGAGGTGTAGTTGTCCGCCAGCCAGGAGAGCGCGGAAGTCAGGAAGTCATGCAGCACCTGTGCCACCTCGGTGTGGGTGGCATCCGTACCGTCCGGGTTATTGGTCCACGTCACGGGCGTTCCCTTCACGCGGACGAGTCCTTCCAGTCCGGTGACGGAGGTCAGCTCGGCATCGCTCTTGAAGTGGGAAGCTGCCGCAGCGAAGGCTGCACCGAAGTCGCCCGTCGCCGTCCCTGCCGGGTTGGCTTTGGGAGCCAGCAACGGCGTCGTGCCGTTCATGCCGTAGAGGTCGGCAAAGTGCACGGTCTGGTCCTCCGCCATAAACGAGGTCCGGAAGCGGTCGGTGTTGGCAGCATGGAACAGCTGTGCCGTCGGCTGGCTGAGCAGGCTGCGGAAGAGCGTCAGCCAGTTGGCACGCCACGCCGTCAGCTGCGCCTGGGTCACGGAGTAGCCTGCAGGATATTGGTAGGTCTCGTCCTTCGCAAAGAGGTCGGCGAGCAGTTTCAGGTTCTGGTCGGCAAGCAACTTCTGCGTCACCAGGTTGTTCAGCCCCTGCACGGTGAAGACCTTGTCGGGCAGTTCGCTGGAGGTCAGCACGCCGTAGTCCCGTATCTCCTGCCCGTTCTTCGACGAACCGAGGGTCACCTCCAGTTCGACAGCGGTCGTGGTGCGCTGACGCATGCGGTCCACGTCGGTGGTGTTCTCCATCGGGTAGTCGGCATCCGCCAGCGAGTTGTGCCATACGGCACGGTCGGGAACGGTCGTGTTGAGGTAGTTCGCAGTATTGTAGTCAGCTTTGTAATGGGGAGACACTGCCCAGTTGATGAGGTAGAGCGGCGTCCCCGTCCCCAACGGAGAAGCACCCAGGAAACGGTAATTGTCCGTTGCGCCGGAAGAGGCATAACGGGCATAGGTCGTGAAAGTCCCCTGCGGTGAACCGTCACCGGTGTTGATGTGCTTCGTCAGGTATGCCGTGCGGGCGGCATTGAGCAGGGTCCAGCCGGTAATATCATAGGTAAAGGCGGCGTTGCCGTCGTCCTTGCCGATTGCCGTTGCTCCCGTCTTGCTCACGTTCACCTTCGCCACGGCACGCTCCACGTAGATGGTCGCAGCAGGCTCTCCACTCGCCGCATCCGACGCCTTGCCGTAGAGACGGTCGAGGGCGATGGGCGCAAGGACCTGTGTCGAGGAGTTTGACACGGACGGAGCGGACTTCAAGCTTCCTCCCTGCACGGTGGAGAGGACGGCGTTGGTCATCAGCAGGTAGTTCACGCCGTAGAAGTCAGCAAAGGGATGGGACGTCTCTCCATTTCCGCCGGGCGTGAGCCGAGGCAACGTGTTCACCGACGAGTCAAAGCCAGCCTTGAGCCGGAGGAAGTCGGGGAAGCTGATGTTGCCGCTCCCCCCTGCATCGGTGTTGCCCACGATGTAGGTGTCCGGACCGAAGCGCAGTGTGTTGCCTGCCGCACCGGCACCCGCCGTGAAGTGGAACAGCTGCTCGGGAGCGTTGAGGAGGACAAAGGCATAGAGCTTGTCCGTGTCCCCGATGTTGTTGCGCACGATGGGCGTCACGAACGAAGACCCCGATGTGATGTTCGGGTCGCTCTCCTTCGTGAACGAGCGGTCGAGCCGGTAGACGGAGCGTGCCACGGCACTGTTCTCGTTCGCCCCGGAGAAGAGTATCAGGTAGGAATGGGAGAGATTGACGGCATATTCAGCCTCGGACCCGTCCTGCGGAGTGGCAGCACGGGTACGCCCCTCCGTCGGTACTTGCAGACGGAGCAACATGTAGGCTTCGCCGTCGGCGTTGAACACCTGCTCGATGCCGACAGGACGCGGCTCTTCGCGCAACGTCTCGTCGGAGCAGGCGGTCAGCATCCCCAGGCAGAGGAGCGCCATCTCTATCGTATGTATTGTTTTCAGTTTCATCTGCGTTGTCAGGTTGTTGTTGGGAGGATGGAGCGTCGTCCATCCATCGTCATCCTAGAACTCATACACCACGCTGAGTGCCGCCTTCTGCGGCCCGATGTAGTGTTTCGTCTTGTCGCGGGTCCGTTCGCCGCACGTGGGACAGGCATACTCCCGGTAGTCCACGTATTCATAGCCGAGTCCTACCGAAGCCTCCATGCCCCAGTGGTCACCAAGGGACCATACATAGCCGTAGGTCAGTCCGCCACCGGCGAACTTCGCCTCATAGCGTCGGTCGGCAAGGCTCTTCCAGATGCGGAAGGGCAGCTTGACCCCTCCCAGGTTGGCTTGCCCGGCATTGAGCGCGACGCCGAAGAAGTGTCCTTTGAACCACGGACGGAGGTAGTGGCGCACTTCGGGTGCGAGGCACCAGTTGCGCAACTTCTTCCCCTCTCCCAGGCTGAACGGGCTGAACCCGTATGCCGCCTGCACCGTGGTGTGCCATCCCAGCTCCATCTCGACCGTCGCGTTGGGTGTCAGCGTGGCATCCCACAGCAAGTTGTTCTTCAACCGCACGGTCTGTGCGGAGAGTGCTGCCGGGAGCACGGCGAGGAGGAACGGGAGGAGGAGGCGGGGCATGGGGAAGGTTTTTATCTGTTCATTAAATGTCTTCAAACTGAATGCGCTTCTGCCACTTCAGGATTCCGATGCGGATGGTGATGGCACGAAGGCGGTTTCCGGCAATGAGAAGGTCAATGTCATACTGGTTCTCACGGTCGAGGTATTCCTGGGGCGAATAGCGTCGTGCATAGGCATCCCGTCCGTAACTGAGGAACTCCGGCAGGTTGAGCACAGCCACCAGTCGCTTGTTGTCTTTCTTGTTCACGATGTAGAGCTTTGCCGCACGGTCGGCTTCCGCCTCGGGATAGACCATCAGACGGGAAACCGAGAAGTCGTAATGCAACGAGTTGGCATGCACGATGACCCCGTCATCGGGAGTCGTGACCGCCGACGAAGCCTCGTCGATAGTCCACTGGGCAAAGGGAGTATAGAGCAGGGGCTCTTCAGCCACCACCTCGTTCCTCTCATTCAGGTGGCCGTTGTCTGCCATGATGAAGACCCCATAATCGGTATCTTTCAGTTCGGCAGCATCCTCGGTCTGACGGATGGTGAGGTTGATAAGCTTGGTGTCGCGTATCAGGGGCACCGTGGCATACGTCGGCTTCATGAAGCGTACCTCACACGTCTGCACCTCCAGGGTGTGCCAGAGTGTGTCGAGTGCCACCCCTCCGTTGTCGACAGCACGGGCTGCCAGTGTTTTCCCGTCATACTCGCCGAGGGAGACCGTCCGCGGGTCTTTGCTGCGTTCCAGCTCAATCTGCAACTTGTCGAGCGCATCTCCGGTTTGCAGGCGGGGAATGACAAACTTCGCTCCCGGTCGCTTTTGGCGTTGAGCCTCTCCGGCTTGCATGGCCACAGCCATCAGGCGATAGTTCCCCGGTTCGAGTCCTTCGACGTGCATCCGGTAGCCGGGGTCAGCCAAGGGGGCGTTGTCAGCATAGTTTTCAGCAGTCTCCACGCGCACCACCTTGTTGTTGGTGTCGAGCACATAGAGCGTGACAGCTCCCACCTGGTCGTTGAAAAGGTCGCCGTGCATGTTGTAGTCGTAGCGGAAGCTTACGTAGAGGCCTTCCTCACAGTCGCTGCGGTCTTCGTCCATCAAAGTGCAGGAAGAAGGCAAGAGCAACATCAGCAGGCATGCCAGCAGGCCGATAGATGGATAGTTGATCATTCGTTTCATAAATAACTGTTAGGTGAAGGGTTCAGTGTGTCTGAAAAAAGGAGTAGGACACAGAGTCACAGAGACACAAAGGTCGTTCTGTCAACGGAAGTCGCTCTGCGCTATTTGTGTCTCTGCGTCCACTCTTAAGATTCCTTCCTCCTGCGAGGAAAAGTATTAATCATTACAGGTCCGTGTTCTGTGTACGTTTCTGCCACTTCACGGTGTGGATCTTCACGCTGAGGTAACGCTCAACGGAGTCATCCCAGTGTCCCTTATCGCCACCATTGGGAAGTTCAGGAATACCGGCAGTACCGATTTTGCTGATGCTGTTCACATTGATTTCATACCAAGTGTTACGAACAACGCCATAACGACCCAGGTAGTCTTTGGCTGCATCATGCGCTCCTTGTACATCATAAGGTTTGCCATTCAACGGTGCCCACTCGCTCTTCCAGGGAGTCTCGTTGTCGTTGAAGTGACGGATCATGACCGGATAGTAAGCCACACCACCCGTATACTTGCTTATCGTGATCTTGGCAAGACGGTTATTAATTTCTGTCTGCACAGCATCGCGGCCTTCTGCATTGACAGTACCCTGAGGAGCTTCCCAGCCGGTTTTTACCAATTCCAGTTCAGGAACGAGCTTGCCATTGACATAGCTAAATGCTTTGAACTTTGCAAAGTTTTCAGCGGTCAACGGAGTGGCTGCCTGGTTGTGCTTCTCCATCCAGTCTTTTACGAAATCCCAGCTGGTAACCTCAGCCAAGAGCTCTTTCTGTACAGTAGCTTCATCTGCATAGATGTTGTTACCCTTGTCGCTACGCAGATAGAAATCGGCAGGTGAATATGAACCATCTCCCTGTTTCTTCTGCAATTCTGCTTTCACGATGACACGGGTAGTCTGGTAATCCAACATGTGCGCTACATCAAATGTATTCTCGAAGCAGTAAGCCACATTTTCACTGCCTACATCATTCCAGTTGCCGACAGCTTCAGGATTAGCCAAACGATTGAAGTAATCCCCTGCTTTGCCGTCAGCAATAGCCAATGCATAAGTCGGAGCTTCTGCAAAGTTGATACGATACAAATCAGCTGCACCGTCCATCTTGCGGTTCTCAATGAAACGAGAGGTTTCAGGTACATTGTAACCCTGCTCTCCCTTACGTGTAGACACATAGTCGCGATAAGTTCCAAAGTTGCCTACATTGCGGGTAATGTATTCCTGCTTAGCCGTATTGTCAAGCGTCCAACCAAGAATTTTGTATTTGAACTCAGCATCACCAACCTTGAAAGACTCCTTACCAGACTGAAGGTTCGCAGTTACATCAACCTTTGCTACGGCACGCTCTACGTACACTTCGGTGCTTTTACTACCTTGCTCGGCAGCTTGGCGGGAAGGATAAATACTGTTGGCATCAATCTTTACCAAAGTGGTAGCTACAGCATCCGCCGCGTTAGCAGCAGCATCATCCTTGTTGCTCAACGGAGAGTTACCCATGAAGAAGCCATTGGAAGTGAAGATTTTCTCATCAGTCTGCGCAGCTGCAACCAACTTCACAAATTCCTCATAGGTCATTGCCTCGTTTGTAGCTGACACTTCGTTGCTTCCACTATTGTATTTCTGCACAGCATCTGTCAGCTTGATGGTGTTCTTGTCAAAAGTAATGGCTTCCGGCTTGTTCAGCATCACGTATGCCATCAAATTCATTTTCGTAGGATCGCTTGAATCCGCAATACCTGCACCGTTAATCTCCTGAATGATTTGGGCGGTAGAAGTGATTTCATCGTGATTCACCAGCGCAAAGTTTCCAGTCATGTCATAAGCAGCACTGAATGTTGCATTGGATTCAGAATCACCCGTAAAGAGCAACAGCCAAGCATTGTTCACCTTATATTCATCAAGCACACCGTTATCATTGGGTGTGGTTGCACGAGTTCCCGCCACAGGCACATCCAACGACAAACGGATGTAGCCCTTACCCTCTTCGTTGAAAAGATAGGTGTTGTCTCCACCTACCTCCGGCTTGAGGACCTCGTTGTCACTACATGCTGTAAACGCAGTCAGGCAAAGGGCTGCGGCAGCAACAAAAAATTTAGTTCTCATAAACATAGTTGGTTTGATTATTAATACTCGATTTCAATTCATTGTTTCAGCAAGTTCAGGTTGTCGGCAGCCAACTGCAATCCACCTTGTGCCGCACGGGCGAAGTGAACAATCGCGGCTTCCGTCTCTCCACGCAGCACGCACAGGATGCCCCGGGCATTCTCGGCTTCAGCGGAATCTCCTGCACGGGAGAGGAAACGCTCTGCAGCCTTGTCATCGCGGCTTCTCAACGACACATTTGCCGCATTGAGGTTGGCGATGGCATCGCCCGGATACATATAGGCTGCTGTCAGGAACACCTTATTATATTCCTCACTTCCGGCAGGATAAGTCTGTGCCAGGAGGTAAAGCTCTTCCAAAGACAGCTGGTTGGGTTTCGTCCGGAATATCTCCGCAGCCTCCTCCGGAGTGAACGGACGGACCACATACTGCACCGTGTAATCGGCATGACGCAGGAGCGGATAGATGGCGGTGAGCAACGTCCGGTAATCATCCGGGTAAGTAGCACGGATGCGGTGCTCCTTCTCGTCGGGAGTCCCTTCGCCGTCGATGAGTTCCAGAATCCCGTCGCGGTGTGCCAGCGATGATTCGGAAACCCGGCGACGGAAGCCTTCCCAGTCCTCCGGTGTAGAGGAAACATCGAAACGGACGCCGTCAAAGCGGTGCAACCCTTTCACATAATCCAAGAGTGACTGCATACGCTCACGCGCCAGACGTTCGTTGTTGGCATATGAACCTTCCGGCGAAGCATAACCGTGGATGGAAATGGCAGTGATGCTCACATTGGGGTCTTCCTTTACCTTATTAATCGTACCGCGGATCTTGTCCAGTTCCGCCGTATTCTCCATGTAGGATGCATCGATGGCAGTCGCATTGACCCGGTAATTGAGCAATGCACTTCCGCTGACCTCACGCAGCTTGCGAGGTTCGGCAGGCGGCGTCACAAACGCATACTGCACCTCGTCGAACGGGTCATAGTCGATGCGGACTGTCCGGGCAGTCGCCTGCTCCAGCTTGTCGCCGCAGGCACAGAGGTCCTGCATCACGGCGAGCGTGGCACCTTTCATCCAAGGCTGGTAGACAGCCACATCGGTGTAGGCATACGTCTGTGCCGTGCCGTTCCGCCGACGCATCTCGACCGCATCGGGATAGGCATCACTTCCTGCCCGTTCGTGGTAGATGTGGGCGCGGCGTCCCGTGACGAGGAAAGGCGTCAGGGGCATCTCCCGTCTTCCGTCGGCAGAGGTGATGACCGGCTGGAAAGCCATGAGCTGGTCAGCCTTCAAATCCAGTTCGTCCAGCACAAACTCCATCGACACGACCAGCTTTCCGGAGTTGGAGCGTGCGGTGAGCTTGCGTATATCCACACGAGGTGTGCCTGCCGCAAGGGGCAGGCATACCATCGCAAGGATGAAAGTGAGAAAAACATTCTTCGTTTTCATAATGGTTCAGGGTATGGGGTTAGAAAACATACACCAGGTTGATAGCGGCCTTCGTCGGGCCTACATAATTCTTGTGGTCGCGTCCGAGGAGTGCGCCACAACGTTCACACTCATACTTCTTGTACTGCGTATAGACATAGCCCACTCCGATGGCAGCCTCCACGTTCCAGTGCTTGCTCAGCGGAAACGCATAACCATAGGCGATGCCGCCTCCGGCATACCAGCCCACGTAGCGGTTGTCCTTCAGTGAAGGGAACATGCCGAAGGGGAGGTGGATGCCCTGCACACGGTATTCTCCGCCCAGTGCGTCGACACCGACGAAGTGTCCCATCATGGGACGGCAGAACCAGTAACGGAATTCGGGATTGACTACCCAGTGGCGCATCAGCCGTTCGCTATCGGTCGATTTCCAGGGGTTGAGTCCATAGATTACCTGCAACGAGGTGTGCCTCCCCGTCTGCAACTCCGCCCCGATGTTGGGAGTCGTCGTTGCATCATAGAGCAAGTTGGTCTTTACAGCCACTTTCTGTGCACGGATGGCGGGGGTCATACACAGCAACAGTATCATACACGCGAGTACGCGATAGATGAGAAGTGTTGAAGATCTCTTTATCATACGGTGCATTGTTATTTTATAAATGCTAGTTGTCTTACGTATCACTTTTAAATCCCGTCCCTGTTGCGTATATTTAGGGACGCACGAGTACGGAATTTGTTTTCGTTGCAAAATTAGAGAGAATAGCGCGTACCAGCGACGAATATCAATGTACATCTGAAAACTTCATTACACTGTTTACTAGTAAATTACGAAATACATCCATGTACAAATGCATCCAAACGCATGATTTTTCCTCCTTCCAGCACACGGACGGCTTCCTAGTGACATTCCCAAGCTGTTCCCACCACCGGGCATCCATGAGGAAGGGAGGATTCCGCCCCACGCCTGGGGGGTCTTGTCCATTATCCGTCGTCCATTGTCAAGAGAGACGGCTGCCATTGACCGCCGAAGAGGTGTTTTGACAAAATGTCAAACGAAGGTCTCCACAGTGCCCTTCCTCGCACCAAAATACGATTGGGTGGATTCCGAGGCCCTTCTCAGGCAATTCGCAAAATACACATTGACACAGATTCGTTCCAAGCGTTATCATCCCGACACAACCTAAGAGCAGCATCCTTCCCATGCGACAGCAGGATTCCCACACAGCACACATGATGATACCTTCTGATTTATTGACACGCCTCACCTTCCAGCGAACGAAACCCGGAGTTTTTGCCTTTCATTCTCCGAACATTTGACTTCCACGGATGAAACAATATTGTTTGGGAAGTGAAACTATATTGTTTGATTCGTCAAACACTTGTGTTTCGCACGTGAAACAATATTGTTTGAGCCTCAAAATGTAAGTATTTCGAAAATGAAATGTATAGTTTTCTAAAATAAGAGTCCTTTTCCGGCTTTTTCATTAACCTTCCTTTGCAATTGCACGCTATTTGTTCCGAAATTCATCAAATATGCGTTAGAAGAAAACGGCATTTCTCGTGCATTTGTAAAGGAAAAAACGGTGTTTTGATTGACAAATGATAATTTTCGGCGGTGTGATGTCCAATCATCCCTGAAATGTAGGGGCGACCGGTCGGATCGCCCGATACACATGCCGAAGGGCAGTTGTTCTTGATGGGTGGGAATATTGGAAGGGAGGAAATGGTGGAACGGACGAAATGAGAACGGGCGTGATTGGGAGGGATTTGGACGGGTGTGATTGGGATGGACGTAATTGGACCGAGGGTGTGTCGTAATAAGCGATGCACCTTCTTTCTTTCGTCAATTACAAAAGAAAAGTTCGCTATCTTCAAGCAGCGATATGTTGAAGATTTCTTTGATTTATGTGTTCCCTGCATCTGAAGAAAGCGGCTGTAAGCTCACAAAACAGTTTAATCAGCCAGTCTATGCCTTCTTTTCTCATCTTTGCACATAACTTTTTTATATTAAAGGCAATGGCAAGGAAGGAGAAGTCCATAAAGACCTTGTCCTTTCCAAAATGGCGGAAACGTTTGTAGTTCATGTTATATTTTATCTGCCCGAATACGGCTTCCGGTTCTATGCATCTTCGTCCCCTGTGTTTCAGCCCTTCCTCGGAGCAGAGCAACTCTTTGGCTTTTTGCTTGTATTTCCTGAGCCTGTGGTTCAGTTCTATTGTCCTGTCCCCTTTTGCTTTAAAACATAGACACCTTAGCGGGCAGCCTTCGCACCTGACAGCCCTGTATCTGGCACTTTCGCTCACATATCCGGATGCGGTTTTCACATGCCTGTTTCCTATCCTCCGCATCTTTTGTCCCATGGGGCATACGCAATAGTCATGTTCTTCATTGTAGTAGAAGTTTTCAGCCTTGAACGGGTCGGGTCTGAATCTCGGCCGTTGCTCCATGTGGAAGTAATTGTATTTGACGTAAGCTTCCATGCCGTTTTCTGCCATGAAGCGGTAATTTTCCTCGGAGCCGTAGCCCGAATCAGCCACTACTGTATGGGCCAGCCTGTCGTATCTGTTTGAGAAGGATTGCAGGAAAGGTATCATAGTCAGCGTGTCCGTAGGGTTGGGAAAAAGTGCAAAATCGGTAATGAACTGGTTCTCGGTGGCAATCTGAAGGTTGTAACCGGGTTTGGTCTGTCCGTTACGCATGGCATCCTCCTTCATCCTCATGAAAGTGGCATCCTTGTCCGTCTTGGAATAGGAGTTGCGCTCCTGCAGCGTGTCCAGATGATTGTCGTATTCCTGCAGCTTGTCCCTGTGCGCTTCCAGTTCTTTCAGCTGCCTGCGTTTCTTTCTTTGTGCGGCCTTCTCCTCTTTTGTGGAAGGCTCGGGAACCTGTTCAAGCGCATTGCGCAGTTCGCCCGCCATTTCGGTCAGCATGGCTGGGGTAAACTCAACTTCCTCATTGTTTTCCGGTGATTTCTCCTGGGCGATGGCATCGTCTATCTGACCCAACAGGACATGGATTTTCTTCATCAGGCGTTCACGGTTCCGCTCGACGGTCTTTTTCCACACGAAAGTATACTTGTTGGCCTTGGATTCAATCTTCGTTCCGTCAATATATTCCACGTTCAGGCTGATGAACCCTTTGGCGGAAAGCAGAAGGACGATTTGGGTGAATACTTCGTTGATTTCCTTCTTCACGCGGTTGCGGAAGCGGTTGATGGTAATGAAGTCCGGTTTCTCGTGCCCGGCCAGCCATATATAATGGATGTCGCGGTGGAGGAGTTTTTCTATCTTGCGGCAGGAGTAGATGTTGTTCATATAGGCGTACAGGATGACCTTGAGCATCATTCGGGGATGGTAAGGGCTACGGCCGCATTCCTTATATAACTTCCTGAAACCTTCCAGATTCAGGCTCTCAACAAGGGCGTCAACCATGCGTACCGGATCGTTCTTTGCAATATCCTCATCGATTCTTTGAGGAAACAGCACTGTTTGGTTGGGAATGTAAGGACGAAAATGTATCTTTGTCATAAGATTATTTTTGTTATAATGCTTAAAGATACAAAATCTTTAGGTAATAGCAAAGCCTCGGCTTGTGAAAGTCGGGGCTTTGTGCATAAAAAAAGAAGGTGCGCTTTTTGACACACCTTCCTACATTGTTTATTATTGGACGCTATGGCAGGATTCCTCCACAAATAACCGAACGGAATCGTCACAAATAACCGAACGGAATCGTCACAAATAACCGAACGGAATCGTCACAAATGACCGAACGGAATCGTCACAAATAACCGAACGGAATCGTCACAAACAACCGAATTTATAAATAAAACATTGGATATTAAAATCATAAGATATACCTTCGCAAAAAGGCATAAAAAAACCCGGATTCATCACCAGTAACTGAAAGCTGGGAGAGGAACGCCCGGGACTGCATTGCAAAAGTACATATAATATGGAACATAACAAAGATTTTTTAGTCTTCTCCACCAAACGTATGGAGCGGTATTAATGCATTCCGCCGACTAATCCAAAGACTGTCGTTTAACCCGAAATCATTCTCTTTTTTCGCATCCACTCCTTACCATTGGCAGAAGACAATAGAAAACAAAGGCGCGAACCGCGCAGACCGTTCACGGTTCTGCCTGATTCGCGCCCTTATTCTATCTATACACGTTCCTCCACAAGGGAGGAATCGGGAGAGGCTTGGAAATTGTTACTTCGCCAATTTGCCGTTAGAGCCCAGCACATTCACAATCTTGTGCATGTAGAGCTTCTTCATCTCGTCACGAGCCGGACCGAGGTACTTGCGCGGGTCAAACTCGGCAGGTTTCTCAGCCAATACCTTGCGGATGGCAGCAGTCATCGCCAGACGGCTGTCGGAGTCGATGTTGATCTTGCAAACTGCGGACTTGGCTGCCTTGCGGAGCTCGTCTTCGGGGATACCGATGGCTGCTTCGAGCTTGCCACCGAACTGGTTGATCATGTCAACATATTCCTGGGGAACGGAAGAAGAACCGTGGAGCACGATGGGGAAGCCCGGCAACTCCTTCATGACACCGTCGAGTACGTCAAATGCCAAGGGAGGAGGAACGAGACGTCCGGTAGCGGGGTCAACGTGGCACTGCTCGGGTTTGAACTTGTATGCACCGTGTGAGGTACCGATGGAGATAGCCAAGCTGTCGCAACCGGTCTTCGTGGTGAAGTCAACCACTTCTTCAGGACGGGTGTAAGTGTGATGCTCGGCAACCACCTCGTCTTCCACACCGGCAAGCACGCCCAGCTCACCTTCTACGGTGACATCATACTTGTGTGCATATTCTACCACGCGACGGGTCAGTTCCACATTCTCGTCATACGGCAGGTGTGAGCCGTCAATCATGACGGAAGAGAAGCCCAGGTCCACGCAGCTCTTGCAGAGTTCGAACGAATCTCCGTGGTCGAGGTGGAGCACGATTTCAGGATGTTCACATCCCAGTTCCTTGGCATATTGAACGGCACCTTCAGCCATGTAGCGGAGCAAGGTCTGGTTGGCGTAGTTACGTGCACCTTTTGACACTTGCAGGATGACCGGTGACTTGGTTTCTACTGAAGCTTGGATGATGGCCTGCATCTGCTCCATGTTGTTGAAGTTGAAAGCAGGGATTGCATAACCACCTTTGATGGCACGTGCAAACATGTCTCTTGTGTTCACAAGGCCCAATTCTTTATAACTTACCATAGTGTGATTGTTATTAAAATTGATGAATGATTGATTCTCGTTTGTTTATCGTCGGCACAAAAGTAGCAAAGAATGTGAAAGGAAGGACCACAAAAGTTGCAAATATTCCGTTCTTTTCTTGAAAATTCCTTCAGTTTGATGCCTCCTGCAACCTTTCTGACAAATGTTTGCTACCTTGAGTTTGCAAGCACAGAAGGGAAGGAAACGGCTGTCCCTCCCCTCTCCTGCCCTCACTTTTCGTTCTTTTTCGCCTCCTCCCAGATGGCATCCATCTCGGCAAGGGTCATGTCGGTGAGCTTCCGTCCTGCCTTCAGGGTATGTTCCTCCAGGTAGTTGAAACGGCGAATGAACTTCTGGTTCGTACGTTCCAGGGCGTTGTCCGGATTGATCTTGTACAGCCGCGCGGCATTAATAAGGCTGAAGAGGACGTCGCCGAACTCCGCTTCCGCCTTCTCCTTGTCCATGTCAGCCACTTCGGCTTCAAACTCGCTGATTTCCTCCTTCACCTTGCCCCACACCTGTTCGCGCTCTTCCCAGTCAAAGCCGACGTTGCGTGCCTTGTCCTGGATGCGGTAAGCCTTGATGAGCGAAGGCAGCGCGTCGGGCACTCCGCTGAGGACACTCTTGTTGCCGTCCTTCTCCTTCAGCTTGATCTGTTCCCAGTTCTCCGACACCTGTTCGGCCGTGTCCGCCTTCACCTCTCCGAACACGTGGGGATGGCGGAAGACCAGCTTGTCACTCAGACGGTCGCAAACATCCTTGATGTCAAACTGTCCCTTTTCAGAGCCTATCTTGGCATAGAATGCCACGTGCAGCAGGACATCGCCCAGCTCCTTGCAGATGTTCTTGGGGTCGTCCTTCATCAGGGCATCACAGAGTTCATAGACTTCTTCAATGGTATTGGGACGCAGACTTTCGTTGGTCTGTTTCTTGTCCCACGGACACTTCACACGCAGTTCGTCGAGTATGTCCAGGAAGCGTCCGAATGCTTCCAATTGTTCTTGTCGTGTATGCATCGTTGTTGTTTTTGTTGACGAGGGTTTAACTGAATCCTTGCAAAGGTAATGATATTACCGCTTTACCGGTTCCATCCGGAAGGGGAAAAGTCGTTTTGGGGATGAAGGGAATGTTCCTTTCCCCTTTTACGTTTTTTTAATACTTCATTTTACTGCCAAAGGAAACGAACGCCATACAGCGAAAAACTATTACTTTCACATCAGCCCACAGGCGGGACATTGGCGATATATCCATTTTACCCCCCCCCACCAGCTTTTTTACATAAGTTTTACATCACTGATTCAAAAAAGGATAACAGAAAACCGAAAGAGTCAGGAAGGCACCGTCAAGGAGTGTTGCAGTCTATTAAATAATTCATAGCTTTGCGAACTGACAAACCAAAACCTTTAAACAATGAAAAAGATCCTGGCCTTCACTTTATTTGTCCTTATGGGAGTGGTCACAAGCTTTTCCCAGGACATCAATTTTCACGCGAAAGCCGGTGTGGGCTTTGCCAATTTCACCGGAGATGCCAACGGCGACCCCCTCTTCTCTTACAAAGTCGGTGTGGGTATGAATATCGGTCTGGGAGGACACTGGGAACTGCATCCGGACCTCTTCTTCGTCCGCAAAGGAATGAGCAACAGCGCCGAGGTCCGTTCCGATGACATCGGTATGAAAGGTGACCTGACGCTCAATGCCTGTTATCTGGAACTGCCCGTCATGGCTGCTTACCGCATCCCCCTCGAACGGATGGATGTCGTGCTGTACGCCGGTCCCTATCTTGCCTACGGAGTAGGAGGCAAGGGCAAGTCAACCGTCACCGGCAGGGAGGACTCGGATGAACCTGTACGAACAATAACTGAAAGCCAGAGTGTCTTCGGCAACGGCGGACTCAAACGTTTCGATTCCGGTCTGGGACTGGGTATGGACCTTGAATTCGGACGTTTCATTGCCGGCATCAATGTCAACATCGGACTGGTCAACCTGGCTAGAACTAAAGATTTCGATGAGGATGACATCGCAGTCCGCAACCTGGCGGCACACATCTCCTTCGGCTACAAGTTTTAAAAGCGAATCAATAAAAAGGAGTCAACCGACATCCCGTTGGATCCACCATACTACTAACCCCAAAATAACAAGTAACAATGAAAAAGATTTTCTTTCTTGCCTTGTTTGCCATTCTGGGAATGACAGCAAGCTATGCACAAAGTGTAAGTTTTAACGTGAAAGCCGGTGCCGGTATTGCCAACATGAACAGCGATGCAGATAGTGACCCCCTCTTCTCCTACAAAGTCGGTGTCGGTGCTGAAATCGGCTTGGGAGGCAACTGGGCACTCCAACCGACCCTCTTCTTCGTCCGTAAAGGAACGACCAGCAGCGTCGGTGAGAATATAGAAGGAACGCTATTCACATTAAAGTCGACCATAAATGCCAACTACCTGGAGTTGCCCATCATGGCTGCCTATCGCATCTCACTGCCTTCAACCAACGTGGTACTCAATGCCGGTCCTTACCTCGCCTACGGGTTAAACGGAAAATACAAGTTTGAAGCAGGTGAAGAAGAGATGAAAACAAACATCTTCGGTAAAGACGCTTTCAAACGCTTCGACTGCGGTCTGGGCGTAGGCGTTGCCTTCGAATTTGGCAAGTTCATTGCAGGCATCGACGCCAACTTCGGTTTGGCCAACATTGCTCCCTCTGGTAAGAACAACGACCAGCCTAACATGGAAGTTGCTGACATGGAATTTGATAAGGATACCAAAATCCACAACATGGCTGCCCACATCACTATCGGCTACAAGTTCTAAAAAAACATCTTACATCGTTTCGTAACTATGGGAGGCTGGCTCTTTGCCTGATGGCAAGGGTCAGCCTCCTCTTTTTGAGTGTCCGGTAATTCTGCCCCGGTCGGACGGTCCACTAAGAAGAGCATCACAAGTAAAACGTACCGATTTTGCCTTTCCGGTGGATTTTCGACCTAATGATTAACACGATACGTGGCTTTTTTGCTACTTTTGCACCCATTAAAGACAAAATCCGATTCAATTCAATTTCCGCAAGCTCCGATTTCCGGTCTGACTTCGCTGTCCAGTGCCCGGTCGGGCAGCTGCGGAACTTCAATTATTAAAAAACTACGAACATAACAACAATGGAATTAGCAAGTAAGTACAATCCCGCTGACGTGGAAGGGAAATGGTACCAGTATTGGCTGGACAACAAGCTTTTCAGTTCGAAACCTGACGGTCGTGAGCCTTACACCGTCGTCATCCCGCCGCCCAACGTCACCGGCGTGCTCCACATGGGACACATGCTTAACAATACCATTCAAGATATTCTGGTTCGCCGTGCCCGCATGATGGGCAAGAATGCCTGCTGGGTGCCGGGAACGGACCACGCCTCCATCGCTACCGAAGCCAAGGTGGTGAACAAACTTGCCCAGGAGGGTATCAAGAAGACGGACCTCACCCGCGAAGAGTTCCTCAAACATGCCTGGGCATGGACCGAGGAGCACGGAGGCATCATCCTGAAACAGCTCCGCAAGCTGGGTGCGTCCTGCGACTGGGACCGCACCGCCTTCACCATGGATGAAGAGCGCAGCCGGAGTGTCATCAAGGTCTTTGTCGACCTCTACAACAAGGGACTTATCTACCGAGGCGTCCGCATGGTCAACTGGGACCCGAAAGCCCTCACGGCCCTGAGCGATGAAGAGGTGGTCTACAAGGAAGAACACAGCAAGCTGTACTACCTCCGCTACAAAGTGGACGGGGACGCAGAAGGACGCTATGCCATCGTTGCCACCACCCGCCCCGAGACTATCATGGGCGACACCGCCATGTGTATCAACCCGAACGACCCGAAGAATGCCTGGCTGAAGGGCAAGAAGGTGATTGTACCCCTCGTGGGACGTGTCATCCCGGTGATTGAGGATGAATACGTGGACATCGAATTCGGTACGGGCTGTCTGAAGGTGACTCCGGCGCACGATGTGAACGACTACATGCTCGGCGAGAAACACAACCTGCCCAGCATCGACATCTTCAATGACAATGGTACGCTGAGCGAGGCTGCAGGACTCTACGTCGGCATGGACCGCTTCGACGTACGCAAGCAGATTGAAAAGGACCTCGCCGACGCCGGTCTGCTGGAGAAGGTGGAAGCCTACACCAACAAGGTAGGCTGCTCTGAACGCACCGGTGTGCCCATCGAACCGAAGCTCTCCATGCAGTGGTTCCTGAAGATGGAACATCTCGCCAAGCCGGCTCTCGAAGCGGTGATGAACGACGACATCAAGTTCTATCCTGCCAAATACAAGAATACCTATAAATACTGGATGGAGAACATCAAGGACTGGTGCATCAGCCGCCAGCTGTGGTGGGGACACCGCATCCCTGCCTATTTCCTGCCTCAGGGAGGCTTCGTCGTGGCTGAGACTGCCGAAGAGGCACTTGCCCTCGCCAAGGAGAAGACCGGCAATGCCGGACTGACCCTTGCCGACCTCCGTCAGGATGAAGACTGCCTCGACACCTGGTTCTCCTCTTGGCTGTGGCCCATCTCGCTGTTCGATGGCATCAACCATCCGGGCAATGAGGAAATCAACTACTACTACCCCACTTCGGACCTGGTGACGGGACCGGACATCATCTTCTTCTGGGTGGCACGCATGATTATGGCGGGCTATGAGTACGAAGGCAAGATGCCGTTCAAGAATGTCTACTTCACCGGTATCGTGCGCGACAAGCTGGGACGCAAGATGTCCAAGTCGCTCGGCAACTCGCCCGACCCGTTGGAACTCATCGAACGTTACGGTGCCGACGGTGTACGTATGGGTATGATGCTCTCGGCTCCTGCGGGCAACGATATCCTCTTCGATGACTCGCTCTGCGAACAGGGACGCAACTTCAACAACAAGATATGGAATGCCTTCCGCCTCGTGAAAGGCTGGCAGGTAGCCGACAAGGAACAGCCTGAATCTGCCGCCATCGCGACCCGCTGGTTTGACAGTCTGCTGGCAAAGACGGGTGCCGAGGTGGATGACCTGTTCGGCAAATACCGCCTGAGCGAAGCACTGATGGCTGTCTACAAGCTGTTCTGGGACGAATTCTCCAGCTGGTACCTGGAGCTGGTGAAGCCTGCCTACGGAGAACCCATTGACCGCCGGACCTACGAGCAGACCCTCGCCTTCTTCGAGGAGTTGCTGACGTTGCTCCACCCCTTCATGCCGTTCATCACCGAGGAGCTGTGGCAACACCTGGCTGAACGCAAACCGGGAGAAAGCATCATGACGGCACAAATCAACCGCCACGAACAAACCGACCGGGCAGAAGCCCAATCCATCATCGACGGCATGGAACACATGAAAGAGGTGGTGACGAATGTACGCAACGTCCGTGCGCAAAAGAACATCTCCCCCAAGCAGCAGCTCGGTCTGCTCGTCATGGGTGAAGACAACCTCGTGGACCAATTCAAGGCTGCGCTCATCAAGCTGGGCAACCTGACCGGAATCAGCGTCCCCAACGAGAAACCGGACAATGCCGCTTCCTTCCTCGTGGGAACCACGGAATACTTTGTCCCGTTGCTTGGCATGATTGATGTGGAAGAAGAGCTGAAGAAGCTGGAGGCAGACCTGACCTATCAGGAGGGCTTCCTGCAGAGTGTCCTCAAAAAGCTGGGCAACGAGAAGTTCGTCAACAATGCCCCGGCAAAGGTCATCGAGATGGAACGCAAGAAACAGGCTGACGCTGAAAGCAAGATTGCCGCACTCAAGGAAAGCATCGAAAAGCTGAAGGGATAACAACCACCGTTCCCTGAAGAACCGCAATAAGACTGAGGCGCAGAGATACCGGGAGTCCTCATCCTCCCGCATCTCTGCGCCTCTTTTGTATTCCAATGGCGGTCATCAACCGCAAGTTCAGAGCAGCAATAAGCTCATCGCCATGATGGCCATGCCTGCTACGATGCCGCCGACACCCAGATGGTGGTGACCGTATTTCTCGGTACCGGGCAAGAGCTCGTCAAACGAGATATAGACCATGATGCCCGAGACGAAGGACAGCAGCAACGCATTGAGCGTCGGAGTCCAGAACGGTTGCAGGAACAGGAAGCCGACCAGGGCGCCAATAGGCTCTGCCATGCCGGAAAGGAACGAGTACCAGAATGCCTTCTTCCGACTTCCGGTGGAATGAAAGATGGGGACTGACACGGCAATGCCCTCCGGGATGTTGTGGATGGCAATGGCAAACACGATGGGCAGGGCGATGTCAATGTTCGTCAGTGCCGACGCAAAGGTCGCCAGTCCCTCCGGAAAGTTATGGATGCCGATGGCAAGCGCCATCAGGATACCCGTACGTTTCAACCGGCGGGTCTGTCCGTAATCGGAGTCCGTGTGTATCTCGTGGGGGTTCTCGTCGGCAGGTACCAGACGGTCGATGAGGGCAATCAGCCCGATGCCGGCAAAGAAAGCCAGCAACATGTAGACTTGCGGCAGCTTCCCGGGATAGATGCCGCTCAATGCGAGCACCGACTGCGGCATCAGCTCCATGAAGGAAACATAAATCATCACACCGGCAGAAAGTCCCAGTGCGGCTGAAAGAAATCGGGTATTGGTCCGTTTGGCAAAGAAGGCTATCAGGCTGCCTATGCCGGTGGAAAGGCCCGCAATCAGGGTCATTCCCAGTGCGAGTGCAACATTATCGTTCATTTTGTCAGTATTTTCGGTCAGGTTATTACTCGGTGAATATCATGGGCGCAAAAGTACAGAAAGGTGACATACGAACCAATACCCACATCCATATATTTGCAGCAGGCGTCCGCCGGCAGCTTTTCTCCCGACTAACGGAGCCGGGCAGCCTCATCGCGCCGGCGCTTCTTCCACAACTGCCAGGAGTTGATGATGTTCTGCCACAGTACATATCCGCCGGGGGCAACCGAAGAGAGCGGATTCAGGTAGGTATATGCCATCCAGATGGCAAGCACGGTGTTCTTCTGCCCGAGTGCCTGACCGCCACTGATGCGTTCGCCGTAACAGGCTCCGATACGCTTGCCCAGGAAGAACTGCAGGCAGCAGGCGACCAACGCAGCCAGAGCCACCAGCCACTCGACAAAGACCGGTGCGTCGCTGTTGACCAGTGAGCGTGCGGTCTGTCCACAGACGATGGCCAACGAGATGCCCCAGATATAGAAAGCCGCATTGCTGACCGTGGCAAGCCAGTGATGTACCCTCGGCAGCCACCAGCGAAGCAGCACCGCCAGGATGAACGGACAAAGCAACAAGGGGAACACCTTGCTCAGAATCTTCAGGAAAGCCACAAAGAACGACAACCCCTCGTGGGGTTCCACTAACGGAAAGACCAACGGGACCACAATGGCGGCAAGCAGATTGGACAGCAGTGTATAGGTCGTCAGACTCGCCGCATTACCACCCAGCTTGCCGGTGATGACAGCCGCTGCCGTAGCCGTCGGACAAATGAAGCACACCATGGCTCCCTCGAACACCTCCCGATAGGTCTCACTCATGGAACAGAACAACAGGATGGCAGCAAGCCCCAGACAGGCAAACAGCTGGAACAGCAACAGCCACAGGTGCCACTTCACAGGCATCAGGTCGCGCAGGTCAATCTTACAGAACGTCAGCAACAGCTGGGCGAAAATAAGCAGCGGCGTAAGCACGTCGACCGAGACCAGAATGAAAGGCTTGAGCGGAGCTACCAGGGGGACATTCGCAAAAAAGAAATAACACAGGACACCTGCCAGCATAGCCACAGGCAAAGTCCAGTTCTTGAGAAATTGAAGCATAGTCCTATCGTTTTTCAGCCTGCAAAGATAGGCTGTTTCTTCCAAACACGGCTCCATTCCGAAGCGATAAGTTCGGTCGTGACACCCTCCTGCCCCAACCGGGAATCAACTTGTTCTCAGATTGCCCCTTCCGCCGGACAAATCCTAATAAAATTCGTGAAAACAACGACGTTCCTTATTGCAGGAGATGAATATAAACCGTAATTTTGCAGACGGAAAAAATGGGAGGTTAAGCAGCCTTTCGACAAAGAATTGTGGTTACAACTATTTTCTATTCTATAAAACGTAATTGATATGACTTATTCACACGAAGTAGAACACATGTGTGTTGTAAAGAAAGGTCCCAACCACGGACCGGCTCCTATTCCTGAAGAAGGAAAATGGGTAAAAGCGAAAGAAATCGTTGATATTTCCGGTTTGACACACGGTGTGGGTTGGTGCGCTCCCCAGCAAGGTGCATGTAAACTGACTCTGAATGTTAAGAACGGCGTTATCGAAGAGTGTCTGGTAGAGACCATCGGCTGCTCCGGTATGACCCACTCGGCTGCCATGGCTTCTGAAATCCTGCCGGGCAAAACCATCCTCGAAGCCTTGAACACCGACCTCGTATGCGATGCCATCAATACAGCTATGCGTGAATTGTTCCTCCAAATCGTTTATGGACGTACCCAGTCAGCTTTCTCTGAAGGCGGTCTGATGATTGGTGCCGGTCTGGAAGACCTCGGTAAAGGTCTCCGCAGCCAGGTAGGTACGCTCTATGGTACGAAAGTGAAAGGAACCCGTTACCTGGAACTGACCGAAGGCTATATCACCCGTATGGCACTCGACAAGGACGACCAGGTGATCGGCTATGAATTTGTACACATGGGCAAATTCATGGAACAAGTGAAGAAAGGCGTTGACGCCAACGAAGCACTGAAAGCTGTGACAGGCACTTACGGACGCTTCAAGCCCGAACAAGGCGCAGTTAAATATATTGACCCACGTAAAGAATAAAGGAGGACACAGATTATGATTAGACCAGTACAATTTGAAAGCCAAGATCGCCGTATGAAGCAAATTCTGGCTGCTTTGAACGAAAACGGCATCAAAGACATCGAAGAAGCTAACGCAATCTGTGACGCTGCCGGTCTCGACCCGTACCTGACTTGCCAAGAGACACAAGGTATCTGCTTCGAAAACGCAAAATGGGCTTACGTGGTAGGTTGTGCCATCGCCCTGAAGAAAGGCTGCAAGAACGCTGCCGACGCTGCTGAAGCCATCGGTATCGGTTTGCAGGCATTCTGCATCCCCGGTTCTGTTGCCGACGACCGTAAGGTGGGTCTGGGTCACGGAAACCTGGCTGCCCGTCTGCTCCGCGAAGAGACCCAATGCTTTGCGTTCCTCGCAGGCCACGAGTCATTCGCCGCTGCCGAAGGTGCCATCAAGATTGCCGAAATGGCAAACAAGGTTCGCAAGAACCCCTTGCGCTGCATCTTGAACGGTTTGGGTAAGGATGCTGCCATGATTATCTCACGCATCAACGGCTTCACCTATGTTCAGACTCAATTCGACTATTATACCGGCGAACTGAAGGTGGTAAACGAAATCGCTTACTCCGACGGTCCGCGTGCCAAGGTGAAATGCTATGGCGCTGACGACGTGCGCGAAGGTGTTGCCATCATGTGGAAGGAGAACGTAGACGTTTCCATCACCGGTAACTCTACCAACCCGACCCGCTTCCAGCACCCGGTTGCCGGTACCTACAAGAAAGAGCGTGTCCTCGCCGGCAAACCCTACTTCTCTGTAGCTTCCGGTGGTGGTACGGGACGTACCTTGCACCCGGACAACATGGCTGCCGGTCCTGCTTCTTACGGTATGACTGATACACTCGGCCGTATGCACTCCGACGCTCAGTTCGCAGGTTCTTCATCCGTTCCTGCTCACGTAGAAATGATGGGCTTCCTCGGCATCGGCAACAACCCGATGGTAGGATGTACTGTAGCTTGTGCCGTAAACGTGGCTCTGGCTTTGAACAAGTAATCCCTGCACACATTCACCATATCCGGACGCTCCTGTTTCCGCAAAGGACAGGGGCGTCCTTTTTTATGCCTCTTCGGGACAGATACAACTGAAAAGGTCAGGACCGCATCATACAGTCCTGACCTTTTCATGTATCTGTAGCAGCTAACCGGAAAGCGGATAGCCGGTCAGTTCAATCAATAGCCGTTGTTGCCATACTCGGCAGAGTTCTCAATCTGGTTCAAGAAGTCGTAAGAGATGGGACGCAGGTAGTTCTTCTCGGTGAACGAACGGGCGGCACGGGGATTGCCTTTGGCAAGCTGGGACTCGAAGGCGTGGTGACGCTTGAGCAATGCCCAACGGTTGAACTCACCGCACAACTCACGGGCATACTCGTCGAGCACATCCTGCTCGGTTGCGGTCGTCAGACGCATGTGTGCCTCGAAGTCTTCGGCATTGCGGCAGGCACGCTGACGGAGCGGATTCAGGTACTGGGCTGCACGGGCACCGTCACCCAACATGGCATTTGCCTCGGCGGCAATGAGGTAAACCTCAGCCAGACGCATGATGAAGGTGTCACCCACCTTACGTTGCAGGTTGCTCGTGTAGGCACCGTCAAAGCACCAGTTGAGCTTGTTGAAACCCGGATAGAGCTGGTATGTATTGGTCCCATCAAACGCAACCTCCACGTATTTGCCTTCCTCATCGAACAGGTCGTCGATATTCACACAGACGTAGGCACGTTCAGCCTTCTCTTCGGCTGTCAACGGGTCTTTCGACAGGTAAATCACGAAGCGGTCTTCGTCCACATCCAACGGATAGGGCGTATAGTACACGTTGTCTACATCCTGCAGCACGGTGATGTCACCGGAGTGGTCGCCACGCGGCCAGATCTTGTGCGGCCATTGGTTCCAGGTGCCGGTAGTCATGTTACCGTCGGCATACGGGTAAATCTTCTTGCCCACATGACGTTGGTCGATGCCGTACTTCTCGCACAATCCCTCGTCCAGGGTTACGGTCTTGTCCTCATAATCGGACGGGTACCAGGTAGTCTGCTTCAGTGTCGGGTTACCGTAGGCAGTCATGAAGGTCACCTCCCAACGCTTGTCATAGTCGGCGTCGAACAGGTCGATAAGATACTTGGACGGAGCGAGGATGTTGTTGTTCACACGGCCCAGGTAGTAGTTCGCATTGTCCTTCACCAGGTAGATATCGTTGAGGTTGTTGGGCTTGGGATACATGTAGGAGAAGATGTTCGACTGCGCATAGTTGGCAGAAGTAGCCACCTTCGTACTCGGAGCGGAAGCGATGAAGAGTGCCTCATCGTTGGACTTGTTGTTGGCTGCTGCCCAAACCTCGGCTACATCGTCATAGAGACGGGCACCATAAGTGGAGGCGTTGGCAATCAGGTCTTCCGCTACCTCCTTGGCACGTTGCCAGTAGGACACGCCGTCTTCGCTCAACCCCTCGCCTGCTCCCTGTGCATAGACACGGGCCAGAAGACCGAGAGCCGTTTTCTTGGTGCAACGGGCATAGTCACCGTTCAGCGGTTCCACGTCAAGGTATTCGGCTGCCAGCTTCAGGTCTGCGACCATCTGTCCGTACAGTTCCTCATAGGTGTTGCGCTGCGGACGCATCTCGGCACCGTCCTGCGAGCTGTTCAGCTTCAGCGTCACATTGCCGTAGTTGGAGACGAGGATATAATAGTAGTAGGCACGCAGACAGCGGGCTTCGCCTTCGAGCACCCGGATGGCATGTTCGTCACCGCCCACCACTTCGGGAGCCACCTCGATGGCAGTGTTACAGGTATTGATGAGCGAATAAGCCTGGTTGAACAGCTTGTTCGTGTAGTTGGTATTCGTGGTCAGACCCTCGTAGTAGAACACCTGCTGTCCCCACGTACGATTGTTGGAAGTCAGCCAGAGGTCCGTTCCGCCCTCGGCAACGGCAAAGTAGTCGAAGGCCGAGAAGAGCTGTCCATAGAGAGGTTCGTAGCAATAGGTCACCATGCCCTGCCACTTTGTGAAGTTGCGGGTCTCGTCACCGCCGCTTCCGGCACCGGGATTGTATTCATCCAGACTGCAAGCGCCGAGTGCAAAGGCTGCGAACGCCACAGTCAATGCGTTGGAAAATATGTTTCGTTTCATTGTTTTAGATGTTAGTGTATTCAACTTCCGCAAGCCCAAGTGGACAAATTGAACTTATCCCCTTGTCAACGTCACCCCTTGAGCATACACGGAACTTAAGTTAGTGATGTTTATGGATGGGGGTTAGAAGGAGAGGTTCACACCGAAGACCATCTGCTTGGTCAGCGGGTAGTTCAATCCTCCGTTCATTTCCGGGTCATAGTCTTCAAGCAAGTGGCTCTTGGCTACCACCAGCGGGTTGGTGATGGTGGCGTAGAAACGGCACTTGCCGATGCCTGCCTTCTTCAAGAGATTCTCGGGAAGGGTATAACCCAGGGTGATGTTGCGGATCTTGAAGAACGAACCGTCGACATACTCCAGTGCTGAATAGCCTACGTAGGAAACACGCTCCCTGTTGGCGTTGATTGCCGGGAAGTCGTTCGAGGGATTGTCCTCCGTCCAGTAGTTGAAGTAGGTCGGGAAGTTCTCGATACCTCTCGGGTCGTAGGAGCTGAGCATGCCGTACTTGATCATCTGTCCCCAGCGCATGTACATGAAGATACTCAGGTCGAAATTCTTGTATTTGAAGGTGTTCTGGAAGCCCAGTGTCCAGTCGGGCGAGTTGTGTCCCAGCACCTGGTAGTCGGCGTCACTGTAGGCGTACTTGTTCTCGGAGTTGTAGTAGATGCGGTCACCGGTCTCTTCGTCGATTTTGTAGAACACACCATCGGACTCCTTGTACAGGCCGGGCACGTTGATCTTGATGTCACCGGGAGCGCAGTTGAAGACAGCGGCGTCCGCCTCTTCACCCTTCTGCCACATGCCGTCGATCTTGTAGTTATAGAACGAGTTTACCGGCTCGCCGATGGTGAGGGAGTAGTCGCCGTTGGTGATGTTGTTGGCAGCGCCGTCAATGAGTGCCTTGATTTCCTCCTTGTTGTAGTTGAAAGTCACGGTGGAGTTCCATGAGAAGTCCTTCGTCTCGATGTTTCGGGTGTTCAATGCCATCTCGAAACCGCGGTTCTCGGTCTCACAGATGTTCATGTTCATCTTGTAACGGGTAGACGAGTTGTAACCACCGTTGGTGATGGGCAGCTGACGTTCCCAGATGACGCCCTTGGTCTTGGTGAAATAGTAATCCATCGACACGTCGATGCGGTTGTTCAGGAAGGCAGCATCAAGACCGATGTTGGTGTTGTAGGACTTCTCCCAGCCCAGTGCACGGTTGGTGTACATCTCCGAGAAGCGGTAGATGGTATGGTTGGCGCCACTGAAGCTCAGGGTAGACTCTTCCAGGTTGGAAGCCGACGAATAGGGGTCGATGGAGGCAGTACCGGTAATACCCCAGCCGACACGCCACTTCAGGTTGTCGAGCCAGCTGCGTGTGCCCTCCATGAATTTCTCGTCAGACATACGCCATCCGGCAGATACGGCGGGGAAGGTATCCCAGCGGTTACCCGGAGCCAGGCGTGAAGAACCGTCGTGACGGACGGAAGCCGAGAAGAGGTACTTGCCCTTGTAAGAGTAGTTGATACGTCCCACCAGACCGAAGCCCTTCGACATGGTGTAGTCCGAGGCGGCTGTAACGTAGTCGTTGTTGAGACCCATGTTGTGCCACAGGTAGGCGTTGTCGGAGATGTTGGTCTCCTGCTGCCACGTCTCATCCTGCTGGTTGTGGTTCCAGGAGGTTACGGCAGTCAGCGTGAAGTCGTGGTCGTTCTTGATCTGGAAGTTGTAGGTGATGACGTTCTCCCACTTGTAGTCGTAGTCGCGCGACTGCGTGATGCGGGCGTAGACGTTGGCATTCGTGCCCACGGCATCGGCACCGCTCGTATTATAATATTGGTAAGAACCGATGCCCTGGAAGTAGTTCGTGCGCGAATAGTTCAGGTTGGCACCGATACGCGAGAGGATGGTCAGTCCCTTGACCGGACGCAGCTCGATGTAGGGGTTGAAATAGAGCTTGTAGTTCTGGTTCTGGTTGCGGTAGTTGCTCTTGTTGTTCAGCAACAGGTTGGTCAGTGTTCCAGCGGACGGGTTGACTTTGTAGCTGCCGTCCTCGTTATACAGCTCACCGAGCGGCTCACTTCTCAACGCACGGTCGAGGCTGGCGTATGCCCGGTTGCGGTGTACGTAGGACATCTGTGCGTTCACACCGACGCTCATCCACTCCCTCACCTTGTGGTCGATACGCATGTTGGAGGAGTACACCTTATATTCATCGTCGCTGTACTGGCCGTTCTCGTTGGAGAAGTTCAGGGAGAAGTAAGCCTTGGTCTTCTCCGTTCCGCCCGACACGGCGACACTGTAGTTCTGTGTGATACCGGTCTTGAGCAGTTCGTCCGCCCAGTCGATATACTTGCCCTGCTGGTGCAGCGCGTAGGAGCCTGTACCGAGCACGGCGTCCAGCACACGTTCGTCATCGGCGGTACTGGTCCAGTTGCCGGTTGCGCGGTTGGCATCGCGGATGCCCTGGAGGTAGCTCTCTCCCGTACGCATCTCAGGCACCTGGGACCATCCGTTCACACCGACGTAAGCATTGAAGTCTACATTGATTTTACCTTCCTTGCCGCTCTTGGTCGTAATCAATACCACACCGTTGGCACCGCTCGCACCATAAACGGCTGTCGAGGAAGCATCCTTCAGGACTTCGATGGATTCGATGTCGTTCGGGTTCAACGTAGCGTAGTCACCGGGCATGCCGTCGATGATGAACGTCGGGTTACCGCTCGCAGTGAACGAACGCGTACCACGCAACTGCATGTTGACGCCTTCACCGGCCTGACCCGACGTACGGGTGATGTCCAGACCTGCCACCTTTCCCTGCAAGGCCTCCATCGGGTTCGAACCCGGATTGAGGGTAATGTCTTCGCTCTTGACAGAGACGATGGAACCGGTCAGGTCGCGTTTCTTCATCGTACCGTAACCGATGACCACCACTTCGTCAAGCAGTTGGTTGTCAGGCTCCATCGTCACACGCATCGGTCCGGAAGTAATCTTCACGGTCTGTGACTTGTAGCCCATGTAAGTCAGTTGGAGTTCGGTGGCTCCGGCAGGAGCGCTGATTTTGAAATTGCCATCGAAGTCGGTGATGGCACCCGCCTGCGTACCTTTTACCAGTACGGAAACACCAATCATCGGCTCGCCATTCTCGTCAATGACTTGACCGGTGACGGTCTTTGTTTGCAAAACTTCCTGAGGATTAGCGCCTTCTACCCCCCCCCACGACGCTTTTGCGGACAAAGGCAGAGAGAACAATGCTGCGGACAATCCCCACACAAAAAGTGAACGGCCACAAAAGGCCTGTGTGGCACCCGACGGATGCACAGATCTTTTCTTGTTTTCCATTTTTACAAGGTTAACGGATGAATAATTGGTTAGTTTTTCCAAACGGCAAAGATAATGTTTCTCCCTGATATCGCATGCTATCTGAAAGAAATTTATTTACTTCCGAGAGCGTTTTTAACATACTAGGGCACAGCGGACGTATGTTCTTTTCAACGAGCTGCCGTCCGCCCTGCCGGCAGGCAACAAAAAAGACGAGTGAACAGGAGCCTGCACAACAAAGAGAATGATTCTCCTTGCGCTCCTGTTCACTCGTCCCTTGTGGACGGACCGTGGTCCGCCCTTTACTTTCTCTGCAACCAGTAGACGCCCTCCTTCTTGACAGTGAGACGGAAGGAATCCTTCACCTTCACGTTGTCCACGAGGACGGATACTTCGCACGTCTGCGGGTCAATGTACTTCACGGCGTATTTGCCGGATGAGAGGGGGACGGTGATGTCCGTCAGACGGTGCACATTGAGCACGGCACCCTGCTTCTTCCCGGCAATCATCTCATAGTCTTCCGTGTCAACCGGCACCACGTCCATCAGGGGGACGGCAGCCAGGAAGGCCTCATCGGCTACCTGAAGCACGGGACACGAGCCGCCGCCCATCAGCACTGCCCAACCGTGGTCGGGATAGTTCTGGGCATAGAGCACGACAGCCTTGTCGGGATACTTCGTACGGTATTCGCTCACCGCCTTGTATGCCTCGCGGTATCCCATCTTGCCGATCTTCATCTTGCGGGCATGCTGACGGGGTGCAAGGTTCTTGCCACCCTCGGGAGCATAGACCGTGCCGTCAGTGCGGTAGTGCCAGTAGCGGATGTCGATGATGTCGACCACGGCAGCACGTTTGGGGTCGCTCAGGATGGCATCCTGCACATCCTTGGTCGCACTCAGGGCGACAGTGGCGTGCTTGCCCGTCTCCTGCTCCCACTCGGCAATGCAGTCGAGCCAGAACTCCATGAAGTGGAGCGGTCCGGTGTACTCGGCACTGATCAGCTGCACGACATTCCGGTTGTCCGCGAAGTTGTCGAGGCACTGACGGATGTACTGCCGGTGAAGCTCGCGGCGCACGGGGTGAGTCGTGTCATAGAACTTGTCGGCGACGAAGATGCGCTTGTCTCCGGCAAAGTTGACCGGTTCGCCCATGTCGGTGTGGTTGATGTTGTTGGCATCGCGCCAGGGGCAGTCCACCCAGTGGGCGCCGGCTTCAAGGATATTGTGCTGGAAGTAGTTCTGGTGGAAGAGCAACATGCCCGCCGCTTCCGCCTTGTCGGCAAACGACTTCAGGCGGAACCAGTACCAAGCGTTGGGACGCGTCAGGTCGTACTTCGTCAGTCCGTCCCAAGCCTTTCCCTCGCCCGAACGGCCGAAAGGTTGTTCATAGAGGGGCGCCCACACATCGCCGTCGCGACGGCGGATGCGTTCGTGGTCGGTGCGGCGCAGGTCGTACCAGAGTCCGTAGTTATGGTCGAACACCACGTTGCCACGACGTTTCATCATGACCAGTGCGGAGTCAATGCGGTCGGTCAGTCCCAGTCCTTCCTGGTCGGGGACGAAACGGGTGACGTGAGGCTTGGCGGTCTTGATGAAGTTGTACTTCGTCCGTCCGTTCCACCACACGACCTCCTGACGGTTGCCTTCGAGCAGCTTGCCGTCAGCCACGAGGTGTCCGTTGAGCAGGGCGAACTGCATCTTGGCAGGCGCCTTCCGCGGGGTTGCCTTGAGGTCATCGACCGACTTCAGCCCCGTGGGGTCCACGGACGCGGCAAAGGTGCCCTGGCTGATCCAGTCTTCCAGGGTCAGGCGGGGCTCCAGGCTCTGCTTCGCCATCTCGGCAGCCTGTTCAACGGTAGGGCTGCTCGTGGCGTCGGTCCATCGCGGCAGGAGGCGGGCACGTGCACTCACGTCCGTCTTCAGGCGGTCAGCAAGCTGGGCATAGAAACAGCTGCGCGGATTGACATGGTTGTTCGACTGTGCCCATTCGCCGTCGCCGGAGAAAGAGCCCCAGCACCCGAAGGCACGGTTGGGAGCGTCCTTCACGGGAGTATAGCAGAAGAGTTCGTTGGCGGTACATTGCCAGAAGAGGCTGTTGCCGGTGTTCCAGCCGGCACCGACCTTGTCCTGTCCCAGGTTCTCGAACTTCAGGTCGTGCCCGTCGATGTTGACCACATCGAAGAGCAAGCCTGCCGCCCACGAACCGATGGAGCCGCTGAAGCTGTTCGACTCCCAGGAGTCACACTGCACGAAGGCGTTCGGACCGGCAGCGCTGTAACCGGCGACAAAGTCGTTCATGGCATGCTCGGAGTAGCAGCGTTGGAAGAGCACCTGCTGTCCGAGGGTGAAGAAGGCACGGCGACGCATGCCTGCCAGTTCGGACACGGGCTCGAGCGAGCGGCAGTCCTCCACGGTGACACGTGCCCCGGTGCGCTGCACGACGACGGCACTGCCTGCAAAATGCTTGAAGTCCACCCGACGCACCCAGCAGTTCTCGGCGTTCTCGATGGAGATGCCGCTCCAGCAGTGGTCTTCGTCCAAGGGGTACTTGCGGTTGTAGTCGGACATCAGCGTGAGGTTCTCCACACCGGAGTCTGCCACACGTTGCGTCCATGCGTAGGTCATCAGGCGGCACTGTCCGTAGCTCTTGTCAAGTGCCATCGACACAGGTGCATCGATGGTGACGCGGTTTCCTTCAACGGAAGTGACCGTACGGTCCCAGTAGAGGTCCACGTCACCGGGTTTCCAGCCCAGTGCACTGATGCCTCCGCCGAAGATGCTGCACCCGAGCGAGGCAATCCACTCCTGGGTACACGGACGGTAGAGCATCACGCGGTCTCCCGCCTTCAGCCCGTCCGCCGAAGCTACTTCAAAGGTGAGGGCATTCACCGGGACGTAGTCGGACGTAATGTCGGTCGAGGAGGTCTCGCGGTAGTCGTTCTGCCCCTCGATGTAGAGCAGGGCACAGCGGTCCACGCCTTTCTTGAGGAGAACGGTCTCCTCTTTCGACTGTCCTCTCAGCACGACTCCGGAAGCGGAGATACGCAAGGGCTCGGACAGTTCGAAGGTGCCCTTGCCGAGCAGGACGGCACCACGCAGTCCGTTGGCACCGGGAGTCAGCGTAGCCACATGGTCCAGTGCACGCTGGATGCGCTCGCTGTTGTCGCCGGGCTGACAGGAAACAAACACGACATTGTCCGCATTGGGAATGTCAACATTGGAATTGCGGTAGCCGCAGGTGGAATAGTCCAGCAGGCGGTTGCCCCGTGCGTCCGCCACATACGTCAGGTGTGTGCCGTCAGTCTGCACGGTGAAGTCCTGTGCCTGCATCGGAGCCGTTATCCCCGCAGCGAGCAGTCCCAAGGCTAGAATCTTTAAATGAATGGCATGCATAGTTGTTCTGATTGAGTTGACTGATGGAGGCATCTGCCTTCACTTCTTAGAGCAGGCTCTTGCGTCCTGCCAGGGTATCATGATTGTTCTTTACATCGGTCCAGTCGACCTTCTTTGTCGGGTCGATGCCGTTGATGTATTTCTCGATGTTGGTGTAGCCGTCACCGTTGCAGTCTTTCACGGCGTCGGTCGGGTCGTTCGGGTCCAGTCCGTACTTGATTTCCCAGGCATCGGGCATACCGTCGTTGTCGCTGTCGACCACGGGCGTACCTTTATATTCAGGCAGACCACCGACCTGGCTCGGATGGGTGATGATGCCCTGCTTGTAGGAGTCGGCAGGCAGACGGCGTTTGACGTAGGGACTTGTGAACTCCTTGGCATCGGGGGCATAGATGGCCTTGCCGGTCTTCACGCTCTCCACGACACGGGCGTCGACGGCATCGCGCTTGGGGAAGGTAGCTCCCACGTTGGAGAGTACGAAGTCATACGCCTCCCTGGCAGGCATAATGGTCACGTGGGGCATGGGGAAAGGCTTGTCCACGCGCACCTCGGGGATGCGTTCCGCCGGCACGGGACCATTGCCTATCTGTACGCCTCCTGCCCAGTTGTCCTTGGTGACCTGCTCGTTGCCCCACACGACATTGCCGCTCACGTAGGCTTTGCCGAAGGTGTTCTTGGATTCAGGGGAACGTCCGGAGTCCAGCTTCACGATGCGGTAGCTGATGGGCTTGCCTTCGGGAGTGATGGGACCCGGCTTGAAGTTGTTGTTGATGAGATTCAGTCGGCTGGTGTGGTCGCCTCCATCGACGGAGCGGTTCCACCAGTTGAAGGTGACGTTGTTGACAAAGTTGAAGTCCTCGTTCATGCCGATGGAGCAGTTGCGGCTGATGTTCGAGGCGAAGAGGTTGCGGGCGAACATGCAGTTATGTCCCCCGATGGTAGCACCGAAGGCGTGGTTGTACATGTCAAGAGCCTCCGAGAAGATGGAGTTCTGGATGGTGATGTTCACCGTGGGCAGTTTCTCACCCTTCTTGGTCTTCGGGTCGCGGTTGTACACGTGGCGGTACATGGACATGTTCTCGTCGAGCCCCCACGATGCCGACACATGGTCGATCATGATGTTGCCCACACCGTTGCCGCCCACTGCGTCGTCACGGAAGCCGACGTCGGTTGCCCCGCGACGGAAGCGCATGTGGCGGATGACCACGTCGTGCGTATCAATCAGGAAGGAAGCTCCGGTGACGCAGATGCCGTCGCCCGGTGCGGTCTGTCCGGCAATGGTCACATAGGGAGCGCGTACGTTGATGGGGCTCTTCAGCTCGATGACGCCGGAGACATTGAACACGATGATGCGTGCACCTCCCGTCTCGCAGGCTTCACGGAAGGAGCCGGGACCGCGGTCGTTGAGGTTGGTCACCACCAGCACCTTGCCGCCACGTCCGCCGGGCGTATAGGCTCCTCCCCCTTCAGCTCCCGGGAAGGCGGGAATCTCTGCCTTGAGCAGGTCTCCGGGACGGGAAGCCCAGGGTTTATAGGGACGGCCGTTGATGGCCTCTTGTTCGACAATGGGTAATGCCTTGTTCCAAGCCGCGTCGGACAGCCGGTCGATTTCTGCCTGCTGACGCTCGATGCGTGCCTGAATGGAGTCGGGGATAGTGGGATACTGTGCTGCCGCAGGCAGTACGCATGCCGACAGGAGGAGTGCCGACATGAGTTTCTCGAAGTTTTTCATAGACTCTTGTACTTTACAGATTGGTTTGTAACTTTAGACGGCAAATATACAGAAAGTTTAATAGGAGAAGTGTTAAATTACATTGCCTCCTACCGCTCTGTGTCGTATCTTTGCGGCGATAAACCATAAAACAGCAAATGACTATGAAAAGAAGTAACTTATGGAAGTGCGTATGCCTGCTGCTCCTGTTCAGCCTCACGCTTCCGACGCAAGCACAGAGCTTGAAAGACCTGTTCGGCAGCCTCAAGGAAGGAGTGAAGGAAGGGGTGGACAAGGTGGTCAACAAGGTGACGGTCAACGACAGCACCATCGTCGGCACATGGCACTACGTGAAACCTTCCTGCAAATTCAAGAGTGACAACCTGCTGGCACAGGCAGGCGGAGCGGTTGCCTCGACCAAGGTGGAGAGCGAACTGGCAAGCGCCTGCAAGAAGCTGAAGATAACCAACAGCAATACCACGTTCACCTTCAAGAGCGACAAGACGTACACCCAGACCATCGCCGGCAAGTCGACCAGCGGCACCTACACGTTCGACCGCGACAAGATGACCGTCGTCATGACGGGCACGCTGGGATTCAGCACCACGGCACACGTCAAGTTCCAGAAAGACAAGATGACCCTGGTCTATGATGCCGACCGTGTGTGGGAACTGGGCAAGAGCCTTGCCAACGTCGCCGGAAAGTTCATGAACAGCAACATGCTGACCATCTTCAACTCGGTGTCTGACAGCTATGAGGGCATGCAGCTGGGCTTCGAGCTGCAGAAGTAAGTACGGACGGGACTGACCCTCCACGCAACGACACGACGCGGATGGACGGTTTTCTTCGGCAGACGACGGAGGAAGCGTTCATCCGCGTCTCTGTTTCTAAAAATATCCTAAAAAAGAGGCTGCAAGGTGTCCGTTTCCATCCCTATCGCGTATTACATATAAAACACAGTTTGTTAAACGACATATCCTTATGACACCGACTCCCATGCACGAGCGGCACATCGCCCGACTCATCTATAAACGCATCATCGGCACCATCACCCCGGAAGAGACCGACGAACTGGAGGCATGGCGCAAGGCAGACCCGCGCAACGAAGCGACCTACCGGCGTCTGCTCGACACCCACTTCCTGGAGCGTGAGTACCGACGGGCGAAACACATCGATGCCCGCCGTCCGCTGGAGGACATGAAAGCACGCATCCGCCGGGAATCGCGCCCGTCGCGGTTGCGCAGACGCTGGGCAGTGTCACTGGTGGCTGCCGCCTCGCTGGCCGCCGTGATTTGCATCAGCTACTTCGGCCACTCCCCCGTGAACGATGAACTCACCCCCATCGCCCGGCAGCTGGAGCAGGCACAAATCCGGCACGGGAAGACGCAGGCGATGCTGACCCTCGCCGACGGGTCGGAAATCTCCCTGGGCGAAGACTCGGCACGCAACTCCCGCCTCATCGCCCGTCAGCGGACCGACGAACCGGAGGCTTCCCGCAAGGCACGCATCAACAAGCTGACCACTCCCCGCGGAGGAGAGTTCAAGATTATCCTGGAAGACAGCACCGAAGTGTGGCTCAACGCCGAGTCGCAGCTCATCTACCCCGAGAACTTCACCGGCTCTGAACGTCGGGTCACCGTGAAGGGGGAAGCCTACTTCAAGGTGGCAAAGGACAGCCTGCGTCCGTTCTACGTGGAGTCGGACAACATGCAGGTGCGCGTCTACGGAACGGAGTTCAACATCAACGCCTACAACGAGGAGAACTGCATCTACACCACCCTCGTGTCGGGCAGCATTGCGCTGCGTCCCCTCAACGACACCCACGCCGAGCTGGTGCTCACACCCGGACATCAGGCGGTATTCCTGAAGAGCGACCGCTCCACCCGCGTCCGTCCGGTCGACACACGTGCCGTGACGAGCTGGCATGACGGACGGTTCTCCTTCGAGGAACTCACCTTGCAGCAAATCATGACGACCCTCTCCCGCTGGTACAACTTCGACTTCCGGTTTGCCGACGAACGGCTCGCCTCCACCGTGTTCAAGGGGAGCGCCCCCCGCTACGCCGAACTGGCGGAAGTGCTGTCGATACTGGAAAAGAGCGGCGGCATCACCTTCCGCGTCGAAGGCAAGACCATCGTCGTGGAGCATGCGGAAGACTCCCTGTAAAAACCGACTTTCATCCGACAGTTGCATCGTCCAACCCTATCCGACTCAGGGACTTGCAGACAAGACTGACAGTACCCTCCTGCGGGACTGTTGGTTCCATGCGCTTGGGACTTCGAGTTCCACGGCTTGGGACTCCGAGTTCCACGGCTTGGGACTTCGAGTTCCAAAGCCTGGAACTCCGAGTTCCAGAGCCTGGGACTGTCAGTTCCACGCCGTGGAACTCAGAGCGTCTTGCCCGTCAGGCAAAAACGAGATAAGCAGGGAGCGGTCAGCGGCAGCGCATCCGCACGAAGACAAAAGAAAGAAGGGAAACCAACATCTCCTCCCGGAGTGATGGCTTCCCTTCTTCATGAACAGGACATGAACCCTTTCCTTTTTAAGCTATTATTAACACAAAGTCCCTTTCAACATCTCTTCAAGAGAGATTCGAAATCGCATTCTCGCTCTCTATACATTCACCTTTTTCGCCTCTTCTACATATTCCTTAACTGTCAAGCTGTGCTTTGGAAAAATGGAAGAGGGCAATCACGCCTGACTTCCCTCTCTCTAGAAAAACAACCCTAAAACTAAATAAAACCTATCGAAAAACTCTAGGCATTGGTATCAAACTATCATATCTGTTCATTATATATATATATCATCTTTCCCTTTCTACAGCTGCAAAGGTAGGCGGGTTTCCCGGGAAATAATAATACAATCTTATCCAATTCTAATACTTTCTTATCAAAGTTTAACCCAAATCGGTCATTAGACTTTGAGTAGATTGTCCGCATCTGTCCCGCAGCTTGTTTCTCGTTTGGGTGAAGACGTAGCGGGCTACGTCGAGACAAAACGAGGAAGAAGATGCCGACAGAGGGGAACAAGATGCTCAAAGAGCTTGCCTTTTGAAACGGAGAGAACTTGGAGCGGTCTAATGACCGATTTGGGTTTAAACCTTAGTGGGGCAAGAAGACTGTTCCGGACGGTCCTTCTGGAGGCGTCTAGACGATCACTTTCTGCTTGCGGTAGTTCTCCCGGTACTCCTTGGGCGAACAGTGTTTGTTCTTCTTGAAGATGCGATTGAAGTTTGACAGATTGTTAAATCCGCATTGGAAGCAGACTTCGGCGACAGGAAGTCGCGAGTCGACCAGCAGACGGGAGGCATGGTCCAGGCGCAACGTTATCAAATAGTCAGAAAAGGTCTGTCCGGTAATCTGGCGGAAGAAGCGGCTGAAAGAGACTTCGGTCATGCCCACCATGTCTGCCAGCGTCGACAGACGGATTTCGTCCTTATAATGCTCTTCCACATAGTCTTGTACTTTATTGATGCGCACCGAGTCGACCACGTGACGGATGCGGGCGAACGATTCGCTCGACAAAACTTTCGCCTGATGGTCCTGTGACAGTTCGTAGAGGATGACCATGAAACGGACGACGGCATAGAAACCCGGGGTCGCAGCCGCCAGCTCATAGAGCATGGGACGCACTTTGGCAACGATGTCCGCCGAGAACGACAGGCCGCACCGGGCACGTTCGAGCATGGAAAGGATGGAGCGGAAATGGGTCTTGCGCGTGAACGCACCGTCAAAGAGGTCGGAGGAGAAATGGATGGTTATCTCGCGCACATCGGTCGACGTACACTGATAGCGTTCCCAGACGTGCTCCAGGTCCTGCCCGGTGATGAGCACCAGGTCATAGTCGCCCAGGGTCTCCATCGAGTCGCCCACGATGCGCCGCGCACCGGCACCGTGCTCCGTGAAGTTCAGTTCGTAGTCGGCATGGCAGTGGATGGGGTACGGAAGGAGCTTGTTGTAGCGGTCGGAGATGTAGAAACAGTCTTCCGCCGAGAGTTGGGTGTCAACTTGTGAGTTCAGTTTCATGATACATCGGTTAAGGTCAACGACGACGGCTCAGCGCTCCATGTGTTCCAGGAAAGTGGCAATCCGCCGGCGTATCCGTTCGTAGAACGGGGAGTCTTTGTAGTAGGTATGCTTCCGAATCACCTGGTCCACCCCGCTCTGGCTGCGCTGGTAACAGGTCAGCTCGTTCTGGAACTGGATGTCATGTTCGGCAAGGTCCCTGATTTCATTCTCACGCTCCCGTCTCAGGATGACACAGAGCGGGGCGAGTATCTTCAGCACCACATTGTCCATGATGTGGTGTCCCTGGATGAAGAGGTAGGTGTTGTCGGGAGTCACTCCCAGTCCGCGCATCTCCTTCTTCAGGGCTTCGATTTCGCGCAGCGCCTTCGGGTAGTCGTGCTCCAGCCGGTGCAGCTTCTGGTTCACCCGACGCTCCATCCGTTGCAGGGCGACTTCCAGGTGGTAGACACTCACCTTGTCGAGGCGCACCACCTCGCAGAAGTCCAGCAGGGAGAACACGCCGGGACGGTGTTTGCGATAGAACCACACGGACCACACGAAGAGCGGATAGGCGATGCGCGAGTACATCCGCATGAACTCTTCGAGGTCGATAATCTCGCGGTCGTTGAGCGTCGCCATGACACACACCTCATGCAGCGCACCGGCATAGCAGAGGTAGTTCTCGATGGCGTAGGTATAGGTCTGGAAGACGAAGCGGTTCTGGTTTATCATGCGCGACGTGGAGGTGGCACCCTGCAGCAGGTAGTCGTAGTCGCTGTCGACGCAGGCTATCATGTTCTGTCCCAGTTGCTCGCCCAGATTGTTCATCAGCACCGACTTCTTGCCTTTCGCCAGGGAGGTGGATGAGGGGAGCATCACTTGGAAATAGAGGCGGTCGTTCTCAAACTCATTGAGCAACGTACGCCAGAAGAACACATCGTCGTAACTCTCCACGTAGGCGACAATCTTCCGCCGTGCCTGTTTCGGGCGCAGACGGTTGGCAGCCTCCACGTAGAGGGAGTTGAGATTTTGGGCAAGACGTTTACTCATGGTACATATATAATAAGGTATAGGGATAAAGTGTCACTGTTGGGTGATGTCGCTCACCTCCGTCACGGCATCCATCCATCCGTCCATGATGACGGCAGGCGAATGGGTGGTCAGGATAATCTGCACGTTCGGGTTCAGCTCGCGGATGAGCTTGATGAGCTGCTGCTGCCATTCGATGTGGAGGGAGATTTCCGGCTCGTCCATGAAGAGGGCGAAGGGCTGCCCGTCCTGTACGAGCACCGTCAGCAGAATGACCAGAATCTGTTTCTCTCCCGACGAGAGCTGGTAGGGATGCAGCTCGTCGCCATCCTGCTCGATGAGTATCTCGTTGCTCTTGCGGTTGATTTTCTTGCCGGTCTCGCTGAAGAGGGAGTCAATCATGTCCTGGAACTTCCGTTTGGGGACGGACGCCTCCGTCGCCTTCCGCTGGCTCTCGGGCGTCCCCTCGGTCAGCAGCTCGATGATGCGGTTGCCGATGTTCACCTGATAGTCGAGGTAGCGGCGTTGCAGCCGGTAGAGCTGCCAGTCAAGCTCCGTGCGCACATTCACGTCCGTCACCTTCTGCATCAGCCCGGCATTGAGCAGCGGACGGTCAAAACTACGGATGACATCAAAACGGATGTAGGACGCGTCTTCGGGGGAAAAGACGAAACGGACGTTCTCCGGCAGAATCTGTTTGTCAAGTTCTCCGCCGGAGAGCAGGTGAAGCACATGGACAGCCTGGTTGACGATGGTGCTCTTCCCGATGCCGTTGATGCCGCTCAGGATATTCACGTCGGGACGCAAGTCCCAGGCAATGTTCTTCCATCCCCAGATGCCCTTGATTTCAATACGCTTGATGTAATCGGCTTGTTTGCTCATGGTATGCTCCTTTCGAATGATAAAGTTTGTTGTCAAAGCAAAGATAAGGAAATCTCACTAAAGCGGTTGCCTGTCGCTTTATTATTTTTCAAGAAAACAGACGAGAAAAAAAGAGCGGCAATCCTGCCTGCCCGAACGGGGATTAACCGTACCTTTGCACGTCAAACCAATATCTGATTCATCGTATGAAAAGTAAAAACTACACCGGACATATCTGCATGCTGATTGCCAGCACAGCCTGGGGACTGATGTCGCCCATCGGGAAAGACGTCATGAGTACTGAAATCACAGCCTTGTCGCTTGCCACCTTCCGCATGGTGGGTGCAGCGCTCTGCTTCTGGATTGCTTCCCTCTTCACGAAGCGCGAGGAAGTGAAGCCGCACGACCTGATGCTGCTGTTCTTTGCCGCCCTGTTCGCCATCGTGTTCAACCAGGGCATGTACATCTTCGGACTGTCGCTCACCTCGCCCATCGACGCTTCCATCATCACCACCACGGCACCCATCGCCACGCTGATTCTTGCCGCCATCTTCCTGCACGAGCCCATCACCGGCAAAAAGCTGGGCGGCGTGTTCCTCGGTGCCATCGGTGCGCTCATCATGATTATCGGAAGCAACTCCACCAACGGCACCCACAACAGCAACGCGTTGGGCGACTTCCTCTGCTTCATTGCCCAGGTGAGCTTTGCCGCCTACCTGACCTTCTTCAAGGGGCTCGCCTCGAAATATCACCCCATCACGTGCATGAAGTGGATGTTCACCTATGCCGCCATCTGCTTCATCCCCTTCTCCTACAGCGAGGTGTCGGCAATCCCCTTTACCGAGATTTCCGCCCGGACGTGGGGTGAGACCGCCTTCGTCGTCGTGGGTGCCACGTTCATGACCTTCCTGCTGCTGATGAACGCACAGAAGGTGTTGCGCCCGACGGTACTCAGCATGTACAACTACACACAGCCCATTGTGGCATCCATCGTGTCCGTCCTCATCGGCATCGGCACCTTCGGCTGGACCAAAGGCGTGGCTGTGGTGCTGGTCTTTGCCGGCGTATACCTGGTGACCCAGAGCAAGTCCCGCGCACAGATGCTGAAAGAGATGGAGGAAAAGGGCTCCTGAGGCCCCGTCCGCTCCCTCCTGCCTGTCAACTTAACACCCTGAAGCCTTATGCCCTCCTCCCCCATTCTGGAACTGCAACGGCAGTATGAACTGCTGGAAATGGAATACAACCACGAGAAAGAGCTCTTTCTCCAGCAAGCCGACCGCACGGACCTCGACAAGAAGGTGCGCCGCGGCATCTGCTGGTTCCCCCTGTCGGCGGGAAGGAGCTACTACAACTCGCTCAACCAATATGTCGTCGAGGTGTTCCGCACGGAGAACACCGACGTCGACCACCACTTCGAGTTCGGGCGTCCCGTGATGTTCTTTGACGCCGACACCGTCAACGGACAGACCCGCAACCTCCCCTTCACCGGCACGGTAAACTATGTCGATGAAGACCGCATGGTCGTCATCCTGCCGGGTCCCGAGGCGCTGGCTTCCCTGCAAGGCGCCCTCCGCCTCGGCGTACAGCTCAGCTTCGACGAGAACATCTTCAAGCTGATGTTCGCCTCGCTGCGTGCCGTGATGAATGACAAGAACGGACGGCTCGCCGAACTGCGCGACATCTTCCACGGGACACGTCCGGCGGGTGAGCTGACGTTCACTCCCCTGCGCTTCCCCTGGCTGAACAGTACACAGGAGAGTGCGGTGAACAAGGTGCTCCGCGCCAAGGACGTCGCCATCGTCCACGGTCCTCCCGGAACAGGAAAGACCACGACCCTGGTCGAAGCCATCTACGAAACCCTCCACCGCGAGAATCAGGTGCTCGTGTGCGCCCAAAGCAACATGGCTGTCGACTGGATTTCGGAGAAGCTGGTCGACCGCGGTATCCCCGTGCTCCGCATCGGCAATCCCGTCCGCGTGAATGACAAGATGCTGTCATTCACCTACGAACGACGCTTCGAGGCACATCCCGACTACCCCCTGCTGCACAGCATCCGCCGCGCCATCCGTCAGCTTTACGACACCTCGCGCAAGGGACGGTCGGAGAGCGTCCGCCAGAAAATCAACTCCCTGCGCGACCGTGCCGACGAGCTGGAAGTGCGCATCCAGGAATCACTCTTCAACGAGGCACGCGTCATAGCCTGTACGCTGACGGGGGCTGCCAGCAAGCTACTCTTCCGCCACCGTTTTGCCACCCTCTTCATCGACGAAGCGGCACAAGCACTGGAAGCCGCCTGCTGGATTGCCATCCGCAAAGCCAACCGCGTCATCCTTGCAGGCGACCACTGCCAGCTTCCGCCCGTAGTGACCTGCTACGAAGCCATGAAGGGAGGACTGGCACAGACGCTGATGCAGAAGATTGTGCGCAACAAGCCCGACTGTGTCTCCCTGCTGAAGGTGCAATACCGGATGAACGACGCCATCATGCGCTTCTCTTCCGACTGGTTCTACCACGGCGAGGTGCGTTCCGCCCCTGAAGTGAAGTACCGCGGCATCCTCGACTACGACACGCCGATGGTGTGGGTCAACACCGAGATGGAAGATGCGGCGGAGGAGTTCGTGGAACGCAGCTTCGGACGCATCAACAAGGCGGAAGCCGAACTGACCCTCAGCTCCCTGGAAGCCTACCTCACGAAAATCGGCAAGCAACGCATCCTCGACGAACGCATAGACATCGGCGTCATCTCTCCCTACCAGGCACAGGTACACTACCTGCGGCAACAGCTGAAGAAGCGTGCCTTCTTCGCCCCCTACAAGCATCTCATCACGGTGAACACCGTCGACGGCTTCCAGGGACAGGAGCGCGACGTGATTGTCATCAGCCTGGTGCGCGCCAACGAGAAAGGCGAGATAGGCTTCCTGAACGACCTGCGCCGCATGAACGTTGCCATCACCCGCGCACGGATGAAGCTCATCATCCTGGGCAACGCCGACACGCTGACACGACATCCGTTCTACAAGCGGCTTTATGAGTATATTTCAACATTGGAAGCGTAAGATTTTACAACGTTTCTTTGGGAGACGCGATTCAATTCGCTATTTTTGCCGCTGTCTATAAGTGTAATAAGGCACCCAAAACTAAGAAGGAACATCCTCCGGACCTCCACACCGCAGACCGGCCGTCGGGCTGGCATTGCCGGCGGAGCTCCGTGAACAAGCTATTAATTCACTAATACCAAAAATAAACGAACATGAGTTTAAGAATCGTTGTACTGGCAAAACAAGTACCCGACACACGTAACGTCGGCAAAGATGCCATGACCGCAGAAGGCACAGTGAACCGCAGCGCCTTGCCTGCCATCTTCAACCCTGAAGACTTGAACGCACTGGAACAGGCATTGCGTCTGAAAGACCAACATCCGGGTTCCACCGTCACCCTCCTCACCATGGGACCGGGACGCGCTGCCTCCATCATCCGCGAAGGGCTCTTCCGCGGTGCCGACAATGGCTATCTGCTGACCGACAGGGCTTTTGCCGGAGCAGACACACTGGCTACGTCATACGCCCTCTCCATGGCAATCCGCAAAATCAAAGACTATGACATCATCATCGGCGGCCGCCAGGCCATAGACGGCGACACTGCCCAGGTAGGACCGCAAGTTGCCGAGAAGCTGGGACTGACCCAGATCACCTACGCTGAGGAAATCCTGCATGTCGACGAGGCTGCACGCACCATCACCGTGAAGCGACACATCGACGGCGGCGTGGAGACCGTAGAGGGTCCGCTGCCCATTGTCATCACCGTCAACGGTTCGGCTGCTCCCTGCCGTCCGCGCAACGCCAAGCTGGTGCAGAAATACAAACATGCCCTCACCCCGACCGAGAAGGCACAGCAGGCTCCTGCCTATCCCGAACTCTACGAACAACGCCCCTACCTGAACCTTGTGGAATGGAGCGTTGCCGATGTGGACGGAGACCTGGCACAGTGTGGCTTGTCCGGCTCGCCCACCAAGGTGAAGACCATCCAGAACATCGTGTTCCAGGCCAAAGAGAGCAAGACGCTCACCAGCTCGGACGCAGATGTCGAGGGACTGATTGTAGAACTGTTAGCTAACCACACCATCGGGTAAAAGAAAGAACTATGAACAACGTATTCGTATACTGTGAGCTTGAAGGCACAACCGTTGCCGACGTAAGTCTCGAACTCCTTACCAAAGGACGCAAACTGGCGAACCAACTGGGTTGCCAACTGGAAGCCGTCGTTGCCGGTGCCGGCCTTGATGGCGTTGAAAAGCAAATCCTTCCCTACGGGGCAGACAAAGTGCATGTGTTCGATGCCCCGGGACTCTTCCCCTATACTTCCCTCCCCCACACTTCCATCCTCGTGAACCTCTTCAAGGCAGAGAAACCGCAAATCTGCCTGATGGGAGCGACCGTCATCGGACGTGACCTCGGTCCGCGCGTGTCGTCGGCACTGACCAGCGGTCTGACAGCCGACTGTACGTCTCTCGAAATCGGCAACCACGAGGACAAGAAGAACGGTGTTACTTACGAAAACCTGCTCTACCAGATTCGTCCGGCATTCGGCGGCAACATTGTGGCTACCATCATCAACCCCGAACACCGTCCGCAGATGGCGACCGTGCGCGAAGGTGTGATGAAGAAAGAGGTGCTTGACCCGAACTACCAAGGCGAAGTCATCCGCCACGACGTGGCAAAGTTCGTGCCTGAGACCGACTACGTGGTGAAGGTCATCGACCGCCACGTGGAGAAAGCCAAACACAACCTGAAAGGCTCGCCCATCGTGGTTGCCGGAGGCTACGGCATGGGCTCGAAGGAAGGCTTCGACATGCTGTTCGACCTTGCCAAGGAACTGCATGCTGAGGTAGGCGCTAGCCGTGCTGCCGTGGATGCAGGCTTCTGCGAACACGACCGCCAGATCGGTCAGACGGGAGTCACCATCCGTCCGAAACTCTACATCGCATGCGGCATCAGCGGACAAATCCAGCACATCGCCGGCATGCAGGAGAGCGGCATCATCATCTCGGTCAACAACGACCCGAACGCCCCCATCAACAGCATCGCCGACTATGTCATCGTCGGTCCGGTGGAGGAAGTCATCCCGAAGATGATCAAGTACTACAAGCAAAACAGTAAGTAACCCCGTCTGATACAGACACAACAAGTTAGCAACAATGGCAAACTTTTATACCGATACCCCCGAACTGAAGCATCACCTGAACCACCCGTTGATGCAACGCATCGTGAAACTCAAAGAGCGAAACTATGCGGACAAAGATAAATATGACTACGCCCCGATGGACTTTCAGGACGCCATGGACAGCTACGACCGTGTGCTCGAAATCGTCGGCGAACTGTGCGGCGACATCATCGCTCCCAACGCCGAGGACGTGGACCACGAAGGTCCGACCGTAGCCAAGGGACGTGTGACCTATGCTGCCGGCACGCAAATCAATCTCGATGCAGCCCGCAAGGCAGGACTGATGGGCATGTCGATGCCGCGCCGTTTTGGCGGACTGAACTTCCCCATCGTGCCTTACATCATGGCTGCCGACATCGTGTCGCGCGCCGATGCAGGCTTCGAGAATCTCTGGGGCTTGCAGGACTGTGCCGAGACGCTCTATGAATTCGGCAACGAAGACCAGCACCAGCGTTTCCTGACCCGTGTCTGCCAGGGCGAGACCATGTCGATGGACCTGACGGAACCGGATGCCGGCTCCGACCTGCAATCGGTCATGCTGAAGGCTACCTTCGACGAGAAGGAGAACTGCTGGCGGCTGAACGGCGTGAAGCGTTTCATCACCAACGGTGACTCGGACATACACCTCGTCCTGGCACGTTCGGAAGAGGGCACACGTGACGGTCGCGGACTGTCGATGTTCATCTACGACAAGCGCAACGGTGGCGTCGACGTACGCCGCATCGAGAACAAGATGGGTATCAAGGGCTCCCCGACCTGTGAACTGGTCTACAAGAACGCCAAGGCAGAACTCTGCGGTGACCGCAAGCTGGGCTTGATCAAATACGTCATGGCGCTGATGAACGGTGCCCGCCTGGGCATCGCCGCACAGAGCGTCGGCCTCTCGCAGGCAGCCTACAACGAGGCACTGGCATACGCCAAGGACCGCAAGCAGTTTGGCAAAGCCATCATCGAGTTCCCGGCTGTCTACGACATGCTGTCGGTCATGAAGGCCAAGCTCGACGCCTCCCGTGCATTGCTCTATGAGACGGCACGCTTCGTCGATGTCTACAAGGCTCTCGACGACATCGCCCGCGAACGCAAGCTGACTTCCGAGGAACGTCAGGAACAGAAGAAATACGCCAAGCTCGCCGACAGCTTCACGCCCCTCGCCAAAGGCATGGGCAGTGAATATGCCAACCAGAACGCCTACGACTGCATCCAGATTCACGGAGGCTCGGGCTTCATGAAGGACTATACCTGCGAACGGCTCTACCGCGATGCCCGCATCACGTCCATCTACGAAGGCACGACCCAGCTGCAGACCGTCGCCGCCATCCGCTATGTGACTACCGGCGCTTACCTGAACCAGATCCGCGCCTACGAGGCACAGCCTTGTGCTCCTGAACTGGAAGGCCTCAAAGCCCGTCTGAAGGAGATGGCAGACCGCTTCGCCGCCGTTACCAACGAAGTGAACGAGCTGAAGAACCAGGAATTCCAGGACTTCGTGGCACGTCGCCTGGTGGAAATGGCAGCCTTCACCATCATGGGACACCTGCTGGTACAAGAGGCTACCACCGCTCCGGAACTGTTCGCCAAGTCTGCCAACGTCTACGTGCGCCATGCGGAAGCTGAGGTTGAGAAGCACTTCAACTTCATCCGCAAGTTCCAGCCGGAAGACCTCGACAACTACCGCAAGTAATACGCTCCGCCTTTCCCATCCCCGGCTTGCATGTAGTCGGGAAAGGGTAAGGAACGGACGCAAAGGATACAAAACATCGTGAGGGTGTATCGGACACATTGAATCCGATACACCCTCGCTTCTTTTCTACCGCTTCCGTCCTGCCGACAGGAATGCGGCATCACAGTTCCTTCAACTCCTGGTACAGGCGCTGGATGGGAAGTCCCATCACGTTGAAGTACGAGCCCGACAACCGACGGACCCCGATGAAGCCAATCCACTCCTGCACCCCGTAGGCACCCGCCTTGTCCAGCGGACGGTAGTGGTCGACATAGTACGTGATTTCTTCTTCCGTCAGCGGAGCAAACTCCACCTCGGAGGTCACGGCAAAGCTCTTTTGGAAGGCAGCAGTCGAGAGCGTCACTCCCGTAATAACCCGGTGCGTACGTCCGGAGAGCTCCCGCAGCATCCGGCAGGCATCCGCCTCATCGGCAGGCTTTCCCAGCACCCGTCCGTCCAGCCAGACGATGGTGTCGGCTGTGATAATCAGCTCGTCGGAAGCGATGGACGGCAGATAGGCAGCCGCCTTCTCACGGGATATGTAGACGGGGATGTCCTCCCCACTCAGTGTGTCAGGATACGACTCGTCCACTCCGGGAAGAGTCCGGACCTCATAGTCCACTCCCAGCCCGCTCAACAGCTCACGCCGACGCGGAGAGTTGGAGGCAAGGATGATGTGATATTTCTTCAGATTGTCTAACATGTGTCTTTGTTTAACCGATTACCACCCGAAGGCCTTTTCGTGTGCCATCCACTTGCCCTGGGCTTTCAATACCTGTTCAATGACGTCGCGTCCGCAGCCGTAACCGCCGTTGCGATGGGAGATGTAAGTCGATATGGACTTGATTTCAGGCGCGGCATCTGCCGGACAGCAGGGCAGTCCGCACCGGGTCATGACCTCGTAGTCGGGGATGTCGTCCCCCATGTAGAGCACCTCCTCGGGTTGCAGTCCGTATTTCTCCAGCAGGAGGGAGAACTCACGGGTCTTGACCGCCGCACGCATGTAGATGTCCCGGATACCGAGCCCTTCGTAACGCAGACGGATGGCTTCCGAGTGTCCCCCGGTGATGATGGCGACGTGAAGCCCCATCTTCACAGCCAGCTGCAGGGCATAACCGTCCTTGATGTTCACCGTACGCATGGGAAGCCCGTCCGCTCCCACCTGGATGGTCTCGGCACTCAGCACACCGTCGATGTCGAACACCAGTGCCTTAATTCGTTTCAGATCGTAGTTTATCATTGTGTATGCTTTTACTGATTCGTTCGTATAGGTCCTGCCACTCCGGGTGGGATGCCAGTGCGTCCAGGTGCTTGCCGATGACATTCTCGTCGTAGCGGATTGCCGGACCGGTCTGTGCCTGCGAGGGGGACAGCACGTGGACTTTCGCCGCCGTCTCGTCAATCAGCGGAAGCATGCTGTCGAAAGGCAGTCCCGCCTCAGCCAGCAGATGGGCGCTGAGCGCATACATGTGGTTCGTGAAGTTGCAGGCAAAGACTGCCGCCAGGTGCAGGGCACGGCGTTGTGCCGAGTCTGCTTCACGGACGTTCGACGACAGGAAGGAGGCGAGTGCCTTCAGGCGACGGCAGTCGTCGGCATTGTTCGCCTCGATGAACACGGGTATCCGACTGAAGTCCACCTCGCGCTGCTTGCTGAACGTCTGCATCGGATAGAACACCCCGTGACGCGGTGCGATGCCTTCCCACACGGACATGGGCAGGCTGCCTGCGGTGTGGACGAACAGTGCCTGCTCCCGTCCCTTCACGATGGAGGCTGCCAAGGCAGAGAGTGCCGAATCCTTCAGCGCAACGATGTAGAGTTCCGCATCCCGGCAGACCGCATCCAGGTCAGTGACCGCCTCACACCTCAACTTCCCGGCCAACGCCGATGCGGAAGCTTCCGTCCGGCTGAACACCTGCACCACGTCCTCGCCTCTCCGAACCAATGCCGTACCCAGCTGTGTCGCCAGGTTCCCGGCTCCTATCAACACAATCCTCATCGGCGTGACATGAAGAACAGGATGACACCGACAACCAGCAGTCCCAACGGCAGCAGATAGCCGGACAGGTGACCGAGCAGGTTGATAATCAGTCCCAGGTTGAGAATCGCCCAGATGAAGAGCAGGAGCAGACCGACGGTCTTTTCACTTTTGACCAGCAGGAAAATGATGGCGGCAAAGAGCAACAGGTTGCTTTTGTCGACCAACCAGCCGTATCCGTGAGCGGCGAAGTGGAAATACTTGTCGAGCATGAACAGGGCACCCGCCACCATCAGGGTGATAGACGATGCGAGATAGGTCTCTTTGTGATTTGCTTGTGCCATCGTTATTGTGCTCCGTATTTGTTGATGTGTACTTTCTCCCACAGGAGGTTGTCTTCATTGAACGGTTTCCGCTCTGCTGCCTTGTGTCCGACAGCAACGATGGAGAGCACCTGCATCTGCAGGGGGATGTCCAGCAACTCGCGCACCACCTCGTCAGCCGGAGTCTCGTCCTCCGTATAGCGTTCGCGTACCTGAATCCAGCAGCTGCCCAGTCCCAGGTCTTCCGCCTGCAACTGAATCATCAGCGAAGCGATAGCCGTATCCTCAATCCACACGTCGCTCACCAGCGGGTCGCCTAGCACCACAATGGCGAGCGGCGCACCTCCCAGGAACTCTGCCCCGTGTGCCTTGCAATGGGACAGACGTTCCAGCATCTCCTTGTCATCCACCACGACAAACTGCCAGCAGTTCGTCCGTTTGGAAGAGGGGGACATCAGGGCGGCTTTCAGCAGTGCCACCACTTCGTCCTGCGACAGTTCTTCGTCCGTAAACTTCCGCGTACTGCGACGCTTCTTTATCAATTCACTAAAGTTTTCCATATTCCTTTTCCTTTTTATCTGTTAGCTGTTTCCTTCTCGTAAATAGGTATTCCTACCCGACGTATATGTTCACCGATAGGCTTGGTTTCATTCTTACCATAATCAACCAGGTCCACCTTGTAGAGTAAGCCCAAGTTCTCTATTTGGGCTCCCATGTCCAACAACTGACGGAAGGTAATCCCCTCCCCCACTATAGCCAAGTCTATGTCAGAGCCTTCATGATAAGTTCCTTTGGCTCTAGAACCAAAAAGCAAGACTTGAGTTATATTAGGGAAACATCGGAACACATTACAAATACTACGAAGTACATTCTCACTTAATCCATACATCGTTCAAAACATTATGTCCATATCTGCCCTCAACCGCTCTTCATTCAACCGGACGTCCAGCTGTTGCAAAAGAGCGGCAAATTCATCGTAAATCTGCCGTGCAATATCCATCGCATCCCCTTCATTGTAAGTATGCGAAGTCGTCACCCGAGCCTGAGCCATGCGACGCCAACCGTCATGATTGACGACCAAACCATCTTCAAATGCTTGACGTAAGGTCCCGTTGGGACCTTGCATAAACTCATAGCCTTTATATTTGAGCAGGTCTTGAAGGGTCTTCCAAGCCAACTCATACGTATATTCGAAACGCTGTATCAGTCCTTCTCTTTCAAGTTCCGATAAGCTCTCCGGAGATGAGAAAGTCTCCATCACCTCCTGAATCCTTTTGTTTGCCCGATGAAAGCTATCATATCGCTGCAACCAACGAACGTCTTGTACCATGGTTTACTATCTTGTTTTCAGTTCTGCAAAAATAAAGCTTTATGCCGGAACCGTCAAACCTTATCGGCGGAAGACGGCAGACGTCAGCACTTCCTTTTTTCCCATTTCTTATGTTCTAGAACATAAACGCAGCAAATTCCCTCCATGAAAGCATCTCCCTTTGGCAGAGTTCACCTATCTTTAGTCCCTACAGAACATCATTTCAAATCACAGAACCTAATAACAAACACCTTAACCATGGGATGGGACATTAGCTATCACCCCATATCCGAGCAACAAATGCAGGAATGGTATTTCGACGTACTGGACAATCCGGAACGCATCGAGCAAGTGATCAGACGAAGCGGCATGGAGGAGTTCTATGCCGCCAAATACCGACAGACAATGGACGTGGCACGCTCCACCGGACCGGAAGACACCTTCGACAAAACACATGGATTCTACATCGCTGTCGTACAGGGCTTCTTCGGCGACTATTTCTACACACGGGGCAGTGCACTCTCATCCATCGAGCACCCGGTCTTCAGGAACTACTGCCGCCCGTGGACAGACTTCGCCCCCGAACGGTATCTCACACAGACAGTCCACAACCGGCTCGTCGAGAACTATTGCGGCGGCGTATACCTGCCCTACGAATCGGCTGCCCGTCTGCTGACGGACTATGCAGACGGCGGTCCCGTCCGCGAAGAGCTCGACCGGATGTTCTCTCACGGACGCATCGAGGTCCTGCTGAAGGCCTTACGTTTTGCCTGTGCACAGCGGACCGGACTGCTGGAAGCTGCCGAAGTGGTCACCCCGGACCCGTTCGACCTGAACAACTCATCGAGCTACTCCAACCTTTTCCACTGCGACATCGACGGTCCCCTGCTCTATCACGAAACTGCGAAAGCACAGCTGGAGCAACTGGACAGGCTGCCTGCCAACGAACTCCAACCCGACAGAAAGACGAATTACTGACCTATATTGTAGCCTAGATTCAAGCGTATGATGTAAATTTGCAGGACAGGGCATCCACCTTGCCCGCACACGGAAAACCATGAAACCAACAGTCCGCATCTATCGCAACAGCCAGGACATACCCGAACAGGTGAAGGGGAACAACCTCTTTCACTCGCGGGAGCTCTTCACCATCTGCGAGCGTACCCCCGGCTATACCCCTCTCCTCTTTGTCGCCTGGAGAGGTGAGAAGCCTGTGGGCAAACTGTTGTGCATCATCCGCAAGAGCGACCGGCTCTTCCCACCCTCGTTCATCCGGCGCGGGGAGGTCTACGGCACAGGCGAATATGCCAAGGGGGAGTCTGAGGAAGGCATCTTCCGCCTCCTGCTTGACACACTGACGCAAACGGCTCTCAGCCAATGCTTCCTCATCGAATTCCGTAACCTCTCCAACCCGCTCTTTGCCTACGGGCACTTCCGCAAGAACCGCTACTTCCCGGTCAACTGGCTGCGCATCCACAACTCCCTGCACGGGAAGTCTCCCCTGAAACGCATGAGCGCCTCACGCCGCCGGCAAATCAGACGCGGACTGAACAACGGTGCATCCATCCACATCGCCCGGACAACCGACGAGATACGTGCCTTCTTCCGGATGCTGAAGAAATACTACGCCTCCAAGATACGCCAACATTTTCCCGGCATGGACTTCTTCCTGAAACTAGTCCATGCATACCCTGACAAGGAAATCGGGCGCATCTATATAATAAGGTATAAGGAGCGCATCATCGGCGGCTCCGTTTCCGTCTTCTCCGACGGGACCGCCTACTTGTGGTTCTCCGCCGGACTGCGCAAGAGCTACTCCCGGCAGTATCCCGGCGTACTCGCCGTCTGGGCAGCCATCGACGACGCCCGGCAGCAAGGATACGAACACATTGAGTTCATGGACGTGGGGCTTCCCTTCAAACATTACGGCTACCGCAACTTCATCCTCCGCTTCGGCGGCATCCAATACGGCACCCGGCGCTGGTTCCGCTTCCGCTGGAACTGGCTCAACCGTCTGCTGACCAAACTCTACATCTGACCCGCTTCACCAATTCCCTATCCGGACTTGAGAGAACAGGATGACAGTTTGCAATCCAATCGCCCGCTTTGCTTGACAAAAACAACAAAATCCCACATTCCGACTAACACCACTTTTTACAAAATCACTCAACGTAGGTTATTTTAAGAATATTCATGCAGACGAAGCTGCATAAACTTTCCATCCAAGGGACAAAATAAATATTTATGCTACTCAAACAATATTGTTTGATGCATGAAACACTTGTGTTTGACTCGCCAAACAATATTGTTTGAGACGTGAAACAATATTGTTTCGTCCGGCAAACAGCATTGTCGGTGCAGTAAAACGTTACAGTTGGCTATCCGATACATTAATTTGCATTCATTCACCTCCAGTTCATCGCGGAAGGCAACAATTGCAACAGTATTATTCTGCACAGTCATCCGGTCAGGCAACATCCGAAACAACACTCTACCGGACGATTCGATGTCCAAAAGGAAACACATTCCGTCCGAACGGCATCAAAGTGGATTTGGCGAATTGCCCGAGAAGGGGCTTCCCGGTCACCACCTCGCATTTTGGCGCAAAGACGGGCACTGTGGAGCGATTCGTTTGACAGAATGTCATTTTGTTACTTCCGACTCCGGGGAATCCCCCTCGATGCTTCCTTCTCCTCCCCTTCCTTTTCATCCGACGGGACTTGGACACAGACAGAGCATACAAAGACATCCGTACAAACAGAAAGCCCCCGTCCGTCCCTTCCGCAACAGGGAGCACCGCTCCACAGGGCATCCTCTGATAGACAAATAGAAAGGAGGAAGCCCGACAATCAGTAATAAATATGTATAAAAAGTATCATTTTGCAGGCAAATCCGCAGAGTTGGCAACAAACAAGGGCGACTTGTTTGCAAAATAATTGCGGAAAAATTTCCTCATTAAGTTCAAAAGCACTACTTTTATGCCAATTTATGAACCTCTAGTATTTAACTAAAAAGAAAAATCATGAAAATCTCACACATCGAGCACTTAGGAATTGCCGTGAAAAGCATTGAAGAAGCCCTTCCGTACTATGAAAATGTATTGGGTCTGAAATGCTATAACATTGAAACCGTAGAAGACCAAAAGGTGAGAACTGCCTTCCTGATGGTGGGCAACACGAAAATAGAACTGTTGGAACCGACGGGTCCTGACAGCACCATTGCCAAGTTCATCGAAAACCGCGGCATGGGTGTGCACCACGTGGCTTTTGCCATCGAGGATGGCGTCGCCAACGCACTGGCTGAAGCGGAAGGCAAAGGCATCCGCCTCATCGACAAAGCCCCGCGTAAGGGTGCTGAAGGCCTGCACATCGCATTCCTCCACCCGAAATCAACCTTGGGCGTACTGACCGAACTTTGTGAGAACTAATCAAAAATAACTCATTTCCGTTTCGCACCAACCCGACGCACAGCAGCTGACAAGCCGGAGGGGTGCGAAACAATAAAGACCTTATTATTCATATAATCCGGACAGAATCTATACTGTTATGACTAAACAATTGGACAGAATCAAGGAGCTTGTGGAACTCCGTGCACAAGCCCGTATGGGTGGCGGTGAAAAAGCCATCGGCAAACAACACGACAAAGGAAAGTACACGGCGCGTGAACGCATTGCCATGCTGCTGGATGAAGGCAGTTTCGAAGAACTGGACATGTTCGTGCGCCACAGATGTACGAACTTCGGACAAGAGAAGAAGTCATTCCCGGGCGACGGTGTGGTAACCGGCTACGGAACAATCGACGGACGTCTGGTCTATGTGTTTGCACAAGACTTCACCGTTTTCGGTGGTTCATTGTCTGAAACCATGGCACAGAAGATTTGCAAAGTGATGGATTTGGCCATGAAAATGGGTGCACCGGTCATCGGTATCAACGACTCGGGTGGTGCACGTATCCAGGAAGGTATCAATGCACTGGCAGGATATGCGGAGATTTTCCAACGCAACATCCTGGCTTCGGGTGTCATCCCGCAGATTTCCGGTATCTTCGGTCCCTGCGCCGGCGGTGCTGTATATTCTCCGGCATTGACCGACTTCACCCTGATGATGGAAGGCACTTCCTACATGTTCCTCACCGGACCGAAAGTGGTGAAGACCGTGACGGGTGAAGACGTTTCACAGGAAGACCTCGGCGGAGCCAGCGTACACTCCACCAAGTCGGGTGTAACCCACTTCACAGCCTCAACCGAAGAGGAAGGTCTTGCCCTCATCCGCAAACTGCTCAGCTACATGCCGCAGAACAACATGGAAGAGGCTCCCTACGTGGAATGCACCGACCCCATCGACCGCATGGAGGACTCCCTCAACGAAATCATCCCTGACAACCCCAACAAGGCATACGACATGTACGAGGTCATCAGCGCCATTGTCGACAACGGCGAATTCCTCGAAGTACAGAAGAACTATGCCACCAACATCATCATCGGTTTTGCTCGCTTCAACGGACAATCGGTAGGTATCGTTGCCAACCAGCCCTGCCGCTATGCCGGTGTGCTCGACTGCAACGCTTCACGCAAGGGCGCACGTTTCGTCCGTTTCTGTGACGCCTTCAATATTCCCATCGTTTCACTGGTCGACGTACCGGGCTTCCTGCCGGGTACAGGTCAGGAGTACAACGCCGTCATCCTCCACGGTGCCAAGTTGCTGTATGCCTACGGCGAGGCAACCGTACCCAAGGTGACCGTCACCCTGCGCAAGTCTTACGGTGGTTCGCACATCGTGATGAGCTGCAAGCAACTCCGTGGCGACATGAACTACGCATGGCCGTCGGCTGAAATCGCCGTTATGGGTGGTGCCGGTGCCGTGGAAGTGCTCTACGCCAAGGAAGCCAAAGAAGCTGCCGACCCGAAAGCCTTCATGGCAGAGAAAGAGGCAGAATACACCAAACTGTTTGCCAACCCGTATAATGCAGCGAAGTACGGCTACATCGACGATGTCATCGAGCCGCGCAACACCCGCTTCCGCATCATCCGTGCCCTGGCACAGTTGCAGACCAAGAAGGTAGTAAACCCTGCCAAGAAGCACGGCAACATACCTTTGTAACCTAACCTTACTCGCTAATTCTTAAGAACATGCAGATTATGAATAAATTGAAAGGAATCCTTTGGGGATTATTGCTGACCGTCGGACTGGTTTCATGCAACCACTATGACGGTACTTCCAAACTGCTCATCAACGAAGTGCTGACAGACAACGAAGCCAACTTCCAAGACGATTATGGTATTCATAGTGCATGGATTGAGGTATTTAACAAGTCGTATGGCAGTGTGGACCTGGCAGGTTGCTACCTGAAAGTGAGCAACAGTCCGGGTGACACACTCACCTATACCATCCCGAAAGGTGACGTGCTGACTGTTGTCAAACCCCGTCAGCACGCCCTTTTCTGGGCTGACGCCAAACCTAACCGTGGAACTTTCCATACCAACTTTATCCTCCACGCAGAACGTCCCAACTGGATTGGTCTCTATGACTCCGGCGAGAAGTTGCTCGACGAGATTGTCGTCCCCGTACTGGGTGCCGACCAATCCTACGCCCGTGTACAGGACGCCTCGAAGCAGTGGGAAGTGAAAGGCGGAAGCCCTGACAAATACGTCACCCCGAGCACCAATAATCAGACCATTGAGAAAAACGAGAAAATGGAGAAGTTCGAGCTGCATGACAGTGCCGGCGTCGGAATGTCGCTCACAGCCATGCTGGTCGTGTTTGTAGGACTGATCCTTCTTTATGTCATTTTCCGCACTCTTGGGAAAGCGATCTTTAAAGAAAAACAAACAGCAAAACCATCTGTAGATATGAAGCAAGAAGACACTGCCAACAAGGCTGCCAACTGTCCCGACGAAGTTTATGCAGCCATCGCCATGGCCCTTCACGAGGAACTGGGAGGTGTGCACGACATCGAATCGAATGTCCTGACCATCCACCGTGTCCACTCACCCTGGAGTGCCAAGTATGACGCTCTCCGTGTCATCCCGAGAAAGAAATAACCAACGAACACTGTAATCAACCTTTTTCAAAGAAACGATCCGATATGAAAGAATATAAATATACCATCAATGGCAAAGAGTACAAAGTAACCATTGGCGAAATCGAAGGCAATATTGCCAACGTGGAAGTAAACGGCCAGTCCTATAAAGTGGAAATGGAGAAGAAAGCCGAAGAACCCAAACCCGTGGTACGTCCGGTAGTCAAACCGGCAGCTCCGGCAGCCAAACCCGCAGCACAGCCTGCCGCACAGCCTGCACCCGCAGCCGGTGGAAGTGGCAGAGGCGTGAAGTCTCCGCTTCCCGGTGTCATCCTCGACGTGAAGGTTAAAGTGGGAGACGCCGTGAAGAAAGGACAGACAGTCGTCATCCTCGAAGCCATGAAGATGGAGAACAACATCAACGCCGACCAAGACGGTACAATCACAGCAATCAACGTCAAACAAGGCGACTCAGTCCTCGAAGGTACTGACCTCGTCATGATTGGCTAATCAAGAAAAAAAGAGCATTATGGGAGAATTTGCTACATTTATCGCTAACAACCTGGCAGACTTCTGGACCTACACCGGCTTCTGCAACGCCACGCCGGGACATCTGGTCATGATTCTGGTAGGACTCTTCTTCATCTACCTCGCCATCGCGAAGGAGTTTGAACCGATGTTGCTGATTCCAATCGGTTTCGGTATCCTCATCGGAAACATCCCCTTCAACATCGAGGCAGGTCTGAAGGTGGGTATTTATGAAGAAGGCTCGGTGCTGAACATCCTTTACCAGGGTGTGACCTCCGGCTGGTATCCGCCGCTCATCTTCCTGGGCATCGGTGCCATGACCGACTTCTCGGCACTGATATCCAACCCGAAGTTGCTGCTCATCGGAGCTGCTGCACAATTTGGTATCTTCGGTGCCTACATGATCGCACTGGAGATGGGTTTCAACCCGATGCAGGCCGGCGCCATCGGCATCATCGGCGGTGCAGACGGACCGACCGCCATCTTCCTGTCATCCAAGTTAGCCCCAAATCTGATGGGAGCCATTGCTGTCTCTGCCTACTCATACATGGCATTGGTGCCTGTCATACAACCTCCCATCATGCGTCTGCTCACAACGAAAAAGGAACGGGTGATGCGTATGGCTCCTCCCCGCAAGGTTTCCCATACCGAGAAGGTGATGTTCCCCATCATCGGTCTGTTGCTCACCTGCTTCCTCGTGCCGTCCGGTCTTCCCTTGCTGGGTATGCTCTTCTTCGGTAACCTGCTGAAGGAAAGTGGTGTCACCCGCCGCTTGGCGGAGACAGCCCGCGGTCCGCTGATTGACACCATCACCATCCTGCTGGGTCTGACCGTCGGCGCATCCACACAGGCATCTGAATTCCTTACGTGGGATTCCATCAAGATTTTCCTGCTGGGAGCCCTGTCGTTCATCATCGCCACTGCATCCGGCGTGTTGTTTGTGAAAATCTTCAACCTCATCCTGCCGAAGCACAAACGCATCAATCCGCTCATCGGCAATGCCGGTGTATCTGCAGTGCCCGACTCGGCACGCATCTCACAAATTGTCGGTCTGGAATATGACCCGACCAACTACCTGCTGATGCATGCCATGGGTCCGAATGTGGCAGGTGTCATCGGTTCGGCAGTTGCTGCCGGTATCCTGCTTGGATTCCTCTCCATGTAACGGATAGCACCCTGAATAAAACAGACGCTCCATCCGAACGGTTATCTCGTCACGGATGGAGCGTCTGTTTTATCATTGTCAGGAAACAGGTCACGAAGTCCGCATGCCGCGGACCGGCCGGTCCGTTTCCTGCTCCGGAATCATTTCACGATGCGGTTGTCTGCATCCGGGAAAGCTACCTTCGGCTTGAAGGTCTTTGCTTCCTCGAAGTCCATCAGGGCATACGACATGATGATGACCACATCCCCCACCTGCACCTTGCGGGCAGCGGCGCCATTCAGACAGATGCAGCCCGAACCACGTTCGCCCTTGATGACATAGGTCTCAAAACGTTCGCCGTTGTTGTTGTCCACAATAGCCACCTTCTCACCGGCAATGAGGTTGACTCCATCCATCAGGTCCTCGTCGATGGTGATGCTGCCCATATAGTTCAGGTTCGCCTCGGTGACATGCACACAATGAAGTTTTGACTTCAATACTTCTATCATCATAACTCTTACTTGGTTTCCTCTTTATATTTGATGTTATCAATCAGACGGACTTCACCACAATAGACCGTGATGCAGCCTACGATGTAGCCGGTATCCTCCCAGGCACGAACCGTCTGCAAGGTGTTGCCGTCCACAATCTCGAAATATTCCAGTTCCAGCCCTTCTACGGCAGCAATGGCATCCTCCACAAAACGTTTGGTCTCTGCCAGGGTATGCGTCTTCGCATACTCCACACTGCTGAACAGCGTGCGGGAGATATTCAGCGCTGTCTCCCGTTCGGCAGCAGACAACCGCGCATTCCGACTGCTCAACGCCAGACCGTCCGCTTCACGCACGATGGGACATCCCACGATTTGCAACGGATAGTGCATCTGCCGCACCATCTCGCGGATGATTGCCAGCTGCTGGAAATCCTTCTCGCCGAAATAAGCACGGTCCGGCCTTACCGCTTCAAACAGCTTGCTCACAATCTGGCAGACACCGTTGAAATGTCCCGGACGATGGACACCTTCCATCACCGTATCCAGCGGAGCATAGCTGAAGTGACGGGTATCCGGCTCAGGATACATCTCATCGACCGAGGGCGCAAAAACATACGTCGCACCGATGCCCTCCAACAGTTTGCAGTCAGCCTCCAACGTACGGGGGTACTTCAGCAAATCATTCTTATCATTAAACTGGGTCGGGTTCACAAAGACACTCACCACAGCCACATCATTCTCAGTCACGCAACGTTTCACCAATGAGGCATGTCCCGCATGCAATGCACCCATTGTCGGGACCAGACCAATCGTTTTGCCCTGTGCACGGCATTCACCGAGCGCAGCCTGTAGTTCTTTAATTGTTTGTATCAGTTTCATTTCTATACAATTAGCTTTATAGGCCTTCACGTTTGAAAGTCGGTGCAAAATTACACGGATTTGATTAACTGACAATAAAAAATGATTTCTATTTTCAAGAATCTCACAAAGAAGCGTCCTATCCGCCAACCCGATAGAAGCAGCATCCACCTCCATATCCTCGCGCAAGGCACCCTGCCATTCCCGTTTCCTGCCACGAATAACTCTTGACAAAAACTTCCCGTTTTCCTCGTCCGGGGACTACTTTCCGTCTGTTTCTCCAACAGCATAATGCACACAATCTGACGCCGACAACTACAGAAATGTCAGCTTTTTGACTTAAAAAAGAATAATAATAGCCACGCTCCGGGCTCTTTAAGCCATATTTTTACTATCTTTGCGAAATGATTTATGACAAAGAGAAATAACAATGAAGGCTAAAAAAGTTTTATTTATCACTCAAGAAATTACCCCCTATGTATCCGAATCACCGTTGTCCGTCATGGGCAGAGAACTTCCACAGTACATTCAGGAAAAAGGCCGTGAGATTCGCACCTTTATGCCCAAGTGGGGAAATATCAATGAGCGAAGAAACCAGCTTCACGAAGTTATCCGCCTTTCGGGCATGAATCTGATCATCGATGACACCGATCATCCGTTGATTATCAAAGTCGCTTCCATCCAATCGGCACGCATGCAGGTGTACTTCATCGACAACGATGACTATTTCCTTCACCGCCAAATGGTAGCCGATGAGGAAGGGAACGAATATGCCGACAATGACGAACGTGCCATTTTCTATGCCCGCGGTGTGCTGGAGACAGTGAAGAAGCTTCGCTGGTGTCCTGAAATCATACATTGCCACGGCTGGATGAGCGCATTTGCCGGCATGTACATCAAAAAGGCATACAACGACGAACCTTCCTTCCGCGACTCCAAAGTGGTTTACTCCACCTACGGAGACGACTTCCAACACCCCATCGAACCGGGACTGGGCGCACGCGCCATGCTGAAGGGGCTTGAACAGAAAGACCTCGATGTGCTCAATGGCATCAAGTCATGCCTTGACATGGAGAAAATGGCTGTTGCCTACTCCGACGGCCTGATTTTGAACAGCGAGAACTGCAAACCCGAGCTTGCCGAATATGCCAAAGAACTGAACACCCCCATCCTGCCTTTCCAGGCTGACGATGCCGCATTCAAGGAGGCATGCAGCGACTTCTACGACGAAGTCTGGAGTGCAGGCAAAGAATAAGAACAAGAATCCTAACAAAAACTGCTGGAGAATAACGACGATGAGAATCTGTAGCATCCTGCGCGGGGCATTGGTTTCCTCCCTGCTTGTGTTCGCCGCATGCGACGACAACACTTCAAACCTGGGTGTGGAAGTAATGCCCGATGGCGACTTCACCATCAGCACACAGACTGACTACCCCGTGAACATAACATCGTTTGCGGTAGACAGCATACTCGCCCGCACAACCACAGCCTACCTGGGCAAGTTCACGGACCCGTATACGAACACCGTGTTTGAATCGGACTTCCTGACGGAGTTCTATTGCCCCGAAGACTTCAAGTTCCCCGACAAGAGCCTGCTCGCAGACCCGGAAAACCCGGAAGCACGCTCCGTGGAGCTCAACCTGTACTACTCTTCTTACTTCGGCGATTCGCTGGCAGCACAGAAGCTGGCGGTCCATGAGCTGACAAGGGTGCTTGAAGCGGATGAAAGCTACTACACCAACCTGGATCCGACCCAGTATTACGACGTTAACCAGGCTCCTGTACAGGAACAGGCCTATACCGCCATCGACATGATACATGGCGACTCGCTGTTCGCAAGCAATGGAGTGCACATGCTCACCATTCCTCTGCCCAAGAGCTTCGGCGACCGCCTGTTCAAGGCTTACTACGAACACCCCGAATATTATAAGAACTCCGAGGAGTTCATCCGCAATGTGTTCAAGGGATTCTATCTGAAGCATACACAGGGCGACGGTTCCGTGCTGAACATCAACTATGTCTACCTTGATGTCTACTTCGACTACAAGGTGAAAAGCTCCACCGGTCAGGTCGATTCATTGGTAACGGCCTTCTCCCAGTTCCGTGCGACACCGGAAATCGTACAGGAGAACCGCTTCTCCATGAAGAACATAGACCAGCTGATTGCGCAGAACAATGATGTAGCATACATCATGACGCCGGCAGGCGTGTTCCCCGAAGTGGAACTGCCGATTGATGAGATTTCTCTCAATGACACCATCAATGCCGCCTCGCTGACCATCTACCGCAAGAACAACCTCAATGCTTCCAAGTACCAGATGGGAACCCCGCAGGAACTGCTGATGATACCGAAGTCGGAATTAGGTTCGTTCTTTGAAGAGCAAAAGGTGCCTGACAACATCACTTCGTACTACACGACGCTCTCCAACAACCAGTACACCTATTCCAACATCACCAACCTGGTGAATACATTACGCCGTCAGCGTCGCGACAACCCGGACTATGACAAGGATCCCGACTGGAACAAGGTCGTGCTTGTCCCCATCACGCGCGTGACACAGACGACCAGCAGCAACACGGTCATCACCGTCCGTGTGCTGCATGACCTGAGCCTCAACTTTGCCAAGCTGAAGAAAGAGGACATCAAACTCAGCATCATCTACAGCAAATACCAAGATTCAAAATAGGCTTTTCAACCCTCTACATGCGCCATGCGGGCATAACGGGCACTGTACCGTTGTGTCCGCATGGTCTTTTTATCAAGGCGTAAGAAATGCCGGTCCTCATACCTGCTATCCCAAAGGCTTTTCTTACATTTGCACATCAACAAAAACATACATCCGTATCATGAACAAGACTCACGTTGCAATGATGTCTGCCGCGATGCTATTGGCTTCGTGCGCAACACCCGGTGGTAATCCGGAAGCCACCGACGACGGTCCCGTCATCGGCCGTCAGGAAATCACTGTCAAAGACGGACGTCTCAGCCCCGAGGCACTTTGGGCAATGGGACGTATCGGAAGCATGTCCGTCTCACCCGACGCACAGAAAGTGGCCTATACGGTCGCATACTACAGCGTACCGGAAAACAAGAGCCACAACGTCATCTACCTGATGAATGCCGACGGCACAGGAAACACACTCCTCACCCAGGGAGCAGGCAATGAAGGTGAACCGCGCTGGATCAAAGGGGGGACCAAGCTGGCCTATCTGAGTGCAGCCAACGGAAAGAATGAGGTTTGGGAAATGAATCCCGACGGCAGCGGACGTACGATGATTGCCTCTTATGACAAGGACATCGAGGGATTCTCATTTTCACCTGACGGCAAGAAACTGCTCTTCATCGCTCAGGTAAAATATGGCGAGACAACCGCCGACCGCTATCCGGACCTGCCGAAAGCTTCAGGCCGTGTCATCACCGACCTGATGTACAAGCACTGGGATGAGTGGGTAACCTCCGTACCCCATCCGTTTGTGGCTGACTTCGACGGCAAATCCATCAGCAATGTGACCGACCTGCTGGAAGGCGAGCCTTACGAATCGCCCATGAAACCTTTTGGCGGCATGGAACAGTTGGCATGGAGCCCCGACTCCAAATACATCGCCTACACCAGCCGGAAGAAGACAGGCAAGGCGTATGCCCTGTCGACTGACTCGGACATCTATCTCTACGAAGTGGCCAGCAAACAAACTACCAACCTATGCAAGCAGGAAGGTGATGCCGACCAGAACATGGGATATGACACCAACCCGCAGTTCTCACCCGACGGACATTATGTAGCCTGGCAAAGCATGGCCCGCGACGGCTATGAGAGCGACCGCAACCGCCTCTGTGTGTATAACCTGACAGACAAGAGCAAGACTTATGTCACTGAGAGCTTCGACTCCGGAGTAGACTCCTACTGCTGGAACCACGACTCACAATCGCTCTACTTCACCGGCGTATGGCATGCCACGAAAATGGTCTACCGCACCACGCTGGAAGGGAATGTGGAGAAGCTCACCGACGGTGTGTTCGACTATGACGGCGTAGACCTGCTGGGCGACCGTGTCATCTGCAAACGACACTCCATGAGCAGTCCCGACGAACTGTACGCACTCAATCCGGCAGACGGACAAGTGGCACAGCTCACCACGGAGAACAAACATATCCTCGACCAGATTGAAATGGGCAAGGTGGAAGAACGTTGGATGAAGACCACCGACGGCAAAGACATGCTCGTCTGGATCATTTACCCGCCCCACTTCGACCCGGCAAAGAAATACCCCACCCTGCTTTATTGCGAAGGCGGACCGCAAAGCCCCGTCAGCCAGTTCTGGTCCTTCCGCTGGAATTTCCAGATTATGGCTGCCAATGACTACATCATCGTAGCTCCCAACCGACGTGGACTGCCGGGCTTCGGCAGCGAATGGCTGGAAGCAATCAGCGGCGATTACGGAGGCCAGTGCATGAAAGACTACCTGACAGCCATCGACACCTTCTCCAAAGAGCCGTTTGTAGACACGGACCACCTGGGCTGTGTGGGAGCCAGCTTCGGCGGATTCTCCGTATACTGGTTGGCAGGACATCACAACAAACGCTTCAAGGCGTTCATCGCCCACGACGGCATCTTCAACATGGAACAGCAATACCTGGAAACAGAAGAGATGTGGTTTGCCAATTGGGACATGGGCGGTGCTTACTGGGACCGCAACAACGCCACAGCCCAACGCACCTTTGCCAACTCACCGCACAAGTTCGTAGACAAATGGGACACCCCCATCCTGTGCATACATGGTGAAAAGGATTACCGCATCCTGGCTTCACAAGGCATGTCCGCCTTCAATGCAGCCGTACTGCGCGGTATCCCGGCGGAATTGCTCATTTATCCGGACGAGAACCACTGGGTGCTCAAACCTCAAAACGGCATCCTCTGGCAACGCACCTTCTTCGAATGGCTTGACAAATGGCTGAAACCTGCCCAATGATAAACCTTCATCACACGGCAAGACAAGCCCTGTAAAAATGACGCGGACGACACCGAGCTGAATGACAGCCGTGTCGTCCGCGTTATCTGTTTATCCAGGCCGGAAAGCCTGTTGCGAACAGTCTCAGAAACTGAAAAGGGTCAGAAAGGCAGGTCGTCCTTCTCGTCGGTTGCAGCAAAGTCTGCCGGAGCAGCCGATGCAGGCGGGAACGGAGCTTCAGGAGCCGGTTCCGGAGCACCCATCTGCGGGGCAGCCACACGTTCAACCTTCCATGCACGGATACTGTTAAACCAGCGGTCTTGCCACTGACGAGCGTCAATATCGAACGAAACGGTCAACTCTTCACCCATCTGGATATTGAATTGCGCAATCTTGTCTGCTCCGAACACATCGAAACACATCTTGCGGGGATATTGGTCATGATTCTCGATGACATACTCTTGGGCCTTCCATTCGTTGCCCGTTGACTTGGAAACACCACCTCTTGGGGGAAGTATAGCAATGACTTTTCCTGTAAATTCCATTTGTTTAAGTGTATTAATTCAGCTGCGAATGTACACCATTCTTGGTAATTAAACGAATTTTCGACACTTTTTTTAGGGGCATTACATATAAAATTAGTAGTTTTGTGCACGCATAATAACCAATAAACATAAATAGAAAGACGTATGAAATTTATCGTTTCCAGCACTTCTCTTTTAAGTCATTTGCAAGCGATTAGCCGCGTTATCAACTCCAAAAATACTCTCCCCATCATGGACTGTTTCCTCTTCAATCTGCAAGACGGAACACTCTCCATCACTGCATCCGACACCGAGACCACCATGGTAACCTCCATCGAGGTGACCGAGAGCGACAGTGACGGACGCTTTGCCATTGTGGCCCGCACGTTGCTGGACGCGATGAAGGAAATACCGGAACAACCCCTGACTTTCAATCTCAACCCCAATACCCTCGAAATTACCGTGCAGTACATGAACGGACAATACACCGTCATGGGACAGAACGCCGATGAATATCCGCAACCTGCCACCCTGGGCGACAATGCCGTACATGCCAACATCCCCGCTGACGTACTGCTGAACGGCATCAACCGCGCACTCTTTGCCACGGCTGACGACGAGTTGCGTCCGGTGATGAACGGTATCTATTTCGACATTACTCCCGACGACATCACCATGGTTGCTTCCGACGGACACAAGCTGGTACGCAACAAGAACCTCTCGGTCAAAGGCAGTGAGAAGGCCGCCTTTATCCTCCCCAAGAAACCGGCAAACCTGCTGAAAAACGTGTTGACCAAAGAGGAGAACTCGGTAAGCATCGACTTTGACGACCGCAACGCTGTCATCACGCTGGAGAAATACCGCATGGTATGCCGACTGATTGAAGGACGCTATCCGAACTACAACTCCGTCATTCCTCAAAACAACCCCTATAAGATTACCATTGACCGTGCCGTGCTCCTGAGCGCCTTGCGCCGCGTGTCGGTCTTCTCCTCGCAATCAAGCAGCCTTGTGAAGCTCCGCATGGGTGACAACAAGCTGGTCATCTCCACACAGGACCTCGACTTCTCCACTTCGGCAGAAGAGACGCTTGTCTGCCAATACGAGGGCAACCCGATGAGCATCGGCTTCAAGGCTCCGTTCCTTATCGACATCCTGAACAACCTTCCGGGACAGGATGTCATCATCGAACTGGCTGACCCGTCGCGTGCCGGCGTAATCGTTCCTGCTGAACAGGAAGAGAACTGCGACCTGCTCATGCTGCTCATGCCCATGATGCTCAACGATTGATGCATCCTGTTTTTATTCTGACTGACTTTTACAAGCTCCGGCACTCTACCGCTCCCTCAATGGACCTGCGTCCCGTTACGTTACGGTTTGGAACGGAAGTCTGTCTGACCACCGTCAACCCAATCAGGAGGTGAGGCAGCGACCGGATGCTTGCGACATTTGAAATACCGACTTATGAAACTGAACTTAAAGAATCCCATCGTGTTCTTTGACCTGGAAACGACGGGAACCAACATAAACTCCGACCGCATCGTCGAAATCTGCTACCTGAAGGTGTACCCCAACGGAAACGAAGAGAGCAAGACCATGCGTATCAACCCGGAGATGCACATCCCCGAAGCTTCCACCGCCGTACATGGCATCCATGATGAAGACGTGGCAGACTGTCCGCGCTTCAAGGATGTGGCTGCGTCCATCGCCCGCGACATCGAGGGCTGCGACCTCGGCGGCTTCAATTCCAACCGATTTGATATTCCCGTGCTGGCGGAAGAGTTCCTGCGTGCAGGGGTAGACATCGACCTGAACCGCCGCAAGTTCGTCGACGTACAGGTCATCTACCACAAGCTGGAACAGCGCACCCTGTCTGCCGCCTACAAGTTCTACTGCCACAAGAACCTGGAAGATGCACACACGGCTGAAGCCGATACCCGTGCGACCTACGAGGTGCTGCAAGCACAGCTCGACCGCTATCCCGATGTATTGAAAAACGACATTTCCTTCCTGGCAGACTACTCAAGCTTCAACCGCAACGTGGACTTTGCCGGACGGATGGTCTACGACGACAAAGGAGTGGAAGTATTCAACTTCGGCAAGTACAAGGGAGTACCCGTAGCAGAGGTGTTGCGCAAGGACCCGGGTTACTACAGCTGGATCCTGCAGGGCGACTTCACGCTCAACACCAAGCAGATGTTGACCAGAATCAGAATCCGCGAAGCCTCGAAATAAACAGAACCATGCTTGAAGGAAAGAAGTTCGTACTAGGCATCACGGGAAGCATCGCCGCTTACAAGGCAGCTTACCTCATCCGTGCCTTGATCAAGAAGGGAGCCGAAGTGCAGGTCGTCATTACTCCTGCCGGCAAGGAGTTCATCACCCCCATCACCCTCTCGGCATTGACCAGCAAGCCCGTCATCAGCGAGTTTTTCTCGCAACGCGACGGCACGTGGCACAGCCATGTGGACCTGGGACTGTGGGCCGACGCCATGATTGTAGCTCCGGCTACCGCCTCTACCATCGGCAAGATGGCACACGGCATTGCCGACAACATGCTCATCACAACTTATTTGTCCATGAAGGCTCCGGTCTTCATCGCACCAGCCATGGACCTGGACATGTTCGCTCATCCTGCGACCCAGCACAACCTTGACATCCTCCGCTCCTACGGCAACCACATCATCGAACCGGGAGAAGGAGAGCTGGCAAGCCATCTCGTGGGCAAGGGACGCATGGAAGAGCCGGACAACATCGTCCGGATACTGGAAGACTACTTCACCAAGGGCGCAGAGCTGGCAAAAAAAAAAGTAGTCATCACGGCAGGACCGACCTATGAGAAGATTGACCCCGTGCGCTTCATCGGCAACTACTCCTCCGGGAAGATGGGATATGCACTGGCTGAAGAATGTGCCGCGAGAGGAGCCGAAGTCATCCTGGTAAGCGGACCGGTACAGCTGACGACATCACACCCCGGCATACGCCGTATCGATGTGGAGAGTGCTGCGGAAATGCACGAAGCCACGCTCCGCGAGTTTGCCGACGCCGATGCTGCCATCCTCTGTGCTGCCGTAGCAGACTTTACACCGGAAGAAGTGGCTGACCATAAAATCAAGCGCGAACACGATGACCTGATGTTGCGTCTGAAACCGACGCACGACATTGCCGCCGCCCTCGGACAACGGAAGCAGGCACACCAATGCCTTGTCGGATTTGCCCTGGAGACTGACCACGAGGCGGAACATGCCCAGGAGAAGCTCCGGCGCAAGAACCTCAACTTCATCGTGCTGAACTCCTTGCGGGATGCAGGGGCAGGCTTCCGCCACGACACCAACAAGATAACCATCCTCGATGCCGAAGGGAGCACCGCCTATCCGCTGAAAAGCAAGAAGGAAGTGGCAGCCGACATCGTCGACCGCCTGTGCCGGGAATTTGTTTCATAACCGTAGAAGATATGCTACAATCTCTATTCATACAGAACTACGCACTGATTGACACGCTCGACATCCGCTTCGACACCGGATTCTCCGTAATTACCGGCGAGACCGGTGCGGGAAAGTCCATCATCCTGGGAGCCATCGGCCTGTTGCTCGGACAGCGTGCGGACACCAAAGCCATCAAGAAAGGAGCTTCACGATGCACCATCGAGGCACATTTCCAGATTGGCAACTACCACATGGAGGACTTCTTCGAGCGCAACGACCTGACCTATGACCCGGAATGCATCTTACGCCGGGAAGTGATGGCGTCGGGCAAGAGCCGTGCGTTCATCAATGACACCCCTGCACCGCTCAGCCTGATGAAAGAACTGGGCGAGATGCTCATCGACGTACATTCACAGCACCAGAACCTGCTGCTCAACACCGAAGGCTTCCAGCTGAATGTGGTCGACATCATCGCGCAGGATGCAGCCTTGCTGACGGAGTACGGCAAGTGCTTTGCCCAATACCGGTCCAGCAGCAAGGCTTTGGCGGAAGCCATTGCCACGGCGGAGAAGAACCGGGCAGACGAAGACTACATCCGTTTCCAACTGGAACAGTTTGCAGAAATCGGGCTGAAGGAAGGCGAACAGGAGGAACTGGAACAGGAGGCCGAGACTCTGAGCCATGCAGAGGACATCAAGTCGGGACTGTACCACGTCGACGCCCTGCTGGCCGGTGATGAAGGCGGCATCCTCGTCAACCTGAAGGAAGCGCAGAACCGCCTGCACGACCTGAACTCCATCTATCCCCCGACAGAAGAACTGTCCGAACGTCTGGAGAGCTGCTACATCGAGCTGAAAGACATCGAACACGAAATCAGCAACCAGAGTGAAGAGGTGGAGTTCAATCCGCAACGGCTGGACTATGTCAACGAACGCCTCAACCAGCTCTATACCCTGCAACAGAAACATCATGTCGACACCGTTGCCGAACTGATGAGCATCGAGCAGTCGTTTCAGGAAAAGCTCCATGCCATCACTTCCGCCGACGACCGGATAGCGGAACTGACCGCACAGAAAGAGAAAGACTATGCCCGCGTCATGGAGGTGGCAGGCAGGCTCACGAACGTACGCACCGAGGCTGCCCGAAGGATTGAGAAGGGCATGAAGGAGTACCTGGTGCCCCTGGGAATCCCCAACGTGCAGTTCGTCGTGGAGCTGACTCCGCGCAAGGAACCGGATGCTTACGGAGCGGATTGCGTCAACTTCCTCTTCTCCGCCAACAAGAACGGAGTCCTGCAAAATGTAGCATCCGTCGCATCCGGTGGAGAGATTGCCCGCGTCATGCTCTCCATCAAGGCCATGATTGCCGGAGCCGTCAAGCTGCCGACCATCATCTTCGACGAGATTGATACCGGTGTCTCGGGACAAATCGCCGAACGCATGGCACACATCATGCAGGAGATGGGCAACCGCGAACGGCAGGTCATCAGCATCACCCACCTGCCGCAAATCGCAGCCTTGGGAAGCAACCACTACAAGGTCTACAAGCAGGACGATGAGCAGGGCACGACCAGCCACATCCGTCAGCTGACACCCGACGAACGTGTGGAGGAGATTGCCCACATGCTGAGCGGAGCCACTCTGACCGAAGCTGCCATCAACAATGCCAAGGCCCTGCTGAAGCACTGAAACCCTACCCCTATTCCATTGACATTACCGATTTGAAAAAGACAATGAACGAAGAAAGAAGCGAAATGATATTCGGCGTAAGAGCCGTCATCGAAGCCATAGAAGCCGGAAAAGAGATTGACAAGATACTCGTGAAACGGGACATACAGAGCGACCTGTCCAAGGAGCTGTTCGCCGCACTCAAGGACCGGTTCATCCCCGTACAGCGCGTCCCCGTGGAGAAACTCAACCGCATCACCCGCAAGAACCACCAGGGCGTGGTGGCATTCATCGCGGCGGTGACCTACCAGAAGAGTGAAGACCTCGTGCCCACCCTCTTTGAAGAAGGGAAGGTACCCCTGTTCGTCATGCTCGACGGCGTGACCGACGTACGCAACTTCGGCGCCATCGCCCGTACGTGTGAATGTGCCGGAGTGGATGCCATCATCATCCCTGCAAAAAACAGTGTGAGCGTCAACGCTGACGCCGTAAAAACCTCCGCAGGCGCCCTGCACACCCTGCCCGTCTGCCGTGAACAAAGCCTGACCGCCACCATCAAGCAACTGAAAGACTGTGGCTTCAGAATCATCGCAGCCACCGAGAAGGGCGACTATGACTATACCCGTGCCAACTATACCGACCCCGTTTGCATCATCATGGGAGCCGAGGACACCGGCATCCCCTACGAGCACTTGGCACTGTGCGACGAGTGGGTGAAAATCCCTCTCTTCGGACACATCGGCTCGCTCAACGTGTCTGTGGCAGCAGGCATCCTGATGTATGAAGCCGTCAGACAACGGGGACTCGGACAATCCTGATTGATAACTCAAATTCTTCCTATCCATGAAAAGATTCTTATACCTCATCCTTGCCCTGCTGACGTCCTGGACAACCGTGTCCGCGCAGACTCCCAAATGGGTCGGCAAGGCCCGCAAGGCAATCATCTCCATCGTGACCTACGACAAAGACAATAAAATCATGAACACCGGCAACGGCTTTTTCGTGAAGACTGACGGAACAGCCGTAGCCGACTACAGCCTGTTCGAAGGTGCCCAGCGTGCCGTCATCATCAACTCCGACGGCAAAGAGTTCCCCGTGGACTGCATCCTCGGCGCCAACTCGATGTACGACCTCGTGAAGTTCCGCGTACAGACCGACAAGGAAGTGGACGCCGTCACGTTGGCAAAGACACCGGCAGCCGTTGGCAGCACCGTCTTCCTGCTGCCGTATGCCTCACAGAAGGAGAACACCCTCGGACGCGGAACGGTGGACGCCGTCACCCAGGTGGAGAGCAAATATTCCTACTACACACTCCACCTGCAGACCGGCGACAAGTCGGTGAGCTGTCCCATCACCAATGCCGAAGGCGAAGTGCTGGGCATGATTCAGAAGTCCGCTGACAGCCAGTCCGCCGACAGCTATGCCGTGGATGCTGCCTTTGCCGCCGAACTGAGCCTCAACGCCCTCTCTCGCATGGACTATGCCCTCAACAACATCGGCATCCGTAAAGGACTCCCCGAGAAGCAGGACGAGGCACAGGTCTACCTCATGATGTCGAGCAGCCTGCCTGCCGACGACTACCTGGCACTCATCAACGACTACATCCGCCAGTTCCCCGCCAGCCACGAAGGCTACCTGCGCCGTGCCACCTTCTACCTCGACCAGAAAGGGGAAGACAACTACAAGCGGGCGGACGAAGATATCCGGCAGGCGCTGGAGGTATCGGAACAGAAGGACGACGCCTACTACAGTGCCGCCAAAATGCTGCTCCAGATTGTTGCCAACGGCATCACCTATCCGGAATGGACCCTGGACAAGGCGTTGCAATACATCGAGGAGGCCATCAAGCTCAACCCGATGCCGCTCTATGTACAGACCCAGGGAGACATCTACTTCGGCAAGCAGGACTATGAACACGCCTACGCCTGCTACGACCGCGTCAACCACTCCGAGCTCCGTTCCGCTGAAAGCCTGTTCAGCGCCGCACGCACCAAGCAGCTGATGGGCTCTCAGGACGAGGCGCTGGTACTGATGGACAGCACCGTTGCCTTCTTCGGTGACCTGCTGACGGAAAAGGCAGCCCCCTACGTCTTCCAACGTGCCCAGATGAAAGTGGAGGCAGGCAAATTCCGTGAGGCAGTGGCTGACTACAACGAATACGAAAAACTCGTGCTGGGAAAAGCCAGTGCCGAGTTCTTCTACGTCCGCGAACAGGCAGAGATGCAATGCAGACTCTACCAGCAGGCACTCGACGACATCGAAAAAGCAGTGGAGATGGACCCGAAACAGGTGCTCTATGTCGTGGAGCAGGTGGCTCTCTACACCCGTTTCAGCCAATTCGACAAAGCCGTCGAAGCCGCCCGGAAAGGCATCGCACTCGCACCGGACAATGCCGACCTCTACCGCATGCTGGGCTTCGGACAAATCCAGCTGAAGCAGAAGGAGGAAGGTAAAAAGAACTTGCTGAAGGCCAAAGAACTGGGTGATCCCAATGCCCAGACCCTGCTGGACAAATACGCCAAATAAACCATTCAACTTATCCTGCACAGGGGCACCGGCTGTTGACAGCCGACCCGGTGTCTCTGTGCTCGTTTTTCCCCACTACGGGGACAATTCGACTCCACATGGCAGAAGAACTCCTATTGACAGCTTCCGATAAAAAAGGACGGTACGAAGAAGTGCTACCCCAGCTTGTATCCGTCCTCGAAGGCGAGACCGACCGCACCGCCAACCTTGCCAACACCGCCGCCATCCTGAAAGAGGCGTTCGACTTCTTCTGGGTGGGCTTCTATGAAGTGAAAAGCCGCGAAGGCGAAGCTCCCCAACTGGTGCTGGCACCTTTTCAAGGTCCGCTGGCATGCACCCGCATCCACTACGGACGGGGAGTATGTGGCACCGCCTGGGCAGAAAGACGCACCCTGGTTGTACCGGACGTTGACCGCTTCCCGGGACATATCGCGTGCAGCTCCCTGTCACGCTCGGAGATTGTTGTACCGGTCTTCCATCCCGGCACCGGCGAAGTGGTTGCCGTGCTCGACATCGACAGCCGCGAACTCTCCACCTTCGACGAGACCGACCGTCATTACCTGGAAATCCTCTCCTCCCACCTCTCCCACCTGTGGGCATAACCGACGGAAGCAGCCTGCCGGGAAATCAAAAAGAAAGCACCTCCCGGCTTTTGCTTGACATAGTTGGCAAATATCCCGTTTCCGGCTAACTCATCCTTTTCGAAAATTCGATAATCTGGGAACGAAACGTGAATGATTGCAAACGGAATGCCCGAAAAAAGCCCTTCATTTTAGAAAACTATACATTTCATTTCCAGAAAACAGACAAAACGTGCCCGGAACAATATTGTTTCGCGAGCCAAACAATATAGTTTGCCGCGTCAAACAATATAGTTTCACCTCCCAAACACGATTGTTTCGTGCCCGGAAGTCAAATCTTTGGAAGATGGAAGTAAAAAGAAGTGAGTTTCACTCTCCAGAAGGTGTGCCGTGTCAACAAATCGGAAGGTAATAAAAAGAGGGGGATTCAGGAAGGAGGAACAACAAGGAACGGCACTTCCGCTGGCAACCTTCGCAAAAAGGAAGAAAAGTTTCCCATACAGCAACAATGTGCATTTTGCAAATCGCCTGAGAATGCCACGAAATCCACCAGACTGTATTTTGGTACGAGGAACGGCACTCTCAGAGCCTTCGTTTGACATTTTGTCAAATCGTAATCCAACCTGTAAACGAACACCGACAGTAGACGCCCCGTCGTCCCTGAATGCAGGGGCGACCGGTCTGGTCGCCCGAACCCCACGCCGCATGGTCATCAATTTCGGACTGACCCGCAATCGGAGTCGACTTACAGAAATAGCACAAGCTGAGCCACCTTGGCGCGCCCCTGTTTGAAAGCACCCATTAAATCGAGTAGGAGGAAAACGACGTAGTTTTCTTCCTACTTTCGTTTTCCGTCCTCTCACACCACCGTACATGCGGTTCCGCATACGGCGGTTCCTATTTTGGGTACCATTCGAGATATTCACCCATTAAAGTAGCATACCCTGCTTTGCGCAAGTTCTCATTTGTGATTGCCCTGTGCATTATGTGGCTGTCTGCTATGCGCCAGCAGCCCTTGCGAGTATTACCCCATTCATATGCCTTGTACTTATCGATACCGCATCTAATGAGGTTTGCCACTTTTGTCTTGACTTTCTTCCATGCTTTCCATATACACATACGTATTCTACGCCTTAACCATTCGTCAGTGGTAAGTAGAAGACGTTTCATATTGGCAAGATGATAATAGCCGACCCATCCTCTTATGTATTCTTTGAGCTTTTGCTTTCTCTTGGAATAGCCCCATCCATTGCTGCGACTTGTCAGTTCTTTTAGTCTTGACTTCATCTTGGCTTTGGATGTCGGGTGTACCGTAAGTTGGCATTTACCTTTCATTACATTAAAGGAATAGCCGAGATATTTCACTCCGCGCACATACGACACTACGGTCTTCTCCTGGTTGACTTTGAGATATAGATTGTTCTCTATAAATCGGGTTATGCTCTCCTTCACTCGCATTGCTGCCCTTCGGGACCTGCAGAATATCATCGAGTCATCCGCATAGCGCACAAAAGGGAGGCCTCTGAGTTCCAGCTCTTTGTCCAGTTCATTGAGCATAATGTTGCTCAACAAGGGACTTAGCGGACCTCCTTGGGGAGTTCCTTCCTCGCTCGCTTCAAACAAGCCTTTATTCATTACACCGCTACGGAGATACTTATGTATAAGACTGACCACTCTGCCGTCTTTTATGGTACGGCTGAGGATTTCTATGAGCTTGCTGTGGCACACCGTGTCGAAGAAGAGTTCAAGGTCAAGGTCTACAACATATACGTAGCCTTCATTGATTATCCTCTGCGCTTCACGTAGTGCGTCATGGCATCCTCTTCTCGGACGGAAGCCGTAGCTTGTCTTGGAGAATTGGTTCTCATAGATGGGAGTCAACACTTGGTTTATGGCTTGTTGCACCAATCGGTCTATCACGGTGGGGATACCTAAAAGGCGCATCTTGCCATTGTCTTTGGGGATTTCTACCCTTCTTACCGGGTTCGGACGGTAAGAGCCGTCCATCAAGGAACTAAGGAGCATTTCCCTATTGGTCAGGAGCCATGGGAGCAATTGCTCGCACGACATCTTGTCGATACCACCACATCCCTTGTTTCTCACCACTGTTTTGTAGGCTCTGTTGAGATTTGACGGACTGAGAATTTGCTCGAAAAGGTGTTCCTTGTCGAATGGTACTTCCACGATGTTGTCTTCACACATCCACATAAAGGCCTGCACTCCCCCATATCTCTCGGTTTCCTACCTAATCCTTTGAGGGCAGCCATTAAAACGTGATAATGCTTTCTGCATTCTGTCCTTCCTATGGTATGTTTCAATTACTATCGTTTATTTGTTAGGTTCTGCCCTTCATGCAACTCTATCTACAGCTGCACTACTATGGCGTCTGCTGACTTCTCACGACAAGCTTTACTCCACTTCTTTCGTAAACAAAAAAAAATATTCGAAGTGTCCGTGAGACCTCCTCGGATAAGGGCGTTGTCTTTCCATCTTATACCTACTTCATCTACACCGACCGTTCCGAATAGCTATAGGGCTTCGATTTGTTTAGCAATCTTACCCACGGTCATATGCCTTGTATGAAGTTTCTGTTCGTTAGGCCAGATGTTTGCCGACGGCTTCCTTCAGATTTCACCTCGCGATGAACACCCTTGCCTGGGGCTATGTAATTCCCGCTATTAGGGCTTACTCGGGACTTGCACCCGTTAGACAACACTCATGCCGAGCGTACTACTAAAAAAAGGAACACATCTGTTGATGTATTCCTTTTTTATCGCTGGGCTACCTGGATTCGAACCAAGAATGACAGGACCAGAATCTGTAGTGTTACCATTACACCATAGCCCATTGTTTTTGTTTTGACGCTGCAAAGATACAACATTTTTGATACATGCAAATACTCTGGGGAGATTTTTTTCAAAAAAATTTTTGTCCATCCCCATTTCCATATAATAAGGTGTATAAGCGGGAGGCAATCCGGCAGCCTTCCGGAGAAGATGGACAAAATGACAAGATTCATTCTCAAAAAATACAAAAAACAAGGCACATTTATGGGTTGCATCTTTAGCTATTTCACAAATCCATGTATCTTTGTAATCCGTATTTCAGCACGGATTAAAATATTAAATAGTAACCATTTTTTAGAATGAACGAACTGCTAGAGAACATAACCAAAGGTATTCAAGAAAAAAAAGGAAAAGGCATCGTCATTGCCAACCTCACCGATATCGAAGATTCCATCTGTGATTATTTCGTGATTTGCCAAGGAAACTCCCCCAGTCAGATACAAGCCATCACCGAATCCATCTATGAGACCGTCAGACAGGCGACCCATGAAAAGCCGCTCAACGTCTGCGGACTGGAGAACTGCCAATGGGTGGCACTCGACTATGCCAACGTCATGGTACACATCTTCCTGCCTGCCCCACGCGCATTCTATGACTTGGAACATCTCTGGGAAGATGCCCAACTAATCACTATTCCGGACATTGACTAAGACAACTATGAGCAACAATACGAATCCGAAAGCCAACAACGGGGGCCCCAAATTCAACTTGAATTGGTTCTACGCCCTCATCATCGTGATTCTCGGTATCCTCTACCTCACAAACCAGGATGGAGGAATCAAGAAGAGCATCACGTACACCGAGTTCCAGAACTATGTAGAAAAAGGATACGTCAACAAGATTGTCGCCTACAACGACAACTCGCTCGACGTATACATCAAACCCGAACATGCACCCGAAGTGCTGAAAATCCCGGTTGAGAAAATCGGCAGAAGCCCGATGGTCAATACACGCATCGGCTCGACCGACAGCCTGGAAGAGTTCCTGAAAGAGGAAAAGGCCAACCACCCCGACCGGGCAGACATCACCATCGACTATCAGGAGAAGAGCAACTACATGATGTCCATCCTCATCAACCTGCTCCCCTTCATCCTCATCATTGCCATCTGGATGTTCTTCATGCGACGCATGGGAACCGGCTCAGGCGGTGGGTCCGGCGTGTTCAACGTCGGCAAGTCCAAAGCACAGCTCTTTGAGAAGGGAAGCGCCAACCGCGTGACCTTTAAGGATGTTGCCGGACAGGCGGAAGCCAAGCAAGAGGTACAGGAAATCGTGGACTTCCTGAAGAAGCCCCAGAAATACACCGAGCTGGGAGGTAAAATTCCCAAGGGTGCCTTGCTGGTAGGTCCTCCGGGAACAGGTAAGACCCTGCTCGCCAAGGCTGTGGCGGGTGAAGCCGACGTTCCGTTCTTCTCCATCTCCGGTTCGGACTTCGTGGAGATGTTTGTCGGCGTAGGTGCATCACGTGTGCGTGACCTTTTCCGTCAGGCGAAAGAGAAGTCGCCGTGCATCATCTTCATCGACGAAATCGACGCCGTGGGTCGTGCCCGTGGCAAGAACCCGTCGATGGGTGGGAACGATGAACGTGAGAACACGCTGAACCAGTTGCTGACCGAAATGGACGGCTTCGGGTCAAACAGCGGTGTCATCATCCTGGCAGCGACCAACCGGGTGGACATCCTCGACAAGGCACTGCTGCGTGCCGGCCGCTTCGACCGTCAGATACACGTCGACCTGCCGGACCTGAACGAACGCAAGGAGGTCTTCGGTGTCCACCTCCGTCCCATCAAGATTGACAGCACGGTGGACGTAGACCTGCTGGCACGTCAGACCCCGGGCTTCTCGGGTGCCGACATCGCCAACGTCTGCAACGAAGCAGCCCTGATCGCTGCCCGCCATAACAAGAAGACAGTCAGCAAGGATGACTTCCTCTCTGCCGTCGACCGCATCATCGGCGGTCTGGAGAAAAAGACCAAGGTGATGACACAGAACGAGAAACGCACCATCGCCCTGCACGAGGCAGGACATGCCACCCTCTCGTGGTTCCTCGAACACGCCAACCCGCTCATCAAGGTCACCATCGTGCCTCGCGGACGTGCCCTGGGTGCAGCCTGGTACCTGCCGGAAGAACGTCAGATTACCACCAAGGAGCAGATGCTCGACGAGATGTGTGCCCTCCTGGGCGGACGTGCTGCCGAGCAGCTCTTCGTCGGCCATATCTCCACCGGAGCCATGAACGACCTGGAACGTGTGACCAAACAGGCCTACGGCATGATTGCCTATGCCGGCATGAGCGACCGTCTGCCGAACCTCTGCTACTACAACAACGACGAGTATGCGTTCAACAAGCCTTACAGTGAGAACACGGCGCAACTCATCGACGAGGAAGTGAAGAAGATGGTGGAAGAGCAATACGAACGTGCCAAAGCTATCCTCTCCGAACACAAGGAAGGCCACAACCGGTTGGCAGACCTGCTGATGGAACGTGAAGTCATCTTCGCGGAAGACGTTGAGCACATCTTCGGCAAACGTCCGTGGGCTTCGCGTTCGGAAGAAATCCTTGCCGACTCTGAGCCGCAACCGGAAGAGACAGAGACTCCCGCACAGACGGACGACAAGTCCGCCCAACCGGAACCGTCGGCTGAAAAGAAGCCCGAAGACACAGCCATCGACCGGAAGATAGCCGAGGGCGAAGCTACGGAAGTGAAAGAATAACCAAAACACAAACGCTGTGAACAATCTCATACAAAGAAGCATCACGGGCATACTGTTTGTCGTCCTCCTCATCGGCGGCATCCTCTACAGCCCGTTTACATTCGGACTGCTGTTCGCCCTCATCACGGGTCTCTCTCTGTGGGAGTTTGCCCGGCTGGTGAACAGCAAGGAAGACGTATCGGTCAACCCGTTCATCACCACCATGGGCGGTGTGCTGCTGTTCCTTGCCTTCTTCTGCTACTGCACCGAGGCATCGGACGCCCGCATCTTCATCCCCTACCTGCTGATTCTGATTTACCTGTTTGTGAGCGAACTTTACCGCAAACAGAGCAGTCCCCTCAATAACTGGGCGTACTCGTTCCTGAGTCAGATTTACGTGGCCTTGCCCTTTGCCTTGCTTTGTGTGCTGGCGTTCCAGCGTAATACCGACCTGTCGGAGAGCTCGCCCGTCAGCTTCAATGCCATCCTTCCGCTGTCCGTCTTCATCTTCAACTGGAGCAACGACACGGGAGCCTACTGCACGGGCATGCTGTTCGGCAAGCATCGTCTCTTTGAACGCATCTCGCCCAAGAAGTCGTGGGAAGGTTCGATTGGCGGAGGGGTCATCTCCATCCTTGTCTCACTGGTCATGGCACACTTCTTCCCCTTCCTCACGGCGGCACAATGGGTAGGCTTCGCACTGACCGTCGTGGTCTTCGGCACATGGGGCGACCTGGTGGAGTCGCTCATGAAACGTCAGCTGGGCATCAAGGACTCGGGCAACATCCTTCCGGGTCACGGCGGCATGCTTGACCGTTTCGACAGCACCCTGCTGGCGGTTCCTGCGACAGTGCTCTACCTGCAGGCAATCAGCCTCTCCTGACCCCCATTCCATCTCCATAGATTCATCTTTCCGACGCGGACGATACAGGCTCCGTCTTTCTTGACGCAACAAGAGACGACGCGACCTGCATCGTCCGCGTCCGCTGTTTCCGGAAGGAGATGTCAAGACTTTTATCAATCACTCCTATTTTTATCACCGTCCAACGGAAAGTCAATCAAAAGATTTCCTACATTTGCAGAAGCTACCTTGCTATTTCTGATTACTAACCTTATAATTCACACGAATTGACTATGGAACAACTGTGCACGCATAAACTGCCCGTCGACATCGTGTTTCACCCGTCCTGGTGGAACAAACATACAGGCATCGTTTTCGATGAAGATTTCTTTTACAACCCCCTCCGCCGTGTGGAAGATGAACGCCGCATGGAACAGGAACTGCACGACCGCTTCGGCGAATACGGTCTGGGAGCAGACTATGACAAGGACCTGCCTCAGATAGGTGCCGTCCATCTGGCTGCCGGCTACCTGCTCTCGGAGATGCTGGGGTGCAACATCGAATACACAGCCAACTCGGCACCGCAAGTCATCTGCGCCCATCGGGAAGGCTTCGACGTGGACGAAGAGGCTGCCTTCCAAAGCCCTGCCTTCAAGAAGCTCCAGCATCTCATCGAAGAGCTGAAGGCCAAGTACGGCTATGTCTGCGGCGACATCAACTGGGGAGGCGTCCTCAACCTTGCCATCGATCTCAAGGGCGAGAGCATCCTGATGGACATGATTATGGAACCGGAAAAGACCAAAGCCTACTTTGCTGCCATCGCACGAGTCGTGGAGCGCTTCTTCACCTATATATATAGTGAAACAAAAACGACCTCCATCTCGGTCAACCGGCTCGCACGCCTGCTCGACGCACCGCTCTATCTCCACTCGGAATGCTCGCACACGATGATATCCACCGAGGACTACCACGACTACCTGCTGCCCATCGATGTGGAATGGAGCATGAAGTACCGTCCCTATGGCATCCACTACTGCGGCAAAGACCCGCACCGGCACGCCGAGAACTTCGCCAAGGTGCCTCATCTGGACTTCCTCGACCTGGGCTGGGGAGGTGATGTACACCTCCTGCGTGAGGCGCTGCCCAACACCTTCTTCAACATCCGTCTGAACCCCGTGGAACTGAACAGCTACACCCGCAGCGAACTGGAAGGCATCATCAAGGAACGTGTGATGCAGTCGAAAGATCCCTACCAGACCGGTATCTGCTGCATCAATATGGACGACAAGGTACGCGACGAACAGGTACGTGCCATCTTCGACATTGCCGAGGAGTGCCGGCAAACCTTGTTCAAAGACTGATGGAACGGATGAGAATGGAAGATACATTCGACGCTTCACTCGCCGACTCACAGGCGACCGCCGTCACCCCACTCAGTCCGGCAGCATTTGACTTTGGGGCCTACGCCGACTATGCCGCCCGGCTCGAAGAACGTTGCAAGGCTTTCTGGGAAGCCCCGTCAGGCGTACTGGTCTACCGGCGCATGCGTGTGCAGGAAGTCTTTGCCGGCGACTGCCGGAACATGGAACATTCCCTCCACTGGCAACTCGGTGCCCTGAAACAAAGCATGGCTTTCGATGCCGACGTCCCCAACTTCCTAGAGCCGTGGTATGGACTGGGGACCGTAGCGGCCGCTTACGGATTCGGCTACGTCTGGGAGAAAGACCTGGCTCCGGCAGTAGACGGCAAATTCCCGTCCACTGCCGAGCTGCTGGCTGCCCCCTTCCGTCCGGTGGAAGAGACGGAAACAGGCAGACACACACTCCGCATGATACAGTATTTCCTGGAGGAGACCCAAGGACGCCTGCCCCTGTCCTACTGCGACGTCCAGTCACCCCTCAACACCCTGAGCAACATCATCGACTCCAACCAGTTCTACCTGGACTTCTACCTCGACCCCGACTCGATGCGGCAGGCCATGGAGCGTACGGCAGACCTGCTCATCGATTTCACCCGCACCCAGCAACGCCTCATCGGCGATGCCCTCGTGAAACCGGGACACGGGTTTGCCTCCAGCCGCATGTTCGACGGACTGGGCATGAGCGATGACACCGTCACCATGCTTTCGCCCGACCTGTACACCGGTATGGCTGTCCCCGCCATGGTCAAAGCCGGCAATGCATTCGGCGGTACGGTGTTCCACTCCTGCGGTAACTGGAGTGACAAGAAGGACGACATCGTGTCCATCCCCGGCATCCGCATGGCGGACGGAGCCTTCTCCAAAGCGACTGACCCCGGCGCCAATCCGACCGATGGCTTTGCCGACACCTTCGCCGGTACCGGTGTCATACTGAATGCCCGCATCGTAGGCACGCCGGACCTGATAGAGGCCAAAGTCAGGGAACTCTGGGAGCCGGGCATGAAACTCATCGTCGTCACCTACTGCCCTACCCCCGAGGAACAGGCAGAAGCCTACCGGCGTATCCATGCCGTCTGCCAGTAGACCGGCAACCGCACCCCTACACAAACGACGCGGATTTCCCGCCGCCCCGCAACCGGGGTCCGACGGAAAGTCCGCGTCGTCCGTTTTTTCAGACAGTCACCTGCTCCGGGTCAATCCACCCGGATGCCCCGTGCCATCTCGTCGGCAACCACTGCCATCATGCCTTCGACCTGGGCAAGAGCCAGCATACGCCCGTGGAACGAGTAACCGGCATTGTATCCCTTGTCCTCGTCGCCCAGCATCATGCGTCCGTGGTCCACTCGCATGGGCAGACCGGGATTCTCGCGTTCAAAGATGCGGATGAGGTCAATCAGATGCCCACGTCCGCTCAGGTGAGTACTCTCGATGAAATTGCCTCCGGGCATGGCTTCCGTGCTGCGCAGATGCACGAAATGCGTCCGCCGTGCAAACTGACGCGCCAGCTCACGGGTGTCATTGTGCGTCCCTGCACTCAACGAACCGGCACAGAACGTCAGCCCGTTATGAGGATTGTCCACCGCCTCCAGGAACCAGCGGATGTCCTCTTCGTTGGTCACGATACGCGGAAGACCGAGTATCTGGAACGGAGGGTCATCGGGATGCACGCACATGTTCACCCCATACTCCTCGCACACGGGCATGATGGCTGCCAGGAAATAGCGCATGTTCTCGCGCAACGCAGCACGGTCGATACCCTCATATTGTGCCAGCAACCGACGGAAGATGGCGACAGGATTCTTGTCCCCCTCACGGATGTTCCCGTTGACAAAGCCTTGCGTCTTCACGATGATGGTGTCGACCAGCTCGTCCTTTTCCGCTTCCGTGATGGTCCGGTCAAGCTCCGCCACCCGGCGCAGCTCCTCTTCCGTATAGTCTGCCTCTGCCCCCGGTCGTGCCAATATCTTCGTATCAAAATAAGCGAAACGGATGCGGTCATAATAGAGCGAACTGGTCCCGTCGGGCCATGGATGCTGCAAGTCCGTGCGCACCCAGTCAATCACCGGCATAAAGTTGTAGCAGACGGTTTTCACCCCGCAACGCCCCAGGTTGGCAAGACTCACCTTGTAGTTCTCGATCAGCTGTTCGCGCTCCGGTCCTGCATACTTGATGGCTTCACACACCGGCAGACTCTCCACGACCGACCAGCGCAAACCGTGCGCTTCAATGTACGACTGCAAATCGCGGATAGCCTCTTCGGTCCAAACTTCACCGTTGGGCACATCGTGCAGTGCCGTCACGATACCCTCCACGCCAATCTGGCGCAACATCGAAAGCGTGATGGGATCTTTCTTCCCAAACCAACGCCATGTCTTTTCCATCATAATGTTCTATCTGTATGTAGTAATTAAATCCTCTTGAGAAACATCTCGTCGTAGTACGCACAAAAATACAGCTATTTCCCCACAAACGCACAGGGACGGCAGACGAAATGTGTCCCCGTCCCTGAAACCGGCAAAAAAACAGCAGCGAAAGGAAGAGCCCCTTTCTTACAACCGTCCCAATGACCGTGCTCTTCCTGTTCGCTGCCGGATTTTTCTACTGTCAGAAGTCGTCCTCTTCCTCACCGGGGAAATCACGCGGACGTTCCGGACGCCGCTGGCGGGGAGCCTCCCGACGCTCGCGACGCGCCTGTTCGTCTTTCTCAAATGCCGCAAACTGCTCGGCTGTCAGAATCTCCTTCAATGCTTTCCGGTAAGCCTCTTCCCGCTCTTTCATCTTCTCGAACAGGTTCTTTCCCTGTTCCTTCATTGTCTTCTGATACGCCTTGCGTGCCTCCTTGTCCATCTTCCGGAGTGAGTCTCGGGAGATGCGTGGCGGACGCTGCTGCATCATCTGCTCCATTTGCTGCTTGTTCAGTTCAAAGAGACGGTTGGTCTGCTCCTGATTCAACCCATACTTCTGCACCATGTAAGCTGTACGCTGTTCCGCCATCTCTTCCGGTGACAAACGTTTGCCGCGTTCCGGACGCTGCGCTTCCGCCTGAATGCCCAGACACAGGAGGGCAGTCAGGAATAAAATTAATTTTTTCATACTATCTGTTGTTTTTAATGATACGACAATTCTCGTAACGACGTCCACAAAGTCCCGTCCCCGACATACAGTCACCCCGTACGTCCTTCTATTCAGAAGACCCGTCCACCTTTTGAAAAGTTCAGTCAAATGATAAAGAAAAAGCCGAAGAATTGTCGTTTTAAACAGAATCTGTTAATTTTGCACAGCAAATCATTTGTTTTACATCGTAACTTATATGGGATTACTCGACATATTTAAAAAGAAAACCAACGATACAGAAGAGAAGGTAGGCGGCATGGAAGACTTCATGACCCTCATCCGGGTGTATTACCAGTCGGTCATGGCGTGCAACCTGGGTATCACCAACCTCGCGTTCCTGCCCGATGTTGCCGTGTTCAAACGTACACTGAAAGTACCCACGCAGAACAACAAGCTGGGAATTGCCGAAAAGAGCCGCAGCAAGAAAATGCTCAAGGAGATTTACGGGCTGAGCGACGACTTTTTCAAGGAAATCGATGCCTCCATCAAGAAGAACTGCCGCACGGTGAACGACATCCGCAACTACCTCTTCATGTTCCAGGGATTCAGCCAAGACCTGATGATGTGTGTCGGCACCCTGATGAAGTGGAAGTTCCGCATGCCCAGCATCTTCAAGAAAACCCTTTACCAGCTCACGACCAAAACCGTCAACGACATCCTGACCCGCTATGAGTGGAAGGACGATGCCGTACGGAAAACTTGTGGCAACATCCGCAAATACCAGCACACCCTGGGATATTCCGCCCAATGGATGAGCGAATATGCCTTCAACATCGTCATGCTCGCCAAGAAAGAGCCCAAGCCGAAAAATGACGATTAGCATAGGCAAATCTCACAAATCCGGCAAAATTCTTTTGTAGTTCGCGAAGAAAGCCTATATTTGTGTGACAAATTGGTTTCATCATGACGGAAGAAGATAAAAGACAACTCAACATCTTTGAGGCTCGTTTTCGTCAGTTGCTCTATCAGTATGACCTTTTGAAGCAGCAAAACGAATCCCTCCGCCGGATACTTCTTCAGAAAGAAGAAGAAATCAAGGCTTTGCAAACACGTTGTCAGCAATCGGAAACCGACTATGCCAATTTAAAGGCCGCCCGAATCATCAGTATCAACGACGACGAGTCGCATGATACCAAACAGAGGCTGGCCAAACTAGTGCGTGAAATCGATAAATGCATCGCTTTATTGAACGGATAAAAGGATGTATGATGAACGATAAGGAAAAAATGATAATTCATTTAGACATTGCCGACCGCAAGTACGGAGTGTCCATCAACCGGAAGGATGAGGAACTCTACCGGAAGGCGGCCACAATGATAAATGAACGAGTAAATAAGTATCGGGAGCGGGTCCCCGGCGGCATGCGGGAAGACTACATTGCGATGGTGACTTTTGACCTCGCCTTCCAACTGACGACCATGGAAAGCCTCAACGATACGGAACCCTACCGGCAGAAACTGGCCGAACTGACACGGGAGCTCGAAGGACGCTTCCGCGAAGAACAGACGGAGACAAACGCCGGGTAGACATTTTTTTTTTGAATAAAGATATTCGCGCATGACTTCATGTTCAGGAGGGAAGTGTCCTCCTGAAAGGAGTGATGCGCTTTTTTTATTATAAATTCTTAGTAAAATGGTTTTAACGATAGTAACATCACTTGTGGCGCTCGTCATCGGGTTGGTGATTGGTTATACGATTTTCAGATACGTCATGAAATCAAAGTATAACAGCATCCTGAAAGAGGCACAGACTGAAGCTGAAGTCATCAAAAAGAACAAGCTTCTGGAAGTAAAGGAAAAGTTCTTGAATAAGAAAGCTGACCTGGAGAAAGAGGTGGCACAACGCAACCAACGCATCCAACAGGCGGAAAACAAGCTGAAACAACGCGAACTGGTATTGAGCCAACGCCAGGAGGAGGTACAGCGTAAACGCAACGAAGCGGATGCCATCAAAGCCAACTTGGAGAACCAACTGGTGGTGATCGACAAGAAAAAGGAAGAACTGGAAAGTCTGCAGGCTCAAGAACGTGAGAAACTGGAGGCCATCAGCGGACTGTCTGCCGAGGAAGCAAAAGAAAGACTGGTCGAATCTCTCAAGGAAGAGGCAAAGACCCAGGCACAATCCTATATCAATGACATCATGGACGATGCCAAGATGACCGCCAACAAGGAGGCAAAACGCATCGTGATTCAAACCATCCAACGGGTTGCCACGGAAACTGCCATCGAGAATTCCGTCACCGTATTCCACATTGACTCGGATGAAGTGAAGGGACGCATCATTGGCCGTGAAGGACGTAACATCCGTGCCCTGGAAGCTGCCACCGGTGTGGAAATCGTGGTAGACGACACGCCCGAAGCTATCGTTCTCTCTGCCTTTGACCCCGTGCGCCGTGAGATTGCCCGTCTGGCTCTCCATCAGCTGGTGACCGACGGACGCATCCACCCGGCACGCATCGAAGAGGTCGTAGCCAAAGTACGCAAACAGGTGGAAGATGAAATCATCGAAACCGGAAAACGTACCACCATCGACCTGGGTATCCACGGTCTTCACCCGGAACTGATCCGCCTCATCGGTAAGATGAAATACCGCTCCAGCTATGGACAGAACCTGTTGCAACACGCCCGCGAGACAGCCAATCTTTGTGCTATCATGGCTTCCGAACTGGGACTGAATCCGAAAAAGGCCAAACGTGCCGGTCTGCTGCATGACATCGGTAAGGTGCCTGACGAGGAACCCGAATTGCCACACGCTCTCCTGGGACAGAAGCTCGCAGAGAAATACAAGGAGAAACCGGATATCTGCAACGCCATCGGTGCCCACCACGACGAGGCCGAGATGGAGACCCTCATCGCTCCCATCGTACAGGTGTGTGATGCCATTTCCGGCGCACGTCCCGGCGCACGCCGCGAAATCGTGGAAGCCTACATCAAGCGCCTCAACGATTTGGAACAGCTGGCTCTCTCCTATCCGGGTGTCACCAAGACATACGCCATCCAGGCTGGCCGTGAGCTGCGCGTGATTGTCGGAGCAGACAAGATTGATGACAAGCAGACGGAACAGCTCTCTACTGAAATCGCCAAGAAGATTCAGGATGAGATGACTTATCCGGGTCAGGTAAAGATTACGGTCATCCGCGAAACACGTGCCGTCAGCTTCGCCAAATAAAAATAATATGCAAGAAATTTGGTAGTATAAGAATTAGCTACTATATTTGTAGCCCTCTTCGGTGGAAGAGGGCTACATTTTTTTCTGGGCTTGTTTGGATTTGACAGCGGGCAGAAATGGTATGTAAGCATGCAGTGCGTCGGTGATTAGCACTTAAATCACAGTTACCGAACAATTATCTGGCGAAAACAACTACGCTCTCGCTGCTTAATCGAAGTACAGTAGATTAACTTTATTTCCGCACAAGGTGTGGAAACGAGACATCACTCGGAAGCTGTTGCTCCGAAGCATTCCGGTCCAGTGGTGCAGTCAAATCGGGGATAGTCGCAGTCCGGCCTTGGGGCTACGATGAAACTTTAAAGGCTAAGGCGCAAGTGGGTGGCTCTGGTCTTGCTTACGCACGAAAACCGAAGGCAGAGATAAGCATGTAGAAAGCGTATGGTTTCCTCGTTTGGACGAGGGTTCGACTCCCTCCAGGTCCACAAAAAACGCGAGAGACAGACTGAAATTCAGTCTGTCTCTCGCGTTTTTTGTGGATACTCAAGCCTCCTCAGAGGCTAACTAACCGGGAAGTACATCAGTTTCCTTATAGACTGTTCTTGTATAACCGTGCGACGGCTTTCTGGAAACGGTTCTCCAGGTCTGCCAGGCGTTCCTGATTGGCATAGACGGTCTCAGCCTCGGTGAAATAGTCGATGACGGAGAGTTGGCCCGATTCTACAGCTTGTTTCAGCGCATCAAGGGTACGGGTCATCAGGTCTGTATCATATGCCTGGATGGACTGACGCAGGCTGACTGCCTCATTGAAAAGCGATTGCACATCTGCCTCCAGCTGTTGGGCAGCCTGCTCCTGCTCCAGTTCCGCACTGAGCTGACGGGCGCGGGCAGCCTTCACCTTTCCACGGTTATTGAAGAGAGGAACGGACACACCGACGATGAAGCCATTGAGCATCTCGCCCTTGCCTCCTTCGCGACCATAGCCCACTTCCAACTTCGGCAACCAGCCATGCTTGTTTACCGTGACGAGCTTACGGGCAGCCTCTGAACCGGCCTCCGCCTGGCGTAGTCCGTAATCGGAACCGAACACTTCATCCCTCACCGCATCAAGACTTTTCAGCTCTGGGGCAAGCGGATAGACTGTCTCATTGAATTCCAAGGGCATATTACCGTTCATCGCCAACAGGTTCTGGAGGGCTGTACGGTGATCGGCCCCGTTCTCTGCCATGGCAGCACGCACGTTCATCAACTCCATCTTCACCTTATTTACTTCCAGGATATTGGCGTCTCCTTCCTTCAACCGCTTTTCAAAGAGCACATTCAGCTCTTCGGCATTCTTCAGACGAAGTGCATAAAGGTCCTGCAAGCGGTTGAGACGGATCAGGTCGAGACACAGCTCCTTGGCACGTAACAGGATATCACGACGAAGCACGGCGTGTTGCAAATCCAGTGCACGCCCCTGCAACTTGCCGTAGGCACGACGTTGGGCATAGAGCGTGGGGAAGTCAATGCCTTGCGACACCTCCAACTCCATTTCAGGGCCGATTCCGTCTTCCTCGCCGAACTTGCGGGAATAGCTCACTGACGGGTCTTCCAGGTTGTTCTCGTTTCTCACTTCCAGCTTCTCGGCACGGACAGCTTCTTCGCCTGCCCGGAGTTCACGGTTGTTTTGTTCGATGCTTTTCAGCACGCGCTCGATGCTGCCGGTCTGTGCATACAGCCCGGCAACACCCAAACAGAGCGCAACAGTCAGGAATATCTTTTTCATTGTTCACTTTGCTGTTGAGGGTTCAACGTACGTCGGCGATTCATCATCAGATAGACGATGGGGATGATGAAGCCGTTGAGGAAAGTAGACGTCAGCAGTCCGCCAAGAATGACCTTTGCCATGGGACTTTGAATCTCATTGCCGGGCAGGTCGCCATGAATGGCCAGCGGAATCATTGCCAATGCCGAGCAGAGCGCCGTCATCAGGATGGGATTCAAACGGTCGAGCGAACCGTGAAGGATACTGTCATGGAGCGACATGCCTTCATCCTGCCAATGGTGGTAATTGGAGATGAGCAACATACCGTTACGCGTGGCAATACCGAAAAGAGAGATGAGTCCGATGATGGCAGGGATACTGATTTCCCCGGTGGTAACGACCAGTGCGAACACTCCTCCAATCAATGCCAGCGGCAGGTTGATGAGGATGATGGCACTGTGTGCGGCACTCTTGAACTGCGTATAGAGGATGAGGAAGATGACGACGATGCTCATGAGCGAGGTCAGCAGCAGCGTACGCGATGCCGCCTGTTCGCTCTCGAACTGTCCGCCATACTCGATGTGGTAATCCTCGGGCAACTTGATTTCTTCGTCAATGCGGTGCTGGATGTCATTGACCACGCTGCGCACGTCGCGTCCGGAGGTATTGGCGGAGATGACAATCTTCCGCTTTACGTTCTCACGGCTGATGGTGTTCGGTCCGGATGCGGAACGTACGTCGGCCACATATGTCAGGGGGACTTTCTGTCCGTCGGGGGTATCAATCATGAGGTTACGCACCTTCTCCATCTCGTTCCGGTAGTCTTCCTCCGTACGGACGACAAGGTTGAACGACTTGCCCGACTCGTAAACCTGCGAAACGACCTCTCCTGCCATGTTCACGGAGACGAACTCGCGGAAGTCGGGCAACGTGATGCCATACTTCGCCAACATCTCCCGCTTGGGTTCGATGTTCAGCTCCGGACGTTCGATCTGTTGCTCCACGTTCAAGTCGGCCACCCCGTCCACATCGGCAATGGCGTTCTTGATCTGGTTGCCGAGCATGAACATCTTGTTGAGGTCGGTACCGAAGAGCTTGATGGCGATGCTGGCCTGCGTACCGCTCAACATGGCGTCGATGCGGTGACTGATAGGCTGCCCGATTTCAATGTTCGCCCCGGTGATGGTGCTCAACTTCTGACGTACTTCTTCCAGCACCTCTTCACGCGAGCGGTCACCCAGTTCGAAGGGAGCTTCGATTTCCGACACATTCACACCGAGGGCATGTTCGTCCAGTTCGGCACGACCGGTTTTACGTCCGACGGTCTTTATCTCGGGGATAGAGAGCAGCAACTCCTCTGCCTGCCGTCCGATCTTATCGCTTTCTTCGAGCGATATGCCCGGCAGCGAGCTGACATTGATCGTGAACGAGCCTTCGTTGAAGGATGGCAGGAAGCTGTGGCCCAAGGTAAAGAAGAAGCCCAAGGCTACGAGGAACACGGCAATGGTCGTACCCAGGACCGCCTTGCTGTGGCGCAATGCCCACTCAAGTGCGACGGCATAATACTTGCGCAACCACACGGAAACGAAACTTTCCTTAGGCAATCCCTCCCCCTTCTCGCGTCCGAGCAAATAGCTGCACAGCACCGGGGTCAGCGTCAGTGCCACCACGGTCGAAGCGACCAACGCCACAATAAAGGCGATGCCCAGCGGAACCAGCATGCGCCCTTCCATACCGGAGAGGAAGAACAGGGGAACGAAGCTGACGATGATAATCAGGGTAGAGTTGAGAATCGGCATACGTACCTCCTTCGAGGCGTGGAACACGACGTCCATTACCGACTGACGTTCCGCCAGAGGTTTCATCTTATTCTCGCGCAGACGTTTCCAGACATTCTCCACGTCGACAATGGCATCATCGACCAGCGAACCGATGGCAATCGCCATACCGCCGAGCGACATGGTGTTGATGGTCATGCCCATCCAGTGAAGCACCAGCACAGAGACTACCAGCGAGAGCGGCAGGGTGACCAGTGAAATCAGGGTCGTACGCACATTGGCAAGGAAGAGGAACAGAATCACCACCACGAAGATGGCACCTTCGTAGAGCGAGCGGCGCACATTGCCAATGGAACTCTCGATGAAGTGCGACTGGCGGAAGATGTCGGTCGACACCTTCACGTCGGCAGGCAGGTTCTTCTGCAGGTCCGCAAGCGAGGCATCAATCTTTTCGGTCAGGTCGAGCGTACCGGTGTTGGGCTGCTTGGTGACGGTAATGAGCACGGCAGGTTTGCCCTCGACAGAGGCGCAGCCCAGCTTGGGCTGTTGTGCCCCGACACCGACATGGGCTACATCGCCCAGGGTGACAGGCATATCGCCTACCCGCTTGACGACGGCACGCGACAGCTCGTCCACATCCGTAGATGACAAGGCACCGCGCACGATGTATTCGTTCCCGTATTCATAGATGACTCCTCCATTGGCATTCTGATTCATGTCGCGCGTAGCAGCCATCACCTCGGGCAGGGTAACGCCGTAGTGTTTCATGCGTGCCGGGTCCAGCCGAATCTGGTACTCCTTGATGTCTCCGCCCAACACGGCAACCTGTGCCACACCGCCCATGGAGAGCAGGCGTGGACGGATGGTCCAGTCGGCAAGCGTACGCAGGTCGAGCATCGAGGTGCTGTCGGCTGTCAGTCCGATAATCATCAGCTCGCCCAGGATGGACGACTGTGGTCCGAGTGTCGGATTGCCCACATTGTCGGGCAGCTCCTCGCTGACGATGGCCAACTTCTCCGACACAATCTGGCGAGCCAGGTAGATGTCCGTTCCCCAGTCAAACTCCACCCAGACGACAGAGAAGCCGTTGGTGGACGACGAACGCACGCGACGTACATTGGTCGCCCCGTTGACTGCGGTCTCTACGGGGAAAGTCACGAGTTGCTCCACTTCCTCGGCTGCCATACCGTTGGCTTCGGTCATGACCACCACCGTGGGCGCATTGAGGTCGGGGAACACATCCACTTCGGTGTGGAACGATGTATAGGCACCGCCCACCATCAACAACACGGAAGCAACCAGGATAAGGATGCGGTTGTTGAGTGAGAAATGTATAATCTTGTTCAGCATACGCAGTTCCTCCGATTAATGTTCGTGCGTATGGGCAGGAATGGCATTGCTTGCCGAAGCGAGCTTCACATGATAAGCGCCCTCGACGACAACCTTATCGCCGGGCTTCACACCGGAGAGAATCTGTACCTCGCGTCCGTTGTCAGCTCCCAACTTCACCTCCTGCTTCTTATAGCCTTCGGCATCCACCTGCAGGTAGACGAAATGGATGCCCTGCTCCTCGGTGATGGCACTCTTGGGCAGCGCGATGACATTCTCCATCTCTCCGGACAGGAGGTAAATCTCGACAAACGAACCGGGAATGACGTCGCCCCGGTTGTCAAATTCAAATGTGACCGGCAGGTAGAACTGGGTGGTGTCCGTCGACTTGCCGAACGACAGGACCCGTCCGCGCAGCTCGTCGAGGGCGTAGACACGGTCGTCGTACGGTGTCTTGAAGTTGGCAGACACCACGCCGGGAAGATACTTGTAATACCGTTCCGACACCTCGGCACGAAGGAACAGACGACGGTTCTGCGTGAGGGTCATCAGAGGCTGTCCCACGGTCACGTAGTCCCCCTCCTTGACCAGGCAGGACTTCACATAACCGCTGATGGGAGCCTGGACACGCTGTCCCGCCTTGCCAGCACCCGACAAAAGGGCTTCATATCCCAACCGGGCATTCTCGTAAGTCTCCTTGATGGCAGCAAACTCCTTGCGTGACACGATGCCGCTCTCCACCAGTTTGGAAGCACGGTCGTATTCATCTTTGGCGGCCTCATAAGCGATGCGGGCGCGTTCGGCAGGTTCGCCTTCCGCAAAGTGACGGGCGGAGACCACCAGCAGGGAGGCTCCCTTGCCCACACTCTTACCTTCTACCATGGGAACAGGGAACGAGACCGTTCCGGCCGTTGTTGCCACGACGGTCGCTTCGTCGCCCTGGGCTGCCAGGACCTCTCCGCTTGTGCGGATTACCTGACGGAACGTCCCGACTTCAGCAGGACGCACCACGATGCCGGCAGCCTTTGCCTTCTCGGGAGTCAGAATGATTTCATCGCCGTGTGCTTCACCTTCTCCATGAGCGTGAGGCTCAGCCGCCTCATGGGCATGGTCATGCTCCTCTTCCGCCTCATGGGCATGTGCTTCGGTTTCGGCATCGTGTATGTGTTCGTGTTCATGTTCGTGTTCATGCCCGTCATGGGCGGTTCCACTGCCGCAGGACGACAGCGAAACAAGCAATGCGCCTGCAAAAGCCGCAAGCGACAGATATAGTTTTTTCATAAGATTGGTGCGTATAAAAATGTTTGTATGATAATCCCGGGCATCACAACGGCAAAGATAAACCAGTCCCGTTGCAACCCCGTTGCAAATGATAAACCGCAGGCAACGGGAATTGCCTGTCGTCTTCCAACAAGTTTACACGCAGGGAGGAGCACGCCATCCGCCGACGGCTTGCACGTCCAATGGATGGAGGCGTTCGACATAGGCACAGGTATCCCCGTCGACGACACGTTCCGACAAGGAAAGCCTGTACGCGTCAGCCCGGATACCCAGGTCTACGATGAAATAAAAGAGAGGGGAAATCAGATGGGAAGGATGAGGGGCGTCACAGCAGAACGAGGTGACACAGGCGTTTCCGCAATCACGGCCTCCGTGATGGTGGGGACTGTCGGGGCACTCCGCGTCACAACACGTCTGCAGGTCATAGTGCATGCAGAGTGTCAGGTCATCGTGGTGATGATGCGGGAAGACCGCCGCCACCAGCATGACCAGGCATACTGAAAACAGTATCCATGCGAAGTATCTTTTCTTTTTCATGGCCCCTTGTCGATGGATGCACGCTCGTCTGCCTGCCTCCTTCCTTATTCTATTTGGTCAACGAATAAACGACATCCATCACCTTGCGCCCTATCTCGTCGGCGGCTTCAGGAGTCGCAGCTTCGGAGTAGACACGGATGATGGGCTCGGTATTGCTCTTGCGCAGGTGTACCCACTTGTCGGGGAAGTCAATCTTCACCCCGTCGATATCGTTGATTTCTTCGTTATGATACAACTCTTTCACTTTCTCCAGGATGGCATCCACAGGGGTGCCGGGAGTCAGGTCGATACGGTTCTTGGCGATGAAGTACGGCGGATAGGTGGCACGCAGCTCGCTCATCTTTTTCCCTTCATGTGCCAGGTGGCTCAGGAAGAGGGCGATGCCTACCAGTGCATCCCGGCCGTAGTGGCATTCGGGATAAATCACCCCGCCATTGCCTTCGCCTCCGATAACGGCATTCACCTCTTTCATCTTGGTCACGACGTTCACCTCTCCTACTGCCGCGGCATAGTAGTGCTGTCCGTAGGAACGGGTCACATCGCGCAGGGCACGTGTCGAACTGAGATTTGACACCGTATTGCCCGGAGTGTGCTTGAGTACGTAATCCGCCACAGAGACCAACGTGTACTCTTCGCCGAACATCTCTCCGTTCTCACAAATCATGGCGAGACGGTCCACGTCAGGGTCAACCACAAATGCCACATCGTAGCTGCCTTCACGCATCAGGGACATGATGTCGCCCAGGTTCTTCTCCAACGGCTCGGGATTATGCTGGAAATCGCCGGTCGGTTCGCCATAGAGCGTCTTCACGGTCTCTACACCCAGCGCAGCCAACAGCTTGGGCAGGATGATGCCACCCACCGAGTTGACCGTATCGAGTGCCACACGGAAGCGGGCACGGCGTATGGCATCCACATCCACCAGCTTCAGCGAGAGGACACGGTCGATGTGTTTCTGGTCATAAGTGGAGTCCGTGCGATAGCTGCCCAGCGAATCGACGTCGGCGAAGGTGAAGTCTTCCGCCTCGGCGATGCGGAGCACCTCATTGCCTTCGGCAGCATTGAGGAACTCCCCGTGCTCGTTCAGCAGCTTCAGGGCATTCCACTGACGGGGATTGTGGCTGGCCGTCAGAATGATTCCGCCACAGGCACCTTCCATGGTCACAGCCAGTTCGGTCGTGGGGGTTGAAGCCAGGCCGATGTCGACCACGTCAAATCCCATTCCCATCAGGGTGCCGCACACCACACTCCGCACCATTTCACCGGAGATGCGTGCATCCCTGCCTACCACAATCTTGTTGCTTTCTGTCGCATGGGTCCGACGGACCAGGGTGGCATACGCAGCCGTAAACTTCACGATGTCCAACGGATTCAGCCCGTCACCGGCTTGTCCGCCTATCGTACCCCGTATGCCTGATATGGATTTTATGAGTGTCATCGTTTCTTCTGGTAAGTGATTTCATAATAGTAGGGAGCCACATAAGACGAAGCCGTCTGATGTCCGGCACTGTGGGGAACAATCACTCTCACACGTGCCAGGTCTCCGTTGGGCAATTGGACGGCGGGCTTGATGTAGTTCAACGGGACGAGCCATCCTGTCGGAACGGACTGTCCGTAGTTGGAAGCCATGTTACCTTCGGTGAACGAGGCGGTAAACTCGCCGCTGCTCTTGGAACACATCATCACGTCATAGGAGTTCGTACCGATGAGGTTCGAGGTCGACATCGTGTCGCCTGTCTCCACCAGCACTTCCACAAAACGCAGAAGGAACTCGGCACGTTCGCCGTTGCGCATCAGTTCGCCATCACCGCGCTTGAGAATCTGCATGTAGACACCGCTGTCGTCGAAATAGACATACTCGTTCCGCGACACGTCCGTCGTGGTGTCGTTGGCATAAAATTCATTCTCACTGATGACCTTGATATTGTTGGCAGAGATGTAATTACTAATCCATCTGCGTTCCTTTTCCTTCTTTTCAGCATACGTCTCCGTGTCATCACAGGCCTGGAACACCAGTCCCAACGCGAAGAAGGCAAGCAGCAGGTAACTTAACTTTTTCATCCAGATTCGTTTCTATATTAATGTCGCAAAAGTAATAAAACAGGATATTGACCGTCGTTCTTTTCTATGACTATTATACTTCTATAACTATTTTTTTATCAGCTCATCCTGGTATTTCACCAAGGCACGCTTGAATAAATCAACGGCTTCGCTCATGCTGCCATAGAACTCTCCTCCCGACGCATTCAGGTGCCCACCGCCATTGAAATATTCAGACGCAATCTTGTTGCAGGGGAAATCGCCGACCGAACGGAGGGAGATTTTGATCATGCCGGCATCCCGGTCCTCACGCAGGAAAGCCGAGAAGCGGATGTTCTTCACGGACAGGGGGATGTTGACAAATCCTTCCGAATCGCCTTTCACATAGTTGAAGCGTTGCTGCTCGGCATTGGTCAGGGTAATCAGCGCCGAACAGAACTCGGGATAGACCACCATCTTCTCATACAGGATGAAACCCATGAGGCGCAGACGGCTCTCCGAATAGGTGTTGAACACCTTTCGATAGATGGCATCCTTGTCAATTCCCTTGGCTATCAGTTCGCTGATGATGAAGTAAATCTCACGGTTGTTGGAGTTGTAGGTGAAGCCTCCCGTGTCGGTCATCATGCCCGTGTAGATGCACTCGGCACTCTCCTTGCTCATCTCTTCAAAATCGCCCAACCGGCAAATCAGGCGGAAGATGAGTTCCGACGTGGAGGCAATCTCGGGATGGGAAATCGTGATGCGGCAGAACTCCTCCGGATAGGGATGGTGGTCAATCATCGCCTTGCGTGCCGGCGAGGCAGCCACGGCATCCGCCATCTTGTCCAGCCGCTTCAAGGCGTTAAAGTCCAAGCAGAACAACACATCGGCGCCGGCAATCAGTTCGTCGGCAAACTCCTTGTATTTATCATAACGCAAGATATCCTTGGAGCCGGGCATCCAACGCAGGAAATCCGGGAAGGCGTTGGGCACGATGACAGTCACCGTCTTGCCCTGTTCCTCCAGGTAATGATACAGTCCGAGGGAAGAACCGATGGCATCGCCGTCGGGGGCGACGTGCGCCACGATCACAATCTTCTCTGCACGGTCCAACCACTTCTTCAGATGGTCTATCTTGGCTTGCGGAATAACTTTGGTCAGCATAGTCGTATGTTTCATTCTTTGATTATAGCCTGCAAAGGTACTTTAATTTTCTTCATGACAGGGAACTGTCTCCCGGAATCTTCACCACCGGGCGAAAATCAGTTCCGCAGCCAGGCAGGCACAGAGGCATCCCAACAGCCTGTACACGGTGCGCCATGAGCGGAAGTGGTAGCAGGCCAGGAGTCCGAGCAGCAGGACGTAATAATAAGCCAGGTCATAACCGTTGAAGCTCACGTCGACGGATGCACCGGACAACCGGCTGACCCACGAGACTGCCGCATTCAGTGCCCACAGCATCCCCTGCAGGAGGCTGTCCATCCACTGAAGCGGAAGGCTGAAGCCATACAGCACCCACCACAGCAGGGACAAGCACAATATAATCATCGTCAGGGGGATGACCAGCAGGTTCGTCAGCAGGAAATAGACGGAAAAGTTCCCGAAATGGTAAGCGACCAGCGGGGCGACTCCCAGCTGTGCCGCCAGCGACACGCCGACCAGCTGACCGACCGAGTGAAGCCCCAGCCGTCGGTGCTCCTCCATCCGTGGAAAGAAGACGGGCATGAAGAGCGCAATGCCTGCCACCGCGGCAAACGACAGCTGGAAGCCGACGTCCAACAAATAATACGGTTCGTAGAGCAGCATGACACAGGCGGCAAACGCCAGTGAGTTGAGCGTGGGTGAGCGACGTCTCAGGCATCGGCCCAAAATGAAGACCGTGAACATCACAGCCGAACGGACCACCGAACCGGAGAGTCCGGTGAGGAAGGCGAAGCCCCACAAAAAGGCTATCAGAATCAGTCCCCGCGTCCAGTGATAACGCTTGTCGCGGACGAGCAGCAGGTGACTGACCACCATCATGATGATGTTCAGGTGCAACCCCGAGAGCGCCAAGATATGGCTGGCTCCGGCACGGGAATAGCGGTCCCGCAGCTCCGGGTCGAGGGAACGCTTGTCCCCCAGCGTCAGTGCCGAGACGACAGCCAGTCCATCCCCCGTGAATCCGCAGGAGCGGTAGGCATCAACCAGCTCGTCACGGCGCTGCAACGCCCACTGCTTCCATCCGGGCGTCCGGTGGCGGTCGCCCCTCTTCCACTGGTCCTTGCCGGCATAGGCTGTGCCGCTGACACCCTGACGCTTCAGGTAGGCGGCATAGTCGAACGTGCTGCCTTCCCGGTTCCGAGGCGGACGGATACGGGCGTAAAACCACAGTTCATCCCCACAGGCAACCTGTGCGGAGAGGGAGTCCTTGGGCACATAGAGCAGCACGTTCCTGTCACCAATCTCCATCGGGACAAGCCTGCTTTTCTTCTTCTCCTCCGGGATGCCCGCCACCCATCCGTGCCAGACCTCCTTCCCGTCCGTCCATTTCACGGACGCCTCCTGCACCCGGCAGGTCATGCGCCACGCGCCTCCGCAGAAAATCAGCAAAATCAAGACCGCACCGAACAGCCAGCGGAAACGGTAGGCAGTATAGCTGCCTCTCAAGAACCGCAAAAGGCATAAAGAAAGGACACACCCTGCCGACAAGGCAAGGAGTGTCCCCTCATGTATCTCCCGTCCGGCATTGACCGCTGCAATACCGGCAATAAAAGGAATATCGAATCGTACGAAAGGATATTTCGTCAGCCAACTCTCAACAGCCTGCACCTCAGCTGTTGCGCAAACGATGAATCATGTCCGCCGGGTCGGGCGCACCGAAGACGGCATTTCCGGCGACCAGCATATCCGCTCCCGCCTCCACCAGACGCTTGCCGGTGTCCAGGTTCACTCCGCCATCGACTTCAATCAGGGGGGATGCTCCCGTCCGCTCCATCAGGGCGCGCAGGTCACGCACCTTCTTCAGCGTGTTCTCGATGAACTTCTGTCCGCCGAACCCCGGGTTGACGCTCATGAGCAGCACCATGTCGACCTCGCCGATGATATCTTCCAGGACGGCAACCGGAGTGGCAGGATTGAGCGTCACACCGGCTTTCATGCCCGTCTCCTTGATTTGCTGGATGACACGGTGCAGATGCACGCATGCCTCATAGTGCACATTCATCATGTAGGCTCCGAGTGCCTTCACCTCGGGAATGAACTTCTCGGGATTCACAATCATCAGATGGACGTCAAGCGGCTTCTCACACAGCCGGGCGACATGCTTCAGCACCGGGAAGCCGAAAGAGATGTTGGGCACGAACACACCGTCCATCACATCCAGATGGAGCCAGTCTGCCTCACTGTTGTTTATCATCTCCAGGTCTGCCTGCAAATTGGCAAAGTTGGCAGACAAGAGCGAAGGGGCAATCATACAAGTAGCCATAGGTTCACAGTTTTTCTGCAAATATAGCCATTATATTCTCATACGAATGCCTGTCAACAGGTATTTCAACGGACAAACTGACATCGGTTGACTCCCGTCGGGCACTTGAGGAATCTCTTCTACCCGATAGCTGAAGGCAGTCCGACCGCCTTCAGGAGGAGCCATCACAGTTCCACGCCGTGGGAATCACAGTTCCACGCCGTGGAACCAGCAGTCCCAGGCTGTGGAACTCGAAGTCCCAGGCCGTGGAACTCGAAGTCCCAAGCCGTGGAACCCGGAGTCCCAAGCCGTGGAACTCGGAGTCCCAAAAGCAGGGAACTGGTTGGGACCACTTCTTCTTTGAGAATCAACAACATGAGAATCCCATCGGAACACCTTCAAACAGACGTTCCGATGCGTACGGGAGCATGCTGTGACGCTCTTTTACAAAAAACAGGGAGTTAATAGGAAAGGCGCAGTCCGGTCTGCAGGTTGAAGTTCAGCGGATGTTCCTTCCGGATGGTCTCCACGGCACTGCCGTCCTTGAAATAGTAGTTCACGCCCGGCTCGATGTACAGTCCCAGGTGACGGGTCAGCTTCACCTGAGCTCCTACGGCAGCAGCTACCGACCATTGGAGTTCCTTGACCTTCAGGTCGTTTGTTTCATGATTCTTTGCCATGCCGTTGAGGGTGTAGGTGGTGCTGACTTCTCCCGACACACATTTCTCGACCGCTCCGCCTGCCGAGGCATAGAGGGAGAAACGCTCGTTCTCCCACAGTCTGTAGCTGGCTTTCAAGGGGATGCCTACGTAGTGCAACTTCTGGTTGCTCTCATAGTAATCGTCCTCGGCACCCGCCCAAAGCTCGGAAGCGAGTTTGGTGTATGTCAAACCGCTCTCCAGCGCCCAACGGTCGTTCAGGTGGAAACGCACGGAGATGCCGAACGTGACGGGCATCTTGTGCTTGGTATGCGACTCGACCTGATTGTTCAGGTTAGCTGAGAGCAACTGGCTGTAAGGGCTGTTCGACAAGTAGTTGCCGACAGGCATCAACTCCCGTTCCTCCTGGGACAACAGCCTGTAGCCTGCTCCTTGCGACTCGGAGCCGAAAGAGCCGTTCCCCACGTTCATGCCTACTTCCCAGCGACGTCCGGAGGAGCGTCCGCCTGTCGACCGGCAGGGAGCGGAGGAGCTGAAATCATACGTATAGGTATTCTTGTTCTTGCGGGGGGCTGCGACCTCTTTCCGCTCCTCAACCGGCTGCTCGGCCGACTCCTGCGGCTTCTCGTCCGTGTCGGCGACAGTCGGCTGAACGTCGGCTGACAGGGCACGCGCCGCCATCAGCATCGGCACCGCACGTCCGGCAGCACCGGCGGCAGCCTCCTTTGCCTGCGCCACCATCGGGAGGGGACGTTCCACGGAAGCCGGAGCCGGCAGACCGTCGCTCACCGGAGTGAGAGAGGCAATCTCCCGGGAAATACGGTCGACATCCTCCACCGACGACGAACGCATCCACCACAGGCTGAGTGTGGAGAGCACGACGAGGACGGCAACCGCTGCCACGGCGGCATAACGGCGGTAAAAGGGGATGACACGCGGACGGGACAACTCCTGCTCCAGCTCCGCCCACAGCCCTTCGGGAACAGGCTCGGTGTGATTGTCCAGGCGTTCCTTCCAGCTTTTCGTCCACTTATCTTCATTCTTATTCATAGGCCTTCTTGCTTTAGGTAAGCCGAAACCTTCTGCTGCAGCATCTTCTTGGCACGGAACAGTTGCGAAGACGAAGTATGCTCCGTGATGCCCAGCAGGTCGGCTATTTCTTTGTGACTCTTATCTTCAAACACATACAGGTTGAACACCGTGCGGTAACCGGCAGGAAGCTCTGCGATGAAGCGCATCAGCTCCGCTTCAGGAACCAGCTCCAGGCTTTCCTCGTCCTCGATGTCCTCCGGAAGTTCCTCAATGGGCTGTTCGTTCATCAGGCTCTGCTTGCGCAACTGCTCCAGCGCTCCGTTGACCATGATGCGGGTCAGCCAGGCACGCAGCGAGCCTTCTCCCTTGTACTGAAAGCGGTCGAACGAACGGAACGCCTTCAGAAAGCCGTCGTGAAGGATATCCTGTGCCGTGTCGCGGTCTCCGGAGTAACGGACGCAAACAGCCATCAACAAGCCGGCATATTGCTCGTACAATTGTTTACGGGCAGCATTGTCACCTTGCCGACAGCGTTCGACCATCTCCTTTTCACTTAATTTCTGCAACACGAGTCTACCTGTTTTTTTATCCTATAAATGATGAAAGTGCAAAAATACTGCACGAAGGGAGTAACTTTTTCTCATTAACAAGCTTTAATAGTTTCGGATGCAGTATTCTGCCGCCCCCTGCATTTACCAGACAGAAAACGAGAAATTGAGACCTTACACAAAAACCAAACATTAGAAGCCTTATGAAAACAAAGAATTTACTTCTTGGATTGCTGTGTCTGCTGACACTCCCGACCACATTCATAGCTTGTGATGACGACGAGTTTGTCTACTATACGGACATGGCTACCGTGACGGACCGCGACGGCCGCTGGGTATTGGAAAGCGACAATTGCGGCGAACTGATTCCGCTCAACACCGCCGCCCTGACGATGCACGATGCGGACAAGGACAACCAGCGTGTCATCGCTGCGTTCAACTATGTGGATGAAAAGGACCGCAGCAACAAGGGCATCGAACTGTACGACATCTACCGGGTATTGACGAAGGACGTCTACTGCATGCCTGCCGACGACGCGGAGGCAAACGACAGCATCGGCAACGACCCGATCCATATCCGCCGCATCACCACGAGTGCCAAGCATCTGAACTTCTACTTCTCGGTGATGGGCAACAACTCCACCATCGCACACTTCATCAACCTGATTACCGTCGGCGACAAGAAGGAACCGGACAGCAACGGAGTGCTCCACATGGAGTTCCGTCACAACAACGAGGGTGACCACCCCCGTTTCCTCCAATGGGGCTGGGCAGCCTTCCCGTTGAGCAGCATCCCCGGCTACACGGAAGGGAAGACCAGGAAACTGTCTATTAAGGTGTATGAAGGAAACGACACGGAAACGATTATCTCCTACGACTTGACGGATGCGGAAAAGGCAGACGCATCTCTTGAAAAGAATGCGAAAGAATATGCCATTTCAGACTTTTCCAACACAAAAACTAAATAAATTAATACTCTCTTTCACTTACTAAACTATCCTTTTGCCCCGAAAGGGACGATGGAAGCAAAAAGGCTCTGTTGTGAAACAGGGCCTTTTTCTTTATAGGTAAGGGGACGAATAAACGTCACCCGGTTAATCCATCCGATGTTCGTCCGTCAGCTTGTAGCCACGGAGGAAGTCAGCGACTCCCATACGCTTCTTTCCGGCAAGCTGAAGGGTCCGCAGGTCCAGATAGCCGCCTTCGACCGCTACCTGAAAGTAGGTCTTTCCGTCCGTGTGGACACTTCCTGCCGGCAAGGAATGGGTGGCAGGAACCTTGGCAGCCTCATAGACTTTCAGCACCAGCCGCTTGCCGTCGGGCTGTTCCAGTTCGGTCCAGGCTGCAGGATAGGGCGACAGTCCGCGCACGAAGTCATAAACGGCTTTGAGTGAACGGTTCCAGTCGATGCGACACGTATCCTTGAAGATTTTGGGAGCCGGACGCAACGCTTCACCTCCGCTCGTCAGTTCCTCCTGGGGAATGGTCTTGACCGTCCCTGCCAGGATGGCATCGACCGTCTCCACGACCAGCTTGCCGCCCAGCATCATCAGTTTGTCGTGGACCATGCCTACATTGTCCGTCTCCTCGATGGGAACACGGACCTGCTGGATGATTTCGCCGGTATCGATCTCATGCTTCAGGAAGAAAGTGGTGATGCCGGTCTCCTTGTCCCCGTTGATGACTGCCCAGTTGATGGGAGCCGCTCCCCGGTACTGGGGCAGCAGAGAGGCATGGAGGTTGAACGTGCCCATCGGAGGCATGCTCCACACCACTTCCGGCAACATGCGGAAGGCGACGACAATCTGCAAATCCGCCTTCAACGCGCGCAGTGCCTCCACAAACGCTTCGTCCTTCAACCGCTCCGGCTGCAGGATGTTCAAGCCGTGCTCCTGCGCATAGACTTTCACGGGGCTGGGTTGGAGCACACTGCCGTGACGTCCCATCGGTTTGTCGGGCATGGTCACCACGCCCACTACATTGTATCCGCCTTCCACCAGGCAACGCAGACTCTCCACGGCAAAGTCGGGCGTGCCCATGTAGACGATCCTTAAATCTTTCTTTTCCATCGTATAATGATTGTGTATGCTTGAATGAATGTGACCGGCTTCCACTGCCGGCCGTTGTCCGCGTCTGGAAGTGACGTCCGTCAGTCTGCCGAGAACTCCACCAGCACCTGACGGTAGCTGTTGAATATCTTCGACTTCGAGATGAAGCCGACGTATTTGCCTTCGGCATCCACCACGGGCAGGTTCCAGGCTTGTGTGTTGTCAAACTTGCGCATGACCACGTCCATCGGGTCGGTGAGCAGTACCCGCTCGGGAGGAGACACCATGAACGTCTCCACCTTGAAACGGTGATAAAGCTCCTGCCGGAACATGATGTTGCGTATGTCGTCCAGCAGCACCACACCGAGCAGTCCGCCCTGCCCGTCGACCACGGGGAAGAGGTTGCGGTGTGCCTTCGAGATGACCTGTACCATCTGTCCCAGGTCCATGTCGGGAGTCACTTTCTCGAAGTCGGTCTCCACAACGTTCTCCACGTTCATCAGGGTCAGGACCGCCCGGTCCTTGTGGTGGGTCAGCAGGTCACCCTTCTTGGCAAGACGCATCGAATAGATGCTGTGCGGCTCGAAGACGATGATGGTCAGGTAGGCACTGACGGAGACAATCATCAGGGCCAGGAACAGGTCATAGCCCCCGGTCAGCTCGGCAATGAGGAAGATGCCGGTCAGGGGAGCATGCATCACGCCCGACATCAGTCCTGCCATCCCCAGCAGGGCAAAGTTCTTCTCCGGAATGTAGGGACCCAGGTTGAACTGGTTGCAGAAGCGGGCAAAGATGAAGCCCGTGATGCATCCCAGGAACAGGCTGGGCGCAAAGATACCGCCACAACCGCCGCCTCCGTTGGTCGCACTCGAAGCGTACACCTTGAAGAGGACGATAAGCAACAGGTAGACCAGCAGCAGGTTGCCGTGCCCGTAGAAGAACGAGTTGTCGAGCACACTGTTCCAGTCTGCCAGTGTGGTCCCGTTGAGCAGCAGGTTGATGGTGGTGTATCCTTCACCGTAAAGCGGCGGAAAGAGGAAGATGAGCACACTCAGCATCACACCGCCTATGGCAAGCTTGATGTAAGGGTTGGAATACTTGCGGAAGATGTCCTCCATCGAGTCCATCGCACGGGTGAAGTAGAGCGACACCAACCCGCAGGCAATGCCCAGCAGGATGGCGTACGGGATGCGTTCCACCACAAACGGATTATCGAGGTTGAAACGGAACATGGCTTCCATGCCCGTAGTAATATAGGAGAAGGTGGCTGCCGTCACGCAGGAGATGAGCAACGGGAGGAGCGATGCCATCGTCAGGTCAATCATCAGCACTTCGAGCGTGAAGACCAGTCCGGCAATGGGTGCCTTGAAAATGCCTGCCACGGCTCCGGCAGCACCGCATCCGACCAGCAGCATGAGTGTCTTGTGCTCCATCCGGAACATGCGTCCCAGGTTGGAGCCTATCGCCGAACCGGTCAGCACAATAGGAGCCTCGGCACCCACTGACCCGCCAAAGCCGATGGTGATGCTACTGGCTATGACCGACGACCACACGTTGTGCCGCTTGATGCGTCCCTGTCGGCGCGAGATGGCATACAGAATCTTCGTCACGCCATGCCCGATGTCGTCGCGCACGATGTTGCGGACAAAGAGTCCCGTCAGGAAGATGCCCACCACGGGATAGAGCAGGTAGAGCCCGTTCGCCTGTGTGGCATCGAAGTTCTCGGTCAGGAACGCCTCAATCTGATGAATGAGCATCTTCAGTACCCACGCGGCAAGCGCCGTGAAGATGCCCACCAGGAAACTCAGCAGGAGGACGAAACGCTTTTCACTGATGTGCTCCTCGCGCCAACGGATGAGCTGCTGAAGGAGCGAAAGTTGTCTTGTGCCTGTGTTCATCGTGCCCCTCCTCTCACTCGCGAATCACTTTCACCACTCCGCCGGCACCCAGCTTGATGATGCTGGAGGGCTTGGGATGACCGGTTTCCTCACGGCGGCTCTGCACGATATAGTCCACGGCTTGCTTGATGTCTTCTGAAATGTCGCTGAACACGGCGGCTGCGGGTTGTCCGCTGATGTTGGCGGAGGTCGACACGATGGCTTTCTTGAAACGGAAGCAAAGCTGCTTGGAGAAAGGTTCGTTGGTCACCCGTATGCCGACGCTGCCGTCTTCTGCCAGAAGGTTCGGCGCCAGGTTGCGTGCCCCGTCATAGATGATGGTCAAGGGTTTGGTGGACAGCTCGATCAGGTCCCATGCCACAGGAGGCACGTCGCGCACATAAAACTCCACCTTGGCTTCCGAGTCGACCAGTACCAGCATGGCTTTGCTGTCGGCGCGTTGCTTAATGTCATACACTCGCTTCACGGCTTCCGGGTTGGTCGCATCGCAACCGATGCCCCACACCGTATCAGTGGGATAGAGTATCACTCCACCCCGCGCAAGCACTTCGCAGGCTTGCTTGATATCTTCATTTACGTTCATAGGCTAGTTTTTTAACCGGAGGATGCATCAAACTGCTTCGAAGACACCTCTTCATTGAAAACAAGTGTTGCAAAAGTAGAAAGATATTTGTTCACAGCCAACAACCAAGCCCCAAAAACCAAATGAAAAAGAGCGGCACATGCCTTGGATTCGGCTGTACCGCTCTCGCGCCTTCTTCTTTATAGATACCTATCAATCACTTTTTACCTTTCTTTTCACAATAACGGCGGCATTGGCCGCAAATGTCGTAGCCCAGCATGGCTCCCAGGATGAAGTCTTCCTCCGGAGTCAGCTTGTTCAGCGGACGGGAGGTCATGAAGCGGATGGCATTGATGCACTCCGGACGCCCGAAGAAGAGGTTGATGCGTTCACAGTCGATGGGCTGTATGCAGTAGGCAATGTGCTGGTTGTTCAGCCTGTTGACTGCAAAGGCTTCGTACTTCCTGTTGGTCGTATAGAGCACCATGTTGCGGACTCCCTTCTTGAACTCGTAGACATGGTTGAGAAACACCTTCAATTCGGCAGGATGGATATCGGTCGGCATCAGGAATAGAGTTTTAGGGGTTGTTTTATCCTTCTTGAAAAGCCAGGCGGAGCGAAACGTCCTCAGACGAGCGTCTTCACCCAACGGTCGATGCGCTCTTCGGTCTTGTCAGGCTCGTTGATTTCATCGAGAGGCAGACCGACGAACTTCCCGTCGACCACGGAGATGGAGGATGAATAGTTGTAGTCGGAGGGGTCTACCCCGTTGCCTACAAAGGTGCAACCGGTATCCTTCAATTCTTCATAGAGCACACCGATGCCGTCGCAGAACGTGTCGCAGTAGGACTCGGAGTCGCCGCAGCCGAAGAGGGCAATCTCCTTGCCTTTCAAGTCGCAACCCTTCAACACCTTCACGCCGTCATACCAATCGTCCTGCAACTCGCCGTCGCCCCAGGTTGATGTTCCCAGCACCAGCAGGTCACAGGCAGCAACCTGGTCAGCGGTCAGTTTTGCCACGTCGTGTATATCGGCGGCAGCCACACCGAGCTTCTGTCCGATGGTTTCTGCCACTCCTTCTGTCGTTCCGGTTGAGGAACCGTAAAATACGCCAATCTTTTTCATAGTCATTTCATCTTTCGTTGTTTGGATGTTGCAAAGTAAGCGCATCCGACGCAGACATGAAATACCTATTTATAGGGGTTTTACGGTCGGGAGAATACCCACTTCCGGTTAACCGCATGTGAGTACTCCCTATCAGAACTCGCTGGTAAAGTGGAACTTGATATGCTTAAAGTCGTTCTGTGCCATCTGGAGCACATAGCCGCTGTCGGCAAGGAAAACGTCCCGTCCTTCACGGTCTTTCGCCATGAACTGGTACTTGCGCTTCTTGAATGCCTCCAGCTCTTCGGGGTCGTCGCTCTCGATCCAGCATGCCTTGTAGAGGCTGACGGGTTCCCAACGGCACTTGGCGTTGTACTCGTTCTCCAGACGGTACTGGATTACCTCAAACTGGAGCTGCCCCACGGTACCGATCAGCTTGCGTCCGTTGAACTGGTTAATGAAGAGCTGTGCCACGCCCTCGTCCATCAGCTGGTCGATACCCTTGGCAAGCTGCTTCGCCTTCATCGGGTCGGCGTTCTCGATGTACTTGAACATCTCGGGCGAGAAGCTGGGCAGGCCCTTGAAGTGCAGGTTCTCCCCTTCCGTCAGCGTATCGCCGATCTTGAACGTGCCGTTGTCGGGCAGACCGATGATGTCGCCCGCCCAGGCCTCATCGACCGTGGTCTTGCGTTGCGCCATGAACTGCGTCGGCGAAGAGAAGCGCATGGTCTTCCCGTGACGGACATGCAGGTAGGGCGTGTTGCGGGTGAAGCGTCCGGAACAAATCTTGCAGAACGCCACGCACGAACGGTGGTTGGGGTCGATGTTAGCGGTTATCTTGAAGACGAAACCGGTGAACTTGGGTTCCTCGGGACGCACCTCACGCTCTTCCGCCATGACGGGACGCGGACTGGGTGCTATCTCCACAAAGCAGTCGAGCAGCTCCTGCACGCCGAAGTTGTTCAATGCCGAACCGAAGAACACCGGTGCCAGCTCGCCCTTCAGGTAGTCGTTCACCTCGAACTCGGGATAGACACCCTCTATCAGTTCCAGGTCTGCACGCAACTTCTCTGCCAGCGGAGCGCCGATGTGCTCGTCCAGCTCCTCGGTGTGGATGTCCACCTGCACCTTCTCGGTCACCACCTGTTTCGACGGTTGGAAGAGGTTGAGGTTCTGCTCATAAATGTTGTACACACCCTTGAAGCGTTGTCCCTGGTCGATGGGCCACGAGAGCGGACGCACGGCGATGTGCAGTTCCTCCTCCAGTTCATCGAGCAGGTCAAAGGGGTCCTTACCCTCCCGGTCCATCTTGTTGACGAAGATGATGACCGGCGTGTTGCGCATGCGGCACACCTCCATCAGCTTGCGGGTCTGCGTCTCCACACCCTTGGCGCCGTCGATGACGATGATGACACTGTCGACCGCCGTCAGGGTGCGGTAAGTGTCCTCGGCAAAGTCCTGGTGACCCGGCGTGTCGAGGATGTTGATTTTATAGTCATGGTAGTCAAACTCCATCACGGATGTCGTCACCGAGATGCCGCGCTGCTTCTCGATGTCCATCCAGTCGGAGGTGGCTGTCTTCTTGATTTTGTTTGATTTCACTGCGCCTGCCACCTGGATTTGTCCACCGAAGAGCAACAGCTTCTCGGTGAGTGAGGTCTTACCGGCATCCGGGTGGGCAATGATGGCAAAGGTTCGTCTTCTTTCTACTTCGTTCATGGGTCTTGAATGTTTTTTTATCGTACTCAGGTTTCGCTGACTCCCGGCTCATCGGCAACGGGGACTTGCTGTTTTCGTATTCCCGTCGCTCATTCGTCAGCCAGCAGTTCGTCCAGTTCTCCGTTCTTCTCCTTTTTATAATAGGCAGCCAGCAGCGCGATGAAACGGCTGATTTCCGCCACGGCCGCCGCCGTCTCACGGCTCACTTCCCGCTTCTGCAACTTCAGGAGCATCACCCCGTAGAGCGCGTCGAAGCAGTTCTCTATTTCCGGGACATCCCGACGGTCGCCCCGTGCACGTATCTCGACGATGTAGGGCAGCACGTGGTAGTAGTTCGCCCCGTAGGTTGGTATCTTCGGAGAACGCAGCAACCGCAGGTGCAGGTCGGTGAGCAGGATGATGATGTTCTTGTTGATTTGCAGGTGTCCGCTCTGCGCCACTCCCTCGCGGCGCATCATGTCGATGAGGTCTTCATACCATTGTGTGAGTTCCCGTTTCCGTTCCTCGTCGAGTTCATACGGACGGATGATGCTGTCCTTGATGCGTTCGATGTCAAGCCCGTTGGCACGTATCAAGTCTTCCACCTGCCACATGTAGAGCAGGTATTCTGCGATGTTGGATTCCTTGAGTTGTTTTGCAATGAACATAGTAGTGACGACACTTAATAAAGAGATTTACCCAACAGGGTGCCGAAGAATCCCGCCAGGGAGGCAACGATGACGATGCCGCCGATGACGCGGTTCAGAATCCAGATGCCGCGCAGGTTGAAGCGCGTGCGCACCTTGTTGACAAAATAGGTAATGCTGAACCACCACGTGATGGCTCCGGCAAAGATAGCCAGATAGCCCAGCGTCTGTTCATAGACCGGGATGCCGGGCAGGACAAACGAGAATCGGGCGAAGAAGCCTATAAACAGGAATATAATCAGCGGATTGGAGAGGGTGACAAAGAAAGCGGTCACAAAGTTGTGCACCAGCGTCCCTTTGCTGGTTGACACCGGACGGAGGGCATGCACGGGATTGCTGCGAAAGGTGTAGAGCCCGAAAAAGAAAAGCATGATGCTCCCGATGAGTTGCAGGTAGAAGATGTTCGACGGACGTTGCAGGAAGTCGTAGATGAACGACATGCCATAGCCTGTCATCAGACTGTACATGATGTCGCTCAATGCTGCTCCCACCCCGGTGACGAAGCCATACCAACGTCCCTTGTTCAGTGTACGCTGGATGCATAGCACTCCTACGGGTCCCAAGGGTGCGGATACGACCACACCGATGATGAACCCTTTGACCAGGAATTCAAGCAACGAGAACTGTTCTAACCAAGCATAATGTAGATTCATGCTGCAAAGATGCGACTTTTTTGCCAAAGAGGGGACAGGATTTACATTCTTTTTTGAACTCCAACCGGGCATTGGTTCGCGCAAAGGTTCCCTTCCGTTCCACAAGGGCAAGCTTACCGGACATCTTGTCCGGCTCTGCCGAATCTCAAACAGCTTCAGCCCGATATACCCTTTATCCGCGAGAATCAATCATGTATTTTTCTTATACATTGGCAAATTCCTTAAAAGAATCATCCGCCAGACAACAGAGACTATCATATTCTTTGATAAATAAAAACTCCTGCGGAATGAAATAATCACTATCTTTGCTTTATTCCCTAATATATAGTCCGATGAAAAACATAAAATACCATTACGCATACGATGAAACCAATGCCATTGTAAACATTAGCTCAGTAATTCCTGAATGCCGACAAGCACATACATTCCGTTGCATTGCGTGCGGCGCGGAAATGGTTGCCAAACTGGGAAGCAAGAATACGCATCACTTTGCGCATAAGAATGGCGAGGCGTGCAGTGAAGAAACCTATCTGCACAAACTGGCAAAAATGCTGCTGAAAAAGAAGTTTGACCAGTGTTCTGCTTTTGAAATAGAGTACAGCCGCAGGGTCAAGTGTGCCAAGCATAACGAATGCCCGTTCTACAAAGAAGGCATTTGCCAAGATACCGCGTCCCAAAAGTTTGATTTGAAAAAATACTATGACACTTGCACGGAAGAGCAACCAGTAGATGAGTTCCGGGCAGATTTGCTTTTGACACATAGTGAAAAGGAAAACCGCGAGCCAGTCTTGATAGAAATATACGTTACCCATAAAAGCACGGAAGCCAAATTGAATTTCAAGCAAAGGATAATAGAAATTCATATCCAATCGGATGATGACATTCGGCAACTGATGCGTCCGCTTATTAGCGAGGGTTCCAATGTACGTTTTTATGGCTTCAACAGGGAATCGGATAAAGTCGCTCCTTTGACCAAACGACACTTCTTCCGTTTCTTCCTTTTCCAAAGTGGAAAGACGTTCGTTTCAAATTTCGAGGATATGCCCATGTGCAATGAAGGAAGAAGGAGGCCCAATGCGCTCCTCGAACTTAACATCGACAGCAAAGCCGACTATTTGGGCGACATCACGGTTTATGACTATGGACTTGTGTATGCACGCAACATCGGATTTGACATAAAGGATTGTCGCTTATGCCGCTTCCACCGTTCGGGCTTCGATACAAGCATGAACCCTATATTTTGCTGCTTATATAAAGAATTTGGGACACCGCAATACCCCGCCCCGGCAGAAGCTATGCAGTGCCCTTCTTTTAAGCCGGATGAAGAACGGATAAAGAAAATAATCAAAAGTATGCCACAGATACAAAAACTTTGATTTTTTACTACAGACTAGTCCTAAATGCCCGTTACAGGTTTTGAACAAGAATAAACCATTCTGCACAAGGGTATGTCAAAACGTACTTTTTATACACGATAGAACGGAATCGCAGAAACATCAATCCAATAATGCAGTTCACATATACTACACCTCTAAATAGGCAAGTGGTATAACCTTAACTCAATCAGGACACGTGTAAGCCATATAACCACCTGTCATAACAATCATTAGGTCAGGTTTACGCTGTAGCACTTGCTCTTCTCCTTGTTACACTCCTGTATCAGTCGTTTTATTTCCAAAAGATACTTTGCTCCTTCCTCAAATTCACGACTACCAAGCTTACATTTAATCAGTGTATAACGACCCCATCAAGATAGAACACCAAGTCTCCTTCTTGTCCGTAGCGGTCACGGTAGTAGGATACATGATTGCCAAAGCCAAGAAACGCTCTAAACCCAAACAGACTAGCACAGCATTTTACAACTAGCATTTGCAACCTCCTTCTGCACCAACCGACAACAAGGAACGACAAAGCCCAAACAACCGCAATAACACAATGCAAGCAAAACACTCCTTTTGCTTGACAGAATCAGCGAAAACACCGTTTCCGGCTAACGCGTACTTTTGAAAAATCGGGCAAAGTAGGCTATTTTAAGAATATTCATGCGAAACAGATTGCATAAACATGTAGAAGACGGGGCAGAAACGAATAATTATACTGCGAAACAATATTGTTTCACTCGTCAAACAATATTGTTTGGGAGGTCAAACACTTGTGTTTCGTGCGGCAAACAATATTGTTTCATCCGTCGAAGTCAACTATTCGGAAGATGGAACACTTGTTTTGCATTTTTAAAACACAAATTTAGAGTCATTCACTCCTGGTTTGTTCCCGGAGGCGTCAAATCTGAAAGTGTGAGAATGTGCCCTACATTTCCCGGTTCTGATTCTTGAGGATTCCATTCGGACGTATTTTCTTCCGTTATGAGACAGTGTGAGTAAATATGGCAGCAAGATGCATTTTGCAAATTGCCGGAGAAGGGCTGTTTTGAGCACCAGCTTGTATTTTGGTGCGAGGAATGAATTTTCAGAGGGGTTCGTTTGACGTTTTGACAAAATGAAAAACGAGTGAGGCAAAGCAAGCATAAAAAAACTTCCACGCCGGCCGTCGGGATTCCACTTCCGCTGGTCCCCAGCAAGATACCGGAGGATGTGGAAGCGGAGACCCCGATGACAGGGCATGGCAGTCGTCTGCAACAAGTCGGAAGAGCTTTATTGGTAATCCGGGTGTTTGCCCAGCCAGCTCTTGGCATAAGGACAGGTGGCAGCTGTTCCCAGTCCGTTGGCACGGGCATAATCGAAGGCTGCCTGTACCAGCTGGGAGGCAAGTCCCCGTCCGCTTAAAGCTGCCGGTACCACAGTGTGCTTGATTTCCAGTCTGCCACTGTGCACCTTATAGGATACATAAGCCACTTCTCCATCAATCTCTGTAAAAAACTGCCGGATGGCAGCATTGTGTACTATTTCCATCATTCATTCAGTTTAAAGGTTCATCAGGACGGTTTCAGTCTTCCAGGTATCCGAACTTGCCTTGATTGAAGTCATCAAAAGCTTCTTGAATCTGGGCACGGGTATTCATCACGAAAGGTCCGTAGGACACGATGGGTTCGCGGAGAGGCTCACCGCTCATCACCAGCACGACTGTATCGTCGGTCACTGCCTCGATGGTGAACGTCTCACCCTCGTTGGCAAACTTCACGAAATGGTCGGTCGGTGCCTTCTGTCCGTTCACCAGGGCGGAACCCTGAACCACCAGCAGACCGGTGTTGTAGTTGGAGGGGAAGGAGAAGTCCGCCTTCGCACCCTCCTGCAGACGAGCATTCATCAGCATCACCGGACTGTGGGTATCTGCCGGTCCTTTCACTCCGTCATATTCGCCGGCAATCACCTCGACGAAGCTCTTGCCGTCCGCCAACAGCCGACGTCCCATGTCGGCATTCCGGATCGCCTGATAGCGCGGCTCGGACATCTTGTCCTTGGCAGGCAGGTTCACCCACAGCTGCACCATGTGGAAGATGCCGCCCCGCTTGCTCCACTCCGTTTCGTAATACTCCTTGTGGAGCACACCGCGGGCTGCGGTCATCCATTGCACATCTCCGGTCTCAATAATACCGCCGCCACCGGCACTGTCGTGGTGCTGCACTTTGCCCTGATAGGCGAGGGTCACCGTCTCAAAACCACGGTGAGGATGTACACCGACTCCTGCCGGAATGCGCAAAGCCGGGACACGCATCGGCGCGTTGTAGTCGAGCAGGATGAAGGGGTCCATGTGCTGCATGTCCAGTCCGGGAGCTGCCGGAATAAAGTTATGTACCTTGAAACCATCGCCCACCCAATGGGTCTCCACAGGCGACAAAATCACTTCGATTCGTTTGGTTGTTGTCATAGTCTTAATCTCCTTTCCTTTGTTTTCGAGTGCAAAGGTAGGCTGACCGGGGATGCTGTGCATTGATGTAAGTTAAGATTGAGAGGCGGAGGGGCAGCGGAGGCTACTTCTTCCACTTCTTCGCCAGGTCTCTCCGCACACGGCTCAGGGCTTCGGGAGTCATGCCCAGATAGGCTGCAATCTGCACTTGGGAGACACGGAGCATGAGTGAAGGGAAACGACGGGTGAAGTCGAGGTAACGCTCTTCGGCGGAAGAGCTGAGCAGCTGCGTCACCCGTCCCTGAAGTTCCTGAATCTGACTGTGCAGCAGGTTACTGTTGAAGTTGCGGAAGGCAGGGAACTCTTCCGACAGACGGTCGATGAGGGGTTGGTCAAGCAGCAGGATGCTGGTCGGTTCGAGCGCCTCCATGAAATAGTCGGACGGACGACCGAAGTGCACGGTCTCGATGTTGGCGGCAAACCAATATTCAGGAGCGAAAAGGAGGATATGTTCCTTCCCCTTCTCGTCGATGGTGTACTGTTTCAGCAGTCCGTGCTCCACAAAGAAACTGTGCTTGCACGTCTCGCCTGCCCGCAAGGCAAACTCCCCCTTCTTCAGCTCCATCCGCCGGCAGGTCTGCGTCAGCCGGGCAACGATGGCGGGGTCGATGTCGATGTTGGATGCCAAGAAAGCATCGAAGGTCTGTAAATCCATCATACACAAAACGGTTGGATGTGGTTTGTAGTTCAGGTTCACTGCACGGTGGGGCGGCCTGTTGCTCCACACGGCATGCAAACATAGGGAATGTCTGTCTATCTGCCAAGATTACACGCGGAAAAGAGGGAAATCCATATTGCTCACTCACAGATTTTGACTACTTTTGCGCAGGCTTTCCAAAGCCGGCATACAAACGAGCATAATACACTTATCCATAACTCAAAAGTATATGATTCTATTTTTCAGAACATCCACTAACACAGTGATTGCCACGGAAGCCAACCGTGAATTGAGTGCCGAAGACACGCGGAAGCTCTGTTGGCTCTTTGGCGAAGCCACTGTTGAGAAAGAAGAGAACCTGACGGGCTATTTCATCGGTCCCCGCAAGGAAATGATTACCCCATGGAGCACCAACGCCGTGGAAATCACCCAGAACATGGGCCTGACAGGAATCCTCCGCATTGAAGAGTACTTCCCTGTAAAGGACGAACACGCTGACTATGACCCCATGCTCCAGCGCATGTATCACGGACTGACACAGGACGTGTTCACCACTAACATCAAGCCCCAACCCATCGTCTATATCGACGACCTCGAAGCGTACAACGAGAAAGAGGGACTGGCACTCTCGCGTGAGGAGATGGATTACCTGCTGAAAGTAGAAAAAGACCTGGGACGCAAGCTGACCGACTCGGAGGTCTTCGGCTTTGCACAAATCAACTCCGAACACTGCCGCCACAAAATCTTCGGCGGAACATTCATCATCGACGGAAAGGAGATGGAGTCATCGCTCTTCCAGATGATCAAGAAGACCACTGCCGAGAATCCCAACAAGATTATTTCCGCCTACAAGGACAACGTAGCCTTCGCCGAAGGACCGGTCGTGGAGCAATTCGCACCTGCCGACCACTCGACCTCGGACTACTTTGTCATCAAGGATATCAAGACCGTCATCTCCCTGAAGGCCGAGACGCACAACTTCCCCACCACGGTGGAACCGTTCAACGGTGCATCGACGGGTACGGGCGGTGAAATCCGCGACCGTATGGGTGGCGGCAAGGGTTCCTGGCCCATTGCCGGAACGGCTGTCTACATGACCTCCTATCCGCGTACGGAGGAAGGTCGTGCCTGGGAGAAGCTGCTGCCGGTGCGCAAATGGCTCTATCAGACACCCGAACAAATCCTCATCAAGGCTTCCAACGGTGCGTCCGACTTCGGCAACAAGTTCGGTCAGCCGCTCATCTGCGGTTCGGTGCTGACCTTCGAGCATCAGGAGAAGGAGACGTTCTACGGCTACGACAAGGTCATCATGCTTGCCGGTGGTGTGGGCTACGGCACCCAACGCGACTGCCTGAAAGGCAAACCCGAAGCCGGCAACAAGGTGGTGGTCATCGGCGGTGACAACTACCGCATCGGTCTGGGTGGCGGCTCCGTGTCGTCGGTAGACACCGGACGTTACTCGTCGGGTATCGAGCTGAACGCCGTGCAGCGTGCCAACGCCGAAATGCAGAAACGTGCCAACAACGTGGTGCGTGCCCTCTGCGAGGAGGATGTGAACCCCATCGTCTCCATCCACGACCACGGCTCGGCAGGCCACGTGAACTGCCTCTCGGAGCTGGTGGAAGAGTGTGGCGGACTGATTGACATGTCGAAGCTCCCCATCGGCGACCATACCCTCTCTGCCAAGGAAATCATTGCCAACGAGAGCCAGGAGCGCATGGGCTTGCTCATCGACGAGAAAGCCATCGAGCATGTGCAGAAGATTGCCGAGCGCGAGCGTGCCCCGATGTACGTTGTCGGCGAGACGACCGGCGACCATCGCTTCGCCTTCCAGCAGGCTGACGGGGTACGTCCCTTCGACCTTGCCGTCGACCAGATGTTCGGTTCCTCCCCGAAGACTTATATGGTGGACAACACCGTGGAGCGTCACTATGAGAATGTGACCTACGATGCGTCCAAACTCAACGAATACCTGCGCAACGTGCTCCAGCTGGAGGCTGTTGCCTGCAAGGACTGGCTCACCAACAAGGTTGACCGTTCGGTGACCGGAAAAGTGGCACGCCAGCAATGTCAGGGCGAACTTCAGTTGCCGCTGAGCGACTGTGGTGTGGTAGCCCTCGACTACCGTGGAGAGAAAGGTATCGCCACAGCCATCGGCCATGCACCCCAAGCTGCCCTGGCTGACCCTGCTGCCGGTTCTGTCCTGTCGGTTGCCGAAGCACTGACGAACATTGTCTGGGCACCGTTCGCCGACGGCATGGACAGCATCTCGCTCTCAGCCAACTGGATGTGGCCCTGCCGCTCTCAGGAAGGAGAGGATGCCCGTCTCTATACCGCCGTCAAGGCACTCTCGGACTTCTGCTGCGCCCTGCAAATCAACGTACCGACCGGCAAGGACTCGTTGTCCATGACCCAGAAATACCCGAACGGCGATAAGGTCATCAGCCCGGGAACGGTCATCGTATCCGCCGGCGGTGAAGTGTCCGACGTGAAGAAGGTGGTATCGCCCGTACTGGTGAACGACAGCAAGACGACCCTCTACCACGTGGACTTCAGCTTCGACAAACTGCGCCTGGGCGGCTCCGCCTTTGCACAGTCACTCTATAAGGTAGGCGACGATGTACCCACTGTACAGAACCCCGAATACTTCCGCGATGCCTTCCTCGCCATCCAAGAGCTGGTGAAGAAAGGCCTGATACTTGCCGGCCACGACATCTCTGCCGGAGGTCTCATCACGACCTTGCTGGAGATGTGCTTTGCCAACACCGAAGGCGGCTTGAACATCAGCCTGAACAAAATCAAGGAGGACGACCTCGTGAAGATTCTCTTTGCCGAGAACCCCGGTGTTGTCATCCAGGTGAGTGACAAGCACAAGGATGAGGTGAAGAAGATTCTCGAAGATGCCGGTGTGGGCTACGTGAAGCTGGGCAAGCCGACGGACGAGCGCCACATCCTCGTAGAGCATAAGGATGCCACCTATCAGTTCGGCATCGATTACCTGCGCGATGTCTGGTACTACTCCTCCTACCTGCTCGACTGCAAGCAGAGCATGAACGGATGCGCCAAGAAGCGTTTCGAGAACTACAAGCAGCAACCCGTGGAGTTCGTGTTCAACAAGGACTTCACCGGCAAGTTCTCACAATATGGTGTCGACCCCGACCGCCGTACGCCGAGCGGTGTCCGTGCAGCCATCATCCGTGAGAAAGGTACGAACGGCGAACGCGAAATGGCGTATGCCCTCTACCTGGCAGGATTTGATGTGAAGGACGTGACCATGACCGACCTGGTCAGCGGACGTGAGACACTGGAGGACATCAACATGATCGTGTTCTGCGGCGGCTTCTCCAACTCCGACGTCCTGGGTTCTGCCAAAGGTTGGGCTGGAGCCTTCCTCTTCAACCCGAAGGCGAAGGAAGCCCTCGACAAGTTCTATGCCCGCAAGGACACCCTCTCACTCGGTGTCTGCAACGGCTGCCAGCTGATGATGGAGCTGAACCTCATCAATCCGGAGTTCGAGAAACGCGGCAAGATGCTCCACAACGACTCCCACAAGTTCGAGTCCTCCTTCGTCGGTCTGACCATCCCGATGAACCGGAGCGTGATGTTCGGCTCACTGAGCGGTTGCAAGTTGGGCATCTTCGTGGCTCACGGCGAAGGCAAGTTCTCCCTGCCCTACGATGAAGACAAATACAATGTGGTGGCAAAATACAGCTATGACGAGTATCCCGGCAACCCGAACGGCTCCGACTATTCCGTAGCCGCCCTGGCAAGTGCAGACGGACGTCACATCGCCATCATGCCCCACCTGGAGCGTGCCTTCTTCCCCTGGCAGAACGCCTGCTATCCGGCTGAGCGCAGAGACAGCGACCAGATCACGCCGTGGTTTGAGGCATTCGTCAATGCCCGCAAGTGGGTGGAAGCACACAAAGCATAAGCTTCTCGTTCCAATTTAGATAACCATGCGGAAGGGCTGTGTCGTGTGGCACAGCCCTTTCCTTTCTGACCTATCCTTATTTTGATATGAACACCTATCTGCAATTCTTCCTGCTATTCTTCAAGATCGGCATCTTCACCATCGGAGGAGGCTACGCCATGATTCCGCTGATTGAAGACGCGCTGATTCGCAAGCGGAACTGGATCAGCCGCGAAGAGTTCGTCGACCTCATGGCAGTGGCACAGTCGGCACCGGGCATCTTCGCCGTCAACATTGCCATCTTCATCGGCTACAAGCTGAAAGGCACCAAGGGCAGCTATGCCTGTGCGCTGGGCACCATCCTGCCTTCGTTCCTCATCATGCTGCTCATTGCCCTGTTCTTCCAGAGCTTCAAGGAATACCCCCTGGTGGAGAACATCTTCAAGGGTATCCGCCCGGGTGTGGTCGCCCTGATTGCCGCCCCCACGTTCACCGTGGCGAAGTCTAGTAAAATCAACCGTTTCAATGTGTGGATTCCCATCCTGGGAGCCCTGCTCATCTGGGCATGGGGCTTCTCTCCCATCTATGTCATCGTCCTTGCCGGTGTGGGAGGTTACTGCTGGGGACGCTACCAGAACCATAAACAAGCCAAGTCATGATATTCCTGCAACTCTTCTACACCTTCTTCAAGATAGGTCTGTTCGGTTTCGGCGGAGGCTATGCCATGCTCTCCATGATTCAGGGCGAAGTGGTGACCCGCTATGGATGGCTCACCAGCTCCGAGTTCACCGACATCGTCGCACTGAGCCAGATGACTCCCGGTCCCATCGGGATCAACTCTGCCACCTACGTGGGCTATTCCGCTATCGTCCATGCCGGCTATTCGCCTGTCGTCGGCGTATTGGGCAGCATCATCGCCACCTTTGCCGTGTGCTTCCCCTCGTTCGTGCTGATGCTGCTCATCAGCAAATACTTCCTGAAGTTCCAGAAGCACCCCACGGTGGAGTCCGTCTTCAAAGGGTTGCGTCCGGCGGTCGTCGGACTGCTTGCCGCCTCCGCCCTGCTGCTGATGAACACCGCCAACTTCGGCAGCCCCGACGAATCGATGTTGCAGGTCGTTGTGAGCATCCTGCTCTTTGCCGGCACGTTCATTGCCTCGTATATCTATAAGGTAAATCCTATCCTGCTCATCATCCTCTGCAGTGCCGTGGGCGGAATAGTCTACTCCATCTGACGGTCCTTTGCTGCGAATCGCCTATATTTGCAACCATCAATACAAGCAATCTATCGAATAACAGATCCTATGAGAAACAAGACTCTCCTCCCCCTCCTGTTGCTGCTCCTCTTTTGCGGGACAGTCTACGGACAGACGGCACCCAAACGTGAGTTCCGCGGTGCATGGATACAAGCCGTGAACGGACAGTTCCAGGGCATGTCGCCTCAAACCATGCAACAGACCCTCATCCGGCAGCTCGACGTACTCCAGCAAGCCGGCATCAATGCCATCATCTTCCAGGTGCGTGCCGAGGGCGACGCCCTCTACGCCTCCAAGTATGAACCGTGGAGCCGCTTCCTCACCGGTGTGCAAGGCAAGGCTCCCTCGCCCCTGTGGGACCCACTGCAGTTCATGGTGGAAGAATGCCACAAGCGGAACATGGAGCTACATGCCTGGATCAATCCCTACCGCGCCAAGACCAAAGGCACGGCCACGCTGGCAGGCAACCATGCCGCCAAGCTCTATCCCAACCGCTTCATCGAGTACGAAGGACAGCTCTACTTCGACCCGGGCTATCCGGAGAACCGCGCCTACATCTGCCAGATTGTGAAAGACATCGTGGAGCGGTATGACGTGGATGCCATCCACATGGACGACTACTTCTATCCCTATCCCGTCGCCGGTGTCCCCATCCGCGACGACGTGAGCTTTGCACAGTACGGGACAGGCTATGCCAACCGCGCCGACTGGCGACGCAACAACGTCAACCTCCTCATCCAGGAACTGCACGAGACCATCCGCTCCGCCAAGCCCTGGGTGAAGTTCGGCATCTCTCCCTTCGGCATCTACCGCAACCAGAAGAGCGACCCCAACGGAAGCCGCACCAACGGTCTGCAGAACTATGACGACCTCTATGCAGACATCCTCCTCTGGGTCAACAAGGGATGGGTGGACTACAACATTCCGCAGGTGTACTGGGAAATCGGACATCCGGCAGCCGACTATGCCGAACTCGTCGGCTGGTGGGCACGTCATGCCGACAACCGTCCGCTCTTCATCGGACAGGACGTGATGCGCACCGTGAAGAAACCGGACCTGCAGAACCCCAACATCCACCAGCAGGCACGCAAGATGCAGCTCCAACGCTCGCAACCTGCCATCCAAGGCTCCTGCCAGTGGTATGCAGCCGCCGTCGTGGACAACGTGGGCAACTACCGCGAAGCCCTCAGCCGCTACTACCACCGCTACCCTGCCCTGCAACCGCTCTTCCCCTTCATGGACAAGAAAGCGCCGAAGAAGGTCCGCAAGCTCAAACCGGTCTGGATGGAAGACGGATACATCCTCTGCTGGACCGCCCCGAAAGCCCGGCATGAGATGGACCGTGCCATCGAGTACGTGGTCTACCGCTTTGCCAAAGGCGAGAAGCGCGACCTGGAAGACCCGTCAAAGATTGTCACCATCACTCGCGACACCTTCTACAAACTTCCCTACGAAGACGGCAAGACTACCTGTTATTATGTAGTGACCGCCCTCGACCACCTGCAGAACGAGTCGAAAGCGGTGAAGAAGAAAGTCAAACTGTAAAGTCCCCCTTGTCCACTCCCGACAGCCATGACTGAAGAGACCCTCAACAAGCTGCGTATCCTGACGGAGTCGGCGAAATACGACGTGTCGTGTTCGTCGAGCGGAACCGTACGTGCCAACCGTGGGACGGGAGTGGGCAACACCGTCGGGGGAATAGGCATCTGCCACAGCTTTGCCGACGACGGACGATGCATCTCGCTGCTCAAGGTCATGCTCACCAACTACTGCATGTATGATTGTGCCTACTGCATCAACCGCACGAGCAACGACATCCCCCGCGCCACGCTGTCCGTCCGCGAACTGGTCGAGCTGACCATGGAGTTCTACCGACGGAACTACATCGAGGGGCTCTTCCTCAGCTCGGGTGTGGTACGCAACCCCGACTATACCATGGAGCGGCTCGTCCGTGTGGCAAAAGACCTGCGCACCATCCACCGCTTCAACGGCTATATCCACCTGAAGAGCATCCCCGGAGCCAGTCGCGAGCTGGTCAATGAAGCCGGACTCTATGCCGACCGCATGAGCGTGAACATTGAGATTCCCAACGAGAACTCCCTCAAGCTCCTTGCCCCGGAGAAGGACTTCCGCAGCGTCTACGAACCCATGTCGTTCATCCAGCAAGGTGTCCTGGAGAACAAGGAGGACCGGCGCCACTGCCGCCATGTGCCCCGCTTTGTCCCCGCCGGACAGAGCACACAGATGATTGTCGGTGCTACGGCAGACCGTGACCGCGACATCCTGCGCCTCTCTTCCGCCCTGTATGCCCGTCCCACGATGCGCCGCGTCTACTACTCCGGCTACATCCATGTGAACACCTACGACAAACGGCTGCCTCTGCTCAAGCAACCGCCCCTTGTGAGGGAGAACCGGCTCTATCAGGCAGACTGGCTGCTGCGTTTCTACCAGTTCCGGGTGGACGAAATCGTGGACGATGCCCATCCCGACCTTGACCTGGAGGTCGACCCCAAGCTGGCGTGGGCCTTGCGTCACCCGGAAGTCTTTCCCGTCGACATCAACAAGGCGGACTACGAGCTGATTCTCCGCGTGCCGGGCATCGGGGTCAAGTCCGCCACGCTGATTGTCAACTCGCGACGCTTCGGCCGTGTCACCTCTTTCCACCTGAAGAAGATGGGAGTGGTGATGAAGAAGGCAAGGTACTTCATCACGTGCGGCGAGCTGGTTTCGCCCACCATCCACGAACTGCATCCGGAGAATGTGCGCCGGCTCCTCGTCCCGCATCCCAAGCGGAAGACCGATGACCGTCAGCTGACACTCGACTTCGGCGACTCCGCCTCACCCACTCCCCTGCTACCATGACGATTTTCCGCTTCGACCGCACCCTCGACGGACTCCTGACGGCAGTCTTTGATGCCTATGCACGCCGCTCCTTCCCCGATGTCCTGCAAGGAGACGAGGTCCCCCTCCCCCTGTTCTACGAGGAGGAACACACCGTCATCACCGACGAGGCAAAAGCCACCCGCGTCTGGAATGCCCTCCGCAAGAAGCTCTCCCACCAGGCCCTCTCCTGCCTTGCCACTGCCTACCTCTCCGAACTGCCGGAGCTGGACATGCCCCTCTTCCGTTACATCCGCAAGTCCATCGACTCCCCGCAGAGCATCGAGCGCAACTTTGCCGACCCCGACGTGCTCTTCGTCACCAATACCTGCCGCAAGGTGGCACACGAACGGCTGCGCATGCTCCAGTTCGTCCGCTTCCAGAAAGCAGCCGACGGCACCTATTTTGCACTCATGGAACCGCTCTACAATATCCTTCCGCTTGCCATCGACCATTTCCGCGACCGTTTTGCCGACCAGCCCTTTCTGCTCTATGACCGACGCCGACACTACGGTTACTATTACGACTGCCGGGAGGTGACCTGCGTGCACTTCGACGAGCAGCTGCCTCACTTCCAGTCGGGCAAGCTCGACGAGTCCCTGCTTGACAAGGACGAGAAGCTCTTCCAGGAACTGTGGCGCACCTACTTCAAGGCCATCTGCATCCGCGAACGCATGAACCCGCGCAAGCAGCGTCAGGACATGCCCGTCCGCTACTGGAAATATCTGACGGAGAAGAATGGGAAGTAAGAGCAACAGACATCCATCCGCTAAAGCATGCCCCTGAGCCTTCCGACTCAAAGAGACAGCAACGAGATGCGCATCTGCTTGTCGCGAGATGAGCATCTCATTCTCCTGAGATGAGCATCTCATTGGTGACGAGATGCGCATCTCACAAACAGGGCTCACGGTTGGTGTGACAGCGAGTTGCGCGAAATGCAGGTCAGGAGATGCGCAAGAAGGTGATTTGAGAAGGGTGAAAAGGGGTGTCGAAAAACAGGATTTGAACGCCGATGGAATGAAGGAGAACGTCCTGTGACTGGCAGGAGTCAGGCAAAACGGGAGTTCGGAAGGGAGGTACGAAGATAGGGATTTCCGGTGAGGATAGCAATATATGGATATTTATCCGTATATTCGCGGCGTTGATAGCAACCTATCGCTCCATGAACAATTGTCTTGGGCACATTGTTCTACCGTTTCACTAGTGAATAGATAAGAAGGATAAGTTATGAGCAAGGAAAAGTATTCCGGATACGTTCCACCATTTACCGTGACTCCCCGGGCAATCAGCCTTGTTGCCGAAATATCGGCACAAATCGAACGGTACGCCATACGCATGGAGCAGGCAGATGGGCTACGCTTACGAAAAGCCAATAAAATCAGGACAATCCACAGTTCGCTCGCCATAGAAGGCAATAGACTGTCAGAGAACCAAGTTCATGACATTTTGGAAGGGAAGCATGTGGTGGCACCATTAAGGGAAATACAGGAAGTCAAGAATGCCATACGGACTTATGAGCTGTATACTTCGTTAGATCCGTTTGACTTGAAAGATCTCCTGAAAGCGCATGGGGTAATGATGGAAGCCTTGGTGGATCATCCGGGATGCTTCCGCAGCAGTGGAGTCGGCGTATTTGAAGGTGACAGATGTGTTCACCTTGCTCCCCCGCCCATGCGCGTACCCGAACTTATGGAAGATTTGTTCCATTGGCTGAAACATACTCCAGACCATCTTCTTATCCGTAGTTGCGTTTTTCATTATGAGTTTGAGTTCATCCACCCGTTCAGTGATGGGAATGGACGGATGGGACGATTGTGGCAATCTCTCATATTGGGACGCCTCAACCCGGTATTCGAACATCTCCCGATTGAAAATCTGGTATATGCCAACCAACAACTATATTACGAAGCCATAGAGTCCAGTACACAACAGGCAGACAGCGGTCCATTCATTGATTTTATGCTGAACGAAATACTCCATGCGCTGAAAAAATATCAGGGAGAACCACTGATACCTGAAGTTCCTGATAAAGTTCCTGATAAAGTTCCTGATAAACTGAAGCTGCTTCACCCTGAGCTTTCTGACACGACATGGGAAGTCCTGGCGCGCATTATAGATAATCCACAGGTTACTGCTGTCGAAATCGGGAGCTTCATGGGGATTTCAGACAGAATGGTCAGGAAACACATAGCCTTGCTTCGTAATGCCCACATTATCTATAGACACGGAAGCAACAAGAGCGGCTATTGGCGCCTGCTTGATGAAGAGGAATGACAGCTCTCCTTCAGCCATCGGTATGCCCGTCTTTCTATAAACGCACTCATTACATTTAATATTCAGGACTGAATGCTTGCCTATTTCAACTGTACTGATTAGCTTTGCGAACATTACCTATAAACCTTTAAACATGAAAAAGATTTTCTTACTTATGTTCGCAGCTATTTGCTTTGCGGCATGTGGTGGTGACGAGAACAGCATTCCGGGCGTAACTCCCGACGAACCGAACACCACCCCTAAGGAGTTTCTAGTCTCTCTGGGCTTCTCCGGTGAAATCACATCCATCGAGGAAAGTCCTCTCTCACGGGCTGCCACCAACGATCTCTATGGCATTCAAGTCTATTCTTCTCCGGCTTCAGCAGACGATTATAGGCCCTATGCCTATGGCTTGTTTGACAGCAAGGACGGCATGGTCATCAAGCTGCTGGAGGGATATAAGTATAAGTTCGTTTCATCCATGGTGGTGGATGGGAAACAGAAAATCAAATCTTATGACTATGGAACTTCATACTGGCAACCGTTCTATACATCCAACGCAACCACACTAGAGAATAAATTTGTCTATGATAGTGGCAAAGAAATGGACTATTTGGATGATGGACGTACTTATTTAGCTGAACTATCCGATCCACTCAACCATCCCAACACCATACGTTACTATGGTGAAGTGACCGACTACGTCCCGACCGCAAACGGTTCCGTATCCATCAATATGAAGAAAGTAATATTCGGAGCTAAATTTATAACGGAAGGATTCACGGAAGGTACATTGTACATCAAGCTGAAAGATGCTCCCACTTTGCAATTGGTCTTTCCGCAAACAGAAGTAGAAGATATCTTCACATTTAAAAATGGTTATCAGAACGGTAACCGTTGGACTGCCGATACCTACACAGAAAACATTCTGGTCTCCATCTCCTGGCAGAAGAACGACGGAGCCATTGTGCCTCTCATCAATCAGGAAGTTACCTTCAAACGTAATATAAAGACCACCATCACGGTGAAGGTGAATGACAGCTCAGTCAATCAGGGACTGAACATCACGGAAGAGAAAAACGAACTCCAACCGGGTGAAAACATTGTGCTTGAATCTTCCGGTGCAGGTAATACGCCGGTTAATCCGAGCACCAATTAACCGTCCTTAAGACCTGTTCAGTAAAGCCTATCCACATGCCCCACGCGTATGTGGATAGGCTTTTTTTATACCCTTCAAACACCGTTAGAACGTTATTTGAAAGGAGGCGCCGCCCACGAGCTGGTTCATGTATTCACCGCTGCTCTTGCTGTGGGAAGGCAGGAGATTGTAGTCCATGAACAGCTTCACGCCGTAATGGTGCGAGGCACGGAACGTCAGGGAAGCTCCGGTGCCGAAACCGATGCCGCAGCGGGCAGGAACGGTCTGGTCGGTCAGCTCCAGACGAGGGTAATGCACCAAGCCCGTCAGGAGCTTGCTGCCGATGAGCCAACGGTGGGAAAGAGGATAGGAGAAGTAACTTCCGCCGAACAACGACAGGGCATCGAAGGTGTTGTCCTCGGCCAGGCTTCCGTTGACAATGATGGAGGTGGAGGACACCGTGAAGCGTCCGCCTATCCCGACGTAAGGGTTGAAGAACCACGCCCCTTCCAGACCTGCCGAACTACCGGAGGAGGTGCGGAACTCATGCTCCTCGTCGATGTCGTAACTGCTCAGCGGGATGTTCAGACCCATGTACAGACCGAAGAACGAAGGAGCGTCCGTGCGGTCGATGAGTCCTTCGTCGGGCAGCTCGTTGATGCCCCTGCCGCGGAAGATGAGGTCGGCAAGGTAGTAGCCTGCCTCGGTCGAGAGGATGCCTATACCCGCACCCGTCAGTACATCGCTCAGCCAGTGCTTGTTGTTCGCCATGCGCATCAGTCCCGTAGCCGTTGCCACCGAATAGGCGCCGATGCCTACCCACGGACTTCTGTGTCCGTACTCCTTGGTCAGCATGGTGGCGGTCATGAAGGCGGTGGCTGTATGCCCCGAGGGGAAGGAATGATTGTCGGAGCCGTCGGGACGGGTCACGTGGGTCGTCTGCTTCAGTGTGTTGACGGCTCCTGCCATCAGTGCGACCGAGAAGGCATCCGACGTCAGCATGCGCCCCCACGAACTGCGCCCTTTCACCCCGACAACCTTCATGCCCAGCAGGACGGCGGCAGGGAGATACTGCATGTAGTCGTCGGCATGCCGACGGAAGACCGGGAGATAGTCGTTGCGGAGGTTGCGGAAATGGTCGTCCTCGCCCTTGACCAGCAGACCGCTGGCGATAAGGGGAACACTGACGTAGGTCATGCGGAATGCCGGGAAGTCCGTCAGCCTGTCGATAAAGGCATCGTGGGAAACGGCTGACGGTTTCACTGCGAGGGTGTCGGTCTGTGCCTTCAGTCCCGAGGGGATGAGTGACAGGCTGAGACCGACGAGAAGAAAGAGACTCTTTGCTACCATAATCTGAGTGGTTGGTGATTTCGTTGGGAGCAAAGGTAAAGGGAGGATTTTGTAGGAACTTTGAAGATGAGGAGCCTAGTGGACGCTCTCACGAGAAATCGACCGTAAAGCAGTGTCTGCCGGTGTAGCTGTAGGAAACCTTCCACCCGTGATACTGGCAGATTGCCTTCACGATGGCAAGCCCCAGTCCGTTGCCCTTGACCTGCTCGGAGGGACGGTAGAAACGGTTGAACAGCAGGCGTTCGTCGAGGGCTTTTCCATCGGACGTGTTCGACACCGTCAGGCTGCCTGCCGCCACGGTCACGGTTATCTCCCCACCGGGACGGTTGTGGCGCACGGCATTCACCACGAGGTTGTTGACCAGACTCTCCAGCAGCGTCCGGTTGGCACGCACCGTCAGGGTCCGTACACGGAAGTCGCGGTGCAGCGTCAGGTCGCCTGCCAGGCTCTCCAGCGATGGGAGAAGCTCGTCCAGAAGTCCGACGAGGTCCACCTCCTCGGTCTGTCCGTACTGGCTGTTCTCGATTCTGGCGAGAAGCAGCAGGTTGCGGTTCAAGCGGGTCAGGCGGGACGAGACCTGATAGAGGTCCTGAATCATCGCCGCCTGCGGTCCGGTCAGGTCCGGACGCTGGAGCAGCAGGTCCAGCTTGCTGCGGAAGACTGCCAGCGGGGTCTGCAACTCATGGGAAGCGTTCTCGGTGAACTCCTTCTGAAGGCGGTAACTGTTCAGACTGTTTCGCATGAGCGTCTGCAACGCCCGGTTCAGCCGGACAAACTCAGCGACACGGCTTGTCGGCAGGTCGGGCAGACGTCCGTCCTCCAGGCGGAAGTTCTCGATGCTGCGGAGGGTCTCGTCGAAGGGTCGCCACAGACGGCGGGCAATGAAGCGCAGGGTCAGCACGATGGAGACTGCCAGCACCAGGGATATGACACCGAACTGGAGCATGATGCCCTGCATGATGTCTTCCTCCAGGTCGACGGACGGAAGCGGATGGTCCCGCCCCACCACCTCAATCACCCGTATCAGGTCTTCGGCATAAAACCACCGGGTGAGGAAGTAGAACAGCGGCGTGGCAAGCAACAGCAGCCCGATGATGCAGCCGACGAACGGCACCAGCATCTTCTGCGACAGACTCTTTGTCCCCTTCGTATGCAGGGATTCACTCTTCATGCCATTTGTATCCTGTTCCATAGACGTTCCTGATGCAGTCCGCCACTCCGGCGTCCGCCAGCTTGGCTTTGAGGTTCTTGATATGAGTATAGACGAAGTCGTGGTTGTCCAGCATGTCCGCCATGTCGCCACTGAGGTGCTCGGCGATGGACGCCTTCGACACGACCCTCCCGGCGTTGCTGACGAAGAACAGCAGCAGCTCGTATTCCATCCGGGTCAGTACCACGGGACGTCCGTCGACACGTACCGACTTGCCGGGCAGGTTGATTTCGATGCCGTTGCTCCAGAGCGTATTGTTGGCAGCAAACTCTTTCCGGCGGATGAGGGCATAGATGCGCATGCTCAGCTCAGCCAGGTGGAAGGGCTTGGACAGGTAGTCGTCCGCTCCCAGCTCCAGTCCCTTGATTTTGTCGTCCAGCGAGTCTTTTGCCGACACGATGATGACACCCACGGGATTACGCCTGCGCCGGAGTTCGCGCAGGAGGTCCAGCCCGTTGCCACCGGGCAGCATCAGGTCGAGCACCACGCAGTCATAGTCATACAGGCCGGTCTTCATCCCGGCTTCCTCGTAGGAGAATGCCTGCTCACACACGTAATTTTCCGAACTGAGGTAGGACACGATGTTGTCCGACAGTTCCCGTTCGTCTTCTACAATCAGCAGTTTCATTTGAATAGGGAGTAAGGCCCGGACGGGCAATCCGTCCGTCGGGCAGTTAAGGCTTCCGCCTGCAAAGTTATCAGATGGATGCAAAGATGCGAACAGATTCTGTAGCAAATTTGAAGTCCGCCGCCCCTGAAAAGACAAGAGGGCACGTCGTCGGCGACGTACCCTCTTTCCACTTTATGCAACCTAATCCTATAGCACCATGAGTGATGGATGTATAGTCTGCTGATCGTGCCACCGGGTCATTCAACCCAGTAACGTTTTTGCGCTTGTTCGATAAGTTCCTTGGGCGTGCAGTTGAATGTCTTCCGCACGTATCTGTTCAATTGTGATTGTGAGTCGAAGTCGCAGACCTCCAGCAGCTCCTTCACGGAGATACCCGGGCGGCAAGCCTTCCCCAGCAGACGGTTCGCCCGCTGACGGAGCAGCCACTGCTTGGCGGTGATGCCGAAGGCGCTCTTGAACTTCGTGAAAAAGACGCTGCGACTGAACTGGGACAGCTCAATCAGCCCTGCGATGTTGTCCACCTTGGGATAGTTCTGCAAGACAAAGCTCTTGAACTCCGGTTCGTCGCCGAGGATGGGACGGAAGAAGCCCACCATGTCCTTCCGCGGATAGAACTCCTTCAGCAGAAGGATGAACTCCTGCGACATGACCTTGTGCCAATGGGGGCACATGGCCTTCCGCCTCAGGCAGTAGGCAAGTGTCTCGGTGAACAGCGCCAGCGAGGGCTGCATCTTCAACGGACGCACCTCGTCCGATACGGAGCAGGCGTGCTCGTGCAGAAGCTGGAGCAGCGCACTGTTGCACAGGTTCGTCAGGTGCTCGAACGCCAGCGAGACAAAGTGGGTCTGCGGACGTGCCTCCAGACGGATGAACGAGGACTGGGGTAACAAGAGGATATTGCCTTCCACAAACTCGCCGCAATAGCTGTCGGTGTTGAGCAGGACGCTGCCCCGGGTCAGAAACAGGATGAAGTTTTTACTGCTATACTCGCATTCCAAAACCGTAGTGGTGTCAAAGGCCAGATGCTTGAACCAGCAATCGTCATTGACGACAGGCTCCATACAAGCCGGCTGCTCTGTCTTTACAGTCAATAGGGTATTAAAATCGTTCATTCAATAAAAAGCTACTGAGTTCATGTCCTTCGCCGTGAGGATATGAGCTATCATCTTACCACCCGCAAAATTCGGCATTCTGCGCTGAACGAACGTTACCTATCCGGGGGATACGTTGCCACATAACCCCTCCCCTCTTTCCTATCAGCGCGCAAGTGTTTGCACATTGCAGTCGAGGGGAGAGGCAGACGCCCCGTTCCCTATTCACTGACAGCCTTGTAGGTGTAGGCTTTCCCGTCCACGCGCAGGGTCGCACGGTTCTCATTGTCGATGCTCCACTCCACCTTGTCGTCGGCATAAACAGCTGTCTTTGCCGAGGCTTCCGTCTGCGGAAGGGTGTAGCAATGTGCGAGGTCGGCATGCAGGAGCTTGACCAGGGCGCGGTTTCCGTCGTTGTAGTAGACCACGTCGAAGGAGGCTGGACCCTCTCCGTCCGCTACATATACCGTGTTGGCAGGTGCCAGCAGCGTGAAGCGGAAGTCGTTTTTACCGTCCGTGAAGTCAGCCTGGACAAACGGCGCCTTCTGCACAAAGTCCACAGGCAGCCTCAACGAAGCCGTCCCGTCCTTGTACTCCTCGGCAGAGTCCGTCCGTGCAACGGACTTCAAGGCATACTCTTCTCCCTTGAACGAGAGGTCGGCATAGTGCACCCCGCCCTTCTCATAGAGCTTGAGAGAAGCGTCCTCACCCTGACGGGTCTCCTTCAGCTGCAGCGTCGTGTACAGCTCTGCCAGCTGTTTGTCGGAAGAGACCAGGCGCAAGGGCTGTTCACCGGACGACAAGCCTCCGTCCGTCAGGGTGAACTCCTTGCCGTTGTCCAGGCGGAGCACTTTCCCGTCGAGGGTGGCGTCCCCGCAAGTGAGGAACGAACCCGGACGGGAGAGATATTTCTCAAACAGTTCGTACCGGTTGCCATCGACAGCCAGCATGACATAGGTGCCGGCACAGTCGGCTGCCGGCAGGACGCCTTCGTAAGTGCCGTCGCAGGACGGCTTCGTGGCGCAGGAGGAGCATACTGACAGAACCGCCAGCAGCCCCCATTGTAGAATCTTATTCATCGTGTGTTGAGTTTTAAATCAGTTAGTTTCAGGTGTACTCCCGTGGTCAGTGTGCCAGGCATGGTGGACCAGCTGACGAGGAGGCGGCCTCTGACGTCATCCATCCCGGGGACAGACCTCATCAAAGCCCGGCTTAGACGGACCAAAGTATAATACTTAGGCAGCCTAAGTATAATACTTAGACCCCCTAAGTATTATACTTTGGTCCATCTAAGTGGCGCTTCCTGCACGTTCATCCCCCGCTCGGATGCGGTTAAGGGCCGGCTTGTAGTCGGAAAGGAGCACGGAGGAGCAGAGATTCGGGTCTTAATGAAGCGTTGCTGAGTATGGAGAGAATGCTGCTGCCCTCCGTGCGGGTAAGAGTTTGTTATTTTCCTTCCTGTATGGTGCAGATGCTGACACGGTTCCAGTCGGGTTCAGAGAACATGTTGCCCACGCCCTGACCTTCTGCCGTGATGCGGGTGGCATTGATGCGGTATTTGCGTACCAGCAGGTTCATGACTGCCTGTGCACGTGCCCGGGCGATGCGCTCGTTCACCTCCAGGCTGCCTTCGGGCGAAGCATATCCCTTGATGACCACACGGGCATCCTTGTGCTTGTTCAGGTAGGTGGCAATGCGCTCCACGTTGGGCAGCTGGGAAGCGTCGATGGTGGAACGTCCCTGACGGAAGGTCACAACCGACTCCAGCGTCTTGGCCGTCTCGACCACGGTCTGCACTTCAGGCTTCTTGTTGCGGCAGTCATCCAGTTCGCGCTTCAGCTGGTCAGCACGCTCGTTGGCAGCCGACAGGTCGCGCTGACGGGCATCATTCTCTGAAATCAGCTCGTTGATGCGGCGGTTCAGTCCGTCAATCTCTGCCTGGCTGCGTGCCTGTGCCTTCGTGAAGTGGTGCTCACCGTTGCTGTTGCCGAAGTGATAGACCAGTCCGGCGGTGATTTCCACGACGGCATTGTTGCCGTTGAAACGGGACTTGTGCGCGTCGAAGTCTCCCTCCATGTTGTAGATGATGGCAGGCTTCAGTGCCAGGGTCCATGCACGGGACTCACCCATGTTGAAGTTGAAGTTCAGACCGAACTTCGTGGAGAAGGCATTGTCATCGCCCGGTCCGTCGACGTACGAGTGCAACCATCCGACGCCGGCAACGGTCTCGATTTCGAAGACGCGGGGAGTGCCGGTGTAGCCGCCCCACCAGTTCATCAGGTTGACCTTACCCAGCAAGCTCACATTCGAGGCATCAAAGGCGGTCTTGCTCTCACTGGTATTGATATATCCCATGCCTTCCACACCGATGCCGAACGCCGGGGTCACCTGTTTCGTTAGCTCCACGCCTGTCGCGGCACGCATGCTCTTAAAGAACGGGCTGTGCTTCAGGGGAGTGACGACACCGCCCTTCAGACCGAACGACCAGTTATCAAAAAACTTCGCCCCTTCAAGCAGTTCTTGACCGTAGGCGCTGAATGTGCTCGCAGCGAGCAACAAAGATAGGAACGTTTTCTTCATACATTAATTGGTTTATCAACTTCCGTCGCTCAGCTGACTGCCGGGCAGTCGGGCAGATGCGGAAGCTTCATTAATACTATTACGATTCAACTCACCAACCGAACGTGCCCGTGCATCGCCGATTGGTTTTGCAAAAGAACAGAAAAGCCCGTTTCGCCCTCCGTCTAAAAATCCAAAAGAGTTTGCATTTCGTCTTTCGTCCTCCCGGGGCGGGCAAGGGTCAGGTCTGCTTCTTCCGCGTCCGTCCTGCCCCCTTCTGCCTGATTTCATTGGGCGTGGCACCCAGGTTCCGCTTGCAGTAGATCGTGAAGTGCGAGAAGGTCTTGAAGTGGTAGTCGAGCATGATTTCCTTGATTGACACCGAGGTGTTCCGCAGCATGAAGTCAATCTCGTCCGTCGTCCGCATCTGCAGCCAGCGGTAGGGCGTCTCGCCGGCAAAACACTTCTTGAACAGCTGGTTGAACACCGACTCGCTGTATCCGCAGAGCGTAGCCAGCTCCTTGGCGGTCCGGCAGGTCTTGTAGTGGGTCATGACCGCCACGAAGAACTGCAGGTCGCTGGAGAGTGCGTCGCGGAAGATGGAGGCTATCTCCTGCTTGGAGTAGCACATCCGGAAGAGCGAGAACAGCTCATACTCCTTGGCATAGTGCAGGTCGGCATTGACCTTCCCGTGCTCCATGTAGTCCAGCAGCGAGTTCAGGTAGGAACGCATCAGGGGCGTGATGGGCAGGGTCTCCAGCGGGTCTACCTCCTCCATGGAGATTTCCTTCAGGTAGGAGATGACGCGGCGGTGGAAGTAGGGCGCCACCATGTTGCAGGCATGGACTGCCAGCAGGACATCGTCCATCGCCTTGACCTTGCAGTGATGCAGACGGCTGACGAAGAAGAGCTCGTTCTCCATCACCATCCTCGAAGAGAAGTCTTTCTCATTCAACACATAGCACAGAGAGCCTTTCAACACAAAACAGACCAGGAACTCATCGTTCGCATTCAAGTCCGGGACGACCTCTCCTTTGCCCAGCCGGTAACAGCGGAACTGGCTGAAACGGGAGAGCGCCAGGGGGTCATGGTATACATTCTTCAATAAATACAGGGTTTCCATAAGCTTATAGTTTCTTCTTGTTTAATCGACTGACGAGGATTCATCCGCCCCGCCGTTCAGAGTCGCACGCAGATGCCTCCTCCCAGGCTGATGCCGGGCAAGGGCGCCAGGTAGCGCAGCAGGGAGTTCTGCGGACGGGCTTCGCTGTCCAGCAGGTTGGTCCCGTAGACGTAGCACTCCACTCCCGCTCTGCCGACCTGCCTCTCATAGGACAGCCGGGCGCTGAGCAGGCTGTAGGCGGGGAAGGCAAATTCATCGCTGATGTGCTTGCCCAGGTACTTCTGCCGGAGGTAATGGTCCAGCGCGACCTGCGTCGCGAAGTGTCCGATGTGTCCCGACAAGCTTGCCCCCAAGCGGCTTGTGGGCATGTTCGGCAGGAAGTCCCCCTCCGCCCAACGGCTCATCTCGCTGTCCGAGAGGTTCCTGCTCTTCACACGGTCGTAATATCCTCCGAGCTGCCAGCTGCCCAGCGACTTCAAGTCCGCTTTACCGACGAGCCGCACTTCCCAGCCGGACAGGAGGGCGTCGGCAGCCCGCCATTCCTTGACCGTCAGTCCTCCCCGTGACACACCGGTGTGCGCCAGGTAGAGATAGCCGTCGTAGTGCGTCCGGTACCAGTTGACCGTCACCTCGAGGTACTTCGTCGCCAGTCCGCCTTCCACCTCCACCGCGTTGGCAATCTCCTTGCCCAGGCGGTCGTCGCCGTTCTCCTCGGTCACGATGGCATAATGGTTGTTCCCGGCATACAGCTCGTTCACCTCCGGGGCACGCTGGGAGTGGGTGAAGGACAGACGCAGGTAGGCAGGGCGCAGCACGTCGAGCTTCATCCCGGCACTGAACTGGTCGAGTCCGAACCGACGCGGTGCACGCTCCCTGCCTGCCAGTCCGCGTCCCGGCTGGTAACCGTTCCCCTCCACCGCCCTGCGGCGGATGAAGTCGTGACGATAGCCCATCATCAGTTGCAGCCAGGAGAAGTCCGCCCGTTCGTCGACGAAGAAGGCAAGTTCCCGGCTTCGGGTATCGGGCAGGTAGCGTCCCCTGCCCCGTCCGTCTATCCGACGGGAGTCATAGTCCATCCCGACTGTGCCGTTCAGGAAAAGCCACTCCTTCTGCGACAGCTCCAGCCGTGCCATCCCGCGCGAAGTCCCCAACCGGTTGACCGTCTCCTCGCCCAGCAGCTCCTTGTCGGATGCAAACTGACTGCCCAGGAGCAGCTTTGCCTTCCGGAAGAGCGGCATCTCCCCCGTCCAACGTCCCTGCAGGAGCAGCAGGTTGGAGGTGGACCGCACGTTGATGGGCAAAAAGGGTTGCTGCACGGCAAAGAGGTGCACCGTCCCGTCGGCATGCGTATGGGTATGCCCCGCCTCGGGAATCTTCGCATACGCCGGCACCCCATAATAGGCGTAGTCACACTGGTAGCCGATGCCGACTGCCAGCCGGTCGTCTACATACGCCGTCCCCAGGTTCAGGGAGTTCGCCCGCGCATGGCTGTTGGGGATGACACCCCGCCGCATCGGTCCGTAGTCGCGGATGTCGCGGACCACGTCCCTGTAACGGTCGCGCTCCGGGTCCTGCCCGGGAACGTAGCCCGGATTGGGCGGATTATCCTTATAGGAATAGGAGGCGGCATCGTAATAGCGCGCCTTGAAGGTCCACACATCCTCCGGCGAGAGTCCCCACTCCGGGTCGTTCAGGTGGTCGAGGACGAACCGGTCCATGTAGGGGAAGAGGGAGGTGTTGAGCACATGCTCGGCATCCACAGCCACCTGTGCCATCAGCTGCAGGTTCGTGTCAAAACCGACGACGGCAGGGTCATACACCCGTCCGGGCTTGCTGTTGCCGGGGATATGCCGACGGGACACCCAGCTGTTCATCCCGCCCAAGGTCCAGGTCCAATGTTGCGCGACCCGTCCTTCGGCAGCGAACGACTGGCGATACCCGTTGTTGGTGCTCCCGTCCAGACAGGCAGAAACCGCCAACGGCTTCACCGGCACCGTCAGGGGGACCCGGTTGTCGTCCAGGTCCACGGCGCCGCCAATGGCCTTTCCACCATACAGCACCGTGGCAGAGCCTTTGTAAAGCGTCACGGAACGCAGGTTGTCCGGATTCAGGCTGACGTTGAAATCGGGACTAAGCCCCGACAGGTCGTTCAGCGAAAGCCCCTGGTGCAGCACCTTGACACGGTTGCCGCTCAAGCCGCGGATGACGGCGGCACCCGCGTTCGGTCCGAAGTAGCTGTTCTGCACACCCGGCACCCGGCTCAGGGTCTCGCCCAACGTAGCCGCCCGGCTCCACTTCAGCTGCTCGCCTCCGATTTCATCCCTGCCGGTCGCCACGGGAGCCTCTCCCTTCACGACCACCTCGTCCAGCATCACGGGCTTCAGCCTCCTGTCCAGGGAGTCCGGAGGCATACGGAGGTCGTCAGCAGCCCGTCCGATGAGCGGAAGCATGACTGCCAGCCACACCGGCACACTCCTTCCCGGTCGTTGCCGGAGCAATCCATTGAGAGCCCTCATCATGAAGCCTCCACGATTTTGATGCTTACCGATTTCAACTCCTGCCAGCCGGCACGGTCGGTCACCCGTATCATGAAGTGATAGTCGCCCGTATCGATGTCGTCGGGAATGGGAATCTCCACCCGGGCATCGTGGCGCAGGCTGTGCGGCGGAATGGAGAAGTCCCGGTTGTAGACCCAGGGCTTCACCGGCTTCTTCACCGGGTCGAACGGACAGTCGCCCGCCTCGGTGCTATGGGTATGATGGTCGAAATTGTTATGCACTTCGATGTTGTAGTTTCCCAGCTCCACATCGTCGGTGAACGCATAGTGGAACGGGATGACTCCCCCCTTCACATACACCTGACAATTGGTGGGGAAAGAATCGTCGAGCGTCTCGATGACAGGCTTCCGCAAGTCACCCTCTTCACTGCTGCAGGACGACAGTCCGCAGATACACACAGCCAGCAGACAGACTACTGCCTTAAACCTGGCGATACATACATTCTCTTTCATAGGCTTATTGTTTTAGGGAAGGCAGGGAGCATCCATGCGACGCATCCCGCCTTCGGGTGTTATAAGTTCAGGGTATTCACTTTCCCGTCACAGTTCCATCCCCAGCAGGACGGAGAACTGACGTCCCGGTCCGGGCACATCAATCAGACGGTAGTAGCTCGTGGCATCGTAATAGCGCTTGCCGAGCAGGTTGAGCCCCTGCACGTGCACGCTCATCCGATGTCCTTTCCAGGCAAAGGCTTTCCCGGCAGACACATTCACCAGTCCATAACCCGCCGTGGGCAGTTCGGGAGGGACGATGCGGTTCCGGCTTCCGACGAGCGTATAGCTGCATCCGACGAACCCGTCCCCCGTCCCGTCCGCGGAAGGGAACACGTACTTCAACTCCAGTCCGGCTCTCCAGGGTGGGGAGAAAGGCAGGGCGGTCCCTTTGCCGGCACCCGAAAGCTGGACGGCATACAGGTACTCTCCCTGCACACCGACTTCCAACCGGGGCAGCACCCGATAACTTGCCCCGGCTTCAAAGCCCCAACGGAACACCCGGCTCTGGGTATGGACATACGTCTGCAAGCCCTCCGTATAGCCGGCTGTCGGCAGGAGATAGATGTAGTTCGGGAAATAGTTCACAAAGGGTTCGAGGTGGAGATGTGCCTGCTCCGTACGCCATGCCATGCCGGCATCCAGCTGGTAAGACTCTTCGGGCTGCAAGTCCGGCATGCCTTTCTCATAACGGAAGACGTGGTAGTTGACACCGTCCGCTCCCACTTCCTGAGGCTGGGGAACACGGAAGCTCTTGCCCACATTGACTTTCCAGGTCCATGCCCCCGACACGTAACGTCCTCCGACCGACCAGGTCAGACTCCGGAACGTCCAACGACCTTCAGGCGAACGCTCCTTATGGACCGAGTCGGCATCCGCCACCGGAGTGAGGAACCAGTCACGGTAACGGTGCACATGCAGACTTGCACGGTCCACGCGGATGCCGGCATTCAGCGTCAGGGCATCCGACAAGGTGTAGCGGTCGAGCAGATAGCCTCCCAGCGACAGTGCTTCAAAAGCCGGAAGGATGAACCCCCAACCGCCGCGACGGTTGTGCTGGAAGTCCGCCGTCAGTCCGGCTTGCAAGCGGTGCCTTTCCTGGACATCCACTTCCAGACCGATGCCGGCTGCCAGCGTCTGCTTGCGGAAGCTCCTCTCCACATTGCCGGGCGGAAGGGGCATGTAGCCATGGGACACCGCCTCCGACAGCTCCTTGCGCCAATTCGCCTGATAAGCCACGCGGCTCTCCCAACGGACGTCCCCAGTCTGCCAAAGGGAGTGATTTGTCAGTTTCACATGATTCACCCGCTGGCAAGGCAGGTCGACATCACGCGACGAACGGTCATAATCGATGTCAGACAGTCGCACCTCCAGTCCGTGCGCGTCGGCAAAGAAGCCGCTCTCAAGATGCACCAGCGACGCATCGACCCGGGTGGAGAAGTTCTCGCCGGTATATCCCCAGGCCATGCTTCCGTCATACTCCCTGCCAGCCGTGTTCCGCAACCGACGCTTCCGCAAGGGAATCCGGTAGGAGTAATAACGGACGCTGTCTGTCGTCACCTTGTAGTCGGCATAATCGACCACCGTAAAGCATACCTTATAATAATGTCTCCCCCGACGTCCGCCAACACGGGCAGACAGCCCCGCCGAAGCATTCCCCGTCTGCGCAAACAGACGGACACCTGCTTCGAAAGGCTTCATCGGCATGACACGACTGTGCAGACTGACGACTCCGCCAATGGCATCCGAGCCATAGAACAACGCAGCCGGTCCCTTGATGATTTCCACACGGTCGACCGCAAACTGGTCAATCTCCAGTCCGTGGTCGTCGCCCCACTGCTGTCCCTCATGCCGGAGTCCGTTTTCCACCACCAGCACGCGGTTGAATCCCATGCCCCGGATGAGGGGTTTCGATTGTCCGGAACCGATGTGCATGGCACGCACGCCCGGCACTCCGTCCAGCGTCTGCATCAAGCTGCCCGCACGCTGCTCGTCCATCCAGTCCTGCCCCACACGGACGACGTTGAGCGAAGGGAGCAGACGGCTGCCTGCTTCCTCCCGTCCGCCGACCACGACAACCTCATCCAGCGTCACGCTCCTTGCAGCATGCGGTGGAATGGTGTCGGACGTCTCCGCCCGGGAATGCAACATAAAAAGGAGTAGAATGCCCACAAAAATGTTTCGCATTGCTTTTCACATAAATGAATACATATTCTCTCTGAGCGGACCGGGCAGGTACAATGCATCCCTGACGTAAATCCCGGCATCCGAAGAAGCCGGAACATACGGACACACCGTCCGATGCCTGTATCCGAACAGACTTACGGTAAAAATGTAATGAGAGTAGGAAATTTGTTGTTCTTAGAGGGAAAATCAAACCAGAACAACAGGCGGGGCGCGAAGTTGAAAGAGGTGGATACACCTACGGTCCGGCATCGCCACATACAGGGAATATTCAGCTTCAGATACCGGAACAGCAACTTCCACTTGCAGCGACTCGGCTTCAGTGAAAGGTGAAAGCATGAAATGGCAGATGGGGCACTGTTCCTCGGAAGAATGCTCATGCCCGTCGGCACTCCGGCAAACATCCTGGGTACACGTCCCGTGGTGATGAAGGGTCTTCACCACGAAGAAAGGCATGAGTACCAGGAACAGCATCCATGCCACGGCAATCCGGCGTTTAGCCGTTGTTTTCATTCCATGTTTCTTCGACATGCTGCAAATATAGAACTCTTATCGGGAAGTCTTGTCACATATTATCTTAATATACTGTATCATTTTGCAAATATGCCTAACGAAGAACCGACGGGCAGCTCCGGTTTTCGCTTTACAATTGCCAACGCCTCTCAAAATACCTAGAAATGGTGATTGCAGCATTCAACCCCGCCGACTACTTTTGTACACGCTTAAACTTTTTAATGATTACAATTATGGAACCCATTATTAATTCACAACTGCCCGCATTCAAGGTGCAGGCATTTCATAACGGAGAATTTATCACGGTAACCAATGAAGATGTAAAAGGCAAGTGGGCTATTTTCTTCTTCTACCCGGCAGACTTCACCTTCGTATGCCCGACAGAGTTGCTTGACATGGCTCAAAACTATGACCAGTTCAAGGCAATGGGTGTAGAGGTTTATTCTGTCAGCACCGACTCACATTTTGTCCATAAAGCCTGGCACGACGCTTCGGAGAGCATCCGCAACATCCACTATCCCATGCTTGCCGACCCGACAGGTGCCCTGTGCCGTGCATTCGGTGTCATGATTGAAGAAGAAGGTATGGCTTACCGAGGCACTTTCCTGGTCAACCCGGAAGGTCAGATCAAGCTTGCCGAGATTCAGGATAACAACATCGGACGTAACGCCGACGAGCTCTTGCGTAAAGTGGAAGCTGCCCAATTCGTAGCGTCCCACGACGGTGAGGTTTGTCCTGCCAAATGGAAAAAAGGCGCTGCAACCTTAAAGCCCAGCATCGACCTGGTGGGCAAACTGTAATCTCAATCGGATCAGAAACAGGTCGAAGTCAAGATGCAAGTACGGAGGGCAAACCGTACTTGCATGCTTGTTTTATATCAGGGGTATTTTCTATTTCTAAACAGACAGGTAAATCTTCTCACCTATATATCCTAATGTCATTCCACCCCATCACAATAGAGGAGGGTCTAGAATAAAAGAATCAATACTTCATATAGGTAGCAAATCGCCTGAGAAGCCCCACTTACCACCGCTCTGTACTTTGGTAAAAAAACAAGACTTCTCAGACGATTAAAATAACAATTTATAATTCACTATTAAGCTACAATCAATAGCCGGAATTCTGTTGTGCTTTCTTTTGCTCCGGTGTCAGTGCATGCCCGTCAATCTGAATGGCATCCAAATATGTTTGCGGAATAGGACGCAAATTATGACGTTCTTGAATATTAGGTGCCGCATCAGGATTAAAGGCCCTCACTCGCGCCAATAACGTCTTAGTTCTAGACAGATCTTCCCAACGAAGAAGCTCGCCACAAAGCTCACGCGAACGCTCATTCAGTAAAAGACACATCATCCGGTCATAATTGGAGCTATACCCCAATTTAGCAATAATGTCCTCATCTGCTTTAGGCAATTTATGAATATCAGCAATTTCCAAACTAGTCGCCGAAGTTGTTACCGGTATATTGTTTGATTCATAATATGAATTTTCGGCAAAATAAGAATTAACGGCTCCCATACTTGCATAACCTAGAGCATTTTCATTATAAGCTGCTCCGCCATCACAATATGCAGAACGGTCTTCACCAGTTTTATAAGCGGCTCGCGCTCGCAAAGCATTTATGTATTTTAAAGCTTCTACATAACGCTCCTGACGAATCAACGCCTCAGCAGCAATTAAATATGTTTCTCCAACTCGTGCCAATATTCCGTCACGAAAACCTACACGGCTGGTCACACTCTCCCGAGAGCCATCTATGAATTTATTCAAAGAAGCGTATCTGTTCGTAAAATCATATAAAGCCTCATCATCAGTCCCATTCCTGTCCGCTGGATATGCAACAAATACAGTCGGTATTTTCTTACCAGTCTTTTCGTAAGTAACCACTTCACTTAATTGGACATCTGCAAAGCGTGTATCTCCAGGTCTATTTATGACATACATAACTCCCAAATCCCCCTGTTGGTATATTGAGCCTTTTACCGGATTATTTACAGCATATTTTGTTTTAAAGCTTTTCCAGAACCGTGAGTCATTGACCATATCATAAATATTATACATATAATAGGTCGTACGCAAACGCTGATATTCACGTTCCCCCGCAATGTCCCGTTGCATTTGTGGCAAATCCCTGTAAACTGAGATATAATAAAGATGGCATTGGTTACCGCTTACCCCCTTTGTTGACACCTCTGATGAGAATTGAGCAGACAATAAAATCTCGTCAAGCGTCTCATTAGGCCCATTAGGAACAGTATAATTCCATAAATCAGCAAAATTTATAGCCAAAGAACGATTTTCGATTACTTCTTGAGAGAGACGCAACGCTTCTGCCAAATCTGCCTTTCTCGTAGATTGGTTCCACCCATCATTTATCTCACTAGCACGCAACAAATAAGCTTTTGCCAGAAAATGAGCTGCTGCATCTTTAGTCATCTTTCCAACCATTGCGGCTTTGATTGGCAACAACTTATAAGCTTTTGTCAAATCATCAATAATCTGTCGCAATGTTTCTTCTGTCGTAGCACGGGTAAATTCACGTTCAGGTGTTACACTGGGAGTCAATTTCAGAGGGACACCTCCATATTGTGAAACTAATTTCAAATAATTAAATCCCCTCAAGAAATAAGCTTCACCCATATAAAGCTCTTTATTGGGACCTTGATATGAACCTTGCATAATTTTACTCAATAGCAGGTTTGCATTATTAATGCCTATGTACATACCATCCCATACGTCATTCATATTGGTCGAATTATTCACGACCTGAGATTGAAAATTCCCATCATAATTATTCCATGATGCATTTGAACCATCTCCCCCAACCCGAAATTCATCCGTGCCATAATTGGTCGTAGCTGTAGCCCACTCCTTGGAAAAATGAAAACGCAAATTGTAATACAAACTCACTTCCAAAGCCTCAATACCTTCCGGTGTATTAAAATAGTCTGTATTCTGCTGAGTCGTTAGCTCCTCTTTTAGAAAATCACTGCAAGAAACCAAGCAACATCCAAATATCAGCCCCGACAATCCCAGGAACCTGATTTTACGATATAAATTCATAGCATTCATAATTGTTCTTTGTTAAAATCCAGCCTTCAATCCAACTGTAAATCCTCTATTCCATGTAGACGTATACGCTTGAGAAGCATCTAACTCCAAGAAATCAATACTAGAAAAGATTCTTCCCGGATTTTTCGCCTGCACATAAACCTTCAAATTCTTCAATCCGCACTTCATGATCCATTCCTTAGGAAATGTATAACCAAGAGAAATATTACGGATTTTCAAAAAAGCTCCCCGCCTATAACCCAAAATACGATAGTAGGGGTCACCTCCACCAATATTATAAATCGGTTTCTGATATTCAGCATTCTTATTATTCTCATTGTAATAATCAATTTTACGCTGCATGTATCGTCCACCCTGCCATTCGCCACCAGTATCCACTGTATAGCCAAAACGTCCATAGAGTAGTATGGATAAATCAATATTCTTATAAGTGAATCCGTTAGTCATGCCAAAGGTCCATCGAGGACGCGTATGTCCCACAATCACACGATCATCATTCGGATCTATCCGATAATCACCATTTTGATCCACAGGACGTACCATGCCTGCTGTGAAAGAATGACCATTTGCATTAAACTTTGCCATTTCCGCAGCATCTTCTTCTTTCCAAAGACCAGCTGAAGCATAGTCATAAATAACTTCCAGTCCTTCCCCTATGAACCATTTATTATTGATATCATCTTCCTTACCATTAGCCAACTCATCAATCCGATCTTTCTGCCAGGCAGCATTAATGATTGTATTCCATTCAAAAGCAGGAGTTTTAATATTCACTGTATTCAACGTGATATCCACTCCTATATTTGAGGTTCTTCCTACATTGGCAAATGTATTCGTATAACCTGTCAAGGATGGAATACTCATCGCCATCAACAAATCCGTTGTACGAGAAGTATAAAAATCCATGACACCAGAAAGTCGGCCCTTAAATAAAGAAAAGTCTATGCCCACATTATATTGAACCGTCTTTTCCCAAGTCAACTCCGGATTAGCCATGCTTACTTTATTACCACCTGCCTGTGGCTCAGATGCCGCATAACCAGGAACCAAAGATGAACCGAATGGATAATAAAAAGGTACAATCGCACCTTTTGTCTCATAAGGGTCAATGGCTGAATTACCTGTAGCACCTAATCCTATACGCAATTTCAACTGGTTGATCCAATCTGCATTTCTCAAGAAATTCTCTTGGTCTAAACGCCAGCCTAGTGCCAAACTAGGGAAAAATGCCCATTTATTTCCTTCAGCAAGCTGTGAAGCTCCATCCCAACGCCCAGAGACCGTAAGCAAATACTTGTCTGCATAATCATAGTTTACACGATACATATAAGAGAGTAATTGTTTCTCGGTCAATCCACTATTCCACTCATCCAAGAGAGCAACGTTCTCTTGGGTTAATGCATTCCACTTCGCACTGGCTAAAGGAACGTTCTCAGCTGCCATTGAAGACTCTTCATAATGGTATTTGGTGGCACTCTGCAATAAAGTTAGAGCTAACGAATGTTTGCCTATTTTTTTATCATAATAAATCAAATTATCAAGTGTCCACGAAAAATCAGACTGATTAGCTAATGACGCACGATTAATACCTTGGCTGCTAACAGACTCTGCATCACGGAATGTCCCATTACGATAATAACGAAAATCCGGACCAAAATTAAACCTATATCGCAACCCCTCCAGAGGATGAAACATCTTGCCAATATCAAATTGAGCATAAAAACTTCCTATTGCACGAAACATCCTACGTTCATTTTCACTCAGCCTCCATTCTTCTGCCACATTTTTCACCATATCATCTCCACCAGGATAATCTATTCGACTACCCTGATCATCATACGGAACTGCATAAGGAAATAAACTAGTAGAAGCTGCATACAGATTTCCCGGCATATTTTTCAACAAAGAGCCTACGACTGAAGCAGAGGAACCATACTGCTGTTCACTAAATGTCCCATTAATATCCATTCCCATATTAAACCATGATGAAGGTTTTAAATCCAGACTGAACTTTGCTGTATATCTTGTATATGATTGCCCTTTGATAGTTCCTTCATTATCCAAATAGCCAACAGAAGCATAACCTTTAATCTTATCCGTACCTCCACTGGCACTTAATGTATGTTCATGAGTGACGCCCGTTTGTGTAACCATATTTCCCCAATCAGTTGTAGGCACAAGCGCTCCATTCCATGTATCATTAGACCACCCCTTTTCAATATTATGCCAAGCATAAGGGTCCGAAGCTCCCAAAAATATTTCATAGTCATTCTTTTTATTAGGTTGATCTCCACGAGGATAACGTTGAGGATTCAAATAATAATATGACCAACGCCTCCAGTCTATGTATTCCTCAGAATTCATCATTCGAGAATAGTCCTGCAGACTCTCGACTGTCAAAGTGCCTGAATAATTTATACTCATCTTACCTTCCTCACCACGCTTTGTTGTAACAAGAATCACTCCATTGGCACCACGAGACCCATATATGGCTGTGGCTGAAGCATCTTTCAATACATCAATAGATTCAATATCCTGCGGATTCAATGTCTCAATACCACTCGAAGACATTAAAGGAATACCATCCACAACATATAGCGGTGCATTGCTTGCACTTAATGAGCGTACCCCACGTACATTAATTGTCCCAATCTCTCCCGGTCGTTCATTGCTTACAATATCGACACCAGCTGCCTTACCCTGCATGGCTTCAAAAGCATTGGATACCGGACGAGAATTCAACTCTTCATCATTGACACGTATCATTGCGCCCGTCACATCCGATTTTTTTTGTACACCATAACCTACAACAACGACTTCATCCAACGCTCTGGTATCTTCGTACAAAACAATATTGGCAGATATCTTGTCCTTTACACTTACCTCTTGTCCTACATATCCAATGTAAGAAATCTGCAGAGTCGCATTTTCAGGGACTTCAAGCATAAACTTACCATCTATATCGGTAATGGTACCTGTTGAAAATCCCTTCACCAGAATATTGGCGCCTATTATAGGTTCTTTATTCGTATCCATTACAATACCGGAAAACTTCTTGAATCTGCCAGACGATACACGTTTCCCTTTCTGAAGTGGCAATACGACAATCACACTATCTGATACCTTATAAGACAAATCTCTTGCAGCGAGCTCATGTCTCAATATCTCCTTAAGTTCTTTATCTTGAACAGAAATTGTAATATTCCGTGTTTTTTCAATGTCATTATCCCGATAAGAGAAATGATAAGCACTTTGTTTTTCAATGGCACTAAAAAAATCCCTGACTGGAACATCTTTCAGTTCCAAACTAATCTTTCCCGTTTGGGCAAATCCTCCTACAAAAGTCAACAGACACAAAGAAGTAGTAAAGCTCCTAGTAATACGTGTTTTTTTCTGTACCTTTGTACTCCTATAAAATAAACACCTTAAATTTTTCATGATATTATGAATTATTGGTCTCACTAAATAAAACTATGTTGCAGCATAGTTTGCAGACTGATTCTCTCCTCCGGACCAATCCTTGTTTGTCCGGAGGTCTTGTTTTTATTCTACTATGTTTTCATAAACTATATCAATTAATTCGACAATTTTCCCTATTTTCCCATTTCGATACGAATTGTATCATGCATACGCGTATAATCAAAATCATAATGTAGTTTCAGAATGTCAAGTATATCTTCCAAGGATTCATCCTTAAATGTCCCTGTATAGGAATCATCAGCCAACGCAGTATTTACGCTACATATTGTCACATTAAATTTTCTTTCCAAGCAATCAAACACCTCATGCAATGGTGTATGGCTAAAAGTCAACATAGGTTGTACCCATGATGTTTCTACATGATTCAAAGTATGCTCTAGCCTTAATCTCCCTGTACTCTTATCAAAAGTAATTTTTTCATTAGGACGAGCATATAAGCAATTATAAGGAGGCTGATTTGTATTTACGCACACACGTCCTCTCACTAAGGACATTTCCAAGAAGTCTTTATTTTCATAAGCATACACATTAAAGGATGTTCCTAAAACGGTGATATTAATATAGTCAGTCTCTACCACGAAACGCTTTTCTTCACAATGTGTTACATCAAAATAGCCTTCACCTGACAGCTTTACAGTTCTGTCTTTATGACCAAAATCTTGTTTATAGGTAAGAACAGAGTTCATATTTAACCGCACCTTGGTACCATCAGGCAAAATGACAGTAGAAGGCGAATCATTAGAGCGTATTGTCACATTATGTTCTCCGAGTAATTGCAATTCTCTATATTGTAAGTAAACCATAACAGACATGCCAATACCGACCGCAAGTATTATACTTGCAGCTATTTGTATCCAATACCGAAGCAAACTGAAACGCTTCGGTAAATGTATCTTACGTTCAAGCCGATGAAATAATTCACCCTTCTTCGTTGAGGACAATAAATATTCATCAGAATATAATTCCCAATGTTGCTGAAGAATAGGTTTTATCTCCTCATCACGACTCTGCTCCATAAGAGTTTTCAATCTTACAAACTCTTCACGCGAAATATGTCCTGAATGATACTTCAGTAACAAATCAGCTATGTCAGAATTACGCATATCCATTCCTGCTATTTTTTTGCTGTTTGGTAGTTATATCCCCGAAATGAGATTTTATAACATCTCAATTATATGTTATAAAGCAGAAAATAGCATTTTCCTAAAAGTTCAATAGAAATATTGCTAGCAAAAGAGTATAATTTTTCAATTCAGAACGAATAATTTTAAGTGCAGCAGAAAGCTGATTTCGCACAACCTGTTCACTTATAGACAACTGAATTGCAATATCTGATACAGACACATTCTGCTCCTTATTTAACTCAAAAATCTCACGTTGACGAGGAGACAATTTATGCTTAGCCTGAATAAGCAACATACGAAAACGTTCCAGATCAAAATCGTCCTCTATACCATCGACCGAAGTGGATATTTGATCTTGATATTCTATATATTCTTCTAACAATGGGTTTTTTAGTTGTCGGCGCAACTCCTTTAATAACAAATGATATGAGATAGTAAACAAATAGGATTTAAATGAACAATCAGGGTTCAACGATTCATGATTCACCCAAATACGTATAAAAGTTTCCTGTATAATATCATCTGTAACAGCTTCTGACTTCACATAATGATAAATGAAAGCATATAATCTAGAAATCCAACGCTCATAAAGCTCTTTATAGGCAGAAACCGACCCCGTTCTCAACTTCAATATCAAATCCTTTTCATTCATAGTATTCTCCTAAGTGCAAATTTTAGCAATGAATTTGGCGAAGATACAAACTTTCCCTTGCAGGAAACAACAAAAACTCAATTCTTTTATATCTATGATTAGTTGTGACTTGCTTCCAAATCACTATCTTTGAACCATCAGAGACAGTACTGTAGAAGTAAACAGGGATAAGCGTATGTTGTGACTTGCTTCCAAATTACTATCGTTGAACCAACAGAGACAGCCCCCTTAAAAATTACTTGATATGAAAAACGGTTGTGACTTGCTTCCAAATCACTATCTTTGAAACATCAGAGACAGTAATATCAGGATTCAGGGGGAATCCCATTTGGTTGTGACTTGCTTCCAAATCACTATCTTTGAAACATCAGAGACAGTTTCCCAGCAGGGAGGTCTTCAGGATGAACGGTTGTGACTTGCTTCCAAATCACTATCTTTGAACCATCAGAGACAGTACACTATACATTACTCTCTGATTATACACAAATTATCTCTCCTATTAGGAAAATAAAAAAGACTGTCTCAAAACAATAAATCCCACTTCAGAGTGGGATTTATTGTTTCCAAAAGAGTTCTATTGTTAGGAATAAAGACAAAACGGATTTATAATCTATGGCTTTATGTTTCATATAGCAAAGATTTATCTGCCATTTGTTAAATCCCCAGGAAAACAAACTGAGCCAAAACAAACTGAACCGAACCATGTTCATCCGGGCGAGAACAAAGAAAAAACGCTAACTACTTTATTAGTAATTAGCGTTTCTTACGGGTGGCAGATGGGACTCGAACCCACGACATTCAGAACCACAATCTGACGCTCTAACCAACTGAACTACAGCCACCATATATGTTTTGCTTTCGAGATATCGCTTTCTCAATTGCGATGCAAAGGTAGGCATTATTTTGAATCCTGCAAATAGTTTGGTAGATATTTTTCAGAAAACATACTCTTTTATGCCTCTATTGTACTTCTCGAACAGGCGACGGCTCTCGCCGACAAACGTATGAAGGCGCGTCTGCTCAGCCGGAGTAAGGTCTTGGGGAGGATTGGCGGCTGGATAAAGACGATATTGACTCTTGCCACTCAACACCGGACGTGATACCCACACCAGGCTATAGGCACAATCACTCAGGCGAGTGGTCTCCCCCTTCTTTGTCAACTGCAACCGAACCATCAGCCCTCCGTCTGTACCGGACTTTGACATGTTGCTGATGTAGTTGCCCAGTGAATAGACCACCAGATGGCGTCGGGAGCGGTCCTTCTCGTCTTCCCATACCTCAATGGGCTGCACCACATGGGGATGCGAACCGATGATATGGTCTACCCCTTCACGAATCAACCAACGTGCCAACTGACGGGTGGATGCCTCGGGCTGGCTCTTGTATTCCAGTCCCCAATGCATCAACGCAATGATGGCATCGGGACGAAGCCGGCGGGCTGCCTGGATATCCTTGCGGATTTGCAGCGTATCAATGTAGTTGACCACTTGGGGAGGAGACACTTTCAGCCCGTTCGTCCCATACGTGTAATTGAGGAAGACAATCCGCAGACCGTTCTGCTCCACCAGCAGCGGATAACGGCGGGAACGCTCCGCAGCATCACGGTAAGTCCCTGCAAAAGGAATACGGAGGGAGTCAAGCATCGAAATGGTGCGTGCCAGCCCTTTCTTTCCGCCGTCCAGGCAATGATTGTTGGCAGTGACCAGCACATCGAAGCCGGCATCCTTGACCGCCTTCAGATACTCATCGGGGGCACTGAACTGCGGATAGCCCTTATAAGGCTTGCCTGCCAAGGTCACTTCCAGGTTGGCAACAGCCAGGTCGGCCTTCTCTATCTCGGGCTTCACCAGCGTAAAGCAGGAATCATAATTGTAACCGGTCGCCGTACGGGCGGCATCGATTTGCGCCTGATGCTGCATCAGGTCGCCGGCAAACAGCAAGTCGACAGTCTGTGCAGGGGCAGCATGCCACAGGATGCAGCCTAGAAGCAGGCATCCGCATTTCATCAATCGTTGCAGGAACATGGGGAGAAAAGTGAACGGGTGGATAAATGGAAAGGGGACAAGGCGACGAGAAACCTGTTCACTAGTCCGCCCGTCCCCTGAATTTCTTACAGTCTTCAATCCTTATAGACGGCTTTCTTGCCGGCAAGCAGGGTATTCTTCATCAACGACACAATCGTCATCGGACCCACACCGCCCGGCACCGGAGTGATGAACGAGCACTTCGGAGCCACTTCGTCAAACTTCACATCGCCGGTGAGCTTGAAGCCGGACTTACGGGTTGCGTCGGGCACACGGGTCGTACCGACATCGATGACCACGGCGCCTTCCTTCACCATTTCGGCTTTCACAAAGTTGGGCTGTCCCATGGCGGCAATGATGATGTCCGCCTCCTGACATTCCTTCACCAGGTCCTTCGAACGGCTGTGGCAGACGGTCACGGTCGCATCTCCGGGATAGGCTTTCTGCATCATGAGCGTAGCCATCGGCTTGCCCACGATGTTGCTGCGTCCGAGCACCACACACTTCTTGCCCGAAGTCTCGATGTTGTAGCGGCGGAGCAACTCCAGGATGCCGTTAGGCGTAGCCGACACATAGCAGGGCAGTCCGATGGACAGACGTCCGACATTGATGGGGTGGAAACCATCCACATCCTTGCGGTAGTCAATCGTCTCGATGACTTTCTGCTCGGAGATGTGCTTCGGCAGGGGAAGCTGCACGATGAATCCGTCCACGTCGGCATCGGCATTCAGCTCTCTCACCTTGTCGAGCAACTCGGCTTCCGTCACATCCGCCTCATAACGGATGAGGGTCGATTTGAAGCCACACTCTTCGCAGGCCTTCACTTTGTTTGCCACATACGTCTCGCTGCCTCCGTCGTGACCCACCAGGATGGCGGCCAGGTGAGGACGCTTGCCTCCGGCAGCCACAATCTGTGCCACCTCTTCGGCTATTTCCTTCTTAATCTGTGCCGAAACGGCTTTTCCGTCGATTAGTGTCATAGCATCTATTCTTTTTAATGTAACTTTTGCAAACTTACTTCATTTTCGGCATGCCCGGCATCTTCGGCATCCGTGCCATCATCTTGCCCATCTTGCTTCCGGTGACCATCTTCATCATCTTGCGTGTCTGGTCAAACTGCTTCAGGAGGCGGTTCACTTCCTGAAGGCTCGTTCCGCTACCCTTGGCGATGCGCTGACGGCGGGAGTTGTTCAGGATTTCGGGGTGTGTACGCTCCTTCGGCGTCATGGAGTAGATGATGGCCTCGATGCTCTTGAACGCGTTGTCGTCGATTTCAATGTCCTTGATGGCTTTGCCCACACCGGGAATCATCGAAGCCAGGTCCTTCAGGTTACCCATCTTCTTGATTTGCTGGATTTGCGCCAGGAAGTCGTTGAAGTCGAACTGGTTCTTCTCGATTTTCTTTTGCAGACGCTTGGCTTCCGCCTCATCATACTGTTCCTGGGCGCGTTCCACCAGGGAGACGATATCACCCATGCCGAGGATACGGTCTGCCATACGGGCAGGGTGGAACAGGTCGATGGCTTCCAGCTTTTCTCCCGTACCGACGAATTTGATGGGCTTGTTGACCACCGTACGGATGGACAACGCAGCACCACCCCGGGTGTCACCGTCCAGCTTTGTCAGGACTACGCCGTCGAAGTCAAGGCGTTCGTTGAACTCACGGGCAGTGTTCACCGCATCCTGTCCCGTCATGGCATCGACCACGAAGAGCGTTTCATCCGGCTCGATGGCACGCTTGATGGACTCGATTTCATTCATCATCTGCTCGTCGATGGCGAGACGTCCGGCCGTATCGACAATCACCGTGTCATACCCCTTCGCCTTGGCTTCCTGGATGGCATGTTGGGCTATCTCCACGGGGTTCTTGCTGTCCGGTTCGCTGTAGACAGGCACCTGCACCTGCTCGCCCAGCACCTTCAGCTGTTCGATGGCGGCAGGACGATAGACGTCGCAGGCTACCAGCAACGGCTTGCGTCCTTTCTTGTTCTTCAGCATCAGGGAGAGCTTGCCGGAGAAGGTCGTCTTACCCGAGCCTTGCAGACCGGACATCAGGATGACGGCAGGACGGCTCTTGAGGTTTATCTCCGCCGTTTCACCACCCATCAGGGTCGTCAGCTCGTCGTGCACGATCTTCACGAGCAGCTGGCTCGGCTTCACGGCAGTCAGCACATTCTGTCCCAACGCCTTCTCCTTCACCGTGTCCGTAAAGGTCTTAGCCACTTTGTAGTTCACGTCGGCATCGAGCAACGCGCGGCGTACATCCTTCAGCGTCTCTGCCACATTGATTTCGGTGATTTTGCCTTCACCTTTCAAGATTTTAAACGACCGTTCGAGTCGTTCACTCAGATTATCGAACATATATATTATCGCTTGTTTTGTTTTTTATTTCGTGTCCAATCCTATAGAATGTTGCAAAAGTACAAAAAACTTCAGAATCTGCGACTACCCGGCTAAAGTTTCGCTATGCCCAACTCATCTGTTGACAAGGATTTATTTGACGAATCGCCCGAGAAGTCCAACTTTAGCCAACGACTGCATTTGGGTGCAAGGAAGGGCGTCGTGAAACGATTCGTTTGACATTTTGACATGCTGGCACTTCTGCTGGAGAAAGGGAACAACTGACGGATGAACAGACTTGCAGCTCCGCCTCCTCTTGTCGTACTGCATGAGAAAGCCAATCCCTTTCCAGGGTTGTACCAGCACTGATTGAAATGCATACGACCGTATTCACCACCGGCTAAAGAAGAAGACGGTCGTCCTCCCTTGCAACGGTAATTTTGACTTTTGGCTCCCATTTATCCCCTGAAATCAGTCCAAAAGATACAAAAAAGCCCATAAGTTTCAAATAAAACTGTTTCAGTCCTTCCTTTTCTTCAAAATTCATGCCTTAGTTTTGTTTTTATCATTTATATTTGCAGGCGGTAAACATGGTTGAAGACCATGTACATGGGTATGACAAATCAGGATGTATCTCCGGTGCGTCCGATGATTGGTCCCGCCTGTCCCGGCAGGCCGTTTTCAATTGCCCAATTTCTCTCTCCATACTCTTTTCCTACACGGATGCTCCGAAAGACACTTCTTTTGAGCATCCGTGTTTCCTTTCTAACATCCCTTAATGATTTTGGAACAAATCAAGAGAATTCATTAATATTATTTCATACTTCTCACATTATTCCTTATATTTGCCCCAACTGTAGGAAAAAGAGACTTTAAGATTTGACAGATGTCATGAGTCGGAAACTGAAATCAAGAATCACCCTTACGCTTGTCTTCGTCCTTTGTTGTGTCGTGACAGGTGTGTTCTTCTATGCCCAGTTGAATCTGAAGGAGAAGAACCAGAAGGCCGACCTCTTTTCCCTCGTCCCCCTTCATGCACAGGCCATCATCGAGACCAACAACATCAACAGCCTCTTCCAGGCGTTGGAGGCCACCCCCTTTGTCGACGAATACGAACAGCTCCACTTCTCCGACCTCTTCAACTTCCTCAACCACAAGATTGATGAGATAGCGGAAGAGAAGGGTCACGGACTGAGTGTCCCCATGAGCAACGTACTCATCAGCTTCCACAATCCGGGACTGCCGGAGGACCAGGTCCTGTACGGACACCTGGGCAACGGCGACCGCAACCTGATGGAGGACATCCTCCGGGAACTGAGTTCCACAGGATATACACCGAAAGAAGTCTCCTACAAAGGGGAGAAAATCATCATCTACCCGCTCGACAACGGGAAGTTCCTGGCATGCTTCTTCCAGCAGAACAGCTATGCCATCAGCTTCCAGAAGAAACTCATCGAGGCTGTCATCGATGCCGCGACCGACAAGGCGTCCATCCGCCACGATTCGCTCTTTGCGAAAATCTACCGACAGAAAAAGAGTGAGAATGCCACACGGCTGTATGCACGCACACGCCCCATCGCTGACTGGACACAGTATGACCTCCACCTGCAGGGGAATGCCATCTACCTGACCGGACTGTGCTATCGGGCGGAAGGCGACAAGGACTGTTACTATCCGCAGCTGGCACATGCACGGGTCCCGTTGCTGTCTGCCGATTTCCTCCCGACAAACACCTATACATTCTATCAGATGGGGATTCCGCAAATCCAACACCTGGTCGACGCACTTGCCTGCCGAGACTCCATTGCCGGGAAAGATACCCTGACCGAGCGTCCCCTGCAACAGGCTTTCTATCGGTTTGTGGAGGACTACACACGCACGGAGCTGGACATCATCGGATTCCGGGGGAACGACTCTACGGAAGACCATCGGGTCATGTTGCTGCCCCTGCGTTTCGAGCTGTCCGCCACGCGGGGTGCCTGGCAGAAGATAGCCCGAAGCGGCTGGAAGCGCATCTGGCACAAGGGACAGTCCTACCCCATCTACACGCTGCCCAACAACCGGCTGGCGAAACACCTGCTGACGGAACGTGCGGCTGAAGCTGACAAGCTACATGCCATCCTCAACGAACAGTACCTTATCCTCTCCGACCGGGAAGAGGACCTGAGGGCTTACCTGAACAAGCGTTCCTACTCCGAGGTAGCCCGGGTGGCATGGACCGACTATCTGGACACATTGGCGCCGGAAGCAAACTTCACCTTCTTCGCCGACATGGAGGACATCTACCTCCATCCGAATGAGTTCAAGACGATTCTCCCACCCTTCTTCTTCAACCACCCGAAGTTCTTCGGCGATTTTACCATCACGCTCCAATTCATCGAGGCAAACGAAACACTCAACACCAACATCACACTGAACTTCAAGCACTGAGCGAGACACCGGACGGTTCAAGGGACAGAGGACCGGCTTTCAGCCTCCCATCCGTCATCAGACTTCAATTTCCAGTCCGTCGTATGCCATGTGTACATGCGGCGGCAATGACTGGGAGAACACGACATGCAGTCCGATGTGATGGCTGGCATGCGTGAAGTAAGTCTCTTTCGCACCGACACGGGCTGCAAAAGCCAAAGCCTCCTCCACATTCTGGTGCGTCCAGTGTGGTTCAAAGCGCAAGGCATTCACCACCAGACAATCGACATTCTCCAGATGCGCGAATTCCTCTTCAGGCATGCTCTTCATGTCAGTGATGTAGACCAGTCCCCCGATGCGGTAGCCCAGGATTGGCAAGGGTCCATGCATCACCCGAAGAGGCATCACCTCCACCTCACGGATGAAGAAGGGACGTCCCGGATAAATCTCCTGCAGCTTCACTTGAGGGACTCCGGGGTACTTATGTTCGGCAAAACAATAAGGAATGCGACGCCTCAACCGCTCCGCCGTGTAGTCCTCCGCATAAAGGGTGACTTCACCCAGGCGGCAGAACGGACGCAAGTCATCGATACCTCCCACATGGTCGTAATGCTCATGCGTGATGAGCACCCCGTCAATGGGTTGAAAAGGAAGGTTCATCACCTGCTCCCGGAAGTCGGGTCCGCAGTCAATCAGGATACGCGTGTCGTGCGTCTCCACCAGGGCCGACGTACGCAGACGCTTGTCGTGCGGGTCATCCGACCGACACACCTCGCAGGTGCATCCGACCTCGGGAACCCCGGTAGATGTCCCGCTGCCTAATATCGTTATCTTCATAAGAATCTCTTTAGAACCGAGTTGGATTAAACTATGTAATTCACTTCCGGATGAATCTCGACACCGAATTTCTCCTTCACATCCCGGCGGACGGCTTCAGCCAATGCCATGACCTCTGCACCCGTGGCACCACCCCGGTTGACAAGCACCAACGCCTGTCGGTCATGCACACCGGCACGTCCCAGCGCACGTCCTTTCCAGCCACACTGGTCGATCATCCATCCGGCAGGGATTTTCACATGGTCGGCATCCACCTCATAGAACGGCATGGAAGGATAGTCGGCACGGATTCGTTCAAAACACGGACGCTCCACCACCGGATTCATGAAGAAGCTGCCAGCATTGCCCTGCTTGCGCGGGTCGGGCAACTTGCTGTCGCGGATACGGCGCACCGCCTCGCGTACAGTTGCCAACGTCAGGGGTTTCCCTTCCAGTTCCGTACGCAGGTTGCCATAATCCAAGCGGAAGTCCGGCTGCTTGCCCAGACGGTAGGTGACATGCGTCACGATGAACCGCCCCTTCCACTCGTTCTTGAATATACTCTGACGATAGGCATACCGGCAATCGGCTGCGGGAATGAGCCTCAACGCGCCGGTTGCCACCTCCACTACTTCCACTTCGGTGATCAGGTCTTTCACCTCGGCACCGTATGCACCGATGTTCTGCACGGCACTGGCACCCACCTCCCCGGGAATGGCGGACAGGTTCTCGGCACCATACCAACCCCGGTCCACACAGTGGGCCACAAAGTCATCCCACACTTCACCGGCACCGACCTTCACCCACACGTGGCTGTCATCCTCGGCAACAGGCATCATCCCACGTATGGCAGAATGGAGGACCGTTCCGCTGAAATCGCCTCCGAACAGCAGGTTGCTTCCACCCCCGATGGGGAGCAGACGGTCTTCAGCGCCTGCACGCCGACGTTCGGCCAGCACCGTCTGCAGGTCATCAACCGAAGTGTATTCCACAAAAAAAGCTGCCTTCACATCCATCCCGAAGGTGTTGTGCGGCAGCAATGAATAGTCTGTATAACGATGTATCATAAACAAATATAGAACACGATTTAGAAACTGTTTCGCACCTGGCGTGCAGAAACGAATATGCAAGTCCGGGAAAGCCTTTTGCTGGAGCTCAAAGCCGTTTCCTAGTTGCTCAGGTCTTCAAAGCTGGACAGGTACCACTCATCATGCTTGCGCGAGAAGAAGAGCGTATTGCTGTATCCGCTGCCGATGCCCCGGAAAGTGACAATCTTTTCCTTCGACGAGGGACTGTAAGGCTGTCCGTAGTTGATGTTGGTCATCTTGTCTCTGGGCAGATTCGGACGGAAGGCAAACCACTGGTCGACCTCAATGAACGCCTCCATCACATTGAAGTCGTCGTCAGGGTCCGTCGTGACGAACTTCAGCGGAGACTCCACATGCTCCCGCTGGAAGATGGAGTCGTTGCAGAACTTGTAGAAGAATTGCAGGAAGTCCTCGTTGGGGTCATTCTTCAGCGAAGTTTCCTCGATATCTTCCAGCATCCAGCGTCCGTTCACCCGTTCGAAATGGTAACGCCGTGTCTTCGACGTATCCAGGAAGAGCCAGGAGACGTAGACCCGGTTGACGTCGGTCTTCTTCTCATACTCCATGTCCGGCTCACTGTCGAAGAGCATGTTATAAAACTCCAGATTGGTATACAGGGCATCATGAATCCATGCCGAACGAGCGATGGTCGTCTGCACACTGTCTTCCTTATAAAGCAGAGGGAAATGCGTCCGATACAGCTGGAACTGCTTGTCTGAGGCATACGTATAGACAAAGTCGTCAAATGTCTCATCCAGATTTTCAGGGACATCCATCATCGCACGCACGGAATCAGCCGCCACGGAATCGGCAGCCACTGAATCTACAGTCACAACTCCGCTATTCACTCTCTTGGCTCCTTGACCGTTGCTGCATGCGCCAAACAACAGAAGCACGATTATTCCGATAGATAACGTTTTCATACCTTCTTTAAATTGGCACAAAAGTAGGTCTTTTCTCAATAGTAACAAAAGATTAAGGAGACAAATCCGTGTTGCCTTTCGCCCAAACAAAATCTTTATATTGAGGTTTGTATAGATTTTCGCTGATATACGAGAATCAAAAGGTGGTAATCAAAACGACAACGACTATTTCCATAAGTTTATTGTTCAGTTGGTGGTTTAACAATAATACGCCAATAACCAGCCTTATCAGAACCTTCATGAATGAGAATGCCTCTGTCTCGAAGATTCTTGATATTTTTCTCTATAGCGCGCTTTGTTATACCGAACTTTGGCTGTTTACACCGAACATTTTTGCATTTACACCGAACTCTTTGACCGAACATTTTTTCGTTTACAGGACACATTTTCACTTGTTCTTCAAACAGCTAACGCTGTATATCTAAATATTTCTTATACATCATTCCAAAAGCCTTCTCATCCCAAAGGTTATGTTCTTGCAACAAGAAAGACGAAAAACTCTTGGTATCCGTATCTTCCTCCTTCATCTTGACAAACTGCTTGGTTGGAGCGATAAAGTATGTCGTCTTATGGATGTGACCCGTAAGCGGTATTGCTTCCACACCGTATGCCAAGTCCAGCATTTCACCCTCATAATCAAAAATCATCTCATAAACGATCACTTCTCCCATTTCGCGAAGTTCATACTGCTTAAGGACTTGCTGATTGAGTGTGACACAGCATTCCAAGGTTGCACGAATCTTTCCTCTCCGGTCTCGGATGAATAAGAGGTCTGTCCGATAGGGACTGATACCACCATAAGTGATTGCACCAAGGATAGACTTATCCGGCAGGGGGATCTGCAAATAAAGAGCTGGAGCCATATAGGGATTCCGTGCAGGATCCCAAACCTTTTTACGCTGCATATCCAAGTAAATCTTTCCGGGAAACCGAGCGTCATGACCAATATTAATTATTTTTGTTCCTGTATCTAAATTTTTATAAGGAAAATCAGAATAAGGGACATGGTTTAAGGCTATGTCTAATGGATCTTCTTGTGCGTATAATCTACTATTACCAGTTATAGCAACCAACATCAACAGGCAAATCAATGTATAAAGTCGTTTCATAATCACTCCTTTCATTCCTTATACGTCATCCCAAACGCTTTCTCATCCCAAAGGTTATGCTCATGCAACAAGACAGAAGAGAAAGTCCTAGTATCCGTATCCTCTTCCTTCGTCTTGACAAACTTTCTAGTCGGAGCGATGAAGTAAGTTGTCTTATGGATATGACCGGTAACAGGCACAGGTTTCACTGTATAATCTTCATAAAGCATCAGCTTATCCGATTCGAATATCATTTGATAAACTACCACTTCTCCACTTTCTCGAAGTTCATATTGTTTAATAGCCGAATCATCAAGCATCACACGACATTCCAATGTGTCTCTAATCCTTCCTTTTAAATCCCGAAGAAAGAGCATATCAGTTCGATACTCGGTCGCCCCTCCAAAGGAAAGAGCACCTAGTATCGACTTATCAGGTAAAACTATCTTCAAATAAACATCCGGCATAAAGTCAGTCACTTCATCCGCCATACCAAATTGTTTGCATTGAAGGTCATCGTACATTCTTGCCGGAATGCGTGAATCAAAACTGATACAGCAAGTACCTTCATACTCAACAGGCAGATAGCGGTCCTTATAAGGCAGCTTCGAAAAAGGAATCCGACCCAAGCCTTCTTCCAGCGTATATTGTGCATACAGATTTCCAAAGAATACGCAAATCAGGCAAATCAAGGTACAAAAGCGTTTCATAATCCATTCATTGTTTCAGGTTCAAGGGCTACATACCGGGTGCCCAGATATCCAGGTTATACAATTGGTCATAGGTGTAATATTTCTCAGGGAACGGACGTTCTCCGACTTTTACGAACTTACCTTCTTTCACTTGATAGAGTTCGTCCATACGATAAGCACGTACCGGTGCCTCATTTGTGAAATACTCATGATAAGTAATGTGCGCCGGCTTGGTTACAACCAGATGGGAGACCGTGATGGACAGGTCCTCGTAAATCCGATACTGCTTGATGGCAATATTGCTGTTGAGGGTACAGCCTTCCAATACATCGGTGATGTTCCCTTTTTCATCAGCCAAAAAGAGCTGGTCGTTCAAATAATCGGTAGCTCCTCCAAAGGTAACAGCCCCTAGCACGTACTTCGAATCGGGGATTCGCATCTTCAGATAAAGAGAAGGATACAAATCCTCATTCTTATAAGCATGAATATACTGGGTGGATTGCAAATCCTCATAGAGATTGTCCGGTATAACCGTATTGATGGGAAATTCACCCAGATAAGGGAATGGCGTCCATTTGCGAGCAGAAAAAGGTGGTTCTACAAAAGACACCGCATCCAGTGCCTGTTTGACAGTCTTGATGTCCTGAGCGAAACTCCAATCCGTAAGGAGGATACTCAGCATGCAAAGAAGGAATAGCAATCGTTTCATAATTAGGGCTTTCAGTTATTTCATGCAACGTTTTATCGAGTGTCGGGGGTTGCCCGCCCGGGGCGTCAGACAACTTACCCCCGGAAATCGCCTGACAGTCCCATACGGGCGGACAACCTCCGACACTGCAAGGCTTCTGTCAGACCGACTGACACAGGCCGTCAGCAAGTCACAAAGATACGTTTGAAACAAGCCATCTTCCAAAGGAGAAATTTAAGATTTAGGATTCTTTTTGGATAAGATTCTCATTTGTATATCATACACTTATAGAATATTTTTCACACGATTTTTCGTTTCATCCCGTACTTGCAGGGCTGACTGGCGTACTTCGGTTTGAGAAAAAGACGTAAGTCTCGCGTATGCGGTACCTGCCCCGGGAAACGAATTGTTAAAAGGGACCGTCCGTTTTGTCAGAATGCAGCCGCACTTCCACTTTTGCTTGACAGATTTCACAGAATGGGGCTTTTGCCCTAACGCATACTTTTCAAAATCCGGGCAAACTAGCGCGCAAACGTAAATGAATGCAAACAAAAAGCCGAAAAAGAGGACTTGGTTTTAGAAAACTATACACTTCATTTTCGAAATCCTTACATTTTAACGCTCAAACAATATTGTTTCACGCGTCAAACACTTGTGTTTGGGAAGTCAAACAATATTGTTTCACCTCCCAAACAATATTGTTTCGTCCGAGAAAGTCAAATGTTTGGAATATGAAACGCAAAAACATCAAGTTTCGTTCGCTGGAAGAAGAACCGTGTCAACAAATCGGATGGTAATAAAAGGGAGGGATATTTCCGTTTACAGGAAAACAGGTGAACCGTGTTTCATCTTTACACATGGCAGATGGAAAGCGCCAGGAGCTTATCGGCGACAATCTGCATTTTGCGAATCGTCTGAGAAGGGCCTCGGAATCCACGAAAGCGTATTTTGGTGCGAGGAAGGGCACCAGGAAGGGCTTCGTTTGACAAAATGTCAATTCCGGGAAGCGACGGGACCGGAAGGCAGAGCGTCCGCTCGTCGGCTGACAGAAAGGGAAGCAGAATGAAAATATTTCCTCGTCGGCTAAAAACAACCATTATTCCACAGATTTCATTACCTTTGCAACGATTTTGCACACAGACAAACAAAACATTAAGGACACAATAATGATAGCAAAGATTCAACAACTTCTATCAGAGGTAGAGGCCTTGAAGGCCAACAGTGCCGAGGAACTGGAAGCACTGCGCATCAAATACCTCAGCAAGAAAGGGGTCATCAGTGAACTGATGGCGGACTTCCGCAATGTGCCGGCTGAACAGAAAAAGGAGGTCGGCATGAAGCTCAACGAACTGAAACAACGCACGCAGGAGCGCATCGCCGCCCTGAAAGAGGTGTTCGAGAGTCAGGACCACGGCTGCGACGAACTCGACCTGACCCGCACGGCTTACCCCATCGCCCTGGGCACACGCCATCCGCTCTCCATCGTGAAGAACCAAATCATCGACATATTCGCCCGCATGGGCTTCAACATCGCCGACGGTCCCGAGGTGGAGGATGACCTCCACGTCTACACGAAGCTGAACTTCGCCGCCGACCACCCGGCACGCGACATGCAGGACACCTTCTTCGTGGATGTCGACCCCGACGACGTGACGCGCAACGTCATCCTGCGTTCGCACACCAGCTCCGTGCAGGTGCGCACCATGGAACGCCAGCAACCGCCCATCCGCATCATCTGCCCGGGACGTGTCTACCGCAACGAGGCCATCAGCTACCGTGCACACTGCTTCTTCCACCAGGTGGAAGCGCTCTACATCGACAAGGGGGTATCGTTCACCGACCTGAAGCAGGTGCTGCTGCTCTTCGCACAGGAGATGTTCGGCAGCGACACGAAAATCCGTCTGCGTCCGTCCTACTTCCCCTTCACGGAACCCAGTGCCGAGATGGACATCAGCTGCAACATCTGCGGCGGCAAGGGCTGTCCCTTCTGCAAGGGTACCGGATGGGTGGAAATCCTCGGCTGCGGCATGGTGGACCCCAACGTGCTGGAAGCCTGCGGCATCGACAGCAAGGTCTACAGCGGCTACGCACTGGGCATGGGCATCGAGCGCATCACCAACCTGAAATACCAGGTGAAGGACCTGCGCATGTTCTCCGAGAACGACGTCCGCTTCCTGCGCGAGTTCGAGGCTGCCAACTGACGTACCGGTGCATGCGTGAAAGGCTTATCTGCCGGCAAGGAGTCTGCCGACGGGTAAGCCTTTCGCCCAAGCGCCCTATCCAAGCAAGAACTTTTACCATACAATGAAGGACAGACTATTCACTCCCAGCTACTATTTCATCCTGGCAGCCAACTTCCTGCTGTTTTTCGGATTCTGGTTCCTGATGCCCGTGCTTCCCTTCTACCTCCAGGAGGTCTTCCGGGTCAATGAGTCGGGCATCGGCATCATCCTGGCTTCCTACACGGTGGCATCGCTCTGCATCCGTCCGTTCTCGGGCTATCTCATCGACACCTTCGCCCGCAAGCCCCTCTACCTGCTCGCCTATTTCGTGTTCACCTGCATGTTTGCCGGCTACATCGTGGCAGGCGCCCTCACGCTGTTCGTCATCTTCCGCTTCATCCACGGACTGTCGTTCGGCATGGTGAGCGTCAGCGGAAACACCATCGTCATCGACATCATGCCGTCGTCGCGACGTGGCGAGGGACTGGGTTACTACGGACTGGCAAACAATTTTGCCATGTCGACGGGACCGATGGCAGGACTTTTCGCCCACAATGCCGGTGCCTCGTTCACGCTCATCTTCACCTGTTCGCTGCTGTCCGCCGCGTTGGGGTTCGTCATGGCAACCCTGGTGAAGACACCCTACAAGGCACCCGTCCGTCGTGAGCCCATTTCCCTCGACCGCTTCATCCTCCTGAAGGGCATGCCGGCGGGACTCGCCCTGCTGCTGCTCTCCATCCCCTACGGCATGACGACCAACTATGTCGCCATGTATGCGCAGGAAATCGGGTTGGATGTCGAGACAGGCTTCTTCTTCACCTTCATGGCGGTGGGCATTGCCATCTCCCGACTGTTCTCCGGACGGATGGTCGACCGGGGAAAAATCACCCAGGTCATCTCGGCAGGCAACTGTGTGGTCATCGTCTGCTTCTTCCTGCTGGCAGCCTGCGAGAACCTCTACGCCTGGTCGGCAACGGCAGCCGGCTACCTCTTCTTCGGTGTCGCCCTGTTCCTGGGCATCGGGTTCGGCACCATGTTCCCCGCCTTCAACACGCTCTTTGTCAACCTGGCTCCCAACAGCCAGCGCGGCACAGCCACCTCGACCTACCTCACCTCGTGGGACGTAGGCATCGGTCTGGGTATGGTGGCAGGCGGATACATCGCCCACATCAGCAATTTCCACGACGCCTACCTGTTCGGTGCCACGCTCACCATCATCTCGGCGCTCTATTTCCGTTTCAAGGTCACTCCACATTTTAATCATAACAAGGTAAGATGAAAAAACAAGAACTCTATGACCGGGTCATGGCGTACATGCGCGAGGCAATCCCCGTCGCCGAGACCGAGCTGCACTACCGGAACCCCTACGAACTCCTGGTGGCAGTCATCCTCTCGGCGCAATGTACGGACAAGCGGGTGAATCTCATCACCCCTGCCCTGTTCGAGGCATACCCCACCCCGGAAGTGATGGCAGCCGCCACCCCGGAAGCCGTCTTCGAGTACGTCCGCAGTGTCTCCTATCCCAACAACAAGGCCAAGCACCTGGTGGGCATGGCACGCATGCTGGTCAATGACTACCACGGCGAGGTGCCCGACACGCTGGAGGAACTGGTCAAGCTCCCCGGCGTGGGACGGAAGACAGCCAACGTCATCCAGGCGGTGGTGTTCAACAAAGCCGCCATGGCAGTCGACACCCATGTCTTCCGTGTGAGCCACCGCATCGGACTGGTCCCCGACCGTTGCACCACCCCGCTCAGTGTAGAAAAAGAACTGACAAAGTATATCCCCGCAGAGGTCATCCCCACTGCCCACCACTGGCTCATCCTGCATGGACGTTACACGTGCATCGCCCGTCGGCCGAAGTGTGAACAATGTGGTCTGAATTTGCTATGCAAACATTACAAAAAGGAGCACAAACTCCGGGAAGCTGACAAATCTGAAACCAATCCGGGTACTTCCGAAGCGAAATAAGCCGGGCAAACGCCTTGACTGAAAGCATAAAATTCCTACCTTTGCGTGCACAGAATATTGCCAAGAACTAAAATCCATATAACAAAAATCAAAAACACTATGCAAACCATTGACAACTTCAATTTTGCCGGAAAGAAGGCATTTGTCCGTGTAGACTTCAACGTTCCCCTGGACGAGAATTTCAACATCACCGACGATACCCGTATCCGTGCAGCCATGCCTACCTTGAAAAAGATCCTGGCCGATGGCGGTATGCTGATCATTGCTTCTCACATGGGACGCCCCAAGAAGAACCCGGATCCCAAGTATTCGTTGAAACACATCCTGGCTCATGTATCTGAAGTGTTGGGCGTAGATGTCAAATTTGCTGACGACTGCCAAAAGGCTCAAGATATCGTGGCTTCCCTGAAACCGGGCGAGGCTGTCCTGCTGGAGAACCTCCGCTTCTATGCAGAAGAGGAAGGCAAACCCCGCGGTCTTGCCGACGATGCTTCGGACGAAGAGAAGAAGGCTGCCAAGAAGGCCATCAAGGAAAGCCAGAAGGAGTTCACCAAGGTGTTGGCTTCCTATGCTGACTGCTATGTGAACGACGCCTTCGGTACGGCACACCGTGCACATGCCTCAACGGCTCTCATCGCCGACTACTTCGATGCCGACCACAAGATGTTCGGTTACCTGATGGAGAAAGAGGTGAAGGCTGTCGACAAGGTGATGAACGACATCAAGCGTCCGTTCACTGCCATCATGGGCGGCTCGAAGGTGTCGACCAAGATTGAAATCATCGAGAACCTGCTGACCAAGGTGGACAACCTGATTCTCGCCGGCGGCATGACCTACACGTTCATGAAAGCCATGGGCGGAACGGTTGGTACTTCCATCTGCGAGGAGGACAAGCTCGACCTGGCGCTGGACATCATGAAGAAAGCCAAGGAAAACGGCGTGAACCTGGTACTGGCTGTCGACACCAAGGTGGGCGATGCCTTCTCCAACGACGCCAACACGAAGATTGTTCCTTCCAAGGAAATTCCCGACGGATGGGAAGGTATGGACATCGGTCCGAAGTCCGAGGAACTGTTTGCCAACGTCATCAAGGGTTCGAAGACCATCCTGTGGAACGGTCCGACCGGCGTGTTCGAGTTCGACAACTTCTCACACGGTTCGCGTGCCGTGGGTGAAGCCATCGTGGAAGCTACCAAGAACGGTGCCTTCTCACTCGTGGGTGGCGGCGACTCCGTGGCTTGCGTGAACAAGTTCGGCCTTGCCAGCGGCGTATCTTACGTGTCAACCGGTGGCGGCGCCTTGCTGGAAGCCATCGAAGGCAAAGTACTGCCGGGCATCGCAGCCATCAAAGGCTAAGGCTATTGGTTTGTATACCCCACTTTCGCAGACTCCGACAGCTGCCGGGCAAGCTCTTGTCAACGGACAGGCCGGAGTCTGCGAAACTTTAATTCCATGAAGAAAGAGGCTGTCTCAACCTGCACATCAGGCCAGTTTCTTGCATGCAGACGACGCAGGGTTCCTGCTTCCCAGTGCAACGGGAAGGACTTTCCCCGCATCAGCGGTGTCCTCTGCGCCTGAAGCACAAGCCTTGAGACATCCTCTTTCTTTTGTCTTTCTCACCCATCCATCGTTCAGCTATGAGACTAAAAGCTACAGCCCTTCTCTGCTTCTGTCTGGGACTCGTGTCCCTGACTTCATGCGGACTGTTCCGGAAGGAGAAACCCGTCGCCGTGAAGCCCGACCTGGTCATAGGCTACTTCCCGTCGAGCGACATGCTGCCTTTCTACCTGGCACTCCAACAGGGATACTTCGATTCGTTGCAGGTCAGACCATTCTTCCTGCGGATGGAATCGAAGCTTCAATGTGACACGCTCTACCGCAAGGGGCGGCTTGACGGCTGCATCTTTGACCTGACCGATGCCCTGCGCATGTCTGCACAAGGCAACCGCATCCATCCCGTCATGGGCAACGAGGGGTGCTTCTACCTGCTCGGCACGCCCGACTCGACCATCCTGACACACACTGCCCTGAAGGACCGCACCATCGCCGTGGCAAGCTATACGGCTGCCGACTACCTTGCCGACCGCCTCATCCACAGTGCGGGACTGACCAACGACGAGGTGAGCAAACCGGCCATCGGCGACAACGTGACACGGATGGAGATGCTGCTCAACGGACAGGTGGATGCCGGCATCTTCCGCGAACCCTACTCCACACAGGCGGTGCGGAGGAAAGCCCTGAAGCTGTACTCCTTCCGCGAGCTTGACGAAATCACCACCGTGACAGCATTCAGCCAACAGGCTCTGAACAAGAAAGCCGAGTCCATCCGCAAGCTCATCCGGGCATACGACCGGGCAGTGGACTACATGAACTCCCACCCCGTGAGAAGCTGGTACCGCCCTGTGGCAGACAGCATCGGCTTCCCCCACTGGAAGGCGCCCATCCGCATCGCCCCGTTCCACCGGGCACGCCCCATCCCGCAAGCACACGTCGATTCTGCCGCCCAATGGATGAAGCGCTACGAGCTGATTCCGGCAGGATTCTCCGCTGACATTGTCGACCGCACCGTGCTGAACAGTCTGAGGAAGAAGAACTAACATTCCCCTTTTTCATCGAACATTGAACCATGACTTATAAACGATTCTACGCGCTGTTGCTGGCAGCACTGCTGGTCCTGCCTGCCTGCGCCCAACTGAAACTGAAAGAGATTGCCAGCGTCCCGCAATTCGGGGGTTACCTCGTCGGACGCGCCCAATATACCAACGACCGCACCTCCAAGAATGGGGGCGGCTTTGACCTGCGCATGGTGCGCGGCTACGTCAAGGGAACCATCCTGAAGGAGTGGAACTACTACATCCAGCTGGAGTACAGCGGGGCACCGGGAGTGGACAAAGGGGTCCGCCTGCTTGATGCCTACGGCGAGTGGAAACGCTTCCCCGAATTCAGCGTGAAGTTCGGACAGATGAAGCGCGTCTTCACCTTCGAGAACCCTTACAGCCCCTGGGATACGGGGTTCGGCAACTACTCCCAGCTGGTGCAGAAGCTGGCAGGCATGAGCGACCGTGTGGGCGAACATTCGTCAGGCGGACGTGATGCCGGCATCGTGGTGCAGGGCGATTTGTTCCCTGCCGAAGACCACCGCTGGTTGCACTACCAGGTGGGCGTGTACAACGGACAGGGCATCAACCACTCTGACGAGAACAAACAGAAGGATGTCATCGGCGGTCTGTGGGTATCCCCGACCAAGGAACTGCAAATCGGTGCCTTCGGCTGGACGGGACGCTACACAAAGAACAATGTCACCGTCGACCGCAACCGCATGGCTTACGGCATCAAGTACGAGGGCGACTGGACGGTGCGTGCCGAATATGCCACCTCACAGGGTGGAAAGACCGACAACCGGTTTGCCGCCACACGCGCCGACGCCTGGTATGTCTCCGTGGGGGCTCCCCTCTGCAAGAAGCTGAAGGCCTATGCCGTGTGGGACGTGTACCGCGACGAGAAGACGAGCGACACACAGAATGCCCTCTACACGCTCGCCCTGAACTACCGACTGTGGAAGAACCTCATGATACAGGGCACCTACAGCTACACCGACGGCAGCCAGGCCGCCTACTCCGACACAGGAGAACGGAGCGTGAGCAAGAACAACTACCACACCGCCATGCTCCAGCTTTACGTACGTTTCTAATCACTGCATACGACAATGAACAACGCCAATCAGATCCAGACACACTATCAGAGCATCGCTGCCCTGCTGGCAAACCACCGGCTGAAGCAGGCGCTCGACGAACTGGGGTCGTTCGTAAAGGAGGTACCCGAATGGGACCTGCACAGCCAGTTTGACGAGCTACAGACTGCCTACCGCTACATGCTCCAGTACTTCCGCCGCAACGTGAGCGACCCGCAACGTGAGCGTCTTCATGCCGACCTGCTCAGAAAGACCTATGCCTTGAACGAACGCCTGCTCATGGTGCAGATGGAGCTGATTTCGTCGGAACTGTTCTATGCCACCCTCCGCGAGCAGAAACAGGATGCACGCAGCCTGGCAGACTATCGTCTTGTCTTCGAGACGTTCGCCGAGGACATGGCGATGACGCGCCTGCTCCATCAGGGTGAACAGCTGACGGCAGAGCTGGACAAGCTGCGCACCAGCCACGAGTCGGCACAGAACAGCCTGTTCAACAAAGTGTGGACCTCGCCGGCATGGGGTGCCGGCATGCTGGAGGAGGCGCGCACCTTCCTCGCATCGGTACTGGTGCCTTCCAACGACCTGGCACTCTTCGTGAGTGCGGTGACGATGGGACTGCTGCAGGTGTTCGATGCCCGCAAGCTGCACTGCCTCTTTGATGCCTGCGAACACACCGATATACAGGTGGCACAGCGTGCGCTGACAGGCATCGTCCTGGCATGTCTCGCCTATGAGAAAAGACTGACGGCTGAACCGGAACTGCTGGCACGCCTGCAACTGTTGCAGGAGAAGCCGGACTTCACCCGACGGCTGCTGGAGATGCAGATTCAGCTGCTGCGCATCCGCGAGACCAAGAAGGCAGACCGCAAGATGCGCGATGAAATCATCCCCGAGGTCCTCAAGAACAGCCGCAACATCAACCGCTCGAAAATCAACTTCATCGAGCTGGACGAAGAGACGCTCCTCGATGACAAGAACCCGGAATGGAAGAAGTGGGAGGAGGAAAATGCAGGACTGACCAGCAAGATGCAGGAGCTGGGCAACATGCAGATGGAGGGCATCGATGTCTACATGAGCACGTTCTCCCAGCTGAAGAGCTTCCCGTTCTTCCGCAACGTCTGCAACTGGTTCTATCCCTTCGACCCGCAGCACAGCGTGGTCGTCCGTGTCTTCCCCGAAGAGGAACAGCAGAAGAACTTCATGGTGCGCGGCATCCTCGCCTCGCCTTTCTTCTGCAACTCCGACAAATACTCCTTCTGCCTCACGGTGAACAACATCCCCGCCAAGCAACGGGAGATGTTCGCCTCCGGCTTTCCCGGACAGAACGAGCTGCCCCAGGAGGCGGAAGCCTGGAAACAGGAGAATGCCTCAGCCGAAGTCATCAACCGACAATACCTGCAAGACCTCTACCGCTTCTTCAAGGTGCATCCCCGACGCCATGAGTTCACCGACATCTTCGAGACGTTGTCCTTCAACTTCCGCGACAACAGACTCCTGCGTCCGCTCCTCTCCGATGCCGACGCACGTCGCAAGGTGGCTGAATACCTGTTTCACAAGGAATACTACGACGAGTCCCTGCGCCTGTTTGACGAGCTTGTCGCGGACGGAGCCGTGGATGCGGAACTATTTCAGAAGGTGGGATTCTGTCACCAGAAGACCAAAGACTATCCGAAGGCAATCGAGGCATACCTGCAAGCCGATGTGCTGAAGCCGGATGTGCTGTGGACCATCCGTCACCTGGCGCAGTGCTTCCGCCTGTCGAAGGAACCGGAAGCTGCCCACCCCTACTACCTGAAGGCGCTGGAAATGCAACCGGACAACCTCGCCCTGCTGCTCCAGACGGGGGAATGCGAAGTGGAGATGGAACGTTACGAGGATGCTTTTGCCCGCTTCTTCAAGGTGGAATACCTCGACGGAAGTTCCCTGCGTGCCCGTCGCTGCATCGCCTGGTGTTCGTTCATCACCGGCAAGTATGACCAGGCAGAGAAATACTACAACCAGTTGCTCCAAGCCGACAAACCCGATGTGCAGGACTACCTGAATGCCGGCCACACCGCCTGGGTGCAGGGCAACACGGAACGTGCCGTATCTCTGTACCTGAAGGGCTGCCGTGCGAAGGGTGACACGGAGTCGTTCATCGACCTCCTCTTCAAGGACCGGGAGGAACTGGAACGTCAGCATGTCTCTCCCGACGACCTGACCCTCATGGCGGATGTGCTGCGCTATGGGGAGGGGGAGTAAAGATATATAGAAGGGCTTCGGTGCATGAAAGGAACAGGGGAAGAGCAAAAGAGTCGTGTTACAAAACCTTAAAGTTCTTCCCTTCTCATAGTAGTTTTTCGACAAAGGACAGTCTTCGGGTAAAAGACTTGCATATTCTAACAAAAACTTACCATTATGAGAACAAGATTTTTGCTCCTTTTTGCCAGTATGCTCCTGCTCCTTTCATGCGAAAAGAAGGATTATTCACCCCACATCTCTCCGAACTGGTTTACCCTGTCCGATAAGAATGCGGAAGTACATGTCGAAGTAGATCCGGATTGCGAAATGTGGGGATTCAACATGGACGAATCTCCCATGTATCCTATCACGGAAGAAATGAAGGAAAAGTCCATGAGCATCCAACCCATTGATGAACACCACCAAGCAACCATCTACTGCAAAGAAAATCAGTTAGACAAGATAGACTTTGGTGTGATGACAATCGAGAAAGAGGGAAAAGGCAAGTACAAAATCCTATTCACTCCTAAAGACGGTTTGTCCATTCCACAATTTATTACCTGCGGTTTCATGTCAGCCGAAGGAAGAGCCAATTTAGTTATTCTCTTCAAACGACAAATCCGAGACACCGACTATGATGACTTCTAACCGCTGAAAGCAATCCTTCGACTTTCGCAAACTGAAGTCACAGTAAATAAGAAGCCCGAATCGCATCAGACCACTCTGAGCCTAATGACGATTCGGGCTAAATCGTACTTATCTCACTCCGCAGGCATCACCACATCCGCCTTACGCTCACGAGGCAGGACCTCCAGCCGTTTCACCTGCCCGTCTTCATAGAGCACCTCCACCGTCGTGTTGCCCGGTGCATGGAGCTTGAAGTGGACATCCCGGTCGCGAGGCCATGCCGGAAGGATGTATATCCTGTCACCTTCCGTCTGCAGAAGCATCTCCTGCAGGCCAATCATGCCGCTGCCGCCCCAGTTGTGGTCGGGAGTCCAGTCGTAGCCGGGACCCCAGAAGGCAGGGAAACGGTGCGGACCGTCAGCCAGCTTCTCATCCGTCCACTTCACCGCCTCATCCGTCAGACCCAGGCAGGCAGCCCAGATGTTGTCCTGCTTCCAGCCCTTCGACGTGCGGAACTTCAGCGCGTCGGCATCGTGGAGATAGGTGTTGCGCGCCACTTCCAACCCTTCCGCGTCCGCCGAAGCGACGGTGTGGATGCGCCACGGGAAGACGGGATAGAGCTGGGGAGTCTCCACATTGTTGATGCGCTCCCAGGTCTTTGCCGGTGCAATCATCTCCCGTCCGTCGACCACCCGACGGGGAATCTCCGGGATGCGGACGAGCAGGCTGCGCCATGCCGAGGTGGCTGTATCGCCCTGCGCTTCCTTCACCTCGATGAGGGTGCGCGTGACCGTCTGCAGGGCGGCAACGGTCGAGGCGGCATTGTTCGCCATCTTGTAAGTCTCACAGCCGGAACCGGGGAAGAGCACCAGCTTGCCGTCAGCATCCAGGGCATTCCGACCGCGACGGGAAGCCAGATAGCGGTAGTGCTCGTCAAAGAACGTCAGTGCACTCTCCACCAGGGGAAGATAGCGGCTGATGTCAGCCTGACGGTAACGGTATGTCTCCAGAATCATCTGGCAGAACTCCAGCACGGTGTCCCACTCATACTCCAGCCAGGCATTGTACTCCAGTCCGGGGTCAAACCAGGAGGGACGTTTCGTGCCGTACTCCGCCGGGTTGGGCAGTCCGAAGTTCTCTATCTGCTCGCAGAAGCAGCCCCCGGCATGCCCCCAGTAGACCAGGCTCCGCAGCTCGGCATTGCCCAGCATGCGCAGGTAGGTGTCAAACTGCGACGGCATCAGGTCGAAGTCCCCGCTCTTGAGCATTCCCCAATAGACCAGGCGCTGGTTCTGCGCCGTCATCGTGCCTCCTCCCCACTTGCGGTAGTCGGGTGTAAAGGCTTGCGTGGAGTCCACCCCGCAAGGGTCGAACGTGAAGAGTCCGCCGTTGAACTTCGTCGGGTAGGCTCCGTAGGCGTTGCAACCCAGCATGTAGCGGAAGAGCGTGTAATTGCGCGCCAGCGTTCCTGCCTTGGTGCCGGCTGGCGCGTCGATGAAGCTGCGCTGCCAGAAGGCGTTCCACCAGGCACGTGTCTCCCGGCGGTCGCTCTCGGTACGGACGGAAGCCACGGTCTGCCGCAAGCCGTCCCTCCATGCCTCCAGGTCGGGGGTCTGCCGGGTGTGCAGGGCTATCAGCACCTCGTGCCGACGGGCTGCCTGCCGCGCACGGAACTGCCAGGCACGGAAGTCCGTACCGGCATACGTCGCGTCCGCTGTCCCGACGAAGGTGAGGTTCGTGCCCCACAGCTTTCCGCCACTCACCAGGTTTCCGATGGGGTTCATCAGACGGGACTTGACGCCCTCCAGCCCTTGCTGTGCGACGACCTCGTCAAAGACCGTCCGCCCGGGGTTGCGGTGGTAGAAGAGCACGCCGTCGTCCGCGGGCTCCATCACGTCGTGCGTCGTCACCGCCTTCTTGGGAATCGCCCACTTGTAGGAGCACTGCTGCCCCTCTCCCTTGCGCAGCGGACGGTCGGCATACCGCCAGTTCTCGTACGCCAGCGTATAGGTGAAGGGCCGTTTGCCCGACAGCTCCAGGTGCACCACCGGACGGTGCACATCCGCCCACAGCTGCACGGTGACGCCGCGGAGCAGAACCTCCACATAGCCGTCGTTCAGCTTCAGCGTCTGCCGGAAGTCACCGTCCAGCAGCGAGGGGTCGTCCAGCCGGACACGCACACGCCCCTGCTTCAAGAGCGTATTGTGCTCATCAAAGGTACCGCTGCGGCTCAGGTAGAACAGCAGTTCGCCGTTTTCCACCCATACGTTCATGCCGATGTCGCCACCGCCGCAAGGCATCGACTCCGAAGAGTTCCGGCTCGGCGTGGTCCACGTGTAGTCGTCCGGTTGTGCCCACAGGCCGAGGGACACCAGGACGGTCGCTAAGAATGTTGTGAATCGAAGCATCTGTCTCGTCATTTTCAAGGTCCGACAGTACGGAGACACCGCTGACGAAGTTCCTTCCCCGCCAGCCGACGTCCGTACAGACCGGACTTAGGTTATCTGTTAATCAATACTTTCCAGGCACACACTTCTTCATACAAGCTCCCCAAGAAGCATACATGAATCCGGCAAGCCGAGTCCCAAAAGGAGTTCCACAGCTTGGGACTTGAAGTTCCACGGCTTGGGACTCGAAGTTCCACGGCTTGGGAATCGGAGTTCCACGGCCTGGGACTCGCGGTTCCACGGCGTGGGACTCACGGTTCCACGGCGTGGGACTGACAGTACCATGAAGCAGGTGCCCCAAGGTGTTGCTGAAGGGGTCAGTATTCTTCCGTGAAGTCGTAGATGTCCCGATACGCGTCGAAATGCAAATCGCCCGTGTAGCCGTAACGGTGGAAGAGGTTGATGATCCACTTCTGCTGTTCGGGGGTGAGCATCCGCTCGCCGTGATGGAAGCGGTAGTAGGTTGTCTTTCCACCCAGGTAAGCCCGGATGCGGTTGCGCAACGTGGAGCTGTCTTTCTGCTTCACCTCGGCGAAGAGGGCGGTAAACCCACAGGCAGCATGGATGATGCGTGCCTCCTTGTACATCTTGCAGGTGTTGCCCTGCCGTGCCGTCGGGTAAACTGCCTGACCGTAAACCCGGTTGCCCGGAAGGCAGCTTCCGGCAAGGAAACGGATGCAGGTGTCCGACTTCGGACAATCGCCCTGAAAACAGAGGGAAAACATGGGTGGAATCTGGTCAAAGGTCAAAGAAATTCTTGTATCCATAAAGCGTCAGGTTTTGGTTAGTAAGAGTGGAAGAAGGCGGACGAATGTCCGCCTCCCTTATTTGATGTCTTTTGTTTCGGGCCAGTTGTCGGAACGGAACGAAGAGACGGGGATTTCCTCGCCGAAGAGGTCTCCGTCGACCCAGTTCGTGAAACCGTAGCGCACGGCAACGGGATGAGCCACTTCGCTGCTCTTCACATAGACGTGCTTCTGCACAATCCATGCCTCGGCAGGATGGAAGACGCGGTCCTCGCCTGCAACTTGGAAGTTCTTCGAGGTGAACACGCCCTTGCCGGCGGGCCACATCTTGTTGCGGTCGAACGTGATGATGACGGTGTCGCCCTTCACCTCCATCTCCTTATAGACGGGAGGGTCGCAGACGAGCCCCTTCATGCCGTAGGTCTTGCAGAGCGCCTGCAGTGCCAGCCGTTCGCCTGCCTTGTTCTTCTGACGCGGATGGATGCATGTCTCCAGTCCGGCATCGAGCAGCACCGCCATGCCGCTGTTGGGAATCAGCTCGGCAGCTTTCGCCTGCTGTTCGCGCAGGAAAGCGGAATTGGGCACTTCCTCGCCCTCCTTGAAGAGGAGGCTGTAGTCATAGGGAGCAATCTGACAGAAGTAGAAGGGGAAGTCGCCCTGCCCCCACTCCGTGCGCCAGCCGCGCACCATGGTGCTGAGCTGGTCGGCATAGCTCCATGCCCGGTCGTAGTTGTCCTCGCCCTGGTACCAGATGACGCCCCGCATCGTGTAGCCGATGAGCGGATGCAGCATGCCGTTGTAGAGCACGGTGGCTGTACGGTTCTTCGAGGGGATTTTGCCGCCGGGAGCCGGCACGGGGTACTTGTAGTTCTTCATCCATTCGGGTTTCAGCCAGGCGGGGTTCATCCATGCCTCGCAGGCAGAGCCGCCCCACGCCGTCACAATCAGTCCGACGGGGACACCGTCGAGCACGCGGTTGAGCATCCGCCCGAAGTAGTATGCCGTGGCGCTGAACTCCCGCACGCTCTCGGCGCACGCTTCGCTCCAGTGCCCCTTCACCGTGTCTTGCGGTGTCGTCTGTGAGTTCAGACCGACGGTAAAGAGACGGATGTGGGGGTTCCGGCTGTATGCCGCGTCCATGTTGGCACCCTCCACGGGCTGCATCTTGAAGCCCTTCATGGGCATCTCCATGTTGCTCTGTCCGGAGCATACCCAGACTTCGCCAATCAGTACATTCTTCAGGGTCAGGGGCTGTCCGTCGCTGATGGTGAGGTCATAGGGTCCTCCGGCAACGGGCGTCTCCACGGCAAGCTTCCACTTGCCGTCCGCTGCGGCAGTCGTCGTATAGGTCTTCCCGTCCCATCCGGTCTTCACGGTGACGGTCTTCGAGGGGCTTGCCCAGCCCCAGAGGTTGGCTTGGGTCTGCTGTTGCAGCACCATGTTGTCGGCAAAGAATGCCGGCAGTCTGATTTCAGCCCGCAGGCTGACGGCTGCCGACAGCATCAGAGCCAGGGCAGCCAGTGTCTTCAATCCTTTCATGATAGATTTCTTTATTATGGCGGACGGGGGAAAAGCCCCGTCCATTCTCTTTTACTTCACCAGTTTCCATTCCAGGGGAGCGGTCAGTCCGGCAGGGAGCAACTCCTTCTCTGCCATCCGGTACCTGGCATTCGTCCAGATGCCGTCGAAGGGAGCCTTGCCCTCGTCCACACCGAGCAACGCGTTCGCCCAGGTATTGGTCACCTCGATTTCAAGGGTATTCTTGCCTTTCTTCAACGCCGAAGTGACTTCCACCTCATAGGGGGCGGTCCATGCCGTGCCGCAGGGCACCCCGTTGACGCGGACGGTAGCCACATCGCTCAGGCCCTTGAACTTCAGGAACACGCGGCTGCCACGCTCGGACTTGCCTGCCTTCCACTTGAACTCCGTCGAGTAGACGGCAGTCCCGGAGTAATAGCGCACCTTCGGGTCGGACGAACGTGTCCAGCTGCGCAGCTCGGTCACGGTCTCGTCCGTATTCAGGGTGTTGTAGTGCACGTTCCACTCCTTCACCTCCAGCGGACGGCGGCGTACGCTTGCCACCGTGGCGTTGCCCACCTTGGATGCCGGACGGCGGAACACGACGAACATCGACTGTGAAGGAGCCAGTGACAGCCCGACTTCCACCCGTCCGTCTTTCTCACGCCAGATGCCCGGCTCGGTGATTTCGCCCGTCATGGGATTCCACAGCTCGGGCTGCATGCCGCTGATGCGGAACGAAGCCGTGAAGCTGCTGCTCTCCGCCTCATCCTGGTTGGCGATGAAGTAGATGTCCGCCTCCTCGCCCCGGCGGTGCGTCCAGGCAATGCCCTTCGGCACCACGACGTCGCGGTCCAGTCCGAAGTCCGAGAAGCTGTCGTAGAGGAACGGCTTGTCGACCACCAGCACACCTGCCTGATACAGCTCCTTGAGCTTCTTCTCCACCTCGGAAGAAGACACGCGGTTGGGCATCATCGGGCGCGTCTGCGGAACGACAAGTACCCGGTACTCGCCACCCCAGGGCATCCGTATCACACCCTTCGTGTTGTCAGCCTGTGCCAGACGGAGCAGGGCGTCGCGGTTGAAGGAGTCATAGGCATAGCCGCGCAGGGGGTTCACCCAATCCTCCGGGTCCGCCATGTTTGCCGAGTGGGTCACGCCGACGGGCATGGTGCGCAACGGCTGTCCGATGTTTGCCAGACGGACGTGCTCGCTCTCCACCCGTTCCCGTCCGAAGATGCCGGGAAGCATCGGAACCAGACGGTCCGGGAGTACTGCCCGACGCGGCATCTCCTCGCCGGTGAACACGGCAATGTCCGTCACGGGCCAGCCGTACTGCAGCAGGGTCTGGCAACGGCGGACGTAGTCGACCAATGCCTTGCCTCCCTGTTCGAACCAGGTATTGTCGCGCTGGAAGAACAGCCCGATGCCGTCGAGCGTCATGCCCGGCTTGCGGTCGAGCCACGGGTTGTGTGCGGTGACATGGAAGAAGAGTTTGTTGATGCCCAGGGCGTAGTTGCGGTCAAAGAGTGCCTTCACCGTGGCAGGCGCCTCGTCCCAGATGCCGCGCACCTCGGTGCCGCCCTCCGCCTGGATGATGCGTTTGCCGTAGATGTGTCCGCCGCTGATGGCATCGAGCATGTCGTTGGGCTTGTCATGCGTCGGACTGCGGAGCCAGAATTCCCCCATCGGCAGGTCTACCGACTGGTAATGGAGCATGCCGTCGCTCACCATCGTCGGTGCGACACACTCGGCGGAGAACTGGCAGCCATAGTCCCTTGCGCATGCTGCCAGCGTGTCATAGAACACGTCCTTCACCAGCTCGGCACACGTGGTGCGGACATCGCGCAGCACCTGTTCCGAACGGGCTGCCGTCTCCATCGGGATACCTGCCAGCAAGGGAAGGTAGGGCATGAGGTCATAGCCCCGGCGTGCCTTGAACTCAGCGGCGAAATTGTCGCTCCAGTTCTGGCAGCCGCATTCCCAGCTGTCCACGTGCATGTATTTCAGTACCCGGTTCGCCAGGTCGCGGTCCACCATCGTGAAGACCTTGCCAAACCAGTTGTCAAACTGCTTGCGGACAATCTTTGCATCAAACTTGCTGCACTCCAGTCCGCGTCCGCCTCCCGCCGTGGCATTGTCATGTCCCGTGGAGGTATGTCCCATGCGCAGGATGCGCCACTGCCCTTTCGGGAGGGTGGCGACGAGCACGCCGTCCTTCAGGGAAGCGGTGAGGTTGATGACCTCGGACGTCTTGACACAGTCGGCATCGGGCACATCCGTGGCAGGCGTGTCCTTCGCCACCCGCCAGACCAGTCCCGCCTTGCCTTCCCACTGGTTGAGGCGTGGCTCGGAGTGCAGGACGAGCTGCTTGATTTTCAGGTTGGGTTTCCACTTGGCAGCGTCCATGTCCTCACTGCCCGGCTCGCTGCCGGCAGGCGTCCAGTAGAAACGGAAGAACCGCGCCTTGGTCGGAGGGATGGAGTGCGTGGAGTTCTCGTCGGTGTTCTGCCACCCTTGTCGGGCAGGCTCCAGCTGCTTGACGAAGCGGAAGTCCTTTCCGTCACGGCTTGCCATCACCTTCAGGCGGTGTGCCTGGTAGTTGTTTCCGGTGAGGATGATTTCCACGTTGCGGCAAGTAATCTCTTCGGGATATTCCAGCTGAATCCAGCAGGGCACCGATGAACGGATGACTCCCTTCTCATCGATGCTCACCCCTTTCTTCGGGTCACCCGGCTCGTTGAGGTTGCCGCACGTCATGCGGGGCGTCAGACGGACGTCCGCCTGCCCTTTCACCGGCAGGGCATAGAGAGCGATGTCCCTGTAATAGCCTTTGTAAGCTTCCGGACGGGAGAGCTGCAGGTTCACTTTCCCTCCGCTGACGATGGTATCGGTGAAGACCACCTTCTGCATCGACTCTTCCGGTGTAATCCACGGACCGCCCGCCAGGGCAAAGCCGTCGCAGATGTGCATGCCCAGCTTCAGTCCGAGGCGGTCCGCCTCCTGCATGCTGAAGCGCACCATCTCCCACCATTCGGGACTGAGCTGCTCCGCCTTCCCGTTGAACTCAGGTCCTTGAGAGACCGACTTGATGGGCATCAGATACGTACCGCCCAGTCCGACGCGCTTCATCGCTTCCAGGTCGGCGGTAATACCTTCCTTGGTCACGGCACCGAACATCCAGTACCAGAAGGTCCACGGCTTCGCTTCTTCCGAAGAGAGTTGCGTGAACTGGTCCTGGAGCGTTGTCTGTGCGGCAGCCTGCGGATGCAGACCGGCGAGCAACGCCAGTGCCAGACTCCATGTTGCTAATCTGTTCTTCTTCATTGTTCTGTTGATGAATCTGTTCTTTCTGCCTGTTCAGCCCTTTCCCCGCCTTCCGAACTCTTCGTACGGACAGAGGATGCTGATAACGAACGGCTGAAAGCACAGACGAAAGTAGACAAAATCTGTATCAAAGCAAAGGAGAGACTCTGCCGAATTGCATCCCCGGCACAGTCTCTCCCTTGTCAGTCTTCTTACTCAAAGCGCAGGACGATGCGTCCGCTCTGCGTGCCGTCCACCCACTTGGCTTGTGAGGACGGTCCGATGAGGTCGGTCGTGTTGACCTTGTTGCGTACGGGCGGAATGACCTTCATCACCGAAATGCCGGTCTTGGGCAGGGTGTAGAGCAAGTGGTCACGTCCGTCGCGCGGCTCATAGATGCCGATGTAGGAATCGGGAGTCTCGTTCTGGATGTGGATGGTCCCCTGCTTGGTGCGCAGGCTCATCCAGTCGACGTGGGCAAAGTAACCCTTGAACTCCGGATAGTCAAAGCTTTCTCCGGGGATGGGGTCGTTGTAGTCGTTCTCCCAGAGTCCGTACTGCGGACCGTGGAGACGGTTCTGCCAGACGCGGTACGGTCCGTCGCCGACCCAGCGTTTGCTGACAACCAGCTCTTCGGGGTAGTCGAACTTCACACCCATGAGGTCCACCACTCCCGAGAAGTTGTAGTAGAAGTCCAGTGCTGCCGTTCCTTCGCTGTCGATGGTCCACACCGCCTTGTCAAAGCAGCCCAGCTTGTAGGTGGCTGTCACCACGACACGGTTGCCGTCCTCCTTCGCATCGAGGCTGACGAGCTTGCCCAGGTCCTCGAACTCGGTATACTGGGTCTTCTTCTTCTCGGCATCCTTGTCATCGTGGTTGTAGAACTGGTCCATGGAGCGGTCGGCACGTTTGGCGCAGATGAAGCGCGGTCCGTCCTTCAGGTCAATCTGCTTGCCGTTGACGCTGACGCCCTTCAGCTGTCCGTCCTTCTGGCTGAACGTGAAGACACGTCCGCCGGCGGTCACCGTCAGCCGGTCCGCCTCACGCTGGATGGCAGGTGCCGCGCCGGCAGTAGCCAGCTCCGCCTTCTTCGCCTGATAAGTCAACGGATACGACCAGGTGAAGAGCTCGTTGCCGTACTTGTCGATAGCCGTCACCTGCAACGCATCCGCCCCGTCGTTGGCAAACGGGATGGTCAACGTCCCCTTGCCGTGAGCCGGGACATCCGGACCTTTCACCTCGCCCTGCTTCAGCACCTTTGCCTCTCCGCTCTCCGTCACGGCAGGGAACTGCACGCGCTTCCACACGAAGCGGCAGGTATTCAGGTTGAGGAAGTCGTAGCGGTTCTCCACCTGGAACACCCCGTCGAAGTCGGCATCAATCGAACCGTTCATGAGCTGTACGGGCGACCATACCTGCTTCACGGTCCAGTAGCTTCCCTCCTTCTCGTGGTGCGGACCGACAATGCCGTCGGCTCCATAGTTGCCCACGTTGTCGATGAAGCCACCCATGTCGACGCGCTTCACTCCTTCGTCCGCCAATACCCAGAGGAAGCCTCCGGCACAGCGGGGATGCTTGCGCATCATCTCCCAGTAGTCGTACAGTCCGGCTCCGTGTCCGCCGTCATACAGACCGTGGAGGAACTCCGTCGGCATGAAGATTTCCGGCAGACGCATGTAGTTCTGGCTCTCGCCGTAGGAACGGTAGTGCATGGTCTCGAAGCCGCCGAAGTTGCCTTGCGGATGGAGCACGGGACGCTTCTGCGGGTCGTACTTGTGGAACTCGCCGTTCAGCTCGTCGTTCCAGCCTTTCTCGTTACCGTTGCTCCACCAGATGATGCACGGATGGTTCACGTCGCGCTCCACCATCTCCTTGACCAGCTTCTGGCCGACGATGGTCTCGTGCTTGCCGTGCCAGCCGGAGAGCTCGCTCATCACATAGAGTCCGAGCGAGTCGCATGCCTCGTAGAACTCCGGGTCTGCCGGATAGTGCGACAGACGGACGGCGTTCATGTTCATGCTCTTGATGAGGTTCACGTCCTCGATGTTCTTCGCCTTGCTGAGCGTGCGTCCGCTCTCCGGACGGAAGCTGTGGCGGTTCACGCCCCGGATGTTCACCTTCACACCGTTGATGTAGAGTCCGTCGCTCTCGCGCACCTCGATGGTGCGGAAACCGAACTTCTCGTTCATCCGGTGGAGCACCTTGCCGTCGGCATCGAGCAGGGTGAACTCTGCCTTATAGAGGTTCGGCGTCTCTGCCGTCCACAGGGCAGGCTGCTTCACCGCCATGTTCACGAGGCAGTGGTCCCCTCCCGTGGGCAGTGCCGTCACCGACTCGCCCACCTTCTTGCCGGCGGCATCATAAATCGCCGTCTGCACCTTCGCGCCGGGCACGGCAATGTTCAGGTAGCAGTCCGACTTGAACGTTCCGTCAGCCTTCGCGTCGATGGCGACCTGGTGGATGTTCATTGCCGGACGGGCAATCATGAACACCGGACGGATGAGTCCGCCGAAGTTCCAGTAGTCCGCACGACGTTCCGCCAGGTTGACACCGGCATTCTCGCTCTCCTTGCTGACGGTCACTTCCAGCACGTTCTTCTTTTTCGGACCGAAGAACACCCGGTCGCTCACGTCGTAAGTGATGCGGTAGAAGCCGCCCTGGTGGGGCGTACCCGCCTTGCGTCCGTTGATGGTCGCCTGCATGTCGGTCATGGCAGCTTCGAAAATCAGCTCCACCTGCTTGCCGTTCCACGACTCCGGCAACGTGAATTCATACTTGTACATTCCTTTCTCATCGGCAATGCCCTCGGGGAACGCCTTGCCATAGAACTTCATGCCGTACTGGAACGTACCGAAGCCCTGGCACTCCCAACAGGAAGGCACACCAATCTTGGTCCACTTGCCGGAGTTGTTGCCGCCTGTGCACATGAAGTCCCATTGCACCATGTCGTCGCATCCGGTTCCGGAAAGGTACTGTCGCTCCGTCTCCACCGACGACTGCGCCCAAAGCGCCGCCGAGAACAGCAACGAAGCAACACACATCATTGTCTTTTTCATATCGTTTAAGGGGTTTTTAGTTCTTAAGTCTGAATCCTTGAATCCGCACGTGTAACGTATGCGGCTTCTTCTCGATGGCATACTTCTTCAGTACGCCCGGTCCGCAGCTGCTGTTGCCCAGGCCCAATACGGCGGTGTCGATGTTCAGGTAAACCGCACCGGAGGGCTGCAGGTCGCAATCGTGCGAGGCGTGATAAATGTCCATCACCGAATAGGGCAGTGCCGAAGCGGAGAAGGGTTTGTCCAGTGCCGACACGCTGATGCCGTGCCCTGTCCCGTCCGTCAGACGGATGACAGCCACCGACTCCAGGTTGCCCGAGTCCTGCGGACGCGGATAGTGCGTGTACTGGTCGCCCGCCTTGGCTCTCCACCAGTTGATGGTGGCAGAACGGTGCCGGTCGGGATAAGTCTCCATGGGACCGTAGCCGTACCACTCCACGTTGTCACAGGCGGCGTCGGCTACGAAGGACACTCCCAGACGAGGCAGTTCCGGCAGGTCTCCCTCCGGCGTATACGTCTGGCTGAGGTCTATCGTCCCGTCTTCATATACCTTATATATACTGTTCACCAGGATGCTCCCGGCAAGGTAGGCATACCGTTGCGCGGTCTCCACTTCGACCGAGCCATCATCGAGTGCACGGCCCGTGCATGCCAGCGCCTCCACCTTCGGGGCGTGCAGGAGGTTCTTCTGCCAGTCTTTCGCCAGCCAGTTGCCGAAGCTCTTGTCGTTGTCCGTCGGAGCACGGAACGCCTGGAAGTTCGCTGCTGCCAGAGAGTCCTTCGCCTGGAGGACGGTACGCCCGGCATAAGCGAGCTGACGGAGCGTAGCCGACTTCACGTCCCAGACTGCCAGCACGGCATTGTTCTCCACCCGGATGGCAGCCTCATCCGTCGTGAGTGCCAGCTTGCGTCCGCCTTTCACCTCGGTGCGTGCCAGCTGCATCAGGTTGTCCTTCAGCGTCAGCTGTTCGGCTGCCACCTCGTGACCTGCCTTAGCCCAGTCACAAGCCGTCTTGAGCACCAGCGAGAGGTTCAGACGCACATCGTCCGTCTCCCAGTCAATCTTCTTCACTGCCTTAGCCAGGTCAATCGTCACATTCTTCGACTCCGCCGGGAGGATGTAAGGCAACTCCGCCTCCCCTTCCGCCTGCTTCACGCCGTTGCTGTACAACGTCCAGAGGCAGCGGTAGCCGTCGACACCGATGTGGTGGTTGTGGTTGGTCATCTCCACGGCACATTGTCCCGTGGCGGCATCCCAGTTCGCCAGCTTCATGTAGACCGGCTGATAGACCTTCTTCACCTCCCAGTACTTGGGCGTCAGCGTACGGTCGCACCGCACGATGCCGTTCATGCAGAATGCCTTCAAGTTCGGCTGGTCACCGAAGTCACCGCCGTAAGCCACCTGCTCGCGTCCGTCGGGCAAGGTGCGGATGATGCCCTGGTCCACCCAGTCCCAGATGAAACCGCCCAGCATGCGGTGGTTGCTGTAAATCTCGTCCCAATATTCCTGGAAGTTCCCCAAGGCATTGCCCATGGAGTGCGCATATTCGCTCGTCAGCACCGGACGGTTGTCGTTCGTCCGCTCGGCAATGGACAGCAGACGTTCCCAACGGGCATTCTCCGCCCGCTCCTCGTCGGCTCCTTCGGGGATGCCCGGATTCAGGTATTCATCCTGCGTACGCGGATAGAAGCGGCTGATGACGTCCACCGTGTACGGGTCGGGAGCGCCGTCCAGTCCCTGTGCCCCTTCATAATGGATGGGGCGCGTCGGGTCGAAGTCCTTCAGCCAGGCCGAGATGGCTGCAAAGTTCGGACCGTAGCCACTCTCGTTGCCCATGCTCCAGAACACGATGCAGGCATGATTCTTGTCCCGCTCCGCCATACGGACAGCACGGTCCAGGAAGGCTGCGTGCCAGTCGGGCGTACTTGCCAGCGTGCCGCGCAAGCCGTGCTCCTCGATGTCCGCCTCATCCATGACATAGAGTCCGAGCGAGTCGCACAGTTCGTAGAAGCGCGGATGGTTGGGATAGTGTGCCGTGCGCACGGCATTGATGTTCGCCTGCTTCATGAGCAGAATGTCCTGCAACATGCGTTCTTCGGTCATGACACGCGCCGTCCGCGGGTCATGCTCGTGCCGGTTCACGCCCCGGAAACGGATGGGACGTCCGTTGACCAGCACCTGCCCGTCCTTCACCTCGACGCTGCGGAAGCCCACCTTGCTCGTGGCACGTTCCACCACCTGACCGAGGCTGTCCTGCAACGACAGATTCAGGGTATATAGATAAGGTGTCTCTGCCGTCCAGCGGTGAGGCGCCTTGATTTCGCCCGCGATGCGTCCCAGCTTGCGCGGTCCGCGTTGGGGATACCATTCGTTCATCACGGCTGCCTTGTGGTCGAGGTCCAGGATGGGCTCGGCGTCCGCCTGTCCGCTGAAGACGGTCTGCCCCTCCCTGTCAGTCAGGACCGCCACGACCTTGTAGCCTTTTCCTTTCCGGCTCTTCTCCTCGCCGAACACGCTCAGCTGCGGGTCTATCTGCAAGGTAAAGTCCTCGTAGCCGGCGTGGGGAAGTGTCCGCACGGCATAGTCGCGGATGCGGATGTCCGGCGTATGGAACAGGGTGACATCACGCTGGATGCCACTGAAACGCCAGAAGTCCTGGTCCTCCAGGTACGAGCCGTCGCTGTAGCGATAGACCTCCACAGCCACCTGGTTCGTCCCGGGCTGCAGGTAGGGAGTAATGTTGAACTCCGACGGCTCCATGCTGCCCTGGCTGTAGCCGACGCGCTTGCCGTTGACCCAGACGTAGAACGCACTCATCACGCCGTCAAAGCGCAGGAAGGTCTGTCCGCTCTGCCAAGCCTCGGGCAAAGTGAACGTGCGGCGGTATTGTCCCACGGGGTTCCGCTCGATGAAAGTCGTGTACTTCTGCTTCGGTTCGCCCATCACATAGGGAGGGTCTATGCGGAACACATAGCCCGCCGATGCGTAGATGGGGGTTCCATAACCATTGACTTCCCAATTGGCGGGGACGGTAAAGTCCGTCCACGAGGCATCGTCAAAGTCCGTACGATAAAAATCGGGAATACGTTCGTCGGGAGTCTTGGTCCAACGGAACTTCCAGGTGCCGTTCAACGACAGCATGCGGTCGCCCTTCTGTACGCCGAAGGGGATGAACGCCGCACGTGCCGGCTCGCGGTTTATCTGGAGTACGTGATGGTTCTCCCAATCATGCTGCTGGGCGTGCAAGCCCAACAAGGGTAGCAGCAACGCTGCCAACATGCCGATACGCTTCATGTGTATGCTTGTGAATGTTGAGTTACTCAAATTGCTATCTCACCGGCGTCATTGTATGTCCAATGCCTCGAATGCCAGTCCTTCCAGGTTGTCGCCGGTAATGACCACCCGGTAATGTCCGGCATTGATGAACGTCCCGGTCGTGGTACTCATCATACGCCACTTCTCCGGTGTCTCGGGGAAGTTCAGCGTGTCGTCCTTGAGCACGACGCCCTTGGCATCGATGAACTTCATGTTCACCGGGATGGGTTTGCCGGTGCTGTTCATGTATTTGAACCGCAAGGCATAGACTTGCGCCAGGCCCGTGGAGACCTTCCACTCGATGCGGTTCCGCGTCCCTTTGCCAAAGAAGATGCCGCTCTTGTCCTTCACGACCTTCACCTGGTAGTTGCCGCTCACCTTGGCGTCCTCTGCCTCGTACGTCACGTTGACACGGGCATTCTTGTCCTCGGGCAGCAGCTCCTTCGGGGTCTTCACCAGCACCTCCCTGGCAGCCTTCTCCCAGCTCCAGTCATTGCCGACGGGAAGGGCAGGCACCGTCACCAGCGCATTGTCCGTGGCGATGGCTATTGCCGAGATGACCGCCTGTCCGGCTTTCACCTCGGGGAAGTCGATGACGAGCTTCCCGTCGGTCACTTCGGCTTCGACCACCTGCTTGAATGCCCCGTCGTGTCCGGCTTCCGCCCAGATATCGAGGTCATCGATCACGGTCTTGCCGTTGACCGCCACGTCGAAGATGCGCATGCCTTCGCAATCAATCAGCGGCGCACCCGTACCGTGCCACGGCTCGATGAAGTACAGCTCGACCCGGTACTTGCCGTTCGGCACCTCAAACCGGTAGTTCAGCTTGTGACGTCCGAAACGGAAGGACTGGAACAGTTTCCAGTCGCGCGTGCCACGGATGGGGTCGTTCGTCGTGCGCTGGCTGGCAAGGTAGGGATTCAGCTCCTTGAAGTCCTCCGCCCATGAATGGGAGAAGTAGGTGTTATCCGTCTCCCACGTCTGACCGAACTCGTCGACGTACTGGTCTCCCCCGCAATTCACCCGGTAGAGGTAGTGATAGCCCGGAGCTGCCTTCAGCAACGGCTTCGCATCCTGGTAGAGCCGGTCGAAGTTGGGGGCTTCGGGCAGGTTGTTGAGCACAATCAGGTCTTCCGCTACCGCCTTGCCCTGGTAATAGCCCACGGCACGCAGGACGTTGTAACGGATGTCGCGGTAAGCCCAGATGAAATGGGTCCCGACTTCCCCCTTGAGCTTATAGCCCAGGAAGGCCTCTTCGCCCGCATCGTTGTACAGACGGACGGAGTCACAGTTGCTGTACACCTCGATGGTCGCACGGCGCGGTTCGGTGAACCGGTCGGGCCAGGTGTGCGAGGCGATGTAGACCATCGGGTCCTTCTTCGCGCTCACGTAGTTGGAACGGTACATATAATAGACATCCAGCGGCTCTTCCCATGGCGTGACCAGTCCCTTGTAGTTGAACGGACCGACCTTGTCTATCTTGCGGTACGCCTCGTCGGGCTGACGCCGTCCGGGATTGTCGTGGCTGCTGTAAATCCACTGGAAGTGTCCGCAGACCTTGTCCTTCGCCTGTTCGGCAAGGCGCACCTTCACCTCCATCAGGTGGCACATGTGCTCCTCGCTCCAGATACCTTCCGAAGCGGCAGCACCCGGCTCCGTATGCAGGTCGATGCTGCGCCATCCGCCATACTCGCCGTTGAGCAGCTGGTTGGGCTGTGCCAGCTCCTGGTCATACTTGAAGATGTCGCCACCGTACGTGCCGCTCCAGTTCTGGATGACGTTCCAGTCGGTGCCGTCACCCCCGTTGCAGGTCGTGATGATGCGCATGTTGCGGGCGGTCGGGTCCATCTCGCGGATGATGTCGCAACACTCCTCGGCAAACGCCTTGGGCAGCGTGCTCTCGTTCTGCAAGCCCCACATCACCACGGACGGGGAGTTGCGGCGCTCCTTCACCCAGCGGCGGAGCATCGTCTTGAAGTTCTCGCGGAACTCCGGCGTGTCGTACCAGATGTGTGCCGAGAGCTGCGTCCACCACAGGATGCCCTCCTTGTCCCAGTACTTCTGATATTCCAGGTTATGCGGTTGGTGGGCATCACGGAAGGCGTTGAAGCCCGCATTCTTGATTTGTTTCACACGCGAGGCAATCTGTTCGTGACTGAAGGCGTGACTCTGTCCGAACTGGTGCTCATACTCGCACACGCCGTTGAGGAACACCGGCTTGCCATTGAGGTAGAACCGTCCGTCGCCGTCGTTGCGCTTCACCGGCCAGCTCAGCGTACGGAAGCCGAAGGGCGTGGTTATCTCGTCGGTCGTAGCCGTGCCGCGCTTTATCATCGTTGCCAGGGCGTAGAGGTAAGGACGCTCCGTGCTCCAGCGTATCGGGTCCTCGATGGGCGACTCCTGGTGCACCACCTTGGTCTCTCCGGGTTGCAGGGTCACCTCCACCGGAAGGCGGAAGACCTGTACCCCGTCGGCATTGTTCAGTCGGTTCACCAGCTGCACGGTCTGCGGCTCGCTGCCGTAGTTGGTCACCTCGGTATCCATGTACACCGTCTTCACGGCGTCGTCGTGCCAGATGTGCACGCCGAAAGGCTCGATACGCACCTCGTCGGTCACCTCCAGCACCACCGGACGGAAGATACCGAAGGGCTGCGAGCCTTCACTGAAGCCCCACTCCGACGAGCAGCCTCCGCACACCCACGGCATGTCGGCAATCATCTCCGGATGTTCGGCTTTCACCTCCAGCGTGTTCTCCGTAGCGAGGGCGTCGGTCACATCGAGCGTCAGGGTCGTACGGCCGATGGGGTGACGCCCCAGGTCCTTGCCGTTCAGGCGGATGGTGGCATACGTGCCCACCCCCTCGAAGCGCAGGAAGTAGCGTTTGCCCGGTTCAATCCGGTCGAGCGTGAAGTGCTTCTCATACCCGGCTGTGCCGTGCAGGTTGCCGTGCGTCAGCTGACGGTAACCGTAGTAGTCGTCCCAGTTGTGGGGGATGTTGACGCGGTGACGCTGCGTCTCCTTGCCATCGGACGTGAGGAGCCACGTGGTCCAGTCGCTGTCCAGGTTGACCAGCGTGCGTCGCTTCTTGCTCTCCGGTTCCGGGAAGTGCACCTTCGACCGTCCCATCGGACGGCTCGTAGCCACGGCAATGCCGCGTTGCTCGGCGTTGTTGACCGCGCAATAGAAGTGATAGACCACGCCGTCATGCTTCACCACATAGCTCTTGTGGGCGAACATCTCGTCGTAGGGTTTCGTGGGGTAAATGAGGTCATCGCCCTGCCAGTCGTCCCACGTCACGAGGTCATAACTGCAGGCGAACGTATTGAATGCCTTGTAAGGACGGCTCGGATTGAAGGCGGAGAAGTAGAACATCACATAGACATCGCCCATCTTCACAATCTGGGCATCGCCCGTGATGGTCCCCTGCGCCTCGTGGCTGAAGACCGGGTTGCCCTCGTAACGGGTCCACTTCTTCATGTTCTTCGAGAGCGCGATGCCGATGCGCTCGCCCTTGATGTTCGTGGCGGGGTTGATGCCGCCGGCATTGTAGTACATCACGAAGGGTGCCCCCAGGGTCTCGTCCTTGTCCCAATAGACCATGGTCTTGTAGTGCGTGAGCCGTTCCCACCACTGTGCCTTCTTTTCACCGGGAGTCATCACGGGCTTCTTCCCCGTCTCCCACTCATGGGCAACGGCAGGACTCTCCTCGGTCCATGCGACACCGATGGACAAGGGCGCCTCGATGGCTTCATAGCCCCGCCCTTCTCCACCGAAGTAGCTCATCCACGCCCGGTCCTTGTAACGCTGGAGGGCATAGCTTCCGCCCCACTCCATATCGACCAGTGCAGGGAATCCGGCACGCTGGTTGCTGTCCCACATGCCGTCGCGGTAGGAAAGGACACGTCCCAGTGTCTTCCATTCCAACAGGTTGTCGCTCTCGGCAAGCCAGGTCTCATACCCGCGCCCGTCCTTGGCTTCCTTTCCATTGTAAATGACGTAGGTCATGTACCACTTGTCGCCCTCACGGAAGACCGTCGGGCAGTCAATCTTGGCATGGTTGCTCGTCGGAGCTACGACCAAGCCGTATTTGTAAGGAGTCTTTGCCTCCTCATAGACTTCCGCCATGCGCTCCTGTGACACGTGACGCTGCGCCTGCACATTCCAGCAGCACAACGCCGTCATCAGCATCAGTAATAATGAGTGTCTATTCATTCGTTCTTCGTTTATTCAAGTCTTTGTTCCGACAGCGTAAAAGCAGGGGACCAGTCTGCAACAAGCACGGGATAGACGGACCAAAGTATAATACTTAGACCCCCTAAGTATCATACTTAGGCAGCCTAAGTATTATACTTTGGTCCGTACATGCCCTATGATGTCCGCGTCAATCCCGGGCTTGGCAGATGTCAATCCCCTGCCAGCACTGCCGTGGCTTAGTAGAACAGCCAGTCCATGGCATCGTCCGTCCCGTCAAGTGCCGCATTGCGGGTCGTGATGGCGGAATCGGTGAAGCCGAGGACCAGAGCCATGCCTGTCGGCAGCAGCAAGGTGTGCTTGCCAGCCTCAAAGCGGTAGGCATGGATGTTCGCCAGCGGCATCTTGTCCAGATGGATGGCGTTGGTCAGCACGGGTTCTGCCTGTCCGTATTCGTTGGCGGACGCATCGGTCTCCAGCTTGGGTGCCTTGGCATACTTCTTCTGGTCGTCCTTGAAATAGCCGACCAACAGGCTGACGGGCGCCTGGCACTCAAATTCAATCTTCGTGCCTTCCTCCCGTTGGGCAGCTCCGTCGACACAGTATGCCGTGAGTCCCTTCAGTTCAGGAGCCAGCGCCTGTACCTTGTTCGCAGCGAGGTTGCTCATCAGGACCGCGCCTTCAGCCAGTTTCACCGGTTTCAGCGAACTTTTCATTTGGACTGCCGCAGGCTTCAAAGGTTCAATGGCGGCAGCCTGCTCGGTCACTTTTCCGGCAGCCTTGTCCTTCAGTGTCTGCAAGTGTCCGCGGAAGTTGGCAAGCTCGGCTTCGTAGTGCGGCAGCAGCTCCTCCCAGGTCTTGTTCTTCCCGTCATCGCCTCCGATGGGGATGCGTCGTTGGGCGGTCTGCATGCTGTTGGCGTAGAGATAGCGGTCCTTCGTCAGGTCCACCAGCTTGCGGTAGTGCTCCAGGCTCTTCTCCAGCAGCGGCGCCACCTCGTCGAGGTACTTCAGGTCCTTGCTCCACTGGTAGTTCAGCACCTGCTCGGCCGCCTTCACCTTGTAGTTGAAGAAGTAGGCGAATTCACGGTAGCAGTGCATGTCGTTGATGAGGCGTGCCAGCTCGTCCTGGTTGGCAGTAGCCTTGCCCGCCAGCTGGTCGATGGCAGCCACTGCCTTGTCGCCCCGCTCGGCACAGTCGTTCACGACGTCCAGCGGAAGTTCGCCCACGTGGGGCTGCTTCTTCCATTCCTTCTCCACGTATTCGATGAGCTTCTCCCCTTCCGGTCCGCAGCTCTCGTAGAAGCCGGGGTAGATGGTATACTTGTAGGGGTTGACCAGCTGACTGACGAACATGCCCAGCAGAAGGGTCTGCCGGTTGCCCTCGGTGATGCCGAAGCGACGGAGCAGCTTCGGGGCAATCTCGCCCGACTGTTCGTACGCCTCACGCACCAGCGCGCCCTGTTCGTCGCTCAGTCCGTAGAAGTTGGCAAACTCACGGTCCCAGTACTGCATCTCCCCGTTGCGGTCGCGTCGGCAGTTCCAGGCATAACGTCCCCAGAGCTTGTACCATGCCCAGTCGCGGTAGAGCTGTTCCTCGCGCTGTCCGTCGGGCAGCTTGTCGGCGGTGTAGGGATACTCCCAGTAGGAAGCCTGCGGGAAGAGGTGCAGCGCGTTGGCTCCGTGCACATCGTGCATCGCCTGTACGGTCTTCTCCACGAAGTCGGGCGAGCTCCAGCGGAAGGGCTCCAGGTTCGCCAGCACATGCACGTTCTCGATGTGTGTCGACCCGAGGGAGCTCAGGTCCTTGTGTATCTGTGCCCAGGGTCCGCGCGGCTCGTAGGTCGTCAGCGACTCGCCGTTATACTTGTGCATGGTGTAGAGGTTCTTGTACAGCGGAAGGGCGGCATCCATCACCATCTTGCAGTTGGTGTCGTGGGCACGCACCAGGATGGGCGGTTCGTCGGTACGTCCCAGTGCCTGCAGTCCGTCCTTCACACCGGGGATGATGGTCTGGGTGAACCACTCCACATCGTCCTCGTAGGTATCCATCGCCTCGCCCAGGCAGACGAGCAGACCGACGTTGGGATACTTCTCCACAAAGGCGGCAATGCTCTTGCGGGTATAGTCACTCAGCAGCGGGGTGATGGGGCGGTTGCGGTCCTGCGTCTTGATGCCGTAGTGTTCGGCAAAAGGCTTCGACACGAGGATGTTGTAGAACTTCTGGATGACGAAGATGCCCCGTTTGTCGGCTTCCTCGGTCAGGAACTTGTACATCTCCTCGTTCTTCTTGAAGGTCTCCTCGTCCACCTCGACGGCAAACGGATAGTCCTCCAGCTTCACCAGCGAGGCAAAGGGGTGCCCGTTCCACAGGTAGAGCGAGTTCATGCGGTTGTCCACCAGCATGTCGAGGTACTTGATCCAGCGTTCCTTGTCATAGAACCAAGGGAAGTTCTCCGGCGTGTAGGGGTACTCGTACACGTGGTAGCCGGGCAGGATGTAGGTCTTCTGCACGCCGATGCACGTACCGCGCAGCACCATCTCGGGCGCATCGGTCACCTGGTCGGGCAGCTCCAGCTCTCTGTTGTGTTGCAGACGGTCCGTCAGGTCACACGTTCCGTAGATGACACCGCTCGGGTCGTTGCCGCAGACGGTGGTCACGTTGCCTTCGGTGGTGATGGTATAGCCTTCCTTCCTAAGACTGTCCTGAGTACTTACCGTGAGCGAGATGACTTTATGTTTGTTGTCTCCTTCGGGCAGACGGTCGGTGAGGGAGGCATCATAGCCCGATGCATCCAGGATGCGCTCCAGGCGTTCCCCGGCATACTGTACACGGTTGCCGGCACCCGGCGGCACCACGACGATAATCTTCTCCTGACCGCAGGCGGCGAGCAGGATTGCCATCAGCGAGGCAGCGAATAGTTTGCACTTGTTCATAAGGTTGTAAATAGTTCGTTTTAGTACTAGTTGGATGAATAGTTGACAATGACTTCGTCCGTCCCGGTGATGCGTACCCGGTAGCGGTCCCCGCCCACGTGTTCCACCACACCGACGGAAGCCTCGGGCCGTCTCTCCGAACGGAAGTACAGGTAGCCCTGTCCTCCGGTCGCCCGGACACGGATTTGGGCAGCATCCATGCGTACCCGTATTTCACCTTGCGGGGTGGGCACGGCGCCCTCCATCCACTCCAGACCGCCCAGCGTCGGCGTCACGGTGAACTCTTCGTAACCGGGCTTCAGCGGACGGACGCCCAGGTAATACTTGCCCAGCAGGTAGATGGGGCTGGCTCCCCAGGCATGGCAAAGGCTCTTGCCGTACGGCCGCCCGTACATGGAGAGATGCTGCGTCCCCGTCTCCGCGGGGTTGTACTTCTCCCAGAAGGAGGTGGCGCCTTCGCGGAGCATGCCGCCCCAATAGGCCTTCATCTCACGCATCACCGCCTCATGCTCGCCCAGTGCACACAGGGCTTCCAGCTCGTAGAAGCGCATGTAGGGAGTGGTGATTTTCAGGATGGCGTCGTTGAGCAGTACGGAGTGTTTCACTGCCTCCTGCTGTTCCGGCGTCAGGTAACCGAAGAAGACGGCAAACATGTTGGCATAACGGGTCACGGCTTCGCTCTGCCGGCCGCCGATGCGGTTGTGCACCAACGCCTGCCGTGCCTCGTCCCAGAAGGCGGGCATCAGCTTGTCGCGCAAGGCGGAAGCCAGCTCGCCGTACTTCTGCACGTCGGCAGTGCAGCCTGCCAGACCGGCACAGAGCGCCATCGTCTCCAGGCTCTTGCAGAAGAGCACCTGCTCGAACGAAAGCTCGCCGTGCTTGTCCAGGTAGCCGTCCGCCCAGTCGACGAACACCCAGTCGCCCGTCAGTCCTTCGACCATGCCGTCGGCATTGGTACGTCCGAGCACATAGTCCATCATCGTCTGCATGCGCGGATAAATCTGGCTCACGAAGTGGCGGTCGCCGGTGTACATATAGTAATCATAGATGCTCAGGAACCAGAAGAAGGTGTAGTCCATGATGGTGTTGGTGTGGCTCGTCACGGGGTCCTTGCCGCGCAACAGCCAGATGGTGCGCTTCACTGTCTCGCTGTCGAAGAAGAGGTAATAGTTCATCAGGTAGCTCTGGATGGCATCGCCGCTCCACACCCAACGGTCGCGCTTGATGCCGTCGATGAAGAACTCGCGCGTGGTGAGGTGCATGGTGTAGGCTCCCACCTCCCAGATGCGGTTCAGCTCCTCGTCGTTGCAGCGGAAACTGCCCCGGTAGTCCTCCGGCAGGAACTCATACTCCATGCCGACGCGGTCCACGCTCAGCGCATCGGTCGGCTTGAGGAAGACGTAGCGGAACGCCTTGCTGCTCTCCAGCACGTAACGGTCGGTGCGCTCCGCCGTCCGGTTCGTGGCAAGGTCGGCAATGTGCTGTCCGTTGACCTCCAGGCGGTCGAGCGTCTCGCAGTGTTCCGTGTCGCAGGCCTCTTCGGGGCTTTCCCCGTAGTAGAGGTCCAGGCAGCCCGTTCCATGAATGCCTTCCAGGACGACATAGCCGAACGTCTCCCGTCCGAAGTCGTACAGCACGCCTCCGTTCTCCGGAGAGGTCGTCACGGGTTGCAACGGCTTGCGTTCCAGCCGGAAGGCTGACGGCCGCTGCGACGGGTCGTCGAAGTTCCAGTGTCCGGCATCCATGTATACCGTGGCGGACGTGTCGCTCGCCTTTCCGCTCTCGTCAATCCACTCCTTGTCTTCGTAGGTCACCTTCCAGGTGCCGTCGGTGTGTACCGTCGGTCCGCTGACATAGAGGGCAGGCGGCGTCGCCTGGTTCCAGATTTTGATGTTCAGCTGGTGCCTGCCTGCAGGAAGCCGGAAGGCACGAGGCATGCCGAACTGCAACTTGCCGTCGAGCTTGATGTTGTAGGTTCCCTCGGCAGCAATGCGAATCTCCTCTTCCTGCTCCAGATCAAGCGTCTTGCTGAACTCCACGGTCACATAGTGGCTGTCCATCTTCCAGAAAGGAGGGAAGAAAGCTCCGCGCTCCGTGCGACGGCTGTTCATGCGGTTGCCCAGCCAGATTTCATAGTCGCCCGGATACCATATCCATGTACTCTTATTCTTCATCGCCATATCGTTCTTTGGTTATTTGCTCCAGTGTCTTCCCGCGTGTCTTCGGTGTCCAGATCGTACCGACCAGCAACGACACCATCAAGAGGCCTATCATGATGTAGGAGGCGCGGTAGAAGCCTTCCCCGTTCTCGCCGTAGATGTAGACAAAGCAAAGTCCCCACACGGCAGACAGACCGCGCACCACGAAGAACATGATGCCCTGTGCCGCCGCCCGGTATTTGGCAGGGAACAGCTCCGATGCCCACAACGCATAGAACGCCTGCACGGAGACACCAGCCTGAATCGCCCACAGCAGGGTGAAGAACAGCAGACCCGACAGGCTCTTGATGCCGATTGCCACGATGATGAACCATGCCAGTACGCCCATGCCCACACCGAAGCAGTAGAGCCAGCGCTGGTTGACCTTGTCCACAACCATCGAGAAGGCAAGGGTGGCAAAGATGATGATAATCCACTGGGCGGCAGAGAGCATGTTGGCATGCACGTTCGAGAGTCCGCCAGCCGTCTCGTAGATGTGCTGCTGGAAGAAGCCCATCACCGAGCTGACGAGGTTCCACGTCAGGTAGATGCCGGCGAGGAAAATCATGGTGCGGATGTTCACCTTGTTGGTCAGCAATGTGCCGAAGGAGGCAAACGTGCCGCCCTGCTTGTTCCCGGCCCCGGCGGCAGACTTGGCAGCCTTCCACTCTTCCGACTCGTTCAGACGGCGTTGCAGCAGCCAGGCGATGAACGCGACGATGAAGAGCGACGCGAACACGATGCGGCTACTGAAGACATTCAGGGCAGCCCCCGTCAGTGTACCGCCGCTCACGGCCTCAGCCAGCGACTCCACCCAGCCGAAGAGGATACCGCTCGTGCCGTCGCCCGTCGGCGGAGCCAGCAGCATGCCCAGAATCAGGATGATGGTGGGACCTACGCCCCATGCCATCTGGGAGATGCCGATGTTGCGGCCACGGTTATTCACTTCAGAGTTCTCGGAGATGTAGGTCCACGATGCCGGTACCCCGACGCCGACCGAGATTCCGGTCACCAGGAATCCCGCCAGCAGCATGGGGAAGTTCACCGAGATGACGATGAGCGCCACGCCCAGCATGTAGACCAGCATATTATAGGTATAAATGGCTTTGCGCCCGTACTTGTCGGCGAGGAATCCGCCGATGATGGCACCGATGGCAGCGCCCAGACAGTTGGCACTGATGGCATTGAGCCAGCCCAGATGCCCCTCGGTCAGGCCGAGGTAGCTCTGCCACAGCGTCAGACCACTGGCACCGGCAACGATGGCTCCGGCGTCCAGGTAGTTGGTCAATGACACGGCAATGGTGCTCTTCAGACTTCCTTTTTGGTTTTTCATTTCGTTTGTACTGTGATTGTTCGATTGGCTTATCTTTCAATTGGTCGGAGCAGGCCGGCTCTTGCCTTGATGCTGTCGCTGACCATCGGTCCGTTGTTCTCCCACACATTGCCCGGTCCGTTGGCATTCTTGAGGAACTTCTCCCCTTCGGTCCAGTTGTCCTTCACGGTGATGAACGACGACCCCTCGTCGGTGTAGAGATAGAACCAGTGGTTCGGGTCGTGCGCATAGCCGGGCGTGTAGATGCTGTGCACCACGTTCTCCACCACGTAGCTCTTGGGCTGTGCACCCAGGGTGTAGATGCCTGCGGTGTCATACATGTGCTTGGCATAATGGTGAATTAGGTTGGCACGCACGACGTTGTTGCGCATGCAGTTCACCGTCTGTGTCCAGCCCCAGCCCAGGCTGATGCCGGTGTAGGAGACCTCGTTGATTTCGTTGTGCTCGATGGTGATGTCCGCCACATAGCCTGCGGCAATCGCCACGCAGCCCCAGTCCTCGTTGGTCACGTCGGTGAAGAGGTTGTTGCGGACGGTCTGGAAGGTGCAGAGCTCCCGACGGTCTGCAGGGTCATAGGGCTGATGGGTCTCGTGGGCTGCCGGTGAGAAGCTGCCCAACACCAGACCGTTGCCGGCAATGTCGCGGAAGAGACAGTCCTCCACCAGTCCGCCTCTCGTGCCTTCCACATAGTCCAGTCCGGTAGAACCCAGGTGCTCGAAGTCGCAGCCCAGGAAGTCGATGCCGTCGGCAAAACGCACGCTCACTGCCGTTCCGGGACGTCCCAGCCAGCCCTGGTTGTCCAGCTTGTGGTTGTTGTAGTTGCGTATCATCTTCGGTGTGATGCGGTAGCCGTCGGTCATGTACATACCTGCCTGCAGGGGCACATGGCCCTGCAACGAGGGACGCATCCACGTGGTGTAGTGGAAGTCCACGTTTCTGAACTGCACGTTCTGCACCGGACGGTCGATGGTGCCCAGCACCTGTACCAGAGTCTCCACTGCCGGGACGACCGCCTCCGCCGAACGCATGTCCTCGCCTTCACGGGGATAATAGTAGACCTTGCGGGTATCGATGTCGTGATACCACTCACCGGGACGGTCGAGCAGCTCACGGGCATTGGTCAGATAGAACGCCGAGTTATGTCCGTCAGTAGTGACCATCGGACTGGGCCAGGGATGTTCGAACTGGATGCGGCTCTCCGGGTCGTGGAAGCGCACACCTGCCGAATCGCCACGCACCTCGATGGACTTGATACGCAGATTCGCCACGCACCACATCTCGTGGAGCACCATCTCGGCATAGGGCGCCTTCATCACCTTCTTCACCGCCTCGGCAGGCACCCAGAGCACCCGCTCCTGCTTGTCGACACTGCGGATGCGGTACATCTGCTCAAAATCGTCCACGTCGCGGGCACGGACGGCTTTCACTCCGTTGACCCACAACTGGCGGAAGTCCAGCGGACGTCCGTTGAACGTCGGCACGTCTGCCACCCACAGCTTGCCCTGCCGCTTCCACCCCGTCAGGGTCACACCTCCGCTGATGGAAGCACCGTCCTCTCCCTGGATGACGGTCGGAGCAGCCGCTGTCCCGCTGTCCTCCGGACGGATGAACACCGGCTCATAGACCGCATGTACGCCCGCAGCCAGGTGGATGGTCACCCCGTCTTTCACCGAGGGGTCGTCCAGCCGACGCAACTCGCGTGCCTGGCGCAAGGCAGCCGTCAGCGTCGCCTTCGGCTGTTCCTTTGTTCCGTCGTTGGCATCGTTGCCACGGGGCGACACCCAGATGTCGGCAGCCGACAAGCTGACACTTGCCGACAGCAACACAATCGATAAGAAATGTCTCATAATATATTTAAGGTAGTTAAGTTTCATTTTGCCAACGGCATCCACACCGTCATCTCCGACTTGCCCCGGTTGCCCCAGGCGAAGTAAGGAATCAGGCGGATTTTCACCGTACGGTCAGCCTTGCCCACCTCCCGGTAGAGCACATTGTCCCACGAAGCCTCGTCCATCAGGCGTGCTTCACCGTCGAGGGCAATCATCTTGCTGCCGTCAATGGTGATTTCCGTCGGGATGAACTGAATCGTGGAGGGAATCAGCACGTCGTCGATACGGCGTCCGTCAGCCACATCCATGCCTTCCAGACAGTAGACCAGCGGACCACGCTTCACCACCACCTGGTTGCGGGTCTCCTCCACCAGCGGATTGGACTCCATCAGCTTCACGCGCATCTCCATGTCGAGTTCCACCACGTCGCCCTTCTTCCAGACACGGTTGAGTGTGGCATACGTATTCGCCTTCACCGGCACGTCGACCGCCTCTCCGTTGACCTTCACCGTGGCACGGTCACACCAGGCAGGGATACGCAGGTGGAGCGCCATCTCCTGCTTCTTGGGGACGGCACGGAAGGTCAGCATCACCTTCCCGTCATAGGGATAGCCCGTCACCTGAGACACTTCCAGGTCGTGCTTGCCCAGCTTGGTCGTCAGTTCGCTCTGCCCGTAGAGGTTGCACCACAGGGCATTCTCGCTCACGGTGTAGGCATAGTTCTGTGCTTCGCAGATGGTGCGCAGCGTGTTCGGCGGACAGCAGAAGCAGCTGATGTACTCCTGACGTTCGCGCGGCCAGCGCAGGGTATAGGGGAAATCGTCGCTCAGACGCAGGGGGTTGGTGTAGAAGTAGCGTTTACCGTCGAGGCTCACCCCGCTCAGCACGCTGTTGTAGAGTGCCGTCTCCACGATGTCGGCATACTTGGCGTCGCCCGTGCTCTCGAGCATCCGCCAGTTGAAGAGCATGTTGCCGATGTTGGCACAGGTCTCGTTGTGCGCCGTGCTGTTGGGCAGCTGGTAGGCACGTCCGTAACTCTGATGCACCTTCTGGATGCTGTCAGGCTCGTAGCAGGTGCCGTCGGGCGATGTGCCGTCGTAGAGCGCCCCACATGCACCGGTGACATACATCTTGCGGTTGACGATGTCGTTCCAGATGCTCGTCAGGTTCTTCATCAGCTGTGCCTCTCCGGTCTCGGCATACACGTCAGCCACGCCGGCATAGAGGTAGTTGGCACGCACGGCATGTCCCATGGCATTGTATTGTTCACGGAAGGGGATGCGGTCCTGGTTGTCGTCGGTCCCGTTCTCCACCATGCCGCGGATGTCAATGAGGTTTTTCGACAGCTCCAGGTAGCGGGGATTGCCTGTGGCGCGGTACATCTCCACCACACCCATGTAGTGCGACGGGCAGATGGCGTTGCGTGCCAGTTCGGCAGACGCTGTCTCATAGAAATGGCAAAGGAAATCGGTCGCCTTGATGGCTGCGTCAAACAGGGTACGCTTACCCGTGGCGCGATAGTGGGTGATGCCCGCCATCATGAGGTGACCCAGGTTGTAGGTTTCGAAGTTCAGTCGGTTGGCAAAAGCCCCCTTCTCGTCTTCCGCTCCGACCTTTGTACCGATGACGGTCTGGTCGCGGTGTTCGCTGTGTGTATCGATGCCCTTGTTTCGCTCTTCGATGATGACCGGTGTGTGGATGTATCCATCGGCACGCTGTGCCTTCACCACCTGTTCGATGAACTTGTCCATCAGGGCATCCAGTTCGGGGTCTTTGTTGACGGCATAGACGGCAGCCACAGCCTCCAGCCATTTATACATGTCGCCGTCGTGGAAGGGAGGTCCCCAGTGTTCGCCCTCACACGTTCCGGCAGCGATTTCGAAATTACGGAAGCCGTGCGAGATGTCCGGATTGCTCCAGGTTGCCCACATGCTCTGCAAGGAAGTGTTGCTATAGACATTGAATCGTTCCCCCCAGAAGCCTCCGGTCCACTTCACGGCACCGAGGGGTGTGTTAACCATTTTCGCATACTTACTGTGCGCCATATCAGTCAGTCCGCCTGTTTGTGAAAGGGCAGCCCCGACTACGCACGTAGCCAGTGCGACTGTAGAGAATAGTCTTTTTATCATAGTATTATAGTATTAGTTTCATAGATTAACGTGCAAATATATAATAAAATATATGGATAAAGGAAGCATAAAAGGATTCTTTTGTTCTTTTCTTTACTTTTCGGGATAGATGGATGCCACGGACGTTGCCCCGCCTGCCTCTCTGCTCAAGTTATTGTTGCGCCCGTCAATCTTAATTGTTATGTGCGGCGTGGGGAAGGATGGTGATTGGACGGAATTGGGCATCGCTGAACTGATGGCATCAACAATATGGGGTGGACATATTCCATCGGTAATACCGTAAATGCATGCAAACGAATGTAGGGGCGACCGGTCGGGTCGCCCGATACACACGCCGCACGGTCAATTGTCCACCGTTATATATAAATGCAGGGAAAACAATCAGGATTGGACCGGACATTTGTGTGTGACAGTCGTTTGTTGGACCGGGCGACCAGACCGGTCGCCCCTATATTTTGATTGATTGGACGGAATTGGGCATCGTCGAACTGATGGCATCAACAATATGGGGTGGACATATTCTATCAATAATCACACGAATGCATGCAAACGAATGTAGGGGCGACCGGTCGGGTCGCCCGATACACACGCCGCAGGGTTCATTGTCCACCGCTATGTATGAATGCGGAAAAACAATCAGGATTGGACCGGACGTTTGTGTGTAGCAGTCGTTTGTTGGACCGGGCGACCAGACCGGGCGCCCCTACATTTTTGATTGATTGGACGGAATTAGGCATCGTCGAACCGATGGCATCAACAATATGGGGTGGACATATTTAGAATAAACGCCTTGTTTATCCGCCACATCTCATCATTGCTTTGGACGATATTATACGCTTCATCCCACCCATCCTCTCCCAAATCAAAGTAGGTATAGTCTTCTCCCGCTCTTTTTATGTATAATGTTTCTGCTTCATAGTCATATTTTCCCAACATTTTCTGCTTATTCTAGTTAGGATTTTTCATTTGTTCGTCTTTTGCTCCCAACGGCCCAATCTTTTCCTCTTTTCTAACTGATGCAGTGCTAGTTCTTTTATCTTTTCGTCGCTTGTTTCTGCAGCTAATTTCTCTAATGCAGAGAGACTTTCTGGCTGAGGTTGAGCACCAATTGCATAGATAATCTTTTTTATATAAGAATATTTAGTTACTACATCTTCTTGAAGGTATTTAGGTATCTTGATTAATGCTTCTAATAGCAAAGATATATTTGCAACATTTTTATTAAAATGCCATTGAAAAGAACCTACAATATCTTCATGCTCTATATGCCAATCTTCAAGCAATAATTTCTTGTAAACATTTTCAAAAGACTTTATATTTCTAATAGGTACAAGTCTCAAATAACACAATGCATCACAATCTCTATTTGAGATAATCTCATTATAATTTTTGATTATGTAATCTTCGTTTTTATATTGAGGCATTTTTTGATAAAAATCATCAAGAGGAATCTTAGAAGATACAAAATCAAGAATAATATTTTTTTCTGATTCGGTCATTTCTTTATGATTTTAATTAGTTGATATTCTATTATATTATTATTGAAAATATCAAGAGCCTTTCCTTGCCCTAATGCTATATTCACTTGTTTAGATTTTGTTTCTTTTACCGTTTCTACTTTAAAACGAGCTCTTGATTTATTCCAATTACCACCTATTTCAGAATTCGTAGGCATTTCTCCAAATTGCCTTTTTACCAAAGGATTTCCATCTGTAATACCTATCAATCTTAGTTCATCTATAGTTCCTTCCTTCATCTTGAATTTAACAAGATAGCCCTCATAATCTTCAGAAAAAATTATATTGGGTGAAGTGGTCGTTTCGCCTGTGCCTAACATTCTATTAGTTTTTAGAAGTTCTTCGTAGTGTTCTTTAGACATTGTTCTGTAAAAGACTTCACCATTTTCATACACTTCATAATCGCCTATTTTCTTTACAAATTGCCCTAAATCGAGTTTATCAACAAGTTTAGAAATATTTTTCGAGGCATTTTTAGCCTTGGCGGCTTTCTCCACAAGCGCATCAAACTCCTTGAGTTCCTTCTGTGCAACCTTGTTCTCCACCAAAACCCTGCGCACACTGAAAGCATGGTTATTGACAGCCAGCAAGCTACCCTGCGCAATGTTGGCAACATCAATACCCATGCTCAGGGCAGAGTAGGCTTTGATAAAGTCTTCACCCCAGGATTGCGTCTCAATGTAGGTTCGCAGGGATGAGTTATCAAAGAACAGATGCGTAGCATCATTCAGCAAGCCGGTCCAGGCTATCGTACGGGCTATCTTTCCCGTGCTGCTCAGTAGCGTGTAAGTCGACCCGTAAACGGCTATGGATTGCAAGGACCAGCTAACGGCTGCCTCCATGCGTTTTGCTTCCTGCTCGGCAGCAAGATGGTACATGTAGATAGCCGGGACAGCCGAATATTGATTTTCGTTCACATTCTGCTCTTGCGTGAAGAGCAGGTAAACGGGTGACAGGGGATTGTGGGAGACTCTCGGTGTAACCTGTACAAACTGTACCGGGAATCCACTGCCTCTGTTGCTCCACAAGTCAAGCATACGGTTATTCAGTTGTCCGTGATGCTGTATGCCTTCGGTAAGGAAGAAAATATTCTCTTTCTTATAGTACGAAGCGATTCCCTCAGGTGTCTCTTTCCAATGGGCACTGAAGGATTCCAGTATCTTATTCAGCAAAAGGCGCCGGTTCTCCTCACTGTCTATTTTATTGTACAGGTCAATGGTTGTTTGTGGGTGGGCTTCCAGATAGTCATACAGCCTTGCCTGATTGTTGATGTGGGAGAGAATATTCAGTGCGGCTTTTTCCTCATCCGTATCAAACTGCCAGCCGACCAAGGTCTGCATCACCCGATTGGACATGTCACAACCGGCCAATGTCGTCAGGTGCTGCAGCAACCTGTCATCGTCGAGCGTGTCCAATACGAAACCCGGAGCCGTCTCATAGACAAGGTCCAGCTTATCGCAATCCTCGCCAGCTCCGGTCAAGGCCTTGTGGTACAGATCAATAATAGTCTTTTGTGATACCTGATAGCCTAAATAGTCAAGTAAACAGGCAAAGTCATCATAGTTGTAACACCACAACCGGATGGCTTTCTCCTTGTCATTCTTCCTTTCTGAATAGGAGAAAATCAGGTTGAAGCCTGTGTGGAATTTATTGTCAAAGTCCAGTTCATAGTTAATCGAATTGGTGACATTCTTTTCGTTAACCGAGAAGTCTACGATGCCGTCGCTTCCTAATTCAGCATAGAGCTGAATACTCCGTTTCTCCGACACAACCGTGCTGATGGAAACATCAAACAGACTGAATCCTTTGTAATAGTCATCTTTACGGTAGGGAACTCCCGATCTTGACCTGTTACTCTTTATCCAGTCCAGCAGCTTCTTGATTTCTACATTGTGGCTTTGTGTCTGTGTGGCCTTGTCCATCGCCGTGAACACCGCCGGATTGGCCATGACGTTCCACTGGAAGGCGGCAAGCTCTCTTGCTCCCGGAGTGTAGTCCATCAGGTTGTAGGTCTTCCCTTGGGACTTCCTGCCACCGTATTCCCCGTCGAAGGTGTGCTGCAGGGTGAAGAGACCGTGACCCACTTCATGGGCAATGGTACGGGCAAGCGCATCCGTATTCGGGCTGTTACCGGCGAAGATGTATCCGAACCGGCTCTTACGGGGCATTTCACCCTGCAGACCGTCCTTCTCGTCCTCCAGGCCTTTGGCACCGTCCAGCACAAAGAGGTAGAGACCGTCGAGTGTGCCGGCTTGTTCCTGGTACGTCTGCTGCAGGTTGAGCATCTCGGTGCTCTCCTTGAGTTCCTTCTCATATCCCCAGAAGGACTTGCCAACCGTGCTGAGCAGGCCGTCCTTCTCACTCTCCACTTCCCAGTCGTAGTTGCCGCGCAGGCTCTCATCCACATCGACGGTGAACCGGACGCCGGCTGGATGATAGATGGCATTGAGCTCCCTCTCAATGGCGACCTTGTCCAACTTCGCCTCATTGATGGGGACCAGAGTGACCTTGTGCTGCTGACGGGCATAGCTCACCACACGGAGCTTGCCGATGACAGCCCCATCGTAGACGGCAAAGACCTCGTAACCGGAGCCTGACGCTACGGAACGGAGGGTGACTGTCCAGGACTGCTCCGACTCATTGAGCCGGGCAGGAAGGGCCGTGGTATTGGGCTCGGACACAAAGCGGACCTTGGTCAAGTCGATGTCCTTCAGCCCGTCATAACGGGCCGTTACGACATCCTCCTCGCCGACCGGAACGAGCTTCCAGGGGGCGATATATCCCTTGGCAAAAGGTTTGTAGAAGCGGTCCACCTTGACGCTCTTCTGATACCACTTCTCCTTTCCGTCATCGAAGGCATATTCACCCTCTCCACGCTCGAAGCGTACATAGCCGTACTTGCTGGAGAGTGATTCCGGGTTGAAGTCGCCGACACGGTCCACGCGTTCACACATGAGACGGACCTTGCCGTCCGTGCCATCCGGGGCAGTCCCGGAATCATCCGGGGTGTTGCCTCCAGTTGTCCCGACCTGATAGCTGTTGCCCTTGCTGTCGGTGACGAGCAGGGGGAAGATGCTCTCATACGGGGCATTCGCCGGCACATCGAGCCGGATGGTCTGCGGATTCCCGTCGGCATCCGTCGTCTCCAGTTCCCCCGTTGCGGGATTGTACGTTATCTGGGGCAGGTCGGGCAACGTAAAATCCAGCTTGTGCTCGCGCATCCGGATGGTCGCGGGTCGGATGTCCTTTCCACCGTCATCCACATAGTCGAGGTTGGAAACCTTTGATTTCCGTTCATCGTAGGAGGCTTCCACCGTCCCGCCTGTCTGGAAGTTGTCCACATTGATGCGGAGACGGTCGAAGCGAAGGGAGACCGGCGTGTCGATGACGGTCTTCAGACGTGTCTTTCCCCGACCCGAATACCAGCCGTCACCCAGGGACGTCACCTCGGTAATTGTCATGGGGTAGTCGCCGCCTATCGTGACGACATCTCCGACCTTTACGCTCAAATTGGGGACCTGCGACAGGTCGCTCCGCACGGGTTCCTTACCGCAGTCTGCCAGCAGCTCTTCATTACGGCTGCTGAGTGTGAACTCCTGCACATCCGAGAACACGGGACGATTGTCCGTGCAGAGAGTGCCCACCCGCCACTGGTAGGTCCATCCGGGTTTGAGCCGTGCCAGCGTCAGGGACTCGCCCGACACCTGGACGTCGCTCCATTCATAGACATTGAGACGGGTCTTGGGACGGCACTCGACGACATAGCCGGTCGTGCCGATGACCTTGTCCCAGGAAAGGTCCACCTTGGCAAACCGGGGATGGGACTTCAGACCGGTGGGGGCCTGGCAATCGTCGTTGAGATAGAACCAGCTGACCTCACTGAAGCCACCGTTCTCGAACATGCCGACTTCATCGATGCCATCACGGGCTATCGCCTGTACCTGCCAGGCATAGCGCCGGTTCGGAAACAGGACGGGTTCGAGGTGGGTGTAGTTCAGCGTGGTGTTGCGCGTACGGACACGGTAAATCTCATTCCCATAGGCAAACGCGGACTGGGGAGCGGCACCGTTGTCAGGCAGTTCCTTCAAGACGAACTCATACTCGGTGCCGGCAAGTCCCTGATGGCGCGGCATCCACTGGAAACGGAGATAGAGAGGCTCCGTGATGGCGATTTGTGCGTCTTTCTCCGGAGAGTTTAGCTGGGGAGGTTTCTTTACATCGAGATAAGAGCGTCCTGCATGCCAGTCCGACAGGGTACGGCCGGTGTAGTAGTCGACGACCTGTACGGCGAACTCGGTGTAGCCCGTGGGAAGCTGCCCGTTCCGCAGACGTCCGTTCGTCTGCAGGTTCTCAGGCTGCAGGTAGGGGGCAAGGTCGATGTTCGTCAGCCGTGTGGGCACGTTGGCATAGAGCTCCAGCATCGGATAGTCCGCATCCTCACGGCTTTCGGCACGGAACCCTGTACTTTTCAGCTTGATGCGCAGCTTCGCAAAGAGCAAGGGCTGCTNAAGGTCGATGTTCGTCAGCCGTGTGGGCACGTTGGCATAGAGCTCCAGCATCGGATAGTCCGCATCCTCACGGCTTTCGGCACGGAACCCTGTACTTTTCAGCTTGATGCGCAGCTTCGCAAAGAGCAAGGGCTGCTGCAGGTCCCGGTTGAGAAGGGTGACGAGCAGACGGTCACGGCTGCCGCTGTAGTAGTCCGCAAGGTAGGGACTTTGCGGGGACGGCCATTGGACTGTGGCATGGACCGGATAGTATTGGGCATAAAGCCTTACGCATCCTGCCACTGAAAGAAGGACGGTTACAAAGAGTATTTTACACAGCGCGAACAACTTCATTGACTTCATGCTCCTCATACAGGTTGGTGTTTAGGTTATTCCTTTGTCTTTATGACCTTGAGCGTTGATTTCTCATTGCCCACAGAAAGTTCTACTCCGAAAATTCCCTCAATATCCCCTCGCAATTCATATTCGAACGTCTGCTTTTGCGTCTTCGATATGACTTTCCTGTCCATTTCGGCTCCCGTTGGAGAGAGCAGACGCAGGATGAAATCACGAGGTTCCTTCAGCTCTACATATACTTTGAACTCTCCGCTTGTGGGAGTTGGAGTTACCAGAAACTGCTTAATCAGATTGTCCTTGCCATCCGGTAAAGAGACACTTCCTTCCTCAAGGACTTCCAATCGTTGGGTAATAACCGTAGAACAGTCTTCCAGATAACCAATGAGAGTAATTTCATAAATGCCGGTTTCCGGGATTGTGAAAATCACCCCTTCATCAGACTTGCTTGTAACGACAGCATTGTCAGGCAGTATCCATTCCAATTTGTCAGCCTTGACACGGCTGATATTCACAGCGTGAACGGTGGAGCCGACAGTCACAGAGGTAGGAACCGTGATATCCAAAGGAAGGTCGGTATCACTTGTCTTTATCATGACTTCAGCCATTGCCGTACATCCAAACTCATTGGAAATCACCACACGGTATTTTCCTTCTTTGGACACGGTCAGTTCGTTGCCCGTTTCCTCCAATTCTTCTCCGTTGTAAAGCCACTGATAAGTCACATTCTCCGTACTCGGACGGGCCGTCAATTTCCGGGATTGTCCCTGGCAGAGTGTAAAGCCCTCGCTAAGAGCAACGGTAAGCGCTTCAGGTTCTTCCAGCACAATCCGATAGTGCAGGGAGCAACCTGCCTGGTCGGTGATTACCGCCACATATTCACCCGCTCCCAGATTATTCCGGCTCGTTGTCGTTACGGTGTTGTCATCTTCCCAATGTATGGTATACGGCTGTGTTCCGCCAGACAACTCCAATGTGATTGTACCGTTGTTGGCACCATGGCAGGTCGGATGGGTAATGGTTGGTGTGATGGAAATCGCATCGGGAGTCATCACTTCGATATTGCCCGTGATGGAACAGCCGCGGCTGTCGACAACTCGGACAAAGAAACTTCCTGATTCATTAATTGTCAGAGTGGATTCTGTCGCTCCCTCCTTGTTCCACTCGTAAGTGTAGGGTGGAGTTCCTCCGGTTACGGTTGTGGAGATAAATCCACTCCCGCCATTACAGGATGGAGGAGCTGCTGTAAATGACAATGCCAGCAAATCAGGTTGTTTGAGCTCAAAAACAGGAGACTCGGCTGAGATACCATTGCCATCGGTAATTTTGACTTGATACAGGCCGGCAACCAGGTTATGGGCTATACTGTCCATTTGTAAGGAAAGTTGCTCTTTCATACCGCCGGAAATCTTGTACCAGGTATAGGTATAAGGAAGTTGGGCAGAGAGAATGGGCTTTCCTCCCTTTCCATGTGCCGTCAGTTCTCCGTCGTTGTCGTCATGACAGCTGATGAAGTGTGTTTCTTCAATGTCTACCGTCAGCAAAGGAGGAGCAGAAAGCGTCAGGGGCAGTTGGGCATGACAACCGCAAGGATCCTGTTTGTCCCTCTCGTCAAGCAGGGCAAAGCGCATATCTTCTGCAACGGCAGTATATTCCCCACGGGGAATATCGCGCAGCGTATAGATATACCGGGAGCCGTCCGGACGTGATTCTGTCGGAGGAAACGACTGCCCGTCCTGGGTGCGAATAAAACGGACTGCATAACCTGATGCAGAAGGAGAGCCTCCTGAAACCGCTATCTGTATGGAGCCGTCCGATGATTGATAAGCCAATGGGCTTATTTTCTCTATCTCCTCTATACTGACAGCCTCATCGGGTTCTGTCAAGATTATATGATGAATCAGCTCTTCGCCGGATGCTGTCTTGGCCACACAGCCGTTGCTATCCTGCAAACGAAGTGTATAGTTCCCTGCCGGTAATCGCCTGAATGTTGTGGCTCCTGTCTTGAAAGATTGGCTTTGCACGACAGCACCGCCGGCATCGGTCAGTTCTGCAAGAAAGTCTCCTGTACCTCCTGCAGCTGTCAGCGTGATTTCTCCATCCTGTCCGGAGAAGCAACTTACATTCTTCTGGGTGAATGAATGTGTGATGGCAGGGCGTTCGGCAATAGTCGCGGTAAATTTATGCCTGGCATCCCCTGCAAACGTACTATATCCATTATAACTGCCTTTAAGAGAAATACTATAGGCGCCGGAAGACAATCCCTCCAACAGGAAGCTGTTCGCACCATCCACGGTAATATTCCCGGCACTCCCGGTAGCCTGTCCGTTGATAAAGCAACTTAATACTTCCCCGGGAAACAGGGCACGGTCCAATGTCACCCGAATGGCAGCATCTCCCGACTGATGACAATTCTCAAGATAAGTCTCATAGGACGAGATTTTTGGCGAGGACAAGGCTGGCTGTATACTGAGGATGCCGCTTGACTTCACCGGATTGAAAATGCGAAACAGTACAGGCTTCCCTTCTCCTGCAAGTTGCTGGAACACCGTTGCAGACATTAAATCAGTGCCACTCACATTTAAGGAACCGTCAGGAGAAGCATCGATGACAGAGCGTGGAACGTCTATCCATGTTTCTCCACGGTCTATTGAATATTGCCATTTATACACGGCATGTGGAAATCCTGCTGTGTTTTTCAGGAGTACCTTATCATTGCTTGGCAACAACGCCGGCTGCTCCTGCTCAAACAGCAATTGCGGATAGACCATAAATTTATGTGTGATGGCGTATGAACCATGGACACTAAGGCTTCCCCACCACAAATCAGTCAAAGAAAACTCCGTTTGACCATTTCTTGACTCAAGGAATTCAGCCGTATTACTCCCGTCTTTACTCCACACGCCCACTGATTTTACTTGCTTGGATGTTCTTGCCCACATGTGATTGACAGGTCCATCCTTCGCCGGGATCGAATAAGAGCCTTGTACGCTAAAGTGCCCTCTGCGCTCTCGATGCATAAAGAATGCCGGAATGTCTCTTTTCGTGGAGTTCCTGGTCGTAGTGTAGAAGAGTTCGTTATAATACCTTCTACGCTTTCTATCCAAAAAGAATTCCACATCATACTCAAAAATATAATATTGGGCATGAATCTCCAGTAGCCCGAATAAACAGAAGATGATGGTTACTAATTTTCTCATAAACGTATTTTCTTGATAAGTTGTGAGGGCTTTCTGCCTTTCAGTTTTACGATTAATGTATATTCATTTTCCCCTTCTGGAGAGACCTCTTTATCGACAAGTTCCCCGGAAGATGGCAATCCTTCGCGATACAGGAACTTGGTGTTCATGCTGTCAGATTTATACAAGGTGACCGATATCAGATTCTCATCGGGTATATTCCACCTTACGGCAATACCTTCCGGCAACGCTTCCAGGTCGAATTTCATTCCGCCCTCTTCCGCCTTACTGATAAACGACTTTATTTTTATGGGATTGGATAGCAGGGAGCGCAATTGATTACCGGTATAAGCCATTATCTGGTAAGTATAGCTTCTCCCGGATTCGATGTCGGTGTCTTCGTATCTGTATGCTGCGGGATCCTCTATGCGCAGCACTTTCTGTTCAGACTTGCCGCCAGCATCCGTACGTGAGACAATAAATCCGATGATAGACTGATTCTCTCCAACGACCCATTCTATAATGTTCTTACCGTCCTCTGCCAGACCTTTTGTAATGAGTGGTGCGGAGGGTGGGATTGTCAGTGGTTTGGTGACCTCAATGACTTCACTCGGTGCTGACTGGTTGTATCTTTCGTCCAGAGAGGTCAAGGCATAATAAACCTTGTTGTTGAGATTGTTGATATTTACACTATCTGTAAAATAAGTGTTGCGGATGGCTACATCCGTAATGGGTATCAGCTCTTCTCCCTTTGTCTGTCCGCGATACAATCTGTACCCATAAAGATCGGCATCCTGATTCTCGTCCCAGGAAAGATGCACACGACCCAGACTGTCTATCTGCGCTTTCAGACCTTGTGGAATTGCAGGAGGCACACTGTCAATCGGCTGCAAGAGTATGGGAGGTGATTGGGTGGAAGCTCCTTGCCTGGCTTGTGCTTCCACCTTGTAATAGATGTCTCTACCGATTCGGTCTATATGGAAATGTCTCGCTTGAGAGCTGACATTGGCAGCCAGTATACCGTAAGTCCTGTCATTTCTTGAAGAGAGGACATTAAAACCACTGATGAGCGCCTGCTCTTCGTCGTCGAAGTTCCATGCAATATCCGCCCCTCCATTCTGGTCGAATGTGTAGCTCGTAATCAGAGGGGTCGCTTTCAATGCAGGGTAGGCCGTTCCTGATACGACATCGCTATATACGCCCTTACTGCCGAAAGGCGTTACACCGGCGACCCGATAATAGATGGTTTTTCCCAAAGGAATACTGTCAAGATAAGTGATGGGGGCATGAGGATTCTTGTCTGTATCCGCCATACGGGTAACAGGCAAATCCGACACCTGTTCAAAATTCTTTCCATCCAGACTTCGTTCGATGACATAGGCGGAATAAAGATAGGAAAGCGTGTTATAGTCCCAGGTCAGTAAAGCCCCGGATTCACTGAATTGGGCAGTCAGTCCAATGGGGCGGACCAGATTGATTTTTTCATTGGCAATGGCAAACACTGCACCTTGGCTGATTTCTCTTTTTTTCTTCGGTACGAGGGACGTCACACGATAGAGGTAACGTTCGTTTTCCTTTATGTCATTATCAATCCATCCCCAACCAACTTCTTTAGCTACCGGAAAACAGAGATCGGCAGCATATAGCGAGAAGAGATAGCGTTGTTGGCGCATTTCATCCAGCGAAATGGCTTTGGACAGAGGATGGTCTCCAATCCCCACTTCAAAGTCTTCCCCGAAAATGGCTTGTGCAATGACTCCACCCATGGGGTTAGCGGCAACGAGCTGTTTCAGTTCGTCTGTTTCTTCCGGCTTCATGACTTCAGCAAGCACTTTGGTTTCCGGATTATCCAATACCTTTCCAGAGCGGGCCACTGTCAGGCGCTCCAGGCGAACTCCATATCGGTTGAGCAACTCCCAACTTTCTGCATCGGTTGGAATCCAACGCAACAGGATGCGGTTAGTCTGTACTTCCGCCCTCATTCTGATGGCAGGTTTTTGAGACTCCTGTGCCATCCCGATAAGCGGGAACAGGCAAAGAAGAAGTAGAATGTATATTGTTTTTAAAGGACGCATACTTATTTATTCAGATTAAGGTGATTTATGTATGTGAAGTCATAACTGCTGGTTACGGTTCCATCAGGCAAAATATAGCTTATGATGGATTGGTATTTACCCTTTTTCAGAACAGGCAAAGACCTTGTGACAAACCTGTTGTACACTTGTGGTGTAACGGCATTCTTATGGTTGATGACGGAATTCTGCAAATCCCGGTAATCATTGAACGAAACCAGAGCAACATCAAATGTGAACGGGAAACGGAAGAGGGATGGATTCACACCGTCGTTCTGCATCGCTGAAAGATAAATCCGACTCGGCGAGAAAGCGTTGTATGGAGGAACGCCAACAGGCTCTTCTTCTCTGCCCATAAGATGTATGTTGCCATAAGGATAGCCGTCGTACACAAGAGGAAGAACCGTATTCACGAAATACTCTTCCCTGAGGTCAGAATGGAAGGAGAGCAAAGGTTTGTATTGCGTCTTTTCAACGCCGACAACCTCCACTTCATCGAATGGTTCTTTGCTTTGGACATCGGCACCCAGTGTAAGGGCGACACCGGCATCCAGAACGACATGATCGCGGACTTTCAAACCTTTCATCTTCTCTCTGAAGGTTCCATATTTACTGGTTGAGAAGTTGTAAGTAAGGATGGATTGCTCAAGCTCTGTTGACACTTTTGCAATGGCCTTGTTACCGCCTATATGTCCCGAGAAATATTCATCTTTGGTTTCCTCTGTGTCCTCTGAGACCGTTTCCTCTTGGTTCCTGTCACCTCTGGTAGTAGCGGAATAGGATAAATCCAGTGCATACGGGGTCTGGTTCTTCAACACGGGAAGACTGAACTCCAGACGATTTTCCGATTCATTGTAGTTGAAATCGGTAACAATCCGTTCATTTTGACCTGTCACAAAAGCCAACTTATAGTCAAATCCCTTCTCAAACAGGTATTTCTGTCCGAATTGCAACTGAACGTATCCCTTACCATACTCCTTGGTCAGCAGATATTTCTGTCCAATGACAGGGTATGAATAAACGATGTTCTGGAAGGGGATATCTGAGGGCGCACCTCCTGTCCTGAAATGACAGACTTTCTCTTCATACGCCGGAACACCGGATGTTAGAACAGGTTTCCATTTCCCATTCTGCAACTCTTCGAAAACGATACGGACTTCTGCAGTCAGTTCTTCATTGGGTGGAAGAATTTCTTTGGACTGGAAACGAATGTCAGTCATTTCTTTACCCCAAATGAGTTTTCCTGGTACGACCTGATTGTTCTTATCCTTGACGATAAACTCTTTGAGGTTGATGCGGTAATACACGGCTTGACCGGATTCATCGCTGGCTTCGAAGCTTTTACCTACTTTTACATTGAAGGTTGCTTGCGGCACGGTGAAAACACTGACTTCCTGTTCTCCTTCAGCAGGGGAAAGGTCATTAATCATGGGTTCGTCTATCGGAGAACTTCCGGGTATGATGACATCACATTCTTCTCCCAGTTCCAATTTGAACCGTGCTTTTCCTTTAATGAGTCCGAGAACGTTGAGATTTACACCCAGATATCCCTTGAAGTAGGTCGGGTCAGGCAATCCGGCTTGCAGCAGAGCGGCTGCTCCACCTTTGATTACCGGCACCCGCATACGGATGAACCACAATTTTATTTTCACACCCAGTTCTCCTTGCAAATAGGCATAAGTCTGTCCTTGTGCATACCAGCCGTCCATGCCTATGGTGCCGGAACGCCCTTTGCACTGTGCTTGTGCATAGTCCTTGAGCATGACATCAAATCCAAGCCCAGCCTGGAAATTGGCATACATCATCATAAATTGCAGATCTCCGGTCTTCATGGAGAATTCAGAACCAAAGGCAAAGCCCTTTCCTGTGCTTAGAGCTTCCAGATTCCTGTTTGTATGGAGGCGTCCGACATCTTGCCCCAGAAGGTTGATGACCGCTTGAGGAGGAGCAGGCATCTCTGGGATGTGTCCCCCTGCCATGAAGTATGACCCCGTTTTTATAGCCAGGATGTTTCCAACGGCCAGCTGTACCCCCAACCTGTTTGTCGGTGTGCCCAAATGCAGATACCAGTCTTTCGGCTCCATGTGGAATACGCCCCAGCCTGCTTTGCCATGCTCCCCGACACCACGGATGAGCTCGGAAGGTGTGTTGAGATAAACATCAGAACTTGCATGCAAAACGTGGTTCTGGAAATCCATCTGTATACATAGTGTTCCAGACAATCCCACATCCTTTATGGCATCCGGAAGAGACTTTATGGCTTCTGTCAGGCGAGGCCAGTCATTCTGTTTGAATTGTTCTGACAACTTGGAGGGGAAGGTGCGTTGCTGCTTGTCAAGCTTCTCACTGATCGCACTTTTGCTCATGCCACCACCCTTATTGGGAAATTGGCCATAGCCATAAAAACCGGCTGAGGCAAGTCCTCCTGCCTTGGTGAATGTCATTTCAAAAGCCGCTTCGCCATAGAGTGCCTTACCCACCTCAAACACGGTGCAGGCCTTGAATCCCAATCCCATGGAAGAATCAGGTATATAATTGGCGTTTGTGAAACGTCCACCGTTTGTACTCCTTCCTTCTGCCCGTACACCAGAAGTCAATGCTCCCCCAATCCCATTCAACGTCATGAGACCAAGGATGGGCATACCGGGATGGAAGGTGGCCATTCCGTCCGCATACCAATATCTGAAATCGTCTTTACGACCGAAGGCCGCACGTGCCAATATGGAAACCTTGTTTTTGTTGTTTTCAACAGAACCTTTCTTGATTTCTCCGTTAAAGGATATAGCCATGTTTATATCGCCGGCAAAACCATCCCCATAGAGCATGTCTCCACGATGCCAGTCAAGACGGCCATTCATTTGGACGACACCGGCTACGACCGCATTCAGTGCGATGGTGCCCACCTCTACTTTATCAAGGTGCCATGCCCTGTCCTCGTATTTCGCAAGAAAACTTACTTCCGTGGCTCCCGAAAAAAGATTCTTTCCAAGATTGATTTCTGCTCCTACGGTCAGCTTGACATGCTCTTTGCCGGAATTGGTAAGGGCAATATTATTAATCGACAAGGGGAAGTTACCCAGTTTGGCTTTCCCTTCATATCCGAAGTAATCAGCAGAAATATATGGAGAGACGGTCGTAATCTTAAAATTGCGGAAACTGATTTTATCGAACGTCGTTTGGGTGGTTGAGTCATTGTCCTCTTCCCCGCCAAGGGACATATACCCATGCAGTACAGCCTCTGGTACAAACCGGTCGTCCACTAAACGCAGTGTGATGCTGGAATTTTTTTCAAGATGGGCCTTTGCCTTGAAAATGGAAAAATCAAGAGATTCTTCATTGCGTACACGCAGGGTATATTCATTGTTGGGCTGCAAGTATCCTTCATACCCTAAAACGGTATTTTTACCCTTGAAAGGCAGACCCAGCTGTCCGCCAAATTCAGCCCCTACCAGTTCACTTGCAATGAAGCTCAGGCCGAAATGATCCACAGAGAAACGCCATCCGTCCGCACTCCCCTTGTCAAGAGGCAATATGTTGTCTGCTGAAAAAATGCCTGTCACACCATAGTCATCAATCAATAGCCCCTTTGCAGAAAAGCTCGCATTTGAAAAAGCTTTCGGCATCGTGATGGAGACATTCTCCGCATACACTCCTCTCCATAAAACTTCTTCATCGGGCAGGAAACCGTTTCGGTATTCCGACGGGAAATGTATATCCGTTGAGTTTCGTCTGCTGCTAAAGTCCAGAATGACGTTATCGAGCGAGAAGACGTAACCTTGGAGACCTTTGATTTCAAAGCTTGGAAGGTCTAAGGCAACCAACAGGTCATCCCAGGAGTCGATGACTGTGCTGAAATGCCCGATTACCTGGTTTGACAGGCTGTTACCCGCCTCGGCAGCCCCATCCGTCCCGCCATGAGCGGTTATGCCATCTTCCCCACACTGTCCTCCGGCTTTTACGATCAATGAAGTCGGGAAATGGACTTCCGCATCAAGGGAAAGATTGTGAAATCCGTCACAACCGACAGTCATGTAGGTGTTGCTTTGCGAAACACCCCTGTCTTTACTGAGTCCGTTCCCTTTCAGGACGATTGTGGTGTTTCCTCCATTAAAAGGCACTTCTACATCATGCAAAAGAGAAAGCTTCAAATCTCCGGTCAATCCACCGGTGTATGTGCCTTTTATTCCTTCCGCCCCAAAGAACAGTACGGTGCGTTTGCCATTCGTTCCTTGTGGGATGACCACCTTCGCGTAAACACCAAGTTCTGTGGTAGAGGTTTGTAATGCAAAACGATTGATGGCGATAGTGACTTCCATGCCTCCAATCGTCCTTTTCAACCCCAAAGGAAGATTTAGCGCTTCCTCCTCGTAAAGTTCCAGGTCCTCCACATAGGCATCATTCTCCGCTATGTGGGTGAACATGTTGTTGAGGTCTTCCAACTGTTGTTGCCAACTGTCCCCTGTCTGGGAATAAGATAAACTTATGCTCAAAAACAATGTACAGAATAAAATGCTTATCCTGTGACAATACAAATGTTTATGAGAGAGACTTGAAATGGATGAATACTTTATCATACGGTATAGTTAAGGTATAGAGATAACTGCTGCAATGTTTGACAGCGGTTATCCGTATTTTTTCAACACGACATCTATTCTCCTGTCTGAGAGAGATTGAACTTCTCTGCTTGTACAAATCCTGTGTGTACGATTAAATCATTTGTTTTGCATGGGTTTATGGTTTAAGATTATGGACTATGATAATTTCTCATGGTGCTTTAACAACTTGGTTCAGGTTTCATGAAACGTTGATTCCCGACATCGGAATACTTGGTTTACAAAGTGCTGTGTTAAAGCTTGTTTGCAAACATAGCATATTCTTCCAGAATTCCAAATTGTTCGCCGACTTATTTTTGTATGAAAATCGCTATTCCTGACCTGGGCTACTTCGTGCAGGATGAGGCAGGTACAGACCCTGGCTGACACCCTGCCGCTCACCGGTCACAGCTGCGTTGTGATACGGAACAAAAATGAGTGTATCATTTCTGCTTTCCGGGAAATATCCGGTGCGGTTGATGTCTGTCAGTTGTTTCATTTCAAACGGAAGTTCCCGCAGGCGTTCCAACCAAATCTGATGCAGGAAATCTTCCACGGACAGGGACATCAGGGCCTGCTGCATCTTTCCCTCATCGGCCTCCGTGGCGCGGGACCTCACTTGAGCCAGATAGCTGACAGCCTCTGCCGTGACCCCTTCACTCTGGACAATCGCTTCGGAGGCCATCAGCAGCACCTCACTGTAACGATAGATACCGACAGCCTGACGTGCCGGTTCCTGTGGGTCTGCATTTTCTGAAATCCAGAAATAGGGTGCGGGATTGAACAGTTCAAAGACAGTTTTCCCATCGTCCTTGATTTTAAGGAATGTATGAAAAAACTGACGGTCCTTTCCGCGCAGGTCATTGTCCTCATAGCAGCGCATGAAGGTCCGGGTCGGTTCAAAGGCATTAAACGCCACATCTGTCTTGAGCTGTTCCCATTCACGGGCCTTACGGGGAAAAGCAAAAGATGCCAGGGAATGCCCGGATTCTCCAAAGGCAACGTAGAGGTATTCATCGCTTGTTGGAGTTGTGCGGAGCACATTGAATGCCGACAGACTCTCCAAAGCTCCATTTTTCTCAAGCCGGTGCTTGCCGGAATGGATGACAGGGCGCAGAAGCTCTGCCGCCTGCCTGTATCTGTCCTTTCCCAGTGGTTTTCCACTCATGGAAAGGTATACTTCAGCCAATAATGTACGTGCTGCATACGCTGTAACGTGCATGTGATTTTCTACAAAGCCTTTCTCGGGCAAGGTGGCAACAGCATCCAGCAAGTCTTTTTCCACGACAGAGAAGGCTGCCTCCGGTTTCAAAAATGAGGTGTCCGTGCGCTTGTTGGGATACCCGCCGAATGCACGTATCAGATAAAAGCGGTTCAATGCACGAAAGAACTTCGCTTCACCGGCAAGCCTTGCCCTTTCGGAAAGACTGAGCCCGGGTGTGTCGGGCAGGAGTGACACAATGCTGTCTGCTGCCTCAATACCGTCAAAGCATCGGGCATAGATGCTGGATGACAGTTCCCTGACAGAGGGACTTGACAGCTGCCTGTCCGTTAAGTCCGGATAGAAGCCTTCTGTCGCCTCACTCTTGAAAAGCCCCGAAAGATAGCTTTCCCAGGCAGCCGGTATACCATCGTTGTCGTCTGAATAAAGATGGAGGGCAGGGACTCCCTTCGTGTACAGTCCGTCAAGGACTGTCCTGACCAGCAGGGAGTCGGCGTACGATTCCTCTGCAGGTTCTATTGACGGGGTGTCATCGTTTTCACAGGATGTTGCAACATGGAGACACAACATCATCAATATGATTGGTACGAATCTGTTTGTTTGCATGGTCAATGGCTATTTAATGGTTAAAATGAATAACTGTAACTGATTTGGCTCGTGAATGAGGAAGTCCTTTGCCGGGCGGGGTCCGCCAGGGAACGGTGCTGATAGGAGAGTCCGGCGTTCAAGCCGTGGCGTTTGAGGAACCTGTAGCTGGCATGCCACCTCACATTATAGATGTCGGCCATCCGTTTTCCCTCATCCAACGTCCGGTTGGAGGACACTGTAAGGCCCGTTGTCACTGCCTTGTCGAAAAGACGCTTGTAGCAAGTGAGAATAGGGCCCATGGTGAGGACATTCTTCCTGGACATGTAATTGTTGCTGATGTTCACTCCTGCAACCAGTGACAGGTCTGCCGGTATGAAATCGATGCTGTAATTGGTCCCGACATTCAGGAAACGGGTCAAATTGCCCGGCATGATGTAGTCACCTTGCCGATCGGCTGCTTCCTGATAACCGGCGTTGGCGGACAGGATGTGTGTCTGTTTATCCGTTTTCTTCACGTGCCAGTTCAGATTCATCTCTATGCTGTTGCTTAGCTGGGTAAAACGGAGTGTATCCAGATTCTCATAGGGTGTCCGTTCGTTGATATAATCAAAGGACGACTTGATATTGCGGTGAGCCTGATAGCTGGATATCGCCACCGATGCCGAAAACCGTTCACCGGGCGTGTAACTGATGCTTGCAGAACCAACAAACCGCTTGTTTGATTCCTGTTTGTCTCCAGACAAATCGTCTCTCTGCACACCGCCACTCAGGGCAATGCTCAGTTTGTTGTCAAACAAACTCCTGCCATAATTCAGCGTCAGGTTCTCATAGTCATTGTTGAAGTAGTAGGCACCCAGTGTTTCATACTCCGGACTGATCCGTTCGTATCCCAGGCTGATGGAATTTCCGAGGAATGTATAAGACAGGTCTGACTTGAAGGCATGATAATCCTGAGTCTCCTTTATCCGCAAGTCCCGCTGCATGAAACTCACTCCATACTCAAAGGAGAGTTTCAGATTTTTGATGATGCTCAGGCTCCCCTCAAGACCGAGGGCTACATTCCCTTGCGGCAAGATGCCCCGTGCATCGGCTTCAAAAGAAATGTCTTCCATCTTGTCCTTCGCCGTAAAGAACGTCCCGCCGAATGCAAATTTGTCATGTTCATACCGGACTTTTGCACCGTATCCCCAACGTTCGTAGTTAGGACGGACAGCAGGATTCGAGGAGTCTGCCTCGACCCGTTTTAACAGCCGGCCACCCATCGCGGAGATTTTCCACTTCCCGGGAGTCAGCTCTGCCCCGACACCTGTGAACTGGTGCCCATTGAGCGTATAAGGATTGAAGTTCATCGATACATCACCTACATGCAATCGTATCCATTTGTAGGATGGATGGAGGCTCAGCCTGTTAGGCAGTGAAGGATACGAGACCTGTGCCCCGTAGTTATTCAGATTGAATGACAGGGGGATATCCAACAACTCATACAGTGACATATTGATAGAACCGGTCAGCTGATAAGTGAAAGACTGGCGGGATTGTTTGGGTGTACTGCTGAATTGAGTCGCATTCGCAGTAAAGCTTCCGCTGATTTTGAACGGCTTCTTCTTGCGGAACTCTATTATTTCCTCCACATTTTGGGCAGAAACAGCATGACTTCCCATCATGAACAGGAAGATTCCCAAGGCAAGGTGTATAATGCGAGGTCTGGTCATTCTATTACAGGTATTTGTTGGTTATTCTCCGGTTCTCTTTTCGAGTTTTACATCTGTTACAATATAAGATTGCGAGCCATCTTTGACGAACTCCTTGATTCTGATGATACCCCTTCTACCATCTGCAGTACGTACCAGCACGAAATGTGGTATGCCGGATTTATCGAAACTCGCCAGACGGGGTTCAGACCATTGGGTAAACTGGTCCAAGTCTGCGGAGGTCTTGATGTTGTCAAAGACAGCATCGGTCATGTGCATTCCCCTTGCATCCGGACGATTGATAAATGTAGCGCCCTGAGCCTTGTCTATCTTTGGGAAAGAGCTGGCTGTGGCCTGATTGGGGGCAAAGAAGTAGCAGTAGTTAAACGCGGAGTTGAGAGCAAAGAATCCGAAATCGACCCATTCTCCACATTGCTTCTCCACAATCTGACTTGACGTTAACACACCACCTTCCTTGGCAGAGTAAAAACATCCTACACTATTCTTTGCCTCATTGATACCGAATTTCAAATCATCCTGCTGAATAAGGCCACTGTTGGGCTGGATGACGATGCTTTTCTCAACAACCTTCTCTTCTTTGCCATTGCCGGCAATCATCTGCAGGTTATAGGTTCCGGCATGTTCGAACCGGACGCTTGTCGTTTCGTTGGCAGGTGACATGACGTGAGCTCCTGTACACACCCAGCGATAAGACAATCCACCCGTGGTGAGATTGGTTGTGGTCAGGGTTAACGGGGCCTGCCAATCCCGGTCGACAGGCAAAGGTTCATAGCTGAAATCTGCCTGCATGGGGTCACGCAGGGTAAATGTCCGGGTCAACTCCTCGTATCGGCTCCCATTGAAAACTTTCAGATGGATGCGGTGCTCACCTCCGTCACTGAAGACGACAGACTCGGGATACCGCACGTTGGATGTTACAGGCTTGCCACCCTCGAAAGTCCATTCGTAAGAGCTTCCGCCCTTACTCTTATTGGTGACGGAGACTACTCCTGGAGCAATATCATTCAGCGCGATGGCAAAGTCAAAGTCTATGGTCATGGCAGAATCGACTCTGACGGTTTGCTGACTCATTTTTTCTTCCACGGCATTCCATACCCGCAAGGTTACTTTATGTTCACCTGCCTGCGTGAACACCACCTTACCCGGGCTTTTGTCCGTGGAACTGCTGGGATTTCCACCCTCAAAGGTCCACTCATATTCGTCCGCCCCGTAGCTTTCGTTCTTTAACTGAATAGTTACAGGTGAGGTCTTGTCATCTGATGCCTCTATGGTGAATGCCGATTCGATAGGAACAGCAGTCTCCTTGAGACAGGACGATAGCAAGGTTGTGCAAAACAGCGTTGCTATCAAGCTTGATGGGATATTAACGTTATTCATCTCTTCTAATGGATATTTTTTACACCATACATATTCTCCTCAACATATTCATCGTCTTTGAACAATTGATACACTCTGTTTCATAATTCTACTTTTTTAAAGGTCCTTTTTTACGCATTTTACTATTGTTTTCCAACTCCTCAATAACTTTTTCATCTATAATTGTTTTCCCTCGATACAGGAGCATGGCATCTAAATATTTTGCCATATCTAAGAACATTCTTATCTCCTCTATCTTGGGCCGTCGCTCAAAAGTGATAGTTACCCTTCCGCTTCCTTCGGAACATGCCGCACTTATGTCATAATAATTCTTTTTGGGATTAAATTTGGCATAACACCGAACCTTGTTTAATGAAGCAAGCGCAATTTCTTGAAATTTCTCTGGTATTGTTTCTATATTCGTTGAAATATATTTTCCATCCTCAGTATCTTCAAACCATACAAAGAAATCTTGATTATCATTAATGTATTCTACCCATTTATGATAATCTATAGAGCCTTTACCACTCCTTATAAAACTAAAGCTGCTCTTGTCAATATGCAAATACGTCAATTTTCCTATAGTAATCATACCTTTATTATTTTATATAATCCTCCAGGTTGTAAATTTCAAACTTTATTTGGGGATGAACGGTATTAAGTTCTTTAAGCCATTCACTTTTCAACTTCTCTGTTATATGACCTTTAGGCATATAAATATGTACTTCTGCACTTCCTGTAATGTGCATTGCATATCCATTACTTTTTAAACCTTCAGCATTTTCTAATCCATCTTTTAAGAATCTTAGATTATCTTGTATTGGCTTAGAATTTAACCAAGCTTTCACGTCTGTTATAATCGTTGTTTTCATAGACACTGCTGTTTCGGCATATATTTGGGTCCCCTTTACCTCCCCTTTGTAGAAATCCACTCCTTTAAAGTTATGAGCAATATCAGCAGTATGTACCCATCCTTCTGACTTCCTATAACGGTATTCTCCCATAATATCCTCAAATAGTGTCCTGCCTTCCAGCATATCTTCTACTTTATATTTGGTTTTCCAGATGTTTTCAATGTCTTCTAATTTTTCTTCCGGTGTTTTTGCGACAAATTCTTCAAGCGTCTTTGGTATTCGTTTGACCTGTTTGACAGCATCGCCTAATTTATCTGCAATTTCCGGTAAATCTTTCACAATAGCAGCCCCTGACACTAGAGCAACAATTGCGTTCCCTGTGCCTCTTGTTGCCAGATGGCTGCGTTCTCCACGGTCCTTACTGTTGAGGGATTTATTCCATTCTTCAGGAGTATTGCCTGTGGTCACAGTAAGAACAACATCGCTGAAAATGTCAAAGAATGCCTTGGGATCTTCTCCTATCTGGTCTTTGATTTCCTTAAACTGCCGTACGAGACCAGAACGTGCATCCTCATCGGTTGCAAGATCATAGGCCAAGACTCCAAGAGTAGTGATGTCTGTTACTTTTTGGGCAACGACTTCAATACTTCCTGTAACTAAACCGGGAGCTTTAACGGACGCATTCGAACTTGAAAGGTAAACGGATGGTTTAACTTCTCCGGTCTTAAGTAAGGCTATTGTGATGTCAATTCCTTCAGAAATGACTTCTCCGTAACTCCCTTGTACCGTTATGCGTCCCCCGTCGGCGAAAGATTCTGTTGTTGTTTCATAACGACTGGCAAGGTCACTCACATGATGTGCCTTGAGCAGAGCGTTGGTCTTAGTTCTGATATTTTCTGATAGCTGCGCATGGTTGATCGCTTTTCCATCTTTGTTGACCAAGTCTTTCTTTATGCCAAAGGCCTGTAATTGTAGCACTCCGGTAGAATCCATGGAGAATCTTCCCATGAATTCTTGAGGTTGTTCCCAGTCACCGTGATTCATTTGTTCATCACTCAACGGTTTCTTCACTTCCTCTACATCGCCTTGTGCATTAAGCCGATAGTTTTTACCTTCGATATAAAGTTCACTCCCCGCTCCAAAGCTTTCTTTTATAGCTCTGAGCAAACTCTTGACAGAACTACTGCCTGCTGACTTCCCGGTGCCTTTATGTAGGCTTGTCCCCTTCGCTCTCTCAGGAACAGATGTATTTCCAGCAGTCGAGGCTGGAAACTTTATATACTCTACAACATTTTCTGGTTTGATTTTACTCTGATAATCTATATAGGTAAATTCACCATCGGCATTGGGTGTAAAATCAAATCCTGCAAGCCTTACAAACTGTACTGTATGTGGCTGGGATGTCGGAGCTGTATAGTGAAGGAAGACAATGTCTTTCTTTTCTTTTTCTTGCCTGGATACAGGATATTTGTCATCTGTATATTTCTTATCTACGACTTTAAAGTAGCCTTTGAAAATATGCCCACCGGAACTAAGTGTTTCTTTGCTGACATAATAGTCGTCACCAACCCTAAATCCATACAATGCCCCATTGGGGAATCCGGCGTAAGAATCCAGATTCTTAACATTGATATCCAAACAGTATTGATAGATTATGGCCCCTTTGGGCAACGTTATTATCTGCCCGGCAGGAGTAACAAAATTTGTTTGCTGATCCAAGATGAACGTTGCGCCGTTTACGCTTTCCCCTTCTTCCGCCTTGTCCATCGCCGTGAACACCGCCGGATTGGCCATGACGTTCCACTGGAAGGCGGCAAGCTCTCTCGCTCCCGGAGTGTAGTCCATCAGGTTGTCGGTCTTCCCTTGGGACTTCCTGCCACCGTATTCCCCGTCGAAGGTGTGTTGCAGGGTGAAGAGCCCGTGACCCACTTCATGGGCAATGGTACGGGCAAGCGCATCCGTATTCGGGCTGTTACCGGCGAAGATGTATCCGAACCGGCTCTTACGGGGCATTTCACCCTGCAAACCGTCCTTCTCGTCCTCCAGACCTTTGGCACCGTCCAGCACAAAGAGGTAGAGGCCGTCGAGTGTGCCGGCTTGTTCCTGGTACGTCTGCTGCAGGTTGAGCATCTCGGTGCTCTCCTTGAGTTCCTTCTCATATCCCCAGAAGGACTTGCCAACCGTGCTGAGCAGACCGTCCTTCTCGCTCTCCACTTCCCAGTCGTAGTTGCCGCGCAGGCTCTCATCCACATCGACGGTGAACTGAACGCCGGCAGGATAATAGATGGCATTGAGCTCCCTCTCAATGGCGACCTTGTCCAACTTCGCCTCATTGATGGGGACCAGGGTGACCTTGTGCTGCTGACGGGCATAGCTCACCACACGGAGCTTGCCGATGACCGTCCCTTCGTAGACGGCAAAGACCTCGTAACCGGAGCCTGACGCTACGGAACGGAGGGTGACTGTCCAGGACTGCTCCGACTCATTGAGCCGGGCAGGAAGGGCCGTGGTATTGGGCTCGGACACAAAGCGGACCTTGGTCAGGTCGATGTCCTTCAGCCCGTCATAACGGGCCGTTACGACATCCTCCGCGCCGACCGGAACGAGCTTCCAGGGGGCGATATATCCCTTGGCAAAAGGTTTGTAGAAGCGGTCCACCTTGACGCTCTTCTGATACCACTTCTCCTTTCCGTCATCGAAGGCATATTCACCCTCTCCACGCTCGAAGCGTACATAGCCGTACTTGCTGGAGAGTGATTCCGGGTTGAAGTCGCCGACACGGTCCACGCGTTCACACATGAGACGGACCTTGCCGTCCGTGCCATCCGGGGCAGTCCCGGAATCATCCGGGGTGTTGCCTCCAGTTGTCCCGACCTGATAGCTGTTGCCCTTGCTGTCGGTGACGAGCAGGGGGAAGATGCTCTCATACGGGGCATTCGCCGGCACTTCGAGCCGGATGGTCTGCGGATTCCCGTCGGCATCCGTCGTCTCCAGTTCCCCCGTTGCGGGATTGTACGTAACCTGTGGCAGGTCGGGCAACGTAAAATCCAGCTTGTGCTCGCGCATCCGGATGGTCGCGGGTCGGATGTCCTTGCCTCCGTCATCCACATAGTCGAGGTTGGAAACCTTTGATTTCCTTTCATCGTAGGAGGCTTCCACCGTCCCGCCTGTCTGGAAGTTGTCCACATTGATGCGGAGACGGTCGAAGCGCAGGGAGACCGGCGTGTCCACGACGGTCTTCAGACGTGTCTTTCCACGGCCTGAATACCAGCCGTCACCCAGGGAGGTCACCTCGGTTATTGTCATGGGGTAGTCGCCGCCTATCGTGACGACATCCCCTACCTTTACGCTCAAATTGGGGACCTGAGACAGGTCGCTTCGCACGGGTTCCTTACCGCAGTCTGCCAGCAGCTCTTCATTACGGCTGCTGAGTGTGAACTCCTGCACATCCGAGAACACGGGACGGTTGTCCGTGCAGAGAGTGCCCACCCGCCACTGGTAGGTCCATCCGGGTTTGAGCCGTGCCAGCGTCAGGGACTCGCCCGACACCTGGACGTCGCTCCATTCATAGACATTGAGACGGGTCTTGGGACGGCACTCGACGACATAGCCGGTCGTGCCGATGACCTTGTCCCAGGAAAGGTCCACCTTGGCAAACCGGGGATGGGACTTCAGACCGGTGGGGGCCTGGCAATCGTCGTTGAGATAGAACCAGCTGACCTCACTGAAGCCACCGTTCTCGAACATGCCGACTTCATCGATGCCATCACGGGCTATCGCCTGTACCTGCCAGGCATAGCGCCGGTTCGGGAACAGGACGGGTTCGAGGTGGGTGTAGTTCAGCGTGGTGTTGCGCGTACGGACACGGTAAATCTCATTCCCATAGGCAAACGCGGACTGGGGAGCGGCACCGTTGTCCGGCAGTTCCTTCAAGACGAACTCATACTCGGTGCCGGCAAGTCCCTGATGGCGCGGCATCCACTGGAAACGGAGATAGAGCGGCTCCGTGATGGCGATTTGTGCGTCTTTCTCCGGAGAGTTTAGCTGGGGAGGCTTCTTTACATCGAGATAAGAGCGTCCCGCATGCCAGTCGGACAGGGTACGGCCGGTGTAGTAGTCGACGACCTGTACGGCGAACTCGGTGTAGCCCGTGGGCAGCTGCCCGTTCCGCAGACGTCCGTTCGTCTGCAGGTTCTCAGGCTGCAGGTAGGGCGCAAGGTCGATGTTCGTCAGCCGTGTGGGCACGTTGGCATAGAGCTCCAGCATCGGATAGTCCGCATCCTCACGGCTTTCGGCACGGAACCCTGTACTTTTCAGCTTGATGCGCAGCTTCGCAAAGAGCAGGGGCTGCNCAAGGTCGATGTTCGTCAGCCGTGTGGGCACGTTGGCATAGAGCTCCAGCATCGGATAGTCCGCATCCTCACGGCTTTCGGCACGGAACCCTGTACTTTTCAGCTTGATGCGCAGCTTCGCAAAGAGCAGGGGCTGCTGCAGGTCCCGGTTGAGAAGGGTGACGATCAGACGGTCACGGCTGCCGCTGTAGTAGTCCGCCAGGTAGGGACTTTGCGGAGACGGCCATTGGACTGTGGCATGGACCGGATAGTATTGGGCATAAAGCCTTACGCATCCTGCCACTGAAAGAAGGACGGTTACAAAGAGTATTTTACACAGCGCGAACAATTTCATTGACTTCATGCTCCTCATACAAACTTGTGTTTAGGTTGGTTAAAAATGAGATTTCCATGGGAGGATTCCCCTGATGAAACGCCTCCTGACAGAGAACCGGCTTACCGGTTCACTCGTCGCCTTGTCAGTTCAGGCTCAAACCTGCCAAGGCTGGATGATAACATTTGTTGATAGGTCCTGAAAACGAACAGTCTGCTAATTTCAATAGGATGCAACGGGATTTTCCTACAGATTCAGGCATTCGCCCGGACCCCTCAACCGTTAACCGGAGAGGCCGGGCTTCGACAACTTCTTCTTTCTCACTTGAAACTCTGACAGTTCCTTTCGTCTGATTGCCTGGACAAGCAACGGAACGCATTGTCGGCAAGAATGCTGGAAACATCTTCATCGTTGTAAAATTTAATGGTTTAGATTTTGTATGGCTAAGACTTGAAATCTTCCAACAGCCTGCAAACAGGCTCAAAATCAACGGCTACATTCTCTTCTCCAGGCATCAAATATACGCCTGTTTGTTGCAGGAACAATCGTCGGGTCGTATGTTTTACAACATAAGAAAGGGCATTCCTCTTTGTGGATAATTGCCGTGTAACGACCGGTCCAATCCACCAACGAAAATGTAGGGGCGACCGGTCGGGTCGCCCGGCCCAATGCAACGCCCAATAAACATTCAACAACCATTCAAACAATATTCGACAACCGTTCAAACGCATTCCGCAGGGTCAATTGCCCACCGTTATGTATAAATGCGGGAAAACAATCAGGATTGTACCGGACATTTGTGTGTAACAGTCGTTTGTTGGACCGGGTGTTTGTTGGACCGGGCGACCAGACCGGTCGCCCCTACATTTTTGATTGATTGGACGGAATTGGGCATCGCCGAACCGATGGCATCAACAATATGGGGTGAACATATTCCATCGGTAATACCGTAAATGTATGCAAATGAATGTAGGGGCGACCGGTCGGGTCGCCCGATACACACGCCGCAGGGTTCATTGTCCACCGCTATGTATGAATGCGGAAAAACAATCAGGATTGGACCGGACGTTTGTGTGTAGCAGTCGTTTGTTGGACCGGGCGACCAGACCGGTCGCCCCTACATTTTTGATTGATTGGACGGAATTGGGCATCGCCGAACCGATGGCATCAACAATATGGGGTGAACATATTCCATCGGTAATACCGTAAATGCATGCAAACGAATGTAGGGGCGACCGGTCGGGTCGCCCGATACACACGCCGCAGGGTTCATTGTCCACCGCTATGTATGAATGCGGAAAAACAATCAGGATTGGACCGGACGTTTGTGTGTAGCAGTCGTTTGTTGGACCGGGCGACCAAACCGATCGCCCCTACATTTTTGGTTGATTGGACGGAATTGGGCATCGCCGAACCGATGGCATCAACAATATGGGGTGAACATATTCCATCGATAATACCGTAAATGCATGCAAACGAATGTAGGGGCGACCGGTCGGGTCGCCCGATACACATGCCGCAAGGTCAATTGTCCATTGTTCTGTGAAAATGCGGGGAAAACAATCAGGATTGTACCGGGCATTTGTGTGTGACAGACGTTTGTGTGTGACAGTCGTTTGTTGGACCGGGCGACCAGACCGGTCGCCCCTACATTTTGATTGATTGGACGGAATTGGGCATTGCCGAACCGATGGCATCAACAATATGGGGCGGACATATCCTATCGGTAATACGGTAAATGCATGCAAACGAATGTAGGGGCGACCGGTCGGGTCGCCCGATACACACGCCGCACGGTTCCATTGCCCATCGTTACGTATAAATGCGGGCAAACAATCAGGATTGGACCAGGTGTGTTTGTGTATGACAGTCGTTTTGTTGGACCGGGCGTTTATTGGACCGGGCGACCAGACCGGTCGCCCCTACATTTTGATTGATTGGACGGAATTGGGCATTCGCGAGGTCACGACATTTTGATGCTATTTTAGGTTAAACGCTTGACAAAATCGGCACATACAGACTTTCTATCTAACGCGCATTTTTGAAAAATAGAGCCTTCCAGCGAAAAGTACAAAAACCTCTTAACAATTACATTCTGGAATCCGCATCCATTTTTATTAAATTAGAGTCATGAATGACATTTTAACTCTCAAACTATATTGTTTTACGTGTCAAACACTTGTGTTTGGAGTGTGAAACAATATTGTTTGACGACCCAAACAATATTGTTTCATCCGTCGAACACTTGTGTTTTATGCTTTGAACACATTATTTCGTATTACAAAACATTCTTTTAGTTCCTTTCACCTCTATTTTATCGATGAATAGAGTGCTTTCAGATGTGTGATTTAGCAAAGGAATTCCTCTCTTTGGCATTCACTATGACATCATTTGAAAGAACTGGAATACCTTGTGTCCACCAAGCAGCAAAGAAGGTGTCATTGTGTATTTCGCGAATCGCCCGAAAATGGCAATTTTTGCCACCAACTCCTGGTTGGATGCGACGGAAGGCCTTCTCAAGCGATTCGTTTGACGTTTTGACACTTTGACAATCTGTACCAACGGGAGAGCAGTCACCATCTGATTCGGCGAACGCACCGAAGTAAACGCAAGGTGCATGAGACGGCGCTCTCACCTTCAAACGTACTTTTTCACTGCAAAAAGAACACATGACATCAGACAGCCAAACCGATTCCTTTTTCCGCTTCTTCGCGTCACAAGGCTTTTTTGTAACAAACCGTGACAATTTTTTGAAGCTGAACAAATAAACATTACTTTTGTGTCGAATAACCCTGTTAACAGCAAATTCTATTACTTAATATACTCGTACTATGAACAATCAACCGAGCATTCCGGAGCTGACTCTGAAATGCGAACAAATCAGAAAGCGATTGGTCGAAGTGGTTTACAAAGCCAAAGCCGGACACATCGGCGGCGACCTCTCCAGCCTCAATGCCTTGACGGCACTCTATTTCCGCATCATGAACGTTGACCCCAAGAACCCGAAGATGGACGGACGCGACCGCTTCATCATGAGCAAGGGACACTGCGTGGAGGCTCTCTACTCCGTGCTCGAAGCAAAGGGTTTCATCACCAAGGAGTTGGTGGACACTTACGGGGAATATCTCTCGGTACTGGCAGGACACCCCACCATCGAGGTGCCGGGCATCGAGTTCAACAGCGGCGCACTGGGACACGGACTGTCCATCGGTGTGGGCTGTGCCATCGCTGCCAAGATGGACGGCAAGCCCTACCGCACCTTCGTCCTGATGGGCGATGGTGAACAGGGGGAAGGCTCCATCTACGAGGCTGCCATGGCGGGCAGCAAATACAAGCTCGACAACCTCGTGGCGATGATTGACCGCAACGGTTTGCAAATCAGTGCACCGACGGAAGACGTGATGCCCATTGAACCGATACGCGACCGCTGGGAAGCTTTCGGATGGGATGTGCATGACATCGACGGCAACGACATGGGCGCCATCGTCCGTACACTCGAAAACATCGATTACACCAACGGCAAACCTCACCTCGTGATTCTCCGCACGACCAAGGGATTCCACGTGTCGCTCATGGAGAACATCCTGAAGTGGCACCACGGCGTGCCCACGGCTGAGGAGTACGACCGTGCCATCACCGAGATCACAAACCGCATCGAAGAACTTAAAAAGAACTGTTAATCATGGAAATCAAGAGTGTTGCTTGCCGCAAGAGTTTCACCGACGCACTGGTGGAACTGGGCAAAAGAGATAAGAATATTGTAGCCGTCACCACGGACGCACGCGGCTCGGTGACGCTGACCGACTTTGCCAAGGAGCTGCCGGAACAATTTGTGGAATGCGGTATCGCCGAACAGGACGCCGTGGGCATCTCTGCCGGACTGGCTTCCTGCGGCAAGAAGGTGTTCGTCTGCGGTCCTGCCTGCTTCTATGTAGCCCGAAGCCTGGAACAGGTGAAGGTCGACGTCGCCTACTCCAACCAACCGGTGAAAATCCTCGGTGTGAGCGGGGGTGTGGCATACGGCGCACTGGGTGCCACCCACCACAGCCTGCACGACATCGCCGTGCTCCGCACCTTCCCCGGCATGCAGGTGGTGCTTCCGTGTGACGCACGCCAGACCCGCAAGCTGGTGGAACAGCTCGTCGACTACCCGCACCCGGTCTACGTCCGTGTAGGGCGCAACGCCGTGCCCGATGTCTATGAGAACGACGACTTCGACTACGAAATAGGCAAGTCCATCCAACTCCAGGACGGCCACGACCTGACCATCATCGGTACCGGTGAAACCGTCTACCATGCACTGGAAGCCGGCAAGCGTCTGGCTGCTGAGGGCATCAGCACCCGCGTCATCGACATGCACACGCTGAAGCCTGCCGACACCGAGGCCATCGTGAGAGCTGCCCGCGAGACGGGACGCATCATCACCGTCGAGGAGCACAGCATGTTCGGCGGACTGGGAGGCATCGTGGCAGAGACCGTCGCACAGTCATGCCCCGTGCCCATGCGCATCCTGGGCATCCCTGACGAGAACGCCGTGCACGGCAAACCGCTGGAAATCTTCCACTACTACAACCTCGACGCCGAAGGCATCTACAACACGGCCAAGGACTTCGTAAACGCTTGATACTTATGAGATACATCATAGCCATCGACCAAAGTACGTCAGCCACGAAGGCGGTGCTGTTCGACGAGCAATGCCGCCTCATCGACCGCAAGAACGTAGCGCACCACCAGTACTATCCGCAGGCAGGATGGGTGGAGCACGATGCCGAGGAAATCTACCGCAACACGGTGGAGGCCATCCGCCGGCTGATGGAAGGACGGACGGACGCCGACGCCTCCTACTCGCTCGCCATCACCAACCAGCGCGAGACCGTCGTGGTGTGGAACCGGCTCACGGGAAAGCCTGTCTGTCATGCCGTCGTGTGGCAGTGCCAGCGTGGAGCGGACATCTGCGAGGACCTGAAGCAACGGGGCTACACCGAGTTCATCCGCGAACGCAGCGGCCTGCTCATTGACCCGTATTTCGCCGCCAGCGGTGCCAAGTGGATTCTTGACAACGTGGATGGCGCCCGCGATGCTGCGGAACGGGGCGAACTGCTCATGGGTACCATCGACTCCTGGCTCGTCTGGAAACTGACGGACGGACGGGTACATGCCACCGACTACACCAATGCCTCGCGCACCCTGCTGTTCAACATCCATACGCTGGACTGGGACGACGAGCTGCTCCGCCTCTTCACCATCCCCCGCAGCATGATGGCGGAGCCACATCCCTGCGACTCTGTCTTCGGTGAAACCACCGTCGAAGGCATCTTCTCCTCCCCCATCACCATCGCCGGAGTCCTGGGCGACTCGCACGGCGCACTTGCCGGACAGATGTGCTTCGAACCGGGAATGGGCAAGGCGACTTACGGCACGGGCTCATCCGTGATGGTCAACATCGGAGAGGAAGCCATCGGTGCTCCCGAGGGACTGGTGACCTCCGTCGGCTTTGCCGCCTGCGGCAAGGTGTTCTACGCCTTTGAAGGCAACATCCACTGCACCGGCGCCACCATCAAGTGGATGGCGGACCAGCTGCGCCTCATCGAGAGCCCGGCTGCCATCGAAGCGCTTGCCGCGGGTGTGCCGGACAACGGGGGTGTCTACCTCGTGCCTGCCTTTGCCGGACTGGGCGCCCCGTGGTGGAACCCGCACGCCAAAGCCATGATTTGCGGCATGACGCTCGGGACGGAACGCGGACACGTCTGCCGTGCAGCCCTGGAAGCCATCGCCTACCAAATCAAGGACCTCATCGACCTGATGACCTGCCACGCCGGCATCACCCTGAAGGAACTCCGTGTGGACGGCGGACCGACGAAGAACAAGCTCCTCATGCAGTTCCAGGCAGACATGCTGAATGCCTGCATCAACCGCTCCGACGTGGAGGAAGCGTCCGCCATGGGTGCCGTCGTGATGAACGGACTGGCACGCGGCGTGTGGAAAGACCTGGCCGAAGTGGCTGCCCTGCGCACGACCGACAACCGCATCCTGCCACAGATGGCGGACGACGAGCGTGCCCGTCTCTATGCCGGATGGGTGGATGCCGTCCGCACCGTGAACAAACAGTGAACAGACAACCCCATAACAGAACAACTAATTAACTTATAAGGTATGATACAACAAGCTAAACCCGGAAAAGAGACTTTCGGTTTGATTATCGGTACACGCGCCTACTTCAACTCGGAGCTGGCAATCGACGTCCGCAAGACACTGCTCGAACAGCTGGAGAAGGCTGGCTACGGTTACGTGATTCTCGACGAATGCGACACGCCGACGGGCGGTTCGATGGAGACCGTCGAGGACGGAAAGAAGTGCGCCAACCTCTTCCGCGCCCACCGCGACGAGATCGACGGCATCATCGTGTCACTGCCCAACTTCGGCTTCGAGGTGGGCATCATCAATGCCATCAGCCGCGCTGAACTGCATGTGCCGGTGCTGGTACAGGCATGCGATGACCAGAACGACAAAGTGGACCTGGACAGCCGCCGTGATGCCTTCTGCGGAAAGATTTCCGTGTGCAACAACCTCTACCAGTGCGGCATCCCGTTCACGGATACGACCCTGCATACCTACTCCATCCACAGCGAACTGCTGATGAAGGACATCGACAAGTTTGCTGCCATCTGCCGCGTCGTACGCCGGCTGACCCACGCACGCATCGGACAAATCGGTACCCGTCCGCTCGGCTTCAACACCTGCCGCTACAGCGAGAAGCTGCTCCAGGCGAGCGGCATCACAGTGGTGCCCGTCGACATGAGCGAAATCATCTTCAACGCACAGCGCATCGACAACAATGCCGCTGCCCTGAAGCAGAAGATGGAGGAAATCAGCCACTACGCCAAGGTGCCTGCCGCCTACCAGGAGAAGCTGGCGATGCAAGCCAAGTTCGGCCTCGCCGTGGAAGAGTGGATCGAAGCCAACGAGGTGGATGCCACTGCCATCCAATGCTGGGACTCGCTGGAGCAGAACTACGGTTGTGCAGCCTGCGTCACCATGAGCATGCTGGGTGAACGCCTCATCCCGTGTGCCTGCGAGACCGACGTCGCCGGTGCCGTGTCGATGTATGCCCTCCGTCTGGCAGCGGGACAGCCTGCCGCCCTGCTCGACTGGAACAACAACTTCGCCGACGACCGCAACAAGTGTGTCTGCACGCACTGCGGCAACTTCCCGAAGAGCTTCGTGAAGAACGACCTCGAACTCGGTCCGCTCGGTGTGCTGGGACGTACGCTCGGCAAGGTGAACACCTTTGGCGCCGTCTACGGCAAGTGTACGGAAGGCGACTTCACCTTCTTCCGCATCTCGACCGACGACACCCTGGGCTGCATCAAGAGCTACCTGGGCAAGGGACACATGACCAACGACCCCTATGGCATGGACGGCTGCATCGCCGTAACACAGGTGGACAACCTGCAGAAGTTGCTGAAGTTCATCTGCAAGAACGGTTTCGAGCACCACGTGGCAATGGTACGCACCGACGTGGTGGACATCCTCCAGGAGGCCATCGACAACTACCTGGGCTGGGACTTGTACGTACATGAATAAGGTCCCAGCCGGTCAGCCCCGACGTCTGACCGACTGAAACACTATGGAAAACGCCTGCCGGAAGCACGAAGCTTGCACGGCAGGCGTTTTTTCGTATCAACAGGTTTTCAACGAGGTGCTCAGTTGTTCTCGGGGCGGAGCTTGCGGACCACGGCACCGGTCTGCCACATCTCGCTCTCACGCAGCTGACGGAGTTCTTCGTTCAGCTTCTCGCGGTAGTCGGGCTGTGAGTTGGAGTCGATGGAGCGTTGTGCCTCCTCGCCGCTTGCCACGGAGTTGTAGAGTTTCTCAAACACGGGCTTGGTGGCATCGTGGAACGGACCCATCCAGTCGAGTGCGCCACGCTGTGCGGTGGTCGAGCAGTTGGCATACATCCAGTCCATACCCTTGGCTGCGAAGAGCGGCATCAACGACTGGGTCAGCTCTTCAACCGTCTCATTGAATGCCTCCGAAGGGGTGTGACCATGCTCGCGCAAGGTCTCGTATTGCGCCAGGAGCAAGCCTTGGATGGCACCCATCAGGGTTCCACGCTCACCGGTCAAGTCGGAGTACACTTCGCGCTTGAAGGTGGTCTCGAACAGATAGCCCGAACCGACACCGATGCCGAGGGCGATGACACGTTCCCAGGCACGTCCCGTAGCATCCTGATAGATGGCGTAGGACGAGTTCAAGCCGCGTCCTTCGAGGAACATCGTGCGCAGAGAGGTACCCGAACCCTTGGGTGCCACCATGATGACGTCGACGTCGGCAGGAGGAACAATGCCCGTACGGTCGCTGTAGGTGATGGCGAAACCGTGAGAGAAATAGAGTGCCTTGCCGGCTGTGAGGTGCTTCTTGATGACCGGCCAGCAAGCTATCTGGGCGGCATCCGACAAGAGAACCTCGATGATGGTCGCACGCTCGCAGGCCTCTTCGATGCTGAAGAGGGTCTCACCCGGTACCCATCCGTCTGCCACTGCCTTGTCGTAAGTCTTGCCGGGACGCTGGCCGACGATGACATTGAAACCATTATCACGCAGGTTGAGCGACTGGCCGGGGCCCTGTACGCCGTAACCGATGACGGCGATGGTCTCGTTCTTCAATACCTCACGCGCCTTGTCCAAGGGAAACTCTTCACGGGTTACAACGTTCTCGGTAACCCCTCCAAAATTCATTTGTGCCATTTTACTGAAATGTTTTAAGTATGTGTTTAATAATAGAGTCAATCGAATCTCACTTTGCTGCGGCAGACCACGTCACCGCCGTTCTTGCGGACCTCGATGTCGTACTCGCGCTCACCGGTCTCGTCGCGGAAGAATGACAGGGTGTCGCCGTAATAGCTCTCGGCGGAGTATGCCATCTCAAAACGCTTTATACGCCGCTCCCGGAACGTCTCCATCGGAAAGAGGTCCAGGATGTGCTCGATGTACTTGATGCTGTTCACATGTCCGTTGATGTCGATGTCGCTGTAGAGGGCACGGTGCTCGCCGACGGCTTCCTGACTGGTGACCTTGATGCGCCCGGGCTTCTGGATGGGGCATTCCTTGTCACTGCAGATGTAGTCGGTGATGTGGCCTCCGTGAAGCGTCAGCAGGTCAGCGGGCTTCCGTGTCTTCATGTCAATCATTGCCCAGATGGAACGGGCATACCCGACGGGATTCCCCCCGGCATCGAGGATGGCAAAGTTGCGGTCGGTGAACAGACGGTAGACATTCTCCACCCAGGTCTGTATGGAGAACGACTCATACTGCTCGGGCATGCGCTCCAGCTCGATGGCCAGACGGGACAAGACCCAGGTGTAGTGGTTGTCGTTGAGCGTCTGCATGCCGAACCCACGCTCCTCGGCGTGGAAGCCGGCACAATTGAGCAAGTGGTTGCCCAGCACGCCCATTGTCAGCCGTCCGGTGAAGTCGACGTGGAACGGTTCTGCCACGAAGTGATACTTTCCTATTTTCTCTGTACTCATATAATAGTGATGTTTATTGGATGCAGCGGCGATGCTTCTCCGCCCGTTCGTCCAGATACTCGTTGACGCGCTCCACGCAACTCTTCGTGATGGCGACACGTCCCGAACGGACAAACTGGAGCACACACCCCAACGACTGAAGTTCGCTGTTGAGCGCCGTAATCTCGTCGCTCATACCGGTCTTCTTGACGATGGAGTAGACGGGGTTCACCTCCACGATGCTGGCCCCGTAACGGCGGATGACCTTCGAGATGTACGAGTCGCTCTCCAGCTTCGGGGTCGACAGCTTGTAGAGGGCTATCTCGTGGTAGAATATCTCATCGTCGGTGAAGTAGTGAGCCTGGATGACCTCAATCTTCTTCTCGATTTGCTTGACCACCTTCTGGATGGTTTCTGCATCGACCCACGCCGTGATGGTGTACTTGTGCACACCCTGGATGGACGAAGCGGACACGTTCAGGCTCTCGATGTTGATTTGCCGACGGGTGAACACCGCCGTTATCTGGTTGAGCAAGCCGGCGATGTTCTCCGAATAGACGATTAGTGTATATAAGTTCTTTTCCATGTGTTCGGTCCTCCTCTCTTAGCATTCAAGCAACATTTCGTTGACCGTTCCTCCCGGAGGAGTCATCGGCAACACATTCCCTTCTTCAATCACTGCCACCTCCAGCAGGAACGGTCCGTCGGTGGAGAGCATCCGTCCGATGGCTTCCGCCAGGTCCTCCCGGCGCTCCACCAGCTGCGAGGGGATGCCGTATGCCTCGGCAATCTTCATGTAGTCGGGGTTGAGCATCGGGGTGAACGAGTAGCGGCGTCCGAAGAACATCGCCTGCCACTGGCGCACGTTGCCCAGGTAGTTGTTGTTGAGCACCACGATTTTCACCGGTGAGCCCTGCTCCATGATGGTGCCCAGCTCCTGAATGCTCATCTGCAGACCACCGTCGCCCATGAAAGCGAACACCGTACGTTCGGGGGCGCCGAAGGTAGCACCAATGGCAGCAGGCAGGCCGAAGCCCATGGTACCCAGTCCGCCCGAGGTCACGATGCTGCGTTTCTGTGCATAGTTGAAGTAACGGGCGGAGAGCATCTGGTTCTGACCGACGTCGGTCACCAGGATGGCATTGCCCCCGGCAGCATCGCTCACGGCACGTGCCACCTCACCCATCTTCAGAGGTCCCTCCTTCGGGTATACCTCCGACTCGATGACATGGGCATACTCCTGCTCCTCGTAGGGCTTGAAGCTCTCTATCCAGTCGGTGTGACGGGCTTCAGTGATGCGCTCGGTCAGCTGACGCAACGTCTGCTTGCAGTCACCCAGGACAGCCACGTCGACAGCCACATTCTTGTTGACTTCCGCCGGGTCGATGTCCAGGTGGATGATTTTTGCCTGACGGGCATAGGTCTCCAGGTTACCCGTCACCCGGTCATCAAAGCGCATGCCGATGGCGATGAGCACGTCACACTCGTTGGTCTTCACGTTCGGTCCGAGGTTGCCGTGCATGCCCAGCATGCCCTTGTTCAGCCGATGTCCGGTGGGGATGTCCGACAGACCGAGCAGCGTGGCACCGCAGGGGATGTCCGCCTTCTCCAGGAAGGCAAGCAGCTCCTCCTGTGCATTGCCCAGCTCGACTCCCTGCCCCACCAGTGCAAACGGACGGCGGGCAGCATTGATGAGCCGGGCAGCCTCGTCGAGCGAAGCCTCGTCGGTGTCGGGCACGGGGACATAGCTGCGGATATAGTCGATGTCGACCGGCTCGTAGTTGAAGGTCTCCACCTGTGCGTTCTTGGCAAAGTCAAGCACGACGGGACCCGGACGTCCGCTGCGGGCAATGTAGAATGCCTTCGCCACCGCCATGGGCACGTCCTCGGCACGGCGTATCTGGTAACTCCACTTGGAGATGGGCTGCGTCACGCCCACGAGGTCCACTTCCTGAAAAGCATCCGACCCCAGGAACGAGGTTCCCACCTGACCGGCAATGACCACAATGGGTGTACTGTCTATCATGGCGTCGGCAATGCCCGTCACCGTGTTCGTCGCACCGGGACCGCTCGTCACCAGGCAGACGCCTACCTTGCCCGACACACGGGCGTAACCCTCGGCAGCATGGGCAGCCGCCTGTTCGTGGCGTACCAGGATGTGGTTCAATTGTTCTCTATGGCTGTATAACGCATCAAAGGCGGGCATGATGGAACCACCGGGATACCCGAAAAGGGTCGTCACTCCCTGATGTTCCAGCGAACGCATCAATGCTTCAGCACCGGTTATTCTTTCTTTACTCATAGCTGTAACTTCTTCTCTCGTTTAATCTACGTCGTTAGTAGTGGGCAGGGGAATTCAGTCCTCCACCATTCTCACGCCTCCCTTGTCGGCTGAACTGACCATGCTGGCGTATGCACGGAGCGCCTTCGACACCCGGCGGTCGCGCGTCACGGGGGCCATGGGACGTGCAGCCAGTTCCTCGTCGCTCAGACGGACGTTGATGGTGCGTGCCGGGATATCTATCTCGATAATGTCTCCGTCAGTCACCTTGCCGATGTTGCCTCCGGCAGCCGCTTCCGGTGAGATGTGACCGATGCTCAGGCCTGACGTACCGCCGCTGAAGCGTCCGTCGGTGATGAGTGCACACTCCTTGCCCAGGTGTCTGGACTTGATGTACGACGTCGGGTAAAGCATCTCCTGCATCCCCGGTCCACCCTTGGGACCTTCGTGCGTGATGACCACCACGTCGCCGCTCACCACCTTGCCACCCAGGATGCCTTCGCAGGCAGCCTCCTGGGAATCGAAAACCTTTGCCGGACCGGAGAAACGCCAGATGCTCTCATCCACACCTGCCGTCTTCACCACACAGCCGTCCTGGGCAATGTTTCCCTTGAGCACCGCCAGGCCGCCATCCTTCGAGTAGGCATGCTGCAGGTCACGGATGCAGCCGTTGGCACGGTCAGTGTCCAGTTCCCCATAGGTGGCATCCTGTGAGGCAAAGCGGATGTTGAAGCGGTTGCCCGGAGCACTCGTGTAGATGCGCCGTGCCTCGTCACTGACGTCCGCCCGGCTGATGTCATAACGTTCGATGGCCTCGCCCAGCGTCAGCCCGTCCACCCGGGAGACGGACGTGTCCAACAGTCCGCCCTTTGCCAGCTCACCGAGGATGTTGAGGATACCTCCGGCACGGTTCACATCCTGGATGTGGTATTTCTGCGTGTTCGGCGCCACCTTGCACAGGCAGGGTACACGGCGTGAAAGCATGTCGATGTCGTCCATCCGGAAGTCCACTTCCCCCTCATGGGCAATGGCGAGCAGGTGGAGCACCGTGTTGGTGGAGCCTCCCATGGCAATGTCGAGCGTCATGGCATTGAGGAACGCCGCGCGGGTGGCAATGTTCCGCGGAAGGACACTCTCGTCGCCCTCGTCATAATACTTATAAGCATTCTTCACAATCAGCGCGGCAGCATCCTTGAACAACTGGCGCCGGTTGGCATGGGTGGCAAGGATGGTTCCGTTGCCGGGGAGCGCCAACCCGATGGCCTCGTTCAAGCAGTTCATTGAGTTCGCCGTAAACATGCCCGAGCAGCAACCACATCCGGGGCACGCATGCTGCTCGATGGCAGCCACGTCTGCATCGCTCACCGACGCATCGGCTGACTTGATCATCGCGTCAATCAGGTCCAGGTGCTGCCCGTCCCATTCTCCCGCCTCCATCGGTCCTCCGGACACGAACACCGTGGGGATGTTGAGCCGCATGGCAGCCATGAGCATCCCCGGCGTAATCTTGTCGCAGTTGCTGATGCAGACCATGGCGTCCGCCTTGTGCGCGTTCACCATATACTCCACGCTGTCGGCAATGAGGTCACGCGAAGGCAACGAATAAAGCATCCCGTCGTGCCCCATGGCAATGCCGTCATCGATGGCGATGGTGTTGAACTCGGCAGCAAAGCAACCCAGCTTCTCAATTTCCTCCTTGACCATCTGCCCCACTTCGTGCAGATGCGTGTGTCCGGGAACAAATTGAGTAAAAGAGTTGACTATTGCAATGATGGGCTTTCCCATCTGTTCACGTTTCATCCCGTTTGCCACCCAGAGAGCCCTAGCCCCTGCCATGCGGCGACCTTGCGTACTAATGGCGCTACGTAGTTGATGTTTCATCGTTCTAAATGCTTTACGCGGTTCCTATAATTGAAAGAGCCTTCCCCATAACTGAGAAAGGCTCTTTCCACAAATATATTCATGACAGCATGACACGCGGCCTTTCTCACGGTCTTGATGGAATCACCACGACGTGAATCAGAATGACTGACAATACTAGGCTGACGATAATCATGCTTGTATACATAATCCTGTGTATTGGGTTGTTCAATTGTTAACGGAGGCAAAGGTACAGTTTTTTCCACAACAAGCAAACAAAATGAATATTTTTTGCGCATAAAAATAGACATTCGTAAGAGAAGTCTCATTTTCTAAACAATATTATCACATCCACCCCTTCTCTGAACCGGGGAACAGCCCTCTCTGCTCCGTCTTCTCCATCCGACGCCTTCTCACATTGTCACCCTTTTTCCGTTTCCACTTGACAAAAAGAGAAAAAGCTACTTTCCAGCTAACACGTGTTTTTTTGGGAATCGCCTGAGAAGTGCCTCGTTGCGCTCCATCCCGGCTTCGGATGCGAACAAGCTATTTTCAGAGGGGGAGGGAGCATTTGACGATTTGACAATTTGCAATCTATTGGCATTCTTACTATTTTCGCTTCCAATCAAACCGACAAAGCCATGAAACAACGTATCACGAGATGCGTATGGGGTGCCATGGTCTTCGCCCTTACGCTGTCCGCCTGCGGCGGAAAGAACCAGAAGACTGCAACAACAAATTTCTCAACAGATTCCATCATGACCAACGACACACTGAACGAACTCCGAATCGACAGCGTCCGCCTGAGCTGGCTCAAGGACAATGCCGGCGAACGGCTGATGCCCCGCACCTTGTTTCCGGATGCACCGGACAGCCTGATTGACAGCCTCGGGTTGCAAGACGGCATTCCGGCAAGCGTCAGCACTTTTCTCGTGGAGACGAACGGATGTCTCATCCTCTTCGACACGGGAAACGGTACACCCGACAGCCGCTTGCTCCCGGAACTGAAACGACGTGGCATCTCACCCGCAGACATCCGTTATCTCTACCTGACTCATTTTCATGGCGACCACATCGGCGGCATGATGCAAGGCGACAGTGTCGTGTTCCCCAACGCGGAAGTCTATG
>NZ_LT985808.1:3567078-3612078 GCF_900291465.1 Bacteroides sp. Marseille-P3684
ACTAACTCAGCCGTCATTTCGGGACCTTAGACGATGGTCAGGATTCTTCTCCTCTCGGGACCGGACCTTAGCACCCGGCCCCTCACTCCACGTGTCAAACCGGCAAGCATTCGGAGTTTGTCAAGACTTGATAGGCGGCGAAGCCCTCGCATCTTATCAGTCGCTCTACCTCATGCCGGTAATCACGCAGGCTGCACCTAAATGCATTTCGGGGAGTACGAGCTATCTCCAAGTTTGATTAGCCTTTCACCCCTACCCTCATCTCATCCAGAAGCTTTTCAACGCTTATTGGTGCGGACCTCCATCTGGTGTTACCCAGACTTCATCCTGGACAAGGGTAGATCACTTGGTTTCGCGTCTGCCACTGCCGACTGGACGCCCTGACTCGCTTTCGCTTCGGATCGTTTTCGCGCTTAACCTTGCCGGCAACGGCAACTCGTAGGTTCATTATGCAAAAGGCACGCCGTCACACCTTACGGTGCTCCGACCGCTTGTAGGCACATGGGTTCAGGGTCTGTTTCACTCCCCTGTGCGGGGTACTTTTCACCTTTCCCTCACGGTACTGGTTCACTATCGGTCTCTCGGGAGTATTTAGCCTTGCCGGATGGTCCCGGCGGATTCTCGCAGGATTCCTCGTGTCCCGCGATACTCAGGATACCACTATGCTTCCATCGGTTTCGGGTACGCAGCTTTCATGCTCTATGGCGGCGCTTTCCAGCGCCTTCCCCTCGCCTTTGTCTTGCAATCTCGTGGTCCTACAACCCCGCGGGTGCCGTAACACCCGCGGTTTGGGCTATTCCCCGTTCGCTCGCCACTACTGGGGGAATCATTCTTATTTTCTTTTCCTGCAGGTACTAAGATGTTTCAGTTCCCTGCGTTAGCCTCTGTCATTGACAGATGATGTCCCTTCAGAACACCGGGTTGTCCCATTCGGAGATCCGCGGGTCAAAGGTCATTTGCACCTCACCGCGGCTTTTCGCAGCTTATCACGTCCTTCATCGCCTCCGAGAGCCCAGGCATCCACCATGTGCCCTTATCTACTTCCTTTCCGTTCTGCAGTATTAACTGCCACGGATTATACTCTTGGCTCTTGCGTCTTACTGTTATTGGGTTTGTACAACATGTCAAAGATCTTCTTCCAATTGACAATTGACAATTGACAATTCTGGAGTGTGGAGAATAACGGATTCGAACCGTTGACCCCCTGCTTGCAAAGCAGGTGCTCTAGCCAGCTGAGCTAATCCCCCTTCATTTTCCGGGCGGCAAAGGTACGCTTTTCTGTACGTTCCGCAAGCGGATGCCCGGACTTTTTTTTTCGGAGTAGTCCCAGGCAGAGTTGAACTGCCGACCTCTACATTATCAGTGTAGCGCTCTAACCAACTGAGCTATAGGACTGTCAGTCTAACCTCAATCTGCCCGGACAGTGCCCGGCTTCTCTGGTTCTCCTTCATATCTTTACAAACAAACATCAGCAGTACAAGACCGGATAGAAAGGCCTATGTCCTATCGGAATCTCAAAGCTCCAGAAAGGAGGTGTTCCAGCCGCACCTTCCGGTACGGCTACCTTGTTACGACTTAGCCCCAGTCACCGGTTTTACCCTAGGACGACCCTCGCGGTTACGTACTTCAGGTACCCCCGGCTCCCATGGCTTGACGGGCGGTGTGTACAAGGCCCGGGAACGTATTCACCGCGCCATGGCTGATGCGCGATTACTAGCGAATCCAGCTTCGTGGAGCCGGGTTGCAGGCTCCAGTCCGAACTGGGAGGGGTTTTCGGGATTGGCATCCTGTCGCCAGGTAGCAGCCTTCTGTACCCCCCATTGTAACACGTGTGTAGCCCCGGACGTAAGGGCCGTGCTGATTTGACGTCATCCCCACCTTCCTCGCATCTTACGATGGCAGTCCCGGCAGAGTCCCCAGCATTACCTGATGGCAACTGCCGGCAAGGGTTGCGCTCGTTATGGCACTTAAGCCGACACCTCACGGCACGAGCTGACGACAACCATGCAGCACCTCCACAACCGCTATTGCTAGCTGTCGCGTTTCCGCGACATTCGGTTGCAGTTCAAGCCCGGGTAAGGTTCCTCGCGTATCATCGAATTAAACCACATGTTCCTCCGCTTGTGCGGGCCCCCGTCAATTCCTTTGAGTTTCACCGTTGCCGGCGTACTCCCCAGGTGGAATACTTAATGCTTTCGCTTGGCCGCTGACATTGTATCGCCAACAGCGAGTATTCATCGTTTACCGTGTGGACTACCAGGGTATCTAATCCTGTTTGATACCCACACTTTCGAGCATCAATGTCAGTTACAGCTTGGTGCACTGCCTTCGCAATCGGAGTTCTTCGTGATATCTAAGCATTTCACCGCTACACCACGAATTCCATGCACCTCAACTGCACTCAAGGCTCCCAGTTTCAACTGCAGTCCTACGGTTGAGCCGCAGAATTTCACAACTGACTTAAAAGCCCATCTACGCTCCCTTTAAACCCAATAAATCCGGATAACGCTCGCATCCTCCGTATTACCGCGGCTGCTGGCACGGAGTTAGCCGATGCTTATTCATAAGGTACATACAAACACCTACACGTAAGCGACTTTATTCCCTTATAAAAGAAGTTTACAACCCATAGGGCAGTCATCCTTCACGCTACTTGGCTGGTTCAGGCTCGCGCCCATTGACCAATATTCCTCACTGCTGCCTCCCGTAGGAGTTTGGACCGTGTCTCAGTTCCAATGTGGGGGACCTTCCTCTCAGAACCCCTATCCATCGTCGGTTAGGTGGGCCGTTACCCCGCCTACTGCCTAATGGAACGCATCCCCATCCTTTACCAGTTCGCACCTTTAATTGAATCCCCATGCGGGAATCCAATGCCATCGGGTATTAATCTTACTTTCGCAAGGCTATCCCCGAGTAAAGGGCAGGTTGGATACGTGTTACTCACCCGTGCGCCGGTCGCCATCCGAATTTCATTGCTGAAACTCTATGCTGCCCCGCGACTTGCATGTGTTAAGCCTGTAGCTAGCGTTCATCCTGAGCCAGGATCAAACTCTTCATTGTAATGAATTTCTTTAATCTCTTTTGCCCGGATTTCCGATTTCCTTTTGACTTATTGTCCAGGTTTTGACGTTGACCTTTCATACCCATTCCGCTGATTAACAATCATCAGCAGAGCTCTTGTACTACTTGTCTGTTTGTTGCATTCTTTTCAAGTATCTAACGCTTTACAGCGGCTTTCCTTATCGAAAGCGGATGCAAAGGTAGAGCTTTTGAATATTCCCTCCAAACATTCTACGCACTTTTTTGAACATTTTTTTGAACGTATTTTCTAAAGAACTCATTCACAGATATGTTTTATAACATGTTTTTCGGGGATTGTTGGGAAAATGTAACGGTGCGAAAGGCGGAATCGGGTGGATTCGAATGCAATGACGGAAAGGAAAGGGAGAAATTATTTGCGTTTGTTTGCATTTCAAAAGGAAATTACAGAAATGCCGCACCGGGAGAGGCGATGCAATACAATGAAGGCCTCCATATAATAATGTGAAGCCTTCCGCATCGAAAAGAGAAGGGGAAGCATCTGCGCGACGCCTCCCCTCCCATACATCGAATTTATTAGAAATTTAAACAATTCCTTGTGCCATCATGGCTTTTGCCACTTTCATGAAGCCGGCGACGTTCGCGCCCTTCACATAGTTGATGTATCCGTCGGGCTCGGTACCATATTTGACACATGCCTCGTGGATATTCTTCATGATGCTCTTCAGACGTTCGTCCACTTCCTCCTTGGTCCAGCCCAACTTGATGGAGTTCTGAGTCATCTCCAGACCGGATACCGACACACCGCCGGCATTGGCAGCCTTACCCGGAGCGTACAGGATCTTCGCTTCCTGGAACACGCGGATGGCTTCGGGAGTGGAAGGCATGTTCGCACCTTCGGAGACGGCAATCACACCGTTGGCAACCAACTGACGGGCATGGTCGCCGTTCAATTCGTTCTGCGTAGCGGAAGGCAACGCGATGTCCGCCTTCTCACCCCAAGGCTTCGCACCGGCAACGTACTTGCAACCGTATTTCTCGGCGTACTCGCGGATACGGCCGCGGTAGAGGTTCTTCAACTCCATGATGTAGTCGAGCTTCTCGCGGTCGATGCCGTCGGGGTCATAGATGTAGCCGTCGGAGTCGGACATGGTGACCACCTTGCCACCCAGCTCGAGCACCTTCTCGGCCGTATATTGTGCCACGTTTCCGGAACCGGAAATGAGGCAGACTTTGCCTTTCAAATCCTCGCCGCGGGTCTTCAGCATCTCCTGCAGGAAGTAGATGTTGCCGTAGCCGGTTGCCTCGGGACGAATCAGCGAACCGCCGAACTCCAATCCCTTGCCGGTCAACGTACCGGTAAACTCGCGGGTCAGCTTCTTGTACATGCCGAACATGTAGCCCACCTCGCGTCCGCCGACACCGATGTCGCCGGCAGGTACGTCGGTCTCGGGACCGATGTGGCGCCACAACTCAAGCATGAATGCCTGACAGAAACGCATCACTTCCGCATTGGACTTGCCGCGCGGGGAGAAGTCGGAACCGCCCTTGCCGCCACCCATCGGAAGCGTGGTCAGCGAGTTCTTGAACGTCTGCTCGAAAGCAAGGAACTTCAAGATACCCAGGTTCACCGAAGCGTGGAAACGAATACCGCCCTTGTACGGACCGATGGCGTTGTTGTGCTGCACACGGTAGCCCATGTTCGTACGGATGTTGCCTTCATCGTCCACCCAGGTCACACGGAACTGGTAGACGCGGTCGGGGATGCACAGGCGCTCCACCAGATTCACCTTGTCAAATTCGGGGTGCTTGTTGTACTCCTCTTCAATCGTACTCAATACTTCTTCTACCGCCTGGTGGTATTCAGGCTCGTTCGGGAATCGTCTCTTCAAATCCTCTAATACGTTAGCTGCATTCATAAAGCTTACTTACTTTTACTAATAACCTAATATGTGATTTTCTCGTTTACGGTGCAAAAGTATATATTCTCCCGAATATAGAAAACATTTTCGCAACTATTTTCGCAAAAAATCTATCAAATTTACATTTTAATCACTGAAAGTACAACAAACAGTAAACAATCAGATGCAAACAACGGACAAATGACAGCCGACGGACCGTCCGCCGACGCCCTCTACTTCCAACTCCGCCACACCGGGATGCCGACCAGCACCGCGGACAGCACCAGCGAGACCACCAGCGGACCGTCAATCTTCGCACCGGACGTCAGCACGATGAAGCACAGGGCGACCCACAACAGCACGAAGCACACGGACTGCGAACGGGACAAACGTTTTCTCATAACTCTTTTCTTCATTTGGGATAAAACAAAGAGAGCTGCCGCAAGACTTGCTTCCGCTTGCAGCAGCCCCCGGGATTCAATAGTCAACGGGCTCACGCACCCAGGATGGTGCAGACCTCACGCTTCTTCTTGTCGACAATCGCGTCGATGACCGCAACGGCGGTGATGTTGACGATGTCGCGCACGGAGCTTTCGAAGTCGGTGAAGTGGATGGGCTTGTTCAGACCCATCTGAATCGGGCCGATCATCTCCGTCTCGCTCATTGCCTGGATGAGCTGGTAGGCGGAGTTCGCCGAGCTGAGGTTCGGGAACACCAGCGTGTTCACCTCCTTGTCCTTCAGACGCGTGAAGGGGTACTTCGCATCACGCAGCTCGCGGTTCATCGCGAAGTTCACCTGCATCTCGCCGTCGATGGCAAGGTCGGGATAATGCTTCTGCATGTAGTCCACCGCCTCGTGAACCGTCGCAGGACTGCCCGTGGTGTCGGAACCGAAGTTCGAATACGAGAGCATCGCCATCACCGGCGTCCGGTTGAAGAATTCCACCGTCCGACGCGCCAGACGGGCGATGTCGATGAGCGTTGCCGTGTCGGGATGACGGTTGATGAGCGTGTCAGCCAGGAAGTAGGTCCCCTTCTTCGAGTTGAGGATGTGCATCGTGCCGAAATGCTTGAACTCCGGCTGGATGCCGATGACCTCCTTCGCCACCTTGATGGTGTTCGAGTAACGGGTGTACAGGCCGGTGATGAACGCGTCCGCCTCGCCCGTCTCGACCATCATCATGCCGAAGTAGTTGCGCTCGAACATCTTGTCGTTCGCCTCCTCGAAGGTCATGCCCTCGCGGCCGCGCTTCTCCGCCAGGATGCGGGCATACCGCTCGCGGCGCTCCGTCTGGCAGTCGTGGCGCAGGTTGACGACCTCGATGCCCTCCAGGCTGACGTCAAGCTCCTTGGCAAGCTTGGCTATGCGCTCCTCGTTGCCCAGCAGGATGGGGTAACAGATGCCTTCCGCCTTTGCCTCGACGGCCGCCTTCAGCATGTGGGGGTGCGTACCCTCGGCGAAGACCACGCGCTGCGGGTCGCGGCGTGCCGTGTCGTACAACTGACGGGTGAGCTTGCTCTCCTGCCCCATGAGCTCGCGCAGGTGGGTCTTGTAGGCGTTCCAGTCGGTGATTTCCCGACGGGCGACACCCGACTCGATGGCGGCTTTTGCCACGGCGACGGACACCTCGGTGATGAGACGCGGGTCGACGGGCTTCGGGATGAAGTAGTCGGGACCGAAGGTGAAGTTGTTCACGTGATAGGCGACGTTCACCACGTCGGGCACGGGCTGTTTCGCCAGGTTGGCGATGGCGTAGACGGCGGCGAGCTTCATCTCCTCGTTGATGGCGGTGGCGTGGGTGTCAAGCGCGCCGCGGAAGATGTAGGGGAAGCCGATGACGTTGTTTATCTGGTTGGGATAGTCCGAGCGTCCGGTGGAGATGAGCACGTCAGGGCGGGAAGCCTTGGCATCCTCGTAGGAGATTTCCGGCGTCGGGTTCGCCAGGGCAAAGACGATGGGATTCTCCGCCATGCTGCGCACCATGTCCTGCGTCAGCACGTTGCCCTTTGACAAGCCGAGGAAGACGTCTGCCCCGCGGATGGCCTCAGCCAGGGTATGCACGTCGCGGCGGTCGGTGGCAAAGAGGCGCTTCGTCTCGTTCAGGTTCTCGCGGTCGGAGGTTATCACGCCCTTGCTGTCGAGCATGAGGATGTTCTCCTTGCGCGCACCCAGGGCGACGTAAAGCTTCGTGCAGGAGATGGCGGACGCTCCGGCGCCGTTGACCACGATGCGGACGTCCTCGATGCGCTTGCCTGCCACCTCGAGGGCGTTGAGCAGTCCCGCGGCGGAGATGATGGCGGTGCCGTGCTGGTCGTCGTGCATCACGGGGATGTCCAGCTCCTCTTTCAGCCGACGCTCGATTTCAAAGCACTCCGGCGCCTTGATGTCCTCGAGGTTGATGCCGCCGAAGGTGGGTGCAATCGCCTTGACTGCCGCGATGAACTTCTCGGGGTCCTTCTCGTCGATTTCGATGTCGAACACGTCGATGCCGGCGTATATCTTGAAGAGCAGTCCCTTACCCTCCATCACCGGCTTGCCGCTGAGCGCGCCGATGTCGCCCAGACCGAGCACAGCCGTACCGTTGGAGATGACTGCCACGAGATTGCCTTTGTCCGTATAGTCGTACGCCGTGTGGGGGTCCTTCTCGATTTCGAGACAGGGCTCGGCGACGCCCGGCGAATAGGCGAGCGACAGGTCGGTCTGCGTACGGTAGGGTTTGGTGGGAACTACTTCAATCTTTCCGGGCCTTCCTTGTGAATGATAGAGCAAGGCCGCTTCTCTCGTTATCTTTACCATAATAATATGTATTTAGTGATTCCGTTTAACTAGTTGTAGCAAAGGTAGGAAGAATATTACAATGTGCGCGTCTGTCCATCGTTTTTAACGTGATTTTGATATTTCGGATACAAGCAAGGGGGAACGCGCAAGGCGACTTCGGCTGAACAAAAAACAGACGGACGCCGCAGCCTGTCAGCCACGACGCCCGTCCCAAAAATTCCAACATTACAATTCTTCAGACTCAGATGCCCTCGTCCGTGTCATCGCTGCTGCCACCACCGGAAGGCTTTCCTCCGTCCTCCGCCGGTGTGCCGCCGGTGTTGCCCGACGTCGTGGTGGCGTCTGCCTTCTGACCGATGACCTCGCGCTTGTAGTGCGTCACCTCGGTGTTGGCGTAGTCGATGAAGGAGGCATAATCCTTCTCGCCCTCGATGAGCGCCAGTGCGTTGACCCATTTCACCAGCGTACGGTAGGCCTCATCGGACGCCCGGCGAGCCTTCTTCAGCGCGCCGACGGGTTGCAGCATCCGCTCCTGCGTGCGCTGAGCGGTGAAGGTGCGCACCTGCTCGTTGGCACCCTTCAGCGCGGTGACGAACGGGGTGAGCGAGAGGGTGCTGACCTGTGTGGCATACTTCCCTTCGAGGTCGGCGACGAAGTTGATGAGCAAGCCCGTCTCCTTGTCGAGCTGGTCGGTCGTGGAGATACCGTAGTCAACGATGTGCTGGTTGAGGACCCGGGCAGCCGCCGCCATCGCCTCGTCGGGGAGGTTGAGGAAGCCCTTCACCGCCTTCTTGTAGCCGTTGTAGAGGGCGTCGCGCAGCCGGTCCGCCTCCATGATGTCGTCGGTCAGCAGACTCTTCTGCGAGAGTTTCAGCGCGTCATCCTCGGCAGCGAGAGCTGTCTTGAGGGCGGCGAGTTGGGCGGAAGCCTTGGTTTTCAACTGTGCATTTTTCTCGGCATTTGCCAAGATGTTGCTTACGTAGAGGTAGTGCGCACCATTGTTCATGCGCTCCAATGTGATGTTTTTGAGTTCCATCATACACAAACCGTTTAAATGATTAATACTAGGTGCAGGCATCGTGCCTGCATCGGAACAGGCACGAAATTACAGAAGTTTTTATAATTATTCCCATTTCTTAGGAGGAATTTTTTCGCGGACGTTATATTTCAGCCATTTTTGCCCGGAAAGATGTTAAGAAACATGTTTTCCGCGTCCGTTTGGTTTCTCGGGACGCTGGAAATGTCGTATCCAACGCCAAACTGTTTTTCGGGACGCTGGAAATGTCGTATCCAACGCCAAACTGTTTTCCGGGACGCTGGAAATGCCGTATCCGGCGCCAAAGTGTTTTGAAAGGTTAAGGATACGCTATATCCAGCTTCAAAATGTTTTCAAAGGTTAAAGAAACGTCGTATCCAGGCTCAAAACATTTTGCGGGAAGGCTTTGTCATCCGTTTCTCGTTTGAACGGCCTTCGAACGGTGTTCATGTCGGGTGTTTCTTGCCTGACGGGGAGCATAAGGAAGGGGGCAGCCCCTTGTTGTGGACTGCCCCCCGTTCGCTAGTGAATGATAATTATGTTTGTGTGATGCTTGCAGGAGAAGTTATCTACCACGCAATGTAAATTCAGTTGCTGTGCCATTTCTCAATGCGCCTACCGTTGTAGTGGCGGTATATCTATTACTATATCTGAAAGTTATTTGCGTATCGTCATCATAATCGGCTAAAATATCCAATCCAAGGTCAGCTTTACCCTGCGAACCAACCGTCAACGTTTCAATCTCCGTTGTTTGTCCCCAACCTGAGGGCACTATTACTTGAACCTGTCCATTGTTAGGTACATTCTGAGTATTTCCATAATACCCTCCATATTTAAATGTCAACGATAATATGACAGGTTCCGGATTCGTAAAGCTCAACAACTCATGTTCCGCGAACAAGTCGCTCGACACCTTAATCTGCGTAGCACTCTCTGCGATATTCGACAAGAAATGGAACTCAAAGGTGCGATTGGCTGTCGTTTCATATTCCTCTTGCGTGATGGTAGCCACATAGTCGAACGAAGAATTTTCGTGCAAGCGGACAGGCAGACGGTTCTTCTCAACATCGGGATAGATGGTCTTCTTGATGGGTTCGATGTAGAACTCCAAGGGGAAGACTGACTGCGGAAGATTCTCCGGCAATTGAAGCGTGACGGTTTGCGGAGTTCCTGCCTCTGCATCAATCTGGGGGATACAGCTAGCTGTAAACTCGAACGGCGTACGTACATTGACAGTAACCCGACGGGATAATCCTTCGTCACTAATCACAATGAATTCCTGTGTTTGCATGGAGGCAGGCAACGGATCAGCCGGAATGATGGTTATCGTTCCGTCCTCATTGCATTTGATTTCCTTTACAGCCTCATGATTATAGCCGCCTTCATCGTCTCCGTCAACCGGCACGGCATTCACATGGTCGTTTGCCGGCTTTCCGTCAATCGTGTAATTGTAGTTCAGGGTATATGCGTCCGTTGATACCAACATGATGTGGAGCTTGTCGACACTCAACTCACGTCCTACATTGTCCTCGATGCGGTTTACCTCGCTGACTTCGACAGAAGCTGAAATGTTGTTGGACGCTGCCGCGTTCATGGCTTCCTCAATGCTATCATATCCCTTGCTCTCCACGTTGCCTATAATCACATGATAGGCAAAGTTGCGATACAGATTGAGGTAGGAAGTAACGCCCGTAGTCGCATCGCTGCTGACAATGTCCAGCTTATAATAACATGTAGCCCCATTGAAGTCTGCTTTCACAAGGATATAGACCGGAGCATCCGAATCATCCTGATTGCGTTCGTACACGTATTTGGGTTCTGGCGTGAATTCGTCCGCTTCGGGTGCACTCTCATCTATCTCTCCACAAGTGACACCGGGATACCGTTCGTTTTTTTCACGGAAGGTTGCATACACATCATCCGCTGTGTCCAGTCCCTCGAACTTCGCAAAGCCACTGCCCGTGTATGGAGCCACGGTTCCTTCGTTGGTTTCATTTACAAGGGCATAACCTAAAAGCGTAAAGTTCTCGTTTCTGCCCTCACCTTTCGTAACACTGATCTTGGCAAAGTTGCGCACCAGCTTGACAGTCTCCAACTTCGTATTTTTCGTAATGCCATCCTTGACTGTCAAATGTCCCCAATAAGCATCCACACCGTCCTTCACAGTCAGGTTGCTAAAGATGCTTACTTCATTCGCCGCCGGGGAATACGTACCGAACGTAACATCTCCCAAGACGAAATGCAAAGAAACATCCGCGTCAGACTTGGGCAAATTGACCGTATAAGTGCCTTGGTTACCCACAAAACTGTTTACGGTCGCCACCTGGTTGGCTATAAAGAATCCGTTTTCATCGAAGACCAACACACGCATCGGCATCTGCATTACGTCCTGAGGTTGGTCGCCCAAAGCACGGGAAGCCACAACCGGTTCCGGAATCGTAACCGTAAATTGATACTCATCCGGTTGCAGCGTCGGTGAACTCACCAATTCGTCCTGCTGACAAGCTGTTGCCAGCAAGAGCATCAACATACTTATATAGGTATATATCTTTTTCATAACTTATTTCATTTTATAAGTTTATCGCATCGGTTCATCACCCCATACGAATTGCGTATCGGAACCACCCTTCTCACTCATCTTTTCATTGCCCCAATACCATACATCGTAAACGCAGCGGACAGAGTGCCCCCACCCATCATCATCATGGAAACCTGCCGGAGAAGACTCATTATCATAGTATCTACCAGACGAAGCATAATAGTCACCTCCAAACAGCACCGGAATCACCCCACGGTCTGACAGACTCACAATATACTTGATTTCGGCTTCTGTCGGCACACGCCAACGACCAGCAGGATAACCGTTTTCCTGATAGGATGCACAACGCCGTTTAGCCGTTTCATAAGTCAAAGAGTACCTATCCACAACTCCCCACGACGAAGCTATCTTGAATGCCGGGGCAATCACATTCTGCACATCGCCCTTACGCGTCGGATAATAGTAGCTCAAAGTCTTTCCATTGAATTCCTTCTTCAGAAAATCCAAATTGTCCACTGTGGAAGAACGCGGGTCACCAATGGCATAATTGCTACCTGCGATGTCAAAAGAGGTAATATAAATGGTATATTGGTTCAAGTTTTTATTCGTTGCATTGACTAATGGATTATTAACACCACCTAAAGTATTACCATACCAATCGTACTGCCCTTTATCATCATCATAAACAGAACCAGAAGACACACCATACACAAAACGATTACTTGCTCCGTTCGGATTATAATCTCCCACAATATAAATTGCAGGATATTGTGTAATCTCCCAAGTGGCATCCAGCTCTTGCTCGTTCCAGACTTTAACCGTGATTGTATAAGGAACATAGTCTTCTGTAGTTACAGGATGGGTAAATATCAACTCGTCGTCATTCCATGTAAGCGAGAAGCCGGCATCCCAAATTGCCTCCGGAGTATCCAATTTCACAGTGTCTGTATGGCTAGCATCATCCGTTTTTGCATTGTAATTCGGATAAGTAACCTTCGTTATCTGAGTTTCACCCATCGTCAGTGCACTACTGCTGACATAAGGCATCCGCAGCTCATTGGTATTATTCATGACCGATGTATACTCTTCCAACACCAAATATTTATAATTGTTCATGTCGGCAGAAATATTCATGTCAAACCAGTCATAGATGATGAAGTCTGCGTCCAGCGTAACTGCCTCACGAGGATTCATACTACCCAAAACACTCACATTGACATTTACCTTATAATATTTGTTGCGCTCCAGCAAGGCAGGAGTGTCCTCACTTCCGGTAATGGGCACACGGTAGTAGTAGTTGACAGGTTCCTCACCAGAGGCTGTCTTCATGTTCCAAGGAACACAAAGAATCAGATAAGAATCCTTTCTATCCGTCGTATTGAGCGGGTTCGGATAAGAGTAGAAAGGCACATGCTTCGTTCCATCCTGTGTATAGGCACGATGCATACGGGTCACGTAATCTTCAGCCACGACCTCATAATCACCTGCCAGGTTCGTAGCCTGTACACCGTAAACCATTGTCACGCTCATCGCGTTCACGATAGGAGTGTATTCCACACCGTTCTCGACAATCGGTTCTGTCGTCACGGTCGGGAACAAAGCCACCTTTGCCATGGCGCGTTTCAGTGAAATCTCGCCCGGAGTCTCTCTTGACACGGTAACCGATGCCTCACCATCCATCAGGAGGGATTCTTCTATCTCGCCGTTTGACTTATATCCGTCTTTCCACGTGGTCTGTATGCGTTTGTCCTGTAACTCGGCTATTGTCATGCCGACGGCAGAAGCATCATTAACGTTTGCATAATAAGCACGTCCATTGGCTATGACATATATATAATAGGAGTTACCAAAAGACACCGCAGTATCAGCGAGCTTCACACGCAGCTCATTTCCGACAGGCTCCAAACCTGTTTGTGCGTAGATACATTGTCCGTCGGCATCATTGAAGAAAAAGACATCAGCCGAAGTGACCTTATTCTCATTATACTCATCCACACCCGGAGAGCGTGAAGGCTGAACAGCCGTAGCTTCCAGATTCAGCACCCACGTATTTTCATCACCCGCCAACGGGCCATTGTCAAAATCTTCCTGGCAGGCACACAAGCAACCCAGTGCCACAAGCACCGTACAAGCAATCGTATAAATTCTAAGTTTCATGGTGTTTATCTGCTTTGAAGTAATGTAAATCGGTTAATCTCGTCCGTTGAACCCGGCTGAATGGTCTGATCCGGGTCAGTCAAATCGAGTTCATAGGTTTTTCCGGCAATATCGGCAAATACCCGGAGCACCGCCTCATGACGTTCATCTGATGCGGGGTCGGTGACTTCAATCCGAAGGGTTTGCGTCACGGGTTTACCCTCTGCATACGCCGGTCCGGAAGTCGGCGTTACAAATCGGAATGCATTTATATCGCCTTCCAGATAAGCACGCCACAGAGTTCCACTGGGGGCATTGATGACGAACTTCAGCTCCGCAGTACGATTCGGATTCATCCATACGGTGTTCTCATCGCCTGCTACTCCCAGTTGGTAGTATGTTCCTTCGGTCCATCCTTCACTCATGTAGCTCAGCACATCCTTAAAGTCAATATTGATTTCAGGAGCATCTTCCCAATCGAGAACTTCGTATTCCAGCTTCCAGTCATTCTGCTTCAGTATAATATTGATGTTGATGAAAGCGTTGCGGAGGATTTGAGACAAGTCGCTGCCTTCCTCCGTCTCCATGTCATTCAACGGGAATGTTTTCTTATTGCCATTCCAAGTAGCTTCCAATACATATCCGCCTTCGGGAGCCACGCTCTCATAGAAATAGCCCAAGGCAGTCGAAGCTGTCGCATCCATAGGTGCAGACACGGTGACATCTCCCAAAGCCAAATCCTCGGAACCGGCGTCATTGGGCGTATAGGTCATCTCATAATTTTTCGCGAACAGAGACGTATTCTCAGCTCCCACCTTTACCAAGCGGATATCTGTAATCTGTTGCTCTGCCCCTGTCTGGTTGATAAAGTTGACTCTCGCTTTGGCAACCACACGCTGCATCTCAATCTCGAGCTGTTGGTTTTCATTCCCTTCGATTTTCAATGAACGCTTGGCAGCGGCAGGCAGGTGTTTCCCGGCAGACGCGTCAATCAGCGTTCCGGGCACCTCATCCAAAAGGGTTGCTTCGAGTTGTTCCAAATCGGGCGTTCCGCTGAAGTCTCCACCAAAGCTTTCCTCGTTGGCAATGGCATAGAAGTCATACGTGTGTCCGGCATAGAGGTCGCCGAAGGTCACGGTTGCGGAGATTTCATTTTGCTGAAACTCGCGTTCGTAGTTGAAACGGATTTCACTCGTCGCCTGATCGACCACAAGGACACGCAGATGCTTCATGCCTTCGCCCGCCTCCAGATTGGAGTCCGTTGTACCATTGGCACGTGTCGTAAACGTCAGCGTCACGCTCGCCTTGTCAGCCACGGCGTAATCTTCCTTGATGCAGGAGGTCAGGCAGCAGGCCAGCAGCAGGAGCATTGCGCCGGTGTATTTCAATAAATTGTTTCTCATAAGGCTTGTTCCTTTCTGCATATAGTTATTCCCAGCCGGGAGTTACATCCTCGATGTACCAGGCAGGTAGTTTGATTTCAATGTTAGTTTGCTTAAAGTTGATGGCAATCGGCAGGTTGGCTTCTTGCCGGATGACATCGCGGGTGATGTCGTTCTCCATGATGTAGTCATAGAGCGATGTTTCCACCAGGAGTTCATCGTCGGGACCATACAGACGAAGCAGGTGCTGGCTCAGGTCGGCATCCAGTGCCCCGTTGGCATCCATACGGAAGACAGGTACCTCGCCCGTGGTGTAGCAGCCCAGTTCCGTGTTCCACTCCAGTGCCGGAACCAGTGTCTCCTTTTCGTCATTGACCTTGTTTGTCAGTGATGTCTGTGCGTTGGCATTCTCAATCACCAGACGGAGCGGCATGCCTTCGTCAGGCGACGGCCATCCGTTCACCTCCACGCTCAGGTTGATGTGCGAGCTGCGGAGCGTCACGGTGTCGCGGTTCATCACACCATCACCGGAAGCGACGAAAAACTCCGATTGTCCCAAGTAGTTGTGGTCATGTGTGGCCACCTCATTGTTTCCTCCTCCCCAGTCGGGATTCTGGATGAATATACGGTCAAAGTCGGCAGCGTTCATGTCTGTCAACTCCGTATTGTCGCCGGCATTACCCACGGCAACCACCTTGTAGCGTACACCGGCAGGCAGCTTGAACGACGGTTTGGCAAAGTTCGAAAGTTCGTCCTTGTTGTATTGGCGGCTGCTCAGTAAGTGCCCGCCCTCATCGAAAACATACAGGTCTACCTTACTCATGTATTGATAAAGCACATCCGTATTGCCATCCGCCAGATATTGGAAGTAGATGGTCACATTGTCGCAATCGTCGTAATCCTCTTTTATACAACTGGTCGTCAGGACGGGAACGGCCAGCAACAGCATTAGTTTATATATAATATGTTTCATCACTTAGTACGGTTTTGTTAAACTGTATGTCGTTAGTCCTATGATTCAAAAGAGGAAAAAGGGAGAGGAAATTTCTTCCCTCCCTTTTCCATTTATTTAAGAGATTAATACTCTTGCCATACAGCTGTAAGGTTCTCAATATCCCAAGCAGCTTCTACTACTGTTACGTCAACAGCATAAACATCTTCATCTTGATGCTCTTCGTTCGGACCGATGTTCTTGTCAGCAATCTGGATATCAGTGATACGGTAGATTGTACCTGCCTTGAACTCAAAATTCTCAGAACCGTTGAAAGACTTAACAATAGCATAACGGGGCTCATTAATAACAGTACCATCAGCTCTATCAGCATTCTTGAAGCAGAGCTTCAGCAAAGGCATTTCATTCTGGTTGTTGGGGAAGAAGTGATAAGCATAAGCCTGAGCCGGTTCAGCTACAGCAGGCCATACAGCATTTGCAGCTTTGAAATCATTGTTCGGAGCAGCGATTTCATCCAACAATACAGGAATAGGAGCTGTAATTCCTTCAGTTGCAGGATAGTAATAGTTGGTAGCATTAGCAGCACCCTTGGTAGCCTTTACATGGTCCACATAAACAGCATCGAATGACAATACACTGTAGATACATGCTGCAGCTCCATCCACATGCTTAATGCCAGACACTTCCAAACGAGCAACAGGAATTTCCAAACTTACCGTTACATCTTCATACATCTTATAAGTCTTTCCATCATGTTGACGCTCGTTATCGGTCAATTGGAAAGCTTTTGCTACAGAACCGTAAGCCGGGATTGTTTCAGGCTCTTTAACCAAGTCTTCTTCATTCATTTCTTCCAACGAGGTTAAATCATCAATCTCCTGACCGCCATTTACCCATGCTTCTACTTTAGAAAGTCCGTTGACTCCATAGAAAGTATACTCAGTCGTACCTGCTTTCAACTGAACAGCTTGACCTGCACCATTATTATCGGTAATGCGAACATAGATATCACCAGTTACCTCCACCATGTCGGCACCTGCTGCTTTATCCGTTGCCGGAACGAGGGCACGAGTACCCGGTTGAACCAAATTGATAGTCACTGCAGATGTGCCGTCGGCAATCATCGCATTTTCCTCGTCATTACTACAAGCAGCAAACGCAAGAGCAGCTGCTGAGAACATAATTAAACTTTTCAGTTTCATACTCTTTAAATTTTAGAATTAAACAATCGGTTAATTAGTATTTTACTTACTTATCTCTTCATTTGTTCATGGCAAATCACAGTTGTTCCATCACCTTCACGAGCTGCTCCAGGTTGCCCTTCGCGTCGGCGTTCCCCTCGCGCACAGCCTCCTCAAACAGCGACTTTGCCTTGTCGTAGGCACCCGTCTCGGCGTATGCCACAGCCAAGGTGTTCTTCGCGGTCGCGTCGAGACGCTTGCCTTCCAGCAGGGCGATGGCCCCAGCCGCATCCTTCTGCGAAATCTTCGTCACGGCGGCATTGCTCAGGGCGATGGGGTTGTCAGGATAGGTGCGGGCGGCAATCTCCATCACCTCGTTGTATTCCGCAGTCCCCTTGCCATAGCTGCCTGCCACCTGATACATCTCGTTCAGGCTGACGAGCTTCGGGTTCGTGCGTACCTGCTGCTTGGCTTCCTCCAGACTGAAGTTGCGCACGTTGTACTCGATGCGGTACTCGTTGCGGCGCAGGGGGACGTACATCTCGTTGAGCAGACGCTCGTAGATGGTCGGCGGAACCAATGCCTTCAGCTGGTTCTCACACTCGTCCTGGTTGCCGTCGCAGCCGTCGATGATGGCGAGCACCTCGTCCTGCTTCAGCAGACCCGGATGCTTCTCCACCTCACGGCGCAGGCCTTCCCAGTCCTCACCCTTCCAGTCGACGTGCCACAGCGAGGCGTCGATGTTGCTGTTCTGACGCTTGATGTAGTCGGTGAAGGTCTTCGCGCGGCGTTCCGACAGGGTCATGTTGTATGCCACCGAGCCTTCGGGCGATGCGTATCCCGTGATGTAGATGCCCGTGATGGTCAGGTCGCGGTTCTCCTTCACGGCGTCGAGCGAAGCCTGCACGTCAGCCAGCTCCTTGGCGTTGTTGCCATAGCCCGGCTCCGTCTTGTAGCTCGCGCGGCGGTATTGCAGACGGGCGCTGCGCACCTCGTCACGGCGTTTCACCGGTTCGGGTGCCGGCTCCTGCAGAGCCACCTGATAGTTGGGCACGAAGCGTGCCAGCACCAGCGGGTCGAGCGTCGATGTCTCGCCACCCTCGCTACACTCTGCACAGCCTGTCACAGCCTCGCGCACCTCCAGCCGGCTGTCATACATCCAGCGTGCAAAGGGTGCCGTGGCTTCGTAGCTGACGGTCTGCGCCTCGCCGTTCTTCCGACGGACGGTCGTGCTGACGTTCTCATACACCGGCTGTCCCGTCAGTGCCTCCTGACGCCGGATGGCGCGGTTGCGGATGCGTCCGTTGACCACGATGGCAGGGAACACCTGCTCCTGCGTGCCGTCCTTCGACACGAGCACGGGGACCAGCTGTGTGGTGTGCTGCTGCTTCATCTTCACCGCGCTGAGGTCCAGGTTCATCGTCACACGCACCTCGTCGCCCACGCGCTGCACCTCGCGGCCGCTCACCTCGATGTCTTTCATGTAGCCCGTCTGGGCAAAGGCACTCATGCCCGCCAGGAGCATGCCTGCCAAGAGAATATGTCTTTTCATAACGTCGCCCTCCTTGTTTTACTTAATGATGTAGATGATTGAAATGGCAGCCTTCGTCAAGCCCAGGTAGTTCTTGTGGTCCCGTCCGAGAATCTCGCCGCAGTGCCCGCACTCATAGCGCTTGTAGTTGGCATGGATGAATCCCAGCCCCAGTTCAGCCTCCAGGCTCCAGCGGTTGCCGAGAATCCAGTGGTAACCATATCCCACACCGCCTCCGGCAAACCATCCCTGTGCACGCGAGTTCTCCAGCGCGCTGAACGTACCGAAAGGCAGGTCCAGGAGCAGTAGAAAATCAGTGGGGATAACCATACAGCTTTGCGATTCTGAAGAGGAAGAATTTTTTGTCTACGACTCCATGCAGATTCGCCCTGAAAAGTTTGATTTTGGCGTTGAATGATTCGGCTGCCGCATTTGATGAGCGTTTGTTGTAGAAGTTCAGGATTTCGTCATAATGCTCATAGAATGTCGAGGCAATGACATTGAACTGCTTCATTCTTGAATCATCGACTTTGTTGTACCATTTGGCCATGCTCAACCGCGCTGCATCTTTGATGGTGTTCTTTGAGAATATCATTCTTAATGAGTGGGACAGACCATAAGCCATTTTGATGTCAGGATACTCCTCGAAGAGGATTTTAGCCCTTTCCTTTTGTCTTTCCGTCCATTTGTCTGCTGATTTGAACAGAAGGTAACGGCTTCTGATGAGCAATTCCGGACGCGTGTCTCCATTGGAAAAGCGGAACGGCACATAGGGCTTGCCGGTTTGTTTGCACTCTTCCATTTCTTCATTGCTTTGCTGCAAGGCGTCCCAACGGTGCGCCACACGGATTTCCTGCACGGCATCACAAGCCAGTTTCTGGATGTGGAAACGGTCAATCACTCTTTGAGCCTTCGGAAATGCGACAGAAACAATCTTGCGCATTGAATCGGAAAGGTCAAGGGTCACTTCCTCCACTTTCATGCGTTCTTCCTCGTCTATCAACTTCAGCACCTGTATCACGTCTTCCGATTTCGTGCCGGAAACGACCGCCACCAGACTTCCTTCACCTGTATGCCGGTCACGGTTGGTGACAAACGTATACAGCTCCCCATTGGACAGGGAAGACTCGTCTATGGCAAGATGCCGGCCTATGTTTTCGGGAAACAACAGCCATGAATCGGCATGGTCTAGCTGGTCCCAGTCGTGGAAGCCGCTTAGCGTTTCCTTGTACTGTTTCTCAAAGGTATGTGCATTTATGTGGTAGAATGTTTCAAGCGTACGGCAGGTCACAGGGGATGTCTCCATACGTTTCTTTTAAAAAAGCCCCGAACTCCTTGGAGTAACGGGTTCCTTTGCAGGCTATGTCAAGGCTGATTGGAAGGCTGAAACTCTTGCCTGTACGCAGGTCGGTCCACCTGCGACGGCGTATGACCAGTATGACCTTATGGTCGCGTATCGGGAAATCGGTTACATTCACAGCCTCCATGAAGCCTTTGGATGCAAAATTGGCATCTGATGACAATCCCGCATTCATTAACTCGTCGAGATAAATATGAATCTCTGTCCGACTCTGTTGCACACCTGCTATCTCAAAATGATCCAGTATTTCTGAAGGCAGCACGATACGCGCAAGCACTTCCAATTGATTCTTTTCCATAAGGCAAAGGTCGGAATTCCTCTGGATATTGGAAAACTAATCCCCACTGATTTTCTACTGCTCCCAGGTCCAGGTTCGAGAGGTTGAACTCTCCGCCCAACGCATGGAGTGCAAAGAAGTGTCCGTTGAAGCGCTCGCAGAGCCAGTAGCGTCCTTCGGGCTGCACCATCCAGTGCTTCAACTTCTTGTCGTCAGAAAAAGTCCAGGGATTGTAGTTGCCGGACACATTGAGTGTCCACTTCGGCGCCAAGCCGACTTCCACACCCAAGTTGAGCGTGGTAGTTGCATCGTAAAGCAAATTGCTCTTGACAACCCACTTTTGGGCGTGAAGCGGAGCTGCGAACAGGAAGAAGAGCCCCGCCACCAACAGATACAGGAGTCTGCGTTTCATATTATTCTTTATTTAATAGTTTATCACGGTTGCATGTTTCCTCGTTCAGTGTGCGACGAACGCAGGCAGGAATTTAAGGAGATGTGTTTCTCTATAATGACCGTTATCTCTTAAAATTCGTAGCAACTTTCTTGCTTAATCACACTTGCAAATATAAAGACTTTTCCGAAACAATGTTCAAACGTTTTACTGCCACTATTTGGCATTAGGGTGAAATTAGGGTGGGGATTCCTTAAATCCGTGCCCGTCCGTTAACAATCGCGTTTAACACACCTCTGCCGACGGCTCTCCGACGGCATCTGTTTCTATAATATTTACAAACAAAGAAGCAAATAGAGCGGTTAAGTCAGGAAATAAAGGGAATACGTGGATTTACTTCGGGCGGCAGCCCCTTCCGTTCATCATCCTGCTGCCCGTCCGTCTTTCATACCGACGGACGGAAGCACCGCCTCCTCCCCTTCCGCTGGAAGGCGTCTTTCTCGTCAGCACGACACACGGTCCGACAACTTAAACAGAGTACCCTAAAACTCCATAATTTTTACCATACCAATTTCCGACGGAAAGTCATCCCTCCCCTCCCGATGGATGCGATTTACGGCAGTTAACCTTTTCGTATTTATTTACAGACGAGAACGATAATTAACACAAAGAACCTAACAAATAAGGGCGAGCACTCGGCTCGCCCCTATCCATTTCCCGGGTCATTGGAGTCATCCGGGAGGGAAGATTCCGTCCAGCGGACGCCCCCGGCATCATTCCGCTCCTGTGACGGACGTGCGCAGCGTCCCGATTTCCTCTGCCAGCTCCCTGGCAATGGGCAGCGGATAGTCGGTGTGTGCGAAACGTACCACCCGCTGTGCGTCGGAGATATAGATGCGGGGGATGGTCGCGTCGGCAAACAGGCTGTAGATGGTGCGCGAGGGGTCGGCATAGTAAGGCAGCGTCAGTCCCTCTTCCGCCCAATAGGAAGCCACGGAAGCCTCATCTTCGGCACGGCTGATGAACGCCATGCGTATGCCCTCCTGGTCGCGGAAGCTGTCGTAGACCTGCTGTACGCGCGGCAACATCTCGCGGCAGTCGGGACAGCTCGTGTCAAAGAACATGATGAGGGAGACGGAACCGCCGAGCGTCGAGGTGTCGAACTCCGTCCCGTCGGAGAGTGTCACACGGAAGTCGGGCAGCGTGTCGCCCACCTGGACGTAAACTTCGCCCGTCGGCAGGTCATCGTCCGTGATGCAGGAGACCGCCAGCAAGGCAACCAAGCAACTGAAAAGGCGGAGGAGAGAACCTGCCCGCCGTTTGTTCAAAAAATGTATCATAAGTCAAAGCGTTTTTTGGTATGCGGAAAGGCATCCTTCCCGCTTGTTCGCGGCAAAGGTAAGTGTTTCAGGAAGAATCTCACCGCCTTTCTATTAATAAATTATAAAAAGAAGAAATATTTCGGAGAAACTATTTATAGTTTTAGGGTTTTCATTTATACTTGTCAACGATTTTACGGGCGGGTGTCAGACGGTCTTCCACTGAGGAGTCATTAAAGGAAAACTAACCCAACGAGCTGCCCACACGCCAGCCGTAAGAGAAACGAGAGTGTATAATCATAAAAACAGATACGCTATGGTTAACAAGTACACAAAGTATATCAGAAACCGTGCTCCACGGCCAGAGTTGCACGACAAGATTCTCCTTGCCACGAAAGCGATGTTCTATAAACAAGGTATCAAACAGGTGCGCATGGACGACATCGCCAAGGAACTGACCATCTCGAAACGTACGCTTTACGAGATTTTCAACGACAAGGAAACGCTGCTGCTGGAATGCATCAAGTACAAACATCAGCAGGAGGAAAGCTACCTCCAGGCGCTCGACCTCTCGAATGCCAATGTGCTGGAGGTGGTGCTGCGCTACTACGAATACACGATGAAGGAACTGCCGCACATCAACCCGACCTTCTTCGAGGACATGAAGAAGTATCCCGGCGTGCTGGCATACATGCGCAGCAAACGTGACCAGAACTTCAAGGATGTGGTGAGCTATTTCACCCGGGGCATCGAGCAGGGCATCTTCCTCCCCGATGTGGACATGGAGCTTTTCATCCGTCTGCTCAACCTGACGTTCGACCACAGCATGGAGTCGGAAATCTACAAGCAGTACCCGATGGACCGTGTCTACCGCGCCATCCTCTTCACCCACTTGCGCGGCATCGCCACGGAAAAGGGACTGGCAATCCTCAATGACTTCATCCGCAAGCATGATGAGGAACAAGCCAAGCAGGAAGGCTGACCCGCCCGACTTCCAAACTGAATAACAGATAAGACTGACGCGATTGGCGTGGATTCGGAGAATCCGTCCGCCAATCGCGTCAGTTGTGTTTGTATGGTAGCTATCCTACCCTTCGCGGGTCGTCATCTCCATATCCTTCACCTTCTTCAGTAAGTCGGAAGCAAAGATGAAGTCATTCAGGCGACGGTTGCTCGAAGTGAAGATTTCCTCCTTCGTGCCCTGCCACTCCTGGCGGCCTTCGTAGATGAAAAGGATGCTGTCGCCGATGCCCAACACGGAATTCATGTCGTGCGTGTTGATGATGGTGGTCATGTTATATTCGGTCGTGATGCTGTGAATCAGCTCGTCGATGACCAGCGAAGTCTTCGGGTCAAGACCGGAGTTCGGTTCGTCACAGAAGAGGTACTGAGGCTGCAAGGCGATGGCACGCGCGATGGCTACGCGCTTCTGCATACCGCCACTGATTTCTCCCGGGTATTTCTGTTGTGCCTCACCCAGGTTGACACGGTCCAGACAGAAACGGGCACGCTTCAGACGGTCCCGGTAGGTGTCTGTGGAAAACATGTCGAGCGGGAACATCACGTTCTCCAGCACCGTCATCGAGTCGAAGAGGGCGGCACTCTGGAAAATCATGCCCATCTCACGACGCAAGGCAATCTTTTCCTTTTTATTCATGTTCAGGAAGTTCCGTCCGTCATACAGAATCTCGCCCTGCTCCGGGGTCAGCAGCCCGACGATGGACTTCATCAGGACAGTCTTTCCCGAACCACTCTGCCCGATGATGAGGTTGGTCTTCCCGTTTTCAAACACCGTACTGATGTCCTCCAGCACCGTGCGCCCTTCAAAGGACTTGCATACAGATTTGAGTTCAATCATTTCGTCAACAGTTGGGTTAGGAACAAATCGGAGAAGAGAATCAGGATGCTGCTGCACACCACCGCGTCGGTGCTCGCCTTGCCGACGGCTATCGAACCGCCCTCGACCGTATAGCCGAAAAAGGACGAAACGCTGGCTATGATGAAAGCGAAGAAAAACGACTTGATGATGCCGCACCACACGAACCACTCCGTGAATGAATATTGCAAACCGTAGGTCAGGTCTTCCGCGTTGATGATGCCACCGAACCATGCCGTGGCATACGCTCCCAGGATACCCGCAAAGATGCTGATGCTCACCAGCACGGGGATGAAGCTCACCAGGGCGGCAATCTTGGGCATGATGAGGAAGTTGGCGGAATTGACCCCCATGATTTCAAGGGCGTCTATCTGTTGGGTGACGCGCATCGTGCCCAGCTCGGAGGCGATGTTCGAACCGACTTTTCCTGCCAGGATGAGACACATGATGGACGACGAAAATTCGAGCAACATGATTTCACGGGTGACAAAGCCGGTGGTGAACCGGGGCATCCACGCGCTCTGGATATTCAGTTTGATCTGGATACAGATGACTGCTCCGATGAAGAACGAAATGAGCAGGACAATGCCTATCGAGTTGACACCCAGCTGTTCCAGTTCCTTGGCATACTGCTTGAAAAACATACGCCAACGCTCCGGACGGCCGAAGGTGCGCCCCATCAGAATCATGTAGCTGCCCAGTTGTTGAAGTGCTTTAAACATTACTCTTGTGCTATTTTCTGCAAAAATAATAGAAAACCTCCGATAGCGCCTTAGTTTCCCCCTCTTGATAACCTTTTTTAAAACCAAAAGTTGTATTTTTGCGCCAAATTCATTGAACTATGGCGCACGATTCAGAGACTCTTGAAATGCACATTCCGGAAGACGGACGGATGGTCCTCCGCACGGAAGGACTGGTGAAGAAGTATGGCAAACGTACGGTGGTCAACCATGTTTCCATCAACGTGAAACAAGGAGAGATTGTCGGCCTGCTCGGACCGAACGGTGCCGGGAAAACCACCTCGTTCTACATGACCACCGGTCTGATCGTGCCCAACGAAGGCCATATCTTCCTCAACGATCTCGACATCACCAAATACCCTGTCTACAAGCGGGCGCAGAACGGCATCGGCTACCTGGCACAGGAGGCGTCGGTCTTTCGCAAGATGAGTGTCGAGGACAACATCGCGTCCGTGCTGGAGATGACCAACAAACCCCGCGAATACCAGCGCGAGAAGCTCGAAAGCCTGCTGACGGAGTTCCGCCTGCAAAAGGTGCGCAAGAATCTGGGAGACCAGCTATCGGGTGGTGAACGCCGACGGACGGAGATTGCCCGCTGCCTCGCCATCGACCCCAAGTTCATCATGCTCGACGAACCGTTTGCCGGTGTAGACCCCATCGCCGTGGAAGACATCCAGCACATCGTCTGGCGTCTGAAGGACAAGAACATCGGTATCCTCATCACCGACCACAACGTACAGGAGACACTGTGCATCACCGACCGTGCCTACCTCTTGTTTGAAGGAAAAATCCTCTTCCAGGGGACGCCCGAGGAACTGGCAGCCAACCAAGTGGTGCGCGAGAAATACCTCAGCCAGAGCTTCGTGCTCCGCCGCAAGGATTTCCAGCTCCGGGAAGACAACTGAACCACATCACGACACGGGAGGCCGTTCCTCACAGAAAGGAAGCTCCATCAGTCCCATTTTGTATACGGAGGCGCAGAGAATCCCAAGCTCTGCGCCTCTGCCTTTTTTGTACCGACGCCGACAGCCTCAGCAGAAGGCAGGCAACTTCCGCCTGAAGACTGCCCTGCCCTACCGAAGGGAATGTCCCGGACAGCAAAAATCAGAAAGAAACCAAAATCACCCGTCCGCTTGACAAAAACGGCTTAAACATTCCCTTCAGCTAACTCACACTTTGCAAAAGTCGGGCAAACCAGCAAGCAAACGCTAACGAATGCAAACAAAACCGCCCGAAAAAGCCTTCGATTTTAGAAAACTATACACTTCAATTCCGGAATATGAACAAAACGCGCCCGGAACAATATTGTTTCGTGAGCCAAACAATATTGTTTGACGCGTCAAACACATTAGTTTCATACTCCAAACACTATTGTTTCGCCCGCGGAAGTCAAACCTTTGGAAAATGGAAGTAAAAAGAAGTGAGTTTCGTTCTCTGGAAGAAGGCCGGCGTCAACGAATCGGAAGGTAATAAAAGGAGGGGTAAAACGGCGTTATGAACAGTCAAAGGATACAGTTGCCCCATTTCCTCCGTCCCCATGCAACCGGAATAAGCCATTTGCCGTCAATGTGTATTTTGCGAATCGCCCGAGAAGGGCCTCGGAATCCACGGAACTGTATTTTGGTGCGAGGAAAGGCACTGTCGGGCGCTTCATTTGACATTTTGACACTTCGGCATCCGGAGGAAGAACCGGGCAGTGTCCGTACGGATGCATGACGGAAGGCGAACGTACTGCACTCCGACTTACAGGCACCCAATATGTTAATTATTGGAGGGACGGCGAAAAAAGTGGTTGCATTTATTGCCAATTCAAATAATATGCGTTCCTTTGCTGCGTAATGGTGTAACATCAAAGTTACGAGATTTTTATTACATGGTTTTTACTCTTCGCCCGTCATTCTGACGCATAGGTAAACTCTCTGTCATTCTAATCCTTTAATTTTATTGCATACCATTGAGAGTCCGTCCGGTCATTGCCGGTCAGTGAACGGATGAGCTCTGAGAGTTTTACTATTTATTTTATTTACCATTTTATTTTCATTATGAACATTTATGTAGGTAACCTGAACTATCGGGTTAAGGAGAATGAGTTGAAACAGGCTTTGTCGGAGTTTGGTACAGTGGATTCCGTGAAAATCGTGACCGACCGCGAAACCGGACGTTCCAAAGGTTTTGCTTTCGTCGAGATGCCCAACGATGAAGAGGCTTCCAAAGTGATTGCCCAGCTGAACGGTGCTGAGTATGCAGGCCGTCAGGTGGTCATCCGCGAGGCGACTCCGCGTGCTCCCCGCGAACCGCGTGAACCGCGCAGACGTGAATAAACCCGACTTCCGCCGGTTTCCATAACCGGCTCCATGGAGTGACAAACAACAGAAGACGGGTCGGCATCCGACAGGAGAACCGCCCCACCCTTCATGCCATAACAGCGGCAGGACAGATTCCCCGACGGAAGGGGGTTCTGTGCCTGCCGCTTTGTTTTCAGGCATCCGTCTTACGCTGCCCTGAAAAAAGCGGAACTGCAATTTAATCCATTCTCTTTTTGGGGATTTAAAAGAATAACGCTAATTTTGCGCACTCTTATGATTAATAATGAGGTAAAGTCGCAATAAAAATAGTAATCATTAAAAATAAATTGTCAGAATGAACGTTTCATTAGAGAACATTGACAAGGTAAGCGCACTGCTTACGGTAAAATTGGAAAAAGAAGACTACGAGGCACGAGTTGAGAAGGCCCTGAAAGACTTCCGCAAAAAGGCAAACATGCCGGGTTTCCGTCCGGGTATGGTTCCGATGGGCTTGATCAAGAAGCAGTATGGAACTGCCATCAAGGCTGAGGAAGTGAACAAAGTGCTTCAGGAAAAGGTTTATGAATATCTGAAAGATAACAAGGTGAACATGTTGGGCGAGCCCCTTCCCAATGAAGAGAAGCAACCCGCCATCGACTTTGCAAAGGACGAGGCTTTCGAATTTGTATTCGACATTGCCCTGGCTCCGGAGTTCGACGTCGTGCTTGACACCAACGATGAAATCGACTACTATACCATCGACGTAAACGACGAGCTGGTTGAGCGTCAGGTGAAAATGTACGCACAGCGTGGCGGAAACTACGAGAGCGTACAGGAGTACACCGAAGGTGACATGCTGAAAGGTCTGATTGCCGAGCTCGACGAGAACAACAACGTGAAGGAAGGCGGCATCCAGGTTGAGAACGCCGTGATGATGCCTACCTATATGAAGAACGACGAGCAGAAGGCTATCTTTGCCAATGCCAAGACCAACGAGGTGCTGGTGTTCAACCCGTCGGTTGCCTTTGACGGCAACGAGGCTGAAATCGCTTCCTTGCTGAAGATTGAGAAGGATGCCGTTGCCAACGTGAAGGGCAACTTCAGCTTCCAGGTAGAAGAAATCACCCACTTCGTTCCGGGCGAACTCAACCAGGAGTTGTTCGACAACATCTTCGGCGAAGGGGTCGTGAAGAGCGAAGAGGAGTTCCGCGGCAAAATCAAGAGCGAACTGGAAGAGCAGTTTGTCAACGACAGCAACTACAAGTTCCTCATCGACACCCGCGAATACCTGATGAAGAAAATCGGCAAGCTGGAATTCCCGGATGCCATCCTGAAGCGCATCATGCTGCTCAACAACCAGGAGAAGGGCGAAGCTTTCGTAGCCGAGAACTACGACCGCAGCATCGAGGAGCTGACCTGGCACCTCATCAAGGAGAAACTGGTTGCTGCCAACGAAATCAAGGTCGACAACAACGACATCATGGACATGGCGAAGGAGGTTACCCGCATCCAGTTCGCACAGTACGGCATGCTGAACGTGCCCGATGACATGCTGGACAACTACGCCAAGGAAATGCTCAAGAGAAAGGACAGCGTCGAGCAGCTGGTTAACCGCAGCGTAGAGTCGAAGCTGGCTAAGGCTCTGAAAGATAAAGTGAAACTGAACAACAAGACTGTCTCTGTAGAAGACTTCAACAAGATGTTCGAATAAGCAGCTTGTTTTGCTAAATCTTCCTAAAAGGGAGGCTTTTGGTACGAGTTATATTGTACATTTGTGCGCAATATCGGAGAGCCAGAAGCCTCTCTTTTTTGACCCTTACCGAGCGGTTGCCGCGCTGCATGCCCGGCACTCCTTAAGGGCCTGACCCTAACTAATTAAGCAATGAATATGACAGACGATTTTAGAAAGTACGCCACCAAACATTTGGGAATGAACAGTATGGTACTCGACGACGTCATCAAGTCGCAGGGTTATCTCAATCCGTACATCCTCGAGGAACGTCAGCTCAACGTGACCCAGCTCGACGTGTTCTCCCGCCTGATGATGGACCGCATCATCTTCCTGGGCACTCCCATCGACGACTATACCGCCAACACCTTGCAGGCACAGTTGCTCTATCTCGACTCCGTCGACCCGGGCAAGGACATCTCCATCTACATCAACTCTCCCGGCGGTTCGGTCTACGCCGGTCTGGGCATCTATGACACCATGCAGTTCATCTCCAGCGACGTAGCCACCATCTGTACCGGTATGGCAGCCTCCATGGCAGCCGTTCTGCTGGTAGCCGGAAAAGAGGGCAAACGTTCCGCGCTGACCCACTCGCGCGTGATGATACACCAGCCGATGGGCGGTGCACAGGGACAAGCGTCGGACATCGAGATCACGGCCCGCGAAATCCAGAAGTTGAAAAAGGAACTCTACAGCATCATCGCCGACCACTCTCACACCGAGTTTGACAAAGTGTGGGCAGACTCTGACCGCGACTACTGGATGACAGCCCAGGAAGCCAAAGACTACGGCATGATCGACGAGGTCCTGGCACGCAAGAAGTGACCCCGTAACTCAAGGACTCAAAAACTAAAAACCTAACAAGACATTGGATTCAAAGAATAAATCAAAGAGACATTGTAGCTTCTGCGGACGTCCGGAGAGCGAAGTCGGCTTTCTCATCACCGGACTGGAGGGCTGCATCTGCAACGACTGTGCAGAGCAGGCCCACGAAATCACCCAGGAGGCAATGGGCGAGGTGATGAAAGGACGGCTCTCCCGTCTGAACCTGAACGACCTGCCCAAGCCCAAAGAAATCAAGGAATTCCTCGACCAGTATGTCATCGGGCAGGACGATGCCAAGCGCTACCTGTCGGTGTCGGTCTACAACCATTATAAACGTCTGCTTCAGAAAGACGAAGGCGACGATGTGGAAATCGAGAAGTCGAACATCATCATGGTGGGCAGCACCGGTACGGGCAAGACACTGCTCGCCCGCACCATTGCCAAGCTGCTTCATGTCCCCTTCACCATCGTCGACGCCACCGTGCTGACCGAAGCCGGATACGTGGGCGAGGACATCGAGAGCATCCTCACCCGTCTGCTTCAGGTTGCCGACTACAATGTGGCAGAGGCTGAAAGAGGTATCGTGTTCATCGACGAAATCGACAAAATTGCGCGCAAGGGCGACAACCCCTCCATCACCCGCGATGTCAGCGGAGAAGGTGTGCAGCAAGGCCTGCTCAAGCTGTTGGAAGGTTCGGTCGTGAATGTTCCGCCTCAGGGTGGACGCAAGCACCCCGACCAGAAGATGATTCCGGTGAACACGAAGAACATCCTGTTCATCTGCGGCGGCGCGTTCGACGGCATCGAGAAGAAGATAGCCCAACGCCTGAACACCCACGTGGTCGGTTACGGAGCAGTCCAGAACACGATGCACATCGACAAGGAGAACATGATCCAATACATTGCCCCGCAGGACCTGAAGGCCTTCGGACTCATCCCCGAAATCATCGGACGTCTGCCGATTCTGACCTACCTGAATCCGCTGGACCGCACCGCCCTGCGAAGCATCCTGACGGAACCGAAAAATTCGGTCATCAAGCAATACATCAAACTCTTCGCCATGGACGGTGTGGAGCTGTCCTTCGAGCCGGAAGTGTTTGAGTTCATTGTCGACAAGGCCATCGAGTACAAACTCGGCGCCCGCGGACTGCGTTCCATCGTGGAAACCATCATGATCGACACCATGTATGAGGTGCCCTCCAAGCATGTCACGGAGTTCAAGGTGACACTGGACTACGCCAAGCAGCAGTTGGGCAAGGCCAACCTGTCGCGCCTGCAGAATGCCTGAACGAGGTCGGGAGCCGAAAAAGAGGGGACTTATTGCGTCGGAACCCGAAAATAGTATCGAAATAATTTGTACTTTATAGTAAGTTGTTTATAATTTTGTTAGTCATTCATTTCGATTTATTCAATTAACGAGAACAAGCGATATGGCGGAGAAAACAGATTTAACAGCGCAACTAAAAAAGTTCTTTGGTTTCGATACGTTTAAAGGAGAGCAGGAAGCTATTATCCGCAACCTCATGGCGGGTAATGACACGTTCGTGCTCATGCCCACCGGAGGCGGTAAGTCTTTGTGCTATCAGCTTCCGTCTTTATTGATGGAGGGGACGGCTATTGTAATCTCTCCTCTGATAGCCCTGATGAAAAACCAGGTGGATGCCATACGGAACGTATGCGAAGAAGACGGAGTGGCGCACTTCATCAATTCGTCGTTGACCAAAGCTGCCATCGACCAGGTGAAGAGCGACATCCTCTCCGGCAAGACCAAGTTGCTGTATGTCGCCCCTGAATCGTTGACGAAGGAGGAGAACGTGGAGTTCCTCAAAGGTGTCAAAATCTCGTTCTATGCCGTCGACGAAGCACACTGTATCTCGGAGTGGGGACATGACTTCCGCCCCGAATACCGGCGCATCCGCCCCATCATCAACGAAATCGGCAACGCACCCGTCATTGCCCTCACGGCAACTGCAACCGACAAGGTAAGAAGCGACATCAAGAAGAGCCTCGGCATCGTCGATGCCAAGGAGTTCAAGTCGTCGTTCAACCGTCCGAACCTGTACTACGAAGTACGCCCGAAGACCAAAAACATAGACAAGGACATCATCCGATATATCAAAAACAACAGTGGCAAGTCGGGCATCATCTATTGCCTGAGCCGGAAGAAGGTGGAAGAGCTCGCCGAAATCCTGCGTGCCAACAACATCAACGCACGCGCCTATCATGCAGGCATGGACTCTGCCACCCGTTCAGCGACCCAGGACCAGTTCCTCATGGAAAAGGTCGACGTCATCGTGGCGACCATTGCTTTCGGCATGGGCATCGACAAGCCTGACGTGCGTTATGTCATCCACTATGACATGCCGAAGAGTCTTGAAGGGTATTATCAGGAGACCGGACGCGCCGGACGCGACGGTGGAGAAGGCCGATGCATCGCTTTTTATTCAAACAAGGATCTCCAGAAACTGGAGAAGTTTATGGAAGGGAAACCTGTGGCAGAACAGGACATTGGCCGACAGCTTCTGCAAGAAACAGCTGCCTATGCCGAATCTTCCGTGTGCCGCCGGAAGCTGCTGCTGCACTACTTCGGCGAAACGTACAAGGAAGATAATTGTGGAAATTGTGACAATTGTTTAAACCCTAAGAAACAAGTGGAAGCTCAAGATTTATTGTGTACCGTCATTGAAACAGTTCTTGCCGTCAAGGAAAAGTTCAAGGCAGAATATGTGATTGACGTCATTCTCGGAAAAGAAACGACAGAGGTATTAGACCACAAACACGAAGAACTGGAAGTGTTTGGCTCCGGCACGGGCGAAGAAGACAAGCTCTGGAATGCCGTAATCCGCCAGGCACTCATTGCCGGATACCTCAGCAAGGACGTGGAGAACTACGGACTGCTGAAGGTGACGGCGGAAGGAAAGAAATTCCTGAAACACCCGAAATCATTCAAGATAGTTGAAGACAATGACTTTGAAGAGGAAGAGGAGGAGACTCCCGTTCGCGGAGGTGCCTCGTGCGCTGTCGACCCGGCACTCTACTCCATGCTGAAGGACCTGCGCAAGAAACTCTCGAAGAAACTGGAAGTGCCGCCCTACGTCATCTTCCAGGACCCGTCGCTCGAAGCGATGGCAACCATCTATCCCGTCACACTGGAGGAGTTGCAGAACATCCCGGGTGTGGGAGCCGGAAAAGCCAAACGCTACGGTTCCGAGTTCTGTGCACTCATCAAACGCCATTGCGAGGAGAACGAAATCGAACGCCCCGAAGACCTGAGAGTCCGCACGGTCGCCAACAAATCGAAGCTGAAGGTGTCCATCATCCAAAGCATCGACCGCAAAGTGGCGCTTGACGACATCGCCCTGGCAAAGGGTATCGAGTTCGGCGAACTGCTCGACGAGGTGGAAGCCATCGTCTACTCCGGCACGAAACTCAACATCGACTATTTCCTGGAGGATGTGATGGACGAAGACCACGTGGACGACATCTACGACTACTTCAAGGAGTCGACTACCGACAGCCTGGAAGTGGCGATGAAGGAGCTGGGCGACGAATACACCGAAGACGAAATACGCCTGGTGCGCATCAAGTTCATTTCGGAAATGGCCAATTGATTCCATAGACATATCCGGCTCGGAAAGAGCCGTCGGGGACCCCCGCTATGATGTTGTAAATCATGGCGGGGGTCTCTTTATCCGTGCAATCGGGATGCCGTGGAAAAGAGTAAAAAAATATAAAAAACGCACGACGGTATTTCCGCCGTAACGGATAAAACGTGTATATTTGCACGCAATAAATTCTAAAGCTTAAAAGCCCTATGTCATTTGTTGCAGATAAAATTGTGATGGACGGACTGACGTATGATGACGTTCTTTTGATTCCGGCCTATTCTGAAGTATTACCCCGCACCGTCGAACTCACGACGAAATTCTCACGTAACATTACTCTGAACATCCCCTTTGTGACAGCTGCCATGGACACTGTGACCGAAGCCAAGATGGCGATTGCCATTGCACGCGAAGGTGGCATCGGTGTCATCCACAAGAACATGTCCATCGAGGAACAAGCCCGTCAGGTAGCCATCGTGAAACGTGCTGAAAACGGTATGATTTACGACCCTGTGACCATCAAGCGCGGTTCGACCGTACGCGACGCATTGAACCTGATGGCTGAATATCACATCGGCGGTATTCCCGTGGTGGACGACGAACGTCACCTGGTGGGAATCGTGACCAACCGTGACCTCCGCTTTGAAAAGAACATGAACAAGAGCATCGAGGAAGTGATGACCAAAGAGCATCTCGTGACCACGACTCAACAGACTGACATGGAGGCTGCCACACAGATTCTGCAAGAGAACAAAATCGAGAAACTCCCCGTTGTCGACAAGGATAACAAACTGGTGGGCCTGATTACTTACAAGGATATCACCAAAGCCAAAGACAAACCGATGGCTTGCAAGGATGCCAAAGGCCGTCTGCGTGTAGCTGCCGGTGTCGGCGTGACCAACGATACCCTCGAACGTATGCGTGCACTGGTTAATGCCGGAGCGGATGCCATTGTCATCGACACGGCTCACGGACACTCGAAGTTCGTCATCGAAAAACTGAAAGAAGCGAAACGCGAGTTCCCCAACATCGACATCGTAGTGGGCAACATCGCTACGGCTGCCGCTGCACGTGCCCTGGTTGATGCCGGAGCGGATGCAGTCAAAGTGGGCATCGGTCCGGGTTCCATCTGTACGACCCGTGTCGTAGCCGGTGTGGGTGTTCCACAGCTGTCTGCGGTATACGATGTAGCCAAAGAGCTGGAAGGCACAGGTGTTCCCTTGATTGCCGACGGTGGCTTGCGCTATTCAGGCGATGTCGTGAAGGCGTTGGCTGCCGGAGGATACTCCGTGATGATTGGTTCACTGGTAGCCGGAACGGAAGAGTCACCGGGTGAAACCATCATCTTCAACGGACGTAAGTTCAAGTCCTACCGCGGTATGGGTTCGTTGGAAGCAATGGAGAACGGTTCGAAAGACCGCTATTTCCAGAGTGGAGAGTCCGACGTGAAGAAGCTTGTCCCCGAGGGCATTGCCGGACGTGTGCCTTACAGAGGCAGTCTCTATGAGGTCATCTACCAGCTGATTGGTGGTCTGCGTTCCGGTATGGGTTACTGTGGTGCTGCCAACATCGAACAGCTGCACAATGCCAAGTTTACCCGCATCACCAATGCCGGTGTGATGGAAAGCCACCCGCACGATGTGACCATCACCAGCGAGGCTCCCAACTACAGCCGTCCGCAATAAGCCGGCAAGGGCTTTCGTCATAGCACAAACATAACGCAACATAATAAATCGAAAAGAGGGTGTGTCATCCGGCACATCCTCTTTTCGATTTTATCTCCATACGTTCGCCCCACAACGTTCCGAGGACGTATCCGAAGCACAAAAAAAGCCCCTCCGAAGAGGGGCGTAGGAGAAAACTCCTTCGGCATATAGCCTTATTGCGATAAGATGTAGATCTTATGGCACAAATGTAACAACTCATTTTGTCATATACAAGTTTATTCCTAGTTTTATAGACAACTTTTAATCACACAACCATGAGTAAACGCATACTAGGAATCGATGTAGGTACCAACAGCCTGGGGTGGGCTGTCGTTGACCGCACAAACTGTGACAATTATACCCTTGTCAAGAGAGGAGATGTGATATTCCAAGAAGGAGTAAACATCGAAAAGGGAAATATTGAAAAGTCAAGAGCTTCAGAGCGCACCGGGCATCGGAGCACCCGGAAGCATTATTTCAGAAGGAGGATGCTGAAAATAAAAGTGCTGGAGATACTTGTCGAACATCAGTTATGCCCCTATCTCTCCCACGAGGAACTGCACCAGTGGATGACGCGTAAGGTCTACCCTACTAACGAAGACTTCCGCCTGTGGTTACGGACCAACGATGCCAACGACCAGAACCCCTATCATGACAGGCATGTCTGCCTGCATGAACGGCTGGACCTCCGTCTGCAGGAGAACCGGTACAGACTGGGAAGAGCACTCTATCACCTGGCACAACGCAGGGGATTCCTCAGCAACCGACTGGAACAGAAGAGCAATACCGATGAAACCGGGGCTGTAAAGTCTGACATTTCCCAACTGAACGAGGAAATGGAAAAAGCAGGTTGCCAATACCTGGGCGATTATTTCTACCGGCTCTATCAGGAATGCGGCAATCAAGTCACCCTGCGCGCCCGATACACCGACCGAATACAACATTATCAGAAAGAGTTCGAAGCCATCTGCCAAAGACAGCAACTGGGCGACGAACTTGTCGACAAGCTGAGAAGAGCCATCTACTTCCAGCGTCCGCTGAAATCACAGCGCGCAGGTGTGGGAAAATGTACCTTTGAACCGGACAAACCGCGTTGCGCCCTGTCCCATCCGCGGTATGAGGAATTCCGCATGCTGTCTTTTCTCAACAATGTCAAGGTAAAAGGTCCGTCGGATGACAGCCTGCGTCCGTTGAGCCCCTCGGAAAAGGAGAAAATCAAGCCTTTGTTCTTACGCAAGTCAAAAGCCAACTTCGACTTTGAGGATATAGCCAAGGCCATCGCCGGCAAAGGCAAATATGCCTGCATCCGGGACAAAGAGGGAGCACAGAAACCCTACCAGTTCAACTATGCCCTTAGTCAAGGCGTCAGCGGATGCCCGGTCACGGCAAAGCTGACAGCCGTCTTCGGAGAGTCTTGGGAGCGCAACCTCGTCAATGCCTACCGCAGCCGGAACGATACGCGGAAATCGGACGAGGAGATTGTCAACGAAGTTTGGAACGTATTGTACTCATTCTCATCCAAAGAGAAACTCCGCGCATGGGGCATGGAGAAACTGGGACTGGACGAAGCCTGTGCCGGAGAATTTGCCGACATCACACTGCCGGCAGCCTTTGCTGCACTCAGCTTGAAAGCCGTCAACAAGATACTGCCTTTCCTGCGTCAGGGATTCATCTATTCGCATGCAGTGATGCTGGCAAACATACCTTATATTATAGGTATGGACAGGTGGAACGACCCCAGGCAACGTCAGTTCATCATGGACAACCTGCAAGAGCTGTTGGATAACTTCACTGCATCCGACAAGGCATTGCAACAGACCCTGGACTTCTGCATCAAGGACTTCCTGCTCAACAACTACGAACTGGCTCCGGGAAAAGCAGACCGGCTCTACCACCCCTCAATGATTGAGACATACCCGGATGCAAAGGCAGACGGACAGGGCATCTACCAACTGGGCTCTCCTGCAACAAACGCCATACGCAACCCGATGGCCATGCGCTCGCTACACATCCTGCGAAGGGTCGTCAACCAACTGCTTAAAGAAAAGACTATTGACTCCGAAACGGAAGTCCACATTGAATATGCCCGTGAATTGAATGACGCCAACCGACGTTGGGCCATCAACCAGTGGCAACGTGAACAGGAAACCCGACGCAAAGATTATGCCGAGAAGATTCGGAAAGTTTATGCTGACGAGTTCGGAAAAGTCATCGAACCGACCCAAGAGGAGCTTCTGAAATACCAGCTCTGGGAGGAGCAGCAGCACCTGTGCCTGTATACCGGGGAACAAATCGGACTGACGGATTTCATCGGCCCCAACCCCAGATATGACATCGAGCACACCATACCACAAAGTATGGGAGGCGACAGCACACGGATGAACCTGACGCTGTGTGAGCGGACATACAACCGAACGGTGAAAGGCAACAGGATGCCGTCGCAACTGGCGGAACATGAAAGCATCCTGACGCGGATAAAACCTTGGAAAGACAAATACGAAGAGCTGACCGTCAAAATAAATAAACTCCGTACGCATCCCGGCATGGACAAAGCATCGAAAGACAACATCATCCGCAAAAGGCATCTGCTGGAACTGGAACGTGACTACTGGTTCCAGAAATACCAGCGATTCACGATGACTGAAGTCCCTGAAGGGTTCAGCCTGAGACAAGGGACCGGTATCGGATTGATTGGCAAATATGCAGGGCTGTTCCTGAAATCGCTCTTCCACCATGTCAAAGAGCGCAACCGGAAACAGGTCTACGTCATCAAGGGCCCCATCACGGCTGAATTCCGCAGATTGTGGGGACTGCAGAACCTCTACGAACAGAAGTCACGGGACAACCATGCCCACCATTGCATCGACGCAATCGTCATTGCCTGCATCAATCCTACGGAATATGCACGGATGGCATCCTACTACCGACAGGAAGAAGACTTCCGACTGAACAAGGGAAACAAACCTGTATTCCCAAAACCTTGGGCTACCTTCACACAGGACCTCCAAGCACTGGAAGCAGAACTTCTGGTCGTACATGAGACACGGAACAACCTGACAAAGAAGACCCGTAAGAGAGTCCGGACAAAGGGCGGAAATGTCCTGTCAGAAAGCGACAGTGCACGCGGAAGCCTGCACAATGACACCTATTATGGAGCAATCCAAAAGGATGGCGTCATAAGGTATGTCGTGCGCAAAGCGCTGAGCTCCTTAAGCGAAAAGGACGTGAAAGACATTGTCGACAAGACTGTACGGGAGAAAGTGCAGGCGGCTATCCAGGAAAAGGGATTAAAAGAAGCACTTGCCGGCACCATCTATATGAACGAGGAGAAAGGCATCACCATCAAAAAGGTAAGATGCTTCACCAAAATCGCCTCACCACTGGCTATACGCAGGCACCGCGACGCTTCAGCGAAAGAGTACAAGCGGCCCTATTATGTCACGAATGAGTCGAACTATGTCATGGGAATTTATGAAGGGTGCATCAAGAAAAAGACCAAGCGTGAATTCATCCTGGTAAATAATCTGGAAGCCGTGCGACAACTCAAGACGGCACGAAAACAAGGCGTCGTCAGCTCGATACTGCCTCCCGTAAGTGCGAAGTCGCAATTCCCCTTGAAATACAGGTTGTACACGGGAACTCTGGTGCTGCTCTATGAGAACTCTCCGGAAGAAATCGATTTCACCAATCAGGCAGACATCTGCAAACGGCTTTACAAAGTCACTGGACTGTCTTCCATGACTGTAACCGGGAATCAGTATGGCACAATCCAACTGAGATACCATCAGGAAGCCCGGCAGGCAAAGGACCTAAAAGCCCAGAATGGAGCCTATAAAGAGGGTGAAGAACATCGCCCCGTCATTTTCCTGTACCATACACAATTTAAAGCCCTGGTTGAAGGTACCGATTTCCGCATGAATATCTTAGGAGAGATTGAGCCTCTCCGAAAATAACCGGGTTTCGTGTTGCGCATATCCGAGCTCATAAACAATTCAATAACCTATAAAACACAAATGCCATGTTAAAACGAAGTCTAGTCTTTGAAAATCCCGTTATCTTACGGCTGAAGGATAAACAACTTGTCGTATCCTTTAAGGAACTGCCTGATGAAAAACGTACGATTCCCATCGAAGACATAGGCTTCGTTTTAATCAATCACCCCATGGTATCCATCTCGATGCCCCTACTGAATGAGCTTGCTTCCAACAATATAGCAGTTGTATTCTGTGACGAGAAGGGATTGCCACAGTCCATGTTGCTCAATTTTGATTCCAACCTCACCCAAGGGAAGATTATCAGTGAACAGCTCGTTGCCGGAGAAGTCTTGAAGAAGAATTTGTGGAGGCAGATTATAGTCTCCAAAATCAAGAACCAAAGCCTGCTTCTGAATAAGCTGGGACTTGACGGAGAGTCTTTGAAGCCCCTGTACATGAATGTAAAATCCGGAGACAGCGACAATAAAGAAGGTATTGCAGCCAGACTGTATTTCAAGACTTTGTTCGGAAAGGAGTTCACCCGTGACCGTAATGCCGGTGGGATCAATGCCTTCCTGAATTATGGATATGCCATTTTGCGGGCAGCTACAGTCAGGGCAGCTCTTAGTTCCGGCTTATTCCCTGCCCTGGGCATTTTTCATCATCACAGGAGCAATGCTTTTCCATTGGCTGATGATATCATGGAACCATTCAGACCCTTCGTAGACGAAATAGTCTATGACTTGTTCCGACAGAACCAATCTGAACTTACCAAAGAAAATAAGGGTAAGCTGATAGCATCCCTGTATTGTGACACCTATTACGAAAAAGTTACCCGTCCACTTTCCGTTGGACTTTCCATCACGATGGCCTCTTTGGCCAAATGCTACATCAATGAACACAAAACACTCAACTTACCGTCGGTCAAATGAGCGAACTAAGACTTAATGCATATCATATCATGTGGTTATTTGTAATGTTTGACCTGCCAACCACAACCAAGAAAGAACGAGGATTGGCAGCCAAGTTCCGAAAAAGCCTGGAAAAAGATGGTTTCACACGCTTTCAATACAGCGTCTACATCCGCTTCTGCGGGTCTTTGGAAAGTTCCAAAGTCCATATCAAACGGGTAAAATCATGTGTTCCGCCTAAAGGCTCTGTAAGCATTTTGTCTGTCACAGACAAGCAATACTCCAACATCATCAACATTTGGGGTGAAATTGAGAAAAAGGCTTATCCGGAACCACAACAACTAGAATTTTTTTAATATTTTTGTTTCCAACAAAGCTCTTCATTTCGCAATTGTATCGCCATTATTGAACTTAATCATTGATTATGAATCAAATAAAGCGCATACGTTGCGGTTTGATGTAGAATATTGATAAGGAACAACATAGTTATTAATCAGCGGAGTGAATGCATTCGTTGCGGTTTGATGTAGAATATTGATAAGGAACAACCATGGCTTTTCAAGTAAGATTCAGTTTTTAGTTGCGGTTTGATGTAGAATATTGATAAGGAACAACTACATACTCTACACGGTACAGGATGTTGTAGTTGCGGTTTGATGTAGAATATTGATAAGGAACAACCTGGATAGCGAAGAACGGAATCGCGGAAAAGTTGCGGTTTGATGTAGAATATTGATAAGGAACAACACGCAAGCGAGCGAAAGCGGCAGTGTTTAGTTGCGGTTTGATGTAGAATATTGATAAGGAACAACGTTTGAGCCAGCAGAAGCGACACCAGCAAGTTGCGGTTTGATGTAGAATATTGATAAGGAACAACACGCTACGGCGGCACAGGCTACGCTGTCTAGTTGCGGTTTGATGTAGAATATTGATAAGGAACAACTCGTTCCATCTATGTTATGCAGTAAATGCAGTTGCGGTTTGATGTAGAATATTGATAAGGAACAACTCAAATTCTTGATTCATCGCGACCTGTCGCGTTGCGGTTTGATGTAGAATATTGATAAGGAACAACTACCCCTTTTCGATTCAGCAATGGACTATCGTTGCGGTTTGATGTAGAATATTGATAAGGAACAACTCGGCATTTTCGTAAGATTTCATAATTGTAGTTGCGGTTTGATGTAGAATATTGATAAGGAACAACTATCCCAATCCCGTTCGGCTAACCGTCGGAGTTGCGGTTTGATGTAGAATATTGATAAGGAACAACTAATGCAAGTGGAACATCAACCTATGAGTAGTTGCGGTTTGATGTAGAATATTGATAAGGAACAACTTGGCGAGTTCGCCCTGGCACGCGAACTGGGTTGCGGTTTGATGTAGAATATTGATAAGGAACAACTCGTCGGCTGAACATCATAGGCATGTTGGTGTTGCGGTTTGATGTAGAATATTGATAAGGAACAACCAGTCGAAGACCATCGAGAGCATCTTCGGAGTTGCGGTTTGATGTAGAATATTGATAAGGAACAACTTGCGCGGCTTCGGCCTTGGCGGCAATTTCGTTGCGGTTTGATGTAGAATATTGATAAGGAACAACAATAAGGAAGCAACAATACGTTAGGCGTGGGTTGCGGTTTGATGTAGAATATTGATAAGGAACAACCGGTAGTAAAACAGCCAGGGGCTGGAGTCGTTGCGGTTTGATGTAGAATATTGATAAGGAACAACTTTATCTAGTACATTAGCATTTTCATCTAAGTTGCGGTTTGATGTAGAATATTGATAAGGAACAACCTCGTAATGCCGTGGACGCTCCGCTCTCTAGTTGCGGTTTGATGTAGAATATTGATAAGGAACAACACATTATTTACAGGTAGTCCGGCGTCAAGGTTGCGGTTTGATGTAGAATATTGATAAGGAACAACTTATCAATTATCAGAGAACGTTATCCGGAGTTGCGGTTTGATGTAGAATATTGATAAGGAACAACTATATCATATTCTTATACTCTCTACAGTAGTTGCGGTTTGATGTAGAATATTGATAAGGAACAACAAGGGGTTGCGCGCCACACAGACCGACCCCGTTGCGGTTTGATGTAGAATATTGATAAGGAACAACTTGTTTTGATTCGCGTTTAAAATCCACGTAGTTGCGGTTTGATGTAGAATATTGATAAGGAACAACTCTTTCAACCGGGATACCTGATTAGAGGCTGTTGCGGTTTGATGTAGAATATTGATAAGGAACAACTGTCGGTCAAGCGTCTGCGCGACGAGTATGTTGCGGTTTGATGTAGAATATTGATAAGGAACAACTGACACCCTCCGAGCTCGAGTGGCTCAGGAGTTGCGGTTTGATGTAGAATATTGATAAGGAACAACCCGGGGCAATGTCAATAAACTGAATCAATAGTTGCGGTTTGATGTAGAATATTGATAAGGAACAACGCAAGGTGAATATAAAAGAGTTGTGACTATGTTGCGGTTTGATGTAGAATATTGATAAGGAACAACCTATAGATAAATGGTCAGCGGCGGCCCAACGTTGCGGTTTGATGTAGAATACTGATAAGGAACAACGTCGCGACAAATCATAAAGGCGGACGCGTGGTTGCGGTTTGATGTAGAATATTGATAAGGAACAACTAGCTTTACATACCAATATGAACCTAAAGTATCTACAAACGATGTTATTGGCTGGCAAAACAGTCTATATTTTAGACGATTTTGAAGAAGCTGCAGTACGTCTCATTTATGAAGATGAAGTCACTAAGGCTTATCTCAAGCATAAAGGGAGAAAAGAAGTTAGTATACCTCAATCTAACAAAACTGTGTGCGAAATCATTCTTGCAGGCAAAGAGATAACAAAATTTGAATATGAAAAATACGAATGAATCGCTACAAAAGCACATGCCGGACAAACTGACCAGACAGATACTGCCTGCATCTCCTCCTTCCACTACGCCCCAAAGTGAAGAGGAAGACGGTCGGATATAAAAAATCCCGCTACAACCACAAAAGCCATAACGGGATTATCTTATCCAGGAACAGTCCGGAAGAGGAAATGTTCACCAGCCTACTTCTGACGTATAAATATATTGATGGGAGTACCGCTCAACGACCAGCGTTCCCGCATCTTGTTTTCCAAGAAACGGCGGTAAGGCTCCTTCACATATTGCGGCAGGTTTGCAAAAAACACGAAGGAAGGTACCTTGGTGTTGGGCAGCTGCGTACAATACTTGATCTTAATATACTTGCCTTTGATGGAAGGGGGCGGATAGGCCTCGATAAGAGGCAACATTTCCTCATTCAGGCGAGCCGTAGAGATGCGTGTCGTACGGTTCTTATAAACCTGTTCGGCAGCCTCCAGCACCTTATAGATACGCTGTTTGGTGAGAGCCGACGCGAAAATAATGGGAAAGTCGGTAAACGGAGCCAAACGGCTGCGAATGGCGTTCTCAAACGTCTTCATCACCTTATCGCTCTTGTTTTCCACCAAATCCCACTTATTGACCACCACAACCAACCCCTTCTGGTTACGCTGAATGAGGGAGAATATGTTCAGATCTTGTCCTTCGACACCGCGTGTAGCATCCAACATGAGGATACACACATCGGAATTCTCTATGGCACGGATGGAACGCATCACCGAATAGTATTCCAAATCTTCCACCACCTTGTTCTTCCGACGGATTCCGGCAGTATCAACCAGATAGAAGTCGAAACCGAACTTCTCATAGCGGGTATAGATGGAGTCACGGGTTGTTCCGGCAATCTCAGTCACGATGTTGCGTTCTTCTCCAATGAAGGAATTGATAATGGACGATTTTCCGGCATTGGGACGTCCCACCACCGCAAAACGGGGGATTTCGTCATCCAGCAGCTCACCGGAGTCTTTCTTGAACTTACTGATTACCAAATCCAGCAAATCGCCCGTACCACTTCCGCTAAGAGCAGAGATACAATGAGGATCACCCAGCCCGAGCTTGTAAAACTCAGCTGCACTATATTGCAAATCATTGTTGTCAGTCTTATTGGCCACCACGATCACGGGCAGCTTGGAACGCCGCAGAATAGAGGCAACCTCCATGTCGAGGTCAGTCACCCCATTGACCACATCGACCAGAAACAGCACCACGTCCGCCTCGTCGATGGCTATGATTACCTGCTTGCGTATTTCTTCTTCAAAGATGTCGTCGGAATTGACCACCCATCCCCCGGTATCCACCACGGAGAATTCCTGTCCGTTCCATTCGCTTTTTCCATATTGGCGGTCGCGGGTCGTTCCGGCTTCATCGTTCACAATCGCCTGCCGTGTACGGGTGAGGCGATTGAACAGTGTCGACTTTCCCACATTGGGACGTCCGACAATCGCTACTAAGTTTCCCATAAATAATTTCTCTTTACTATGACGACTTCACAGTCTGTCAGGTTGTTATTCAATCCAGGTTGTAACCGAAGTTTTTCAACTCCTTATCTGAGCTGCGCCAGTCCTTATCCACCTTGACAAAGGTCTCCAGATAGATACTTTTGCCGAAGAATTTCTCCAGTGACTTGCGTGCTTCTGTGGCTACCTTCTTCAAAGCCCGTCCTTGTTTTCCAATGATGATGCCCTTCTGCGACTCCCGTTCCACATAGATGACCACATTGATGTGAATAGACTTCTCATCTTCCTTAAACTGCTCCACAGCCACTTCTACAGCATACGGAATCTCCTTGTCATAATACAGGAGAATCTTCTCACGGATGATTTCAGTCACAAAAAAGCGTGCCGGACGATCGGTCCATTGGTCTTTGTCAAAATAGGGAGGAGAATCGGGAAGCAGCTCCTTGATACGCTTCATCACCGCATCGATATTGAAACGGGCGGTAGCGGATATAGGGATAATCTCCGCTTTGGGAAGCAAACCATGCCACTCCTCGACAAGATTTGTCAGAGCATCCTGGTTGCTCAAGTCAATCTTGTTGATCAGCAGCAAAACAGGAACATCCATCGCCTGCACCTTCTGGATGAAGTCGAGATTCTTATCAGGCTTCTCCACAACGTCAGTTACATAAAGCAACACATCGGCATCTTTCAGTGCCGACTCGGAGAAGTTGAGCATGGACTCCTGCAACTTATAGTTTGGCTTAAGCACTCCCGGAGTGTCAGAGAAAACAATCTGCATCTCATCCGTATTGATAATACCCATGATGCGATGCCGGGTCGTCTGTGCCTTAAAAGTGGCGATGGATATACGTTCGCCGACCAGAAGGTTCATCAGGGTGGATTTCCCCACATTGGGGTTTCCCACGATGTTTACAAATCCTGCTTTGTGCATAAAGTCTTCAGTTGGTTTCGTTCATTATAGGACAAAAGAAGCTGTTTCAGGAAAGGATGGGTTTGTCATCATGCAAAAAAGCACGGACCTCAAGGATCTCACCGGTCGTCGAAACAAACTTCCCGCTGTGTGTATCCGTGAAATCCGTGCCTTCGATATTGCGTCCTTTTGAAACAGCTCTTTGTCAGTAGAAAAAC
>NZ_LT985808.1:3617078-3649482 GCF_900291465.1 Bacteroides sp. Marseille-P3684
TACTAAGATGTTTCAGTTCCCTGCGTTAGCCTCTGTCATTGACAGATGATGTCCCTTCAGGACACCGGGTTGTCCCATTCGGAGATCCGCGGGTCAAAGGTCATTTGCACCTCACCGCGGCTTTTCGCAGCTTATCACGTCCTTCATCGCCTCCGAGAGCCTAGGCATCCACCATGTGCCCTTATCTACTTCCTTTCCGTCTTGCGGTATTGCTACCGCTACGGATTATACTCTTGGCTCTTGCGTCTTACTGTTATTGGGTTTGTACAACATGTCAAAGATCTTCTTCCAATTGACAATTGATAATGGACAATTGACAATTCTGGACTGTGGAGAATAACGGATTCGAACCGTTGACCCCCTGCTTGCAAAGCAGGTGCTCTAGCCAGCTGAGCTAATCCCCCTTCGTTTTCCGGGCGGCAAAGGTACGCTTTTCTGTACGTTCCGCAAGCGGATGCCCGGACTTTTTTTTTCGGAGTAGTCCCAGGCAGAGTTGAACTGCCGACCTCTACATTATCAGTGTAGCGCTCTAACCAACTGAACTATAGGACTGTCAGTCTAACCTCAATCTGCCCGGACAATGCCCGGCTTCTCTGGTTCTCCTTCATATCTTTACAAACAAACATCAGCAGTACAAGACCGGATAGAAAGGTCTCCATCCTATCGGAATCCTGAAGCTCCAGAAAGGAGGTGTTCCAGCCGCACCTTCCGGTACGGCTACCTTGTTACGACTTAGCCCCAGTCACCGGTTTTACCCTAGGACGACCCTCGCGGTTACGTTCTTCAGGTACCCCCGGCTCCCATGGCTTGACGGGCGGTGTGTACAAGGCCCGGGAACGTATTCACCGCGCCATGGCTGATGCGCGATTACTAGCGAATCCAGCTTCGTGGAGCCGGGTTGCAGGCTCCAGTCCGAACTGGGAGGGGTTTTCGGGATTGGCATCCTGTCGCCAGGTAGCGGCCTTCTGTACCCCCCATTGTAACACGTGTGTAGCCCCGGACGTAAGGGCCGTGCTGATTTGACGTCATCCCCACCTTCCTCGCATCTTACGATGGCAGTCCCGGCAGAGTCCCCAGCATTACCTGATGGCAACTGCCGGCAAGGGTTGCGCTCGTTATGGCACTTAAGCCGACACCTCACGGCACGAGCTGACGACAACCATGCAGCACCTCCACAACCGCTATTGCTAGCTGTCGCGTTTCCGCGACATTCGGTTGCAGTTCAAGCCCGGGTAAGGTTCCTCGCGTATCATCGAATTAAACCACATGTTCCTCCGCTTGTGCGGGCCCCCGTCAATTCCTTTGAGTTTCACCGTTGCCGGCGTACTCCCCAGGTGGAATACTTAATGCTTTCGCTTGGCCGCTGACATTGTATCGCCAACAGCGAGTATTCATCGTTTACCGTGTGGACTACCAGGGTATCTAATCCTGTTTGATACCCACACTTTCGAGCATCAATGTCAGTTACAGCTTGGTGCACTGCCTTCGCAATCGGAGTTCTTCGTGATATCTAAGCATTTCACCGCTACACCACGAATTCCATGCACCTCAACTGCACTCAAGGCTCCCAGTTTCAACTGCAGTCCTACGGTTGAGCCGCAGAATTTCACAACTGACTTAAAAGCCCATCTACGCTCCCTTTAAACCCAATAAATCCGGATAACGCTCGCATCCTCCGTATTACCGCGGCTGCTGGCACGGAGTTAGCCGATGCTTATTCATAAGGTACATACAAACACCTACACGTAAGCGACTTTATTCCCTTATAAAAGAAGTTTACAACCCATAGGGCAGTCATCCTTCACGCTACTTGGCTGGTTCAGGCTCGCGCCCATTGACCAATATTCCTCACTGCTGCCTCCCGTAGGAGTTTGGACCGTGTCTCAGTTCCAATGTGGGGGACCTTCCTCTCAGAACCCCTATCCATCGTCGGTTAGGTGGGCCGTTACCCCGCCTACTGCCTAATGGAACGCATCCCCATCCTTTACCGGTTCGCACCTTTAATTGAATCCCCATGCGGAAATCCAATGCCATCGGGTATTAATCTTACTTTCGCAAGGCTATCCCCGAGTAAAGGGCAGGTTGGATACGTGTTACTCACCCGTGCGCCGGTCGCCATCCGAATTTCATTGCTGAAACCCTATGCTGCCCCGCGACTTGCATGTGTTAAGCCTGTAGCTAGCGTTCATCCTGAGCCAGGATCAAACTCTTCATTGTAATGAATTTCTTTAATCTCTTTTGCCCGGATTTCCGATTTCCTTTTGACTTATTGTCCAGGTTTTGACGTTGACCTTTCATACCCATTCCGCTGATTTTAAACCATCAGCAGAGCTCTTGTACTACTTGTCTGTTTGTTGCATTCTTTTCAAGTATCTAACGCTTTGCAGCGGCTTTCCTTATCGAAAGCGGATGCAAAGGTAGAGCTTTTGGGTATTCCCTCCAAACATTCTACGCACTTTTTTTGAATATTTTTTGAGGCTTTCTCCTAAAGGTTTCATTAACAGATATGTTTTACAACATGTTTTTCGGGGATTGTTTCGTGGATGTGACGGGAAAACGGGCGGGGAATGGTGGATTGGGATGGAGAGAGCAGGATGTTTGTTTGCGTTTGTTTACATTTTAAAAGGGAATTACAGAATTGGCGGGTATGGGAGATACATATAATAATGTAGGGGCGACCGGTCGGGTCGCCCGGTCCAATCCTTATTGCCCGTTATTATGGGGGACAATATTATTTGTTGGTAATTGGGGGGGGGGTGATGAAACGGGTGTTTATGGAATGTGCATTACATAGACCATCCGTTATTGGACCCGGCGTTATTGGACCATTCATTGATGGACCACCGTTATTGGGTCGGGCGTTGTTGGACCGGGCGACCAGACCGGTCGCCCCTACATTCGTGTGGTGGACATTCCGGAATTGCGTTTTGACAAAATGTCAAACGAAGGGGGCTACAATGTCTTTCCTCGCACCAAAATACGATTTGGTGGATTCGGAGGGCCTTCTCGGGCGATTCGCAAAATACAAATTGATGCAGACAGGGGTGTCGGAACAACATTCCGGAGGGTGTTGGGAACGGATGGATGTCCTTTTTCTGTTTTCTGTTCCTAATGGGTTCCTTTTTATTACCTTCCGATTTGTTGACAGCACCCTTCTTCTAGAGAGTGAAACTCACTTCTTTTTACTTCCGTTTTCCAAAGATTTGACTTCCGGGCACGAAACAATTGTGTTTGGGAGGTGAAACTATATTGTTTGAGGCGGCAAACTATATTGTTTGGCGCGCGAAACAATATTGTTCCGGGCACGTTTTGTCTGTTTTTCGAAAATGAAATGTATAGTTTTCTAAAATGAAGGGCATTTTTCCGGCGTTTCGTTTGCAATCATTCACCTTTCGTCTCCAGATTACCGGATTTTCGAAAAGGACGAGTTAGCGAGAAAGGGGGATTTTGATGTTTCTGTATTGTGAAGAGGCTAAAAGCATGGCAAAACGACAGATGATAGGACGGGCGTCCGCTAAAAACAGGGAAAGAGGAGGAAAGGGATGACGAGAAACGAATCTCGCGAAGAATCATTCAGGATTTTTCAACTTTCATCCGCTAAAAGGAACCTTCAGAAAACGAACAAGGATGGGCACAAAAATATATACAATGCACTACCGTCAGCAGAAGACAAGGCTTCCGTCCGATAAAAAACACAGCAGAGGAAAGGAAGGAGACGGCTGCTGCCTGAAAACAGAAAAGGAGCTCGGAAAACCTCACAGAAGGCTTTTCGTATGAATATACAATAAGCCCAACGAAAGCGAAGCGGCATTCCACAGATGCACGATTCGGGTCCTACATATTATGAGACAAGGAGGAAGGATGCGTCGGATAAACTGATAATAAAAACGCTAAAATCATGTGTATCATTTCGACAAGAAGGGGTAGCTGCTGAGTAATATTGCAAATTTCAACGTGAAAAAAGGCAGCAAAAAGTGAACAAAAATGTTTGGAGACATCGGGGAAACTTGCCAATATTGCAACCGGGATAGAAAAGAGACAAGAGCTTTCAAACCTATTGAACCCTGAATTAAAAGAAAAAATCCCTACACATGCAAAAGCAACCAGTCTTCTTTTCCATCCTTGACAAGTAACTAATTATTTAACAACCTAAACAACCATTTCAATGAAAAATGCCATGAATTTAAAGGCAGTGGGGCTGCTGGTACTGTTCAGCCTCATTTCTCTGTGGACCTATGCACAGAGTCTGACCGTGAAGGGCGTTGTCAAAGATTCCAATGGTGAGAGCATCATTGGTGCCAACGTCCTCGAAAAAGGTACGACAAACGGGACAATCACGGACCTGGACGGCAACTTTACACTGAAAGTGTCCGGGAAAGACGCCATCCTGCAGGTGTCTTTCGTCGGGTTCCGCTCAGAGGAAGTGTCCGTCGGTGGAAAAACAACCTTCAACATCACCTTGCAGGAAGATTCCAAAGCGCTGGAAGAGGTCGTCGTCATCGGTTATGGTAGCGCACGCCGCAGCGACGTGACCGGTTCCATCGCCTCGGTGGATGGTGACAAGCTGCGCGAGATGCCGGCAACCAACGTGACGTACGCCTTGCAGAACCGGGTGGCAGGTGTCGACATGGCACAGACGTCCTCGGCTCCGGGAGCTTCGATGCAGATACGTATCCGTGGTACGCGTTCGCTGAATGCGAGCAACGACCCGCTGATCGTGCTGGACGGAATCCCCTTCATGGGCAACCTGTCGGACATCAACCCGAGCGACATCAAGAGCCTGGACATCCTGAAGGATGCTTCGTCGACAGCTATTTACGGTTCACGCGGTGCGAACGGTGTCATCATCATCACAACCCACAAGGGCACGCAAGGCACGCCTGCCAAGTTCACATACAATGGCTATGTGGGCATGAAGAAGGTGTTCTCCAAATACCCGATGATGCACGGACAGAAGTTTGCCGAGATGCGCAAGATGGCGGGCAAGTTCGAGAATTCCGTCGACGAGTCGGATGACACGGACACGGACTGGCAGGACCTGATGTTCCGCAACGGTTATGTCAACAGCCACGACATCAGTGTTGCCGGTGGTACCCAACGCGGAGGATACAGCTTCGGTGCTGCCTACTACAAGGACCAGGGCGTAATCCCGACACAGAACTATACGCGTTACTCCGTCCGGGGCTCATTTGACCAGGGTGTGGGCGAGTATTTCCGTTTCGGACTCGTCAGCAATACCAACTACAACGTGACGAAGGGACAGAACATCGGACTCTACGGGGTGCTGGCTGCCACGCCGCTCACCAATCCGTACAACGAAGACGGAAGCTTGAAGCGGACGGTGAAATACAACAGCCAGGACGAGGCATTCGTCCTGACACGGAGCGTCGTGGAGGGTCTGTCTGACAGTTGGATTAACCGGACGGAAGGATTCGGTACCTACAACAACCTTTTCGGAGAGGTCAAGTTCCCGGGAAAGGGCGCATGGGAAGGCCTCAAATATCGCATCAACATCGGATTGAACTACCGTTCGAGCAAGAACGGAACCTTCACCGGAGAAGGGGTCAACAGCACCACGGCAGACACCCCGTCGACGGCTTCGCTCGAACATAAGGAGACTACCAACTGGACCGTGGAGAACCTTCTGACCTACGACCACACCTTCGGCAAGCATCAGCTGAACGTGGTGGGCATGTATTCAGCGGAACAGACCGTCTATACCATTTCGCACATTGCCGGACGTGACATCCCTGCCGAGTATTTCCAGTTCTACAACATCGGACGTGCCGAGAGCACCATCACCGTCGACCCTTCCAAGTGGGACTACCAGAAGAGCGGACTGATGTCGTGGATGGGACGTGTGATGTACACCTACGACAACCGTTACATGCTGATGGCGACCGTACGTGCCGACGCATCCTCCCGCCTGGCAAAAGGGCACCAATGGCACACCTATCCGGCAGTCTCCGCAGGATGGAACATCCGTCAGGAGGAATTCATGGACAACGTGAAGTGGCTCGATGCCCTGAAACTCCGCGTCGGTTACGGACAGACCTCCAACCAGGCAGTCGACCCATACAAGACCTGGGGACGGCTTGCCACCCGTCCGTATAACTTCGGTCCTACGGGCTATGCCACCGGCAAGTTCGTGTCGGAACTGCCGAACGCCGAGCTGGGCTGGGAGTACTCCTCGACCTGGAACTTCGGTCTGGACTTCACCCTGTTGGGCGGCAGACTGTCGGGAACATTGGAATACTATATCCAGAACACCACCGACCTGCTGCAGAGCGTCAGCCTGCCTTCCACCTCCGGCGTGGAACGCTACATGGCAAACGTGGGCAAGACTCGCAACCGCGGTGTCGAACTGACATTGAACGGCATCATCCTGGAGAACCGCAACGGCTGGTCATGGGATGCCAGCCTCAACCTCTCGGCTAACCGGAACAAGCTGACGTCCCTCGCTTCGGGGGCTGACCGGGACGAGCCCAACAACTGGTTCGTCGGTTATCCCATCGACTGTATCTATGACTACGAGAAGGTCGGTCTGTGGAACAGCGACGACCCCGACTTCCAATACCTCAACATCCTGGAGCCGGGCGGCAACGAAGGTATGATTAAGGTGAAATACACCGGCGAGCGTGACGAGACGGGCAAGCCGCTGCGTGCCATCGGACCTGCCGACCGCCAAATCATCAGCATGGAGCCCAAGTTCCAAGGCGGATTCAGTACACGCGTCTCCTACAAGGACTTCGACCTGAACATCATCACCGCCTTCCGTTACGGCGGCAAGCTCATCAGCACGCTGCACCACTCCAGCGGTTACCTGAACATGCTCTCCGGACGTCGCGGACAAGTCGACGTAGACTACTGGACGCCTGAGAACAAGAACGCCAACTATCCCAAGCCCGGCGGTATCAACAGCAGCGACAACCCGAAATACGGCAGCACGCTGGGACTCTTCGACGCCTCCTACTGGAAGGTGCGCAACATCACGCTGGGCTACAACTTCGACCATCAGAAGTGGGTAGAGCGCATCGGTCTCCAGAGCCTGCGTGCCTACCTGTCGGTACAGAACCCGTTCGTCATCTGCTCTCCCTTCCACAAGGAGACCGGACTTGACCCGGAAACCAATTCGTACGGCGACGAGAACGTGGCAGTGACCGGTGCCATCCAACACCGTTTCCTGACCGTGGGTACCAACTCACCGTCGACCCGCAACTTCTTATTCGGTATTAACTTAACATTCTAACGAAGCATGACAATGAAAAGCATATCCATCCCCGCCCGTCTGTTGGGAACGGCATTCCTTGCCCTCTCACTGACGACCTCCTGCTCGGACATCCTCGACGAGCAACCGCGCAGCACCTACGACCCGTCGTTCTTCAAGACGGAAAAAGGTGTCGAGGGAGGCATCACCTCCATGTATGCCCACCTGCGCTACATCTACGGACAAGCCTACTACTACAACTCCTGCCAGACCGGTACGGACGAAGCTACCTATGGCTTCAGTGCCGACGGCAACTTCAAGGACGCCGACCTCTCGGGCGTCGGCAACCTGACGGCATCGACCAGCCGGAGCGACGCCTTGTGGGGAACTGCCTTCTCCAACATCAACACGGCCAACGGCGTCATCGAGAACGGCGCTTCCGTGGGCATCTCCGAAGCATTGGTTTCGGAGGCACGCTTCTTCCGCGCCTTCGACTACTTCCTGCTCGTGCAGACCTTCGGCGGTGTGCCTCTTGATATGGGAGCCGGTGAATTGAAGTTCAACATTAACCCCAACCGCGTCTCGGTGCGGAACACCGTGCCCGAAGTCTACACGAAAGCCATCTTCCCGGACCTGCTGAAAGCGGTCGAGAACCTGCCTGAACAGCCACGCGTGAAAGGCGGCGTCACCAAGACCGTCGCACGGCTCTACCTCTCGAAGGCGTACCTGACTTATGCCTGGTGGCTGAAGAACCCCAACCAGATACCAACCTATCCGGAGTGTCCGCGTACAGACCCCGACGGACACGATGCCGCCTGGTATTTCCAGCAGGCGTATGATGTGGCGGTGAAGGCCATCGAGAACCCCGGTCCCTTCGGCTTGCAGGAGAGCTTCTGGCAGGTCAATGCCGGACCGAACGACCGCAACAACGAGATTCTCCTCTATGCCGACCACACGCAGGAGGACGAGTACTACAACGGCGGAAGTCTCAGCTACGGCAGCGGCGGTGCACCCGACAACTTCGCCGGCTGGATGGTGAACTGGAACTACACCGACGCACGTTCATCCGACGGCAAGTCCGTGCTCATCCGTACTGCCGAACAAAGCTACGGTCGTCCGTGGAACCGCATGGCACCGCCCCAGGGAGTCTTCACCCATACCTTTGCCGACAAGACGCACGACTCGCGCTTCGACGGAACGTTTACCACCGTCTACCGCGGCAACTGGTCGACGAACGGGAAGACCTGGGAGTCAGTCCCCAATGCCAACGGCATGCAGGTGAAAGAGCGGGAACCTGTCTTCTCGTTCGTAGCAGAAGACATGGACAAGGTAAACTACTCGGAAGAGGCAGCCAAGCAGAACAACCTGGGTGCAGGGACACTGCCGGGACGTGCCGACTGGGTATTGGGACTGGACAAGGTCAGCCGCTATGCCTATCCGGGACTGTGGAAGCTCGGCCCGTACCGCACTGACAATGGTTCGGGACCCGGACAACCGAACGCCGGAAGTACCCGTCCGTATAACATCGCCAAGTTCTCCGAACTCTACCTGCTGGCAGCCGAAGCTGCCGTCGAGGGAGCCCGGACACAAGCCGGGAAGACTGCCCGTGACCTGGTGAATGTGCTCCGTGCACGTGCCGGACGGTGGACGTACAGCAACGCGGAATACAAGGAGGTCGACCGTGACTTCAGTGCCGAGATGGTGGCAGCAACCCCGGCGACCATCGACATCAACTACATCCTCGACGAGCGCAGCCGCGAGTTCTTCGGTGAAGGCTACCGCTGGTTCGACCTGGTGCGTACGCAGAAGTGGAACGAGTATGCCGACACCTACACCATCTGCGGCAAACTGCCCGAACAGGGATACAACGTCAAGACGGACCACACGCCGAAGACGCATCAGCGCACCATCAAGCCCTTCCACTACCTCCGCCCCATTCCGCAAGGACAGCTGGACGGCATGGAGATGAGTGCCGATGAGAAGAAGGCCTACCAGAATCCGGGCTATCGTGACTAAGCCTGTCTGAGGGACAACAGCCCTGCTGATACAGCAAGAGGGTGCATCAAAGTGAGCCGACGGCTCTCCCTTGATGCACCCTCTTTATATAGGTATGCGTTGGTTACAGGTAGGGAACGACGGAAGCCAGCTTCATGCTGTTCGAACCCTTGATCAAGACGTAATAGCCGGACAGGGGTTCCTGTTTCAATGCCTCGATGACCTCGTCCGCCGTACGGAAGAAGCGTGCTTTGGGAGGAACAGCGTCGGCAAACTCCTCACCGACCAGCCACACCCGGTCGAAGCCGTCAGCCGACACAGCCTCTGCCACCGCCCGGTGTTCCCGGGCACTGTACTCGCCCAGTTCCTTCATGGCACCCAGGATGACCATCTTCGGCGATACGGTCATCTGACGGAAGTTGTCCAACGCGGCTGCCATACTTGTCGGGTTGGCGTTGTAGGCGTCGATAATCAGGTGGTTGTGCGCTGTCTGCTCCAGCTGGGAACGATTATTGCTCGGCACATAGGCCTCCAGGGCTGCATCGATGCGGTCGGACGGCACACCGAAGTAGCGTCCGATGGTGACGGCTGCCAGCAGGTTGTCCACATTGTATGCCCCGATGAGGTGGGTGGCAACGTGGTGCCACTCCTCTCCCCCGCTCTGCCAACGGAAGTGCAGGAAGGGGGAGCACTCCACCACTTCACCGCAGACGGCAGGTTGCTGTCCGTCGGTCTGCGGACGTCCGTAGCGCACTGCCTCCAGTCCGTCGGCGATACGCGCCAGGTAGGGATTGTCGTTGTGCAGGAAGATGACTGACTGCGGACGCGTCCGCAGGAAATCATACAGTTCACCCTTCGTGCGGATGACCCCTTCGAAGGAGCCGAAGCCTTGCAGGTGAGCCTTCCCGACGTTGGTGATGATGCCATAATCCGGCTCGACGATGTTCACCAGTTCCCGGATGTCACCCGGATGGTTCGCCCCCATCTCCACCACAGCCAGTTCGTCGTCTGCCGTGAGACGGAGCAAGGTCAGCGGCACACCAATCTGGTTGTTCAGGTTGCCCTGCGTATAGAGCACACGGAAGCGTTGCATCAGCACGTGGGCAATCAGTTCCTTGGTCGTGGTCTTGCCGTTCGTGCCTGTAATGCCGATGATGCGTGTGCCCAACTGACGGCGGTGATAATTCGCCAGCTGCTGGAGAGTGGAGAGCACATCGTCCACCAGGATTAGCCGTCCGTCGGCAGCATCGGCATAAGCCGGATTGTCAATCACGGCATAGGCACAGCCCTGTTCCAAAGCGGACTTGGCAAAGGCGTTGCCGTCGAACGAAGCGCCTTTGAGGGCAAAAAACAGACTCCCCTCCGGGCAGTGACGGCTGTCGGTCGTCACCTGCGGATGGGAGCGGAATATTTCATAAAGCGATACGAGGTCCATAATGACTTGATTCTTGAATTCGGGCGCAAACTTACGCAAATTCATGATACGACGGTGCGCAAACCGGACAAAGTGCAAGAAGAATCTGCACGGCGTCCGCCTTCCGTCAGAACTGGAAGTAGATGAACGGCTGGATGTCGCTCGTCTTCACCTGGATGACCACGTAGATGATGAGAATGAGCAGGAGCGCCTGTGCCACGAGCGGCAGACGGATGACACCGCGCTGGCATGCCTCCTCCCAACGGTCGGGCAGGAAATGGAGCACAAAGCCGACTGCCATGAAGGCAAATACCATCTTGTAGCCGTCCACGAGTTGACCGAAGAGCTGGGGCTGGAAGTTGGCGACAATCTGGTGAATCATCGTCCACGAGGCTTCAAAGGTGCTGTTGCGGAAGAATATCCAGCAGAGGCACACGAGGTGGAACGTCAGCAGGATGCCCAGGACTCGTCGGATGCCCCGGCTCTGGTAGTGCTTGTCGCGTCCGAGCAGGCTTCGCCAGAACTTATGGAGCGCCAGTGCAATGCCGTGGATGGCACCCCAGAACACGAAGTTCCACGATGCGCCGTGCCACAGTCCGCCCAGCAGCATGGTCATGAAGAGGTTGAAGTAGGTGCGCAGCTTCCCGCGGCGGTTGCCTCCCATCGAGATGTAGAGGTAGTCGCGCAGCCAGGTCGACAGCGAGATGTGCCAGCGGTGCCAGAACTCCGTGATGGACGAAGCCTTGTAGGGCGAACGGAAGTTGAGCGGGAAATGAAAGCCCAGCAACAGGGCCAGACCGATAGCCATATCGCTGTAGCCCGAGAAGTCGCAGTAGATTTGCAGGGCATAGCCATAGACGCCGAAGAGGTTCTCGATGCCCGAATACAAGCCGGGGTTGTCGAAGATGCGCTCCACGAAGTTCACGCTGATGTAGTCCGAGAGGATGGCCTTCTTGAACAGACCGGCAGCGATGAAGTAGACACCGCGTCCGAACATCTCGGGAGTCACCACTACCGGACGGCGTATCTGCGGAATGAAGTCACGGGCACGGACGATGGGGCCTGCCACCAGCTGCGGGAAGAAGGACACGAAGAAGGCATAGTCGAGCGGATTGCGCAACGCCTTCAGCTCGCCCCGGTAGACGTCGAGCGTATAGCTCAGCGACTGGAAGGTGAAGAACGAGATGCCCACCGGAAGGAAGATGTCGAGGGCATGGAACTGACCGCCCCACAACGGAGCCAGCATCTCGTAGAAGAAGTTGGTGTACTTGAAGTAGCACAGCAGTCCCAGGTTGATGCACAGACTGGTGATGAGCAGGGCGCGGCGTGCCCCCTTGCGTTCCGTCCGTTCCATGAGCCGTGCCAGCGTGAAGTCGCTCAGCGTGACCACTGCCAGCAGGAAGAAGTAGGTCCCGCTGCTCTTGTAGTAGAAATAGTAGGAGAAGAGCACCACAAACAGCAGGCGCAGGGTCGTGGTCTTCTTCAACAGCAGATAGACCAGGCTGAAGCCCAGGAAGAGGAACAGGAAGAGTCCGCTGCTGAAAATCATCGGTTGCTGCGCGTCGTAAGTCAGCACGTCGCACAGACGGTTCATATCAATTTGCCACATAGTCATTGAATGCTTTTAAGAGGGCTTCGCCCAATAGGTTTCCTTGAATGGTATAGCCTTGATGGGTGAAGTGCACTTGGTCACGCTGCATCAGGCGGTTGGTTCTCCAGTTGGCACACGCGCTGCGTGCCCCTCCTGCCAGGTTGTACAGGTCCCACACGGGCAGGTCGCGTGCTTCGGCAAACTCCAGGATGGTGTCCACCGCCTTTGCCGTCCGCGGGTTGATGATACGCCGGCGACGGCTGGCACGGACGTAGGAACCGGGTGGAGTGGTCAGCATCACCTCCGCATCGGGCACATAGTGACGGAGCAGGGTGAGCAGGGCATCCATCTGTGCATAGTGCTCCACGGGGTCGTAACGCCGGTTGTGGCTCTCGTTCGTGCCGAACGACAGGATGACGAGGTCGGGCATGAGCGAGGCCACCTTGTCCATCTGTTCCGTGTTGCAGAACTCGGCAGCGGTGGCGCCGTTGATGCCGATGGCGTGATAGACCAGTCCCGGTGCCCCGGTCTCACGGGCGAGGGCAGTCGTCTGGTAGGTGATGGCATCGGGATGGACCGCCTGGCTGCCCCATGCCGCTTCGAGTGTATGGCGTGCAGCCACGGAGAACATGTGTCCCCGCACATGCGAATCGCCCAGCTGGACGATGCGCACAGGCTCCGTCCCCTGACAGAGCTTCTCGAAGAAGGGTGAAAGTTGTTCGGCGCGGAGGATGCAGTTCGTCCCGGCATTGCGAAACGTCCGGGGCAGTGAATTGCCGACCGTCACCGGGTCATGCAGGGGAGCCGTCCCGTGCTGCACGTGGAGGACGGGATTCCGCAACGTGTCCTGCGGTGACAGACGGTCGGGAATCCGGTCCTGTGCTGTCGCCCCCACGGCACAGCCCAGCAGGAGGAGCCACAGCCACAGTCTACTGTTCATTCTCGTATGCCTTCCGTTTGTCATATTGTTCTTTCCCATAAATCAAAGTCTCGTAGAGTTGTTTTGCCAGCACCTTTCCGCCGTGGAAGTTGATGTGCGTATAATCCAGGTTCGCCTGGGCAGGCTTTGCCTGGACCATCCGACGGATACTGCCCTCGCCTCCCATGGCGTCATAGAGGTTCCAGAACGCCACACCTGCCTTGGCGGCGATGGTCTGCTGGTAACGGATGAGGTTCTTCACACCGGGCATCGTGCGCAGGTTGCCCTCCTCGTCCTTGTGCTCGCGGTCTCCCACACCGACGACGAGGATGCCTGCCTGCGGGAATGCCTCCTTCAGGTGCTCGATGACGGTCAGCATGCCGCGTTCGTAGCCGTCGTAGTTGCTGCCTCGCGGCGTAGCGACGTTCAGTCCGAACTGCAGCACGATGAGGTCATAGGGACGGTAGGCGTTGAACTGTCTCAGGCGGCTCATGGGGATGCTGCGCATGGTCAGTCCGCTGCTGCTGCGCACTCCGAAGTTGTCGACAGCAATACCCGTCCGTCCATCCATGGCAAAGCCGTAGAAGGTTGCCGTGTCGGCACGGTTCACGGTCCAGCGGACCCGCTTGATGTTGCCGGTGCAGTCGAGTTTCTGCAGACGTCCGTTGCCCTCGACCGTCCGGGGCTCTCCATCCACCCCGTTGACCGTGGTGGTGAGGGTCACGGGACCCTTGTTCTCAAAGAAGATGGTCGCCACCTCGCAGCTGTCGAGTCGTCCGCGGCTCACCTTCGGAGTCTGTGCCTCCACGTACGCCCCTTCACGGGGAATGAAGTAGTGTCCGGAGAGTCCCAGCCGGGCAGGGTCATAGCCCAGCGAGTCGAGTATACCGCGCGTGCGCCATCCGCCGAAGTTGTGACGGACGGTCTGACGGAAGCCGTGCGTGTTGGACGTGATGTCAACAAAGCCTACCCCGCAACCGCCGTAACGTGCCTGCAACAGGTCGCGCAGGTCGCCCGTCAGGATATCCGCCTCGATGAACGAGTCGCCGAAGTAAGCGATGCGCACAGGACGTTGGCTGACGTGGGACAAGGCTTCATAAAAGGGCTTCATGCCCCGTTGGGTGGAGTCGGCATAGTCCTCGATGCAGGTCAGTCCGGTCTTGCAGGTATCCACAAAAGCCGGTTTGACGGGAGGAGGCAGGGGGACTGTGTCGAGCAACTCGGGTTCCGGTTCCTTGACTTCCACGTCAGAGAGCAGGTTGACCCGACGGAGGGTGTAGCCGTTGATGGTGATGGCAGGCAGGAAATGCAGCCCCAGCAGGGCGACCACCACCAGCAACGTCAAGATAAACGTACGTGAGAGATAATTCTTCATTGTTTGCAATTTGAGGTGCAAAGTTACGTGTTCACGGTGGAGTAGCACAGCTTTCCCGTCTGTTTTTTCGCGCATCGGAGCAAGAAGACGTGCCCGACACCCTGTTTTCAGCCGCCGGTAATACGGAATACATCGCCCGGACATTTGCATTTGACCGTGCAAACACAAGCCTTTGACCGGACAAACACAAGCCTTTGATACGGCAAACATAAGTGTTTGATATATCAAAGTATTATACTTAGCCTGCCAAAGTATTATACTTAGCCTGCCAAAGTATTATACTTAGGTCTATCAAACTACTATGTTTGCCAGGTCAAACACTTGTGTTTGGTGTGTCAAACTAATGTGTTTCATCTGTCGAATGGCTGTATTTGCCGGGGCAAAGTCCGGACTACGGGAGGAACAGTGAGGTCTGTAAACATACAAAATCCGGCTATAAGACAGACTTATAACCGGATTCTGCATCCACACGCACAAAAGCCTGTGCGGCGTATATCCGAACTCAATATCTTAATCCGATGGACAGGTAGGCACCTCCATAGTTGGCAACGCCTTTGGTACGTGAATCGAGGAACCTGTATCCCAACTCAACGACCGGGGAGAATTTCCCGGCATTCATGTACCATGCCAACGATGCGTCGTACGTGGTTCGCTTTCAGTCGGGATTAGCCAGACATCCCAAGGCCTTTGCACGCACCAACACTTCTTCATACGATTAAGTTTAGGAATTAACGGCTGAAAATTACACGATTTATCTGTAATCTCCAACCTAAAAGCTATATTCTTTTCTTATTCCCCATCAAATAATGTTATATCGTAACCTGTCAAGCGTAAAATAGCGGAATTCATAAGCATAAAAATCCCCGCACGCCTTTTCCTCGGAGGAGGAACGGGACGGTGCGGGGACGTCGTGATTCTAACTACTGCTTGTCTTTATCGGATTTCCTTGATAACCTCCACCAGGCGGGTGAAGTCCTGCGGGTAGACATCGCCGATATATACTGTCATCGGCTACATGACAAACCGAACTGTGTGATCATAGCATCAAGGGCTTTTCCTCCGTCCAATGAAGGAGCAAAACGTTGCAACACATTGAACAAGTCTTTGCCTAGCATCTCCATACCATCCCGGAGCGTGTTTAGCACACAAATATCCCCGGCAAGCCCACAAATGTCAATCCTGTCTATCCCCTCTCGCTTCACAATATCCTGGATAACCTTTCCTGCCTCAACGTTCTTGAAGATGGAATATTCCTCAACCGACGGCTCTTGCCCTTTATAAAGGAATGTCACTTCGCCTTTTGTAAGATATAAAGGCTCCATCAGAGGTTGCCAGATGGAAGCCCCGGCTGTATCATGTATGCAGTGTTGCGGCCAATCGCCGCCAAAAGGCTTGAAGGAACAATGATTGAAAGGATGACGGTCTGCGGTGATGATTTTATGTGAATAACATCCGTTATTGTCACGGATATAATCGGCCAACTCAGTCATTGCCTGTTCTGCGTTAGGGACAGGCAATGTACCGGTTATGAAATCAATCTGAGGGTCTATGATAAGCAGCAGTTTGTTCATAGGATTATGAGTTAGTTTTTAACAGGCGGCTTTTCAGTTCAGCTCACGGGTGAGGAAGCTCTCCAGCTCCTCGGCGGACAGACGCAGGTGGAACTCGCCCTTGAACGCGATGGAGATGCCACCTGTCTCCTCCGACACGATGACAGCCAGTGCGTCCGTCTGCTGGGAAACTCCCAGGGCGGCACGATGGCGCAAGCCCAACTTCTTGGGGATGTCGAGGCTGTGCGATACCGGGAGGATGCAACCGGCAGCGGTGATGCGTTTGTGGCGGATAATCATGGCACCGTCGTGGAGCGGACTGTTCTTGAAGAAGATATTCTCGATGAGACGCTGGTTCAGGTTGGCATCGATGGTGTCGCCCGTATGGATGATGTCGTTGAGGGGGATGTTGCGCTCGAACACCATGAGGGCACCGACCTTCTGCTTGCTCATGTTCATGCACGCCATGACGATGGGCATGATGTCGGAGTGTTCCACCTTCTCCTTCTTGCCTCCCGTGAGCAGACGGAACAGACGGCTGACCTTCTCATGGGAACCCAGCATCTGGAGGAAGTGACGCACATCGTCCTGGAACAGGATAATGAGGGCGATGGCTCCCACCTTGACCAACTGGTCGAAGATGGCTCCCAGCAGACGCATCTCCAGCACCTGCGCCACCAACAGCCACAGCAGGATGAAGATAAGGACGCCTGTGAAAATCTTTACCGAGCCTGACTCTTTCATGAACTTGTAGGCGTAGTAAAGCAGGAGGGCTACCGAGAGAATGTCGATGATGTCTTTTATTTCAATGGAGAATATCATGGGCTAAGATACTTTTATCGGGTAAATGGTTCGGGGGCGGAAAGGGCGGACTGCCGCATCGCTTCCACCAGACGTACGGCCTCGACGGCTGCCTTGACGTCGTGCACACGCAGGATGTGTGCCCCCTTCATCAGGGCGATGGTGTTCAGGACGGTCGTCCCGTTGAGGGCGTCGGCAGGTGTCCCGCCCAGCAGCTTATATATCATGGACTTCCGCGAGATGCCTACCAGCAGGGGCAGGTCAAACGTACGCACGAACTCCTCCAGGTGTGCCATCAGCTCGTAGTTGTGCTCCAGCGTCTTGCCGAAGCCGAAGCCGGGGTCGAGGATGAGGTCGTTCACCCCCATGTCGTGCAGACGGTGGATGCGTTCGGCAAAGTAGACGAACACCTCACGCATCAGGCAGTCGTAGTGGGGGGCGTGCTGCATGGTCTGCGGCGTACCCTGCATGTGCATCATGATGTAGGACACCTGCAGGCGGGCGACCGTGTCGAACATCCGCTCGTCCATGGCTCCGGCAGCAATGTCGTTGATGATGCCGACTCCATAGTCACCGACGCAGCGTTCTGCCACATCCGCCCGGAAGGTGTCGACCGAAACGATGGCATCGGGGCACTCCTCACGCACGATGCGCAGTCCGCGGTGCAGCCGTTCCATCTCCTCCTCTGCCGTGATGTGTGCGGCATCCGGACGGGATGAATAGGCACCGATGTCGATGATGGAGGCGCCTTCCTCCACAATCTGACGGCAACGGAGCCGGATTTCGTCTTCAGTCTGCTTGCGACTGCCTGCATAGAAAGAATCGGGGGTCACATTGAGGATTCCCATTACCCGGGGAACGGACAGGTCAAAGAGCGTCCCGTGTATGTTGAGCGAATAGTTCTTCATAAATCCGTAGGTTTACATCGGCAAAAGTACACACAATAATTGATACCCGAACGCTTCATGCCCCGAAAGTTGCTCCCGTTTCAGACGCGACGGGACAAAGTGAAACCTCCCTGCAAAGACCTGACTCCCGGTTCAGGAGGGGTTGTCAAGCCATCCGGTCTCCACAATCCGGCATCCGCCCAACACGCCGAAGCCGCCTTCCACATTGGTATAGAGGTTGCGAAGGGGAGCCAGTCCGGCATGTCCCAGCTCGTTGTTCGCATTGTCGTTGAGAGACTTCAAGTAACGGTACATCTCGGGAGAGAGCGTGTAAAGCCGGAGCTTGTAGGTGTGCAGTTGGCTTCTGCGCTCCCCTTCCTCCTCCCAGACTCCATCCGCGGAATAGTAGCCGTTCATGCGCAGGGTGTAGGTCTTGCCCTGCACCAGGCGATCGTCCCAGATGTAGAGGTTCTGGTAGTAGTCGTCATACAGCTCGAAGACCGAGTTCAGTCCGGTGGAACTCTCCATCAGCGGCTCATCGTCCGCCTCCAGGTAGAACGGGTTGATATAGGCCTCCTCCACCTCGGAGGCAATGAGGGTGCCGTGCTCGTCGAAGAGCTCCCGCTTGTACTCGGACTTGTGCAGCACATGCACGCCGTAGCAGTCGTCCGTTCCGTCCGGGTCGGCAAACGTGATGCGGAACTGCACCATCCGGTCATCAACACCCGGCTTGACAGCCAGGTCCACCTCCTTCAGGGGGAATGCCGACGGGATGACCGTGTGTGCCTGGATGGGTGGCAGGTCTTCCGCCTCAGCAGTGAGGTCGATGGCATCGCCCTCGTGCCACTGCCCGACAACGTAGTAACATCCGGCAGGGACCGTCGGCGTGCCCTTCTCACTGCGAAGGACAAGCTGTTCCTCTCCGTTGACGGAAAAGACAATCCGTACGCCTTGCAGCGGCTCCGGTTCTGCCCGACGTTTGTGTACGGGGACACTGCGCGAGAGCTGTATCAGCGTCGTGTCCAGTCCGGCACAAGGCATGCAGTAGAGCACCAGCCGCTCGTCCGACCGCACATCGTCGAGGTCGAGCTTGTCGTTGCAGGCTGCCAGCAGGAGGAGCAGGCAGCAGGAAAGGTATGCTTTCAGATTCATCATGCTTCAAAACTTTAAGGTGTAACTGAAGGAAGGGAGGATGGGGAAGACGCCTGTGACCTTCCCCTTCAACGTGCCATCGTCACGACGGACGACCCGGGCATAAAGGGCATTCTTGTGGTTGTAGGCGTTGTAGAGACTGACGTTCCAGATGCGCTCGTAGCCGCGCTTGGTGGTCCGGCGGAAGTTGAAGCCCAGGTCCAGCCGATGGTAGGCAGGCAGGGACACGTTGTTCGGGGAGTCGAAGACCCACTCCCAGGTGCCGTCACTGCCTGCACCGGGCACAATGGGTGCCTCCACCAGTTGCGTGGCGACGGTCATGCGGTTGCCGCTGTGGAAGTTCCAGGCGGCATAGCCCTCGATGCGTCGGGTGAACCGGTGGTGCAGGCTCAACGTCAGCTTGTGGCGGTTGTCAAACTTGTCGGGATACCAGCCGGAGAAGAATGCCGGCATCTTCCGCCTGCTCCAGGAGAGAGTGTACGAGGCTGCGGCAGACGTCCGCCCGTCGTCGTAGGTCAGTTCCGTCTCCACCCCGTATGCCTTGCCTTTCCCCGTGCGGACCAGTGACTCCCAGTGGCTCACGGCAGGCGTCAGCTGATTGCCGCCGTCATACTCCACCAGTCGGCTCATCGTCTTGTAGTAAGCCTCCACGCTCAGTCCGAGATGTCCGGGCAATGCCCTGTACACCCCGGCTGCATACTGTCGCGAACGCATGGGGCGGACCCTGTCGGTGGAAGGCACCCAGTAGTCCGTCGGCAGATTGATGTAGGTGTTCGACAGCTGGTGCATGAACTGGCTCATCTCCGCATAGGAGGCTTTCAGCGTAGTCCGGTCGTCGAGCTGGTAACGGACGGCCACACGCGGCTCCAGCGAGTGGAAGGTCTTTCCGCTGACGTGGAACAACGTGTAGTGCAACCCGGCGTTCAGCTTCCAACGGTCGCCCAACCGGATGTCGTCTTCGGCATAGAGTGCGAACTCATGTCCCCGGTAGGACGCCCTGCCCCGTCGTCGGAGTGTATCCACCGCCTCCTCCGTCCCGGCATAATGCCGGTTGTCGGTCTGTTGCGGACGGAAGAGGTGGTAGAGGTATGTCGACCCCATCCGCACATGGTGGTCCGTGCCGGGACGGTAGTCCAGCTCGGCATGGTAACCGACGTCGTCGATGGTCGAGCGGCTGCGTTGCTCCTGAAGAGACAGCTGCCAACGGTCTTCGCCCGTCTGCTTGTCATCCTCCAGGAAATAGTAGTTGGAACGGTTGTGGGCATACAGTCCGCTGACGGAAGCAAAGAGACGGGGCGTCCACCGGTACTCCCAGTTGAGCGTCGTCGCCGTGTTGCCCCACTCCATGTTGAACTTCACGTGGTAGAAATCCTTGTCATAGTCCTGGATGTAACTGTTGTCATGCTGCTTGCTGTCCACCTTGAAGAAGTCGTTGCCCGAATAGAAACTGAGCGAGGCGCGACTCCGGTCGGAGAAGATATGCGTCACCTTCGCATTGATGTCGTGGAAGGCATAACGCATGTTGAGCTTGTCAGTCCGCGAACTGTTGTAGGCGGCAAAGAACGGAGCGGTAAGTGCGTCGAGCCATGTGCGCCGCATTGCCACGTTGAACGAGGTCCGGCCCTTCCGTAAAGGACCTTCCAGCTGAAACCGTCCGTCGAGCAGTCCCAGACTGAAGGAGCCGTGCAGCTTCTCCAGGTTGCCGTCGTTGGTACGTACGTCGACCACTGACGACAGACGTCCGCCATAGCGTGCCGGGAAGCCGCTCTTGTAGAAGTCGATGTTCTTCACGATGTCGGTGTTGAAGGCAGAGAACAGACCGCCCAGGTGGTTCACCTGGTAGAGCGGCGTCCCGTCGAGCAGGAAGAGGTTCTCGTCGTTGCCTCCCCCGTGGACATACAGCCCCGAAATCAGTTCCGTGCCGGCAGCCACACCCGACAGTCCCTGCAGGGTCTTCACCACATCCGACGAACTGAGCAGGGCAAAGCCCCGGTTCAGTCCCTGCTGCGTGAGCGACACCTTGCCCGTCTGTGTGGTACTCAGAGGGGAGTTCAGGTCGGCAGTCACCAGCACCTCGTCCAGCCGATAGTCCGGTGTCAGACGGATGTCCAGCTGACGGTTCCTCGTCAGTGTCAGCTCCAGCGTCCGTTCGCCCAGTCCCACGAAGGAGACACGCAGCCGGTGGAAACCTTCAGGCAGGGTGAGGCTGAAGAAACCGTACTCGTTCGTCAGGGTACCGCTTCCAGTGGTCTGGTCCCACACGGTGGCGTTGATGATGGTCTCCCCGTTGTCCTGACGGACGTAGCCGCTGAGCGTGTATCTCTCCAACGGCCTCAGCACGATGTACTGACGTTCCGCCACCCACTTCAGTCCGGTGCCCCGTAGCAGTTCGTCCAGTCCCTGTGACAGCGTCATCCCGTCCAGCGGACGCCCCCGATAAGGGACATCGAGCTTCAGCGAAGCATCATAGACCAGGCGGACGGCATGGACACTCTTCAGTCGCTCCAGCTGTTGGCGGACGGTCGTCCCCGTCTGTGCCCATGCAGCCAGCGGCAACAGGCAGGACAGCAGCAGGACCGGGAACGCACGCAGAACGGAAGCCTTCATGTCCTATTCCTTATTTATATGAGTACCCAATGACTGTTCGATCAACGCCACGATGCCGTCCACCCCTTCGTCGGTGTCAAACTCCGCCGTGAGCATCTTGCCGGTATCTTCGGACGAGAGACGGACGCCGTAGTAGGCGGACAATTCCCGGAGCACTTCCTCCAGCGGCGTATTCTCATAGACGAACGTTCCGGTCGCCCATGCGGCAGGATTGGGTACATCCGGATACATCTCCTCCGGCATTCCCGCACCGTCCTTCAGGCTCGCCGCCATACCCGGATAGAGGAAGATGCCCCCAAACGTCTCTTTGACCGCAAACGCCACCCTGCCTTCGGTGACATAGACGACGGTCTCCCCTTCCCTGCTCATCTCGTCGAACTCGAAGGCGGTGCCCAGCACACGGACGGTCCCGTACCGTCCTGTCACACGGAAGGGGCAGGCAGGGTCAGGATTGACACGGAAGTAGGCTTTGCCGCTGACCAGGACACTGCGTTCCCGTCTGCCGAACTTCCCCTTCTGATAGCGGAGCGTGGATTCGGGATAGAGCGTGACCCGGCTGCTGTCCGGCAATACGTAGGTCTCCGTATGATTGGCAGCCGTCAGCTGAGTCCAAGGTTCCACTTTCTCGGCGGTAGAGAACCAACCGTAGAGTCCGTAGACAAAGAGGGCGATGGCAGCCACTCCCAGCACCCACATCAGTATGGTCCGGTGGAGGGTGTGTCCCTGACGGCGCAATTCGAACTTACGGATGGCGCGACGGGTGTCGAAGGTGCCGGGCTTGTAGTGCCGCAACACGTAGCGCAGTGATTTTTCTTCTGATGATTTCATAGGCATTTCTGTCGATGCCGCAAGCCCCGCTCCCAAGCGACGCTTGCAGCGGTTGAAGGCAACAATCGTGTTTTTGTTGCTAAGACTCCCATCCGGGTAGATACTACTATTCCATGAGTGTTAAAAAACACAAAGACATGATTGCAGGCGCATGGGGAAGTTCCTGCAGACAGACCATTCCCCTCTACCACACAGCCTCGTTTATCAAAAAGCAAGCATCCCGTCTCATCTGCTTGACAGATTCGCCCCCCAAACACCCTTTGCGCTAACGCCTACTTTTGAAGATTTCCTTCAAAGAGCGTTCAACTGCTAAATCTGTTTAACAGAGCTCACGAAAAACGCCTTCTATTTTAGAAAACTATACATTTCATTCCCGAAAAACAGACAAAACGTGCCCGGAACAATATTGTTTCGCGAGCCAAACAATATCGTTTGCCGCCTCAAACAATATAGTTTCACCACCCAAACACAATTGTTTCGCGCCCGAAAGTCAAATCTTTGGAAAATGGAAGTAAAAAGAAGTGAGTTTCGCTCTCTAGAAGAAGGGGCTGTCAACAAAGCGGAAGGTAATAAAAAGAGGGGCATAACAGAGTGACAAGCAGTAAAAGGATGCAATCATCCCCTTTCAGCCCTCCCCTATGCAACCGAAAGAAGTCATTTGCCGCCAATCTGTATTTTGCGAATCGTCCGGGAAGACCCTCGAAATCCACGAAACCGTATTTGGGTGCAACGAAAGGGTGTGTAGAGAGGTTCGTTTGACAATGTGTCAGGATGGATAGGAAATGATGAAGCCACAAGGAAGAATGGGAATCCATACTTCTTTGTGACTTCATGGCTTTTAAGTCATCCGGTGATGAAAGAGGAGTCTTGCAGCATAAACACGCATGTTCACTAGCCTCAATGGTCTCGAAAATTCCACTTGGAATTATCGCTGTTCCTGTCAAATTTGCCCAGTGAAGGCGTACTGTCGCCGATGGATACCAGCACCAGTTCCTCATCCGTCCCAGGAACCTTCTTGGGCAGGATGCGGTAAGTGCCGTCCGTGAGTTGCTCGATTCTCCACAACTGCTCGGGAGCACCTGTAAACTCAGGGACTGTCGACACCTCGGCATCAGCCGTAGCTGTCAAAGCCCGGTTCGTGCCTTCTATGACAATTTTATAATAAGGCGCCCCCAAGTACCCACCAGCATCAGGCACAGCAGTGATTGTCCACCGTTGATGCGGGCGGAACATATAGTCGCCGATCCGGACATCAATGTTACCTTTGGGCCATGTACCGATGACATCTTCCAAGGTCTGCGACTTCAACGGTTGAAGAGGTTCGTCGCTTTTCTCCCAAAAACGATGCATACCACCTTCCATCCGCACAAAGTCCACGCAGAGTTCCAGGGCATATCCCCTCCGTTCGGATTCGATTTCATAAGTACCTTCCTTGAAGACTTCACCGGCAACGGGCCAGTCATTCTTCCAGAGAAGTGGACGGACGGCAAGTACGCTGCGTCCACCTCGGTCAAAATCAGCTTCAAAATGGCACGACATCTTTTCGACACCTTCCTCCTCGATGTAGCGTCCGAAATGTCCGGCACCGGTCTGACGGTTTCCGGCTCCGATCACCATCCTTCCGCCTCCCTCCAACATGTCTCTGCCCATATTGTCCAGGTAGGGGCCTGTCACCTTGCGCGAACGTCCGACCACGATGTTATAGGTCGAATTGGGACCGTCACAGCAAGTGCCGTGGGTACCCAGCAGGTAATACCAGCCATTCCGGTAAATCAAGTCGGTTGCCTCACAGCCAATCGCAATGTTGATCGGTTCATTCCCTTCCTTCCGTTTTCCTGTGGCTGGATCAAGTTCCACCAGACGGATAAAGCCGAAATAGGTACCATAAGACAACCACAGACGGCCGTCGGTCGGGTCCAACAGCAGACCGGGGTCGATGGCGTCACAGTCTTCATCGTCCTCTGACGAAGCTACGGCAATGGCTTCCGTATACTTGAAATCAGGAGAAGTGGGGTCCAACGTCTTGTTCCACATTGTCAAGACCGTACCACGGTGACTGCCTCCGAGCCCTCCTCCGGTCGCACTGTAAGCAATCAGATAACGGTCGCCGATTTTCACGACATCGGGAGCTGCACCCCTGCCGGGTCTCACTCCGCCATCATGCCATGTCCAGCCATCTTCTGAAATCAGTCCGCCTCCTCCGGTGCCGAATGTGTAATATTTTCCCTCACATTTCATGATGGTGGAGGGGTCGTGGATATAGGGTTCTCCAATTTGTGCAGCAGCTGTTCCCGGCATCAACAAAACGAACAAGGCAGCAGCTACCCGACAGAAAGTTTTTGTTTTCATAATTTATGCACTGACTTTAGTTTTATACACTTTCCGGTTGACAAGGGCACAGCATCCTGTCGGTCCGACACCTTGTCAGCCAGCCGATTACTGTTTTTTGATGGTCACGTTTCTGACCGGCACTCCCTGTTCATCGAGGAAGCGTACGCAGAAATCACTCATCCCCGGACCGTTGATGACTGCTCCGCGCAGGATGTTCTTCCCCTTTTTCAGGGTCAGACGTTTTGACAGGCAATCGTCCTTCACCATCCGACGGTCTCCCGAGAGCATGACGGCTTCTTCCCCATTCAGCCACCACATGGAAGCCGAGTTGGAGCCGACGGACAGCCTCACATTCGGGATATCTTCCGGACTGTCGATGACAGTCACTGCCCAAAAGAGTACCCCGTAGACCTGTTTGTGAAGCTTGGATGCAAAGCGAAACAGTTTCACATTGAACAGGTTGCTTTCCAAGGCATGCCAGGTCAGCTTCTGTTTGCCGACAGTCACGTGGTCGCCGTCCTCAGGTAATACGGTAAATTGTCCAGGAAAATATTCGGTGGTAAAAGCCTCGCGAATGTAACTGTCCGTAAACACCGTGTTGCTCCGGTTGGGCTTGTCAATAGGCTCCAACAACAGCCAGCGGCGTATGAACCCGTCATCATCCGGATGCATGACCTCCGAAGTTGCCGGTGAGAAATAAGGAGCCAAAGGAAAATCGATCACTTTGTCTTGTGCAGGAACAGGTATGTTCAAGCCGACACCCAGGCAAAGAGCCAACAGGATTTTGCAATAGAAATTTTTCATGAGCATAGGATGTGTTTCAAGGTGACACGTTGAGTATCAGAAAGGCTTCAATCAGCGAAAGAGAAGTTGGGCAAAGTGATACAGGCTTTCCCTCCATACGGGCCAAGTGTGACCGCCCGGTGTTTCAAAGTAGGTGTACCTGATGCCTATCCCGTCAAAACGCTTCATCATAATCTGACAATTGTTGTATGCAATGTCTTCCTTACCGCCCATGGATATCCAGAATTGCTTCCATCCTACATTGTACTCGTCCTTGTGGTCTTGCAGCATCCTGTAATACTTCTCGCTGTCCTCGCCTCCCCCGAAAGGAGTCCGGTTTGCCCACCATCCCGAGCTGAATACACCCAGATAGGCAAAACAATCCAAGTGGGGAATGCCTACATTCAAGGTCTGGATGCCTCCCATGGAGAGTCCTGCCAGGGCACGGTTGTCACGGTCGGTCTTTACACGGAAGTTCTTCTCTACAAACGGAATGCAATCCTTGAGCAGCTCGCTTTCGAAATCAGACGTATTGCCATCCGTCATCACCACAATCATTGGTGTCGCCTTTCCCTGCGCTATGAGGTTGTCCATGATGATATCAGTACGTCCCTGATTCGCCCAACCGCGTTCGTCTTCCCCACCGCCATGTTGCAGGTACAGCACGGGATAGGTTTGCTCCGAGGTGTCATATCCGGGCGGACAATAGACAAACATACGTCTCCAGGCATTGGACGTCTTTGAGAAATACCGCTTCATGCGAATGTCTCCGTGAGGGACGTCTGCCAGATAAAACCGTACATCTCCATCGGGATAAGGGATTTCCACCCCACTGGTCATCATGCTGCATCCATAAAACGATTCACTGGCAGGGTCGGCAACGGCAACTCCGTCAATGAGGAGAAAGTAGTAGTGAAAGCCCGGTGTGAGCGAATCGGTGGTACATCTCCATTCGCCGTCGTCGTTGCGAACGAGGTCATATTTGCGCCCCAAATCAATCTGCACCTTTCGGGCATCCGGAGCCTTTATCCGAAACTCCATGCGGTTGCCGGGCAACAGTCGCGGCCACATCGCATTGCGTACATTGAGTTCGCCACGTTTACCGGGCAACACTAAACGGTCATCCACCCTGACCGACGAATGACCGGATTGTGCCTGCAACACACCTGAACATGCTACGGCAAGTAACATCAAAGTGAGGATTCGTTTCATAAAGCTATCTGTTTTTGAATTATTAACTTGCACAAAGATACGGACCTCACGGACTTTTTCCTTGTACTTTTGGACACATTCCTTACACTTTTAAATATTTAGTGTACGAAGGGACAAGTTATATTTATATCTTTGTACAGTTTAGAATTGAACGAGCGAGCGTATGCGCTATTTAATTTAATCATATGAAAGAATGCTTCGTACTCCTACTGTCCCTATTCTTGTTTTTGCCCTGCCGTGCAGTGCAGGATTTCACATTCACCAATCTCAACGATATGTATGGCATCTCCATGCGGGAGATAACCGCTGTCGTCCGTGACCAAGACGGATTTATCTGGGCAGCTTCACATACAGGTATCTTGCGTGTTGCCGGAGACGACCACCGGCACTACGACCTTCCACTTGCCACGACCGACGTCATGCAAGTCAAACTGGCTTGCCGAGGAAGCCTATTGGTCGCCACCACACAGAACGGACAGGTATACCGCTATAACCGTATCCGGAATAAATTCGAGCAATGGTTTACCCTTTCTTCCGTGCTGGGAAATGATAACTGGGTGACCAACGTCCTGATAGATGCCGAGCAGAAGGTGTGGATAAGCACCAACACCGGCATTTACCTGTGGACGGGAAAAGAAGTGCGCCTCGCAGGAACCGACAAGACAGGCTTTTCCAACATGATCTCATTGGATAACGGTCAGATACTGGCTTTTGTGGAATCGTCCGTCTATCGCGTCGACACAAAGACACGCACATTCACTCAACTAAACGGTCATCTTCCCCGGCTGATATCATCCACCCGGTACGATGCACGGAAACGTCGCGTCTGGATTGGTACTTACAACGCCGGGCTATGGCAGTATGAACTCACCGGACAAAGAACCCGACAAGTCAATGTTCCGCAACTCCCGAAGCTTGTTGTCAGAGACATACTCCTGACGGATACAGCTTCTGTCTGGGTGGGTATTGACGGCGGGGGTATCTGGATACTCGATGCTGGGACCGAGCGGGTCCGGCAAGTGATTAGCGACAATCCGGACAATCCGTCCTCCCTACACGGCAACAGCGTCTATTCCTTGCTGGAAGATGAACGCCACCGGATTTGGGTTGCTACCAACAGCGGAGGACTGCAATACACGGAAGCACCTGATACTGAAGTGGAACATCTGGTACATGGCATCAACAATCCGCAATCCTTACCTAATAACGAAGTCAACCACCTGGAGACTGACAGCCGGGGAAATCTCTGGATAGCAACCAGCGACGGCATCAGCCTGTATGATACCCATACCCGACAATGGAAACGACTGCATGGAGGAAGTCAGGAGATCTTTCTATCCCTGACATCGGACAAGAAAGGACACCTCTATGCCGGGACCTACGGCAAGGGAGTCTACGTTTTCGACGAAGCATCAGGGCGTGAATCGCACCATTACACAGAGCGGGATGGAGACCTCTTCGGAGTCGGAGGCTTTGTATTCGCCACTTACCTGGACAGCGAGGGTGACGTCTGGTTTGGCGGTGTCAAAGGCAAGGTTTATTGCCGCCGTTCAACCGATGGGAGAATGCGTGCCTATGACTCGCAGCCGGTCTACTGCCTGAGCGAGCTGTCACCCGGACAGATTCTGCTGGGATGTGCTTACGGTCTGTTGCTGCTGGACAAGGAGACCGGAAGATTTGACATGCTCCTCTCCGGATGTACCATACACGACATTGCCGTGTCCGGACGTATGATATGGGTCTGCACTTCCGGCGACGGCGTGATTGGTTTGGACATGAACACAGCCGGACAGACACGCATCACGACACAGCAGGGCTTGCCCAGCAACTATACGAAAAGCATCTCTCTGGTAGGCGACGACCTGTGGATTGGGACTGACAAAGGCTTGTGCTGTTACCATTCTTCCGACAAGCGAATACGGATATTCGGCTCCCGGCAACAACTCGCAAACGCCGCCTTCAGCATCAACGCGACTTGTAATCTGCCTGACGGGAGACTGGCGTTCGGAAGCAATAACGGCATATTCATCTTCCACCCTGAAGTACTGGACAACAGCCGTGCTGCAGGACGAATCTATTTCTCAGACATACGGGTCTCCGGACGTTCCATCCGGGAAATGGAAGATTTTAGGCTGGCTGTACCCATCGACAGCCTCTCCACCCTCCATTTGGGCTATCCGCAGACATCCTTTACCCTATCGGTCCTTCCACTGGGGAATCTCAGCAAATCCGCAGCTCTATCCTGGAAGTTAGTGGGGCAGGATGACGCTTGGAGCACCTATACGACCAACCGTTACATCAACTACACCAACTTGCCTGCCGGTCATTACACACTCAGCATCCGACTATATGACGGCAGCCTGTTATCAGAACGTCAGCTTTCCATCATCGTAGACCCGCCCTTCTGGCAAACCGCTTGGTTCAGGTTAGCAGTAGCGGCAGTCGTCATCGGCATCCTGGTGTTTGGTATACGTTATTATCTACAATTGTTACACCGTCGTTACTCCGATGAGAAGATACGTTTCTTTACACGAATGTCGCATGACATCCGCACCTCATTGATGCTCATCAAGGCACCGATAGAAGAACTGCTCAAGGAGAAAAATCTCTCGACATGGGGAACCGAGTGCCTGAAAATGGCTTCGGAGCAGAGCTCCCGACTATCCGACACGGCGACTCAGCTGCTGGATTTTGAGAAGCTGGACCTGGGAGAAGAACAACCGTCATTTACGGACCTGGAACTCGTCGGTCTAATCAAGCGGCGGGTCGGCATCCATGCATCGTATGCCGCCGGGCAACAAATCAGTATTTCGGTCGACTGTATACCGGAAGCCTATTGGGTGCAAGCCGATACGCGAATGCTTGAAAGCGTACTGGATAATCTGCTGTCCAATGCCGTAAAATACTCCCCTTCCGGTGGAAGCATTGAAGTTTCTTTCATCGGAAAAGCCTCCGAATGGACCTTACGTGTCAAGGACCATGGCATGGGTATCAGCAAAACAGGGCAACACAAGCTGTTCCAGGAATTTTACAGGAGTGACAATGCGGTCAATTCCCGAATCATAGGGTCGGGAATTGGTCTGTTGATGACCCAGAAGTATCTGCGCATCCATGACGGGAAGATACATGTAACAAGTGAATTGGGTATAGGGACGGCTTTTGACATAACCGTGCCCTTGCGCCCCGCATCTAAGGCTGCAGGACTCCTCATACCGGAGAAAGTCGAGCCTGCAGCAACTGAAGGTGCAGAAGCTCATGACATGACTGTCCTCATCGTGGAAGACAACCAGACCCTGTGTGAATTCATGCGAGGAGCCCTGCAAGCACAATTCCGCGTCGCCACAGCCTATGACGGACAACAGGCTTGGGAAATGATGACAGACTTGCAACCTGACCTTGTGGTATCCGACATTGCCATGCCACGTATGGATGGTTTTGAACTGTGCCGCAATATCAAATCGACCTATGAGACTTCCCACATCCCCGTCATCCTGCTGACAGCTCTCTCCGACAAGACGAACCAACTCCATGGACTGGGACTGGGTGCGGACAACTACCTGGTAAAGCCGTTTGATATGGAACTATTGGTCAGCCGCATCACCTCCATCATCCGTAACCGACGTACCGTTCTTCAAAAGGCTATCGAAACCAAACACGACGATGTACGCTCAATCGTGACCAACCGCATAAACGATGAATTTATCAAGAAAGCTGTAGAATGTGTACGTGCCAACATTGCCAACGAGAAATTCAGCAAAGAAGATTTTGCTTCCGCTCTCGCCATGAGCCAGTCCTTGCTTTACAAGAAAATAAAGGCTTTGACCAACCTGTCAGTCGTGGAATTTATCCGTTCCATCCGGTTGAATTACGCGTTGGAGAAACTCCGTTCGGGGGAATACAATGTAACAGAAGTGAGTGAAATGTGCGGATTCAGCACATCCGCCTATTTCAGTAAGGTTTTCAAGGAATATTTTGGCAAGACGCCTACAGAGATGATACAAAATCCAGACTTATAAGACAAGGAGGGTGCGTCGTAATTGACACACCCTCCAGACATTTGTGTTTCCTGACTTTGACAGCTTGATATTTCAACAATTGTAACATTTTTAAAATCAGCCATTCCAGAAAATCTTCATGGTGACGCGGGTGACGCAAACCTAAAATGAGTACCTTTATGGCATGTTTGTACGCAAGAAAAAGAACCGTAGCGGCACTGTGAGCGTGGTTATCGCAGACAAGAGCAGTGGCAAGTTCAAGGAGCTTAAGACAATTGGAGTATCGTCTGCCCCCGACGAGATTGTTCGCCTTGAGGTCAAAGCGCGTCAATGGATAGACGAATATTCCGGTCAGATGACACTTGACTTTGACGAGAGCGCTCAGGCGCTCCAAGAAGCGAGAAATACCATTGCGCGCATCGAGAGGACGCTCCAGAACACGCCACAAGTTATCCTCGGCCACATATATGACAGAATTGGCTTTGGAGTAATCGGGGACAGCATTTTGCGCCATCTCGTCATCGCAAGGGTCTGTCATCCGCAGAGCAAGGTTGCCACAGCGTCGTATCTGAAGTCCTACTTCGACGAAGACGTTCGGTTACATAACATCTACCGCTATATGGACAAGCTGTATAATACGCAGCGCGAGAAGGTCCAGCGGATAAGCGTAGAGCACACGATGAGGATTCTCGGCGGACGGATTGGGGTCGTTTTCTACGATGTGACCACACTTTACTTCGAGTCCGCACCACAGCCGGACGATGTTCTTCGTCAGGCAGGCTTCTCAAAGGACGGCAAGATGGCAGAATCGCAGATAGTCCTCGGACTGCTGGTGAGCGAGGACGGCTACCCGATGTCCTACTCTATCTTCAACGGCAGCCAGTACGAGGGGCGCACAATGATTCCCGTAATCGATGACTTTGTCCAGCGCTTCAAGCTGACAGACTTCATCGTTGTGGCCGACTCGGGCCTTATGAACACAAAGAATGTGGAGCTGCTGGAATCCGCCGGCTACCGGTATATTATCGGGGCGAGAATCCGAAACGAGTCTCCAAAGATTAAAGACTGGATTCTTGCAATTGACAGGACGGACGGGAACATTATTGAATGTTGCAAGAATGATTGCCAGAGGCTGGTTGTGAGCTATTCAGATGCACGGGCAAAGAAAAACGCATGGAACCGCAACAAAGGCGTCGATAGACTCCGCAAGGCCTATGCGAAAGGTACTCTGACCAAGGACAACGTCAATAAGCGAGGCTACAACAAATTTCTCGATATCAGCAAGGACATAACCGTAAGTATCAATGAGGAAAAGATAGCAGAAGACAGTCTTTGGGATGGACTGAAGGGGTATATAACGAATACGACCCTGTCCGGGAAAGAGGTCATATCACAATACCATGGCCTTTGGATGGTTGAGAGGGCTTTCCGTATTGGCAAAGGGACGCTCGAGATGCGTCCAATGTTCCATTTTACGGAGAAACGTATCGAGGCCCATATCTGCATCTGCTTTGTAGCCTACAAGGTGTATAAGGAACTTGAACGGGTCATCAGAGAAGTCGGCATGAAGATGAGCGTTGACAAGGTTCTTGAAATCGCCAAGACAATAACGACGCTCAGAATAAGGCTGCCCAACGGCTCGGTATATACTGAGACTCTATTCACAACACCACAGCAGGAGACCATCAAACCATTGTTGGAGGCATTAGATCAAGACAAAAATAAAGCAGGGTGACGCATTGTCAAAGTCAGGAAAA
>NZ_LT985808.1:3649493-3706277 GCF_900291465.1 Bacteroides sp. Marseille-P3684
ATCGAGTAGGAGGAAAACGACGTAGTTTTCTTCCTACTTTCGTTTTCCGTCCTCTCACACCACCGTACATGCGGTTCCGCATACGGCGGTTCCTATTTTGGGTACCATTCGAGATATTCACCCATTAAAGTAGCATACCCTGCTTTGCGCAAGTTCTCATTTGTGATTGCCCTGTGCATTATGTGGCTGTCTGCTATGCGCCAGCAGCCCTTGCGAGTATTACCCCATTCATATGCCTTGTACTTATCGATACCGCATCTAATGAGGTTTGCCACTTTTGTCTTGACTTTCTTCCATGCTTTCCATATACACATACGTATTCTACGCCTTAACCATTCGTCAGTGGTAAGTAGAAGACGTTTCATATTGGCAAGATGATAATAGCCGACCCATCCTCTTATGTATTCTTTGAGCTTTTGCTTTCTCTTGGAATATCCCCATCCATTGCTGCGACTTGTCAGTTCTTTTAGTCTTGACTTCATCTTGGCTTTGGATGTCGGGTGTACCGTAAGTTGGCATTTACCTTTCATTACATTAAAGGAATAGCCGAGATATTTCACTCCGCGCACATACGACACTACGGTCTTCTCCTGGTTGACTTTGAGATATAGATTGTTCTCTATAAATCGGGTTATGCTCTCCTTCACTCGCATTGCTGCCCTTCGGGACCTGCAGAATATCATCGAGTCATCCGCATAGCGCACAAAAGGGAGGCCTCTGAGTTCCAGCTCTTTGTCCAGTTCATTGAGCATAATGTTGCTCAACAAGGGACTTAGCGGACCTCCTTGGGGAGTTCCTTCCTCGCTCGCTTCAAACAAGCCTTTATTCATTACACCGCTACGGAGATACTTATGTATAAGACTGACCACTCTGCCGTCTTTTATGGTACGGCTGAGGATTTCTATGAGCTTGCTGTGGCACACCGTGTCGAAGAAGAGTTCAAGGTCAAGGTCTACAACATATACGTAGCCTTCATTGATTATCCTCTGCGCTTCACGTAGTGCGTCATGGCATCCTCTTCTCGGACGGAAGCCGTAGCTTGTCTTGGAGAATTGGTTCTCATAGATGGGAGTCAACACTTGGTTTATGGCTTGTTGCACCAATCGGTCTATCACGGTGGGGATACCTAAAAGGCGCATCTTGCCATTGTCTTTGGGGATTTCTACCCTTCTTACCGGGTTCGGACGGTAAGAGCCGTCCATCAAGGAACTAAGGAGCATTTCCCTATTGGTCAGGAGCCATGGGAGCAATTGCTCGCACGACATCTTGTCGATACCACCACATCCCTTGTTTCTCACCACTGTTTTGTAGGCTCTGTTGAGATTTGACGGACTGAGAATTTGCTCGAAAAGGTGTTCCTTGTCGAATGGTACTTCCACGATGTTGTCTTCACACATCCACATAAAGGTCTGCACTCCCCCATATCTTTCGGTTTCCGACCTATTCCTTTGAGGGCAGCCATTAAAACGTGATAATGTTTTCTGCATTCTGTCCTTCATATGGTATGTTTCAATTACTATCGTTTAATTGTTAGGTTCTGCCCTTCATGCAACTCTATCGACAGCTGCACTACTATGGCGTCTGCTGACTTCTCACGACAAGCTTTACTCCACTTCTTTCGTAAAAAAAAAAAACTATTCGAAGTGTCCGTGAGACCTCCTCGGATAAGGGCGTTGTCTTTCCATCTTATACCTACTTCATCTACACCGACCGTTCCGAATAGCTATAGGGCTTCGATTTGTTTAGCAATCTTACCCACGGTCATATGCCTTGTATGAAGTTTCTGTTCGTTAGGCCAGATGTTTGCCGACGGCTTCCTTCAGATTTCACCTCGCGATGAACACCCTTGCCTGGGGCTATGTAATTCCCGCTATTAGGGCTTACTCGGGACTTGCACCCGTTAGACAACACTCATGCCGAGCGTACTAAGACAAGGAGGGTGCGTCGTAATTGACACACCCTCCAGACATTTGTGTTTGGCAATTCAAACACTTGTGCTTCATCCGTTCTACAACTTATTTATCTCCTCCACTCGGGTTCTGTTTCAGATTGATATTCACGGAGGTGGCATCATAGGGGAAGGCGAAATATTCATGCTTTCCCTTCACGAATCCGGTCGGACCATTGTTAGGGTTGGAATATTCCACATAGATGCGGTGCTTTGCTTCTCCCTTTGTGAAAAAGGCATCGTAAGTTGTCGGTATGTTCTTCCCGTTATCTTTGACGTTCTCCGTGTCTCCCCAGCGCACCATGTCCGGGAAGCGGACTCCTTCCAGCCACATTTCGAAACCTTTCTCATTCTTAACTTCCTCCAAGGTGAGTCTCTCAGAGATGTGTTTTGAACCGGCACGCCGCTGGATATCCTGAAGACATTGCAATCCGAGCCCGTCCGCATCATCCGTCTGTGCACAAGCCTCAGCATACATCAAAAGGACTTCGGCATAACGGAATATAGTGAGATTCTTGAATCCCCAACTGCCTTTCACGTTATCCTCCTTCCAAGCAATGAACTTCTTCCCGAAATATCCTCCAAATCCATAAAGCCCGGTCTTGTTCTTGATTCCAATCTGATCGGATGTCTCCAGCTGCTCCCGGGTCATCCCCTTGCCTTTAGTCCCGTTCCACTCCATTTCATAGAGGAACTCGTCACCGGTCAGGAACGTCGCCTTACGACGGGGAGAATCACCATCGTTGGCCAGCATGCGTTTGGCAAAGTCCGCACGGATAGCATGACCGCCCCAACCATCAGCCCCGATAAAGGAAGGCATGGAAGCCAGTTTGTCTGTCCTCCAGTTCCAGAACTGAATGAACATCCATCCTGTACGCTGGATATAGTTGCTCCATTCCCCGATATTGGGATTCTCCACTACGTTTGCCTGGAAAATCATTTCCTCACAGAGGTCACCTGACGTATGGAAGAGATTTGCCCAACGTTCAGTCGGAACCAATTCATACTTTTTAGAATCAATCACCTGTCTGAGGTCTTTCCTGGCACCGGCATAATCGCCCATAAAGAGGCGGGCTTTCCCTGCAAGTGTGAGAGCAAACCCCTTGGTGACCTTGGAAGCGCCTACCTTGTCAGCAGGACTGGTGCGTTCATCCAGGTCACTCACCGCAGCTTCGGCTTCCGATGCACACCATTCGAGGAGTTTGTCATGCCCGCCTTCATAGTTCGCCGGTTTGGCATCTCCCGGAAGGATATGGTCCACCAAAGGAGGGCAATTCCATCCGATAGTCAACATAAAGTGTGCCCAAGCACGGAGTGCACGCGCTTCGGCGCATACACGTTTCTTGACATTCGTTTCAGGTTCTACGTTATCAAGAATGAGATTGGTATCATAAATGACACCGTACAGTCCCCAATAGGCATTTTTAATCACTTCGTTCTGCGAGTCATAACGGAACTCATTCAGTTGTGCGCCAAAATCATTGTCACCGTATTGACTGCCTGCCGCCAACATGTCGTCTCCCGGTTCATTGAAAAGCACCGGGAGTGCAATATAGATGCCTTCATTGCCTGCTATGTTCAGACAGAAGGACTGATAAAGATTGTTGAGCGCATTCTGCGCATCATCGTCCGTACGGTAGAAATTTTCAAATGGGATGACACCCTTCTGCTCGATGTCAAGGCAATCCTCGCAAGCACCGAAAAGGAAAGCGGCACCCAAGAGTGAATATAGAATCTTTTTCATAATGAACATACTTTTGAGGTTTTCAAGTAATACGTTACCCGACTAGAATGAGAGGCTTGCACCAAAGGTACATTTCCTCATCGTGGGATAGGAACCGATGTCGAAACCAGCCCCTCCATTCCGGCTGGTCGTTGCCGTTTCAGGGTCCATACCCGGATAATCGGAGAATGTAAAGAAGTCATCCAACGACACAAAGAGGCGGAAGTTCTTGACGGCCACTTTCTGTGTCAGTTTCTTCGGCAAAGTGTAGCCTAACTGAAGTTGCTTGATTTTGAAGTAGGCACCGCTGAACATGGAGGCACTTGAACCCCAGAAATTGAGATCGGTTGCCACTTGACGCGGGTCCGGCATGGAGGCTCCCCGATTCTCCGGAGTCCAGGCATTGTCCATATAATACCTCAGGGAGTTACGTAACGGACTGTCTGCACGGTAGAGTATGTTGAAAATCTTATTGCCTGCCACACCGGTTCCAAATGCCGTAAAATCGAAACCTTTATATTCGAGATTGATGGTAATGCCATAAGTGAACTTCGGAATGGAACTGCCGATATCCGTCATATCCTCGTCGGTCAACTCTGAGGAATTCACGATTTCACCTTCATGATTACGGAATCGGGGAGCACCGGTCTCACTATCAACCCCTACATAGTCGAATGCACGGAAATACCAGATGGAGTGTCCCTCCTCAAATGCAGTATGCACTTTGTTGTTTGTTCCGTCCACTCCACCTTTGCTGGCTGTGATGCGCGGAAGGTCATCATACAGATAGGTCACTTCGTTCTTCAAGGTCGAGAAATTCGCATTTACACGGTAGGTAAGGTCACCGATATGGTCTCTCCAACCAGCTTCAAATTCAAAACCCTTGTTGTTCACCTCACCGGCATTCACCGTAGTCTGGTTGGTATACACCTCAGGCACCGGATTGATGTTGATCAGCAGGTCTTTGGTGTTTTTGTTATAGTAGTCCAGACTGACTGTCAGACGGTCATTCAGGAAACGCATGTCAAGACCAAGGTCCAGCTGCTCGGATTTCTCCCACTTGAGATTCGGATTGGCAAGTCCGGAAGGATAAGAACCATAATATTGTTCAGGACTGTCTCCATACTGATACCAGGCTGCATTGTAGCTGATAGGTGCAGTATAGGGGTAGTTATTAAGCACATTCACATTACCGTTAATACCCCAGGAAGCACGAAACTTCATGAATGAGAGGATGTCTCGGCTCACATTTTCCGCGATAAACTTCTCATTGCTGATGTTCCAGCCTACGGCTACAGAAGGGAACTTTCCCCAACGTCTGTCCGCTGGGAGCTTGGATGTATCAAAGGCATCGGCACGGTAATTGAACTGCAGACTATAACGATTGTCAAACGTGTAAAGCAGACGACCGAAGTAAGAAAGACTGGTCGAAATACCCGGAAGGTTACCAATACTTTTTGTTGTGGTTGAGGCTGAATTTACGTAATCGAGGTATTTGAAGTTGTCAGCATCGCCGGAGAGAATCTTATTGCCACCCGTTCCTGTAGCCGAAGCCGATACATTGTCCGAGCGGAACTCTGTATAGGACATACCGAGCATCGCACCCACATTGTGCTTGTCAAACAAGGTCTTGTTGAAATTCACGAAGTTCTCCCACTGGTAGTAGTGGTTGTTGTTGGCGTTGGCAGATATGGAGTAGTCATCCGCTTTGGCCTGACCGTTCATGTAGTAGGGTTCGGAATACTCATGGCTATTGTTTTGTGAGATACGGTAAGAAAAACGCGACGTCATGACAAGGCCGTCCAGCGGAGTCAAGTCCAGGAAAGCCGTCCCACGGATAGCGAAGCCCGAATTCTTCTGATTCCGTCGGTCACGTTGGAGCAGCGGATTCCCGTTATCATCCATTTGGAATTTGGATGTCGCATAGAATTTGCCATTCGGAGCCACAAGAATCTTCTCAGGATTCGTAGCATAGACTTCTTTCATTCCGGTGGTGAAATCATCGGTACTATCCCAATAGACAGGAGTCAGCGGATCGAGCAAGAGTGCCGGTGCAAGCATGGAACCATAAGCACTTTGGTGAGTAATGTTACGGGTCGCCCACCGTTCAATCGAGGTATTGGTACCTACCCTGATCCACTTGTAGAGCTTATAGTCCGCATTGAGCTGTGCAGAAAGACGGCTATACGTATCCTTCTTTCCACGTACGATACCATCATTGTCAATGTAGTTCACCGACGTGAAAAAATGCCCTTTATCGTTGCCATCCTGGAAAGTCACAGCATGCTGAGTCGCCCAGCTCGTACCGAACACTTCCTTGATCCAGTTCGTTTCCAACGGGTTGTCGTAGTCCACACCATTAGCCTCACACATCGTCTTCATATCATAGCCGGACATCTCTTTGTATCGAATCCAGTCTTTCGCGCCAAAAAGCTCCGGAGTCTTGCCCAAACGCTGGTTAATCGCCTTAAAAGAATAGGTAATCTTAGGCCTGCCATTGGCGCCACTACCTGTCTTTGTCGTAATCAGAACGACACCATTACCTGCCTGTGCACCATAGATTGCTGCAGATGCCGCATCCTTAAGGACTTCGATGGACTCAATCATGGACGGGTCAAGATATTGGATATTATCCACCTTCAAACCATCCACAATCAACAGAGGCCCCAGCTGGTCAGAGTTGGACGAATAACCGCGGATACGGATCTTCGCTCCTTCGCCGGGAGCACCGGATGTGTTCAGAATCTGAATACCCGCAGCTTTTCCTTGAAGGGCAGCACCGGCATCAACGGTCGATAAATTCTTGATGTCATCGCCGTTGACCGAGGCGACCGAACCTGTGAGGTCACTCTTACGCTGTACACCGTAACCTACAACAACAACTTCATCGAGCGTCTTCAGATCCTCCTGCATACGGATGTCTATTTTCTCACGCCCGTTCACTTTGATTGTCTGCGTCTTGAAACCGACAAAAGATACGGTAAGGGTTGCGTTGCTATTCTGCACCCGGATAGTGTAGTTACCATCCAGATCGGTGATGCAACTGTTGGTCGTTCCTTCTTCACGAATTGCAACACCAATCATTGGCTCAGAATCGTTAGCTGAGACAACTGTACCCTTAACTTGGATTTGTGCCATTGCCGTTGTGCAACAGAAAATCACAAATACCAGTAACAACTGAATTCTTGATTTCATAAGCATGAATGGGTAGTTTAAGTTAAATGAATATCATAAGTCGAGCTTGCAAAAGCTACATTGTCATGGAATTACTCCGAGACTCCCTGTTTGGTCTGTACGACTGTCTGCATCGTCCCATCCGGATTATAATGCAGTTCGTCCACACATACACTACGCCGTCCGATGGCTCCGGGATGTCCATCCAGCGTCAACGTTGCATTGTGATAGAACAAGTACCATTTCCCCTGAAATTCAATGATTCCCGGATGAATGGTGAAGCTGTTTTCCGCCATACCCGTCAGTTCGCCTCGCGGTGTCCATGGACCTTCCATGCTGGGAGCAGTGGCATACGAGATGGCTTCCCGTCCTTCTCCGAGGGATGCATACGTCAGGTAATACAGGTCACCATGTTTATGCAGCCAGGGACCTTCCACATAACGCGGCAGATCGACGACCTGAATATCACCATCTATCTCAATGAGGTTCGGCTTCAGCTTAGCCAGGAAGCAGGTTCCGTTTCCCCAGCACAGCCAGGCTTGTCCGTTGTCGTCAATCAGGGCGGTAGGGTCTATGTCGTTCCACCAGCCACGCGGACCATTGGACGTCATGTCATCGGAAACAAGAGGCTTGCCGATAGCATCCGTGAAAGGACCAAGCGGTGTATCGCCGACAGCCACTCCGACAGCTTTTCCGGTATAAGGTTCACCAGCCTGTACCGTCGTGTAGTAATAGAACTTGCCGTTGTGCTCTATCACTTGGGATGCCCAGGCCTCTCCTACTCCCCATTTAAAATCCGTAGGTTTCAGGACAACACCGTGGTCAGTCCAAGTCTGCATGTCTTTCGTTGAATAGCAGAGCCATTCGGTGATATTGAATTCTTTCCCGCCGTGAGCCGTGTCCTGACCTTCATAATACTCATCGTGGCCCACATAAAGATACAGAGTACCGTCATGCACCAAGGGAGCCGGGTCTGCCGTAAACTTGTCTTTGACAAGCGGATTGCCGGTATTTCGGAAAGTGGGCAATTGCGGACGTTGTGCACATCCTGCCAACAAGACAAGGGCACTGAGAATAAAAAGCAATTTCTGTTTCATCATGGTATGTTTTTAATGATTGAATGCGGATGCAATATTACACGCGCAACACACTTTCAAGCTTCTATTTTCAGGTATTTCATTTATAAAATCAGATATATGAAAGCAAATCACCCTCATTTCAGCAGCCAATCTACCGCATTTACCAAATAGATGTACTCGGGCGCCAGAGAGATGACATACTCATTCTCACTCCAATGGAACTGATAATCGTCGCGATTCTCCGGGAAATCCGGCTTCAGGAGGCGAACACCCGGTACAATGCCACCGGGAATAAAGGAATGGTCAGCCCGGTTATTGCCATAACCTATCTTCTTGGGTTGTGCCCCTACTCCTGACACGAAGGAACGGTTATGGTAAGGATGGCAACCGTAGATATAGTTCAAATTACGGAATATTAACTCAGGATTAACCATTTCAGGGAAAATCTTATGTATCTGGTAATTGGTGATGCCCGTACGAAGTATCATGCCATTACCTGCCCAGTTACTCAAACTGATGCTGATGCCAAAAGGATTCCGAGTGTCCAATTTCTCCAGTTGTGCCACGTAGGCTTCAAGTTGCGGCTTTACCTGCTGCCTGAAGGCATCCTCCATGAATGGCAGTATGCGAACGATAAACGACAAGTTCCAATTGAACTGGCTGGTCACTTCCGGAAGCAGTTCATCCATACGTGTCTTGTAGACTTTGTCACCAGTCGTACGCCAAAGTTCAAAAGCTGCACGGCTCTCGTGCACAACCGAGCGACGGAACTGGTTGAAAGGAGGAGTCGCTACCTCCTCTGTCTCCGGCTCACGGCTGTGTTCATCCTTCCAGATAAATTCAGCGGTACGTAACGCATCTCTGGCAAGCTCAGGATTGATGTCGGGCAACACCCGTGCTGCAGCGGCAAGCGCTGTGGCAGTACCGTAATTGAGGGCAGCTGTACGGTTCGTGAATGCCATGCGGTCGTCCTCATTACCGGCTATACCGTCGGTTTTGGTAACCGCATCCCCCAAATGCCGGTATTGGTAAAGGTGTGACTCATTGATGCCGGGGATGGCATACCCCACAGCATGGACTTGCGCCACAAGCTGCAAGATACCATGTTCGATTTGTTGCAGGATGTCTGGTTTGCCGTCAGGCAGATGCATTTCGGTATAACGTGATTCTTGGCTGACAGTCGTTTCATCGTGGGCGAGGGCGAACTCTTCCCAGATATCTACCAGTGATAGTACGGTCTGCTGCTGCGAGGGAGTCTGTATATCAAAGTCGCCCGCGTCGAACCAGCCACCCACATTCAGTCCTGGAATGTGCTGTCCGGGTTTGAACTTGTTGTCTGTCGAGGGTCCCTGTCGCCAACCGTCCCAATGCGCATAGTTGACCGGAGCCTGACGGGCATCGTCAAGATGTGCTGCACCATGCCATACGCGGTAAGCCTCCCGAACAAACATGTGGTCCATCTGTACCGGCATGAAGACATCCAACGTCGGATACCAGGCACGCCGATACACATCCGTGCCAATCGGAAACGGACCACTCAGCTGCTCACCGTAAGCAATCTGATAGATACCAGGCTCCTTCACTTGCGAAAAGTCGAACTGCAGGTAGTTATAGCGAGTATACATGCCCCATACAGCAGGTTTATCCGACAAGGCAACCGTCAGAGAGCCATCGGAACCAACCCGGTAAAGGGTTACATCTGAAAGCGGCTTGTCATTCTTGTCCAATTCGATTACGGCGATTTTCTGCTGCGCCGGATGATAGCCTACCTGCGAATAGCTGATGACAGGCGTACGCAACCAATGGATGTCGGTTTCGGCCTGTATGAACCATTCAGCTATTTTCCCGGTTCTATCAGCTGGCAGCAAGGTACGCACGACGAAGGTGCCATTCTGCTGCTTGTTGCGTCCGTCAAAAAGCATCAGCTTGCTATCTTTCTGTGTGGTGCGGATGGAGACATGCCTTCGGGGATCATCCGGGGCAATCTCAACTTCAGTTCCAACAGCCATCGGAGTCGGTTCGACCGTACCGTTGATAACAGTCATGTTGTCGGCAGCAGAAGTCGGGAATAGACCGGGCCTGCCGTCCATCAGGTAGGAGTGCTCGACGAATAAGGGCGGGAAGAACTCCAGATTGAGTCCTGCCACTCCCACCAATGAATCGGGGAGCGCCTTGTCCGTTGAAATACTGAGATAGAACCCTCCGTCTCGAGCCTCTCCACTCAAGGTATAAGCAAATGCATATTGCGGATATTCCAGCTCAACCTGGATGCGTTTGGCTGCCTTGTCTACCGTACGACGGATGAATCTAGGCAACTTGTCCCATTGTCCCGGTGTCGGATTGAGACGGACATCTCCGTTGGTTGCTATTCGAATTCCGTGCTGGATGATTTCTACGGCACTCACCTTGGAGTCATCGAACATGTCATCGTAATTATTGCTGAAGACAAAATAGTTCAATCCACGGGTCTCGAAATAACTGGAATCATTGAGGAACAAATCATTGGTTTGTGTAAAAGACGGGGAGCTGTCCTGTCCGCAAGCATGAAGCATCAGCATACCGACCAAGGTCAGGACGGACTTGCGGCAAAAGGATGCGAAGTGTAAAAGGTATGTGTTCATAGGGTAATGGTATTAGTGTGCATGAGTATGCGTCCCGATTGTTAACAGGACAGAGCTATTCAAAACAGAGCCAATCGATGGCGACCGGAGCTTGTCCGACTGATTCGACCCTCAGGTTCTGCACACCGGAAGGTGCATGGAGAATATCCGTATCTAAATCCGTCCATTGTTCCGTCGGTTCGATCAGTAACCGGGAAAGGATTACTCCTTTATCACCGGTAGTCCGCAAAATAATCTCTCCGCCTTTCTCCGAACGGACACGCGCTTTAAGCCGCTTGACCGGAATGGCGCCAAAGTCCACACTGTTATAGACCAGCCAAGTGTCTGCCCGGAGAAACAATGCCTGCCAACCGTCGAATGGATTGGCAGGATTCAGGTAGTCAATGGTTACTCCGTAGGGACTGATTGCAGTATAACGGTCGACCTGAATCCGGTTCCGTGCAGGGGTTACTCCTACACCGCGCAAGGTGGGTCTCACTTTCCTGATGGTGCCGTCCGCATTGAAAGACAAAGAGTCGATACGCACCGAACGGTTCTTGTCAAACTGTGGGGAGTAATCATTATGATGGTAGAAGAGGTACCACTGGCCGTTGTATTCCGTGATGGAATGATGATTGGTCCAGCAACCGACGGGAGATTCGTCCATGATGACGCCTTGGAAGGTAAACGGTCCCATAGGGCTGTCTCCCATGGCATACGCCAATGTTTCAGTCTTGTCCTGTACCCAGGGAAACGTAAAATAATACTTGTCCTTGCGCTTGAATACGTAAGGTCCCTCCTTGAATCCGTCAGGTAATCCTTGCACCGGTACCGGCTCAGACGCCAATTCGGTCATAGTGGGTTTCAGCCTGGCAACCGACATGCCTCTCCCAGACCAGTAGATGTATGCTTCCCCATCGGTGTCGATGAGTACACAAGGATCGATACCGAAGATTCCGGCTATGGGTTCTGTTTCGGGAGTAAAAGGACCCTCCGGGTGGTCGGCAACGGCCACACCGATGTTGAAACCACGCCTGCCTTCACCCTTGGGAGTACTGGGAAAGTAAAGGTAGTATTTACCATCCTTGCATACACAATCGGGAGCCCACATGGAATAGGAGTCCGGCTGTACCCAGGGTACTTCATTCTGGGTGAGGATGACTCCGTGGTCGGTCCAGTCGGTCAGGCTGGTCGAAGAGAATACATGGTAATCCGCCATGCAGAACCACTCTTTCAGACGGTCGACAGGACTGGGGATGTCGTGTGAAGGATAAATGTATACCTTCCCGTCAAAGACCCGCGCTGTCGGGTCTGCCGAGAACTGGTCCCTGATGACCGGATTTTGTGCCTGAAGGACACCTGCCGCGGTCATTGCAGCTGCAAGCAGAAGGAAACGTGTGTTCATGATATTGAATTTTGGTACGTGGACAAATATAGCCCGATTCCCCTTCCTGTGCCTTACACTATTGGATATTACTTTTGCATTTTCAGATAAGATTGTCCCCCTCAAACCTCCCCAAACTGCCAAACATCCCGCAAAACAAAGGAAATGCGGCTTCATGGTACCCTGCAGAGGGGCTTATCTGAAGAAAATTGGAAAAAAGTTGCGCCGATGTTTTGGTACTTTCAAAAAAAGCTCTACCTTTGCAAGCGCAAATGAGAAATGCACTCTTAGCTCAGTTGGTAGAGCAATTGACTCTTAATCAATGGGTCCAGGGTTCGAGCCCCTGAGGGTGTACAAAAGAAGGAGACTTGCAAAAGCCTCCTTCTTTTTTTTATGCCCTATCCTGCAAGTCCCACACAGAGCTACAGGAACAGCAAAGCCGTGCCCATTCCGTCAAGTGGAACCGGGCACGGCTTTGTTTATATCAGTCTCTGAAAATATCAGAACTCGGCATTACGCGGGGTACGCGGGAACGGGATGACGTCGCGGATGTTCGTCATACCTGTCACGAAGAGCAACAGACGCTCAAAGCCCAATCCGAAACCGGAGTGAGGACAGGTACCGAACTTACGTGTATCGAGATACCACCACATGTCCTTCATCGGGATGTGAAGCTCGTTGATGCGGTTGAGCAACTTGTCGTAGTCTGCCTCACGCTCCGAGCCGCCGATAATCTCGCCAATCTTCGGGAACAGCACATCCATCGCACGCACGGTCTTGCCGTCTTCGTTCTGCTTCATGTAGAAGGCCTTGATGTCCTTCGGATAATCCGTCAGGATGACAGGACGCTTGAAGTGGTCTTCCACCAGGAAACGTTCGTGCTCGGATGCCAGATCCACACCCCAGTATACGGGGAATTCGAACTTATGGCCTTTGGCTACGGCATCTTCCAGAATCTTGATACCTTCGGTGTAAGGCAGGCGGACAAACTCTTCCTTCAGCACACTCTGCAGACGCTCGATCAGTCCCTTGTCGAACATGTCGTTAAGGAACTTCACATCGTCATAACAGTTGTCAAGTGCCCACTGCACGCAGAATTTGATGAATTCTTCCGCCAGGTCCATGTTGTCGGTGATGTCGTTGAAGGCCACTTCCGGCTCAATCATCCAGAACTCTGCCAAGTGACGCGGCGTGTTCGAATTTTCAGCACGGAACGTCGGACCGAACGTATAGATGGCACCGAGTGACGTAGCTGCCAACTCACCTTCGAGCTGTCCGGAGACAGTCAGGCTGGCCTGCTTGCCGAAGAAGTCGTCGTCATAGATGATGGAACCCTTCTCATCCTTCTTCAGGTCATACAGGTTCATGGTCGTCACCTGGAACATCTGTCCGGCACCCTCACAGTCAGAAGCCGTGATGATGGGTGTATGGAAATAGAAGAAGCCCTTGTCATGGAAGAACTTGTGAATGGCATACGCCATGTGGTGACGGATGCGGAACACCGCACCGAATGTGTTCGTACGCGGACGCAGGTGGGCTATCTCCCGAAGGAATTCCATCGAGTGACCCTTCTTCTGCAAGGGATAGGTGTTGTCGCAAGCACCCAACACCTCGATTTCCGTAGCCTGGATTTCCACAGCCTGACCGGAACCGACGGAAGCCACCAGCACACCGTTCACGCTCAGACAGGCACCGGTCGTGATGAGTTTCAGCATGTCGGCGTCGAACTTCTCCACATCGACCACCACCTGTACATTATTGATAGTAGAACCATCATTGATAGCCACGAAGTTGACTTGTTTACTACCGCGGCGGGTACGTACCCAGCCTTTCACATTGACTTGCGCACCGACGTCGGTACGCTTCAGCAGGTCGACAACCTTTGTTCTACGAATTGTTTCCATAATATATCATGTAACTAAAGTTCCGCATGCACCCGGTCTGACAGTGGACAAGGCATGAGTCGCCCTCTCCTCCCACCACCTTGCGCATGCGAAAGTTGAAAAATGTTTTACTCGAAAGCACCCATGCGGAGCATGTTGACTTCCTTCTCTGTCAGGTATCTCCACTGTCCGCGACGCAGGTTCTTCTTGGTCAGTCCGGCAAAGAACACACGGTCGAGCTTGGTGACACGATAACCCAGCGATTCAAAGATACGGCGCACGATGCGGTTCTTTCCGGAGTGGATTTCAATGCCCACCTGCGACTTGTCGGTGTCGGAAGCATAGCTGATGGAGTCAGCGTGGATTTCACCGTCATCGAGCGTGATGCCTGCGGCAATCTTGTCGAGGTCAGCCTGAGCCACGTTCTTGTCACAGTGTACGTGATAGATTTTCTTCTTCAGGTACTTCGGATGGGTCAGCTTCGAAGCCAGGTCACCATCGTTCGTCAGCAGCAGCACACCGGTCGTGTTGCGGTCCAGACGGCCCACCGGATAGATGCGCTCCTTGCAGGCACCCTTCACGCAGTCCATGACGGTCTTACGTTCCCGCGGATCTTCTGAAGTCGTCACACAATCCTTCGGCTTGTTCAGCAGCACGTACACCTTGCGTTCGATGGTCACCGGCTGGTCGTGGAACTTCACCTCGTCGCTGCGCTTGATCTTCGTACCCAGTTCAGTCACCACTTCACCGTTCACCGAAACGACTCCGGCAGTGATGTATTCGTCAGCCTCGCGACGTGAACATACGCCGGCATTGGCAAGATATTTGTTCAGACGGATCGGCTCGTTCGGGTCGGTCAGCACATCCTTGTATTCAAACTGCTTCTTGCGGCTGTACTTCGCATTCGGGTCATAATCGGCCGTCCGACGACGGAAGCCGCCCTGACCGCGGTTGTTGTTGTAGCCACCCTGACGGTATCCTCCGCCCTGTCCATAAGAGTTTCCACCCCGGTTGTAGCCACCGCCATTGTTATAACCACCGTTGTTGTAGTTGTTCTGCCGACGGAAGCCCGAGCGTTGTTGCGGCTGCTGTCCGTCTCCGTTTTCCCAGCGGTTGCCGTTCGGCTCGTAGCGGTTGCCTCCGTTATTGTCATAACGGTTGCCATTGTCGTAGCGGTTGCCGTTGTTATAGTTGTTCTGACGCCAGGGACGTCTTTCACCGTTGTTCGCATTGCGGAAGTTCGGGTTGTAGCTGCGCTGACGGTCATTCTGACGGTTGTAGTTGTTCTGACGGTCGCCGCCACGGTATCCCTGATTGCCGTCGCTGTGGTAAGCGGGCGCATTTCCTCCGCCGATACGCGGACGACGCGGGCGCTGTCCTTCATTGCCGTCAGCACGGTATGCCGGTTCACCTGCAGGGGGTGTCGGACGGCTGATGCGCGGACGACGCGGACGGTCCTGATTGTATGAGTTTCCTCCACCTTCACCTCCGAAGCGGTTGAACGAAGAAGGACGGAACGCACGCCCCTCGGCGTTGTTGTTTTCGTCGCGGTTGTAATTCACCTTTCTATACTCTCTATTAAACGAACGTGATTCTTCGCGTGCATTGGAATTCTCTTCCGAATTCTCCTGCCAGTTTTCTTGATCTGTACTCATGTTTTTACGGTTTATGGTATATTAAAATGTTCGCCCTCGCGGGCTAATGTTAACTTTACATGCCTGTGTAGTTGTGCGGAGTGATGGCACGCAACTCCTTCTTGATGTCCTCACTTACATTGAGCTGCTCGATGAACTCCTTGATGGATGCTTCGGTAATCGCCTGGTTCGTACGCGTCAGAGCCTTCAGCGCCTCGTAGGGATGCGGGTAAGCCTCACGACGCAGGATGGTCTGAATGGCTTCTGCCACCACGCTCCAGCAGTTGTCCAGGTCACGGTAGATGGCAGGCTCGTTGAGCAACAGCTTGCGGAGTCCCTTCAGCGAACTCTGGATGGCGATGACCGTGTGTCCGAAAGGAACACCAACGTTACGCAACACCGTGGAGTCGGTCAAATCGCGTTGCAGGCGGGATACCGGCAACTTGCTCGACAGGTGTTCGAGCACGGCATTCGCCATGCCGAGATTTCCTTCCGCGTTTTCAAAGTCGATGGGGTTCACCTTGTGCGGCATGGCACTCGAACCGACCTCGCCGGCCTTGATACGCTGCTTGAAGTATTCCATCGAGATGTATTGCCAGAAGTCGCGGTTCATGTCAATCATGATGGTGTTGATGCGCTTCATGGCATCGAAGATGGCGCCCAGGTTGTCGTAGTTGGAAATCTGCGTCGTGTACTGCTCACGCTCCAGCCCCAGCTTTTCAGCCACAAACTTGTTGGCAAATGCCTTCCAGTCATATTGCGGATAAGCCACATGGTGTGCGTTGAGGTTTCCCGTCGCACCGCCGAACTTGGCAGTGATGGGTGAAGCCTTCAGCACGGCAAGCTGACGTTCCAGACGGTAAACGAAGACCATTATCTCTTTTCCCAGACGGGTGGGTGATGCCGGTTGTCCGTGAGTCTTTGCCAGCATCGGGATGTCTGCCCACTCATCGGCATACGTACGCAACTGGGCAATCAGCTCCTCCAGCTGGGGATAGTAGACGTCGTTGAGTGCATCCTTGATGGAAAGGGGCACCGACGTATTATTGATGTCCTGAGAAGTCAGTCCGAAATGAATAAACTCCTTGTAGGCTTCCAGCCCTCCGATGCGGTCGAACTGTTCCTTGATGAAGTATTCAACGGCTTTCACATCGTGGTTGGTCACGCTCTCTATCTCCTTCACGCGGGCAGCATCCGCCTCCGAGAAATTACGGTAGATATTTCTGAATGTTTCAAACAGGTTGTGGTCGATGCCGTCCAATTGCGGCAGAGGAAGTTCACACAACGTGATAAAATACTCTATTTCAACCTGCACACGGTATTTGATAAGTGCATATTCTGAAAAGTAAGAAGCCAAAGCTCCCGCTTTGCTCCTGTATCGTCCATCAATCGGCGAAATCGCCGTGAGAATATCAAGCTCCATAAAAAATTTAATTCGATAATTATCAGATTGCAAAAATAGTGGTTTTTATCGAGACCCATCCAAACATCGGTCGATAATCTTTCTTTAAAAAGTTATAATACTCAACCGCTTTGAGAAGTCTTTCGGCTTTTATCCGGAAAGCATCTGCAAAGGAAGTAATACATCCCTTCCCCCCCGTTTACCCCACAATGCATTCAGGAGCCTGCACCCGCCCAAAGCAATTACCGGAAGACAAATAGAAAGCAAAAGCCCTTATTTGCTTTCACAATTTCCCAAATCCCGTTTTTCAGCTAACGCGTACTTCGAGAATATGCGGCAAACTAGCGAGCAAATGCTAAATCTGCTTCACATTGACAAGCCAGACCGCCTATGATTTTAATAGTTGTTCACACAAAACGCTTCTTTTTCATGCGCGAAACAATATTGTTTGAGACGTCAAACACTTGTGTTTGGCACGTGAAACAATATTGTTTGACGAGTGAAACAATATTGTTTGGTCCGTCGATGTATAAAAAAGAGAAAAACGAAACAAAAATCTTGACATCCGCTCTCCAGAAGAAGTGAGAGCAGGCAACTTTTGCAACTATTAAATCGTACCCAACGGAAAGCCTCATCTTCTCAGAAAGTCATCGTAGCAGACACTCTTCCTCTCCCGGAGCAACCATTTTCCATCAAACGCCGACAATGTGTATTTTGCGAATCGCTCCAGAAGGACATTTTTGCTCACCGAATCGTCTTCGGGTACAAGGAAGCCCTTCTCAAACGATTCGTTTGACGTTTTGACACTTTGTCAATCCGGGGAGAAAGAGACGGAATACCTGCCTGAATGTTGTATCTTTGCTTGGAGATTCCAAGATATTTTGCGAACATTGCAAAACCTAAAAGAGGCCTATGATTGATTTTGACGAATACCTGCATCAAAGTGAACCGGACAAGCGGGCAAAAAGTTATGCCTGGCAGACCGCCATCGGTCTTCAAGCCGTCGATGGACTGAAAACGTCCGACTATCTGCTGGACACCGTCCGTAAAGACATCGAAGGAGAGATTGACATCGACGAAGTTTCCCGACTGATACACAGCTATTATGAATCAAAGGGAATCCATACTGAGGAAGACGAAGAACAGCATGAGGCAGACAAGGCTTCCGTCAATATCCGACGACTATTGACGGAACAGACCTTTGCGTTCACATTGGTGGGACTGACTTCCATCCACCGACGGATTTTTGACGGGATATTCAAATTCGCCGGTCAAATCAGAGACTACAACATCTCCAAAAGGGAATGGGTATTGCGAGGAGAAAGTGTCCTCTATGTTTCTGCCCCGGATATCCGGATGGCCATCGAATATGACCTGGAACAGGAACGGCAGTTCGACTATTCCGGAGTAAATCCGGAAGGCTTCATCCGGCATTTTGCCCGGTTCATTGCAGGACTGTGGCAGATACATCCTTTTGGAGAGGGAAATACCCGGACAACAGCCATATTCGCCATCAAGTATTTACGTTCCATGGGATTTCACATCGAAAACGACCTGTTTGCCAAACATGCGTGGTACTTCAGAAACGCATTGGTGCGTGCCAACTATCAGAATATCCAAAAAGGCATCACGGCCAACCGCGATTATCTGGAACGCTTCCTTCGCAACCTGCTGATGGGTGAACAGAACGAACTGCGCAACCGTTATCTCTTGGTCAATGCCCCTGAGAAACTACCTGACCCGACAAGTAACCCGACAAGCTACCCGACAAGTAACCCGACAAGTAACGACAGTCAGTGGAATATCCCCAATGAAAACGTCCATCGACTAATCGAGGTACTGGACCGTCAGCAGTTGTCCGTCAAGAGCATGCTGGCTGCCCTGAGACTGAAGAACCGGGAGAGCTTCATAGACACCTACCTGACGCCTGCCATGCAGGAGGGAGTTGTCGCCATGCTTTATCCCGACAAGCCCAAGCATCCCCGTCAGAAGTACCTGCTGACAGCCAAGGGACTCGCCCTGCTGACAGAGAAGACGAAAGGCTAATCCTCTATCCCAGGCACTGCAACAGCAACCCGACGGTGAGCAGCAATCCGAAAAGGAAGATGTTGCGTGCCGTCATGCCCAGCACCCGGTTGAGCGCACGGCCCTGATGGAGGCTGACCATGAGCTGCCAGGTCCTGATGTGGAGGAGCAGGTAGAACTGCGGCAGGATTGCTGCCCACAGATAACCGCCTGCCACAAGCGACAGGCAACCTACGCAGGAGAGGAAGCCCAACCACAAGTAACCGGTGCTGCCGGCACGTGCCCCCCAACGGACCACTACGGTACGCTTGCCGCTGATGCGGTCCTGGTCGCGGTCGCGGAAATTGTTGACCATGAGCAACGTGTCAATGACCAGTCCGCAGGCTGTAGCACAGACCACGGATGCCCAGGTCCAGCCCCCCGTCTGCAAATAGTAGGTGAAGCAGACCGGCACCCAACCGAAGAACACCAGCACGAGCACGTCGCCCCATCCGCGATAGGACAACCCGAGGGTATAAAGGAAGGCGAACAGCACACAGACGGCTCCCACCAGCAACAACTCCCATCCGCCAATCCACAGCAACGGCAAGCCTGCCACACAGGCAAGCAGCGTAGTCACGACAATGCCTCCCTGCATGGCACGGGGCGTAATCCATCCCTGTGCACAGGCACGCTCGGGACCGAGCCGGTCGGTGCGGTCACTCCCTTTGCGGAAATCGAAATAGTCGTTGATGAAGTTGGCGTCAATCTGCATGATGAAGGCAAACAGGAAGCAGAGCACACAGGGCAGGACCTGAAAGTCTGCACTCAGGTCGGCGGCTGCCAGTGCCGAACCGACCATGACCGGGACTGCCGCAGCAGAGAGGGTCTTGGGACGTGCGGCAAGCAGCCAGGCACGCGGAGAATTGGTCTTTACGTCGTTTTCCATTTGTTTCTGGTTTTACCGGAGAGAAGGCTTTGGGGAGAAAGGATGACACTGCCTCTCCGCCTTCCGCCTGCAAAAGTAGGCATATTCCGGAAAAGGCAACGCGGGCGCTGCCGGCTTTTTATCGCCGGAGCGTCCGCGCTGACAAGCATCGGAAACCAATGACAGGGGAAGGGATTATTTTGCCAATGAAGCGGCAACGGCCGGTTCGAAGTCATTGGTCGAGTTGTTGGTGTCGACCAGGGTGCCGTCGGTGTTGGCCTTGCGGCGCACGGCTTTCCCATAACGGCTGGTATCGTCGCTGTTGACGGCACAGTAGGTGAAGCCGGCATCGAGCGCACTGCCGAAGGGATTGTAGGCAAAGCCTTCCTTCGTACCGATTACAACCGCATCAATCACCCAGTCATTGGGAACAGCCTGGTAGTTGAACTTCGTCGAGAAGTCGCGTCCGGTCGAAGCCACCTGCCAGGAGCGTGTGCCGCTCCAGAGATAGGCCTCGTTGTCCACAAAGGTGGCGGCGGTCAGGTCGGCAGGAAGGGATACCAACACAAAGCCGTGGTTCATCTGCACGTTCAGGATGTAGATGGTCATGGAGTTGGAAATCCATACATCCATGTTCGGCACATCGGGGTTGTCGACATCCATCATCGAGCTGACGGTCGACTCGTTGTACCACTCGAAGTCGGCTCCCGTCAGGTCGAACGAGGTGGCATTGGTCGCCTTGTAGTTCTGTGCATTGTTGACAATGAGAACGGATTCACGGGCGGCGAGAGTATGCTTGCCGCGGTCCTTCGGAATCACGTACAGCGACTGGATGGCAGCCACGTTGTCGCGGTTGTCCGGTTCCCATTTCTGGTTGGTCATCGTGGTGCTGAGCGTCGTGATGGCACTCTCGGCGAAAGCCACGCCCCCGATTTCCAGCTCTTCGTCGGTGTTGTTGGTCAGGATGAAGTACTGCTCCATGTTGCGCGAGTCGGTCTTTCCGGTCTCGGCTATCAGGTTGCTGGTAAGGAAGACCTCCTGGAACAACAGCTCACCCGGTTCCACGTTGCGCCAGCTCTGTGACAGGTTGAGGGTGGCGAGGTGCGAGCCGTCGGTCTTGCTGACGGTCACGGCAGCCGTACGATAGTGGTCGCCCGCCTCGTTGGCGGCAAGCGTCAGGACCACACTCCCCGACTTCTTCTCTTTCAGCTTCACCCAATCGGCATCCGTGGGGATGGTCACTTCATAGCCTTCGTTTGCCGGCAACACGATTTCCCGGTCACCACCCTTGGCACGCACCTTGATGGTCTGGTTGCTCGGGTCGGCAGGATTCTCCGTACCTGTCTGAGTGACCACCAGAGTAGCCAGGGCACTTCCGCTGCGCACCACCAGATTGGCACTGCGCGAAGCCACTTCCCCGGATGCTTCAGCTGTCACGGTGACTTCCGTCGTGCCGGTCCCCTGCTGGGGTGAAACGGTGTACCACGACTGTCCGTCGGTTTCGATGGTCCAGTCACCGACGGTCTGCACGGTGAAAGTGGTCGTTCCGCCTGTCACTTCGAGGTTCACCTCCCGGGTCGAGAGGGTGACTTGTACATTGTCGTCATCGTCGCTACATGCTGCCAAGCCTACCAGAAGGAGGAGCAGCAGCCATACGTTCTTAAGTTTTTCCATTGCTTTGTGAGTTTATGAATTTGTTGGTTTGTAATATTCCATCATCTGCGGAAGGGCACAGCCTAGAAGCACAACCCTGCCGCTACCTGCAGCCTGCCGTCGCTCATGCCTTCACCGTAGAACTGCCTGCCGTAGCAAGCTGAAAGGAACAGCGCCGTGGTGAGCGACAGGCGGCGTTGGACTCGCACCCGTGCCTCCACCATAGTCCGGCTGTCGGTCCGCCGACGGTAGGACGTTTCGAGATAACGGTAGATGCGCAGGTCGGTGTCGTCGAGCGGGATATCGAAGGTCCCCGTCAGGTTGACGGCATGCCAGCCGCCTACCGAAGCATCCAGGAGCCATGCCTTCTGCAAGCGGGTAAACCCGACGGCTGCCCCGGCATTCACTTCCGCCACCTCCAGCCGACGGCGCGGATAGACATACTCCTCATTGGTCCACCGGAAGTCCGCCGACGGGCGCAGCGACCATCTGCCTGCCGGACGTTTCCACTCCACCAGCCCTTCCACCCGGGCGTCTGCCTCGCGACTCTTGTAGAGTTGTTGCCCGGCAAGGGGTTGGTTATCGTTCACATCCCCGCTGCCCATCACGTGCTCCGTTCCCTGACGGACGCTGTAGGCTCCGATGGCCTTCACTGCCCAGTCGACGTGCTGCCCGGGATGCTTGCAGGCAAGTCCTCCCGTCAGCGTGTGGACGGTCAGCGTGGTGAGTGTCGCCGTGTTCAGCCCGTCGAGGTTGCGGTCCACCGTCCAGTGGTCATAGTCAGCCAGAGCGTACCAGCCAGCCCCGTCATGGGGTACCAACGTCAGCGCGGCGTGATAACCCGTACCGCGATACTGCGTATCGGTGAACGAGGTACCGGAGTAACGGCGATAGAACGTACCCAGTCCGGTGAAGTGCAACTCGGAGGTGTTCGCTCCGTTGGGGTCGTAGAAGTCCACGCTCTGCTGCTGCTTGTACGTGCGGATGCCGCCTGCCACTCCCAGCACATAAGTGCCCGACCGATAGCCGGCGGACAGGTCGGCAGACAGCTCGGCAGTGATGTTCCGCGGACGGGGGTCCACCTGACGATAGGCTTGCGAGGCACGGTAGCCGGCAGTGATGCCGTAGTTGAAGCGTCCGTCCATACGGGTATAGCCGCCATAGAAGTGATACTGTTCCTGCTTCAGGTCGCCCCCGATGGAGTCCGCCAGGATGTAGGGATACAGCAGGCGGTAGTCCGACGTGGAGTTCCAGCGGACGTTGCGCAGTGTCCCGTTCGTATAATCTGCTCCGGCAAAGACTGCCGAGCGGGGGTCCAGGCGGAAGTAGGACTCCACACGGAACATGCCGCCAAGAGCTCCGTCCCCTTGTGCCGGGTCAAATGCCTCGTCCTCGTGACGCCAATCCAGCTGTCCTTTCAGCTCGGTGAACGCATGGTCACTCCGAAAGAAGGCTGCCGCTGCCGAGCGGTCGGACACGAAACGTCCCGTCTGTGCGAAGGACGACAGGTGTTCCACCGTACGGAGATTGATATCGGGCTGTGCCTTCTGTTCCTGCGCCTGAAGTTTCAGGACGGGCAGTACGGCAACGAATAGCAGTCCCAATCGAAAACGTCTGTTCATGAGTGTGCTGGGTTTAGTTGAGTAATGTCAGTTGGAGGACGACCGCCTCGGTATCGTTGAGCAGGGTGACAGCTTTTTCGGGGTTGGCATGTTGCGAACTGCGTACCCGCGCCGTCGTCCCGTCGGAGAATGTGGCACGTGCATCGAACGAGATGAGGTAAACCCCCTTCTGCACACGGACCGTCCCGCGGTTGTTGACGAAGAGGGGAAAATCATACTCCTGCCGGTTGTTCACGTTGCGCAGGAAGGTCCCTGCCAAGGAGGCATCTGCCTCCATCCGCACGATGGAACGCCCGTCGGACAACGAAGTCATCAGGGTGACGTCGCAAAACAGGTGTTCATCGCCCCGGTCCTCGCAGGCGGTAAGCACCGTCAGGAGTACCAGCAGACAGGGAAACAGGAAGTGGACTTGTCGTTTCATAGGCTATCGTTACAGTTTAAAGTTCAGCTCCATGCCGAAATAGGGCTGCACATCGCGCCGCACCAGGGAGCCGTAACGGGTGCGGTAGGAGGGCGTGTAGTCCAGCAGCTTGTTGGCAAACACCGCCAGCGCAATGCGGTCGCGGTAGAGTGTCTTGGTGACTTTCAGGTTGATGTTCATGCTGAACGGTACCCGGTTGTAATCATAGGATGTCGTGTTGAACTCGCGCACCAAGGCAGAAAGCAGGGCATTTGCCGCCGACTCTTCCGTAAAAGGGTGACGCTCGTTGTTCTTGTCGATGTACTCCAGCGGATACAGGCTCCGCGGCTTGTTCCGGCTCCCGGTGAACCACAGGCACTGGAACGAGGTGGAGAAGATCAGCCCCAGACGGGGTATCTGTGTGTCGGCGGTGAAGTTGGTGTTGAACATCTCGCGCACGTAGCCGTCCTCATCCTCGTAGTAGCCGATGTAGGGATAGGACTTCCCGTCGACCACCATCGTCGGCTTGTAGTATTCGGGCAGGCTGTTGCTATAAACAGTCTTGAACCAGGCTCCCGTGACGGTGAACTTCGTCAGCAGCGGACGGATGCGAGGTGTCGTCAACGTGAACTCCACACCGCGCTTCTGCGTACGGCTGCCGTTGACCGTACTCGAACGGGTGGTCAGCAGGGTGTCGGTCACGTAAGGGGTAGTCTCCAGGGAGGGCGGTCCCGTCAGCGTCGACGCGTCGATTGCCGACTCGTCATAATCCTTGTAAACCATCGTCACCGGCTCGGAGGAAGAGCGGAAGCCGGACTTCATGTCCTCCTGGAAGTAGGTGACCGAGAGCGAACAGCCTTTCCAGTCCACATCGCCACGCACCTCCCACTTGAAGTTGCGGGCGGCACGAAGCTTGAAATTCGTCGGGTCGAGCTTGAACACCCGCACGTTGATGCGCCGTTTCGCCGCGTCCGCCGACCAATAGTTCAGCTGGGTGATGTCGTAGTAGACGGGGTCTGGATAGAGCTGGTCCATCGTGGGCATCTTGGTGTGCCAGCCCGTACCGCCTGCCACCGTCAGCCTCATCTCATCGCCCGCCACCTGGAAGCGCGGCAGGTCCAGACGCACATTCAGGCGCGGGTCGAGATAGACACGCCCCTGCAAGTCGTAACGGCTGTCCAGGTTCATCAGGGTCTGGGCGCGCAGTCCCGCCATCCACTGCAGGCGGAAGGCACCCAATGGCAGCGTGGAATTGCTCTCCACAAAGAGGGCGCCCTGGTGTTGCGCAGGTATCTCGTTAAAGGCACGCGGACGCAGGTTCATGTCGACCGAGAACGGACGAGTCGGGTCAAACACCGTGCCGTCGCCGTAATTCTTGCTCATGCTCCAGTCGGCACCGGCCTTCAGTCCGTAGGATGCCTCGCCGCGCAGACGTTCAAAAGAGGTGACCACCTTTGCGTAGCCATAAAACGGACGTCCCTCCACACGCAGGGAGGCTTCGTACCGGGAAGGGACGACCGTGACGTCGTATTCCCCTTCACCCAGGTTCGTCGAAAGCGGGACCTCGCCTGTCATGGCAACGTACTTCCAGCGGTCAATCAGGTCGTTCTCCATGGTGAAGGAGAGCGTCGCGTCGAGGCTGCGGAAGAAGCGTTCCTCGTCCTTGGCAGCCATGCGGAAGTTCGTGCCGAATGCCACCCGGTTGTAGGAGGACTTGTAACGTTCCAAAGGGATATCGCCGTTGTCCAGGTTCTTGTCGGACTTCTCGTCATCGAACGAACCGGTATAGTCCACGTTGCCACCCCACGTATAGCGGAAGGGCGAATCCGTCAGCCAGCGTTTATCCACACGGACGCTCCCCGTCAGTCGGTTGTAATTCTGCCGGTTGTTGCGTGGGTCGGACTTGGCGTCGAGGTAGTTCAAGCCGACGTTGAGCGACAGACGATCGGGGGCATCGCCCCACTCCATCCCCTTGCCCACATACAGAAGCTTGCTCGACATGTCCGCCTTGAAGCGGGCATTCAGGTCAGTGCCGCCCCGCTTGCGGTTCACCTTCACCATGCCGCTCGTCAAGTCGCCGTATTCCACCGACGGGATACCGCGGACGACTTCAATCGACTCGATGTCGTCCGTCGAAACGGAGCGCATGTCGACGCCGCTGTTGACAAAGCTGCTGCCGTAGTTGCTGTACGCCGGGGTGGACTGCAGGTTGGCATCGTTGCTCATGGGTACCCCGTCGATGAGGAACTGCGTCCCTAACGAAGAGGTGTTGTAGTTGCTGCCCACGGGAGATGCTTCGCGCAGACGGATGACCTGGGGTGTGGCAAAGTTGGGATCGGAGGACCGTCCGCCGGGCAACAGCTCCAGCAGGTCGGCAATGCTCGACGGCTGTATGTGGCGGATGGCGTCCAAACCGATTTTCGAAGCTGTAGAAAGGGACTTCGATTCGGATGCCGTCACCACGACTTCACCGATGCGGATGGGGTTGTAGTTGACCCGCAGACGGACGGTGCGTTGCGAACGGTCGTCCACCGTAAGGTCGGGCTGACGAAAAGTCTGTCCCATGTAGAACACCTGCATCCGGTACGTGCCCGGCGGCAGGTTGCGGAATGTACACAGTCCGGCTTCGTCGGCTGCCACCGTATAGGTCCTGCCCTCCCCTGCTGTCAGCGAACAGGCGGCGTAGGATAGAGGTTCCTTCCCTTCCGACTCAGTGAGGATGACACGAAGCCATCGTTCCACCGGGGAAGCCTGTCGGGCACGGGAGGCGGAGCATGGGACTCCGACAAAAAAGAACAACATGAGATAAATGAGGTACGTCTGTTTCTGCATCCTGAATCCTTTTAATAGTCAAACAAAAGTAGAGGAAGCCCTCCGGCGGCACAATCACCATTTTTAGGTATTTTGTTATACACCCGCCAGCCGAAGGTTACCTATCGGACGAGCCGCCTGTACGGACATCCGCACCGTTTCAGAACCGCGGACGAACGTAGCGGTCGTAAGGCGACGTGAAGCTCAGGCCGGGCACCTCGTCCGAGGCAGTCTCCACGTCCAGGCTCTTCACGAGCGCATAGTCGTCCGCCCGAAGCGCATAGTAATGATTAACACCGGGCGATGAAACACAGACCGTCCAGTCAAACAGGTTTCCGAAAATGGTGAGCTGGTCGCGTGCCGGGTCGTAGGCGGGAATGCCCGTGCGGACAATCGTCCCGTCCGCCCGGATGACGTGAAAGCGATGCTCCGTGTCAATGAGGAAGCCCAACAGCTGGCGGTCGCGGAACTCCGTGAGGAACACATGCTCCGCCTCTACCCCGTCGGGCAACGGGAGGGGCTTCACATAGGGTTGACCCACCGTCTGCTTCAGGTGGAAGAGCTTGCCGTCGGCATCGAGCAGGAGGTAACCGTTGTCATACTCCTTCATGGTCGTCGGGTTGCCCGACACTTCGCGGGGAGGGAAGCGGAAGCCCTTGTCCGACAACATACGGGTGTAGCGGGCACTCTTCCCGGCATCGGGCGTATTCGTGTCCATGACGATGAATTCCACCCCTTCCCCGGTAAAACGGAAGGCGTCCGCAGGCATCTCCAGGTCGACACGCTTCGGCATGGACTCCAGCAGGAAGTACAGCCCCGTCTGAGGAGCATTGACCGCCGACGGACGCATGCGGAAGTTGAACGACGTCTGTTGCACCTCGCGCGGACTGACCGCGACGCCGAACAGACTGTCCGGGAAACGTTCGTCGGCTACCAGCTGACGCATGTAGAACAACGGCAACAGGCTGTCCACTTCGTGTTCGGAATAAGTGTGCCCGGCAGGGTCCTGACGGGTGATGCCCACACCTTCGGTATACCCCGTGAGGATGAAATCGTCCAGCAGCGAGCTGTACATGACAAAACGGGAGGGAGCCGCCTTTGTCGTCAGGAAGGCATAGCACCAGGGCAGTTGCCACACTGCCAGCACGGCAAGGGTGACAAACAGGAATATCTTGCTAATACGTATCATAGATTGGTTGAGTTTAGTCCGTTATCAATCATTGTTTCCCGGCTTTGAAGCGCGACACGGAAATCCACGCCAACAGCGACAGGGCAAACGTGTAGAGCGCCAGCCAGGGCAGGAACCCGTTGTATGCCTGAGGAACGGGGGCAAGGTAATAGGCACGCACCACCAAGGCACCTATCAGGAGATTGCACACGCGGAGCTTCCACGTCGGTTCCAGGCAGACCCACGCCGTCAGCAGGTAACCCGCAAAGCCTGCCAGATACCAGGGGGCAGCGGCAGACAGGATGTTACGTGTCAGCTCGGCAGGAAGGACCGTCGGGAGGTAGGCGAGCATCACCCCGATGTTGACGGCAAAGCAGCCTGCCAGCAGCACTACGCCGGACGCCAGCATACTGAACACCATCCGCTGTTGCGGACAAGGCAGATGCAGCGTCAGCTTCAGGCACTTGCGCTGCATCTCGGGCATGAACTGCACCAGAGCGGCAAGGATGCCTGCCAACAGGGGAACAAACTGCATGTAATCGATGAACACGGCGTCCTTCAACACCATGACTTCCCAGATGTGCGCGGCTCCTTTCAGCTCGATCGCACGGTCCATGCGGAGCAGGCAGTAACCCGCCACTCCGCTCGTGACCAGCACCGCCAGCAGGAAATACCAGCGGAGCTTGATCCACTCTTTATAAAAGATGGCTTGCAGCATTTTTTCTTCGGATTTTAACTGTATCAATACTTTCCCGTCAGCCCGATGAAGGCATCTTCCAGGTTCACTTTCTCGGCTTTCAGCTCACTGTAGGGCACTTGCAGCTCGGCGAAGACCCGTTCCACCTCGGCGGGAGGCAGGAAGGAGCAGGTTTCCATCACGCCACGCACGACCGACGGATGATGGAACGCCTCGGGAAGCCGGGGCACGTAGCCTTCAGGTACACGGCAGGTGTAACGGCGCAGCGTGTCAAGCAGCTGTCCGACGGGCTGCTGGGTGAGGATGCGCCCGTAGTCCATGATGATGCAGTCGTCGATGAGCCGCTCCATGTCCTGGATGATGTGCGACGTCAGGAAGACCGTCTTCCCCTCTGCCCGGGCATAGTCGCGCAGGTAGTCGGAGAAGAGACGGCGGTAGCCCGGGTCAAGTCCCAGCGAGAAGTCGTCGAGGATGAGCAGTTCGGGGTTCTGTGCCAGGATCAGCCCCAGCGCCACCTGCGAACGCTGCCCGTTGGACATGCGCGAGATGATTTGCCCGGGAGCGACCTTCAGCATCCGCATCAGCTCATAGTAGGCCTCTTTCTTCCACTGACCGGGATAGAATGCCGAGTAGAAACGTTCTATCTGGGTGATGTTCATAAACTGGTACTGCACGTGACCTTCGAGCAGCAGCCCGATGTTGCGGCGCAATGCCGGAGGCATCGTCTGTATGTTCTCGCCGAAGATGAGGCATTCGCCGGAACGAGGCTTCAGGTATCCGCTCAGGATGTTGATGGTCGTCGTCTTGCCCGTACCGTTCTTGCCCAGCAACCCGAGGATACGTCCGCGGGATACCTCGAAGCTCAGGTCTTCATAGATTTTCCGTTTCCCATAGTAATGGGTCAGGTGTTTGCATGCTAAGATTGGAGACATTGTGTTGGAGTAAAGAATGAATTGTGAAGTCAGCCCGGAGACAGACGTACGTGTGCCCCGGGCAGTCGGTCCAAACTCTAAAGACCGATTCGGATTAAAACAGCAGGAAGCAGAGGGGGATGAGGATGCCCACAAGGAGCTCGATGCCTCCGCGTCCCCACAAGCCCTTCGGTCCCTTCACCATCCACAGTCCGGTGAGGGTAATGAGGATGAGGCACACCGAGAAGGCGTCGGCGAACCACGTCCACCAGCCGCCGGGATTGAAGTGCAGGCGCACCATCGGCGCAATGACCGGACGGGGCTTGACCGACTCATAGACAGCCTGTCCCGTCGCAACATCGACCACCAGCGAAGAGCCTCCCTTCAGGAAGACCTTCAACTGCCCGGGCTGCGGGAAGTAGAACTGCGTGAAGTTCTCCTCCTCATCCAGCGGACGGAGCAGCTCCAGCACCCGTTCGCGCGTCATCCCCTCCTTTCCGGGCAAGTTGTCAGCGACCCGGAACTCCGTCCGTCGGACCGTGTACTGAGGGTCGATGTCGTTGCGGTGGTTCATGAACAGCCCCGAAAGGGCGTAAATCAGGACCATCCCGGCAAAGAAGAACGACAAGTCGCGGTGCAGCCACCGGCAGAGCTTGCGGAAGGCAGCCCCTCTACTTGATGGCATAGCTCTGCGCTTCTACGTAATAGAATGAGAGATAATCCTTTCCGGAGTCCGCCTTACGCTTGGCTATCTTCTCGCGGAAATCGGCGATGCGCTCCTCGGGAGTGTTTCCCGTTTCGCCGCGCGCCTTCTTCTCTGAGTCACATCCCGCCTCGCCGTCGCCGTGCGTCTTGGCTGTCTGTGCCTTCAGCTGCGCCTCCCAGTTCTGCAGGTAAGCCTCATCGATGCGCTGCTCTACGAGTGTTCCCGTCACCTCCACCATGGAGTTGATGCACTTTGTGTCGAACGCCCCCAGCTTTCCGGCTTCCACACGGATGGTCTTCGTGTCGTCACTTCCCATCATGAACATTTTCGTAGCTCCGTGCTTGCACGTGTGGGTACATACCCCTTGGAAGTTCACCTGTTGTCCCACCAACGAATCGGCACGGGCGAGCAGGTCGTCCACACTCATCACCGCCGCTGTCTGCACTTCCGTGTTTTCAGCCGACGCCGTGTTTTTACTGTTTCCCGAGCATGCCGAGAGAGTCAGGGCAACGAGAGCCATCGATGCCACCAGTAGTTGTCTTGTTTTCATGCTTGTTTATATTAATTGATTGGTATCTCTTTCCGGCATGCAAAGCTACGCCCGATAAAAAGGTGGGGCAATACCTAAAAGTAGGTATATTTACTTCAGGATTATTCAATGAGAACAAGCACATACAAAAATACACGGGCCGTGCCTCTCCCAATATAAGAGAGATACACGATCCGTGTAATTTATAAGTTGAATAGCTACCGCAGACTCAAAGCTCCACCCACCCCGGGTTCTGCTCAATGTTCTGGTAGCGTACTTCGTCCCAGGGAATAGGCCAATAGTACTGCATCGGCTTGAAGACGCGTACAGCTTCAGGCTTGGCATTCATGTTTGAAACGGTATAGACGTCGGGCTTACCCTCCTCCTTGACTATCTTCATAGCCTTCAGCGGGTTGCTGGAACCGTTCATACGTTCTTCTGCTATCCCCCAGCGCAAGAGATCCCAATAGGTGCTCTCTTCGAAAGCAAGCTCCACACGGCGTTCATTCACTAAAGATTCCCAATCAAGGGACGTGAGAGCGTCCATGTGCACACGCCGACGTATCTCGTTGACTTTGGCGAGTGCCGTCTCTGTATCACCCAAGCGGAAAACCACCTCAGCATAGTCCAGCAACGCCTCGGCATAACGCCAGATAATATAGTTCTGTGAACTACCATAAGTATCATCGGTGTCGATAGGCTGCTTCTCGTTGACAAACTTGCCCAAGTAATAACCGGTCCGTGTCACTCCAGCGTTACGCGACGTACCGTAACGGGTCAGATCAGCACCGGCTTGTTCTTTGCCGCCGAAGAGCGTGTAGTGAATCTCCATCACATGGTTGCGGAAGGTACAGCCGTCATAAAGGATATTGGCATAGAAGCGATAGTCGCGATTCTCGTACGGATGTGCCGGGTCAACAACAGTCTTTCCACCGCGCATGCCGTACTCGTCAACGTGATTCTGCGTCGGCGTATAAGCGGCATAGATACCACCGAAAGAGGGCGCACTGGCTTCGCGATCCAGTTTATGTCCGAAACCAGTGTCAAAGTTTCCATCATTGGAATGCTGTACTTCAAAAATAGACTCTACACTATTCTTTGTCAGGAAGATGGTCCGGTATTCCTCTTTGATTTCATCCAGCGTGGTACCCTCTATGGTCATCAACTTATAACCCAGAGTGAACAGCTCCTCATAAGTAGCTTTCGCCTGCCGGAGCATATCTAGAATACGATCATCTGTGAAACCCAGGAAATCTTTCTCCTTACGCTGGAAGACTGGAGAAGAAGCCCACTGGTAGGTCTTGGCTTTGAGCATCAATGCAGCACCACGAGTGACACGCCCGGCATCAGCCTGCTCATAAGCCACAGGTAACAGTGTGGCTGCCTGTGAAGCCTCATCAGCAATAAATGCCACCATGTCAGCAAACGAAGCACGGGGGAACTTCGTCTTGTCGTTGAGCGGATCATAAGTCCGGTCGATGAGCAGGACACCGCCGTAACGCCGCAGAAGCATGTAATAATAATAGGCACGGAAGAAGTGCGCCTCACCCAGGATACGCTGTTTCTGACTCCCCTCGGAAATCTTTCCGGCATTCTCCAACAAGAGATTGATAGATTGAATGCGCGTATAGCAGTTAGTCCATTCGTTGAGGCTTCGACGCATTATTTCGTTCTCCCGACATTTCAGGACATCACCGTAGGAATTATTATACCAGTCATTACGGCTCACTGTAATCTGGTCGCCATACCAAGGCAAGAAATCTCGCGTCATGGACTTCAGCCATGAGCTGGTAGGCATGTAAATGGAATAACCATTACTCATATTGCGGTACCAAGGCAACACATATTCATCCAGTAGAAGCGGATCTGCCCAAATGGATTCTTGGGAGAGCCGATTGTAGGGAGCATCTCTGAAGATATCATCACAACTGCCCAGTAACAAGACCGAGGCAATCATGCCGAAAAGGTATTTCTTTATTTGTATCATACGTTCACGTTTATAGAAATTAGAAGCCAAGATTCAAAGTTACGCCATAGGAACGTTGCACGGGATAGCCGCGCAAAGTCTCAGGGTCCATGTTCTCCAATGACGACCAAGTATGCAGGTTGGAACCTTGCAGTGCAATAGAAGCCGAGGATAGTTTCACGCGGCTCAAAAGGTGGCGCGGGATAGAGTAGCCCACGGAAAGTGCCTTCAGACGTACGAAGTTGCAAGACTGCAACCAGAAGGTAGATGCCTTGCGGTTATTGTCATTCTTGTTGGCAAACTTGATACGCGGATAATGTGCGTCACGATTATCCTCGTTCCAGGTATCGGTCAGATGATAGTCCTGAAAACGTTGCAGGGAGTTATTCTCCAGCGTGTAGAGGTCACTGATATCCTGTTTGTAACCCGAGACCCCCTGAATGGTTGCATTAATGAAGAATCCCTTGTACTCCACGCCCAGACGAAGGCTCATGGTCATGTCGGGCATCGAGGAATTCTTCACGGCAATCTTATCAAGATCGGTCAGTTCGTTATCACCATTCTGGTCCTTGTACCTAATGTCACCAGGAGCAAGAGTTGCATTTTTCTTACCGTCCTGATCAAGAGGATGGTTCTTGATTTCCTCCTCTGTCTGAAAGAGTCCGTCAGCTTCATACATCCACCACACAAGACTGCTCTTTCCCACCCGTCGGCGTAAGGGATCGACGGATGACTCGTCACCATAGTCCTTCACTACATCATCGGTCTTCGACAAACGCAGAGCTGCGTTGTACTTCCATGCGCCAATGGTATTGAGATGCGTCAAAGTCAAGTCCCATCCCCACGCTTTCACCTTACCAAAATTCATACTCGGCACATTGCCTTCCACTCCGGTCGAAGGCGGATAAAGGTAGGCAGGTGCAGAGGTAATCATATTGGTATTGTAGCGCCAGTAGTATTCATAGGAGAGGCTGATACGATTATCCCAAAACCCAAGGTCTATACCGAGGTTGTAATCCCGACTCTTTCCCCACTCCAGTTTCGGATTGGGATAGTTTCCGGTACTCATTACGATGCCCGGCTTCATGTTTCCACCAATATTGTAGCCCTGCTGAGTGGTGTACATGTAGTTAAGCAGGTAGGCATAATCAGCGATACTTCCGTCATCTCCCAAGATTCCCAAGGAAGCGCGAAACTTCACATTGGACAATACCCGTTGTTGCCAAGCCTTGAAGAACGGTTCGTTCGACAATACCCAGGAAGCCGACACTGTAGGAAAGAAACCCCAACGATGGTCCGGATGGAATTTCGTCGAACCGTCGACACGGAAGCTGCCTTCCACAAAGTAACGGTTTCCATAACCATAAGTCAGACGTCCAATCATTGACGCACGTTCATTGTAATACTCATCGCCACTCAACTTTGCCGACACAGCTGTACCTATAGTCTCAGGATAAATACCCGGCATATCAAGATTTGTACCCGACATATAGCGATTCTTGTAGTCCTGATAATTGAGTATGAGTAGCGCCGACACATCATGCATCTCGGCAAAGGTACGATTGTAATTGATTCCTAACTCCACCAGTTTGTTGTCAACAAAGCGATCGGTCTGTTCCAATGAAATCTTCGCCTTGGGATAGGTAGTCTTGGAATCTTCCTTGAAGGTATCTTCGTTTTCATCGTAAAGATAGAGTGTTACAGGCTTGTCAAAGGTCTTATTAATGATACTGTTATTGTCGAATGTACCACGCAAGTATGCGGAAAGTCCTTTCACCCAAGGGATCTCGTAACGAAGAGTGGCCGTAATGGTGCTCATGTTGAACTTATCTTCCACGTAACCGCCCAATCCATCGACGGCAATCAGCGGATTACCTCCTTCAATGCTTGCCAACTGCCCGTTGGTGAAACGCAGAACCTGCACGGGCGAGTAACTGTAGGCAGCTTCGAGTGTCGTGTAACTGGTATTCTTGTTTTGTGAACGGGACCCTGTGACATCAAGCGAGAGTGTTAATCCTTTAAGCAGAGTAGCATCAAGTTTCATTGAGTAATTGTAACGGTCTCGTCCGATACCGCTGTAGAGTCCCCTCGTATCAGTATATCCACCGGACAAGTAGTAGCGCACGGCATCATTGCCTCCGCTGACCGACAGACTGTGAATCATCGAATAACCGTAGTCGTCGAGATAATCAAGCAAATTCTCGTCACCAAACTTGTTTGGAGCAGCATGCGTACGTATCATCTCCAGCTCCTCATCCGTATAGGCTTCATAAGGCGTGGAAGGTGTATTTGCCACAGCACGGTTATAAAGTTTGGCAAACTCATAGGCATCGAGGAAGTGAGGCAGCTTGGTCGCCTGTTGCAGGTTGAACTGTCCGCGGTAATTGACCGACACTTTCTGCGGTTTACCTGCGGCACGCTTAGTCTGCACAAGGATAACCCCATTGGCAGCACGTGCACCATAGACAGCCGCAGCTGCTGCATCCTTCAGAATAGAAATGCTCTCAATATCATCCGGATTAAGATCGGACAACAACATCTCACCGTCGGATGTATTTGTACCGAAGCGGGGCACACCATCAATAACCAGCAAAGGTGCCTTATTGATACCCCGGATATGGATGGATGCTTCCTTGCGTGAACTAGGGTCTCCCGTAGTACTCATCACCTGAAGACCTGCAGCTTGTCCGCTCAATGCCTCATCGAGATTTACCGTTCCCATCTGCAAGAGGTCATCCGCCTTGACCATCTCTACCGAACTGGTCAATGATGTCTTCTTCTGTGTACCATAACCCACCACGACAACCTCGTCCAGCTGACGGAGATCGTTCTGAAGCACGACACGCAGGGAGGTCTGCCCCGGTGTCACCGCCACAGTCTGCGATTGAAAGCCAATATACGTCACCTGCAAAGCACGTACAGAATCGGGCAATTGCAACGTGAATGCACCGTCGAAGTCTGTTATGGTCCCCAGCTTCGTTCCTTTCACACTGATGTTAGCTCCTATGACCGCTTCCCCATTGGTGTCAACCACAACACCCCGAAGCTCCCGACGATGGTTCTGCGCCATCACCAATCCGGCCACACAACACCACACGATTAAAAAATGGATTATCCTGTTCATAAGTTAAGAGTTTATTAGTCTGCACTTAGCGTTCGTTGAATCATTGTAATCTGATAATCATAGAAATCACGGTCTGTACCCGATGCTCCGAGACGACGTGATTGATAGAGCCTCAACACTCGGTGCAGGCATCCGCTCATCATCGGTTCCAGCTTCTCTTTCGGCAGTGAGGGTAAACTGAAATTCAGACGGACAAATGAGTGTGCATCGTCTGCATGACTACATACAGGCTCTGAGGATACTGTTTCCTGCATCAATTCTTCATACGCATCCAACGCCGAGGAACTGCTTTTCTTTGCAGCATTCACAGCCAGTCCGCTGTTGCGAATCATCAAGTTTATAGCAGCGGCCTCAATACTCCGGTCCGCATCTGTCAGTCGGCGTCCGGCATAGGTCTGCTTGAACAGCTCCTTCATTACGTCATCAATATAGGCAGACAGGGTATAGTTGCCTTCAGGGTCATATTGTCCACCTTCCTCTATGCGATAAAGCGCCGTCGGACTCAGCAGACAGCCCACGACCGAGGAACGTAACTTATCGTTCATATTCATTCCGGCTTCAAAGTTAACAAACAGTTCCTTGGGAGTGAGCCAGGCATCATACGTCCGTGCCTGCTCCAGCAACCAGTGCATAGCCGCCTGCTGATGCGCCTTGTCAACATAGTTCTTTCCCATTGCCCCATCACCCTGGCGAACCTCCCGGTAACGTATACCACCTATATAAGGCATTACATGACGCAAGTGACGAGTATACTGCTGCACAATGGCATTGTACATCTTCTCCATATCATCGTAACGTGCCCCCTGTTCGTGCATCCACTCAGGAAGATGCGCCATAATGAGCTTCAGATTAGCGATGGCAAGGTTACCCGATTTAATGTGGTCATTGCCCAAGTCCTCTGTCTGGTCAGTAGGATCGACCGTAGCGAAAGCCTGCTGTGCCCCGAACTCATACATAGGGTCTGCTGCCTTTTCCGCAATCCAACGGTCCAACACGGATTTTTCATCATCAGGAGTATCTGCATCGGGAATCAGTCGATAGCCCCAGTTGATAGCATAGATATCATAAACACCCAGTACCGGTGGGGTAAGTTTCACGCCACGCTCCACATCGCCCGGCTGCGCCACGAAATTGTTGCGCGCATAGTCCATAACACTAGGAGTAGTACCATACTTTTGAGTAAACGATGGGCTACGCAAAGAATCTACCGGAAATGCATAACTGGCACCCATGTTATGCATCAAGCCCAATGTATGTCCGATTTCATGTACTGCCACATAACGAATTGATTCACGCATCACTTCGTCATCGAACACAGACTTACGCACCCGTGGGTCAACTGCCCCCGTCTGCACGAAACGCCAGTCATGGAGAAGTGACACCACGTTATGATACCAGATGACGTCGGCTGTGAGAATCTCTCCCGTCCGCGGATCAACATAGCTGGGTCCCATCGCGTTTGCAATTGGGGTAGCTGCATACTTGACACAACTGTAGCGCATGTCATCAGGATCGAACGAAGGGTCGTCCGTAGGATAATCTACCGCACGCACCACATTCTTGAAACCCGCGGCTTCAAAAGCCCGGTTCCAGTCTTCGATCCCTTGTTTCACTGCACTCCTCCATTTGTCTGGAAAGGCAGAATCTACATAAAACACCAGCGGTTTCTCCGGTTCGACCAGTTCGCCCCGGAAATAACGCTCCATATCCTCCTGTTTCGGACGAATGCGCCAGCGATTGATGTAGGTCCTCTCCACAATGCGATCATGCCCCGATGTGTAAAGCTCCTTCATGTCGTTAAAAAAGCCCACCCTATTGTCCTGCAAACGGCGAGGCATCGGGTCATCAGGCAACACAAAAAGCGAGCGGTGCACCACCACAGTGTACGGACGATTGAGTGGCGTAAGATTGTAGGACAAAAGGCTCTCCACTTCGATGTTCTTCGGAAAAGTCTTCACTTGCATGATATTCGAGCCATCTGCCTGAAACGTACCTTTTAGTGACTTACTGCCACCCAGCAACTTTTCCAATGGATTATCAGGTTTTATGGGACTGATGATGCGTTCGTTCGTCCCAAAAAAATCTGTCATGTTGATAACCACACTACCCTTATTCCGAGCCACAATCTTGAAGCCCTTCAACACTGGATCAGCAAAGTTCCGGTGAAATGCCGCTGCTATCGGATCAGCCGCATCCACTTCATTTTGATATTGCACCTTGTGCATATACACCTTTTGGTTATCTTTCGAGAAACGAATCATCAACGGCGCAGACACCATCTGTCCTGCTACAAAATCCTGCGTATCACTTGTTCGAGCGATGCGGTTTGCCAACATGTACGTGTGATTGAATGCCGAATCCGGTAATTCAAAATAGAGTTCATTCTTGTCCGTCTTATACCAGGTCATGAAAAGGCCCGGCTTACCCACGGCACCTCGTGTCAGCTTTGCATAGTCAGAATTTGTGGAATCTTTTTTCTGAACAATGTCCACTTTCTTCTTTTTCTTCAACCAGTATCCCTCTATGACGGACGAAGAGGCTGTTATACCCCCTCCCCACATACACAGAGCGACAAACACTACTGTTTTCGCCTTCATTCCTTAATTTTTTAGTCTGTTAATATCCTTTTTCTTGTTATACTATCAAATTAAGCTATTTTTGAGCAAAGAATCAACTAATTGCAAGTTCTCTTGCAGGAGACCGCAGCAACCAACAGACAAATGAAAATACTTTTTCCCTTACTGACGTCAATACTTTTTCTCACCTCGTGCGCTTCGCTCAGCCACTATCCCGGCATCGGACGAACGCGGAAGTACACGTTCGAACATCCGCAGGTACCACAGTCCTTCGACGGGTTCCGCATCGCCTTTGTCTCAGACATCCACTATCCGAGCAAGTTCAAACGGAAGCACCTGCACAACCTCGTCCGTGCCCTACGCGACTTGCAGCCGGACCTATTGCTTCTCGGGGGTGACTACCAGGAGGGATGCGAGTACGTGGAGGAGTTGTTCACAGAGCTGGGACGCGTGCATCCGCCCTACGGCACAGCGGGAGTTTTGGGAAACAATGACTATGAACGTTGCACGGAGCAGATACGGGAGTGCATGGAACGTCACCAAATCCGTGTGCTGGAACATCGCAACGACACCGTGTGGCGCGACAGCTCCTTCATCATCGTCAGTGGTGTACGCAACCCGTTCGACCTGAAGGCGAACGGCATCTCTCCCACCCTCGCCCTGCATGACAGCGACTTCGTCATTCTCCTGACGCACACGCCCGACTACGTGGAGGATGTGCCCGTGCCTCACACCGATTTGGCTTTGGCAGGTCATACACATGGCGGACAGGTCTCCTTCTTCCGTCTGTGGACGCCGCAGACAGGTTCCAAATACGGCAGTCGGCTGCTCACCGGACGGCGTACCGACAGCCACGGACTCCCCGTCATCATTACCAACGGACTGGGGACATCCCGCCTTCCCGTCCGTTTTTGCTCACCCAGTGAAATTGTGGAGATTACGTTGAAGAGGGAGTATTCTGATAACAGGAATGGCTTATGAGAAATAAAGATTACAAAAAGAGTGCATGGAAGAAAAGCCGCAAGTTTGGCGACAAGAGAGCCCCCTTCCCCTCGCACCATAAAATGGTATAAGGGATATGCGGATGTCCGTATGGACAGAGATGGATGGGTAGCCCAGTTCACAGAAGTCTCAGCACACAGATATTATCTGGAAAGGTTGTTGCCCCATGAGATTGCACACTGCATTGCGTTCAGCCAAAGTCTGATGCAGCATTCCACATCCAAGAATGAAAATTATGCAGATAACTTCGCGTACAATCACGAAAGAAGGAAGGCCATCAACAAAGATGTTCAGTAAGCCTCCGCCCCTCCCGACAATCACTCCTTCAGCTTCTCATTGTCAAACCACTTCCCGATGAAAATCTTGTTGTCCAGGTCAAACTGGGCACCATAACCGCAACGGACGTTGTGGCGATACTGTCCGTACCAGAAACGTCCGTCATTCCAATAATAGATGCCATAACCATGACGCTCGCCGTTCCAGGTCTCACCCACGTAACGGTCACCGTTGGCATAGGTCATCGACTCGAAACGGTAGGCCTTGGCTGTCGCGGCATCGGGTGCCGACACTCCGTCGGGAGTCTGGATGCGGAGCAGCTCGCCCGTGGTGAGGTCGTAGAGCGAATAGAATGTTTTCGAACCGACATTGGCAGTCTTGTCATCCATCAGAATGCCGAAGATGCACTCCCCGTCGCGGTACTGCCCCACCCACTGGGAACCATTGTTGTTGATGAATATGCCGTAGCCATAGAGCACGCCGTCACGCGACTGCCCCCAGTACTGGCCGTTGGCAGTATTGACCAGGCAGGTGACACACTCGGCAGCCACGTCGTTGAACACTTGTTGGAAGGCATCGGGGATGCGGTCGTAACGGTACAGGTTGTCTTGCTGTGACCAGGCGCAGAGTGCACACAGGCAGCTCAGCAGCGAGAGGTAGAGTCGTTTCATAAATACCAGTTTTCTTGTTTGATACGTTCGTAGACAGCCGGGGGAAGGAAGAAGCGTATGTCCTTGCCTTGCCGCAGACCTTCACGGATGAAGGTCGAACTGACATCGAGCAGAGGAGCCTTGACCAGCCGCACCTGGGGCGGAAGCTCTTCCGTGTTGACGTCAAAACCCGGACGGGGATAAATGATGAGCTTGTTTTCGGCAATGAGCCGCTGTGGGTTGAACCACAGGTTGAACACCTTCCAGTTGTCGCTCCCGATGATGAGGTGGAACTCGTTCTCGGGGTAGGCACGCTTGAGTGCCTGGAGGGTGTGGACGGTGTAGGACGGACGGGGCTGGTGAAACTCGAAGTCGGACACGTAGAACTTCTCATACCCCTGAGTGGCAAGCCGTGCCAGCTCCAGCCGGCAATGGTCATCGAGCAGGTCGTCGTGCTGCTTCAGCGGATTCTGGGGTGTGACAAGAAACCACACGGCATCCAGACCGCCAAACTCACAGAGGTAGTTCGCCAGTGCCAAGTGGCCGATGTGTATGGGGTTGAACGAGCCACCGAAGATGCCGACTTTCCGGGGGAGCGTGTCCATCAGCGCTTCTTCCGTTTCTTGGCTCCCAGGAGGTTCACCACCTGAAGGAAGATGACGAACACCATGGCAAAAGCGATGACATACTCCTCCTTGTAGACGGCATAGCCGCCTACACCCAGTGCTGCCAGTATGATGACAATGAAAAGGATACGCATAGAGATTCTATCTGTTTAGAAATTTACGGATTACGTCGTAGGCGCGCTGCTGGGCTTCCTCCAGGTTGTCGTTCACCACCACGACATCAAACTGCGGAGCAAATCCCAGTTCATACTCAGCCTTCGCCACACGGTCTTCAATCACTTCAGGGGCATCGGTGCCGCGTCCGACCAGCCGACGGCGCAGCTCCTCGACGGATGGCGGCTGGATGAATACCGAGAGGGCGCGTTCGCCGTAATACTTCTTGATGTTGCAGCCTCCCACGACATCGACATCGAACACGACGTTCTGTCCGGCAGCCAGTTGCTTCTCAACCTGTGACTTCAGCGTGCCGTAGAAACGTCCGGGATAGACCTCCTCGTACTCGAGGAACTCGCCCCGGGCAATGCGTTCACGGAATTCGTCGGGAGTCAGGAAGAAATATTCCACACCGTCCCGCTCCGTTCCACGCGGAGGACGGCTGGTCGCAGAGATGGAGAACGCCAGGTTCAGGTCCTGCTGCAGCAAGTGGTTGATGATGGTCGACTTGCCGGACCCCGAGGGGGCGGAAAAGATAATCAGTTTACCCATAAGACGTAAGTTTGTGTATTCGACATCACATGACATTCAGCACCTGCTCCTTGATTTGCTCCAGCTCATCCTTCATCTTCACCACGATGTTCTGCATCTCGGCATGATTGGACTTGCTTCCGGTGGTGTTGATTTCGCGGCCCATCTCCTGAGCGATGAACCCGAGCTTCTTGCCCTGCCCGTGTCCGTCGTGCATGGTCTCGCGGAAGTAGCGCAAGTGGTTTGCCAGGCGCTGCTTCTCCTCGTTGATATCCAGCTTTTCGATGTAATAGATGAGTTCCTGCTCCAGGCGGTTCTTGTCATAATCGACGCTGAGCGTCTTCTCCAGCGCGTCGGTGATGCGTTCGCGGATGCGGGTGACGCGCTCCGTCTCATACACTTCGATGGATGCCAGGAGGGAGGTGATGTTGTCGAGCTTCTCGTTGAACTTGCGTTCGAGCGCTTCGCCTTCCTGCCGGCGGAAGTCCACCAGCCGGTCGATGGCTTCATGGATGGCGTCGTTGACTACCGTCCACTCTTCTTCAGAGAGCTCCTGGATTTCCACCTTGGTCAGGACGTCGGGCAGACGGAGCAAGGTCTGGAACCAGTCGGCAGGGAGAGGGATGCCGGTCGTCTCGGCAATGGTGTTTATCTGTTTGTAGTAGTTCTCAAGTACTGCCATGTTGATGGGTGTCGCCGTGTCGGCAACATCTTTCTCCACCCACAGCATGAAGTCCACCTTTCCACGCTCCAGCCGCTTGGCTATCAGGTTGCGTATTTCCATCTCTTTCTCACGATAGAGTGGCGCGATGCGGGTGGACAGGTCGAGGGCTTTGCTGTTGAGCGACTTGATCTCGACATTGATTTTCTTTCCTTCGAATGCGACTGTCGCCTTGCCGTATCCGGTCATTGATTGTATCATATACTCTGCTATTTTTTGCAAAAGTAATTCATTCTGCCTAGTTGACCAACACCGCATTTGAAGTTTTATGGGCTTCTGCCCAGGAAGCGGAAAGCCGGGGTTCAGAATGTGTCGTCGCCCCACCAGCGGTCGAAGGTGCGCGGACACACACGGTGGATGGACTCTTCGTCGTCTTCCTCCCACTGGAAGTCAAGGTGGGGCAGCACATCGGCAGGCCATTCATAGCGTGCGGCTTCTTCGTCAAAGTCCTTGCCGTACACCTCTTCCAGGATGTTCATCACAGCATAGTCCAGCTCCTCCTGCTGCGGATATTCACTGCCCGACGGGTTGCTCAACCGACCGAAGACATCGCACAGGGAGTCTGCGTTTTCCAGTGCCGCATAGAAGATGTCCCGTCCGCGTGCCATGAGCCAGAAACGGAAATTGTCAAACCCGTCATCGCTGCATCCTCCCAGCACGACATAAGCCACTGCCCACAAGTCCTGCCGGTAAGACAGACGTCCGAAATATTCCCACCAGTAACGGAAACCCATCAGCTCCTCCACCGGGCATCGGCCCAACACTGCCTCCAGGTTGCGTCCGCCGTGAGACTCCTCGATGAGCTGCCAGAAGCGGGTCTCTGTAATCAAGGTTGCTACATCCTTTTTCATCTTTTCATGTTTTTACAGGATTGTCATCGTGAAACCAAACTTCTTATGATACACAAAGATAGGGAGAATCTGACAATGTACAACTTCTATTTCCCTTTTTATGGACCGGCACATGAAAAAGAGGGGACGAAGGGAAAGAAATGTCATCCGACGCTTCTCTCCGCTTCGTCCCTTGTCAACCACGACTAGTTACAGAAAAACTCTTCCTGCACACAGAGCCGTCCAGAGGGGAACCGGCTGCCGTGTCCTCTTTCTTGTGCCTGTGTCCGGATAGTCGCTACCACGGACACAGACAGCAAGACAAAGAGAAGAGTCAAAAAGAATGATTTATCCTTTGTTCGTCAGGCCTAGGTCTCATCATATATGTGTCACAGAAATCACAGACATCCTAATCACAAAGGAGACTGAATATGGGAAGAATCATGCGAACCGTCAGAGGAACTGTCGGTCCGCATGACCCATACCCAATTTCCCTCATAACATTTTTACAATGCAAAAGACGCCATTTCTGATGACATCTACACGACAAAAAGTCCGAATACACATGCAATTCGTCCTAAAGACAAGTAACCGAGGACAAATGGACACAGCTGCCTATACACAGTGAGACCGGCCTCACGACCGGTCTCACCCGCAAAATCATATCCTGAAAACGACTCTACTGTTTGTGAGAAAGTATCTGGCTGTTTCGTTGGCCCGGCAACGTGCTTGCACATCATTGCCTGAGACAAGCCGCGGAAAACCCCTGACGGCTCACAAACACCTCAAAAATCTCGGTAGCTCAATATCGTTGAATCCTAAACTGTTGCCGTCGTCAGCTTCTCGCCGGTATATTCCCGACAAATCAGCGTCCCGTTCAGGGCGCCCAGTGCATTCTCAGCCAATGCACCCATCTCATCTTCACCCGGAATCACCACCACAGGTGCCAGGTAGCTGATTTGCTCCCGCAACAGGTCCACGCAGTAATCACTGTAGGCGATGCCGCCTGTCAGGATAATGGCTTCCGCCTTCCCCTTCAATGCCACATGCATGGCGCCAATCTGCTTGGCGACAGTGTAGAACATGGCTTCGAGGAAATCCCGGCATGCCACATCTCCCTCCAGGGCACGGTCTTCCACCGTCTTCAGGTTGTTCGTGCCCAGATAGGCGACAGCCCCGCCACGGGTTGTAATCATCTTCTTGACTTCCTTCAAGGTATATTGTCCGCTGAAGCACAGTTCAGCCAGTTCGTAGGCAGGCAATGTCCCGACCCGCTCGGGGGAGAACGGGCCTTCGCCGTCAAGGGCATTGTTCACATCGATCACTCTTCCGTGCCGATGTGCACTGATGGAAATGCCGCCTCCCAGATGTCCGACGATGACATCAATGTCTTCGTATGCCACTCCCCGACTTGCCGCATAGCGACGGGCAACCGCCTTGCTGTTCAATGCGTGGAAGATGGAACGGCGTTCAATCTGCGGCAGTCCAGTCCGACGCGCCCGCTCGTCCAGCTCGTCCACCACGACAGGGTCGGCAATGTATGCCGGACAACCCGTCCGGAAAGCCCAGTCGTCTGCCAGAAACGCTCCGAGGTTGCAGGCATGTTCGTGCTCGGCATGAATCAGGTCTTCCTTCATCTTCGCATTCACCGGATAAACGCCTCCGGGTGTGGGATGAAGCAACCCGCCGCGACCGATAACTGCGTCAAACTTCGTATCAATTCCTGCCTCCTTCAGCGCCTCCGCAATCCGGTGACGACGGAAATCATACTGCTCGTTGATGTGGACAAAGCCCGCAAGTTCCTCCGTGGAATGACGGATATTGTGCACCCACACTTGCTTTTCGTTCTCATAGACCGCTATCTTGGTCGAGGTGGACCCCGGATTAATAACAAAGATTCTCATGGTTGACTGGTATTTGGGATTTACAGGTTTCAGTCAGGCAGGCTAGTGCCAGGCTGTAATATTTGGAGAGTCCCGAGTCACTGCGCGATGTCACGACCACGGGACATATCGGTCCGCGCAACGTACCTGCCATGTCGGCATTGGCAAAGAGCGTGATGGACTTGTAGAAGGTGTTTCCGGATTCGATGTTCGGGAAAATCAGTATGTCCGCATTGCCCACCACCGGCGAGGAGAGCCCCTTGATGTTGCCGCTGTGGATATCACATGCCGTCTTCACATCCATCGGACCGTCCATCTGCACACGTCCGAATTCTCCCTGGACGGCACATTCCTTCAGGACAGCATAATCGAGCGTATGGGGAAACTTCTCGTTGATTTTTTCCGAACAGTGGAGCAAGGCGATACGTGGCTCCTCCACCCCACAACAATGTGCTACTCCGACGGCATAACGTATCATCGCCTTGAACTGTGCCAGTGTGGGACGCGGGATTACCGCGGCGTCCGAGAATATCAGCAGCTTGGGGTAAGTCGGGACATGTGCCACCGTGACATGCGTCAGCACTTCCCCCTTGGGCAGGATACCGGTTTCCTTATTAAGGACTGCACGCAGCAGGTTATCGGTATTGATCAACCCCTTCATCAGGATATCCGCCTTCTGCTCACGGACTATCTTCACCGCCAAGGCGGCTGCGTCGTCAGGAGTAGCAACGACCAACACGTCCACATGCTCCGGACAACGGCTGCGCATCTCCTCGGCATGTGCGGCAAAACGAGCATCGGCCACCAATACAAAATCGGCAATTCCTTCCTCCAAAGCACGCGAAACGGCATACTCTGTATGAGGGTCATTCGGGCAGACCACCACAACGCGCTTCCTGTGGGAGAGCGATTGCAGGTGTGCGGTCATCTGGGCAAAGTCTCTAATCGGATTCATATATCATATTTTTAGCAAATATGGTAAAAATCCGGTGTAATGCAATAGTCTGAAGGAACTTTTTGCACACAATCCAGCCGTTTGAGAACATCTTGTCAATCATTCTTTCAAGAGAGCTTTCTTTCAAGAGGAGAGCAGATTCCCATTTATAGCTGTCAGACGCCTTAATGAAGAATTTTAGAAAGAGAAAACGAAGGTTCAGATTACAATTCGACAGACTTCTCTGCATACTGTTAATTAAACCCAAATCGGGACATGAGGAATCATGCATCCAAGATGTACTAAACACACTTGTTCATAGGATTGTACGGGACTCGACACTACCTGATTGTTCCTCCTCAGGCTTCCGTTACTCCAGATTCCGGCGAACGGAAAAGGCCGACGCTTCTTGCGGAAAAGGTTGCCATCCTCTTGCTGAAGAGCCTGTCCACGTCTTGCTCATCTCCTTTTGCCGAGATGCGCATGAGGATACCAGGGAGATGCGCAAGACCCTGTGTCCTCTTGCGCAAGACGCTCCGGGGAGAGCATCATGGCTATTTTGAGGGAAAATACTAAACCCAAATCGGTCATTAGACCGCTCAAAGTTCTCTTCACTTCAAAAGGGCAAGTTCCTTGAGCAGTCTAATGACTGACTTGGGCTAAAAAAAAATTCCCTTCCTCCGTACCAGGTACCGAGAAAGGGAACAGTTGAAAACATTCGAAAAAATCAGACAACACATAAAAAAGGAGGAGGAAGAATCACTCTTGCTCCTCCTTACACGTAAACAACTAAAATTATCCACTATTTAATACCTTCCAATGCTTTCGTAGCGATAGCATCTTCGGGATCGATAGCCAAGATTTTGTTCCAGTACTCTTTTGATTCTTCGTACTTTTCAGCCACCAGGTAGTAGTAACCCAAGTAGCGGTAGCACTCAATCAAGTAGCGGTTGTAGCGACTGTCTTCCTTAGCCTTGTCAGCCAACAAGGTAGCAACCTGTTCGTAGTAAGGCTTAGCCAGACCAGCCGTAGTTTCGGGGTCAAGTGCAGAGTTCGTACGTGCACGCCAGAAATTACCCAGGTAGTTATCGGGAACCAGCTCAGCCAACTTGCCGAAAGTAGAATCAGCCTTATGCAAGGCAGCCGTCTTCATCTCCGGAGTATAGTTGATGCTGTCCGTGGTAGTACCTTCACCGTAATACATACGTCCCAATTGGAACACGAGGTCCGGAGTTTTCTTGTCTTCCGGCAGTGTCTCTACATATTTGTTGAACGCATTGATTGCCTCTTCATATTTACCGGCACTTTCATAGCACGATGCAATCTGATTGAGGACTTCGCTGCGCTCCTTGTTCATGTCGTATGCCTTTTCCAAAGAAACAACTGCATCCTCGTATACCTTCAAAGCCTCCAGAAGAGTACCATGGTAAAGGTAATCCAGGTAAGTCAGGTCTTCCACCTTGCATGCACCAAAGAAAGCATTGGCAGCTTCCTTCGCTTCGTCGTAACGCTTCAAGTCAATGAAGTTGTACATACGCAGACGGTTGAATACAGCATGTTGAGGATTCTTTTGCAAACCAAGATTTGCCACTTCCAAGGATTTCTCAAAGTTGTGATTGAGGAAGAGAGCGAAAGAGTATTTCACCAAGTCGTTCTCAGTTGCCTTATCGCCTTCAGCAAAACGTGCGTAAGCATCAGCAGCCTTATCGAACTGGTTGGCAGAATAATAGATTTCAGCCAACTTACGGTCTACTTCCACAGCCTGGGGGTCGATGGCTCTCAGCTCTTCCAGCTTTCCGGTAGCCAGACTGGGATTGGCAGCTTTGTAGATATCAGCATACTTCAGATATGCTTCCTTGCAATTCGGGTCGAAGTAAATAGCCTCTTCGTAACGTTGGCTGGCAGTACCCGGGTCCTTACGGGCCACAGCGATGTCTCCTTCAAAAACAGAGACGATTGCCGATTTGGAATCGGCCTTCTTAGCCAACTTTGCGTAGTCATCAGCCTGCTCCAGTTGTCCGGCATCCAAGTATGCACGGCCAATGGCCAAAACCAATTCTACATTCTTTTTATTCTTGCCTTTCAACAAATCGTCTGCTTGCTCTTCTGCCATTTCAGGATTGGTCTTGATCAAATCCTTCACTTTGGCAACGCCTGCTTTCCAATCTTCTGATTGTGCGTAGAGTGAGCTTGCTGCCACACACGCTCCTAATAAAAATAGATTTAGTCTTTTCATAGAGTGTATCAAGATAATTTTAGTCTTCTACTTATTATTGGTCATTAACTCTCACAGAGATATATCCTCTCAGAATCTCCGGCAACAGACCGGCCTTCAGGATAATGCGTTGTCCGCGATCGCTCTGCATGAAGTTGGAGAAGCCCCACGACAGTCCGTTACGGGGGTCATTCAACAGTATATAGATTGGCCGTGCCAATGGATAATCGTCATAATACAAGTAAGCCTGATAAGGCTTGTAGGAATTGTCGGGACGTGCCTGATTTTCGGCAGAGACCGACATCACCCGAATCTCATCACGGAAAGAGAGCCGTGTCGAGTCACTCCGGTTTGTCAACCAGTTTACGCCGACGACACCGATTGCTTCGGGTGTCTTGGCAACAAAATCAATTACTTCCAGATTGTTGTCCAGTGCATAGACCTTCTTGTTGTCCAAGGGCTTTCCACCACAGATGGAGTCCATGGCGTAACGCACCGTACTTGAATTCTTGTTATCAAACACAAGACAGATGTCGTCCAGCTTTGACGACGGATAAATATCTTTCCAGTTTTGCACATCACCGGTCAGAATCCGGCGTATGTCTCTGACTGAAATGAGCGTGTCAGGATTGCTTCGGTTGACAATCAACGCCAACCCATCGACAGCAACCTTGATAGCACGCGGCTGAAACTTGCGACTTTCAAATGACTGTAATTCTTGGGGTGTAAATGTACGGGTGGCAATTGCCAAGCGCACACTGTCCTTCAACAACAGGCTGATGGCTTCTACTTCCGTTGTATAAATGGGATTTATGGTAGCTGCGGGAGTCAGTCCTTCGAACACATCAATCTCTTCCTGAATGATCGGTCGGAAGCTTTCGTCGGCAGTAATATACACCGAACCGGTATTGAACGTATCCGTACGACCGTCTTTCGGCTTGGGCTGGCATGCAGCCAACAGGCCTAAGAGCATAAAGCTAATGAGATATGTAAAATGGGTTTTCATTCTAATTATTCGAAAGGCTAGAGATGCTGTAATTCCACAGGAGCCATCCAGTCTGGCTGCTATTCAGAAAAGAAACAAAACTGAAGTGCTATCGTTTTTGGGATGCCGGCATCAACCGGCAATCCCAAAAACATCGCACTTAATAGAGTTGGAATGAGACAAGTCTCATTACTGTAATCTAAAGACAATAGGCACGGTATATTTTACGGACACAGCCTTACCGTTCTGCTTACCCGGAATCCACTTGGGCATTCCGCTCAACACGCGGATAGCTTCCTTGTCGCAAGAAGGATCCAATGTACGTACAACGACAACGTCGCGTACCTGACCATCTTTACCAACTACGAACTGACAAATAACACGTCCCTGAATACCGTTCTCCTGAGCAATAGCAGGATAACGAAGGTTCTTACCGATGTATTTCATCAACTCTTCCTGTCCGCCGGGGAAGGTAGGCATCTGTTCTACCATATCGAACACCTGATCCGGTTCCTCTTTGGCCTGGACAACGACTTGCTTCAGGTCGGCAATATCCGCACCATGTTCTTCGTCGTTACCCTTTACGTCAGCGATAGAAATACTGGTCTTACTTGCATTCAACTCATCCTGGCTCTTCATCTGGTCTTCATCAGGCACTTCCTCGTCCTTTTTGATGACCGGAGCAGTAAACTTGATGGTACTCTTCAAGGCAGGAGGGGGAGGAGTTGCTTCCACCGGTTTTACAAAGTCCTTCTGCTTAACTTCGGGTTCATCCAATTGTGAAAGCGTTGTTACTTCCGTCATTGCTTCATCCACAGTCTGTTCAGGAGTAGCCAATTTTATCAAAGTCGGGAGAGCACATGCAAGAGCCACTACAAGAATCACAATGATCATTGCGCGGGTGTGACGCTTTGGAGAGTCGGCACGCATCTTATACGCACCATAAGACTTATTCTTATCTCCAAAAACGAGATCACACCATTGTAAAGAAGTCAAATCTATTTTTGCCATATCTATATTATTTTAGGTGTGATTCATTATTGTTGTGCTGCAGCTTCACTGGCCAACGTACCCTTGGCATCAAAGTTCTTGATCAAGAACTCATCACCTTCTGTAATGTCAGTGATCACATACTTACCGATATTGCAAATCTGCATTTCATCGAGAGCATCAATCAGATTCTTATAAGAAGCATCATCTGTAGCTTTGATGATGACAGTCGGGGTGTTCTTTCCACCCTTAATGTCGCTCAGTTTCTCCTTATATTCATCCTCAGATATTTTCAAATCAATCTTATCTTGCTTGAGTTTGTTTACTTCATTCACGGCTGCCGCATTTCTCTTCAGCAACATAGCACGCAAACCATCTGCATTATAAGAAGTCTGCTTCAACGATGTATAATCCTCATAGTTGGGTTGTCCGTCATAATAGAAGACCCGGTCATCACCAGCCAACAGCAAAGTAATGGCTTCAGATGCCTTAACTTTTGATTTCTGGTCATCGGTCAAGTCTTCTTTCGCCGGCATACTAATCTCCATCGTCTGAGGCTTACTCATCGTGGTACACAGCATAAAGAAGGTAATCAGCAACATGTTCATATCCACCATCGGAGTAAAATCCACGCGGACATTCATCTTTTTCTGTTTGCTTTTACCTCTTTTTTCATTTGCACCTTGTTGTACTTCTGCCATATTCCTTAACCAGTTTTTTATTCTTCAACTTCCTTCAAGTTCGTAATCAAGTTGTAACGATTCTCTCGAAGGTCCTGAAGTGATGACATTACTTGTTTAATTACAGAATAGGGAGTAGTCTGGTCTGCCTTGATAGCAATACGTAAATCCGGATTAGCGGCACGCGCTTGACGTACCCAAGCTTTAAATTGATTATCAACGCTGTCACAGGGGATACCCTCATTCTTCAAAATCTCGTCCTGCTTGTCAGAGGGCAATGCAAGGAATTGCTTCATCTTGCCAATTGCGACACCAAAAGTAGGAGCAAGTGAGAACTTATGTATTTCCGTCGGCGTAAATGCAATACCATACTCATTACCTACCGCCTCCAAAACAGCACGCATGTCCTGCTGTTTATCCAGGCTCATGAATATTTTACCTTTCGGGTCGACCAGTATCTGAAGGATATCCGTCTCCGGAATCTTAATTTCAGACACAGAAGCAGGAGTGGAAACCATTACCGGCTCTTTCTTAATGAAGGTTGAAGTCAACATAAAGAAAGTCAGCAACAGTACGGTAACGTCACTCATTGCCGTCATGTCGATGAAAGTATCTTTCTTTTTAATTTTAGCTCTAGCCATAATTAAAATGATTTAAAAGGTGAGCCGAAATTATTTATGAGTAGCAGCAAAAGTCTGTACGATAGAGAAACCTACTTCGTCAAGGCTATAAGTCAACTTATCAATTTTGTTAGTGTAGTAGTTGTAGGAGATAACAGCCAAAGCACCAGTCAAGATACCGAATGCAGTGTTAACCAAGGCCTCAGAAATACCGGTTGACAATGCAACAGAGTCAGTACCACCACCGGCACCCAGAGCCTGGAATGAACGGATCATACCAACAACGGTACCAAGCAGACCGAACAATGTACCCAGAGTAGTAATGGTAGCGATGATCGGCAAGTTCTGCTGCATCATAGGCATTTCAAGAGCTGTAGCTTCTTCCAATTCCTTTTGGATAGCCAACACCTTTTGTTCTTTTGTCAAGCCATTGTTGTTTTCAACTTCGGCGTATTTAACCAAAGTAGCAGTTACTACGTTTGCAACAGAACCGCGTTGTTTGTCACATACTGCGTGAGCTTTCTGCAAGTCACCTGCAGCCAAAGCGTCCTTGATGTTAGCAACGAATTTCACCAAAGAACCTCTACCATAAGCAGAACGCAATGCGAAGTAACGTTCAACGCTCAATGCGATAACAGTCAGCAACAAAGTTTGGATAACCGGCACGATCACACCACCTTTATAGACAGTACCCAACAAGTTTACCGGGTGGTTGTTCGGGTCATTGTTAACAAAGTTAGAGCCATCGCCCAAGAAGAACCGGAAGATACATACTGCTACGATGAAACAGCAGATAATAACTATACCAGCATTTTTGATACCCCAAATCTTCGTAGATTTTTTCTTAGTTGTTTCCATAATAAAGCTTTTTAGTTTTTAAAGTATTTGTTTGTTTAGTTAATAAATTTCAGTTCTGTTGCCGCGGACCGAATCCAAAGTACAGATAAAATATGAGGCATTTATCCCAAAATATCCCATCAGCTATCGTCACAAGAGGGTCATTCAATTCTAATCATTACAGATACAACTAGATAAACATTATAAACTCTTGTAAAAAGACTTCGATTTCTTTGAAATAAATACCTGCAAAAATTGCGACAACAAAAATAGTAAATTCTAGGAGATAGATAATATAATTCACATCTTTTAATCAAAAAAACATTTTAGGGCAAGAGACACATTACAAAATAATCTATAATAAGGGCAATACAGGAACTTAAAGACACATCAGCCTAGCATCTGTAAATAAAGTCACTAATATGGAATGACAAAGATAATACATCCAGTAAAATATACAATAATAAATCTCGGCTATAGGTCGATCCAGCCAGCTCATCGACTTTGATAAATAATGTCAGTATCTATAAAAAGGGACCGACTCTTCCACTAAAGAATCAGTCCCTTCTTAACTAAGCTCAAAATCGCAATCATAGCCATTGGTGCACTCCAAAGACTATGACAAAGCATTTATTTCTCTTCGTGTGCGTCCATCTTCACCCCGCTAGTAGGATTGTCATCTTCCTCCGAACCAATCCATTTAGCTGGATAGCCTTGGTTCATATTACAGCCATAAACAACCGGGGTGTGCTCTTTATCCTCCAAAATCCTCATGCGACCGACAAGACCACCGAGCATTTCGTTGCATTCCACCTGGGCATTTGTATGGTGCACACTTGCGTGTAGTTCAGAATCAGTAGAGAGGTAACCTATGATACCACCGGCATAGGCGTGTATACTATTACCAATCCGCGACCGGCCAGCAGTAACTTTTCCGTAGTTCGCGCATCGGATCATCAGGCATCGTGCGCCACGTCCCACAATGCCACCTGCGTAGGCTGAAGACAATTTGCCAGTTTCCGTGGAATAGGAATACACATTACCCTTGTTCCGGCAGCCTTCGATGGAAGACCAATCGTCAATACTGCCGATGATACCACCACAATAGCCTATCAAGGAAACGGCAGGAAGACGGACCTCGCCATAATTGTCACATGCAGACAGTAGTGCCCGTGTCTTGGAAAGATTATCCGTAAAGGAATTGCGACATCCGCAGATACCGCCAAGCTCGATATTGTTGCCGTTGCATTTCAGTAAAGCGTGATTGGAACAATCGGAAATCGAACCGGATTTCAGCAGACCGACGATACCGCCAACATGAACCTCCGGCACATTTGGCACAGAAGACGAGTAGGCAAGACGCCCGTAGTTACGACATCCGGTGATACGTCCCAAGTTAACGGCAGCAATACCACCCATATCAAAGCCACGTTTTTTCACATTAAAGGATTTCAGAGAAGCTGTCAGGGATGCACAGTTGGTGCAGTTCTCAATGCTGCCCACATTATAACCCACCAAACAGCCCATGACCGAAGGCATGTCTTCAGCAGTCAGCGAGACAGCCACGGAACCTGCAAGAGTGACATTACATATATGTCCGGCATTGTTACCGAAGAGTCCCACATAAGTATCAGTCACGTCCGGAAGGTAACCTAAGATGTGGAAGCTCTTACCGTCAAAAGTACCAGCAAAGACATGAGTACTATCGCCGATGGAAGTGAAAGGATGACCACCCAAATCCAAATCTTTGCCAAGCCTGATAGTCTTACCCTCAAATGTTACGCCCGAATTCACCAGGTCTGCAAGTCCCTTGAGTTCGCTGCCACGAGAGAGAGTGAATACCGCGTCTGTCGCTTTATACCAATGACGGTCTGAAGAGGATCCGTTCCATGGAAAAGGAACGTTTGTGCCGGGTTTGTTCGAAAGACTGTCTGCCTCTCCGTCTTTCCATGGGGAAATTTCCGCATTCAGGGAGGGACTGTTGGTGCTCCGGTCCAAAGAGAGGGTGTACTGATACTTCGTACCAGGCTTCCAATCCTCCTGGTCCGGAGAAATGAAGAAATCATAATGCCCGGAAGGCAGTACGACAGACACCGTATGGTTTCGTGCCTCACCCGGATAAACAATGGCCTCCCCCTTCGTGTCTGTAACCCGTGCAGCCAAGGAAGAAGCTGAGGAGGCTTCCGGATCGAGCCTTCTAGTTGACAGGTCGAAAGTCGCCTTAATGGGAATATCTCGTATAAATATCTGCATACCACTCAAATCCGACTCCTGCATACCTTCCTGCAGACTGACGGCAAAACTCAGTTTGCTGAGACAATGAGCGAAGTCAAGCGTCAGTGGTGTAGAAGTAGCAGAAATATCCTTCAGATTGTGGAGCAGTAGAAAATCAGTGGGGATTAGTTTTCCAATATCCAGAGGAATTCCGACCTTTGCCTTATGGAAAAGAATCAATTGGAAGTGCTTGCGCGTATCGTGCTGCCTTCAGAAATACTGGATCATTTTGAGATAGCAGGTGTGCAACAGAGTCGGACAGAGATTCATATTTATCTCGACGAGTTAATGAATGCGGGATTGTCATCAGATGCCAATTTTGCATCCAAAGGCTTCATGGAGGCTGTGAATGTAACCGATTTCCCGATACGCGACCATAAGGTCATACTGGTCATACGCCGTCGCAGGTGGACCGACCTGCGTACAGGCAAGAGTTTCAGCCTTCCAATCAGCCTTGACATAGCCTGCAAAGGAACCCGTTACTCCAAGGAGTTCGGGGCTTTTTTAAAAGAAACGTATGGAGACATCCCCTGTGACCTGCCGTACGCTTGAAACATTCTACCACATAAATGCACATACCTTTGAGAAACAGTACAAGGAAACGCTAAGCGGCTTCCACGACTGGGACCAGCTAGACCATGCCGATTCATGGCTGTTGTTTCCCGAAAACATAGGCCGGCATCTTGCCATAGACGAGTCTTCCCTGTCCAATGGGGAGCTGTATACGTTTGTCACCAACCGTGACCGGCATACAGGTGAAGGAAGTCTGGTGGCGGTCGTTTCCGGCACGAAATCGGAAGACGTGATACAGGTGCTGAAGTTGATAGACGAGGAAGAACGCATGAAAGTGGAGGAAGTGACCCTTGACCTTTCCGATTCAATGCGCAAGATTGTTTCTGTCGCATTTCCGAAGGCTCAAAGAGTGATTGACCGTTTCCACATCCAGAAACTGGCTTGTGATGCCGTGCAGGAAATCCGTGTGGCGCACCGTTGGGACGCCTTGCAGCAAAGCAATGAAGAAATGGAAGAGTGCAAACAAACCGGCAAGCCCTATGTGCCGTTCCGCTTTTCCAATGGAGACACGCGTCCGGAATTGCTCATCAGAAGCCGTTACCTTCTGTTCAAATCAGCAGACAAATGGACGGAAAGACAAAAGGAAAGGGCTAAAATCCTCTTCGAGGAGTATCCTGACATCAAAATGGCTTATGGTCTGTCCCACTCATTAAGAATGATATTCTCAAAGAACACCATCAAAGATGCAGCGCGGTTGAGCATGGCCAAATGGTACAACAAAGTCGATGATTCAAGAATGAAGCAGTTCAATGTCATTGCCTCGACATTCTATGAGCATTATGACGAAATCCTGAACTTCTACAACAAACGCTCATCAAATGCGGCAGCCGAATCATTCAACGCCAAAATCAAACTTTTCAGGGCGAATCTGCATGGAGTCGTAGACAAAAAATTCTTCCTCTTCAGAATCGCAAAGCTGTATGGTTATCCCCACTGATTTTCTACTGCTCCCAGATTGTCGCTACAAAGCAAGTCAAAGGAAGAGGGATGCTGCTGGTCAGAGATATCCAGCCCGAGCTTGTAGCCTGAAACATCCTGGAGCGGATAATAAGCCACAAAGTCCACATGCTCTTCAACCGGATAGAACAAGCGGTCTTCCTCTCCTTCGGGACAGAATGCTCCATTCTGATAGACGTAGCAAGCTGGAACTGAATTGACAACGCTCTCCTCCGACAGACCACTGCCACTCAAGTACATGAAAACACCGATGCGGTCATTGGCGTCCCAATTCAAATCGGTAACTCTGGATATCACGCTGTTAAACGAAACTTCAATATTCGAAAGGGGAATTCTGTTTTCTTCTTCAACATTCTTCTCGCATCCCAAAAGAAGTAGTAAAGATACATAGCTCAATAAGAGCTTATAGGCCGTCTTGTTCATGGTAGTTTAGGTATGGATGCAGGCAGAAGGACTTGTATCCGGGTTATTATTTTCCTTCCTTCCAAGGAATTGGTTTAAGGTTCTCATAAGGATACCGGATACACAGAAGCAGTACCTTTACGGGGTACGGCATGCATTCCTGTCAGACTCCATCATAAATGAAGTATGTGGAATGTTTAGTCGTACTGCAATATTCGCAAGATAAATCGATATAAGCAAATATTTCATAAAGATAATTACCTGAAGTTCATCCAAAAGGGAGAAAAATTCATCACAAAATGGTATCTTTTATCACCATTAAAATACAATCGAAAGACACGTTATCACCCTATACATAATACCACATAACACAGGCAGAGGATAGCACTGTAAAGAAAAGAGACCTATGTTTGTCAGGAAATAAAAATTTAAGAAGGATCAATGTCAATCATCGGTATTCAGCTCTTACTTCATATCTACCGACCTCTCACACCACCATACGTGTGTTCAGCACACATTATTATAGCTTAGTCAGAAGCTTCTCACAGCAATTCAAAAAGACCAAAACGAAGCAGAGCTTTCAAGTAGGAAGCCCGTAAAACGCAAAAAGCCTCCGCAACACTCATGCTGCGGAGGCTCTGCTTTCAAAAACGGCGACTACCTACTCTCCCACTTGCGCAGTACCATCGGCGTGACGAAGCTTAACTTCTCTGTTCGGAATGG
>NZ_LT985809.1 GCF_900291465.1 Bacteroides sp. Marseille-P3684
GTCTGCCTCCCGGGTCTTGGCATGCGCCTCACAGACCGCGCTGAACTCGTCGGGGGTCATCCGCTCAAAGTCATCCAACCGCATCCCGACACAGCCCAGCGCGTATCCCAACAACCCGGCTATGGTCAGGCTTTCTTTTTTTTACTCCTGCATCCTGCTCCGTGCCCTCCAGCATCGCGGCGGCCCAGGCTTCCACCTGGTCGGGGGCGATATGGTCGGCGATGTAGGGGCGACCGGTCTGGTCGCCCGGTCCAACAAACGCCCGGTCCAACACGCATCCGGTTCGCCCCCTACACGCTACACGGTCAAAACGGTTTAGACTTCCGTCTCGCTGTATGAAGCGGCTCAGGGCTCAGCTTATGCAAATCCTATACCTATTTCAGTTTGCCAAAAAAGAATATAATCTAAATATAAAAACAGGTCGCGTTATATGTAAGAGGACAGCCCGAACTACTATATTTGTGATTATCAAAACACTTGTCAAACGAACTTTAAATTTAAATATTATGCCTATCGGATGTATACTCTGGATAATCTTACTTTTCATCCTTGCCACAGACAAGACAGAATGGCGTCCAACTATTATCGGCGCAATTATTGTCATTATCGCCGCAATGATAATAGTGTCTACGCAAAAATGCGACATCAACTTCCCTGATGAACCGGGAAAAGACAAAGACAATAACGACAAAAAAACAATGAACCATGACAACAACGACATTAAAAGAGGCATTTGCGGCGAAATACCCGAAATACATGCAGATTCTTTCCATGTTTAAGAAGGCGAACGGCTGCCCCGCAACATAGGAAAACCTAACCAAACCACAGCTAGCCCGCTTTGTCAGCTTCATGACCGAACGATACATCATCTGTGGGCTAAGGCGGATGCCCGAATCAATATTGGAACCACGCCCCCCATAAACGCAAAAAGAGGGTGTGTCGCAATGAGCGATGCACCTTCTTTTTTTCGTCAATTACAAAAGAAAAGTTTGATATCTTCAAGCAGCGATATTTTGAAGATTTCTTTGATTTATGTGTTCCCTGCATCTGAAGAAA
>NZ_LT985810.1 GCF_900291465.1 Bacteroides sp. Marseille-P3684
CCAATACAAATATCCCGACCGGTGAAGTATATGCCGCATATCATAACCTATGGCATGTCGAAAGGGCTTTCCGCATCTCAAAATCGAAGATAGAGATACGACCAATGTTCCACTTCACCCACCGCAGGATAAAGGCACACGTATGCATCTGTTTTGTGGCATTGAAAGTTTATAAGGAACTGGAGCGGCTGCTGAAACTATCCAATATCAATATGAGTGTCGACAAGGTTTTGGCACTTGCGCAGACGATTGTAACAATACAGATGACACTGCCCAAGAACAAACAGGTTATCAATCGAACTATGCTGATGAAACGACATCAATGTATCGCGCCATTATTCTCTGATGAGTTTTGGGTGACACGTTGACGAAGTCAGGAAAGATTGATGCCCTGCCGCTTCACCGGGCTATATCCCCAGCTGTGAAGATACTCTTCCAGCCTGATTTGTTTTGCTGTCTGTATATCCATAAATGATTGTCTTTATCGGTTATTGCTTGTTTTTCTTTTCGCCAGTACCTTTTCATATAGGTTGCTAGCTGTATAACCACTTCACTTTATTGTCGTATATATAGGATATGGCTTAAAGTGAAGCGGTTTGATGCACTCCTGCAACCACTTCGCTTTATCCTAATATATAGGGATATTCAGTAAAATAAAATACAATGGCCTATGAAGATGTGAAAGTATAATCACTTCATATGCCATTTTTCCTGACTTTGACAATGCGTCACCCTGCTTTATTTTTGTCTTGATCTAATGCCTCCAACAATGGTTTGATGGTCTCCTGCTGTGGTGTTGTGAATAGAGTCTCAGTATATACCGAGCCGTTGG